>NZ_VSLG01000003.1 GCF_008919445.1 Serinicoccus kebangsaanensis | reverse complement strand
TTCACCGGCCGACGGCTCGGCCACAAGCCTCCCACCAACCCGCACGAGTCGAGAGTGAGACCTGCACCCCCATTAGGCTGGCCGGGTGAGCGAGACCTCCCACTACGACCTGGTCATCATCGGCAGCGGCTCCGGCAACTCGCTGGTCACGCCCGAGCTCGAAGGAGGTCGGATCGCGGTCGTGGAGGAAGGCGTCTTCGGCGGCACCTGCCTGAACGTCGGGTGCATCCCGACCAAGATGTTCGTGTATGCCGCGGAGGTCGCCTCCACGATCCGGGACGCCGCCCGCTTCGGGATCGACGCCACGCTGGACCAGGTCCGGTGGACCGACATCCGGGACCGCATCTTCGGCCGGATCGACCCGATCAGCGACGGAGGACGCGACTACCGGGTCGAGGGCGGGCAGACCGAGGCCTTCCTCGGTCACGCGCGCTTCGTCGGCGACCACGAGCTGGAGGTCCGCATCACCCGGCCCGGGGGGCGGCACGAGGTGGGGTCCGTCCACCGGATCGAGGCGGAGCAGATCGTCATCGCCACCGGCTCCAGCCCGACGATCCCGCCCGCGGTCACGGAGGCCGGCGTCCCCTTCCACACCTCCGACACGGTGATGCGGCTGGGCGAGCTGCCGGCGAGCCTGGTCATCCTCGGCGGCGGGGTGATCGCCGCCGAGTTCGCGCACATCTTCTCCGCGCTCGGCGTGGCGGTGACCATCGTCACCCGGGGGGACGGGCTGCTGCGGGTCCTGGACGCCGAGGTGGCGGCGGCATACACCGACCTGGCGCGAGCCCAGTGGACGGTGCGCACCGGCGTCGAGGCGAGCTCGGTCGCCGAGGGTGGTGCCGGCGTCGAGCTGGGGCTCACCGACGGCTCGGTCGTGACCGGCGAGGTGCTGCTCGTCGCCACCGGGCGGGCGCCGAACACCGTCGACCTGGGCCTGGAGCACACCGGGGTGCGGACCCACGAGGACGGCCGGGTGGTCGTCGACCGCTTCGGGCGCACCGACGTGCCCGGCGTCTGGTCCCTCGGCGACGCCTCGTCGGAGCACCAGCTCAAGCACGTCGCGAACCACGAGGCGCGGATGGTGGCGCACAACCTGGCCCACCCGGACGACCTGCGTGCCTTCGACCACCGCTACGTGCCGGCCGCGATCTTCAGCCATCCCCAGGTGGCGACGGTGGGACTCACCGAGCAGGAGGCCGAGGACGCCGGCCACGAGGTGACGACCAAGGTGCAGCGGTACGGCGACACCGCCTACGGGTGGGCGATGGAGGACACCACCGGCATCCTCAAGGCCGTCGGGGACGTCGCCACCGGTCAGTTGCTCGGCGTGCACGCCATGGGGCCCCACGCCAGCACCCTCATCCAACCCGCCATCCAGGCGCTGAGCATGGGACCCGACCGCACCGCGCACGAGCTGGCGCGGGGGCAGTACTGGATCCACCCGGCGATGTCCGAGGTGCTGGAGAACGCCCTCCTCGGGCTGCAGGTGCCCGGTGACGTCGGGGACGCCACGTAGCATGAGCGCCATGCCCGACACGACGACGATGACCCGTGCAGATCTCGACCACCGGGTCCGCGACCTGGCCCTCGCCGAGCAGGGCCGTCACCAGATCCGCCTGGCCGAGCACGAGATGCCGGGCCTGATGGCGCTGCGCGAGCGCTTCGGCCACGAGCAGCCGCTGGCCGGCGCCCGGATCGCGGGCTCGCTGCACATGACGGTCCAGACCGCCGTGCTCATCGAGACGCTCGTGGCCCTGGGTGCCGAGGTCCGGTGGGCCTCGTGCAACATCTTCTCGACCCAGGACGAGGCCGCAGCCGCCGTGGTCGTCGGTCCGGAGGGCACGCCGGAGGCGCCGCAGGGCGTGCCGGTCTTCGCCTGGAAGGGCGAGTCCTTGGAGGAGTACTGGTGGTGCACCAGCCAGATCATGGCCTGGCCCGACGGGGGCGGCCCGACCCTCATCCTGGACGACGGCGGTGACGCCACCCTGCTCGTGCTCAAGGGCCGCGAGTGGGAGCGGCAGGGGGCGGTGCCCAGCGCCCAGGACGAGGACCCGGAGGAGTGGAAGGTCATCCTCGAGACGGTGCGGACCTCGATGGCGCAGGACCCGGACCGCTGGACCCGGGTGGCCGACGGCATCCGCGGGGTCTCGGAGGAGACCACCACCGGGGTGCACCGCCTCTACCAGCTGCACGAGGCGGGCGAGCTGATCTTCCCCGCCATCAACGTCAACGACTCGGTCACCAAGAGCAAGTTCGACAACACCTACGGCTGTCGGCACAGCCTGGTGGACGGTCTGAACCGCGCCACCGACGTGCTCATCGGCGGCAAGGTCGCCGTCCTCTGCGGCTACGGCGACGTCGGCAAGGGCTGCGCCGAGGCACTGCGCGGCCAGGGCGCCCGGGTCGTCGTCACCGAGATCGACCCGATCTGCGCCCTGCAGGCGGCCATGGACGGCTACCAGGTGGCCCGGCTGGAGGACGTCGTCGGCCAAGCCGACTTCGTCATCACCGCGACAGGGTGCAAGGACGTCGTCACGGTCGAGCACATGCTGGCGATGAAGGACAAGGCCGTGCTCGGCAACATCGGCCACTTCGACAACGAGATCGACATGGCCGGCCTCGCCCGGGTGCCGGACGTGCGCCGGGTGGAGATCAAGCCCCAGGTGCACGAGTGGAGCATGGCCGACGGCCGGTCGATCATCGTGCTCTCCGAGGGACGCCTGCTCAACCTGGGCAACGCCACCGGCCACCCCAGCTTCGTGATGTCGACGAGCTTCGCCAACCAGGTGCTGGCCCAGATCGAGCTGCACACGCGGATCGACGACTACCCGCTCGGCGTGCACACCCTCCGCAAGGAGCTGGACGAGGAGGTGGCCCGGTTGCATCTGGCCTCCGTCGCGGCCGATCTCACGGAGCTCAGCAAGGAGCAGGCCTCCTACCTCGGGGTGGACGTGGCGGGCCCCTACAAGCCAGAGCACTACCGCTACTGATCAGCGCCGGGAGCAGAGGCAGGAGGAACCCGTGATCGCTCGAGTACTCGTGGTCGACGACGACCAGGCCCTGGCCGAGATGCTGGGCATCGTGCTGCGCAAGGAGGGCTACGAGGTCGCCACCTGCGGCGACGGCGGGCGGGCGATGCCGATGTTCCGCGAGTTCCGGCCCGACCTGGTGCTGCTCGACGTCATGCTCCCGTCGAAGGACGGCATCGAGGTGTGCAAGGAGCTGCGCGCCGAGTCGGGCGTGCCGGTGGTGATGCTCACCGCGCGCACGGACACCAAGGACGTCGTGCTCGGCCTGGAGGCCGGGGCGGACGACTACGTGGTCAAGCCGTTCAAGCCGCAGGAGCTGCTCGCGCGCATCCGGGCCCGGCTGCGTCGCACGGACAGTGACGACGACACCCGCCTGCAGGTGGGCGACGTGCTCATCGACGTCGCCGGCCACGAGGTGACGCGCGACGGCGAGCAGATCCCGCTCACCCCGCTGGAGTTCGACCTGCTGGTGGCCCTGGCCACCAAACCCAGCCAGGTCTTCGACCGGGAGTCGCTGCTGGAGCAGGTCTGGGGCTACCGGCACGCGGGTGACACGCGCCTGGTCAACGTGCACGTGCAGCGGTTGCGCAGCAAGATCGAGAAGGATCCGGAGAACCCCCAGATCGTGGTGACGGTGCGTGGCGTCGGGTACAAGGCCGGACACGCCTGAGGCGGCCGCGCCGGGTGAGCGGCTGCTGCGGTGGTGGCGCGGCTCGCTGCGCGCGCGGGTGATCACCTCCACCGTGCTGCTCGGGTCGCTGCTGGCCGCCCTGCTCGGCACCGTGCTCTACCAGCAGGTCGCCCGCGGCCTGGTGGACCAGGCGATCGCCAGCGCCCAGCGCGACGCCTCCCAGCAGGTGGCCACGGCGCAACGGGCGTTCGACTCCACCGACCGCCGCGACGACAGCGGTCTGCGGGGGCTGGCCGAGGAGCAGATCCAGTCGATGAGCGGTCCCTCGCCCGAGGACGGTCGACGGGTGCACCTGCTCCCTGCCCTCGGCAACGACCTCGGCGTGGTCGAGCGGATGGCGACCGGCGTGGCCGCCGAGGACATCCCGGTCTCGCTCCAGGAGGCGATCGACGCCGACCCCGCCAACCAGCAGGTGGTCGTGCAGCCGGTGTCGCTCGGGGAGGGCGAGGGCCGCGTGACGGCGGTCGTCGTCGGCTCGCGGGTCTCGCTGCTGCGGGCCGGCCCCTACGACCTGGTCCTCGTCTACCCGCTGCTGCGCGAGCAGGAGACCCTGGACCTGGTGCGCCAGCTCTTCCTGCTCGGCGGGTTGGGTCTGGTGGCGCTCGCCGTCGGCCTGGCGCTGCTCGCGACCCGGATGGTGACCCGCCCGGTGGAGGAGGTCGCCAAGGCGTCGCAGGAGGTGGCGCTCGGGCACCTGGACGAGCGGCTGCCGGTCGTCGGGAGCGACGAGCTCGCCCAGCTGGCGACGTCGTTCAACACCATGGCCGACTCGATCCAGCACCAGATCCGCGAGCTGCGCTCCCTCTCCCAGCTGCAGCAGCGCTTCGTCTCCGACGTGTCGCACGAGCTGCGCACCCCGCTCACCACCATGCGCATGGCCGGTGACGTCCTGCACGCCTCCCGCGAGGACTTCGCCGCGCCGGTGGCCCGCTCGGCCGAGCTGCTGGACCAGGAGATGGACCGCTTCGAGGACCTGCTCGCCGAGCTGCTGGAGATCAGTCGCTTCGACTCGGGGGCCGCCACCGTGGAGCGGCACGAGGAGGACGTCGTCCCCACCGTCCGGGCCGCCGTGGAGGGCGTCCGGCCGCTGGCGGAGAAGGTGGGCTCACACGTCCGGCTGCACCTGCCGGAGGAGCGGGTCGAGGTATGCATGGACGGTCGCCGCATCTCCCGGGTGCTGCGCAACCTGCTCACCAACGCCGTCGAGCACGGGGAGGGTCGACCGGTCGACGTGACCGTCGCGGTCACCGCGCAGGTCGCGGCCGTCTCGGTGCGAGACCACGGCATCGGGCTGACCGAGGACCAGCAGCGACAGGTCTTCGACCGGTTCTGGCGCGCGGACCCGGCGCGGACGCGTACGACGGGTGGCACCGGGCTGGGGCTGGCCATCGCGGTGGAGGACGCCCGCGTCCACGGCGGCTGGCTGCAGGTCGGCAGCGAGCCCGGGGAGGGCGCGTGCTTCCGCCTCCTGCTGCCCCGCACGCACACCCATGTCATCGCCGAGGAGCCGCCCCCGGTCCCCGCACCCGAGGGTGCGGACGGCCCGTCCGCCGCGCGCGTGGACGCGCAGGTCCCGGCCGTGGTGCTGGCCCTGGACACGAGGGAGGACGACTGATGCCCCGCCGCACCCTGATCATCGCGGTGGCCGTGGCGCTCGGCCTGGCCGGCTGCTCCGGTGAGCTGCCGACCACGCCCGACCCGCGCCCTGGGCTGCCGGTGTCGCAGCAGTCGGACCGGGAGGTGGATCGCTTCGTGGCGGCGGCGGAGGAGGGCGACACCGAGCTGGAGATCGTGCAGGGGTTCCTCCGGGCCGCGGAGGGCTTCGCCAGCGACACCGACGTCTCCCGGACCTATCTCACCTCCGAGCTCGCGAGCGCGTGGGTCCCGACCTCGACCGTGAGCATCTACGAGGGGGAGACCACCCTGACCCGCACCGGCCCCGGCGAGGTGACGGTCGAGGTCCAGACGGTGGGGCGGCTGGACGCCGACGGCCGGCTCACCGAGCAGTCACCCCGCACCTCCACGCATACCTTCGAGCTCACCGAGGTGGGGGGAGAGCACCGGATCAGCGCCTTCCCCGACGACGCGAGCCTGTGGCTGTCCCAGCTCGCCTTCGAGCGGGCGTTCCGGCCGACCACGCTGTCCTACCTCAACACCCAGCAGGACGTCTTCGTGCCGGAGCTGCGCTGGCTCGCGGACAGCGAGGGCCTGCCCACGTCGGTCACCCGGGCCCAGCTGGCACCTCTGCCGCCGCACCTGGAGGGGGCGGTGCGCACGGCCGCCGGCGAGGGGATGCGGCTGGCGACGCCGGCCGTCCCGGTGGACCCGTCCTCGCTGGTGGCCACGGTCAACCTGCAGGGTGCGACGCTGGCGGGCGACGGCGCCGCGGACGAGCTGCAGAGCCAGCTGGCGCACAGTCTGCTGGGGTTGTCGTCCGTCGCCGGGGTGCAGGTGCAGGTGGCCGGTCAGCCGCTGCGGCTCGAGGGCGCCGACGGACCCATCACCGGCGCCACCCAGCTGCCGTTCAGCGACCTCGAGCGGGAGGTGGGACAGGTGCTGCTGCGGGTGGGCGAGCAGCTCACCGTCGTGGACCCCTCGCAGTACGCGCTGCGCGACGTGCCGGAGTCGGCCCTCGGCGACGTGGACCTGCCCGCGGTGGGCCTGGAGTGGACCGGGGTGTCGGCCACCGGGGACCTGGACGACCTCGCGGCGGTCTCCGGAGACGGGGGGTCCTTCCGCCGCTGGCGCGGCGAGCAGGTGCATACCAACGAGGGGATCGGTGACCGGCTCACGGCACCGGCCGTCGACACGAACGGCGCCTTCTGGCTGGGTGGGGTGCACCGCAGCAGCCAGACACCCCGCATCTGGGTGGTCGACGCCGACGACCTGGACGCGGTGGCGCGACCGGTCGAGACGGACTGGCTGGCCGACCAGGAGCGCGTCCACGGCCTGTCGATCTCCCCGGACGGCAGCCGCGCGGCGGTGGTGCTGGGGACCGTCGAGTCCGCCTCCGGCGAGGTGAGCCACCGGCTGGTGCTGAGCGGGATCGTCCGCGACGGGCAGGGGCGGCCCTCCGGCCTCACCGAGCCGCTGCAGCTGGTCCCGCACCTGGACGAGGTCACCTCGGCCCGCTGGCGCTCGGCCGGCGAGCTGCTGCTCGTGGGTCAGCGGCCGGAGGATCCCGCACCCCAGCCGTTCCTGCTCCCGCTGGGCGGGTGGTTGGAGTCGCTCGGGGAGCTGCCCGGGGTGGTGGACGTCGTCCCCGTCCCGCGGGCGACCGGGGCCGAGGCGATCGCCCGGACCGAGGACGGCGGCATCTTCGTGCCGGAGGGGCAGGAGGGCTGGCAGCCGGTCCGCAACGGCGACCAGGTGGTGGTCCCGGGCGGCTGAGCCTGTGGACGACGGGAGGCCGCCTCCCGGGCTGGGACGCTGGCGGTATGCCGTGGCGCCCGGATGCGGACCTTCGTGCCCTCACCGGGCTGGTCGCCCCCGCGGCCTGCGCCGGGTGCGAGGCCCCGGGCCGTCGGTGGTGCCGACGGTGCGCCGTCGAGCTGCTGGCGGGAGGGCCTCGACCCTGGCGGCCCACGCCGTGCCCGGCGGGCTTCCCGCCGACCTGGTCCGGCCCCGCCTATGCCGATGCGGTGCGGGCCGGGCTGGTGGCGTGGAAGGAGCAGGACCGGGTGGACCTGACGGCCGTCCTCGCCCCGGTCCTGCGCGACGGCGTCCGGGCGGCGCTCGCGTGCTCGGCCGACCATCGGGCCGCGGTCGCCGCGGGGAGGCCGGTCGCGGTCGTCCCCGCCCCGTCCGCCCGAGGCAGCCGGCGTCGGCGGGGCCGCTCGCCCGTGCGGGAGCTGGCGGTGGCCGCCGTCGGTCGCGCGGTGGTGCTCCCCGCACTCGTCCTCGCCCGCCCGGTGCAGGACCAGGCGGGTCTGTCGGCACAGGGGCGTGCCGCCAACCTGGACCGGGCCGTCGCACTGGCGCCGCGCGCGGCCCGCGCGCTCGCGGGCATACCGTGCGTGGTCGTGGACGACGTCGTGACCACGGGAGCCACGCTCACGGAGTGCGCGCGGGCCCTGCGCGAGGGTGGTGCCGGCGCCGTCGTGGCCGCCACCCTGGCGGCCACCGCGCGGCGTGGGCAGCCGCCGTCCCCGGACCCCCTACCGCGACCGGGGGCGGCGGACTAGTGTGGGTCCATGGAGCACCTCGCGAGCAGACGTGAGGGGGTGAGGCCGGACGAGAGCAGGCGCCGCAGCCGACGCCATACCCCAGATCACGACGTCTTGCATGGAGGACTTTGATGGAACTCACCGTGACCGGTCGCAAACGAGAGGTCCCCGAGCGGTTCCGCCGCCACATCGAGGACAAGCTCGACAAGATCCCGCAGCTGTCGCCGCGCGTCCGCCGCGCCGAGGTGGTGCTCACCCACGAGGCGAACCCCCGGCAGGCCAAGGAGGCCGAGCGCTGCGAGATCACCTGCTACGTGCACCGGACCGTGGTCCGCGCCGAGGCGGCGGCCGACGAGGAGTATGCCGCGCTCGACCTCGCGATGGGCAAGCTGACCGAGCGGCTGCGCAGGTTGGGGGACAAGCGGCGGGTGTCGCACACCGGCAAGCACCGGCTGCCCTCGGTGGCGGAGGCCACCTTCGGGTTGCCGACGGACCCCCTGGCCACCGAGGAGGACGGGTCGAGCGGCGACGCTCCCCAGAACACCGAGGACGCCGTCGACGAGGCGCTCCAGACGAGGGGGAACAGCCCCATCGAGGTCCGCGAGAAGGTGCACGCCTCGCCACCGATGACCGTGGGGGAGGCCCTGTCGCAGATGGAGCTGGTGGGGCACGAGTTCTTCCTCTTCCACGACGCCGACGTCGACCGGCCCAGCGTCGTCTACCGGCGCCGCGGCTGGTCCTACGGCGTGCTCCGGCTCGATCGCGCGGACGGCGACGGCGGCGACGCCGGTGAGGAGCGGACCTCCGCCGACGCGGCGGCGGTCGCCTCCTAGCCCCGCACCACCCACCGACCGGCCCGGGCCACCGTCTGCGGTGGCCCGGGCCGGTCGTCGTGTGTCGGCCCCACCTGCCACGCTGAGGGCGTGAGGACTCTCAGCCAGGCACAGGCACGTCGGATCGCGCTCGCGGCGCAGGGCTTCGGGCGGGAGCGACCGGCCGACCCCGGCACCCGGGCGCTGACCGGGGTCCTGGACCGGTTGGCCGTCATCCAGATCGACAGCGTCAACGTGCTGACCCGCAGCCACTACCTGCCCTTCTTCTCCCGGCTCGGCCCCTACGACACGGCGCTGCTGGACCGGCTGCGGGACGGCTCGGGGGTGCGCGGCGGGGCCAGGGCGGGGCGCCGGATGGTGGAGTACTGGGCGCACGAGGCGTCGCTGATCCCGATCCAGACCTGGCCGCTGCTGGGGTTCCGGATGCAGCGTCCGCGGGTCCTCGCGTGGCGGGCGGACCTGGAGCAGCAGCACGCCGGGCTGGTGTCCGCGGTCGCCGAGGTGGTGGCGCAGCACGGCCCGCTCACCGCGCGCGAGGTGGAGGTCCACCTGCCGCACGGCGCGGGGCGGGGCAACGCGGACTGGGGGTGGAACTGGTCGGCCGTCAAGACCTCGTTGGAGTGCCTCTTCGAGTCCGGCGAGGTCACCAGCGCCGGACGCACCGCCCAGTTCGAGCGGCTGTATGCCGCACCTGCCCGGGTGCTGCCGGAGGAGGTGCTGCGCCACGCACCGGGCCGGCCCGGCGCACCCGGGGAGCTGGAGTCGGTGGTGGACCTGCTCCGCATCTCGCTGCGCGCCCACGGTCTCGGCAGCGCGCGCTGCCTGGCCGACTACTTCCGCGTCCGTGGCCCCCTCGTCGAGCGCGGCCTGGAGCGCCTGGAGGCCACCGGCGAGGCCGAGCGGGTGAGGGTGCGCGGCTGGGACCGACCGGTCTGGCTGGACCCGGAGGCGAGGCGGCCCCGCCGGGTGGAGGGTGCCGCGCTGCTCAGCCCGTTCGACTCCCTGGTCTGGCAGCGCGAGCGGGTGGAGCAGCTGTGGGACTTCCGCTACCGGCTGGAGATCTACGTCCCGGCGCCGAAGCGGACCTACGGCTACTACGTCCTGCCCTTCCTCGTGGACGAGCAGCTGGTGGGCCGGGTCGACCTCAAGGCGGACCGGGAGGCCGGCACGCTCGTGGCGCGCGCGATCCACTGGGAGGACGGGGTCGAGGTCGCCGGGGTCGCGCCCCGGCTGCTGGCGGAGCTGGAGGAAATGGCCGGGTGGCTGGGACTCAGGCGGGTGGACCTGCCGGTGGCCTGAACCGTGTCCGTCGGGTGGGGTCCTCAGCCGGGGACGGGCAGGTCGTCCTCGTCCTCCCCCAGCCGGTCGAAGCGCACCGTGTCCTCGACGGTGCCGTCCCGCAGGACGTGGGCAGAGCGGTCGCGGCCCACCTCGCGCATCCCGGCGGCACGGGCAACCGCCTGGCTCGCGTCGTTGCTCGCCGCCGTCCGCAGGGCCACCCGGCGCAGGCCCAGCCCCTGCTGCTGCACCGGGGCGAAGGCGTGCCGCAGCACGACCGGGACCGCGCGCGACACCACGCCCTGGCCGCGGGCCTGCGGGTGCGCCCAGTAGCCGATCTCCCCGGTGCGCGTCCGTGGGTCGAGCCCGCTCAACGTGACCGTGGCCAGCGGCACGTCGGTGCCCTCCTGCGCGACGCACCAGACGAGCGCTTCGCGGCGGTGCGCCTGCAGCAGGGCACGGTCGACGAAGGCCAGCGCGTCGGCGGTGGTGTAGGGGTCGGGCAGCTCGGGCAGGTACTGCCGGGACACCGGGTCGGTCACCGCCTCGACGATCCGCTCCGCCTCGGCCGGCTCCGGCCGCCACGGACGGAGCACCAGACCGTCGGTGCGCAGCGTCGGGATGCCCGGGCCTCCGGCGCCCGCGCCGTCCGGGGTCCTCGTCTCGCTCACCGCGGCCGGGGGACCGGGCAGCGGCGCGCGCTGGGCGCCCTCGTCGGCGAGCAGCTCGAAGCGCACGTTGTCCTGACGCTGCCCGCCCTGGGAGTAGACACAGGCCTGCGCCTCGGTGGCGACCCAGCGGAAGCCCGCCCGCAGCAGGGCGCGGTGCGAGGCGCCGTTGCGGGCGTCGGTGTCCGCGGCGAGACGGTGCAGCCCCAGCTCGGCGAAGGCATACCGGCTGACCAGCTGCAGCGCCTCGGTCACGGCACCGCGACCGCGGCCGGCGGGCAGCAACCAGTAGCCCACCGTCCCGCACCCGTGCTCGAACGGGTCGCGCAGGTCGAAGACGGCCATCAGGCCCCACGCGGCGTCGCTCTCGGGGTCCGCGATGCACCAGCGCACCCCGGCGCCCGAGGCCGCGCTCTCGGGCTGGCCGGCCAGCCACGCCAGGGCGGACCCGCGTGCCGCCGGGGGCAGCATCGGCCCCACGAAGGTCCGCGCCAGGTCGTCGGTGGACAGCGCGGCCGCCAGGTCGTCCTCGTCGGCGCGCCACGGGCGCAGGACGATCCGCTCCCCGGCCAGCACCGGCGTCTCCAGCCACGGGTGGGTGGGCTCCCGCGGCTCGTCGTGCCGGAGGGTCGCGACCCATCCGTCCCGCGGGCCCTCGTCCGAGGAGCCGGGCACGAGTCCGCGCACCCGTTGGGGCTGGGTGAAACCGAGCCGCCACGCGACGCGTCGCGCGGGCCAGTCGCCCGCCCCGGACCACCACCGGGCCAGGACGACGCCCTCCTCGGTGAAGGCGTGCTCGAGCGCGGCCCCCAGGCCGGCGGTGGCCACGCCCCGGCCCCGGTGATGCTGCTGCACGGCCACGCCCACGTCCGCGGCGCCGTGCCCGTCCGGTCGGCACTCCACGACGCCGACGGGCTGCCATCCGTGGGTCTCCGGCACGGTGCCGTCGGGCCCGCCCTGGGGGACCTCGATGACCCAGCGACACCGTGTCGTCGGCGCTCCCGCGCACCAGCCGCGCACCCGCTCGTCCTGTCCCAGCTCGGCCAGCAGAGCGGTGTGGCGGTCGGTCGGCGGCACCAGCCGCACACCCTTCCCCTCGCGCACCGGACCCACCGTCGATGCGGCGTCCTGCTCCATGCCGGTTAGCCTAGACGGGTGCCGAACCTGTTCGAGAAGATGCTGCGCGCCGGAGAGAAGTCCGCGCTGCGCCGCCTGGAGACCGTCGCCAAGCAGGTCAACGCGCTCGAGGAGGACTTCGAGGGCCTGACCGACGCGGAGCTGCGCGAGGAGACGGAGAAGTTCAAGGCGCGGCTGGCCGACGGGCAGACCCTCGACCAGCTCATGCCCGAGGCGTTCGCCGCCGTCCGCGAGGCCAGCAAGCGCACCATCGGCAAGCGGCACTTCGACGTGCAGCTCATGGGCGGCGCCGCGCTGCACCAGGGCAACGTCGCCGAGATGCGGACCGGCGAGGGCAAGACCCTCGTCGCGACCCTCCCCTCCTACCTCAACGCCCTGACCGGCAAGGGCGTGCACGTCATCACCACGAACGACTACCTGGCGCAGTACCAGTCCGAGCTGATGGGGCGCGTGCACCGGGCCCTCGGCCTGGAGACCGGGTGCATCCTGTCCTCGATGACGCCCGCCCAGCGGCGCGAGCAGTACGCCCTGGACATCACCTACGGCACCAACAACGAGTTCGGCTTCGACTACCTGCGCGACAACATGGCGACCTCGCTCAAGGACCTCGTGCAGCGTGAGCACCACTACGCGATCGTCGACGAGGTGGACTCCATCCTCATCGACGAGGCCAGGACCCCGCTGATCATCTCCGGACCCGCGGACCAGGCCACCAAGTGGTACACCGAGTTCTCCAAGGTCGTCCGCCGTCTGGAGCGGGGTGAGGCCGGCGACCAGCTGCGGGGGATCGAGGCCACCGGGGACTACGAGGTGGACGAGAAGAAGAAGACCGTCGGGGTGCTCGAGCAGGGCATCGAGAAGGTCGAGGACTACCTCGGGATCGACAACCTCTACGAGTCCGCCAACACCCCGCTGATCGGGTACCTCAACAACGCGATCAAGGCGCGCGAGCTGTTCACCCGGGACAAGGACTACGTCGTCATGGACGGCCAGGTCATGATCGTCGACGAGCACACCGGCCGCATCCTTCCCGGGCGCCGCTACAACGAGGGGATGCACCAGGCGATCGAGGCCAAGGAGGGGGTGGACATCAAGAACGAGAACCAGACCCTGGCCACGGTGACGCTGCAGAACTACTTCCGGATGTACGACAAGCTCGCCGGCATGACCGGCACCGCCCAGACCGAGGCGGCCGAGCTGCACCAGATCTACAAGGTGGGCGTGCTGTCCATCCCCACGAACATGCCGATGGTCCGCGCGGACCTGCCGGACCTGGTCTACCGCACCGAGGAGGCGAAGTTCGCCGCGGTCGTCGACGACATCGCCGAGCGGCACCGTGCGGGGCAGCCGGTCCTGGTCGGGACGACCTCGGTCGCCAAGTCGGAGTACCTCTCCGATCAGCTGCGTCGGCGGGGGGTCAAGCACGAGGTGCTCAACGCCAAGCACCACGAGCGGGAGGCCTCCATCGTCGCCGAGGCCGGTCGCAAGGGTGCGGTGACGGTCAGCACCAACATGGCCGGCCGCGGCACCGACATCATGCTGGGCGGCAACCCGGAGTTCCGCGCGGTCGCCGCGCTGCACGCCCGGGGGATGGACCCGCACGAGACGCCGGAGGAGTACGAGGCGGCGTGGGACGGTGCCCTCGAGCAGGCCGAGTCCTCGGTCCAGGCCGAGCACGAGGAGGTCGTCGAGCTGGGCGGCCTCTACGTCCTCGGCACCGAGCGGCACGAGTCGCGGCGGATCGACAACCAGCTGCGTGGCCGCTCAGGTCGCCAGGGCGACCCGGGGCAGTCCCGGTTCTACCTCTCGCTGCAGGACGACCTGATGCGGATGTTCAACGCCGGCCTCGTGGACCGGGTGATGTCCACCTCCGGCATGCAGGACGACGTGCCCATCGAGTCCAGGATCGTGTCCCGCTCGATCGCGAGCGCGCAGAGCCAGGTCGAGGCGCAGCACTTCGAGACCCGCAAGAACGTCCTCAAGTACGACGACGTCCTCAACCGTCAGCGTGAGGTGATCTACGCCGAGCGCCGACGCGTCCTCGAGGGCGAGGACCTGCACGAGCAGATCCGGCACTTCGTCAACGACGTCGTCGCGGACTACGTCACCAGTGCGGGCGGCAGCGGCCTGGCGGACGGGATCGACCTCGAGAGCCTGTGGTCCGAGCTGCGCCAGGTCTACCCCGTCGGGCTGGCCATCGAGCAGATCGTGGAGCGGGCAGGGAGCCGGGCGGCCGTCACCACCGACCTGCTGGTGGAGGAGCTGACCAGCGACGCGCAGCACGCCTACGACGCCCGGGAGGGCGAGCTGGGCGAGGAGCTGATGCGGGACGTGGAGCGCCGCGTCGTGCTGCAGGTCCTGGACCGCAAGTGGCGCGAGCACCTCTACGAGATGGACTACCTCAAGGAGGGCATCGGCCTGCGGGCGATGGCGCAGCGGGAGCCGCTGGTGGAGTACCAGCGGGAGGGCTACCAGCTGTTCCAGGCGGTCATGGAGGCGATCAAGGAGGAGTCGGTCCGCTACCTGTTCCACGCCGAGGTGACCACGGGTGGCGCCGAGGGCCAGCAGCAGAGTGCCCGACCCCAGTCCCTGACGTTCTCCGCCCCCGGCGAGGGCGGCCAGGCGGAGGCCAGCCAGGTCCGCCCGGACGGCAGCCACCACGAGGGTGCGGCCCCGTCGGCGGCCGCCGGTGAGGGCAACCGGGCCGAGCGGCGTCGCGCGGCGAAGGCCCGCCAGCGCTGAGCTGCCGATCGCTGCCGGTCCGGCTCAGCCGAGCTCCAGGGCGGTGATCACCCATCTGCCGTCGACCCCGCTGATCCGCATCGCGAGCGCCCGCACGCGTCCCTCCAGCACGACCACGGCGGAGATCTCGCACACGCCGTCGGCCGGGTGACAGGCGAGCACCGCGCGGACGAGCGGCGGGCCGAAGCGACCGCCGCGCCGCCGGGCCAGCTGGCTCCGGCGGGCGACGCGCTCGCGCACCTCGGGTGCCAACCAGCGGCTCAGCTGCTCGACGGGGCGGTTCCCCGCGCAGATCTCCAGCAGGGCCCGCAGGGTCCGCCGCGCCCATGCCTGCGCCTCCGGGAGGTCCTGGGTCCCGGTGGCCTGCGGGCCGAAGTAGCTGTCGTAGGCCTCGGCTCGGAAGTCGACGGCCAGCGACCCCTGCACGTAGGGCGCGGTGGCGTGCCCGTCCGCTCCGGGGCTGCTCCAGTCGGTGCCGTCGGCGGTCGGCTCGTGGGTGGCCACCGGGGTGAGGTGCAGCACGCCGGGTGAGGACGCCGCCCGGCCGCTCACCGGTCCACCTCGTCGGCCGCAGGCACGACCAGCTCCTGCCCCGGCAGCAGCAGGTCCGGGTCGGCGCCGATCACGCCGCGGTTCGCGGCATACCAGCGGGGCCACTCCTGCGCCACCTCCGCCACGGTCGCCTCGGGGCCGAGGTGGCGTGCGGCCAGGTCCCAGAGGGTGTCGCCGCGGCGCACGACGACGTGGTCGGGGAGGGTCTCGGCCACCGGGCCGGTCACGAGCGTGGCCTCACCGCGGGCGGGCTCGGCACGGGGAGCCGTGGGCGTCCACCCCGGCACCGGCGGGGCGGGCGCGGGCGGTTCGGTGCGGACCGGCGACTCGCCCGCGCGCCGCTCCTGGTCGACGGCCGGCGTGCCGGGAAGGTCGGCGGCCTGCTGCTGGCTCGCCACCGGCGCCGCCTGAGCCGCTCCGGTGGTTGCCGCCGAGAGCGAGATGAGCAGGGCGCCGACGAGCCGGACCGGCGCGGGGGAGTGCGACGGCAGCGTCCTCCCGGGTCGCACCTGCCAGGTCGCGGCCGCGAGCACGAGGGTCAGCCACCCCAGGAGCGCGGCGCCCAGCAGGAGCATCGCGCTGAGGACGGAGGCGCCTGGTGCCGTGGGGTCCGGACCGGGCCAGGTCGCCACGGCCTGCGACGCGATCACCCCGCCGAGGCTTGCGGCCACGACCGTGCCGGCCACGCCCCACAGGGACGGCCCGAGGCCGTGCCTGCGCCGACGTCCGGCCACCCGCGGTGCTGTCTCGATCACGTCCCCCTCCGATCCGGTCGCCGACGTCGAGACGTATGCGTCCGTTTATGTGCATTTGCGTTCTTTGACGAACGGTAGAGGGCGACTCGACGACGAGTCAAGGGGTTGTGGACGACGCGCCCGGTGCAGCGATGGCCGATGGCACGATGGAGGTATGCGGTGGGACCAGCTCTTCGAGGACCTCGCGGCCCAGCAGCAGGAGTGGGAGCGGCGCGAGGTCGAGGCGGATGCGGCCGAGCACACCCGTGCCGAGCGGTCCCGCGTCCACCTCGGCGACCGGCTCGCGGCCGACGTGGGTCGACCGCTCCGCGTCCGCGTCAGCGGCGTGGGTCCGCTCACGGTCCGCCTGGTCGACGTGGGTCCGGACTGGCTGCTCGTGCACGACCCGCGGCAGCAGGAGCGGCAGGAGCGGGTCGTGGTGATGGATGCGCTGGTGTCGGTCGAGGGGTTGACCGGTCGGGTCGACGACCGGCCTCGGCGCTGGGGGCTGCGGCAGGCGTTGCGCGCGGTCAGCCGCGACCGGGCCAGGGTCCGGGTGCACGACCGTGAGGGGGATCAGCGCAGCGGCACCATCGACCGGGTGCTGGCCGACCATCTCGACCTGGCCCGGCACGCGGACGACGAGCCACGGCGCGCCGGTGCGGTGCGCGGGCTGGTGTCGCTGCCCTACGCGGCGGTGGCGATGGTGCAGCGGCTGTAGCCGGCCCGGCCGGTCAGCGCAGCTCCTCGCCCTGCTGCAACGACTCCCGGGTCTCGGCATACATCCGTTGGATGTAGGCCTCGAGCTCCGCGCTCTCGACCCGCCACACGCCACGCCCCCCGAGCTTGATCCCGACGAGTGTCCCGGACCGGACGAGGGCCTTGACCTGCGACAAGGACACGTTCAGCTCGTCCGCCACATCGGTCAGGGTCAGGAATCTCGGCCCGGGCACGCGCCACTCTCCTCTCGTGGGTCCTGCCCAGGATCCTACGGACCCGGACGCCAGGCGGGGATCGGCCTGTGGACAACGGGTGTGGCGCCGAGGCGGTCGCAGGCTATCGTGCGGGTCGGGAGACGATGGATGAAGGGGGTCCCGACATGTCAGGGACGGGGACGGCACAGGAGCACCGGACGGTGCGACGCCTGCAGGCGCCCAGCTGGCGAGACCTGCGCCTCGTCGTGGGTCTGCTGCTGGTGGTGCTCTCGGTGGCCGGTGGTGCCCGGCTGGTCGCCGGGCTGGACGACACCAGCCCGGTGTATGCCGCAGCACGGGACCTGCTGCCCGGCCAGCAGGTCGAGGAGGGGGACCTCGTGCCGGTCCCGGCGCGGCTCGGTGAGGGGTCGGAGCACTACCTGGACGGCGAGACGCCGGTCACCGAGGGCACCTACCTGCTGCGGGCGGTGCGGGCGGGCGAGCTGGTGCCCGCGTCGGCGCTGGGGACCCAGCGCGAGGCGTTGGACAAGACCGTCAACGTGCCGGTGGACGCCTCGGCGGTGACCGGGCTGTCGTCCGGCGCCTCGGTCGACGTGTGGGTGAGCCGGCGGGACACGGAGGCGGTGGGAGAGGCCTACCTCGACCCCGAGCTGCTCCTGCCCGGGGCGCTCGTGGACCGGGTGGCCGAGCAGTCGGGCGGGCTCGGGCCTCAGGTGGGGCAGGCCGCCGTGGCGCTCGTCGTGCCCGCCGACCGGGTGGGCGACCTCATCGGTGCGGTGGACCAGGACGCCCGGCTCACCCTCGTGCCGGCGCCGCGCACCCCGGTGGAGTCCGACGGGTGACCCGGTCGCTCGTGACGGCGGTCGCGCCGCGGTGGGAGAGCCAGGTGGCGACGCTGCTCACCGGGTCCGGGCAGGCCCGGCTGGTGCGGCGCTGCGCGGACGTGGCCGAGCTCGTCGGTGCCTGCCGGGCAGGGCTCGCCCAGGTGGCGCTGGTGTCCTGGGACGTGCGTGGGCTGGACCGCCAGGTGGTCCAGGGGCTGGTCGCGGCCGGTGCCCGGGTGGTCGGGCTGCACCCGGACCACGACGAGGACGCAGCCCGCCTGCTCCGGCGCTGGGGCGTCTCGGCGACGCTCGGCCTGGACAGCTCCACGAGCGACCTGGACGACGCCCTGCAGCAGCTGTTCGTCCCGGGCGACGAGGCCGACCTGGCGCGGGACGTCGTGGAGGCCCGCGTGCTCTCCGACGGAGTCGACCCCGGTGCATACGACGCGCGCGCACCATCGGCCGGGCCTGGGGACGTGAGGGACACCCACGACGAGCAGGAGACAGGTGCGCGCGAGCCGGGCCAGGGCTCCACGCCGCCCGCGCCGCCCGGGGAGGGCGGCGACGAGGGCGAGGTGATCGTCGTCTGGGGCCCGCACGGCAGCACCGGACGGACCACCGTCGCGGTCAACCTCGCCCACGAGCTGGCCGACCCGACCCAGCGCGTGGTGCTGGTGGACGCCGACACCTGCGGCGGCAGCGTCGCCCAGGCCCTGGCGGTGCTGGACGAGTCACCGGGCGTGGCGGCGGCGGCGCGTGCCGCGGACCAGGGGACGCTCGACGAGGAGACGCTGCTGCGCCTGGCGCCGCAGGTGCGTCCCGGGCTGCTGGTGCTGACCGGGCTGCCGCGGGCCGACCGGTGGACCGAGCTCCGCGAGGCCGCGCTGGCCGACGTGATCCAGCAGGCCCGGGCGCTCGCGCGGTGGGTGGTCGTCGACGTCGCGTCCTCGGTGGAGCAGGACGAGGAGCTGTCCTTCGACACCGACGCGCCACGGCGCAACGGCGCCACCCTGTGCGCCCTGCAGGAGGCGGACCGGGTGCTGGTGGTGGGATCGGGTGACCCGGTGGGGCTGCAACGCCTGGTCCGTGCCCTCGACCAGCTGCCCGGCCTGAGCGCCGGGGCGCCCGAGGTCGTGGTGACGCGCGTCCGCCCCGGGCCGGTCGGGCCGGAGCCGGGGCGCAGGATCGTCGAGACGCTGCGGCGCTTCGCCCGGGCGGACCGGATCCACCTGGTGCCCGAGGACCGCGAGACGCTGGACGCCGCACTGCTGCACGGGCATACCCTCGCGGAGACGAGACCGGGCAGCCCGGCGCAGCAGGCGCTGGTGACCCTCGCGGCCCACCTCGGCGGCCGGCCGGCACGGTCCCCTGGCCGGCGCCGCTGGGGTGCCCGGCTGCCGCTCGGCACGCGCTAGCGGGGCGACGGGACCGCGTCGCCCCGGGTGCCGGATCGCGCCCCGGGTCTGTCACCATGGCAAGGTCTGTCGTGACGATCGCGACGGCGACGACGCCGGTGTGGACGAGGAGGAGTGGATGACGACCGTGCGGTGCTACCTGCCGCTGAGCGGGGAGCAGCTGGCCGTCCTGCGTGCCGAGCGTCGCCTGGACGGCCCGTTCCGGGCCACCGCCGTGACCCCGGAGGTGCGCGCCGCCGAACCCACCGCCGACGAGGACGAGCACGAGTATGCCGCGGCCCAGACGGCCGCAGGCTGGCTGCTCGGCTCCGGAGCTCCCGTGCTGCTGGCCGCGGTCGACGTGCAGGAGCGCGACGTCCGCCTCGACTCCGGACCCTGGGTGGAGGTCGGCCAGGTGGACCTGCCCCGTGTGGCGGCGCTGCACCTGGGTGACGACGTCATCACGGGTGACCCGTCCCGCCTCCCCGACGAGGACGAGGGCATCGAGCTGTCCTGGTTCGACACCACCGAGCTGGACCACGTGCTGGAGCTGACCGAGCGCCTGGCGCGGACCGACACCACCGGCCCGGCGCCGACCCGACCCGAGGAGAACTGACCATGGATGGCATCTTCGACGTCCCCACCCCGCTGAACGAGCCGGTGCTCGACCACGCACCGGGCAGCGCCGAGCGGGCGGCCCTCGAGGTCGCGCTCGCCGAGATCGCGGCGAGCCCGGTCGACCTGCCCCACGTCATCGGTGGCCAGGAGGTGACCGGTGGCGGCAAGGCCATCGAGGTGGTGCAGCCGCACGCGCACGCCGAGGTGCTGGGCACGCTGCGCGACGGCACCAAGAAGGACGCCACCGCCGCCGTCGACGCGGCGCTGGAGGCCGGCCCGGCCTGGCGCGCGATGTCCTTCGAGGAGCGGGCCTCGATCTTCCTCAAGGCCGCCGACCTGCTGACCGGCCCGTGGCGGGCGCGGATCAACGCCGCCACCATGCTCGGGCAGAGCAAGACCCCGCTGCAGGCCGAGATCGAGGCCGCCTGCGAGCTGGCCGACTTCTGGCGCTTCAACGTGCACTACGCCCGGCAGCTGCTGACCGAGCAGCCGCTGCGCAACCCCCGGGGCTCGTGGAACCGCATCGACCAGCGGCCGCTGGAGGGCTTCGTCTACGCCGTCACCCCCTTCAACTTCACCGCGATCGCCGGCAACCTGCCCACCGCCCCGGCGCTCATGGGCAACACCGTGGTGTGGAAGCCGGCCACCACGCAGCAGCGCGCCTCCAGCGTGATCATGGAGATCCTGCGGGCGGCCGGGCTCCCCGACGGGGTGGTCAACATGGTGACCGGGACCGGCCCGGCGATCTCCGACGTCACCCTGGCCCACCCCGACCTCGCCGGCATCCACTTCACCGGCTCGACGGCGGTCTTCAACTCGTTCTGGCACCAGATCGGCAGCAACCTGTCCACCTACCGCTCCTACCCCCGGATCGTGGGCGAGACCGGCGGCAAGGACTTCATCGTCGCCCACCCCAGCGCCGACCTGGACGTGCTGAGGACCGCCATGGTCCGCGGGGCCTTCGAGTTCCAGGGACAGAAGTGCTCGGCCGCCTCCCGGGCCTACGTGCCCGCGTCGGTGTGGGCGCGGCTGAGGGACGACCTGGTGCAGACCACCGAGGGCATCCCCATGGGCGACGTGCGGGACATGTCCAACTTCATGGGTGCGGTCATCGACGCCAAGGCCTTCGCCAAGCACAAGGACGTCATCGACCGGGCCCACGCCGACGACGGCGTCGAGGTCGTCGCCGGCGGGACCTACGACGACTCCGTGGGCTGGTTCGTGCGGCCGACGGTCGCGGTCGTCGACGACCCGTCCCACGAGATGATGACGACCGAGTACTTCGGCCCGATCCTCGCGGTGCACGTCTACCCCGACGCCCGGTGGGACGTCATGCTGGACCAGATGGAGTCGGCGACCCCCTACGCCCTCACCGGCGCCGTCATCGCCCAGGACCGCGCCGCGGTCGGCCAGGCGGTGGAGCGGCTGCGGTTCGCCGCCGGCAACTTCTACATCAACGACAAGCCGACCGGTGCGGTCGTGGGTCAGCAGCCCTTCGGTGGTGCCAGGGCCTCGGGCACCAACGACAAGGCGGGCTCGGCGGCCAACCTGCAGCGCTGGATCAACACCCGGGTGATCAAGGAGACGTTCGTGCCGGCGACGGACTACCGCTACCCCCACATGGGGTGAGCGGCAGCATCAGCGCTGCGCCAACCACTCCTGGGCGATGCCCTCCTCCAGCTGCACGATCTCGCGCAGCTGCCCGCCCACCAGCTCCTCGATCCGGCGGCTGAGGAAGGGGATCCTGGCCTCCAGGTCCCCGTCCACGAGGTGGTCGGTGACCCCCGGCTCGGCGCCCCGGCGCAGGTGCACCCCACCGGTGAAGGACACCGGGAGCCCGGGCAGCTCCAGGCTCATCGCCCCCTCGCGCTCGCCGTCGGCGTCGGGGGACCCCCAGCGCACCGTCTCCACGACGAGCAGCTGCGGGCCCACGAGGCTCTTGGCGATGTCCGGTATGCCGTCGCTCGGCAGGTGCCGGCGGACGGTCACCGTGGTGCTGCCCTCGCTGTCCGGCTCGATGAGGACGGTCTGGTCCAGGGCTCCCGAGCGCTCGCAGCGCAGCACCTGGTAGGCGTGGTCGGTCAGCATCTCGAACGTCCGCTGCGGGTCTGCCGGGTGCGAGATCGTCTCGGAGATCTTCATGGGCTCACCGTACGGCCTGGTCGCCCGCACCGGTGAGCGTGTCGCGCACCCGCGCGTGCAGGCGGTGCAGCCGCCGCAGCACGACGCCCTTGTCGCTGCCCCCGAGCGCGCCCCGGCGGCTCCGGTCGGCCACCTGGTCGAGCAGGTCGGCCAGGTCGGTCATGACCGCCGCCGCACCGGCGGCGCAGGGGTGGGCACGACGGGAGACCACCGGGGCGTGCGCCCGCAGACGCGCGGCCGCCGCCCGGCAGCCGGCGTGGTCGGGTGCCCGGTCGGCGCCGCCGATCGCCCCCACCACCACCGGCTGGGGGCGCGGGGCCGACCGCCCGGAGGCGATGTCGGCGAGCAGGTGCGCCAGGGCGTCGAGCAACCCCTCGGTCAGACCGCTGGCCTCCGACCAGCCCAGGTCCGGAGCCAGCCCGGAGACCTCCTCGGCTCCCCGGAGCAGGGCCGCGGCGTCCCGCTCACCGCTGGCGGTGGCTGGGCCACGGGCGTCACCGGCCGGCCCACGGATCCCGGTCATGACCACCACTGTAGGGAGGTCCCCGGTCCCGTGCAGACTTCATCCCCAGGCGAGTACCCTGACCAGTGGCGCACGCCGCGGTGCGCCAGCGGTAACGCCACGCGACCCGAGGAGCAGACGAGCCCGATGACGTCCACCGACATGCTCACCGACAGGTTCTTCCACCACCTGGCCCCGGCCGAGCTGGCCGGGCGCGACGAGGAGCAACGAGCGGCGATGGCGTCGTCCATGGCGCGGCTGTCCGACGAGCGACCCGAGGGCAGTGCCGCGGTGCGGATCCTCAACCCCACGGTCGAGGACGACGGCTGGACGAGCCGGCAGACGGTCGTGCAGGTCGTCACCGACGACATGCCGTTCCTGGTCGACTCCGTCCTCGGCGAGGTGAGCCGGCACCGGCTCGGGGTGCACCAGCTGCTGCACCCGCAGCTCGTGGTGGACGAGTCCACCGGGCAGGTCCAGCACGTGGACACCCAGGACATCGGCGACGGGCAGCGCATCGAGTCCTGGATCTATGTCGAGGTGGACCGGATCCCGGACGAGCAGGCCAGGGACACCCTGCAGCAGGATCTCGAGCGGGTGCTGGCCGACGTGCGGCGGGCCTGCGCGGACTGGGGCACCATGCGGCAGCGGGTGCGGGCCATCGTCGCCGAGCTCGAGATCGGGCCGCCGAAGACCGTCCCCCAGGACGAGGTCCAGCCGGTCGTGGACTTCCTCAGCTGGATCGACGACCACCACTTCACCTACCTGGGCTACCGGAGCTACGACCTGCTCGACACCGACGACGGCCTGGCCCTGCAGGCGGTGCCCGGCAGCGGGCTGGGCATCCTGCGCGACGAGGGTGAGGATGCCCCGCCCACCGTGCTGCGCACCGAGGCGGCACGCACGGCGCGCGACCCGCAGCTGCTCACGGTCACCAAGGCGAACACCCGGGCCACGGTGCACCGGTCGGTGCCGCTGGACTACATCGGGATCCGGCGGTTCGACGACAAGGGTGCGGTCGTGGGGGAGCACCGGTTCCTCGGGCTGTTCACGCAGAGCGCCTACGCCGAGTCGACCCAGCGGCTGCCCATCGTCGGCGCCAAGGTGAAGCAGGTCGTGGCCGAGTCCGGCTTCGCGCCGGACAGCCACTCCGGCAAGGACCTGCTGAGCATCCTCGAGGCCTACCCGCGCGACGAGCTGTTCCAGGCACCGGTGGAGCACCTGGCGCAGACGGCGGGCGACGTGGTGCGGCTGCTGGAGCGGCCCTCCGCCAAGGTCTACGTCCGGCCGGACGAGTTCGGCCGCTTCGTCAGCGCCCTGGTCTACCTCCCGCGGGACCGGTACAACACGGCCAACCGGCTCCGCGTGCAGCGGCTGCTCGAGGAGACCTACGGCGGCGAGCTGGCGGACTACGCGACCCGGGTCGGGGACAGTCCGCTGGCGCAGCTGCACTTCGTCATCACGGTGCCGCGCGACGCCGAGCTGCCGACGGTGGACACCGCTGAGCTCCAGCAGCGGCTGGCGTCGGTCACCCAGACCTGGGTGGAGGGTCTGTCCGACGCCGTCGCGGCGCACGTCGACGACGAGGGGGCGACCGGTGACGTCGTCGCCCGGTTCGCCCACGCCTTCCCCGAGGCCTACAAGGAGGACTTCGACGGGGAGGCCGCCTACTTCGACCTGCAGCGGCTGGGCGAGCTGCACGGCAGCGCCGCCTCGGCGCGGCCGCACGTCTACCAGGCGGAGGGCGAGGCCGCGACGGAGCGGCGGCTCAAGGTCTACCGGTCGCAGGAGATGTCCCTCACCCACGTGCTGCCGGTCTTCGCCGACCTGGGGCTGGAGGTGACGGTCCAGCGGCCTTACGAGCTCGTGGGCAGCGGCGAGGACGGCTCACCGGACTTCATCTACGACTTCGGCCTGCGGGCACCGCACGAGTCGGTCTGGACCGGCGGGGAGCACCGCACCGAGGAGGAGGTGGCCGCCGCCTTCGAGGACGCCTTCACCGCGGTGTGGGGCGGCGCCAGCGAGTCCGACACCCTGAACTCGCTGGTCCTGACCGCCGGCCTGGACTGGCGTCGCGTGGTCATCCTGCGCACCCTCGTCCGCTACCTGCGGCAGGTGGGGACCTTCAGCCTCGACTATCTCGAGGAGGCCCTGGTCAGCAACCCGGAGATCGCCCGGCTGCTGATCGCGCTCTTCGAGGCGCGCTTCGACCCGGAGGCCGAGGGGGACGACCAGGCCCGGCAGGAGCGGACCGACGAGGTGGGCGAGGAGCTGACCCGCGCCCTGGACGAGGTGGCCAGCCTGGACCAGGACCGCATCCTGCGCGGTCTCGCGGCGGTGGTGCAGGCCACCCTGCGGACCAACTACTACCAGCGCGACGAGGACGGCGAGCCGAAGGCGTGGGTGAGCCTCAAGCTGCTGCCGCGCGAGCTGGACCTGCTGCCCGAGCCGCGGCCCGCCTTCGAGATCTGGGTGTATGCCCCGCGCGTCGAGGGCAGCCACCTCCGCTTCGGGCCGGTGGCCCGGGGTGGGCTGCGCTGGAGCGACCGGCGCGAGGACTTCCGGACCGAGGTGCTCGGGCTGGTGAAGGCGCAGATGGTCAAGAACGCCGTCATCGTGCCCACCGGGTCCAAGGGGGCCTTCTTCCCCAAGCAGCTCCCGGACCCGGCGCTGGACCGCGAGGCCTGGATGGAGGAGGGCAAGGCGGCATACCGGACCTTCATCAGCGGCATGCTGGACGTCACCGACAACCGGGTCGACGGCGACGTCCACCCGCCGGAGCGGGTGGTCCGGCACGACGGGGACGACCCCTACCTGGTGGTCGCCGCCGACAAGGGCACCGCGACCTTCTCCGACATCGCCAACGGGGTGGCGCGGGGCTACGGCTTCTGGCTCGACGACGCCTTCGCCTCCGGCGGGTCCGCGGGCTACGACCACAAGGGGATGGGCATCACCGCCCGAGGGGCCTGGGAGTCGGTCAAGCGGCACTTCCGCGAGCTCGGCCTGGACACCCAGAGCGAGGAGTTCACGGTCGTCGGCGTCGGTGACATGAGCGGCGACGTCTTCGGCAACGGCATGCTCCTCTCCGAGCACATCCGGCTGGTCGCCGCCTTCGACCACCGACACATCTTCCTGGACCCGGACCCCGACGCGGCCACCTCCTTCGCCGAGCGGCAGCGCCTGTTCGACCTGCCCCGCTCCAGCTGGGAGGACTACGACACCTCGCTCATCAGCGAGGGAGGCGGCGTCTACCCGCGCACGAAGAAGTCCATCCCGATCACCGCGCAGGTGCGGGAGCGGCTCGGCATCGAGTCCGACGCCCAGGCGATGACCCCGCAGGAGCTGCTGCGCGCCATCCTCTCCGCCCCGGTGGACCTGCTCTGGAACGGCGGCATCGGGACCTACGTCAAGGCCTCGACCGAGACCGACGCCCAGGTCGGTGACCGGGCCAACGACCCGATCCGGGTCGACGGCCGGGACCTGCGCGTCCGCGTCGTGGGCGAGGGCGGCAACTTGGGCCTGTCCCAGCGGGGCCGCATCGAGGCGGCGACCACCGGCGTGCACGTCAACACCGACGCGATCGACAACTCGGCCGGCGTGGACACCTCCGACCACGAGGTGAACATCAAGATCGCCCTGACCCCGTTGGTGCAGGGCGGCCAGCTCTCGCTCGAGGACCGGGACGAGCTGCTGGCCTCGATGACCGACGAGGTCGCCGAGAAGGTGCTCCGGCACAACTACGACCAGAACGTGCTCATCGGCAACGGGCGGCACCAGCGGGGCGTGATGGCCACGGTGCACCAGCGGCTGATCCGCTACCTGGGCGAGCACGCCGGTCTGGAGCCCGAGCTGGAGTTCCTCCCCGACGACGCCGAGTGGGACGAGCGGGAGAAGGCCGGGGTCGGCCTCACCAGCCCGGAGTTCTCGGTGCTCGTCGCCTACTCCAAGCTGGCCCTGAAGCAGGAGCTGATCGAGACCGAGCTCCCGGACGACCCGGCCCTGCTGACCAGCCTGCTGCACTACTTCCCCGAGCCGCTGCGCGAGCGCGCCGAGGAGCAGATCCTGGAGCACCCGCTGCGGCGGCAGATCGTCGTCAACGAGATCGCCAACGCCATGATCAACCGGGGCGGGGTGTCCTTCGCCTTCCGCGCGGTCGAGGAGACCGGTGCGACCATCGCGCAGATCACCCGGGCCTTCCACGTGGTCCGCTCGGTCTTCGCGCTGGGCGACTTCACCGCAGCGGTCGAGGCGCTGGACAACCAGGTGCCGACCGAGGCGCAGACCGAGCTCCTGCTCGAGGTCCGTCGGCTGCTGGACCGGGCCACCCGCTGGTTCCTCAACAACCGGTCGCTCTCGACCGGGATGGACGAGGAGATCGAGCGCTTCGCCTCCCCGGTCCAGTCGCTCGTCCCGAAGCTGGGGGAGCTGCTGCAGGGGGACGAGCGCGAGCGGTGGGCCCAGCGTGCCCAGTGGGCCCGGGACCAGGGCATACCGGAGGACCTCGCCGAGCTCTACGCCTCGCTGCTGGACAGCTACTCGCTGCTGGACGTCGCCGAGCTCGCGGGCGAGATCGACCGCGACGTGGACGAGGTCGCCGAGGTCTACTTCGGGGTGTCCGAGGCGTTCCGGATCGACGACCTGCTCACGCACGTGTCGCACCTGCCCCGGGAGGACCGGTGGTCCTCGCTGGCCCGCGGCGCGCTGCGGGACGACCTCTACGGCGTCATGCGTGGTCTGACCCGCACCGTGGTCGAGCGCACCGACTCCGCCGGGGAGGCCGCCGACGAGGCGGACTCGCTGGCCCGGGTGCGGGACTGGATGGGTGAGAACCGCGACGCCCTGGTCCGCACCAGCCAGGTGCTGCGCACGGTCAGCGGGATGAGCGAGCCGGACCTGGCTCCGCTCTCGGTCGCCCTGCGCACGCTGCGTGGTCTGGTCCGGCAGGGGTCCGCCGACTAGGGGTTTGCCACAATCGGGGTGTGGTTGCACTCCGGGACACGCTGTCGCGCTCCTCGATGTCCGGCGCGGACATCGACTGGTTGCACCGTCTGGTGGGCGACTGGCAGATGGTGGCCGACCTGGCCTTCGCCGACCTCACGCTGTGGCTGCCGGTGCAGCGGGACGACGAGGCCGACCCGCACGTCTCGCCGTGGTTCCTCGCGGCGCACGCGCGACCGTCGACCGGCCCGAACTTCTACCACGACGACGTCATCGGCGAGACGCCCGGGGCGGAGCGGGCACGCCTGCTGAGCCAGGTGATGGAGACCGGCCGCTCGACGACGCCGGACGAGATCGGCTTCGTGCGGGAGCAGTACGTCCCCGTGGTCCGCACCGGCCGACCGATCGCGGTGCTGGTGCGGCACACCGACGTGCAGAACATGCGCCAGCAGGGTGGGCTGGAGGTGAACTACCTCCAGATCAGCCAGCAGCTGTTCTCGATGATCGCCGAGGGTGCCTTCCCGATGGACCACGTCGCGACCGGCGTCGGGCGGGGGACGCCCCGCGTCGGCGACGGGGTGCTGCGGCTGACCGCCGAGGGCATCATCGACTACGCCAGCCCGAACGCCGTGTCCGCGTTGCGCCGGCTCGGGCACACCGACCACGTCAACGGCGCGGACCTCGCGCAGATCGTCGCCTCCCGCATCGCGCAGGGGTCCACCGTGGACGAGACGGTGCCCCTCGTGCTCACCGGTCGGGCGCCGTGGGGGACCGAGATCGAGACCGGCCGGATGAACCTCACCATGCGCTCGGTCCCGTTGACCCGTGGGGGTGAGCGGGTCGGTGCCCTGCTGCTGCTGCGCGACGTGAGCGAGATCCGCCGCCGCGAGCGTGAGCTGCTGAGCAAGGAGGCCACGATCCGGGAGATCCACCACCGGGTCAAGAACAACCTGCAGACGGTGGCGGCACTGCTGCGTCTGCAGTCCCGTCGGCTGGACGACCCGAAGGCCCAGGAGGCTCTCGCCGAGGCCGGGCGGCGCCTCTCGACGGTGGCGCTGGTGCACGACACCCTGAGCCAGGGGTTCTCCGAACGGGTCGACTTCGACGACGTCGCCGCCCGGATCCTGCGGGCGACCGTCGAGGTCGCCTCCACGCAGGCCGTCGTGGCGACCGCGGTGGAGGGATCCTTCGGCTGGCTGCCGCCGGACGACGCCACGCACCTGGCGATGGTCCTGGCCGAGCTCGTGCACAACGCGGTGGAGCACGGCTTCGAGGAGGGTGGGTCCGGGGGCGAGGCCGCGAGGGTCGTGGTGGCGGCCCGGCGGGCACGGGACGACGAGGCCGAGGTCGACCTGCTGGAGGTGTCGGTGACCGACAACGGCAGCGGGTATGCCCCCGCCACGTCGGACCGGCAGGGCCTGGGGACGCAGATCGTGGAGGCCCTGATCACCGACCTCCGGGGTCAGATCTCCTGGGAGACGACGAAGCCGCACGGGACCGTCGTGCGGTTCACCGTGCGGCTTCGTGGCTCCGCCACCGGCTGAGGGTCACGGCCTCCTCCGGTGGCGGAGAGCTCGACAGCGGTCTCGTCAGCTGGCGCGCCGTGCGCGCGCCTTGCGTCGCTTCAGGGCGCGGCGCTCGTCCTCCGAGAGCCCGCCCCACACACCTGCGTCCTGGCCGGTCTCGAGGGCCCACTTGAGGCAGGTGTCGATCACCGGGCAGGTGCGGCAGACGGCCTTGGCCTCCTCGATCTGCTGCAGCGCCGGGCCGGTGTTGCCGATCGGGAAGAAGAGCTCGGGGTCTTCCTCCAGGCACGCCGCGCGGTTGCGCCAGTCCATCAGTGTCTGCTCCTATGTCTGAGCCCGTCTGGGCATCCTCTGGCCGTCGCCCACTCCGGAACCAGGGGGTGTACCGGCGGGCGACGACACCTCGTTGTTCCGTCTACGTGGGCGGTGCCAGGGTCGGGGGGTCGGGACCGCCATCACTGCCTGTGCCAACGCCAGGGCCAGGCTCACTATTCCCCATCCTCCCATCGCGACACGCCGTAGCACAAGGGTTCTGGCGCGACAGCCGGGCGATTCCGGTGAGGCGTCAATCACACTGGTCACGCGCTGCACGCCTGCCCGCGGCGCCCGGAGCAGGTCCGGAGCCGGGGCGCAGCACCGGCGGACGGGCCCCCTGCGTAGGGTGGCAGACACCCGAGAACCACAACCGCAAGGAGCCCCCACCGTGAGCAGCAGCACCACCCTGGCCGTCGTCGGTGCCCGTGTCGTGCCGGTCGTCGGCGAGATCATCGAGGACGGGACCGTGCTGGTCCAGGACGGCAAGATCGCCGCGGTGGGACCCCGCGGCGAGGTGGAGGTCCCGGAGGGGGTCGACGTGGTCGATGCCGCCGGTGGGTGGGTCCTGCCAGGGCTCATCGACGCCCACGTCCACCTGGGCGTCTGGGAGGAGGGGGAGGGCTGGGCCGGTGTCGACGGCAACGAGGCGACCGACCCGGTGATGGCCGCGGCCCGGGCGATCGACGCCATCAACCCGCGGGAGCAGGGCTTCGACGACGCGCTCGGCGCCGGTGTGACCACGGTCAACGTCAACCCCGGGTCGGCCAACCCGATCGGTGGTCAGGCGGTGGCGCTGAAGACCTACGGCCGCTACGTCGACGAGATGGTGCTGCGCAACCCCTCCGGGGTGAAGGCGGCGCTGGGGGAGAACCCGAAGCGGGTCTACGGGGACCAGCAGAAGACGCCCTCGACCCGGCTCGGGGTCGCCCTCGTGCTGCGCAAGGCCTTCGCCGCGGCGCGCAGCTACCAGGCCAAGCAGGCCGCCTCCGACTCACCGGTCGACACCGACCTGGTCAGCGAGATCCTCGTGCAGGTCCTCGAGCGGGAGATCCCCTGGAGGCAGCACTGCCACCGGGCCGACGACATCGCCACGGCGATCCGGCTCTCCGAGGAGTTCGGCTACCGCCTGGTGCTGGACCACGGGACCGAGGCCTACCTGCTGGCCGATCTCGTCGCCGAGCACGAGGTCCCGGTCCTCTACGGCCCGATGATCGTCAGCCGCTCCAAGGTCGAGGTGCGGGGCCGGACCCCGAAGGCTCCGGGGATCCTGGACCGCGCCGGCGTGGAGGTCTCGATCATCACCGACCACCCCGTCGTGCCGATCGACCACCTGGTCACCCAGGTCGCCCTGGCGGTCCGGGAGGGCATGGACCGCGACGCCGCGCTGCGGGCGGTGACGATCAACCCGGCCAGGGTGCTGGGTGTCGAGGAGCGGGTCGGGTCGCTCGAGGTGGGCAAGGACGCCGACCTCGCCTGGTGGTCCGGCGACCCGCTCGACCTGCAGTCGCGGGTGCTGCGCACCTGGATCGACGGCGTCGAGGTCTACTCCTACGACACCGAGGAGCGCACCGGCACCGTCCGGCCCCGCTGAGCCCTCGCCCGGCGCCCGGTCCTGCGACCTCAGTGGCCGGGCGTGACCAGGTCCGGGCGCCGCACCGCGCGCACGCAGTCCGGGCACAGCCCGTGCCCGGGAAGCCGGTCGTAGAGGCAGCACCCGCGTCGCAGGAACGCCTCGGCGTGGTGCTCCATCCCGCCGCCCGTGCCGGCCGGCAGCCCCGAGCGCTCGCGCACACCGCCGCCCCGGGCCAGTGCGGGCACCTCGAGCAGGCGGCGCACCACCTCCCACGCGCGGGGGCCGGACGAGGGTCTGGCCCCCGCGAGCACCCGCGCCGCCCCGACCAGGCTGGAGGCAGAGTTGGAGCGCAGCACCTGGGCCGAGGTGCGTCCGACCTGCGTGCAGGCGGCCTCCAGCGCCGCCAGGCTGTCGTCCACCACGGTCCCCGCGACCCGGTCGGTGATCTCGGGCAGGCCGGTGACGGCATACCCGGCCCCGGGGTCGACCAGGCCCAGCGGCACCCGACCTGCGTGCACCGGGCTGGCCACGAGGTTGGCCGAGGTGAGGTCCGGGACCCAGTCGTGCAGGACGGCACCGGCCAGGGCCACCGACCACAGGCGCGAGGCGAGGCCGACCTGCAGCGCCGAGACGGCGACCCGGACGTCCACGTCCTCGGCCGTCTGCCCGGTGGCCCGCCCGAGCGCGGCCCGGATGGTCGCGACCCGGGCGGTGAGGGCGTCCGGTGCCAGCGCGTCGGTCCAGGCGACCGCGTCGCTGTCGCGGACGGTCGGGTCGGTGACCTCGAAGAACCCGCCGAGGTCACCCAGCGTCGGCAGCAACCCCTCCGGTGCGCGCGCGCTCATCCGGTATGCCGTCAGCCGTCCGTGCGGACCTCGGCACCTTCGCGCTGGCTCAGGACGGCGCGGGCCGCGGCGAAGCGCGCGATCGGGACGCGGTAGGGCGAGCAGGAGACGTAGCTGAGCCCGAGCTCCTCGAACAGCCCGATCGAGGCCGGGTCGCCGCCGTGCTCCCCGCACACGCCGAGCTTGAGCTCGGCCTTGGTGCTGCGTCCACGCTCGGCCCCCAGCCGGACCAGCCCGCCGACCCCGTCGCGGTCGATCGACTCGAAGGGGTTGTGCGGGATGACCTCGTCCGCGACGTAGGCGCCGAGGAACCCGCCCTCGGCGTCGTCCCGGGAGATCCCGATGCCCGTCTGGGTGAGGTCGTTGGTGCCGAAGGAGAAGAAGTCGGCGTGCTCGGCGATCTGGTCCGCGACCACCGCCGCCCGGGGCAGCTCGATCATGGTGCCGACGGTGACGTCGAGATCGGCGCCTGCACCCTCCAGCTCCTCGGCGACGGCCCGCTCCACCACCTCGCGCTGCGCCTTGAGCTCGGCGGCGTAGGCGACGAGCGGGATCATGATCTCCACCCCGGCGGTCTCGCCCTCGCGCTCGCGGACGGCCAGCGCCGCCCGGACGATCGCCCGGGTCTGCATCTCCGGGATCTCGGGGTAGAGCATGGCGAGGCGGCACCCGCGGGTCCCGAGCATGGGGTTCTGCTCGTGCAGGCGCTTGACCTGACCGAGCAGGGTCCGGGCGGTGGCCAGCTCGTCGGCGTCGCCGTCGGTGAGCTCCAGGCGCTGGACCAGCAGCGACTGCTCGACGAGGTCGGGCAGGAACTCGTGCAGCGGCGGGTCCAGCAGCCGGACCGTGACGGGCAGACCCTTCATCGCGGTGAAGATGGCCTCGAAGTCCTCCTGCTGCATCGGCAGGATCGTCTCCAGCGCCGAGGCGCGGTCCTCCTCGGTCTCGGCGAGGATCATCTGGCGGACCGCGGGCAGCCGGTCGCTGGCCATGAACATGTGCTCGGTGCGGCACAGGCCGATGCCCTCGGCCCCCAGCTCACGGGCCTTCGCCGCGTCCTCCCCGGTGTCGGCGTTGGCGCGCACCCCGAGGCGGCGCACCTCGTCCGCCCAGGTGACGATCGCCTCGAAGTCCTCGTTGATCTGGGGCGGCACCAGCTCCAGCGCCTCGCCGTAGACCTCGCCGGTGGACCCGTCCAGGGTGATCTGGTCGCCCTCGCGGAAGGTCCGGTCGCCCACGGTCAACGTCTTCTCCGCGGTGTTGATCCGGATCCCGCTCGCGCCGGCCACGCACGGCTTGCCCATGCCGCGCGCCACCACCGCGGCGTGCGAGGTCATACCCCCGTGGGCGGTGAGCACCCCCTGGGCGACGATCACGCCGTGGATGTCGTCCGGCGTCGTCTCGTAGCGCACGAGCACCACCGGCTCGCCGGCCCCGCCCCGCTGCGCCGCCGTGTCGGCGTCGAAGACGACCTCGCCGACGGCGGCGCCGGGAGAGGCGGGCAGCCCCTTGGTGACCGGCTCCCGCCCGTGCTCGGGGTCGATGGCGGGGTGGAGCAGCTGGTCCAGCTGGCCGGGCTCGACCCGCTCCAGCGCCTCCTCCTGGGTCAGGACGCCCTCGCCGACCATGTCGCGCGCCACCCGCAGCGCGGCGGCGGCGGTGCGCTTGCCGTTGCGGGTCTGCAGCAGGTAGAGCGTGCCGTCCTCGACGGTGAACTCGATGTCCTGCATGTCCTTGTAGTGCGCCTCGAGGTCGTGCATCGTCTGCAGCAGCTGGGTGTAGGCCTCGGGCAGCACCTGCTCCATCTCGCCGAGCGGCTTCGGGGTGCGGATGCCGGCCACGACGTCCTCGCCCTGGGCGTTGAGCAGGAACTCGCCGTAGAGCTCCTTGCCGCCGGTGGAGGGGTTGCGGGTGAAGCAGACCCCGGTGGCCGAGGTGTCGCCGCGGTTGCCGAAGACCATCTGCATCACGTTGACGGCGGTGCCGAGGTCGTCGGGGATGTCGTTGGCCCGGCGGTAGACGCGGGCGCGCGGCGTGTCCCAGGAGTCGAAGACGGCGGAGACGGCTCCACGCAGCTGGTCCCGGGGGTCGGTCGGCAGGTCGCGGCCGAGCTCGCGGCGGGAGACGTCCTTGAAGGTGGAGACCAGCTCCTGCAGGTCCTCGGTGGACAGCTCGGTGTCCTGCTCGACCCCGCGCCGGGCCTTGAGCGCGGTCAGCTCGTCCTCGTAGGCGTGCGGGGCGACCCCCTCGACGACCTCGCCGTACATCTGCAGGAAGCGGCGGTAGGAGTCCCAGGCGAAGCGCGGGTTGTCCGCCTCGGCGCCCAGCGCCTCCACGGTGTCGTCGCCGATCCCGAGGTTGAGGATGGTGTCCATCATCCCGGGCATCGAGACCACCGCGCCGGAGCGCACCGACAGCAGCAGCGGCTGCTCGGCGCCCCCGAGGGTGCGTCCGGTCCGCTCCTCCAGCCGGGCGAGCGAGGCGAGGATGTCGTCCCACAGCCCGTCCGGCCACTGCCCACCGGACTCCATGGTGGCGATGCAGGCGGCGGTGCTGACGGTGAAGCCGTCCGGCACCGGGATGCCCAGGCGCTTCATCTCGGCGAGGTTGGCGCCCTTGCCGCCCAGCAGGGAGCGCATCTGGGCGCTCCCCTCGGACATGTCGTAGAGGTAGCTCTGTCCTTGGTCCTGCCCGGCCATCTCGGTCTCCTCGCGGTCTCGGCGGGGCGCCGCTGCCCCGGAGGTCTGCTGCTGCGGAGCCTACCGGGCTGACCCGCCTCCGCCCGATGCCGCCTCGCGCCGTCGCTGCACGACCTCGATGACCCGCCCCGCCGCCTCCTCCAGCGCCAGGTCCGTGGTCTCGATGACGGGGCAGCCGAGGCTGCGCTGCAGCTGGGCGACCTCGTCCAGCTCGTCGAAGATCTTGACCAGGTCGGTGTAGCCGTCGCGGTGGCTCTGGGCGCTGCCCATGGCGCGCACCCGGCGGCCACGGATCTGCTGCAGCCGCTCCGGGTCGATGGTCAGGCCGACGATCTTCCACCGCTGCACCTCGTAGAGCTGCGCCGGCGGCTCGATGCCCGGCACCAGGGGGATGTTGGCGGTGCGATAGCCCAGGTAGCCGAGGTACATCGACAGCGGGGTCTTGCCGGTGCGGCTCACCCCGATGAGGACGATGTCCGCCTCACGCAGGTGGTTGGAGAGGTTGCCGTCGTCGTTGGCGACCGCGAACTCCATGGCGGCGACCCGCTTGAAGTAGTCCTCGCCGACCCCGACCGGCCGGACCACCCGCTCCGGGTCCTGCCCGGTGATGGCGGACAGCGCGGTGACGGCCGGCTCGAGCAGGTCGGCGTGCGGCACCCCGTGCTCCTCGCACAGCTGGGTGACCCGCTGCCGCAGCCCTTCGTCGACCACGGTCGAGAAGACGACGGTGCGCACCTGGTCCGGGCGCATCCGGGCGAAGGAGTCGTGCACCCCGTCCAAGGAGGACTGACGGGGGTGACGGACGATCCGGATGTCGTGGTCGTGGTACTGCGCCGCGGCCGCCCGGGCCACGCGGGCCGCCGTGTCCCCGGTGGAGTCGGCGATGATGTGCAGCTCGATCGGGTGCGCCATGGCCCGAGCGTATGCCGTCGTCAGACCGGCTCGTTGCGGTCGCCGGGCGCCTGCTCGGTCGCGATCCCCTCCACGTCGACGGCGAAGTCCGCCTCGCCGGACGGCTCGGTCACCTGCTCCTCCACCTCGGCGGGGGCCTCACCGGCGCCCGCGAGGGGGGCGTCCTGGTCCTCGTCGACCTGCTCGGTCGTGTCCGGCTCCTCGTCGGAGCCGAAGCTGCCGCCGACGAAGGTGCCCTGCTCCTGCTGGTCGTCCGGGTGCTGGCTCATGCTGCTCACCCTGCACCGCGCCGGGCGACGCGGCAACCGGGGGAGAGCTCAGAGGCGGCCACGGTGGTGCACGTCCTCGGACAGCCGGATCACCGCGTAGTAGAGCTCCAGGCTCATCCGGACGAAGGCGAGATACACCAGGCCGATGATCGGGGACGCGACGAGGAGCAGCAGGCCGAGGAAGACCGGCGCCCCACCCTGGAACATCGTCGTCAGGCCGGTGACCGCGATGCCCAGGGTCATGATCGCGACCAGCACGGTCGCGATGACGTAGACGATCTTGACGATGCTCGGGGTGACGAAGGTGTCGAAGTTGAAGTCGAAGAGCGCCTTGAGACCCCCGCCGGGGGTGGTGCGCTCGGGCTGGTCAGGGGTGCCGTGCGGCTGCTGGGAGGTCATGGCCCCACGCTAGTGCGGCGGACGTGACCTCGCCACGCACCGCTGCCACACTGGCGGTATGCGTGAGCGCCGGGGTGGGGAGGCCGTTCCTCCGGGCAGGGTGCCGGTGGTCGCGGTGGTGGGACCGACGGCGACGGGGAAGTCGGACCTCGGGGTGGAGCTGGCGCTCGCGCTGGACGGTGAGGTGGTGAACGCCGACGCCTCGCAGCTCTACCGCGGGATGGACATCGGCACGGCCAAGCTCACCATGGCGGCACGCCGGGGCGTCCCGCACCACCAGCTGGACGTGCTGGACGTGCGGGAGGAGGCGAGCGTGGCGGCATACCAGGGCGCGGCGCGCGCCGACCTGGCGCAGATCCGGTCCCGGGGCCGGGTGCCGGTCGTCGTGGGCGGCTCCGGTCTCTACGTCCGCGCCCTGCTGGACCGGCTGGAGATCCCGCCCACCGACCCCCAGGTGCGCGCCCGCTGGGAGGCGGAGCTGCAGGAGCGGGGCGCGGAGGCCCTGCACGACGTCCTCGTGGGGCGTGACCCCCAGGCAGCCGCCCGGATCGAGCCGCGCAACGGCCGCCGGGTCGTGCGGGCGCTGGAGGTGATCGAGCTGACCGGGCGACCGTTCAGCGCCACGTTGCCGACCCGGGAGCTGCTCCAGCCCACGGTGCTCATCGGCCTGCGGGCCGACCGCGAGGTGCTGGACGCACGGATCGGCCGACGGGCCGGGCGGATGTGGGCGGACGGGCTGCCGGCCGAGGTCGCCGACCTCGTCGGCCGCGGCCTGCGGGAGGGCAGGACGGCCTCGCGCGCGGTGGGGTATGCCCAGGCCCTGCGCCAGCTGGACGGCGAGCTGGACGAGGGTGCGGCGATCCAGGACACGGCCGCGGCGACCCGCCGGTTGGCGCGCCGGCAGCAGTCGTGGTTCGGCCCGGACGGCCGGATCGTCTGGCTCGAGCACGACGACCCGGACCTGCTCCGGCGCGCCCTCGACCTGGTCGGGAGTCACGTCGTCGCCGGCGCGGGAGGATGAGCGGCGTGGACCTGCTCTCGCTCCCGGTGCTGACCTCCTCGACGACCCTGGACGCCGCGCTGCTGTCGCTGTTCTGGATCGGGTGCGCGCTCGTGGTCTCGCCCGTCGTGGTGCGCGCCTCACGGGGTGTGGTACCGGACGTCGTGGTGCTGCTGGTGCTCGGGTGCCTCCTGGGTCCGAGCGTGCTGGCGCTCGCCGAGATCGGTCCCGGTGTGGAGCTCGTGCGCGAGCTGGGCCTGGGGCTGCTCTTCCTGCTCGCCGGCACCGAGATCGACCCGGCGACCCTCCGGGCCAAGCAGGGCAGGCAGGCCATCCTCACCTGGATCCTGTGCCTGGCGCTGGCGCTCGGCGTGGCCTGGGCGTTCATCCCGGACGCGACCTTCGCGGCCGCCGCCGTGCTGGCGATCGCCGTCACCTCGACCGCGCTGGGGGCGCTGCTGCCCATCCTCAAGGACCGCGGCCAGCTGGACTCACCGCTGGGGACCGCGGTGCTCACCCACGGGGCGGTCGGTGAGCTGATGCCGATCATGGCGATGGCGCTGCTGCTGTCCACCCGCACCACCTGGGCCTCCGCACTCGTGCTGCTGGCCTTCTTCCTGGTGGCCGCCGTGGTCGCGGTGGTGCCGCACCGGCTGGTCATGCGGGTGCCGGGCATCCGGGCGGCCCTCGTCGAAGGCGTCGACACCACGGCGCAGACGGCGGTGCGGGTGACCTTCTGGTTGCTGCTGACCCTCATGGCCGCGGCGAGCGTCTTCGAGCTGGACGTCGTCCTCGGCGCCTTCGCCGCCGGCTTCATCGTCCGCGCCGTCCGCCCGGAGGGCTTCCTGGGCTACGAGGAGCGGCTGGAGGCGATCGCCTACGGCTTCTTCATCCCGGTCTTCTTCGTGACCTCCGGGATGAACGTCGACGTGGCCGCGGTCGCCGAGCAACCGGTCCTGCTGCTCGTCTTCGTCGCGATGATCCTGGTGATCCGTGGCGGCGTGGTGTGGCTGCGCGAGCGTCTCAGCCGGACGGGGTCGGGCCTCACCGGTCCCGGCGACCGGCGCCGGCTGGCGTTGTATGCCGCGACCGGGCTCCCGATCATCGTGGCGGTGACCGAGCTGGGCGTGTCACGTGAGCTCATGCCGGAGGACATCGCGGCGGTGCTCGTCGCGGCCGGTGCACTCACCGTGCTGGTGTTCCCCTTCCTCGCGCGCCCGGCGCCGGGGCGCGGGACAGCTCAGCCGGGGACCCGGCGCTGACGCGGCAGCACGGTCGGCTGCTGCGCCAGCCACTCCTCGAAGGACCGCCCGCCGGTGAGCGCGTCCACGCCGGCGAGCACGCGTCCCTGCGAGACGTCGCGCAGGGCGGGCAGGACCGGTGGGATGCGCAGCACGCGGGGGGCAGGGGTGCCGGCGTGCTCGGCGAGCAGCCGGGTCAGGTCGTGCAGGTCGTAGACGGTCGGCCCGGCCAGGTCCTGGGCGCGGTGGAAGCCCTCCGGTGCCGGGCCGACGGCGTGCCCGGCCAGGCGCTGGGCGACCCACTCCACGTCCACCGGTTGGATGCGCATCGAGCCGATCGTGAAGGCGAGCCGGCGCACCTGCAGGAGCTGGGCGAAATAAGCGGCCAGGGAGTGGAACTGGGTGGCCCGCACGACGGTCCCCGGCACACCGGAGGCCTCGAGCACCCGCTCGGCCTCGGCCTTCACCCGGTAGTAGGGGAAAGCGATGCGGTCGCAGCCGACGATGGAGACCGTGACGACGTGCACCGGCCGCCCGGACCGCCGGATCGTCCCGGTCAGCCGTCGCAGGCCGTCGACCTCCACCTGTCGCGGGGACCGGTCCGAGCTCGCGGCGTGCACGACGGCGTCCGCACCCTCGACCGCCGCGTCCAGGCCCGCGCCGGTGACCAGGTCGACGCCGGTGCGCCGGGACGCCCGGACCACCTCGTGCCCGGACTCGGACAGGGAGGCGGCCACGCGGGAGCCCACGTCTCCCGCGGCCCCGGTGACGAGCACGCGCATACCGGGAGCGTCCCACGGCGGTGCCCCGGTCGCACCTGCTGACCCGCGTGCGGTCGGGCTCAGCCGCGGGCGACCCGGAGCACCCGGAAGCCCTTGCTGCTCGCCTCCCGGTCGACGCGGACCGGTCCGACGGCCGGCGGCAAGGAGGCCTCGAGCCAGGTCTGCAGCGAGTCGGCACCGAGGTTCTTCTGCACGACGAGGTAGGCCGCGGCGGCGTCGTGCTCGGCGAGCCGGGGCAGCCAGGTGAGGAGCAGCTCGTGCAGCGCCTGCTTGCCGACCCGGATCGGGGGGTTGGACCAGATCAGGTCGAACCGGGTGGCCGGGTCGACGTCCTGCGGCCGGTCGACGCGGATCCCGCGGCAGCCCAGCGCGGCGGCGTTGCGCCGGGCCAGGTCGAGGGCGCGCTCGTTGACGTCCACGGCGTGCACCGAGGCCTCCGGTGCCTCCCGCGCGAGGGTGAGCGCCAGCGGCCCCCACCCGCAGCCCAGGTCGAGGAAGGTGCCGGAGGACGGTGGGGCCGGTGCGTGGTCGAGCAGCACGCGGGTGCCCTTGTCGATCCCGTCGGGGGAGAAGATGCCGGCTGCGGTCACGACCTCGGCGTCCTGGCCGGCCAGCCGGACCCGCAGCTGCCGCACGTCGTCGTCGGAGGCCGGCTGCGCGGAGAAGTAGTGGTCGGTCGACATCGACGCCAGTCTAGGCGCGGAGCCGGGTCCGGACGGCCTGTCGGTGGCCCCCGCTAGCGTGCTGGTCATGGATGAGGAGACGTTCGACGAGGAGGCGGCGCGGGCGTTCCTGGCCGAGCCGCACGTCGGGGTGCTGGCGGTCTCCGCCGACGGTGGCCCGCCCGCGGCGACCCCGCTCTGGTATGCCGTGGAGCCGGACGGTGCGGTGTGGCTGGTGACGTCCGCCACGACGCGCAAGGCCCGGCTGCTGGCCGCATCGGGAGCGGCGACGCTCGTGGTCCACACCGTCAGCCCGCGGACCCGGTTCGTGTCGGTCGACCTGGAGCTCACCGACCGGGCCCCGGCCACGGCGAAGGAGTCGCGGGCGATCGCCGCGCGCTACCTGAGCGGCGAGGCGCTGGAGGGCTACCTGGCGTTCGCCGCGGAGAGCCTCGGGCCGGAGGAGCGGCTCACCTTCACGCCCACGCGCTACCGCTACGCCGACCTGACGATGTGACCCGGCCCGGCAACAAATCGCTGGCTCCCGGCGTTGCACCAGTGAGAGGCTGAGGCGGACCGCCCGGCCGAGCGACAGCACACGCCGGCGCAGGCATACCGCCGGACGAAGGAGATCATGGCCCAGCCGCACGACGAGACCACCGCGAAGCGCAACCAGCTGCTCGACCGACGCGCCGAGGCGCTCACCGAGGAGACCGAGATCGACCTGCGCGAAGGCGACTGGGGCAGCTGGGGCGGGCACTCCGGCTCCGACCCGGACTCCGTGGTCTCGCGCGCAGGCTCCGTCGACGGGGACCAGCTGGACCGGGAGGAGCGGGCCGCGCTGCGGCGCGTCGCCGGGCTGTCCACCGAGCTCGAGGACGTCACCGAGGTCGAGTACCGCCAGCTCCGGCTGGAGCGGGTCGTGCTCGCCGCCGTCTGGGAGGACAACGGGCAGACCACGCTCGCGGACGCGGAGAACTCGCTGCGCGAGCTCGCCGCGCTGGCCGAGACCGCCGGCTCCACGGTGCTGGAGGGCGTCATCCAGCGGCGGCAGAAGCCGGACCCGGCGACCTACCTCGGCTCCGGCAAGGCCGCCGAGCTGCGCGAGATCGTCGCCGCCGAGGGCGCCGACACCGTCGTCTGCGACGGCGAGCTCGGCCCGTCCCAGCGACGTGCCCTGGAGGACGTCGTCAAGGTCAAGGTCATCGACCGCACCGCGCTCATCCTGGACATCTTCGCCCAGCACGCCAAGAGCAAGGAGGGCCGCGCCCAGGTCGAGCTGGCCCAGCTGCAGTACCTCCTGCCGCGCCTGCGCGGGTGGGGCGAGTCGATGTCGCGGCAGGCCGGTGGGCGGGTCGCCGGCGGTGAGGGCATCGGCTCCCGAGGCCCGGGTGAGACCAAGATCGAGCTGGACCGGCGCCGGATCAACACCCGCATCGCCAAGCTGCGCCGCGAGATCGCCGCGATGCGGACGGTGCGGGACACCAAGCGGTCCTCGCGCCGCAGCAACCGCGTGCCCAGCGTGGCGATCGTCGGCTACACCAACGCCGGCAAGTCCTCGCTGCTCAACCGGCTCACCGGCGCCGGGGTGCTGGTGCAGAACCAGCTCTTCGCCACGCTGGACCCCACGGTGCGGCGCACCGAGAGCGAGGAGGGCCGCAGCTACACCTTGTCCGACACCGTCGGTTTCGTGAAGCGGCTGCCGCACCAGCTGGTCGAGGCCTTCCGGTCGACGCTGGAGGAGGCCGCGGAGGCGGACGTGCTGCTGCACGTCGTCGACGGGTCCCACCCGGACCCGGAGGGTCAGGTCGACGCGGTGCACGCGGTGCTCGCGGAGATCGAGCAGGGTGCGGCCCTGAAGCTGCCCGAGGTGATCGCGGTGAACAAGGCCGACCTGGCCGACCCCGAGGTGCTGGACCGGTTGCGCCGGGCCTACCCGCGCGTCGTCATCGTCTCCGCCAAGACGGGCGAGGGCGTCCCGGAGCTGCTGGCGGCGGTCGAGGCTGCGCTCCCGCGCCCGGAGATCCTGGTCGACGTGCTGCTGCCCTACGACCGGGGCGACCTGGTCGCGCGGCTCTACGACGAGGGCGAGATCCTGCGCGAGGAGCACACCCCGGAGGGGACCCGGGTCGAGGCCAAGGTGGACCCCGACCTGCACGGTCACCTCGGCAGCTACGCCGTCTGAGCCACCGGCCCCCTCGCGGAGTGACCACGGGATAGCACAACCCTCATCGGGAAGTTCGCCGATGGAGGTTGTGCTATCCCGACGTTGGTCCGGGTCCGCCGGGGGTATGCCGCCAGCCGTCGCCGTCCCGCTCCAGGATCACGCCCGCGCAGGGCGAGAGGTCGGTGGCGAGGTCCGGTCGCCCCAGCGACGCCAGCGTCGCCAGGATCGCGCCACCGTGGGCCACCACCACGACGGTCTCGCCGCGGTGCAGGTCGGCCACCTCCTCGAGCACCACCGTGACGCGCGTCGCGATCTCGCGGGCGCTCTCGCCGCCCTCCCACCGGGCGTCCAGGTCTCCCGCGGCCCACGCCTGCATCGTCGCCCCGGCCCAGCCGGAGTCGTGCGGGCTGCCGAGGTGGACGCCCGGGTCGAACTCCTCCAGGCCCTCACGGGCCGTCACCTCCACCCCCAGCCGTTGCGCCACGAGCTCGGACGTCTGCACGGCACGGGCCAGCATCGAGGAGTAGACGTGGACCACCCTCTCCTGCTGCAGGTGTGACGCGGCCTCCCGGGCCTGCTGCCGGCCCCGGGCGCTGAGCGTGCCGCCGGACCCGGTCGTCACCGGTGCCTCGTAGGTCGCCTCGGCGTGGCGGATCAGCAGGATCCGGGCCGGGCACTGCAGGTCGCTCATCCGGCCAGCTCCACGACCTCGTCGGCGCAGCCCCAGCTGAGGGTCACCCCCGCGCCGCCGTGGCCGTAGCAGTGGATGACCTCGCCCGCACGCTCCACCCGCACCTGCGGGCGCACCGGCCGCAGCCCCACGGCGTGCCGGAGCACCCGCGCGCCCGCCAGCGCGGGCACCAGCTCTGCCGCGCGGGCGCGGATGTCGTCGGCGACGGCGGGGTCGGGGTCGCGGCCGGTCTCGCCGGGCTGGTCGGTGCCGCCGAGCACGATGTCGTGCGAGCGCGGCACGACGTAGGTCGGTCCACCGGGGGCGCCGGGGTCCAGCCACCACTCGCCCAGCCCCACCTGCTCGACGACCACCACCTGCCCGCGGACCGGGGTCACGGTCGGGTCGGCGGCCAGCTCGTGCGCTCCCAGCCCGGAGGCGTTGACGACCAGGCCCTCACCCTCCGGGAGGCGGGACAGGCTGGTCCGGGTCACGGTGCCGCCGAGCTCCGCCAGGCGCCCCTCGAGCCAGCGCAGGTGCACCCCCATCTCCGCGACCGGGGCGGTGAAGCGCCAGCCACCGGCATACCCGTCGAGGCCGTCGACGTGGACCAGGTCCGGGACGGCGCCGGCCCACCAGGGGTCGGGTCGGGCCTCGCGGAGCAGCTCGGTCCCGGGTCGCATCGTGACGCCCGTGGCCGGGTCGGCGGCGAGGTCGCTCAGCGTCGCGTAGGTCGCGCGGGACCACGCGGTGACCCTGTCCTGGGGGAGCGCGCGGTAGGGGTACCACAGCGCCGCGGCCACCGACGAGGTCGTCTCCGCCGGGCGGTCGCGGGTCAGCACCTCGACACGGTGCCCCGCCTCCAGCAGCCGGATCGCGCAGGTCAGCCCGACCACTCCCGCTCCGACCACCAGCACGCGTCGCATCGGCGCAGTGTGGCACAGCGCGGATGGACGGTGTCGCGGACGCGTGGCCGGGCCGGCCTCAGCCCTCCAGGAAGTCGTCCGACCCGAGGTCGGAGGCGTCCTCGGTGATGGCCCGGACGACCCGGTCCGCGACGTCGTCCGGCGACAGGCCGTCGGGCAGGCGGGGTGCCTCGCCGTGGATGGCACGGTCCACCAGGCCGGTCTCGGTGTGCGGGGGGCGGACGTCGAGCACGCGCACCTTGGCCCGCCGGAGCTCACCCGCCAGCGAGCGGTCCAGCGCGGTGAGGGCCGCCTTGCTCGCGGAGTAGGCACCCATCCCCGCCATCGGCCGTTCGGCCAGGATGGCGCTGAGGTTGACCACGAAGCCCTCGGTCTCCTGGAGCAACGGCAGCAGCCTGCGCAGCAGGAAGGCCGGGCCGACGACGTTGGTCGTGAAGACCTCCTCGACGACCGCGTCGGGGGTGTCCACGAGCGGGCCGAAGGCGGCGATGCCGGCTGCGTTGACCAGACCGTCCAACCCGCCCAGCTGCTCGCGAGCGGTCTCGGCCACCCGGTCACCCGTCGTGGCGTCGCCGAGGTCGCCCACGACGGTGGCGCCGGCCCCGAGGTCCTGCGCGACCTGCTGCAGCCGCTGCTCGTCCCGTCCGACGAGCAGCAGGCGTGCCCCGCCCGCGGCCAGCCCGCGGGCCACCCGCGAGCCCAGGGCCCCGGTCGCGCCCACGACGGCGACGCGCTGGTCGGTGAGATCTCGTTGCGGCATACCGGTCACGCTAACCGTCCTGCGGGGCGTCGTCGTGCCCAGGGCGCAGCCCGACGCCGACCCGGCCGCTACGGTGGAGCGCATGTCGGGCCCGGCGCCGTCCCGCTGGTTCCTCGTCCCCGCACTGTGGCGGGGCACGACCCTGGTGGCGTGCCTCACCGGCCTGCTGACGGCGCCGTGGGGTCTGCCCTTCCTGTCCACCCAGACCAACCTGCTGGTGCTCGGCTACCTCGCGTACGCCCTGCCGTGGTCGGTCCGCAGGCGCACCTCGCACGCACCGGCGCCCCTGCTGCGCGGCGGGGTCACCACGGCGATCCTGCTGGTGGGCGTCATCTCGCACTGGATGTTCGCCGGCGGTGAGCTGCCGTTCGCCGGGCTGGTCGTCGCCGACCCGGAGCAGGCGCTGCTCAACTGGTCCGCCTTCCTCATCCACTGGGTGGTGCCGGGCTGCATGCTCATCGACTGGGTCGCCTTCGGGCCGCACCGTCAGGTCGCGTGGCACCACGCCGTGTGGTGGATCGCCTACCCGATCGCGTACGCCCTGGTGACCCTGCTCCGCTCGGTGGTCTTCCCGCCGGTCTTCGCCCGCTATCCGGTCGACCTCTTCGACCCGCGGGTCGCCGGGTGGGGCGGGGTCGTCCTCGGGCTGCTGCCCCTCGTGGCCCTCACCCTCGCGCTGGCCGCGGTCGTGTGGGGGCTCGACTGGCTGGCCGGCACGCGCACGCGCGACAGGGATCTCGCCACCCGCTGATGTGGCACCCTGGCCGCCGTGAGCACCGCAGAGCACGACCGGCTGGCCGACTCCGACGACTCGCGCGCCGCCTGGCGTCGCTGGGGGCCTTATGTCTCGGCCCGCCAGTGGGGCACCGTGCGGGAGGACTACAGCGCGGACGGCGACGCGTGGGCCCACCTGCCGTTCGACCACGCCCACCTCCGCGCCTACCGCTGGGGCGAGGACGGTCTGGCCGGGCTGTGCGACGTCGACGGCTTCCTCAACCTCGGCCTGGCGCTGTGGAACGGACGCGACGACCGGCTCAAGGAGCGGCTCTTCGGGCTCACCAACCCGCAGGGCAACCACGGCGAGGACGTCAAGGAGTACTGGTGGGCGCTCGAGGGGACCCCCACGCACAGCTACGCGACGTGGCTCTACCGCTACCCGCAGGCGGCCTTCCCGTACGACGAGCTGGTCCGGGTGAACGGCGAGCGTGGCGTCGACGACGAGGAGTACGAGCTCAGTGACACCGGGGTGCTCGCCGAGGACCGGTTCTTCGACGTCCGGGTCACCCACGCCAAGGCCAGCCCCAGCGACGTCTGCGTCGAGATCACCGCCACCAACCACGGCCCCGAGGCGGCGCCGCTGCACCTCGTGCCGCAGCTGTGGTTCCGCAACACGTGGAGCTGGGGGCTGGACGACCGGCGTCCGCGCCTGTGGGCCGGCGACAGCGGCGAGGGGTATGCCGAGGTGCTGGCGCAGCACCGCGTGCTGGGGCGGCTGCAGCTCACCGGTGAGGGCGGCCGTGGATCGTCGGCCGAGGGGGTGGCGCCGACCCTGCTCTTCTGCGACAACGAGACCAACGCCGCCACCCTCTACGGCGCGCAGGCCGTGGCCGAGGGCGCGAGCGCATACCCCAAGGACGCGGTGGACCGGGCGGTCGTCCACGCGCAGCCGGACGCGTGCAACCCCGAGCGCACCGGCACCAAGGTGGGCCTGTGGTGGGACCTCGGCGAGGTCGGCCCGGGCGAGAGCGTGACCGTCCGGGTGCGCCTCACGGACCTGGACGGCAGCCCCTCACCCGCCGCCTCCTTCGACGACGTGCTCGCCGTGCGGTCCCGCGAGTGCGAGGAGTTCTACGCCACGGTGATCCCCGAGGACACCAGCGAGCAGGACGCGCTCATCGCCCGGCGGGCGTTCGCCGGGCTGCAGTGGGGCAAGCAGCTCTACCTCTACGACATCCCGCGCTGGATCGAGGGCGACCCGGGTCAGCCGCCACCGCCGCCGGAGCGGCACACCCGGCAGACCGGGCGCAACACCCGCTGGCGGCACGTCAACCTGGCCGAGGTCATCTCGATGCCGGACGAGTGGGAGTACCCCTGGTTCGCCACGTGGGACCTCGCCTTCCACTGCGTCGCGATCGCCCATGTCGACCCGTACTTCGCCAAGTGGCAGCTGCTGCTCATGTGCCGCGAGTGGGTGATGAACCCGAACGGCCAGCTCGCGGCCTACGAGTGGAACTTCTCCGACGTCAACCCACCGGTGCACCCGTGGGCCGCCTGGCAGGTCTACGCCATCGACGGGGGCCGCGACCGCGACTTCCTGCAGCGGATCGTGCTCAAGATGCTGCTCAACTTCCCGTGGTGGGTGAACCGCAAGGACTCCGAGGGGTCCAACGTCTTCGAGGGCGGCTTCCTCGGGATGGACAACGTCGGGCTCTTCGACCGCAGCGAGGCGCTGCCCGGCGGGCAGCGGCTGGAGCAGGCCGACGCGACCGCCTGGATGGGGATGTTCTGCCTCAAGATGCTGCGGATGTCGGCGGAGCTGGCGCGGGAGGACAAGGCCTGGGACGAGGTGTCGACGAAGTTCCTCGTGCACTTCCTGTCGATCGCGGAGGCGCTGGACGACTTCGGCACGCACCACACCTCCCTCTGGGACGGCGAGGACGAGTTCTTCCACGACGTCCTGGTGGGGGAGGACGGCACGGCGCACCGGATGCCGGTGCGGTCCATGGTCGGTCTGCTCCCGCTCACCGGGATCTCGATCGTCCCGAACTGGGTGGCGGGCGAGCTGCCCGACCTCACCGACTTCTTCCAGGGGTGGACCGAGCGTCGGCCCGAGCTGGCCGACGCGCTGATCCACACCAACCACCGGGGGCATGCCCTGCGCACCCTCTCGCTGGTCTCCCGCGACCAGTGGCAGGCGCTGCTGCGGCCGCTGCTGGACGAGGGCGAGTTCCTGAGCCCGCACGGGATCCGGTCGCTGTCGGCGGCGCACCGGGACGGGGTGGAGGTCGAGGTCGAGGGTGCCCGCCTGTCGCTGCGCTACGTGCCGGGCGAGTCCGACTCGGGGATGTTCGGCGGGAACTCGAACTGGCGCGGGCCGGTCTGGCTGCCGGTCAACGCGCTGCTGCTGGACGCGCTGCGGATCTACGGCCGGGGCGCCGGGGTCGGGATCGAGGTGGAGTACCCCACCGGCTCGGGCCGCACCCTGGGTATGGAGCAGGTGGCCCACGAGGTCGAGGAGCGTCTGGTGTCGCTCTTCCGCCCGGGGCCGGACGGGCGGCGGCCGAGCACCCCCCGGCACCACCCCGCCGGTCCGCTCTGGGACGCCCACCCGACCTTCAGCGAGTACTTCCACGGCGACGACGGCCGCGGTCTCGGCGCCTCGCACCAGACCGGCTGGACCGCGCTGGTGGCGCACTTCATCTGCGCGCCGGACGGCATACCGAACCGCTGAGCCGTCGTCGGTGGACGGTGCCGGAACTCGACCGTGCTTCTGCGCGCCATGGCAGCGTTTCGAGAGGTCGAGAAAGTGCGGTCAGCGGAAGCGGTCGGCGGCCTCCTGGACCCGGGCCACGTGCGCCGGCCAGTGGTAGCCGGGGTCCAGGTTGAGGTTCTCCTCGCGCATACCGACGCGGCCGTCGAGGCCCTCGCGGAGGATGTCCGCGTGGCCGGCGTGCCGCGTCACGTCCGTCAGCACGTGCACCAGCACGGTGTGCAGCGTCGGGTGCCGCCGGTCCTCCGGCCACCAGGACACGGTGCCGGTCGTCCCCAGGTCGGTCGCCGTGACGGTCTCGTCCGCCCAGTCCCAGGCGCGCTGCGCGAAGGCCAGGATCTCCGGCATGGACGCCGTCGGGTCCGGCACGAGGTCGACGTTGGGGTCGGTCGCCGGGTCGTCCCAGTCCCAGGGCTCCGGCTCGGGGAAGGGCCGTCCGAAGCACTCGCCGAAGTAGCCCGACTCGACCCACGCGAGGTGGGTGACCAGACCCAGCAGGCTCGTCCCGGTCGAGGTCAGCGGGCGCCGCGCGTCGTACTCGCTCAGCCCGTCGAGCTTCCAGAGCAGCCCCGCGTGCCCGGCCCGGAAGTATCGCTGCAGCGTCTCCTTGGGATCCTCCATGCGTCGACCATAGCCCCCGGCCGGGCCCGCTGGCTGCACGTTTTCGACCGCTGGAGTCGTCGCCATGGCGAACATTCGAGAGGTCGAATTCCTGCAGGGGGCGGGCAAGGGCGCGGGCAGGGGTGGGGCTACTGTGGCTCCATGGCCCGGGTGACCCAGCGGCGGCGCGTCCGCCGGCTCAGCGCCGACGGGGCGACGCGTGACCGGGCCGACGTGCTGGCGGGGGAGGAGCCGCTGGAGATCCGGATCGGCGGGCGGTCCTTCTCGGTGACGATGCGCACCCCCGGGGACGACTTCGACCTGGTGGTGGGCTTCCTCCACGGCGAGGGCATCGTGACCAGCTGGGACGACGTCGCGCAGATCGACTACCGCTCCGGCATCGGCGCCGACGGGATGCGCGACTACAACGTCGTGGACGTGCGGCTCGCCGACGGCGTGCCGCCGCCGGACCCGTCGCTGGAGCGGCACGTCTACACCTCCTCCTCGTGCGGGGTGTGCGGCACCGCGTCGATCGAGTCGGTGCGGCGCACCGGGACGCACGACCTGCGGGCCGACACGACGGCATACCCGCTCGCGGAGCTGCTCGGGCTGCCGGACCGGCTGCGGGAGGCGCAGGCGGTCTTCGACCGGACCGGCGGGGTGCACGCGGCCGGCCTGTTCACGCCGGGGGAGGACGGGCGCGGCCTCGAGCTCGCCTGCCTGCGCGAGGACGTGGGGCGCCACAACGCGGTGGACAAGGTGGTCGGCTGGGCACTGCGCAAGCGAGGTATGCCGCTCCCCGGCTCGGTGATCCAGGTGTCCGGGCGGGCGTCCTTCGAGCTGGTGCAGAAGGCGGCGCTCGCGGGCATACCGCTGCTGTCCGCGGTCTCGGCTCCGTCGTCGCTGGCCGTGGAGCTCGCCGAGGACCTGGGCATGACGCTCGTCGGGTTCAACCGCGGCGAGTCGCTCAACGTCTACACCGGTGGGGAGCGGGTGGGCGGTCCCGGCTGAGCCTGTGGACGGCCGCGTCGGACGTCGGAGGGAGCGCATACCCTGGCCCCATGGCAGCGACCGCGGAGCTCGACGACCTCGTCGCGGCCGCCGTCGGCGGGGTCGGGGGGACCGACCGACCGGGGCAGCTGCAGATGGCCCGGGCCGTGGAGCGCGCGGTCGAGCGCGAGGAGCACCTGCTGGTCCAGGCGGGCACCGGCACCGGCAAGTCCCTCGCCTACCTGGTGCCGGCGATCGCGCACGCGGTGCGCACCGGCAAGCCCGCGGTCGTCGCCACCGCGACGCTGGCGCTGCAGGCGCAGATCGTCGATCGCGACCTGCCCCGGATCGCCGAGGCGCTCGAGCCGCTGCTCGGCCGCCGACCGACGTTCGGCCTGGTCAAGGGGCGCGCCAACTACCTCTGCCAGCACAAGCTGGTCGGCGGCTTCCCGGACGACGACGAAGACGCCCTGCTGGCCATGGGGCAGGTCGACCGGGACCGGTCGCGGCTGGGCGACGAGGTGACCCGGCTGCGCGAGTGGGCCGAGGTCACCGAGTCGGGCGACCGGGACGAGCTGGTGCCCGGGGTCACGAACCGCGCCTGGCGGCAGGTGTCCGTCTCCGCCCACGAGTGCCTGGGCAGCCGCTGCCCGGTCGTCGCGGAGTGCTTCGTGGAGCGCTCGCGGGCGGCCGCGGGGGAGGTCGACGTCATCGTCACCAACCACAGCTTCATGGCCATCGACGCCGTGGAGGGTCGCTTCATGCTGCCCGAGCACGACCTCCTGGTCATCGACGAGGCGCACGAGCTCACCGACCGCATCACCTCGACCATCACCGACGAGCTCACCCCCTCCTCGGTGTCGGTGGCGGCGAGGCGGGCCGGCAAGAGCGACGCCGCCGAACGGCTGGCGGAGACGACCGACCTGCTCGAGGCGGCGCTGGGCGAGCTGCCCGAGGGCAAGCTGGGTCAGCTCCCCGAGCGACTGGTCACCGCACTGCAGCTGGTCCGCGACGCCGCGCGCGCGACGCTGTCCGAGATCAGGCCGGAGAAGGGTGCCGAGCCGGACGGGGCCAAGCAGGTCGCGCTCGCCGCGGTCCAGGACGTCTTCGACACCAGCGAGCGGGTGCTCGGCGAGGCCGAGCTCGACGTCGTCTGGATCAGCCAGGACCAGCGGCGGGGCAGCGTGCTGCGGGTGGCGCCGATGAGCGTGGCGATGATGGTGCGCGACAAGATCTTCGAGGACCGCACCGTGGTCCTCACCTCGGCCACCCTGGAGCTCGGTGGGACCTTCGACGCCGTCGCCGGCACCATCGGGCTGCGCGGCACGGGCGCACCCGCCTGGGAGGGCCTCGACGTCGGCTCGCCCTTCGACTACCCGGCCCAGGCCATCGCCTACGTCGCCGCCCACCTGCCGCCGCCGGGCCGGGACGGCGCGGGAGCGGTCGTCTTCGACGAGATCGAGGAGCTCGTGCGGGCCGCCGGGGGGCGGACGCTGGGGCTGTTCAGCTCCCGACGGGCCGCGGAGGCGGCCGCCGAGGAGATGCGCGCCCGGCTGGCCGACACCGGCATCACCGTCCGGTGCCAGGGCGAGGACCAGCTGCCCACGCTCGTGCGGGAGTTCGCCGGCGAGGCCAGCACGTGCCTGTTCGGGACGCTGTCGCTCTGGCAGGGCGTGGACGTGCCGGGGTCCGCCTGCCAGCTGGTCATCGTCGACCGCATCCCCTTCCCCCGCCCGGACGACCCGCTGACGTCGGCGCGCACCGAGGCGATCGGGCGGATGGGCGGCAACGGCTTCATGGCGGTGTCCGCCACGCACGCGGCGCTGCGGCTGGCGCAGGGGGCCGGGAGGCTGATCCGGCGCGGTGACGACCGTGGTGTGGTCGCCTTCCTCGACTCGCGGATGATGACGGCGCGGTATGCCGGGTTCCTCCAGCGCTCGCTGCCGCCGTTCTGGCCGACGACGGACACGACGCTGGTGCTGGGGGCGCTGCGGCGGCTCGACGAGACGGCGCCCGACCCGGTCCCGGTGGCCGAGCCGGGCGCGCGTGGGCTGGGCGGTGCGCCGCTGGTCACGGCCGGGGCCGTGCCGGTGGCACGCTCCCCGCGCACCGCGGTGACCGGCGGTCACGCCTGGTCGCAGGAGCAGGACGAGGAGCTGCGCGACGGCGTCGAGGCCGGCGTCGAGCTCACCGAGCTGGCCGAGCACCTCGACCTGGCTCTCGACCTGGTCACCGCCCGGGTCAACCAGCTCGGGCTCGAGCTGCCGGCGTGAGGCGCGGGCGTTGTCGTCCCCGCGTGGCAGGCTGGGGGGCATGAGCGGCGAGCAGGCAGGCGACTGCGACGAGACGGGGGTCGCGGTGTGGCACCTGGCCGAGCGGGACGCCTGGGAGGCCGCGCTGACCAGCGGCCGCTACGACCGGTCCACGCGGGGCGGGTCCCTGGCCGAGGTCGGCTTCGTCCACGCCAGCCGTCCCGACCAGCTGCCCGCGGTGGCCCGCGCCCTCTACGCCGGGGCGGAGGAGGAGCTGGTCGTGCTCGAGATCGACCCGGCGGTGCTCGCCGACCACGGCGTCGAGGTCAGGGTGGAGCCGGGCGACCCGTCCGACCCCGACTCCGAGCACTTCCCGCACCTCTACGGCGCCGTCCCGGTGGCGGCGGTCGCCCGCTTGCGCCCCGCCCGGGTGGACCGGGGCTGGCTTGAGCTCGGCCCCTGGGAGCCGGTCGGGGCGGGGAGCGGCCGATGAGCGCGGCGGTCCCGACGCTGGTGCTGGTGACCGGGCCCGAGGAGCTGCGGGCCGAGCGGGCGGTCGACTCGGTGGTCGAGGCCGTGCGCACGAGTGACGCCGACGCCGAGGTGGTGCACGTGCACACCGAGAGCTACCAGCCCGGTGAGCTGATGGTGCACACCAGCCCGAGCCTGTTCGGCGGCTGGACGGTCCTGGTCGTGCACGACCTGGACGAGGCCGACGACGCCCTCGTCGAGGACCTGTCCGGCTACCTGGACCAGCCCGCCGACGGGGTCACACTCGTCGTGCTGCACAAGTCCGGCAACCGCGGCAAGCGGGTGCTGGACGCGCTCAAGAAGAGCGGCGCCCGCGTCATCGAGGCCAAGGCGGTCAAGACCGAGCGGGACAAGCACGACTTCGTCACCGAGGAGTTCCGCAGCGCGCGGCGCAAGATCGCCGCCGATGCGGTGGGGGCGCTCGTGCTGGCCGTGGGGAAGGACCTGCGCGAGCTCGCGTCCGCCTGCGAGCAGCTCATCCGTGACGTCGAGGGTCTGGTCGAGACCGAGGACGTCACCACCTACTACGGCGAGAAGGTCGAGACCACCGGCTTCCGGGTCGCGGAGGCGGCGCTGGGCGGCGACGAGGCGCGGGCGATGGCGCTGCTGCGGCACGCCATGCTGGGCGGGCTCGACCCGGTCCCCATCGTCGCCGTGCTGGCGATGCAGCTGCGCCAGGTCGGCAAGGTCGCCACGGCCGGTCGCGGGTCGTCGGCGCAGCTGGCGCGCGACCTCGGCATGGCGCCCTGGCAGGTGGACGCGGCACGGCGGGCCAGCCAGGGCTGGGACGGCCAGCGGCTGGGCGCGGCGATCCAGGCCGTGGCGCAGGCCGACGTCGACGTCAAGGGCGGGGTGCGGACCGAGGTCGCGGTGCGCAGCCCGGAGTATGCCGTCGAGCGGGCGGTCCTGACCGTCTGCCGGCTCGCGCAGGGCGACGGCCGCCCCTGAGGTCCGGCCGACCGTCACGGGACGCGCGGCACCCACTGGCACGGCGCGGCGGCGCTGGGCAGGATAGGGGGGCATGGAGCGGCCACCGGGCTACGTCACCGGCGTCCAGCAGGCGCGGGCACGGTATGCCGCGCTGCCCGCAGGCCGGCCCGTGCGGCTGGCCAAGCGCACCAGCAACCTCTTCCGAGTGCGCAGCGGGGACGCCTCCCGGCTGGATCTCGGCGCCTTCCAGGACGTCGTCGCCGTGGACGAGCAGGAGCGGACCGCTCTCGTCGGGGGCCTGTGCACCTACGAACGGCTGGTCGAGGAGCTGCTGCCGCGCGGGTGGATGCCCCGGGTCGTGCCGCAGCTGCGCACGATCACGACCGGCGGTGCGCTGGTCGGCCTCGGCATCGAGTCGACCTCCTTCCGCCACGGCCTCCCGCACGAGTCGGTGCGTGAGGTCGACGTCCTCACCGGCACCGGCGAGGTGGTCACCGCCCGCCCCCAGGGTGAGCACGCCGACCTCTTCCGTACCCTCCCGAACTCCTACGGCACCTTCGGCTACTGCCTCGGTCTGACGGTCGAGCTGGAGCCGGCCCCGTCCATGGTGCTGCTCCGGCACGAGCGGTTCACCGACATCGGCGCCGCGATGGAGGCCGTCGGCGAGATCATGGCCACAGGCGCCCGCGCGGGGGAGCCGGTGGCCTTCCTCGACGGGATCGTCTTCTCCGGCACGGAGACCTACCTGACGCTCGGCCGCCCGGTCGAGGCCGAGGAGGTCAGGTGTGCCGGGCACGGCTCGCCCAGCGACTACACCGGAGCGCAGATCTACTACCGCTCGGTGCAGCACCGACGGCACGACCTGCTGCGCGCCGAGGACTACCTGTGGCGCTGGGACACCGACTGGTTCTGGTGCTCGCGGGCCTTCGGGGCGCAGCACCCCACGGTCCGCCGGCTCTGGCCGGCGCGCTGGCGACGCAGCGACGTCTACTGGCGCCTCGTCGGCGTGGAGCAGCGGTATGCCCCGCAGGCCCGCCTGCGGCGACTGCGCGGCCTGCCCGACCAGGAGCGGGTCGTGCAGGACGTCGAGATCCCGCTGGAGCGGACCGCGGAGTTCCTCCGGTGGTTCCTCGACACCGTCCCGATCGCGCCGCTCTGGCTGTGCCCGGTCCGGCTGCGCGACACCTCGGCCGCACGCCCCTGGCCGCTCTACCCGATGGAGGCCGGCCGGGACTACGTCAACGTCGGCTTCTGGTCGGCGGTCGACATCGCCCCCGGCGGCCGGGACGGCGACGTCAACCGGGCCATCGAGCACAAGGTCACCGAGCTCGGCGGGCACAAGGGGCTCTACTCCACCGCGACCTACGACCGGGCGAGTTTCGAGCAGCTCTACGGCGGAGCGGTTTACGCCGAGGTCAAGGCTCGCTACGACCCGGACGGACGGCTCCCGTCCCTCTACGACAAGGCGGTGGGGTCACGATGAGCTCCCTCTCCGGCGCCCAGATCTTCGACGCCCTGGTCGGGCCGGTGGACGGCCTGGCCGTCGCGGCGTGGGACGGCTCCCGCGGCGGCGACCCGCAGGGCCGGGTGCTCCACCTGAACTCGCGCCGGGCCCTGGAGCACCTGGTCACCTCGCCCAGCAGCGAGCTCGGCCTGGCCCGGGCCTACCTCACCGGCGACCTGCGCATCGAGGGCATGGTCGAGGGTGATCCCTATCCGGAGATGGTGCTGCTGCGGGATCTGGTCACGACCAAGCGGCGCTCGCCGGCCGAGCTGCCGCACCTGGCCTCCGCCCTCGCGCAGCTGCGCCCCCGCCCGCCCGCGCTGCCCCCGGAGGAGACCCCCACCCGCGTCCGCCGCCTGGCCGAAGGGCTCCGGCACGGTCGCCGGAGGGACGCCGCCGCCATCGCCCACCACTACGACGTCTCGAACCGGTTCTACGAGCTGGTGCTCGGCCCGTCGATGACCTACACGTGCGCGGCATACCCCGACGGGGAGGCGACCCTGGAGGAGGCGCAGGCGCACAAGCACGACCTGGTCTGCCGCAAGCTGGGGCTGCGCCCGGGGATGCGGCTGCTCGACGTCGGCTGCGGCTGGGGCCAGCTGGTCCGGCACGCGGTGGAGCACTACGGCGTGACCGCGCTCGGTGTGACGCTCTCCCGGCAGCAGGCCGCCTGGGGGCAGGAGATGGTGGGACGCGCGGGGCTGGCCGGCCGCGCCGAGATCCGGCACGGCGACTACCGCGACGTCACCGAGCGGGGCTTCGACGCGATCAGCTCCATCGGGTTGACCGAGCACATCGGGGTGCGCCGCTACCCCGCGTACTTCGCCTTCCTGCGCGACCGGCTGCGCGACGAGGGCCGGCTGCTCAACCACTGCATCACCTGGGCGGACAACCAGCGGGCGCCGATGGCCAGGCAGGCCTTCGTCGAGCGCTACGTCTTTCCCGACGGCGAGCTCGCGGGGTCGGGCACGATCGTCACCCGGATCGAGGACGCCGGGATGGAGGTCCGTCACCAGGAGAACCTGCGCGAGCACTACGCCCGGACCTGCGCCGCCTGGTGCGCGAACCTCACGGAGCACTGGGACGAGTGCGTCGCGGAGGCGGGCCTGGGGCGCGCGCGGGTCTGGGGGCTCTACCTCGCCGGGTCGCGGATGAACTTCGAACGGCGAGGGATGGAGCTGCACCAGGTGCTCGCCGTCCGGACCAGCGACCGGGGGACCTCGGGGATGGGACTGCGCCGGGTGCAGGTCTGAGGCCCTGGCCCGTGGGCGACGACTTGGGACCTGACGGCACCCGCTGCTAGCCTTGCCCTTTGCGTGCGCGCATGGTCGTGCGCGTTCGTCGATCTCTCGTGGACCTCGCGCGAGATCACGCACCATCCCGTGCACCGGACATCGCCAGGCATCCCCACGCCAGTTCGCCGGAGCACGGGCGTCGCCCTCACGACACCAGACCAACGACTGACCAGGAAGTTCTCAGTGGCAAACATCAAGAGCCAGATCAAGCGCGTCAAGACCAACGCCGCGCGCACCGAGCGCAACCGCGCCTACAAGTCGGAGCTGCGCACCTTCATCCGCCGCTTCCGCGAGGCGGCGGACAGCGGGGAGACCAGCAAGGCGTCCGACGCGCTGCAGGCGGCGTCGCGCAAGCTGGACAAGGCGGTCTCCAAGGGCGTCATCCACAAGAACCAGGCCGCCAACAAGAAGTCGGCCATGGCCAAGCGCTTCAACGCGCTCGGCGGCTGAGCGCACTCCTCCGCCGCGAGCACCCGGGCGTCCACCCTCGAGGGGGTGGGCGCCCGCTGCGCTACCATGGGCCGCACCATGGCGACCCGCTGCGAGCTCCTCCTTACCGGGCCGCGCTAGCAGACCGCATACCTGCAGCGCGGCCAGCCCCTCCTGCGTGAGGGGCTTTCGTCTGCACACGGCACCGCACCCGCAGCGAGAACGAGACGAGAGACAGGCATGAGCGAGCGCATCCCGCAGCACCGCTACACCGCCGAGCTGGCCGGCCAGATCGAGCGCCGGTGGCAGGAGCGGTGGGAGGCCGAGGACACCTTCGCCTCGGCCAACCCGGCCGGCCCCTGGGCGTCCCCGGACGACCCGCGCCTGGCCGACGGGCGCGATCACCGGGTCGTGATGGACATGTTCCCCTACCCCTCGGGCGCCGGGATGCACGTCGGGCACCCGCTCGGCTACGTCTCCACCGACGTCTACGCCCGCTACCTGCGCACCGCCGGCACCAACGTCATGTATGCCATGGGCTTCGACGCCTTCGGCCTGCCGGCCGAGCACTACGCGGTGCAGACCGGTCAGCACCCGCGCGTCACCACCGAGGCCGCGATGGCGACCTACCGCCGCCAGATGCGGATGATCGGGCTGTCGCACGAACCGCGCCGCACCTTCGCCACCATCGACCCGGACTACGTCCGGTGGACCCAGTGGATCTTCCAGCGCATCTACGACGCGTGGTACGACCCGGACGCGCCGCCCCGTGAGGGCTCCGGTCAGGCCGGACCCGGGCGGGCTCGCCCGATCAGCGACCTGGTCGGCCAGTTCAGCGCGGGGGAGCGCCCCACGCCCGACGGACGGCCGTGGGCCGAGCTGTCCCGCGTCGAGCGGGCACGCGTCCTGGACGGCTACCGGCTGGCCTACGTCTCCGCGGCCCCGGTGAACTGGTGCCCGGGTCTGGGCACCGTCCTGGCCAACGAGGAGGTCACCGCCGACGGCAAGTCCGAGCGGGGCGACTTCCCGGTCTTCAAGCGCAACCTGTCCCAGTGGATGATGCGGATCACCGCGTATGCCGACCGGCTCACCGACGACCTGGACCGGCTGGACTGGCCGGAGCGGGTGCGGCTGATGCAGCGCAACTGGATCGGCCGCTCGACCGGCGCCGAGGTCGACTTCCCGGTCGCGACCGTCGCCGGCGACGCGGCGCAGATCGAGGTCTTCACGACGCGGCCGGACACGGTGTTCGGCGCGACCTTCATGGTGGTGGCCCCGGAGCACCCGGTGGTCGACCAGATCGTGCCCGACGCCTGGCCGGAGGGCACCCAGGAGGCGTGGAAGGGGACCGGCGAGGCCCGGGCGACCCCGCGCGAGGCGGTGCAGGCATACCAGCGGGAGGCGGCGACCAAGAGCGACGTCGAGCGCCAGAAAGAGACCGTCGAGGGCTCCGCCAAGTCCGGCGTCTTCACCGGGGCGTACGCGACCAACCCGGTGACCGGTGCGCCGGTCCCGGTGTTCGTCGCCGACTACGTGCTCATGGGTTACGGCACCGGCGCGATCATGGCGGTGCCCGGTCAGGACCAGCGCGACTGGGACTTCGCGACCGCCTTCGGGCTGCCGGTCGTGCGCACCGTGCAGCCGACCCCGGACCACCCCGAGGACCAGGCCTTCACCGGTGAGGGCGTGGCGATCAACTCGGCGAACGACCAGGTCAGCCTGGACGGGCTGGGTGTCGCCGAGGCCAAGGAGCGGATCATCGCCTGGCTGGAGCAGACCGGGCGCGGCCGGTCGACGGTGACCTACCGGCTGCGTGACTGGCTGTTCAGCCGGCAGCGCTACTGGGGAGAGCCCTTCCCCGTCGTGTGGGACGAGGACGGCGTCGCCCACCCGGTGCCGGACGACCAGCTGCCGGTGACCCTGCCAGACGTCCCCGACTACACACCTCGGACCTTCGACCCGCAGGACGCCGCGAGCGAGCCGGAGGCACCGCTGGCCCGGGCGGAGGAGTGGGTGGAGACCACGATGGACCTGGGCGACGGGCGCGGTCCGGTGCCGGTCCGTCGCGAGACCAACACGATGCCGAACTGGGCCGGCTCCTGCTGGTACTACCTGCGCTACCTGGACCCGGACAACACCCGGGTGCCGGTCGACCCGGCGGTGGAGGAGTACTGGATCGGGCCGCGGCGCGAGACCGTGCCCGGAGCTCCCGAGGGTGCCGTCGACCCCGGGGGCGTCGACCTCTACGTCGGCGGCGTCGAGCACGCCGTCCTGCACCTGCTGTATGCGCGGTTCTGGCACAAGGTGCTCTTCGACCTGGGCCACGTCACCAGCGAGGAGCCGTTCCGACGGCTGATCAACCAGGGCATGATCGAGGCCTACGTCTACCGCGACGAGCGGGGCTTCCCGGTGCCCGCCGCGGAGGTGGAGGAGCACCCGTCCGCCGACGGGGGAGCACCGGCGTACACCTGGAACGGCGCGCCGGTCACCCAGGAGCAGGGCAAGATGGGCAAGTCGCTCAAGAACGTCGTGACCCCGGACGACATGGTCGACCAGTACGGCGCGGACACCTTCCGGGTCTACGAGATGAGCATGGGCCCGCTGGAGCAGTACCGCCCGTGGGAGACCCGGGCCGTGGTCGGGAGCCAGCGCTTCCTGCAGCGGCTGTGGCGCAACGTCGTCGACGAGGACACCGGCGCGGTGACCGTCGTGGACGAGGAGCTGACGCCCGAGCTGAGCAAGGCGCTGCACCGGACCATCGACGCGGTCGGGACCGACTACGCGGCGCTGCGCACCAACACCGCGATCGCCCGGATGATCGAGCTGAACAACCTGCTGACCAAGCTGGACGCCGTGCCGCGCGCCGCGGTCGAGCCGTTGGTGCAGATGGTGGGGCCGGTCGCGCCGCACCTGGCCGCCGAGCTGTGGGAGCGGCTCGGGCACGAGGACCTGACCTACACGCCCTTCCCGCAGGCCGACCCGGCCCAGCTGGTGGAGGACGCCGTGACCGCCGTCGTGCAGGTCAAGGGCAAGGTGCGGGACCGGTTGGAGGTGCCGGCCGACATCGCCGAGGCCGATCTCGAGGCCCTGGCGCTGGGCAGCGAGAAGGTGCAGCGGTTCATCGACGGCGCGCCGGTGCGCAAGGTGATCGTCCGCGCGCCGAGCCTGGTCAACATCGTCGTCTGAGTGCCCTTCCCGATGGACGTCGCCCTCCTCACCGACAGCTCGAGCTGCCTGCTCCCGCAGGGCATCCACGGCCTGGCCGTGCTGCCGCTGCACGTCCAGGTCAGCGGTCGCCGGGGTGACTCGCGCGAGGTGACGCACGCCGAGGTCGTCGAGGTGATGCGCGCGGGGCGGGAGCGGATCTCGACGAGCAGGGTCTCCCCGGGCGAGTTCGCCAGCGGCTACCGCGACCTCGTCGAGGGCACGGGCTGTCGGCACATCGTCTCGGTGCACCTGTCCGGGGCGCTGAGCGGGACTGTCGAGGCCGCCCGGCTCGCGGCGGACGAGGTGGCCGGTGAGGTCCAGGTCACCGTCGTCGACTCCCGCACCGTGGGGCTGGCTCTCGGCTGGGCGGTGCTGGACGCCGCCGAGCTGGCGAGCACAGGGGCAGGGGTCGACGAGGTCGAGCAGCTGGTGCGGGAGCGGCTGGCCTCGGGACACGCGTGGTTCTACGTCGACAGCCTGGAGCACCTGCGGCGAGGCGGTCGGCTGGGCCGGTCGCAGGCGGTCCTCGGGTCGGCGCTGGCGATCAAGCCGCTGCTCGCGGTGGGCGACGGCGAGGTGGTGCTCGCCGAGCGGGTCCGGACCCGGGGGAAGGCCCTGGCCCGCCTGGTCGACCTGGTCGACCGGGCCGCCGGGGACGCGCGCGGGCGCGGTGCCGAGCCACGGCTGGCCGTGCACGAGCTGGACGCCGAGGAGGCGGCGGCGCAGCTGGCCGACCGGCTGCACGACCGGGTCGGCGTGCAGCCCTGGGTGCGGCCCCTCGACCCCAGCATCGGCGTGCACACCGGCCCGGGGACGTTGGGCGTCGTGGTGGCCGACGGCGGCTGAGCGCGCAGCACGGCACCGTCCGTCGTCCACACCCCTGCGGCGAGGGGTCGAGGCGTCCACAGATCCCTGCGCACCCCTGTCGTCCCCTCGCTCGCCCGTGCCAGCGTGCGTCCATGGGGGGAGACGAGCTGCACACCGGCAGGCACCGGTCCGGTCGGGCACCGACCAGGCCGGGTGGGGACGAGCCCGCCGGGGCCACCGGCACGGGGCCGCCGGACCGGCCGGACGACGACGAGGACCTGCTGCGACGCCTGGTGTCGGTCCCCGGCACGGGCCGGGTCGCCGAGATCGGGGTGGGTGCCCGCGCGGTCGGTGGACTGATCCTGGTGGTGGCCGTGGTGCTCACGGTCCTGGGCGGCCGGTGGTGGTGGGTGGAGCAACGGGCGACCGCCGTCCCGACGGCGCAGGGTTGGGTGGAGGACGGCACCCCGGCTGCGGGAGGTGACGGGGTAGCGAGCACGGAGGCCGCAGCCTCGGTGGATCCGGGCCCCGTGCCGACGACGGACGTCGCGCCCCAGCCGACCGGGCCGCTCCTCGTGCACGTCGTCGGCCGGGTCGCCGCCCCGGGAGTCGTGGAGCTGCCTCCGGGCGCGCGCGTGGTGGACGCGGTGGACGCCGCGGGCGGTCTCACCCGGGAGGCCGACCCCGGCTCGGTCAACATGGCGCGGGCGGTCGTGGACGGGGAGCAGGTCTGGGTCGGCGCACCCGGTGAGGAGCCGCCGGCCGGGTGGGTGGCCGGAGCCGCCGGCGACGGCGCGGTCGGTGGGGCGTCCGGCGCGAGCGGTGCGGCCGAGGACGGCCCGGTCCAGCTGCTGGACCTCAACTCCGCGACTGGCCCGGAGCTGGAGGAGCTCCCCGGGATCGGGCCGGTGACGGCGGGCCACATCCTCGACTGGCGCGAGCAGCACGGCAGGTTCGCCACCGTGGAGGAGCTGATGGAGGTGAGCGGCATCGGGGAGCGCACGCTGGAGCAGCTGGAGCCGCTGGTCAGCGTCGGGCGGTGAGCGCGGCGGGGGAGGCACCGCACGACCTGCGCCTGCTGCTGCCGGCCCTGACCGGGTGGGCGGCCCTCGTCGCGGTGCTGCCGCATCCGGGATGGGTCTCCGGCACGGTCTGCGTGCTGGCGCTGCTGCTCGCAGTCACCGGTCTCCCCTCGCGGCCGCGACGCGCCGGGGGACTCCGGGGGCAGGTGGCGCTGGCGGCTGCCGCCACCGGGCTCGTGACCGGCGCCGCGGCGCTGCACCTGGCGGTGGCGACCGCGGGGCCGGTGCCGGGGTGGGCACGGGAGGGCGCCGTCACCGAGGCCCGGCTGCTGGTTACCACCGAGCCGCGCGTCGTGGCGCGTGGCGACGACCGGGCGTCCCTGGTGGTGCTGGAGGCGCGCGTGCAGCGAGCCGTCTCCCGTGGCCGGGTGAGCCACCCACGGACCCCCGTCCTGGTGCTGGCCACGGCCGGGGACGACTGGGAGCAGGTGGGGTGGCGCAGCGAGGTCCAGGTGAGCGGCAGGTGGCGCCAGGGCGATCCGGGAGAGCGGACGGTCGCCGTGCTGGTGCCACGAGGTCCGCCGGTGACCGTGAGCGAGCCCGCCGCCCTGCTCCGCGGCGTCGACCACGTGCGCGACCGCTTCCGCCGGGCCGTCGACCCGCTGCCCGCCGACGCCCGGGGCCTGGTCCCCGGTCTGGTCATCGGCGACACCTCGCTCACCCCGGAGGACCTCACCCAGGCGATGCGCGACACGGGGATGACCCACCTGAGCGCGGTCAGCGGCAGCAACGTGGCGATCGTGGTCGGTGGCATCGCGCTGCTCGCGGCGCGGGTAGGGCTGCCGCGCCGGTGGCGGCTCCCGGTGGTGCTCACCGGGCTCGTCGGATTCGTCCTGCTCTGCCGTCCCGAGCCCTCGGTGCTGCGCGCCGGCGTGATGGGTGCGGTCGGTCTGCTCGCGCTCAGCCGTGGTCGACGGCGCGCCAGCCTGCCCACGCTCGGTGCGGCCGTCCTCGGTCTGCTCTGCCTCGACCCCTGGCTCGCCCGGTCCCACGGGTTCGCGCTGTCGACGCTGGCGACCCTCGGTCTGGTGCTCTGGGCCCGGCCCTGGGGGCTGGCGATGGCGGCACGGGTGCCGCGGTGGGCCGGGCTCGCCGCCCGCGCGACGGCGGTGCCGCTCGCGGCGCAGGTCATCTGCGCCCCGGTCATCGTGCTGCTGCAGGGCGAGGTCACCACGGTGGCCGTGCTCGCCAACCTGCTCGCCGCACCCCTGGTGCCGCCCACCACCGTCCTCGGGGTGGTCGCCGCCCTGGCGGCACCGGTGTCGGTCACGGTGGCGGGGGTCGTCGCGTGGGCGGCGGCCCTGCCCGCGTGGGTCATCGCCCAGGTGGCGCGGACGTGCGCCCGCCTGCCCTGGGGCAGCATCGAGTGGTGGGACGGTGCGCCCGGCGCCTGGGCCCTGGCGGCGGTGACCCTGCTGGCGCTGCTCACCGGTCGCTGGTGGCTGGGGCTGATGCTGCGCCACCGGTGGTGGTGCGGCGCGGGTGCGTGCGCCCTCGTGGCCTGCCTCGCCCCGCTGCCGGGGCTGCGCGGCTGGCCACCACCCGGCTGGGTGGTGGCGGGCTGCGACGTCGGTCAGGGCGACGCCTTCGTGGTCGCTACCGGACCGGGGAGGGCGATGCTGGTCGACACCGGCCCCGACCCGGCAGCGGTCTCGACCTGTCTGCGGGACCTGGGGGTGCGCCGGATCGACCTGCTCGTCCTGACCCACTTCCACACCGACCACGTCGCGGGGCTGTCCGGAGTGCTGCGCGTCGCCCGGGTGGAGGAGGTGCTGGTCACCCCGGTGGAGGATCCGCCGGCGGTCGCCGCGGCGACCCTGGGGCTGCTGGCGGCGGAGGGCATACCCGTCGAGCGCGCCGCGGCCGGACAGCGCCGGGAGCTGGGCGAGGTCGGGGTGACCGTCGTCTGGCCCGGGCCGTCACCGCCCGTCGCGGCGTCCGCCGCCAACAACGCCAGCGTCGTGCTGGACGTCACCGCCTCCGGGGTGCGGGTGCTGATGACCGGGGACCTGGAGCCGGAGAGCGCGCGGCAGGTGCGCGCCACGACCGCCGGCCGCGACTACGACGTGCTCAAGGTCGCCCACCACGGGTCGGCCGCCCAGGACGAGCGGCTGGTCCTGGCGGCCGACCCGGAGATCGCGCTGATCGGGGTGGGGGCCGACAACGACTTCGGCCACCCGAGCCCCGCCGCACTGGGGCTGCTCCAGCGGGCGGGTGCCGTGGTGCTCCGCACCGACCTGCACGGCGACGTCGCGGTGGTGCGGGACGAGCGAGGACGGCTGGTGCCGCACGCCCGTGAGTGACGCGGCGGCGGCTCAGGTCGCCTCGCGCTGCGCGGAGCCTCGGCGCCGGGTGCCGCTCCGGCAGGGAAACGGTCAGGTGGCGGCGCTGACGTGCGCGCACGGCGAGCCGCCCAGCTCGCGGGCACTCTCGCAGAGCGCGTCCAGGATGGCCGCCACCGCCGGCACCCGCTGCAGGTCGGGTGTGGTCACCACCTGGACCGTCCGCCGCGACGGCGGCGACACCGGGCGGATGACGACGTCGGGGTGCGACACGGTGGAGAGGATCAGCTGCGGCACCAGGGCCACCCCGAGGCCGGCCGCGACCAGTCCGAGCACCGCCACGTAGTCCTCGGTCTCGAAGGTCACGTCCGGGTCGAAGCCGGCCTCGTGGGCCAGCGTGAGCAGGTGTCCGCGGCAGCGCGGGCAGCCGGCGATCCAGCGGTCCGCGGAGAGGTCGGCGAGGTCCACCTCGTCCTGCCCGGCCCGCTCGTGGTCGCGCGGGAGGACGAGCATGACCGGGTCGTCGAGCACGTCCATGACGACCAGACCGTCCAGGTCGTCCTCGCCGCGGCCGGCGTCGGTGCCGTCGTAGGCGAAGGCCACCGCCAGGTCCACCGCCCCGGCACGGACGGCCGCCAGCGACTCCGGCGGCTCGGCCTCGCTGAACTGGACGGTCACCGCCGGGTGGCTGCGGCGCAGCTGGGCCAGGGCGCGCGGCACGAGGGTCGCCGACGAGGACGGGAAGGCCATCAGCCGCACCCGCCCGGCCTTGAGCCCGGCGATCGCGATGACCTCCGCCTCCGCCTCGTCGATGCGGTCCAGGATCTCCGCGGCCCGCTCGGCGAGCAGGTTGCCGGCCTCGGTGAGCCGCACGGTCCGCCCGATCCGCTCGACCAGGGCGGTACCCGCGCGTTGCTCGAGGCGGCGGACCATCTGGGACACCGCGGGCTGGGTGTAGCCGAGGGCGTTCGCGGCGGCCGTGAACGATCCTTCCTCGGCGATGGCGCGCATCACGCGCAGCCCTGCGGCGTCGAACATGCCCCGATGATAGTGGCCGGGCCGTTCGTCATCTCCTCGACGCCGACACCCGGACCGCCGTTCACACCCGCGTCACCCACGCCCGCTCTGCTGGTCCCGTGCTCCCCACGCACCTGCACCAGCACCCGGAACCACCACCGGGGGACCCGGCGCTCGCCCAGCTGGAGGCGGCCCGGGCCACCGCGCACCACGGCCCGTCGGCCCGCCGTCCGAGGCAGGGGAACGCCCTGTGCCTGTCCGGGGGCGGCTTCCGCGCGGCGCTGTTCCACCTCGGCGCGGTGCGGCGGCTGAACGAGCTGGGCATCCTGTCCTCGCTCCGCACCATCAGCGCGGTCTCCGGCGGGGCCGTGCTGGCCAACCTGCTGCTGCACCCCGAGCTGGAGTGGCCGGACCCGCGGGCCGGTGGTGACCGGCGGGTCGGGGGCTTCGACGAGCTGGTCGCGGAGCCGCTGCTGGAGCTCACCCGCCGCAACCTGCGGACGCCAGCACTCCTGTCGCGAGTGCGCCCGAGCGGGTGGGGGCGGCCGGACGCGAGCGTGCAGGTGCTGGCGGACGAGCTCGAGCGGTCGATCCCGTGGTGGGGCACCGACCTGCGCGAGCACCGGCGGTCGCACGGACCGGTGGTGCTCACCGGGGCGACGGAGGTCGGCTACGGGGTGTCCTGGCTCTTCGCCGACCCGCACTCCGTCGGGCCCCGCGGGCGGATCGGCGACCACCGCCTGGGGTATGCCGCCCCGCCACCCGGTCTGCGCCTGGTGGACGCGGTCGCGGCCTCCTGCGCCTACCCGCCCTTCTTCGCCCCGCTCGAGCTGGACGGCGCCACCCTGGGCCTGGCCGGTGGGGTCCCGGACCCGGACGAGGCGCCGGAGGTCCGGGAGGCGATCGCCCGGCGGATCCAGCTGGTGGACGGTGGTGTCTACGACAACCTGGCGCTGGAGCCGGTCTGGACCGACCACGCGACCGTCCTGGTCAGCGACGGCGGCGCCGTCTTCCGGGGCCGGCCGGCCGGGTCGGTGCTGTCCCGCCTGTGGCGGTTGCTCTCGATCGCCTCCAGCGGTGGTCAGACGGCTCGGCTGCGGTGGCTCCGGGCCAGCTTCTCCGCCGGCGTCCTGGGTGGGGCGACCTGGTCCCTGGAGTCGCCGGGCGACCTCGCCGGGCTCCCGGGGCCGGACCTGGTGCCGACCACGGCGGACGGGTATGCCCCCGAGGTGGTGGGCGCCATCCACCGGGTCCGCACCGACCTGGACGCGTTCACACCCGGCGAGCAGATGGTCCTGGGCCGGCACGGCTACCTGGTGGCCGACGCCTCCGTGCGCCGGCACAGCCCGGAGTCGGTGCTCGTCGACGCGCCCGCCCGACCGCCACATCCGCAGGTCGCCGACGGCCAGGACGTGATCGCCGCACTGCGGGCCTCGGCGCGGGTCACCGCCCTGGGCCGGCGCTGACCCTCGGTCGCACAGCGGACGCACAGCCGGCACCTGGGCGGCGCACGGGGTGGCAGGATGAACTCTCACCATGAGACCTGCCGCCGCCCCGCCCCTGACCCGCCTCGACGGTGCCCCCGTCCGGGTGCTCGTGGTCGACGACGAGGCGCACCTGACCGAGCTGCTCTCGATGGCGCTGCGCTACGAGGGCTGGCAGGTGCGCACCGCCGGGAGCGGGATGGAGGCCGTCCGGGTGGCGCGGGAGTTCGGTCCGGACGCCGTCGTCCTCGACATGATGCTGCCCGACTTCGACGGGCTGGAGGTGCTGCGGCGGATGCGGGCCGCCGAGCCGGAGGTGCCGGTGCTCTTCCTCACCGCCAAGGACGCCGTCGAGGACCGGGTGGCCGGCCTGACCGCGGGCGGGGACGACTATGTCACCAAGCCGTTCAGCCTGGAGGAGGTGGTGGCGCGGGTGCGGGCGCTCATCCGACGCACCGCGGTCGTGGCGCAGGAGGCCACCTCGGTGCTCGCGGTCGGTGACCTCACCCTGGACGAGGACAGCCACGAGGTGGCGCGGGCCGGGACCGAGATCACCCTGACGGCCACCGAGTTCGAGCTGCTGCGCTTCCTCATGCGCAACCCGCGACGCGTGCTCTCCAAGGCGCAGATCCTGGACCGGGTGTGGAACTACGACTTCGGCGGCCAGGCCAACATCGTGGAGCTCTACATCTCCTACCTGCGCAAGAAGATCGACCACGGCCACGAGCCGATGATCCACACCCTGCGCGGCGCGGGGTACGTCCTCAAGCCGGCCGCAGGCCCGTGACGCCGGCCGGTCGCAGCAGGTCCCTCCGCACCACGATCGTCACCTCCGTCGTCGCGATCTTCGCCTGCGTGCTGCTGCTGTCCGGGCTGGCGACGACGCTGACCCTGCGGCATACCCTCATCGGGCAGCTGGACGAGGACCTGCGGCTCTCGAGCGAGCGTGTCGGCGACCAGCTCGGGGGAGCGGGACCGCCCCCGCCCATGGACGAGGATCCGGGCGGGCCGGGGCGACCGCCCGGCGGGGGCGACCGCTCGCTGACCGTCGTGACGGACGCCCAGGGGCAGATCCTCGTCAACGCGGTGGTCACCACCGACAACCGGCTCGGGGCCCTGGACGACGCGCAGCTGGCGACCCTGGCCACCGCGCGGGAGGAGCAGGTGGCGCAGGCGGGGCCGTTCTCGGTCGACCTGGGCTCCGGCGTGGGCGACTATCGGGTGGTGGTGAGCGAGACGGCGGACGGCAGCAGGACGGTGGTGACGGGGCTGCCGCTGGCCGCGGTGACGGACACGACGCGACAGGCCGTGGTCATCCTGGTGCCGGCGGCGCTGCTGTCCCTCCTGGCGGCGGGGGCGGGATCGGCCTGGCTGGTGCGCCGCAACCTGGCGCCGCTGGACCGGGTGGCGGCGACGGCGCGGCGGGTCTCCCAGCAGCGCCTCGAACGGGGCGAGGTCGCCGTGTCGGACCGCGTGCCGGCCGGCGACACCGACCCCGGGACGGAGGTCGGGCAGGTGGGCCACGCGCTGAACGAGCTGCTCGACACCATGGAGTCGGCCCTGTCGGCCCGGCACACCAGCGAGCAGCGGGTGCGACAGTTCGTCGCCGACGCCTCGCACGAGCTGCGCACCCCGCTCGCCTCGATCCGCGGGTATGCCGAGCTGTCGCGGCGGGAGACCGAGCCGGTGCCCACCGGCGTCCGGTATGCCCTGGACCGGGTGGAGTCGGAGTCGCTGCGGATGCAGGGGCTGGTGGAGGACCTGCTGCTGCTGGCCCGGCTGGACGCCGGGCGACCGCTGGAGCGGGAGCGGGTCGACCTCACCCTGCTGTGCCTGGACGCCGTGAGCGACGCCCGCGCCGCCGGGAGGGACCACGTCTGGGCGCTGGACCTGCCCGAGCAGCCGGTCGAGCTCGTGGGCGACGACGCGCGGCTGCGCCAGGTCCTGGGCAACCTGCTCGCCAACGCGCGCACCCACACCCCCACCGGCACGACGGTGACGACCCGGCTGCGGGCGGCGCCCGACGAGGTCGAGCTGGTGGTCGCCGACGACGGACCGGGCATACCGGAGCAGCTGCAGGCCACCGTGTTCGAGCGGTTCGCGCGGGGGGACGACTCGCGCTCCCGGGCCGCGGGCAGCACCGGGCTGGGCCTGTCCATCGTGGACGCCGTGGCCAGGGCGCACGGGGGCCGGATCGCCGTCGAGTCGCGACCGGGGAGCACCAGCTTCGTGCTGACCCTGCCGCGGGACGAGAGCCCGAGCTCGGACCCGGCGACGGACGGGGCGCCGTGAGCGCCGTGGGGCCGTTGGACGCGGCCCGCACCACACCGCCGCCGGTGGCGGTGGACGGGGAGGCCTACCAGCAGCTGCGCGACCTGCTGGGTGCCGGGGGTGTGGTCGCCCTGACCGGTGCCGGCATGTCGACCGCGAGCGGCATCCCGGACTACCGGGGCCCGGACGGGACCCGACGGGTCCAGCCGATGCAGCACGGCGAGTTCGTCGGCTCCGCCGCGGCCCGGCGGCGCTACTGGGCGAGGGCGTACGTCGGGTGGACCAGGTTCGCGGCAGCCCGCCCGAACCCCGCGCACCACGCCGTGGCCGACCTGGAACGGTCGGGCCTGCTGCGCCACGTCATCACCCAGAACGTCGACGGGCTGCACCAGGAGGCCGGGAGCCGCCGGGTCCTGGAGCTGCACGGCAGCCTCGCCGCGGTGGAGTGCCTCGACTGCGGCGAGGCGACCACGCGGGAGCAGGTGCAGGAGTGGTTGAGCGTGGCGAACCCGGACTTCCTCGCCCGGGTCGACGCGCCCTCCCAGGTGCGACCGGACGGTGACGTCGCGCTCCCCGAGGAGCTGGTCGCGGGCTTCCGCGCGCCGCGCTGCCTGGTGTGCGGCAGCGACCGGCTGAAGCCGGACGTCGTCTTCTTCGGCGGGTCGGTGGCCAAGGACCTCGTGGAGCGGGCGTTCGCCTTCGTCGACGAGGCGCGGACCCTGTTGGTCCTGGGCTCTTCCTTGCGGGTGATGAGCGGCTACCGCTTCGTGCGGCGGGCGGCGCGCACGGGCATACCGGTCGCGGTGGTCACCCGGGCTGGCACCCGAGGTGACGCCGAGGCCACCGTGCGGCTGGATGCACTGCTCGGGGACGTGCTGCCCGCCCTGGTCGCCGATCTGGGTGGTTAGGCTGGTCGGCGGCGGCCCGAGCGGGTCGCGACGAGGAGGTCGCTGTGGTCACCTACGAGCAGCTGGGCGACATGTACGACGCCGAGGTCGTCGACCAGGACGGGCACAAGGTCGGCGGACTCGACCAGGTCTACCTCGACAACGGGACCGGTGAGCCGGCCTGGGTGTCGGTGCGCACCGGGTGGTTCGGGGGGCGCAAGATCTTCTGCCCGGTCTCCAACGCCTCGATCCGCGACGGCCAGATCCAGGTGCCCTACCCGCTGTCGATGATCAAGGACGCTCCGGACATCCCGTGCGACGGTCACCTGACCGAGGACGAGGAGGAGCAGCTGTACGACTACTACTCGATCGACGCGGGGCCAGCCCCCTCCGGATGAGATAGCGGCGCCGACCCCCGGTAGAGGATGGAGGGCCGGGGGTCGGCGCCGCGGTTCGGGGGGTCAGACCCGGCGCAGCACCGCCGTGACCTTGCCGAGGATGACGGCGTGGTCGCCGTCGATCGGCTCGTAGGCGGGGTTGTGCGGGATCAGCCAGGTCTTGCCGTCGCGGTGGCGGTAGGTCTTGACCGTGGCCTCGTTGTCGAGCATGGCCGCGACGATCTCCCCGTTGACCGCCGTGGGCTGGCGGCGCACGACGACCCAGTCCCCGTCGCAGATGGCCGCGTCGATCATCGAGTCGCCGACGACCTTGAGCAGGAAGAGCTCGCCGTCGCCGACGATCTGACGGGGCAGCGGGAAGACGTCCTCGACGGCCTCGTCGGCCAGGATGGGTCCGCCCGCGGCGATCCGGCCGACCAGGGGGACGTAGGACGGGCGCGGACGCGCGTCACCCACCCCGGTCTCGTCGTGGACGTCGCTGGGCACCGGGCCCGCGTCGGTGTCGCCGCGGCGGTAGCCGGAGCCCTCGCTCCCCGGGTGGACGACCTCGATCGCCCGGGGACGGTGCGGGTCCCGCCGGAGGAAACCCTTGCGCTCGAGCATCTTGAGCTGGTGCGCCACCGAGCTCGGCGAGGTCAGCCCGACGGCGTCACCGATCTCCCGCAGGCTCGGGGGATAACCGCGGTGGTCGACGGAGTCGCGGATGACGTCGAGCACGCGGCGCTGTCGGTTGGTCAGGCTGGCGCCGCCGTCGCGGTCCGGCATCTCGTGGATCGTGGCCATGATCTCCATCCCTCGTGCGGTCCCACCCTCGGCCGGTCCGATGGCTGCGGCCTGCTGCTCTGGCTGCATCATCCCTGGTCAGAAGGTATGTCAGAGGTGAGTGCTTGAGTCTCCGACATGAGCACAGACTACGCCCGGACCGCACGAAGAGCAAACATGTGTTCGGTCCGCGTGTCGACAGAGTCGGACGCCTGTGCTATGAATAGAACAGACGTGCGATCAGATGTCTGTCCGCATCGCACCGCCACGAGGAAGGTGAAGAGCATGAGCACCGCCATCGCGCACGACATCCTGAGTCCGCTGCCGGCGCCGGTCCGGAGGACCGCCCCCGGTCGCCGTGCCCACCTGCGTCTGGTCACCGGTCACGAGCAGATCGCCCGCCGCAGCCGCGGGGCCGCGCTGAGACTGACCCGGCGGGGTCGCCTCGCGATCACCACGACGACCACCCTGGTCGTGGCCCTCGTGGTGGGGTCGATGGTCGGCCTGCTCGGGCCGGCGGGAGCCACGACCTCGATCGTCGTGGAGCCGGGCATGACGCTGACGCAGATCGCGAGCGAGCAGCTGCCCGAGGTGCCGCTGAGCCGGGCGATCACCGACATCCAGCGGGCGAACAGCCTCAGCACGACCTCGCTGGCCGCCGGCCAGGAGCTGGTGATCCCCGCGCCGTGAGGTCTGGCTCGGTGGCCGCGGTCGGGACTCAGCTCGAGGTCGCGCTCGGTGCCGCGTCCGGCGGGTCGTCCTCGTCGTGGACCGCTCCCCAGACGGCCTCCAGCTGGTCGCAGGGCATGAAGTAGCCGGTGAGGTGCGGGTCGAACATCAGCCCGGCGATGCCGGCCTGCTGGTAGCTTTCCACCGACTCCACCAGCTCCTGCGGCGGCAGAGCGATCGCCCGTAGGTCCTCGTCGGCGCCGACCATCTCGTTCTGGACGGCGAAGTGGCGCGCGCGCTCGCCGCTGGTGTAGGTGAGCAGCATCAGCTGACCGTCGATCTGCGCGGCCGCGGGGGACTCGGCGCCCGGCTCGCCGACAGCGATGAACCACCAGTGCGGCAGGTCCATCGTGGCCCGCCACAGGGCCGCCATGCCCTCGTGGTCCTCCGGGCCGGTCACCTGACCCGCGAGCACGTCGGTCTCGGTCTCCTCAGGTGCGGCGAGCTGCCCCAGCGGCGTCGCCCCCGCGGCCGTGCCCGAGGAGTCCTGACCCGCTCCCGGTCCTGCCGCCGACGCCCCGGTCCCCGCCGAGTCCGAGGAGGCGGGTCGCTCGCCCTCGTAGATGGACTCCTCCGGGCGCTCGTCGTCCTGGAAGGGGATGTCGGCTGGGTCACTCATCCCTCCAGTCGACCACAGCACGCGGCACAGGGCCAATCCCAGCGGCTCAGCCTCCGGGGGACGTGGGCCTCTGCCCGGCTGCCTCGACATCCTCGCGTGGCGCCGCGGCGGTGGTCTCCCACTCCTCCTCGGGCCAGCTGTGCGGCACCACGCCTCCGTGGTGGGGGCGCTCGCCGTGGCACCGGTCTGTGGGGATGCTGCTGGACGTGGTCGCGGCCGGTGCCGGCGCTCCCGAGCGGCGCGGACCGTGGTCGGCCAGGGTGACGGCGACCTCCTCGGGACCGACCTCGACCCGCTCTCCCCGGACCTCGACCGTGACCGGCTCCCCGACCTCGACGGCCATTCGGAGGACCTCCTGCTCGACCCGGACGCGCAGCCGCGACCCGTGCCAGCGCATCCGCCAGGTCAGCGCCGGCCAGCCGGCCGGGAGGCGCGGGTCGAGGGTCAGCTCGCCGCCGTGGTCGCGCATACCGCCGAAGCCCGCGACCAACGCGCTCCACACGCCCCCGGTCGACGCCACGTGCACGCCGTCGCTGGCGTTGCCGTGCCGGTCCTCGAGGTCGACGAAGAGGCCGGCGTAGAAGTAGCGCAGGGCCAGCTCGTGGTAGCCCACCTCCGCCGCGACGATCGACTGCACGACGGCCGAGAGGGTGGAGTCCCCCGTGGTGATCGGGTCGTAGTAGGCGAAGTCCGCCAGCTTCTGATCGGCGGTGAAGACGTCACCCGCGAGGTAGAGCGCGAGCACGACGTCGGCCTGCTTGAGCACCTGGTAGCGGTAGATCACCAGCGGGTGGTAGTTGAGCAGCAACGGCCGCTTGTCCGCGGGCGTGGCGTCGAGGTCCCAGACCTCCCGCTCGAGGAACTGGCTGTCCTGCGGGTGCACGCCGACGACCTCGTCGTAGGGGATGTGCATGCCGTCGGCGGCCTTCTCCCAGGCCTGCACCTCGTGGTCGGCCAGGTGCAGCCGGGCCACCGCCCGGGCGAACTGCGCGGGGTCGGAGCCCTGCAGCGCCCGCACCGCCTCCACCGCCGCGCGCAGGTTGATCTGCGCCATGACATTGGTGAACAGGTTGTCGTTGACGATCGTGGTGTACTCGTCCGGCCCGGTCACCGCATGGATGTGGAACTGCCGGCTGCCGTTGCGCTGCCAGAAGCCCAGGTCGGCCCACAGGCGCGCGGTCTCGACGAGGATGTCCACCCCCTGGTCCAGCAGGAACTGGTCGTCGCCCGTGGCGCGGGCATACTTCATCAGCGCGTAGGCCACGTCCGCGTTGATGTGGTACTGCGCCGTCCCGGCCGCGAAGTAGGCCGAGGCCTCCTCCCCGTTGATGGTGCGCCACGGGAACAGCGCGCCGTACTGCGCCATCTCCGCGGCCCGCGCACGGGCGGACTCGAGCATGCCGTGGCGGAACCGCAGCGCGTTGCGGGCGGCCTGGGGGTGGGTGTAGACGAGGAACGGGAGCACGTAGCACTCGGTGTCCCAGAAGTAGTGCCCGCCGTAGCCGGACCCCGTGAGTCCCTTGGCCGGGATGCCGTGCGAGCCGGCGCGGATCGAGGCCTGGCCGAGCTGGAAGAGGTTCCACCGGACCGCCTGCTGCAGCGCGGGCTGCTCCGGCAGCTCGACGTCGGACTCCTCCCAGAAGCGGGCCCACACCCCGGCCTGCTCCTCGTGCAGCACGCTCACCCCGCGCTGTCCGGCGCGGTCAAGGGTGCGGGAGCAGCGGTCGGCGAGCTCGCGCGGCGGCACACCCCGCGAGGTGTGCACCGCGACCAGCTTCTCGATCCGGACCGGCCGACCCTCCTGGGCCTCGACCCGGAAGACGTGCTTGGCCAGGTCGTCGGTGACCTCGAGGTGCTCGGTCCAGGTGTTGTCGGTCTCGACCGTGTGGTGGGCCATCGTGGCGATCGTCATGCCCGAGTTGTGGCAGCGGTAGCCGAGCAGCAGCCGCTGGCCGCTCGCCTCGCCCAGGACAGGGTCCAGGACCCGGTGCTCGAAGGACTCCGCCTTGCGCGGGTCGACGCCCTCGCCCATCGCGGCGCTGCGCACGTGGTACTCGTCCGAGCCGTCCTGACGGTTGAGGATCTGGCTGGAGACGTCCAGCGCGGCGTTGCCGTCCAGCAGCTCCACCTCGAAGGTCATGACCGCGAGGTGCCGCTCCACCACGCTCGTCATCCGGCTGGTGGTGATCTTGACCCGCTTGCCCGCGCTGGTGCGCCAGACGACCTCACGACGCAGCAGACCCGCGCGGAAGTCCAGCGTGCGCTCGTAGTGGTCCAGGTCGGCCGTCGACAGCAGCAACGGCTCGTCGTCGACGTAGAGCTTGATCGTCTTCGGGTCGGGCACGTTGACGATGGTCTGCCCCACCCGCGCCAGCCCGAACGCCTCCTCGGCGTGCCGGATCGGCCAGGTCTCGTGGAAGCCGTTGACGAAGGTGCCGTGCGCGTGGGTGTCCCGGCCCTCCTCGACGTTGCCGCGCAGGCCGAGGTAGCCGTTCGAGACGGCGAAGAGGGTCTCGGTGACCCCGAGGTCGGAGCCCTCGTAGGCCGTCTCCACCAGGCTCCAGGGCTCGGCGGGGAAGCGGGTGCGGTCCAGCGGGTCGACAGGGGCAGGGGGACGGTGGGACATCGCTGCCATCGGGGCGGGCTCTCCTCTTCAGGTGCGGGACGGCATCACATCAGTTCTGCCAGATCGGTCACGACCTGGTCCGCGCCGGCCTCCAGCAGCACGTTGCGGCCGGCGCCGCGGTCGACACCGACGACGAACGCGAACGGGCCACCGGCGCCGGCCTCGACGCCGGACACGGCGTCCTCGACCACCACGCAGGCCTCGGCCTCGTGCCCGAGCTGGCGCGCGGCATACAGGAAGGTGTCGGGGGAGGGCTTGCCGGCGAGCTGCTCACGGGCCGCCACCGTGCCGTCGACCACGACCGGGAAGCGGTGCGCGATGCCGGCCGCCTCCAGGACCGTCGGGGCGTTCTTGGACGAGGACACGACAGCCATCGCGATGCCGCGCCGGTCGAGGGCGTCGAGCAGCTGCACCGAGCCGGGGTAGGCGGTGATGCCCTCCTGGGCCAGGACCTCGTTGAAGAGCTCGTTCTTGCGGTTACCGAGGCCGCAGACGCTGAGCGTGTCGGGCGAGTCGCCGGGGTCGCCGTAGGGCAGGTCGAGGCCGCGCGCGTCGAGGAAGGACTGGACCCCGTCGTAGCGGGGTTTGCCGTCGATGTAGGCGAAGTAGTCCTGGTCGGTGTAGGGGGCCTGGGTCGCCGATTCCTGCTCGAGGACACGGGTGAACATCACCTCCCAGGCACGCATGTGCACGGTCGCGGTGGGCGTCAGGACGCCGTCCAGGTCGAACAGCACTGCGGTCACGGGATCCCAGTTCACGAGGGACACCCTAGTGGGGAGGGGTGTCGGTGTGGGGGACTAGCGTCGTCGGTATGCCGGATGAGACTCAGGTCAGGACGCCGCCCACGCTCACGGAGGCAGCGGGGCAGGCGCTGCGGCGGCTGGTGGGGCGCGAGGACGCGGACTTCCGCGACGGGCAGTTGGAGGCCGTGCGCGCGCTGGTCGAGGAGCGATCCCGGGTGCTGGTGGTGCAGCGGACGGGATGGGGCAAGTCGGCGGTGTATTTCGTGGCGACGGCCCTGCGTCGGGCGGGCGGAGCGGGGCCGACGGTGATCGTGTCGCCGTTGCTGGCGCTGATGCGTGACCAGATCGCGGCCGCCTCGAGGGCGGGCGTGTGGGCGGTGACGATGAACTCCGCCAACGCGACCGAGTGGGACGAGGTGCGCTCCGCGCTCGCCGCCGACGAGGTCGACGTGCTGCTGGTCAGCCCGGAGCGGCTGAACAACCCGAGGTTCCGGGACGAGCAGCTGCCGGACCTGGCGGCGCGCTGCGGTCTGCTGGTGGTGGACGAGGCGCACTGCATCAGCGACTGGGGGCACGACTTCCGCCCGGACTACCGCCGGATCCGGACCCTGCTGGACGCCCTCCCCGGGGGCACGCCGGTGCTCGCGACGACGGCGACGGCCAACGAGCGGGTCGTCGAGGACGTGGCCGAGCAGCTGGGGGTCGGGGGTCGGGAGGTGCGGACCATCCGGGGACCGTTGGCCCGGTCCTCGCTGCGGCTGGGGGTGCTGCCCCGGCTCACGCCGGAGCAGCGGCTCGGGTGGTTGCTGGCCCATCTCGGGACGCTGCCCGGCAGCGGGATCATCTACTGCCTCACGGTGTCGGCCGCCGAGGACGTCGCCGAGGCGCTGCGCGCCGCCGGGCACGAGGTCGCGGCCTACACCGGGCGCACCGACACCGAGGACCGCGAGCGGCTGGAGGCGGCGCTGCGCGACAACCAGGTCAAGGCGCTGGTGGCGACCAGTGCGCTGGGGATGGGCTTCGACAAGCCCGACCTGGGATTCGTGGTGCACCTCGGGGCGCCCAGCTCGCCGGTGGCCTACTACCAGCAGGTGGGGCGCGCGGGGCGGGCCACGGAGCGGGCGGACGTGCTGCTGCTGCCGGGGTCGGAGGACCGCGACATCTGGAACTACTTCGCCACGGTGTCGATGCCGCGGCAGGACCAGGCGGACGCGGTGCTGACGGCGCTCGGGGAGAGCGACCGACCGCTGTCGACGCCGGCGCTGGAGACCATTGTCGACGTGCGTCGGACCCGACTCGAGCTGCTGCTCAAGGTCCTCGACGTCGACGGGGCGGTGACGAAGGTGCAGGGCGGGTGGACCGCGACCGGCGAGCCATGGGTCTACGACCGGGAGCGCTACACCCGGGTGGCCGAGGCGCGGGTGCGCGAGGCCGAGCTCATGGTCGGCTACCAGCAGACCGACGGGTGCCGGATGGCCTTCCTGCAGGAGTGCCTGGACGACCCGACGGCGGCACCCTGCGGTCGGTGCGACCGGTGCGCCGACGTCTGGTATCCCACGGAGGTCCCGGAGGCGGCGGTGGGGGACGCGCAGCAGCGGCTGGGTGCGGTGGGCGTGCCGGTCGACCCGCGAGGGCAGTGGCCGTCGGGTATGCCCCGGCTCGGCGTGGAGGTCAAGGGCAAGATCCCGCCGGAGGAGCAGGCCGCTCCCGGCCGGGCGCTGGCCCGGCTCTCCGACCTCGGGTGGGGGCAGCGGCTGCGCACGGTGCTGGAAGCGGGCACATCGGTGCAGTCGGACCCGGAGGACCCGGAGCAGGAGACGGTGGCCGGGGAGCCGGTCCCGGAGCAGGTGACCCGCGCCGTGGTGCAGGTGCTGGCGGGGTGGGACTGGGCGCAGCGTCCGGTCGGGGTGGTGGCGATGCCGTCGCGCCGACGTCCGGCGGTCGTCGGGTCGTTGGCGGAGCAGATCAGCCAGATCGGGCGGCTGCCGCTGCTCGGGACCCTCGACCTCGCGCACGGCGGTCCGGTGGGCGAGCCAGGGGGCAACAGCGCCTTCCGACTCGCCAACGTCTGGGACCGGGTCGTCGTCGGGGACCAGCTCGGCGAGGCGGTCCGCGGGGCGGGCGGGCCGGTGCTGCTGGTGGATGACGTCGTCGACTCACGGTGGACGATGACCGTCGCCGCGCGGGCGCTGCGTCTGGCGGGTGCCGAGGCGGTGCTGCCGCTCGCGCTGGCGATCGAGGGCTGAGCCGGCGGGGCCTGCCTCCCTGCCTCGCCCGTCGGGGTCAGTAGAGGAAGAAGGGGAAGATGCTGCGGTCGTGCGCGTGCACGATGGCCAGGAACACCACGGCGTCGAAGAGCAGGTGGATCAGCACGACGTAGGTGAGGGACTTGGTGCGGGTGAAGATGTAGCCCTGCAGCAGCGCGAAGGGGATCGTCAGCAGCGGTCCCCAGGCGCGGTAGCCGAGCTCCCAGAGGAAAGACACGAAGATCGTGGCCTGGAGCACGTTCGCCGTCCACAGCGGGAAGTGCCGCCGCAGCAGGGCGAAGCAGATGCAGATGAAGAACAGCTCGTCCCACAGCCCCACGGCGTTGACGCCGACGAAGAACCGGCCGAACTCGCTCGCGGTCTGGATGGGCGGCCAGTTCTGGTAGCTGCCGGAGTGGATGAAGTAGGCCGGCAGGATGAGGTAGCCGAGGACGGGGACGGACACCACGTAGCCCCACTGGAGCCGGGTCCACCGCCGGCCGGTGATCCACGGGAAGGTGATCGCGCTGCGGCGGTAGACGAAGCGGTCGACCAGCACGGGTGCGAGGACCGCGGCGGTGAGGACCGCTCCGAGCAGGAAGAACATGTCCCAGCTGATGTCCGCCTCGACCGACGTGGTGGACACGATGCCGATGCCCAGGGCGATGAGCAGCAGGTCGCGGAACAGCTCGCGGTGCAGCAGGAACGCGGCGACCAGGCTGACGACGAGGAGGGCATACCCGATCCAGGGCAGGTGCAGGCCGAAGAGGAGCAGGGCCGAGACCGAGACCCCTGCAGCCGGTGGCAGGGTGCGCAGGGTGGGGGCTGGTGCGTGGTGCGCGGCCGTGTCGGCGTCGGCGGAGGTCACGGCACCATTGTGCGGGGTGCCTCAGCCCCAGTGCTCCTCGCGGCCCACGGTGACGGAGATGTCGAGCTCGTTGCCCTCGGGGTCGGCCAGGGTCCACCAGAACGGCGCCATGTCCCGCACCACCGTGCCGCCGGCGGCCACCGCCGCCTCGACCCGGGCGGCGGCGACGTCGTGCGGCACGAAGACGTCGACGTGGATGCGGTTGCGCTGGGCTCGTCGCTCGGTCTCGGCGACGTCGATCGGCTGGAAGAAGAGGACCGGGCCCAGCCATCGGGGGTCGACGATGTCCGTGACATCGGTGCGCGGGTCGGGTCGGTAGCCCAGGGCCTCCTGCCAGAAGGTCCGGACGGCGGCGACGTCGGCCGCGTCGATCCCGATCTGCACGAACCTCGCGCTCTCCGGATCGGCGGTGAGGCCGAGCGCCCGGGCCTCCCGCTGGGCGCCCTGCGCGAGCGGGAGGTAGCCGTCCTCCATCTCCCAGCGGTCCTTGCCGGTGTCGAGCGTCACGACAGCCGTCGATCCGCCGGTCGCGGGCTCGTCGACGTCCCGCCGGAGCGGCCGCACATCGATGCCCAGGGGGAGTCCCGCGTCGTCGGCGAGCCTGGATGCCGCCCGCACCAGCGCAACCAGCTCCTCGCCCCAGGAGGTGGGGTAGGTCGCGACGCCCGAGAAGACCAGCCGCCAGTCGTCGGTGCCTGGCTCGCCCCACTGGTCGCTGGCGGCCGGGAGCGGCAGCATGTCCACCTCGTTGCCCTCGGGATCGGCCACGCAGGCGTAGAAGCCATGGTGGGCCACGGTCGCCCCGCGGCCCTCGAGGTCGTCGACGGCGGCGGCGGACACCGGCTGGGCGGCGACGGAGTCGAGGTGGATCCGGTTGCGCAGTGGCCGGGAGGAGTCCATGTCCTGGAACCACAGCGGCGGATGGCGGCGGCCCGGGTCGACCGCGTCCTCGTCCCCCTGGCGCTCGTAGCCGAGCGCCGTCTCCCAGAAGCTCATCACCTCGTCCGCGTGCTGGGTGTCGACCGTCAGCTGCACCTCCTGGACGACGTCCGGTCGAGGCTCCAGACCGAGGTCACGGGCCGCCGCGGAGATGGCGCGGGCGAGGTCGGCCGTCGCGGTGGTGAAGCCCTCGCCGGTCGCGGACAGGCGCACCAGCACGCCCATCTCGCGCACGTCGACGTCGGGCAGCGGTGCCCCGTGGTCACCGCACAGCCTCACGATCTCCTCGACGAGGGCGGCGCCCGCGGTATGCGACCCCGCCTCGAACCAGGCGAAGGCTCCGCGGCCGAGCCCCCGCCAGTCCTCCGTTCCCCGGTGAGCCTGGAACGCCTGCGTGGTCAGCGGAGTCGTGTGGTCGTGGTCCTCGCTCATGGCTCGATCGTGCCAGCGGAACGCGTGCTGGTGCTGGCTCGCGGCCGCTGGCCACGTCGATCGCGGTCAGGTGGTGGCCGCGATCGACTCGCCCGAGGACGTCGACGCCTCCACCCCCCAGGCCTCCGCGAGCATGCGGTAGCTGCGGCGGCGCAGCTCGGGGTCGAAGGTGTAGGTGGTGACGATGAGCTCGTCGAGCTCGTGCGCCGCGGCGAACGCCTCGAGCTTCTCGACCACGGTCTCGGGCGTGCCCACCATCTTCACCGACTGGTGCGCGTTGGCGAGCGGGAGCAGCTCGGTCGGCACGACGGCGGCCAGGCTCTCGACCGGTGGGTCCAGCGGCGCGGGCTGACCCGAGCGGATGCGGATCGCCATCAGCTGCGCCGTGGTGAAGAGGTGGTCGGCTTCCTCCTGGGTCGGGGCGACCAGGACGTTGACCCCGGCCATGGTGGTCGGCCGGTCGACCTCGGCGGTCTCGGCATCCGCGCGGAACCGGTCGCGGTAGAGGCTGAGCGCCTCCTGCAGCTGGTCCGGGGCGAAGTGGGAGGCGAAGGAGAACGGCAGCCCGAGAGCAGCGGCGACCTGGGCACCACCGGTCGAGGAGCCGAGCATCCACAGCGGCACCTGGGTGCCCTCGCCGGGCAGGGCACGCACCCGGCGGCCGGCCTGCGGGGCGCCGAGGTATGCCTGCAGGTCGGCCACCTCGCCGGCGAAGTCGGGCAGGTGGCCGCTGGACCGGGAGAGGGCGGCGGCGGTCATCGGGTCGGTGCCGGGCGCACGGCCCAGCCCCAGGTCGAAGCGGTCGCCGTGCATGGTCGCGAGGGTCCCGTAGTACTCCGCGACCATCAACGGCGAGTGGTTGGGCAGCATCACCCCGCCGGAGCCCAGGCGGATCCGCTCGGTCGCGTGCGCGACGTGGCCCAGCAGCAGCGAGGTGGCGGAGGACATGAAGGCCTCCGAGCCGTGGTGCTCGGCCATCCAGAAGCGGCGGTAGCCGAGCTGGTCCACCTCGCGCGCCAGGGCGACGGACTCCTCGATCGCGGTCGCGGGGGTCATGCCCTGGGACCGGGGGACGAGGTCGAGCACGGACAGCGGGACGCGGGGAGTCGGCATGTGCGGGTCAACGTCCGCAGCCGGTCGTGTATGCCGCCCTCCTCGAGCGGCAGCGGACAGGCACGCCAGGTCCTGCGCGTGCGCCGCGGGTCGTCCACGGGCATGCCTCACCGGCCGGCCACTCTCGGGCCGGCCGTGGGGGCGGGGTCCTCAGACGTGCCAGGTGACGGTGCCGCCGCTCACCGTCGCGGTGAGGTCGCGCTGGTGGACGTGCGTGTGGTGACGGCCGCACAGCAGGGTCATCCGGTCGACGTCGGTGTGTCCGCCACGGGCCCAGTGGTCCAGGTGATGGCTGTCCGACCACTGCGGCAGCGCGGAGCAGCCGGGGAAGGAGCAGCCGCCGTCACGCACGGCCAGCGCCTTCCACTGCGCCGGGCTGGCGAAGCGCGCGGTCCGGCCCAGGGCGAGCGGCTCGCCGTCGGCGGTGAGCCACACCGGGGTCAGCTCGCCGCTGCAGGCCAGCTCGCCGGCCTGCCCCGGTGGCACGTAGTCACCCGCCATCGTGCTCGCCGGGCCGGCGGGCGTGCCGCGCTCGGGGTCGAACGGGATCGTCAGCAGGACCGTGGCCCGGGCGGTGGAGGGCGGGGCACCTGGGTTGCTGGTGCCGCGACGGATCACCGTCATCAGCGCGTCGTAGCCACGCTGCCCGGGCAGCCGGGTGTCCGGCTCGACCGGGCCGCCGCCCGATCCCTCGTCGTCACCCCCGTCGCCCCGTGCCTCGCGTCCCGGTGCGGGCGCCGCGAGGGCAGAGGTCAGCACGCCGTTGATGGTCGCTGCGTCGCCGTCCGGCGCGTCGATCGTGAAGCGGGTGAGCCCTGGCCCGACCCGGCGGCGGGAGATGCTGCGCAGCTCGATCGCCGTCCGCTCCCGCTCCTTTGGCTTCGTCTCGTGCAGCAGGTCCTCGAGGAGCCGGTGGCACACCCGGCCCAGGTCTCGGTCGGACAGGTCGGGCCGCGCGGCCGCCGCCGTGACGATCCGGGCGTACTCCTCCTGCTGCTCCGGGTCGAGCGAGGACGCGAGCCGGGTCATCGTCCGCGCGACCTGCGCCGCCCGGTGCACCGGGACGCCGCCCTCGGCGACCGCCTCGCCGATGACCGCCGTCGTGGGGGACTGCGAGACCGTGACGATCGCGCCGATCTGGGCCGCGTCCTGGGTGCTGAGCCACGGGCACCGCACCCGCAACCAGTCGACCAGCGACATCGCCACGTCCTGGTGCAGGCCGCGCAGGGCCGCCTCGCGCGCCAGCGTGAACCCCACCGCCCCCAGCTGCGTCTGCAGCTCGCCCACCGACTCGATCGCTCCGGCCAGGTCACCGTCGAGCACCGTGGCGGCCTCGTCACCGCCGAGGGTGGCGGCGTTCAGGCCGCGGCGCGCGGCACCCAACCCGTCCAGCACCCGCTCGCGCGCCGGCCGACTGGCCAGCTCCGCCCCGTGCAGGTCACCCAGGGCCTCCGCGACCTCGCCCATCAGTGCGTCGTAGTCCGCCGCGCTCAACCCGTCGACCTCAGCGGTCGTGGTCGGCTCGACGTCGGCCCACACGTCCACCCCGCCCCGCTGCCCGCCCCCGGATCCCTCCATGACCACACTCAAACACCCAACACCGACATACCCACTGACCTGCACCGATCCGGTGACAGACGTCACTCCCACCGACGCCGACGGGCTGGCACAGTGGTCCCCATGACTCGCCCCGACGCACCTCAGGACGCCTGGTCCCGGTGGGGGTGGCTCTTCGGCGGGGTCTGGCTGGTGTTCTTCACCTTCCCGCTGATCCACATCTGGACGGTCCTGGACGGCCTCGGCTGGCGGCTGACCGCCACGGCCGTCGTCCTGGCCTTCATGGTGGCCTACGTCGCCACGGTCCGGCACGCGACCTCGCGCGTCGGCGCCGGACAGTATGCCGCCGCCGCCCGCGGCGGTCTGCTCGGCCTGGCCACGATGGTCGCCATCGCCGTGCTCCTGGCTGCGATGATCGGCCCGAACGCGCTGACCGCCATGCCGTTCATCGTCGGGGTCCCGGTGTTCTTCCTCCCGTGGCGAGGGGTCTGGACGGTCGCGCTCGGTCTGCTCGGCGTGGGCATGGTGACCAGCGCGCTGCTCTGGGGCTGGTGGCCGACGGCGATGTTCTGGGGCATCTCGGCGCTGGTGCTGACGATCAGCGTCCTGAGCCGCTACCTCGAGGAGCAGCAGGAGTCGGCGCAGCAGACCGAGAGCCAGCTGGCGCTGACCGAGGAGCGCGAGCGGGTCGCCCGCGACGTCCACGACGTGCTGGGCCACTCGCTGACGGTGGTCACGGTGAAGACCGAGCTGGCGCGGCGGCTGGTCGACGCCGACCCCGAGCGGGCCAAGCAGGAGATGGGGGAGGTGCAGGACCTGGCGCGGCAGGCGCTGGCCGAGATCCGCGCCACGGTCGGGGGGCTGCGGGTGGCGCGGCTGGCCGAGGAGCTGGAGTCCGCGCGGACCGCGCTCGCCGGCGCGGACGTCACGATCGACGTCCGCGGCGAGGTGGCCGATGTCGACCCGCGGCACCGGATGACGGTCGCCTGGGTGCTGCGCGAGGCGGTCACCAACGTGGTGCGCCACAGCGGCGCGACGCGGTGCGTCATCGAGCTGGGGGAGAACGTGCTGACGGTGACCGACGACGGTCGTGGCGTCGGCGACCACCGTGAGGGCAACGGCATACGCGGCCTCCGGGAGCGCGTGGAGCAGGCCGGCGGCGCCCTGTCGCTGCGGCCGGGCACGGACGGTGTCGGGACGACGGTGGAGGTGAAGCTGTGATCTCGGTGCTGCTGGCCGACGACCAGGCGTTGGTGCGCGGCGCCCTGGCGGCGCTGCTCGACCTGGAGCGCGACATCGACGTGGTCGCGCAGGTGGGGCGTGGCGACGCGGTGCTGGACGCGGTGCGCCAGGCCCAGCCGCAGGTATGCCTGCTCGACATCGAGATGCCCGGGCTGGACGGCATCGAGGTGCTGCAGCAGCTGCGGGACGCGGGCCTGTCGACGCGGTGCCTCATGGTGACGACGTTCGGGCGGCCGGGTTATCTGCGGCGCGCGATGGACGCGGGGGCCAGCGGCTTCGTGGTGAAGGACACGCCCGCGCCCGAGCTCGCCGAGGCGGTGCGGCGGGTGCACGCGGGGCTGCGCGTCGTGGACCCCGCGCTGGCCACCGAGTCGCTCATCGGCGGCCCGAACCCGCTCACCGACCGCGAGCGCGAGGTGCTGCGGCAGGCGCTGGACGGCTCCCCGGTGCAGTCGATCGCGGGGCACCTCTTCCTGTCGCCCGGGACGGTGCGCAACTACCTGTCGTCCGCGATCGGCAAGACCGGCACGGCGACCCGGGTGGAGGCGGCGAGGTATGCCGAGGAGCGCGGCTGGCTCTAGCCGCAGCTCAGGCCATCGCCTCCCGCCGGGCGAGCAGCAGCGCGCCGATCCGCTCGGCCCGGATGCCGTGCTGCGCGGGGACGACCTGCAGCGCGCTGGCGATGGCCGGTTGCGCGTCCCGGTCGATCGCCTCCCGGACGCCCTTGCCGAAGGCCTCGGCGTGCACCGCCCCGAGCCGGCCGCCGGTCACGACGAGGGCGGGGTTGAGGGCGTTGCAGACGGGCGCGAGGGTGGTGCCCACGGCCCGGCCAGCGTCCGTCACGACCCGCGCCACGACGGGGTCACCTGCGCCGGCGTCGGTGAGCGCGTCCTCGGTGTAGGGGTGGGGGAGCTCGGCCTGCACCCGCTCCAGCCCGGCGACGGTCTCGAGGCAGCCGAGGTTGCCGCACCGGCAGCGGATGGTGCTGTCATCGACCCGCGTATGCCCGAACTCACCGGCGAGTCCGCCGCTGCCGCGGTAGACGCGGCCACCCAGGACCAGCGCGCACCCGACCCCGTGCGAGGCCTTGACGAAGACGAAGTCGTCGACGCCCACGGCGGCCCCGCTGCGCATCTCGCCGACCGCCCCGAGGACGGTGTCGGTGGTGACGGGCACGGGCATACCGAGCACGCGGGTCAGTCGCCGTCCCGGGTCGCTCATCTTGCCCTGGCCCAGCATCGAGGGGACCGCGAGGACCCCGTCGTGGCTCATCGGCCCGGGGAGCCCCGCGACGGCCCCCGCCACGTCCGCCAGGGTGGCGCCCTCGCGGGCCAGGATCTCCAGCGCCAGGTCACGGGTCAGGTCGATGGTGGCCGCCGGCTCCCGGTCGAGGTCGGCGTCGACGGTGATCTCGTGCAGGACCGCGGCGGCGGCGTCCCCGAGCGCGACGGACACGTGGTTGTGGCCGAGGTCGATGCCGAGCAGCAGGCCTTCGGGGTCGGCGCGACGCACCAGCTGTGCCGGGCGCCCCCTCCCGTCGGGCTGCCGGGTGGCCTCCCTGAGGTCGCCGCTGTCGAGGAGCCGGGTGACGACGTCGGCCACGGTGCTGCGGGACAGACCGGTGTGCCGGGCGATCTCCTGGCGGGTCACCTCGTCGCGGTCGCCGACCACCCGCAGCACGGCGGCGGCGTTGCCACGGTGCCGGGGGCTGCGGCCGGTCGAGAGGACCTTCTGTTTGTCCACGACTCGGAAAATAACACAGCCATAACTATCGTTGACAAGACTTAACGGCCGTGGTTAGCCTCACGATCACCCGTGGCTGGTGCGACCTCCGGCCCGTGACGACGACGTGCGAAGGGACGAGCGATGAGGCAGATCAAGAAGGTGGGCCGGCTCTCGACGCTGGCAGTGGTGATGTCCGGGGCGCTGGTCCTGTCGGCGTGCGGCGGGGGCGGGTCCGGCGACTCCAGTGGCTCGGAGGGCGGCTCGGCCGGGGGTGAGGACGCCGGTGAGGTGCAGGTCATGACCTGGTGGGCGCAGGGCTCGGAGAAGGCCGGCCTGGACGCGCTGGTGGAGGTCTTCGGCGAGCAGCACCCGGACACCGAGTTCGTCAACGCGGCGCTCGCCGGTGGCGCGGGGTCGCAGGCGAAGCAGAAGCTGCAGGCGGACCTGCAGGCCGGCAACCCGCCGGACAGCTTCCAGGCGCACACCGGGGCCGAGCTGCAGGACTACATCGACGCCGGCCAGATCGAGGACGTCTCCGGCCTCTACGACGAGTTCGGCCTGACCGACGTCTTCCCGGAGAGCCTGATCGAGCAGCTCACGGTGGACGACCAGATCTACTCCATCCCCTCCAACGTGCACCGGTCCAACGTCGTCTGGGTCAACCCGGCCGTCCTGGAGGAGGCGGGCGTCGACCCGTCCACGCCCCCGGCGGACCTGGACGCCTGGATGGCCGACATGGAGAAGGTCGCGGCCACCGGCAAGACCCCGGTGACCCTGGGCATGGACTGGACCCAGACCCACCTGCTGGAGAACGTCCTGCTCTCCGAGCTCGGGCCCGAGGCATACAACGGCCTGTGGGACGGGAGCACCGACTGGGCCGGCGGCGAGGTGAACTCCGCGCTGACCAAGTGGGCGCAGATCGTGGAGTGGTCCAACACCGACCGCGACGGGCTCGACTGGGAGCCGGCGCTGCAGCCGGTGATGCAGGGCGAGGCGGCCTACAACGTCATGGGCGACTGGGCCGTGGCGGCCTACGACGCGCAGGACATGACCGCGGGTGAGGACTACGCCTACTGGCCGGTGCCGGGGACCGACGGGGTCTTCAACTACCTCGCCGACTCGTTCACGATGCCTGTGGGCGCGGCGCACGCCGGCGGCACCAAGGCGTGGCTGGAGACGATCTCCTCGGCCGAGGGGCAGCTGGCGTTCAACACGGTGAAGGGCTCGATCCCGGCCCGCACCGACATCGACGCCGCGGAATTCCCGGAGTACCAGCAGTCGGCGATGGAGGCCTTCGAGAACGACACCATCGTCAGCTCGCTGGCGCACGGTGCCGCCGCGCCGGTCGCGGTCTCGACGGCGGTCAACCAGGCCGTGGTGAAGTTCAGCCAGGGCGCGTCCGACGTCGACACCCTGCAGCAGGAGCTGGTGGCGGCCACGGAGTCGCTGTCTCAGTGACCCGCGTCAGGTCCTGGATCCCGGGACTGCTGCTCATCAGCCCGTCCCTGCTGCTGCTCGGTGTGTTCGTCTACGGCTTCATCGGGCTGAGCTTCCGGGAGTCGTTGACCGACAAGCACACCGCGGCGCAGGCGACCGGCCGGGACGAGGTCGGCTTCGTCGGGCTGAGCAACTACACCGAGCTGCTCGCCAGCCCCGCCTTCCAGCACTCGCTCCGCAACCTGGTCATCTTCACGGTGGTCTTCCTGCTCGGCACGCTCATCATCGGCTTCTGCTGGGCGTGGGTGCTGGAGCGGCCGATCAAGGGTGAGGGGATCTTCCGGTCGGTCTACCTCTTCCCGATGGCCGTCAGCTTCGTCGCCTCAGGTGTGGTGTGGAAGTGGCTGCTCAACTCCAACGTGGGCGAGCAGGCGTCCGGGCTCAACCGGCTCTTCCAGATGACCGGGCTCGGCTTCCTGCAGAACGAGTGGTGGACGAACCCGCGCTACGGCATCCTCGCCATCGCGCTGCCGGCGATCTGGCAGCTGTCGGGCTATGTCATGGCGCTGTTCCTCGCGGGCTTCCGCGGCATACCGGACGAGCTGCGGGAGGCGGCGCGGGTCGACGGGGCGAGCGAGCTGCAGCTCTACCGGCACGTCGTCTTCCCGCAGCTGTCGCCGGTCGCGCTGTCCGCGCTGATCATCATCGGCCACATGTCGCTGAAGTCGTTCGACCTGATCATGTCTATTGCGAACCAGTCGGCCTACTCCACCAAGGTGCCGGCGATCGACATGTACAACTTCGCCACCATCTACGACTACGCGAACTCGGCGGCGGTCGGCGTCATTCTGCTGGTCCTCGTGGCGCTCGCGGTCGTGCCGTACCTCTGGTACGACGCGCGGGCCAGGAAGCGGGGCTGAGGCATGGGTGCTGTCACCACCGCCCCGGGGACGCGGGAGATCACGGGGTCGGGCAAGCCGTCGCGGCGCACCGGGAGCCCGGGCTGGCGCACGTTCCGGTATGCCGTCCTCCTCGCCTCGCTGCTGCTGGTCCTCATCCCGGTCTACGTGCTGTTCGTCACGAGCTTCAAGGGCATCGGCGACGCGAGCCCGTCGCGGACATGGTTCTTCCCGCAGGCGTGGACGGTGGAGAACTGGGCCGAGGCGTGGGAGGCGCTGTCACCGGCGCTGATCCGGTCCTTCGCGATGGTCATCCCGGCAGCGGTGCTGTCCTCGCTGCTGGGGTCGATGAACGGGTTCGTGCTCTCGCGCTGGAGGTTCCCGCACGCGAACCTCGTCTTCACGCTCATCCTATTCGGCATGTTCATCCCGTACCAGGCGGTGATGATCCCCCTGGTGCAGCTGATGATCGACATCAACGTGCCCAACGGCATACCGTCGCTGATCCTGCTCCACGTCGTCTACGGCATCCCGATCTGCACCCTCATCTTCCGCAACTACTACGAGACGGTGCCGATGGAGCTGATCGAGTCGGCCCGGGTGGACGGTGCGGGGATGCTGCGGACCTACTTCTCGGTGGTGCTGCCCATCTCGATCCCGAGCTTCGTCGTGGTGCTGCTGTGGCAGTTCACCTCGGCGTGGAACGACTTCCTCTTCGCAGTCTTCTTCTCCACGGCGAACAACGGGCCGGTGACGATGGCACTGAACAACTTGGCGAACGGCGCGATGCTGTCCAACTATGGCGTGTCCATGGCCGGTGCGCTCATCGCCAGCCTGCCCACCCTGCTGGTGTATGTGCTGCTCGGCCGGTACTTCGTCGGCGGGTTGATGGCCGGCTCGGTGAAGGGCTGAGAGGCCCTCAGTTGGAGTAGAGCCGGTTCTTCGAGGTGAGGACCTCGAGCGGGCTCGTCGGACCGTCGATGACGACCGTGCTCGGGATCTCGCTCCAGTCGCCGCCGTTCACGCTGACCTCGCCGCCGTACTCGACAGAGATGTAGGGAGCCACATCGGCAGCGTCGGTGTACTCGTGGGTGATGTCGCCCTCGGGGTAAGGACCGCCCAGGCTGTCGGTCGGGCCGATGCTTGCGCCGTCGCCGGTCACGTAGGTGGCGCCGATCAGAGTCGGTCGGATGCGCACCTCGTGGCCGATCAGGGTCGTGGTGTCGACCTCCTGCGGCTCGAACCCGTCCGCCGGCCAGGCCAGCTCGAAGTAGACGGGCAGGTTGACCAGGGTGCGTCCTTCCGGCGGCTGGATGACGGCCTCCGGCAGTGCGAAGTCGGTCTGGTGGAACTGCTCGATGATCATCGCCTCGGTGAGCTCCTCGACGGTCTCCCCTGAGCGAGGCGGGACAGAGTCGCTGAAACAGGTGGAATCCCCAGGGGCCCAACCCTCCAGCACGTCGCCATCAGCTGAGACGGTTCGGCGATAGATGACCGCGAGGGCGAACGCTGGGTCCGCCACTCCGGCGCAAGCGTCCAACGCAGCCTGACAAATCTCCAGACGCGGTTGGTTGACGGTATTCGGGGGCCGGCAGTCGATCACTGCCTGGTACTCGTACCACGACGTAGCGCTCTCTGGGTTCGCTCCGGGTGGCCATTGGTTGGAGATGGCCCTGACTTCCTCGTGGGTCAGGCCGACTTCCGAACCGTCACCTTCGTTGTCGCACTGGATGCCGCCACAAGGCGGATCACTCGGATCCGGTTCATCCGCATAGCCGAAGGCGCCAATCGCCGCGACCAGGGATCCAGTTGCGGAAACCATCGCCCATCTCATTGGTCGACAGTGATGCTCTCGACAAGCCAGCCGTCCGACCACTGCGCCCGCACCACGAGAGTTGCACTGGCTTGGGGCAAAGTGCGATCGGTCGGCTCTCCGTCGCGCAAATAGGGCTGCTCCACTTGCTCCACGGGAACGGCCACCCGCGCCCCGTCGCCTGTGAAGATGGTTTCGGGATCGCCGATCTGAAAGGTGTCCTGCTCCAGGTAGTCGCCGTTCTCCACGCCGTAGGCCACGGACTCCTCATGGTTGACGCAGGATTCGCAACCCTCCGCAGCGAGGGGCTCGAGGAGGCCCGTCTCGGGTGATTTCCCGGTGTAGTTGATGAGCCGCAGATAATGCATGGCGAAGGCGACGGCGCCCGCCTCTGTCTGCTCGGTCGCCTCGTCCGGCAACTCGGGCGGTCCGTCGGCGGTGGGCTCCTCCGTCGGCTCCTCCGAGGTCTCCTCAGGCGCCTCCGTGGTCGTCTGGGCCGGCTCCTCGGTCACTGTGGTGAGCGAGGCCTCCGACGTCGGGGGAGGGGAGGGCTCGGTGGAGTTGTCGCAGCCGGCGAGCAGCACCAGGCCTGCCACGGCAGCGACGATCGTGGTGCGGGACACGGCATACCCCTCTTCTTCTCGGACGGCCGCAGATCCCCCGCAACCGTCGGTTCAGCTCCAGTGTGCCCCAGTCGGAGGCTGCTGAACGCTCGTCCACAGTAGAGAAGCGCGCCCGATCTGACCACCCCCGAGCCCGCGCCCGCACCCCGCCACGAGGCTCCGAGCCGCCGTCTCCCGGGCGACACGCGCACCCGACACGCAGCGCGGGGCACGCCCCTTGCATCTGGTGCACCGGTGACCTAGGCTCCCCATATCTAGTAGTTACAAGCGTGTGTTTTGTCCACATCTTGTGCACAACGTGGTAGAATTGACCCACAGGTCATCCACAAGCAGTCCCCAGATCCACCCACAGGGACCCTCTGTCAGGGCCTCCCGCACCGATGCGACACCGAGGAGCGACATGCACTGCCCGTTCTGCCGGCATACCGACTCCAAGGTCGTCGACAGCCGCGTGCAGGAGGAGGGCACGGTCATCCGCCGTCGTCGTCAGTGCCTCGAGTGCGGGCGCCGCTTCGGCACCGTGGAGACCGCCACCCTGTCGGTGATCAAGCGCTCCGGCGCGACCGAGCCGTTCAGCCGCGACAAGGTCATCACCGGCGCGCGCAAGGCCTGCCAGGGCCGCCCGGTCACCGACGACCAGCTCCAGCTCCTCGCCCAGCAGGTCGAGGAGTCGATCCGCGCGCTCGGGCAGGCCGAGGTGGACGCGCACGAGGTGGGGCTGGCGATCCTGGAGCCGCTCAAGCGGCTCGACGAGGTCGCCTACCTGCGCTTCGCGTCCGTCTACCAGGCGTTCGACAACCTCCACGACTTCGAGTCGGCCATCACGCTGCTGCGCTCCGAGCGCGACGCGGAGTCCGTCTCACCGGAGCCGACTCCCTAGACCTGGGTCTGTCGGTCCCCACCGCTTCACTGAACACATGCACCGCTGACCATCCGCACCACACCAAGGAGAGCAAGTCATGACCGAGACGACCGGGTCGAAGACGCGCACGCGCCGCAGCGGCAAGGGCCTCAAGATCGAGCGCATCTTCACCACTCCGGGTGTGCACCCGTACGACCAGATCACCTGGGAGCAGCGGGACGTCGTCCAGACCAACTGGAAGACGGGCGACACGATCTTCGAGCAGCGCGGGGTGGAGTTCCCGGACTTCTGGTCGGCGAACGCCTCGACCATCGTCACGACGAAGTACTTCCGCGGCGCCGTCGGCACCGAGCAGCGTGAGACCGGCCTCAAGCAGCTGGTCGACCGCGTCGTCCTGACCTACGTCAAGGCGGGCAAGGAGCACGGATACTTCACGACTGAGGAGGACGCCGAGGTCTTCGAGCACGAGCTGACGTATGCCCTCGTCCACCAGATCTTCTCCTTCAACTCTCCGGTCTGGTTCAACGTCGGCACCAAGAGCCCGCAGCAGGTCAGCGCGTGCTTCATCCTCTCGGTGGACGACTCGATGGACTCGATCCTCAACTGGTACAAGGAGGAGGGCTTCATCTTCAAGGGCGGCTCGGGCGCCGGCCTCAACCTCTCCCGCATCCGCTCCTCCAAGGAGCTGCTCTCCTCCGGGGGCACCGCTTCCGGCCCGGTCTCCTTCATGCGCGGTGCGGACGCCTCCGCGGGCACCATCAAGTCCGGTGGCGCGACCCGCCGCGCGGCGAAGATGGTCGTGCTGGACGTCGACCACCCGGACATCGAGGAGTTCATCGACACCAAGGCGCGCGAGGAGGACAAGATCCGTGCGCTGCGCGACGCCGGCTTCGACATGGACCTCGGCGGCAACGACATCGTGTCGGTGCAGTATCAGAACGCCAACAACTCGGTCCGCGTCTCCGACGAGTTCATGAAGGCGGTCGAGGACGGTGGCGAGTTCGGCCTCACCTCCCGCAAGGACGGCTCCGTCGTCTCCACCGTCGACGCCCACGAGCTGTTCACCAAGATGGCACAGGCCGCGTGGGAGTGCGCCGACCCGGGCATCCAGTACGACGGCACCATCAACGACTGGCACACCAACCCCGAGACCGGCCGGATCACCGCGTCCAACCCCTGCTCCGAATACATGTCGCTGGACAACTCCAGCTGCAACCTCGCCTCGCTGAACCTGCTGAAGTTCCTCAACGAGGACGACACCTTCGACGTCGACACCTACCAGAAGGTCACCGAGCTGGTCATCACCGCGATGGACATCTCCATCTGCTTCGCGGACTTCCCGACCGACCCGATCGGCGAGACCACCCGCAACTACCGCCAGCTCGGCATCGGCTACGCCAACCTGGGCGCGCTGCTCATGGCGACCGGCCACGGCTATGACTCCGAGGGCGGCCGGGCGCTTGCCGCGTCGCTGACCTCGCTGCTCACCGGTGCTGCCTACAAGCGGTCGGCGGAGATCGCCGGTGTGGTTGGCCCCTACAACGGGTATGCCCGCAACGCCGACGCGCACAAGCGCGTCATGCGCAAGCACCAGGCGGCGAACGACGAGATCCGCACGCTGCACGCCATGGACGCCTCGGTGCACAAGGCCGCGACCAAGGCGTGGGACGCCGTCGTGAAGACGGGGGAGAAGCACGGCTACCGCAACGCCCAGGCCTCGGTGCTCGCACCCACCGGCACCATCGGCTTCATGATGGACTGCGACACCACCGGCATCGAGCCCGACTTCTCGCTGGTGAAGTTCAAGAAGCTGGTCGGCGGCGGGTCGATGCAGATCGTCAACCAGACCATCCCGCGCGCGCTCAACCGCCTGGGGTATGCCGACGAGACGATCGAGGCGATCGTCGAGTTCATCGCGGAGAACGGTCACGTCATCGACGCCCCGGGTCTGAAGCCGGAGCACTACGAGGTCTTCGACACCGCGATGGGCGCCCGGGCGATCAAGCCGATGGGCCACGTGCGGATGATGGCGGCGGTGCAGCCCTTCCTGTCCGGCGCGATCTCCAAGACGGTGAACCTGCCGGAGTCGGCGACGGTCGAGGAGATCGCGGAGGTCTACCTGCAGGGGTGGAAGCTCGGCCTCAAGGCGCTCGCGGTCTACCGCGACAACTGCAAGGTCGGCCAGCCGCTGTCCGACGGCAAGAAGGACAAGGACGCCAAGGCGGACGAGAAGGCCGAGGCCGCTCCGGAGAAGGTCGTGGAGTACCGCCCGGTCCGCACCCGGCTGCCGAAGCGTCGGGCCAGCCAGACCACGAGCTTCGCCGTGGGCGGGGCTGAGGGCTACCTGACTGCCGGGACGTATGACAGCGGCGACCTGGGCGAGCTCTTCCTCAAGTTCGGCAAGCAGGGCTCGACCCTGGCCGGTGTCATGGACGCCTTCTCGATCGCGGTGTCGATCGGCCTGCAGTACGGCGTGCCGCTGGAGACCTTCGTGGAGAAGTTCACCAACCTGCGCTTCGAGCCTGCCGGCATGACCGACGACCCGGACGTGCGCATGGCGCAGTCGATCATGGACTACGTCTTCCGCCGCCTGGCGCTGGACTACCTGGACTTCGAGACCCGGTCCTACATGGGCATCCACACTGCGGAGGAGCGGGCGCGCCAGCTGGAGACCGGCTCCTATGCGCCGCTGGAGCCGTCGAACGACGACGACGACTACGAGGACGAGCTGCAGAACCTCAGCCAGTCTGCCGCGACCACGCCGGCCAAGAAGGAGAAGGCGGAGAAGGTCGCCGACCAGTCCGGCGCAGGTGCCGCCGACGCCCGCCAGGCGGAGTCGGGGATCCACTCCTCGGCCGAGCTGCTCGAGCAGTTCCAGGGCAAGGTCGCCGACGCGCCGATGTGCATGACCTGCGGGACCAAGATGCGTCCGGCAGGGTCGTGCTATGTCTGCGAGGGTTGCGGCAGCACCAGCGGCTGCAGCTGATCTCACGCGGAACGGATGGCTGGGACGCGATCGGCCACGGCAGCCCCTCCGGAGTTGCTCGTGGGTTGATCCTACCGTCGATCGGAGACACTCATAGGGAGGTCCTCTACTTGGTGAGACCCCGCGACAGTGCCCCAGACTCTCGGACACGAAGGTTAGCTGCGGCCTTCAGTATCGCGACGTCTTCCCGCAGTTGCCGGTCCTCTGCCGTCAGCTTTCGGATCTCGGCCAGTTCTTCGCTCCTGGCGCCCCGGCGTTGGGCACCTCCGCCCTAGACCTGTATCGCCCACGGACGGCGGTCTCCTTTCCCAACCCCCTACGGCGGGCGACGGCTTAGCGGCCGCGGTCAACGAGGAGTACTTGCCCAAGAACTCTCCCTCCAGGCGAACGCGATGCTCCTGGCACTTCAGATCGATCATCTGCGGCATGGACTATTTCTCCTCCTCAAGGATGCAACACCACCGCGGTGCTTCACCGGGGCACCTGCCAGCGCAGTTCGCGAAGACACGTGGTTGTGTCTGTCCCGCCGCTGGCAGCGACGTTTCGGTGGCAGAGGGCAGCGGGTCCTGTCTCCAGGGTTGCTAAGACGGGCAGGTGTGGCTCACTCGACTGGGCGAGTGTCGAGGTTAGGATCGTCAGTCACAACTGGCAGACTGACGATTACATTGAAGGAAGAGTCGTCGCACTCGCTCCGCGCGTAGCTAGATATGCGGATGGACTAGGAGACCATGGTATGGAGACGAAGTCGTCGACCTTCGCCTTCATCGACCTCTTCGCGGGGCTCGGCGGGTTTCATGTGGCGTTGAAGAAGCTAGGGGGCGAAGCGGTCTTCGCCGCAGAGTGGGAACCCGCGCTCAACCAGCTCTACACCGACAACTACGGTCTGCCCGCCTGGACCGATCTGAACGGACTCGACACCGACGACGACATCGATCGGGAAGTGCCCGACCATGCGCTCTTGGCTGCGGGCTTTCCGTGTCAGCCGTTTTCCAAGGCTGGAGACCAACTCGGTTTCGGCGACACCTCCCAGGGGAACCTCTTCTTTAAGGTCCTCCAGATCCTCAAGGTGAAGCGACCCAGTCGGTTCATTCTGGAGAACGTCCCCAACATCCTCAAGCACGACGGTGGGCGCACTCAGGACACGATCTTGGCCAAGCTGCGAGGGCTCGGCTACGCGGTGGAGGTCGCACACTTCTCACCACACGAGTTCGGCATCCCCCAGGTGCGTGACCGCGCCTACTTCGTTGGTTCATTGGATAGCCTCGATGGCTTCACTTGGCCGGAGAAGCATAGGGGACACACGGACATCACGTCGGTTCTGCGCAGGGACGTGTCGGCCCCGCGTGCCATCCCAGAGCGCACACTCGAAGCGATCGACATGTGGGGCGATTTTCTCAAGCGCTCCCCGGCATCGTTGAAGATGCCGGCGTTCCCAGTCTGGGCCATGGAGTTCGGCGCCACGTACCCGTACGAGCATGACACCCCTCCAGCAGTTTGGGAGCGTCGACGTAAGTACGGCCTTAGTGGCATGCACGTACAGGGTAGCTTTGGCTTCGATCTCGACGGCCTGCGCATCGCTAAGCAGCACGAGTTGATCCCGAGTCACGCTCGTCGCGATGGGGAACTCGCGTTTCCGCGCTGGAAGCGAGTTTTCATCCGCCAGAACCGCGAGTTTTTTCGGGACAACGCCTCGTGGATAACGCCGTGGCTGAACCATTGGCAACCGTGGACTTTCCCATCGAGCTTTCAGAAGATGGAGTGGAACGCCCAGGGCGAGGTTCGCAACATCGACAACTTCGTGCTCCAGGCGCGCGCTTCGGGGTTGCGCATCAAGCGGCCTACGACGGCTCCCAGCCTCATCGCGTTCACCCAGACCCAGGTGCCGATCCTTGGTGCCAACCTTGCCGGCGAGCGGCGCTACATGACCCCCCGCGAGTGCGCTCAGCTCCAGAGCCTCGGAGACATCTGCCTGCCCGAGAGCGACCTTGATGCCTACAGGGCGCTCGGCAACGCCGTGAACGCCAGCGTGGTGGAGGCCATTGCCAAGCCTTTGCTGATAGGCCTTCCTGCACCCCAGACGCCTACTGGGGCGTCAAAGACCGACCCGACTTGTGAACTACTTGGAGTCCTCGCATGAGCCTCGACCTCGAAGACCTTGACATGGACGTGCCCGCCGACAACGAGGAGGAGGATCCCAAGACCCAAATGTGGGAGAGCATCGCGGACGGGCTCGCGACTCTATCGGAATCACCCGACGTTCCAGATGGGATCTCGGTGAACGCTGCCATGTTCACCCGCGAGGACGTCGACTTCAGCACCGATGCATGGATTCATCGGTTAAGCGACGTGCAAGGATGGCTCTCGCTAAGCGGCGACCTGCCCACCAATTCTTACGATGACTTCGTCAAGGCGTTGGCGAGCGAACTCGGCATTGAGATGGACGAGGCCCTCGAAGTCGGTGACGGAGCCGCGCAACTGTCCGTCAAGACAGTCGAGAAGCTCCGTAACCGGGTCGAGACTGCGGTGGGTCTCCAGCAGAGGTTCCTAGAGGATCTGGACACCGATGGAGTCAGCCGCGCAGAAGCCACGACATTGTGGTCCGAAATCTGGTCGGGCGAGGAAGATAGCGTCGCCGAGTCCGACAGCCTTCAGCCAGTGTCGGCCAAGGCGGCAGTGTGGCACATCTTCCAACTCACCAAGAAGAAGTTGAACCTCGCCCCCTCCTATCAGCGAGGCGACGTCTGGCGCACTGGTGACCGGCAGGCGCTCATCGAGTCGATCTTGCGAGGCATTCCTCTACCGTCGTTGATCCTCCTGCGGACGGAGGGGGCAACCACTCACGAGGTCGTTGACGGAAAACAGCGCCTGACGGCGATTCTGCGGTTCGTGGGGGCACATCCGCGCGCTCTCGAGAGGGTCAGGGCGGCAGATGCCCGCCACAAAGGCCAAGGCCTGCTCTCTCTGTTCACCACGGACTACCCGGCCTTCCGCCGAGCGTGGAAGGTGCTCGAGAAGGAGACCCTCACCACCAAGCTCGAAGATGAGTACTACTACCCATTCAAGTTGCGCAACAACGATGACGGCGGACTGCGGGGCGAGTACCTCGAATCCTTCCAGGGAAAATACTACACCGAAATCAGCGAGAAAAAGATCCGGGTTTCTGGTCAGGAGATCGACGTCGATGAACTCTTCACGGGCGCTCCCGACTACCAGATCCCGGTTATCGAGTACCTCGAGGCCACTCAGCGCCAGATCCACGAGGTGTTCAAACTCTACAATAAGCAGGGCGTCCACCTGAACGCCGAAGAGATCCGAAACGCGGTGTACCACGAGGTGACGCTGATGCCGGCGACGCTGTTCGCGGCCGGCGACGCCGCCCCTGGAACCCGGGCTGACCAGATCGCGAACGGGGCGCTCGTGGACGTCCCGGGCCTCGAGGATCTCGGAAAGACACTGAAAGACTACGGTTTCGGAGACTCCCGATACAAGCGCACCAAGGTGCTATCGTGGATCCTCGCGGTGCTCCTGCGCGACACCAATGGCAAGCCGTTGATGTCCACCGCTAAGCACATCGATCAGCTCTTGGACGAAGTCAGTGACGCGGAGGAGCACCCAGACCATTCGCTGCGGGACAACTCAACGTTGGCGAGGCTGTTCACGTGGATTGCGGGCGTAGCTGAAACGCACATGAGTCACGACGAACTCTGGGCACCAGAATTCAAGGATGGCGGCAGTGGGGGAAAGTGGCAGGAGTTGCAACTAGTGGGGTCGTTGGTCGGCATCGCATTCGCAATGGCGGCTTCCCCGGAGGACATCGAGGACCGCATCGACGCCAACGCGGACGCCATCTTCAACGCGAGCAAAAACCAGTGGAAGCGCATGGAAAAGACCCAGACTAGGACTCAATGGGACTACATCGCCCGGATCGCCACCGAACTCGTTGAGTTGCTGGGGATTGACCCCAACGTAGCCTCGGCTGCTGTGCGAGATAAGTTTGGGTCATCTGGCTTCGAATCGCTTCGCGCCATGATAATCGTGCCCAAGACTGACGACTAGCGTGCGAAACCATGCAGTCACCCCTCGGAACAGAGCGCGTCTACTTTGACCCTCCAGTCGCCTCTACCCTCGTGGAAGCCTGGTGGCCCCGCTATTTGCGGACTCTGACGGGCCTAACGCCGACAGCTCGCTCAGCGCTGGAAGCCGACTGCAGGTACATCCTCGAGCGAGGCATCCTCGGCGATGGCGAGCCCAACGAGCACACATGGCCGGCGAACCGTGTGCGTACCGGCTTGGTGATGGGGTCCGTTCAGTCGGGTAAGACCGCGTCGATGCTCGGGGTGAGTGCTCTCGCCTTAGACGAAGGCGTCGACGTTTTAGTGATTCTGGCCGGCACTCGACTGTCGCTGTGGCGCCAGACCTTCGAACGACTGGCGACTCAGTTGGACGGGGGGGAAACTTCTGCCCAGAAGATATCCCGGCGACTTCTCGTCCCGTCCCCTGACGTGGTCCTATCGAAGGAGCCATCACACCTGACCAACATTTACAGAATGCCGTCCGCCGCCGTCCGACGTCGGCTACAAGACAACAACCCGATCATCGCGGTGGCTATGAAGCACACTGACCACCTCCACACTCTCGGACGTGCCCTCAAGACCAGCGTCTTCGAGGCGATCAGCAAGCTCGACCGCCCAGCGCAGATGCTTGTCCTCGACGACGAGGCGGACGACGGCTCGATCCTCGACGCCCGCGTGGAGGCAGGCCAGGATCTGGTATCCGGAAACCTGAAGCAGGTTCCCCGCGCCATTGCGAATCTTTGGGAGCCCGCGCAGCCTGCGCCCTCTAACCTCTTTACGACCTATATCGGCTACACCGCCACGCCGCAAGCGAACCTGTTGCAGGAAGACCACAACCCGCTCGCCCCACGCGACTTCATCATCTCCCTGCGCACGCCCCTCGACGTGGGCAACCCCGTCGATCCCACCAATCCCGGTGACCTGGACGCGCCGCGGTCTTCGACGTACCCCGAGCCTGAGGGCTCACACTCCTTCTATACCGGTGGCGAGGTGTTCTACCGCAGGGGTGCGCGGGCCGCGCTGTGTCAGCCGATCACGGGCAACCAGGATCTAGACCTCGCCGAAGCGTTACGGGCGTTTCTGGTGGCCGGTGCGATCCGGCTTCATCGTTCCGGTATGCACGGCCCCCGGACTGCAATGAACCTGCTATTCGACACCGAGGAAAATGCGGCCATTGGCGTCGCCGCGCCACACTCGATGCTCCTCCACCCATCGGCGACCATTACGGACCACTTCCAGGGTGCTGAGGACGTCCTTCTGTGGGCAGGGGTCTCCGACAGATCTACTGCGCGAGCGCTGCTGGAGACCGGGGACGCCCGCTTACCGGGCTCGTTGCTCGCCTCGATCACTGGGGAGCCTGCCAAGTGGTCAGCCTGGCTGGACCTCTACGAGCGCTCGGCCCGTGAGATCGAGGCTGAGTTCAATATCTTGAACCCGGCCCCCTTCCCCGACTGGGCGACCACCGAGGTCTTGCTGGCCGAAGAGGTCATTCCTGGCACTAGGGTATCGGTAGTTAACAGCGACCCCGGCGCAGATGACCGCCCGTTTTTCCGGCCGACGCTGGACTCCGAGACTGGTAAGTGGCGTGCTGCTCGCGACCTGTCAACAATCTTCGTGTCCGGCAACGTCATGGCGCGCGGCCTGACGTTGGAGGGCATGACCACGGCGCTGTTCCAGCGGTCGTCGGCCAACCCGTTGGCCGACACACAGATGCAAATGCAGCGCTGGTTCGGCTATCGAGGCAGTTACATTGAGCTGTGTCGAGTGTTCGCCGATCCCGACCAGCTTGACCTCTTCCGTGCCTACCACGACATCGACGAGGCCGTCCGGGTCGCGGTTACCGAGAAAATGGCCGGAAGCGCTCCCGATCCGGTGGTGCTCCAGGGCATGAGCTTCCTGGCGACGGGCAAGATCGCCAATCTGGGTCGACGGCCGCTGAGCCCCGGCTCGAAGCCGTTCGTGAAGTTGATCAACGACGGATCCCGGCCCGACCCGAACGTGCAGTTGATGACCAACCTGTTCGACACAGAGCCGTCGTCCGACCTCGTAGTCGGCCATACGCGAGGCCGCATCCGCGACACACCGCTGAGCCTCGGCGAGGCGGCTGACTGGCTCGACTCTCTCGACTTCGCCGGATACTGGCCCGGCCGCAATCACCAGGTCGCCGAGCACTGGGCCCAGGTGGAAGCGCGGCTGAACGCGATACAGCCGTTGGTCCCGCCTGGGCTCTACCGCGCGCCCCTTTGCGCAGGTGTTCCCTCGGCTGTCCGCTCGGTTTGCCCCTACTCGATCGCGGCATACCTTCGTCTGTGGGACGCTTGTCTAACCAGACCCGTTCGCGGTCTCTTTGTATCCGGTAGGCCGGCCGAACTGTGGTCCATGTCGGATCTCGAACGCAAGATGGTGGACCAGCCGCGCTTCTGGATCGGCATCCGCTATGGCGACGGTAATCCGGTGAGCACCGGGGTTGCTTCCGAGCTTCCCTTCACTATCCTGGCCACCACCAAGAGCGTGGACGCCGGCGAGATCACGACCGCGTGGGGCTCCAACGACCCCAGCGCAGGCCCTGGCCAGTACCGGGGTGACGAATTCTTCGACTATTATCACCGAGGCTCCAGCGTCCCCACGCTTGCTGGTGACTCCGCCTGGCGTCCCATCGGCTCCGACGGGTTAATTCTGTTCTACGTGAACCAGTTGCCCGGCCAGGCCCATCCAGCGCTAGCCGTCGGCGTCTCCCTTCCGGCCGGCGGACCGGAGCAGTTCGCTGCCACCCGCGCCGGCGCCGTGACGATCTGAGAGCGGTGAACCTTGCCCAGCTACGAGGAGATCCTCACCGAAATCGATGCCGTTCCCGCCACGGCGGTGGGCGGGGTCCGCGACATCCATTGGACGACTCCGGATAAGGTGATTGGCATCGCCAGAGACCAGGCCGGCCGCCTGGAACTCTTCCTCGCCGGCGCCGAACTGAAGGCTGCCTCACGGACGGTTCGAGAGTCCCTTGAGCATCACGAGTGGCATCGCAAGGCCAGTGCACCACTGCACGCTAACCGCCTAGTACTACCGGCTCTGGGCCACTTCGACCCGGTCGCCGCCTTCATCTGTGCCAACTTGCTGCGCAACGGCGCCGACGAAGACGTCGAGCACGCCTTTAGAGTGACCGAACCCATCATCGAGCTTGCGATTGAGCGCCTCCTGCTATCGGAGACTGCGCTGCTGGGGCTTCTTGGTGAACTGCTGCTGCTCAATTCCATGTGCCACCTAGCGCAGCCCTATCAGGTCGGCTCTGTCGTCTTGTCCTGGGACGGGTGGCGGCGGTCTTCACGCGACTTCCACTGGAACGGGACTGGCGTCGAGCTCAAAACCACCACGCGCTCGACGTCGAGCCATATGGTCCAAGGGGTCCATCAGATCGAGCCATCCGAAGGAGAGGACGGCATCTCGGCAGAAAACCGCCTCCTACTGGTCAGCGTCGGCCTGCAGCGCGCGAGCGAGGGACTGAACTCGATTTCCGTCCCGGACCTAGTGCAGCGGATTGTCAACCGGCTGGAGATCACCGGCAATGCCAGCGAAGTGCCGGAGTTCCTCACCAGGATCAGTCGCTACGGATCCGAGTCGGGATTCGGCTACGACCACACCTCGATGCAGCACGACGCGCCGTTCACTTCCAACTTCACGGTGGCGTTCTTCAGGGGATACGACATGGCTGACCCCGGGGTCGAAATCCTCCGGCGAGACGACGTGGCCAGGAGGCATCACGTCGAAATTCACTCAGTCGCTTTCCGCGTCAACCTGCCGGCCTCCATCAGCGGCACTAACCCGATCAACGGAGCTAATCAAGTCGCTGCGTCAGTCCTGGAGATCTGAAGCCTCTGGCGTAGGGATTCGCAAGGCAACTGCGGTCGCTCAGTAAAATTTCGGCATTCCCATCCACTTCAACTGCAGGCCAAGTTCCTCCGCTATTCTGTCGGCGACGTGCTTTGCTCCTGAGGTGTAAACGCGGAGGCAATTTATTGCACCATGTAGCACGAGTGAATGCTCTCCCGACTTGCGTTCTATCAGTACGTCGCTTGGCTGCGGGGAGCCTCCCGAACCAGAGAGAGGCCATCGTTCCGGATCGATGCCAGTGACGAGCCCATGAGTGATGCAATGGCGAACTTGCATCCAGGACTCAGATGCTTCCAGGACCTGATCCCAGTTGCTGTCAGATTCGTTGAACCAGCCAGAAGGCTTATCCTTGTCCGGCTTGTCGAACAGTCGAATTCCGAAGTCTGTTCCTAGTCGTCCGCTTATTGCTGGAAAGTCACGTCGAGCTGCTTTGGCCCAGTCCTTGATAGTGGGGTTGGTTAAGTCGGCTCGTCGAGCTATGTGAGCAAAACCGTGGCCTTGAATGTAGAGAGCAGATGCGAGGAAGTCTTCGGCGAAACCCTCGAACGTTGACATGGCGGTGAGAACGATGGGGGCACACAAGGAAGAGTACTGTTTCCTAGGGCGGCCTAGTCCTCTAGGGTGCAGCGAAATTAGATTCTTGGGATTTTGGAGCGACCTTACATATCGATCTACGCAGGCCTGGAGATCCGCTGGGAATGCTTCGTTCACTGGTCACTCCCTGAGAGAACTAGAATTTCCCGAATAATACTACGGCGGCGCAGGGGTCTGGGCTCACGCCACCCCGAGGCTGGCCGCCTCGATGGCCTCCGGAGACAGCACGTGCTCAGCGGCCATCGTGGCGGCCCCCAGGACGCCCGCCTGCGCCCCCGCCTTGGACGCCACGATCCGCAGGTGCTCGGTGGCCAACGGCAACGACCGCTGATAGACGACCTCCCGGATCCCCGCGAGCAGGTGCTCGCCGGCGTCGGCCAGGCGCCCACCGATGACTACGACCGAGGGGTTCATCAGGTTGACCATCGTCGCCAGCACCTCGCCGATGTCGCGACCGGCGCGGCGCACCTCCTGCACTGCCGAGGGATCGCCAGCGCGCACCAGCTCGACGACCCCTGCGGTCGAGTCCACCGCGACACCACCCGCAGCCAGCGCCGACGCCAGCGCAGGCCCGGCGGCGATCGCCTCCAGGCAGCCCTCGTTGCCGCACCGGCACATCACGCCGTCGCCGCTGCTGACCCGCACGTGCCCGAGGTCGCCGGCGGTGCCCTGCGCCCCGCGCTGCAGTCGTGACCCCGAGATGATGCCGGCACCGATGCCGGTGGCCACCTTGACCAGGATCAGGTCGTCCGCGGTGGGGAAGTAGGCACCGCGCTCACCCAGCGCCATGATGTTGACGTCGTTGTCGACGAGCACGGGCACGACATACGTCCGCTGCAGGTGGGCGGGCACGTCATACCTGTCCCACCCCGGCATGATCGGTGGGTTGATCGGTCGCCCGGTCGAGTGCTCGACCGGCCCCGGCAGGCCGATGCCCACCGCCGCCAGGTCGCCGACCGGCCGCCGCGCCTCGGCGAGCAGCTCGCCGACCGCCGAGGTCACCCACCCCAGGACCACCTCCGGCCCGTCGGCCACGTCCAGTTCCGCCCGGCGCTCGCCGAGCACCGTCCCGCTCAGGTCGGTCAGGGCAGCCACGGCGTGGGTGGCGCCCACGTCCACGCCCGCGACGACGCGGGCGGCAGGGTTGAGCGCGATGAGCGCCGGCGGCCGCCCACCCGTCGACCTCGCGCCCCCCACCGGCGCCACGAGCCCCATGCGCAGGAGCGTGTCGACGCGCGCCGCGACGGTCGACCGGGCCATCCCGGTCTCCTCCGCGAGCTGCGCCCGGGTCCGGGGCTGGCCGTCCCGCAGGAGCTCGAAGACGTCGCTGGTCCGCACGTCTGGAAGTAGACCACGGCCCCTTCTGCATGAGCAAGCACCAACTTTTGCCGAAGTCTCGACAAAAGCGAGTGAGCCGTGCCATAGTCACGTCTGTGACGTCCAACGACGCCGTCGCACCGACGGACAGCACCCCGCTACGGCAGCCCGTGCTGCGCGCCACCGGCCTGACCAAGCGCTTCTTCGGCAACGCCGTCCTCCAGGACGTGACCCTGGAGCTGCACCCGGGTCAGGTCCACGGCCTGGTGGGGGAGAACGGCGCCGGCAAGTCCACCCTGATGAAGATCCTGGCCGGCGTGCACCAGGCCGACGAGGGCACCGTCGAGATCGACGGCACGGCGCAGCACTTCACCCACCCCGTGCAGGCGCAGCAGGCCGGCTTGTCCACCGTGTTCCAGGAGTTCAACCTCCTGCCCGACCGCACGGTCGCGGAGAACATCTACCTCGGCCGCGAACCGCGCAAGGGCCCGCTCGTCGACACCGCCGCCATGACCCGGCATACCTCCGAGCTGCTGGACGGCCTCGGCGTCACCGGCCTCGAGCCCACCCGCACCGTCCGCTCCCTCTCCGTCGCCGAGCAGCAGATCGTCGAGATCGCCAAGGCGGTCAGCTACGACGCGCGCATCATCTCGATGGACGAGCCCACCGCCGCGCTCGCCGACCACGAGGTCGAGCTCCTCTACGCCATCATCCGGCGGCTGCTCGACCGCGACGTCGCCATCCTCTACGTCTCCCACCGGCTCAAGGAGATCTTCGACCTCTGCACCACCATCACCGTCCTCAAGGACGGGCAGCACGTCACCACCCAACCCGCCACCGAGCTCGACGAGTCCGCACTCGTCCGGCTCATGGTCGGCCGCGAGATGTCCGCCTTCTTCCCGGACCCGACCCCTGGCACCGAGGTCGGCGAGCCCGTGCTCACCCTCTCCGGCTCCGGCAACGGGTATGTCGACGGCATCGACCTCACGCTGCGCGCCGGTGAGATCGTCGGTCTCGCCGGGCTCCAGGGGTCGGGCCGCACCGAGCTCGTCGAGTCGATCTTCGGCGTGACGCCGCTGACCCGCGGCACGATGACCCTCGGCAGCGCCGACGGCACCGCGAAGCAGCTGACCATCAGCTCGCCGCGCCAGGCCATCCGCCGCGGCCTCGCGCTCATCACCGAGGACCGCAAGGCCAAGGGGCTGGCGCTGCAGCAGTCGATCCTCGACAACGCGCTCGGTGTCGTCCGCTCCGTCTTCCCGGGTCGCACGCCGCAGGCCCGGGCCGGTATGCCCGGCGTCTTCTCCTCGCTCGCCGTCGCCGCCCGCGCGATGGACCAGGAGGTGCAGTTCCTCTCCGGCGGCAACCAGCAGAAGGTCGTCCTGGCCCGCTGGCTGTCCACGAACCCCCAGGTCATGCTCATGGACGAGCCCACCCGCGGCATCGACGTCGGCGCCAAGCACGGCATCTACGAGCTCATGCGCGGCCTGGCCGCCCAGGGCGTCGGCATCCTCATGGTCTCCAGCGAGCTGCCCGAGGTCATCGGCATGTCCGACCGCATCCTCGTCATGCGCGACGGCCGCCTCGCCGGCGAGCTGCCCGCCGGGTCGTCCGAGGAGGACGTCCTCGCGCTGGCCACCGGCGCAGGCGAGAGTGCCGAGGAGGGGGCCGCATGAGCAGCGTCTCCAGGTTGCTGCCCACCCGCCTCACCAGCACCGGGATCGTCTACCTCGTCCTCGTGCTCGTCGTCGTCGCCGGCGCGATCATCACCGCCGCCGAGGGCCGCAACTTCTTCTCCGGCGGCAACATCTCCGCCATCCTCACCGGCACCTCGATCCTCGGCTTCATCGCGATCGGCCAGACGCTGGTCATCCTCGGCGGCAGCCTGGACCTCTCGGTGCCCTACGTCACCAGCCTCTCCAGCCTGGTCGCCGGCGTCATCATGGCCGGCCAGACCTCCAACATCGCCCTCGCCGTGCTCACCGCGCTCGGCGTCGCCGCGCTGATCGGCCTGGTCAACGGCCTGGTCGTGACCTACCTGCACGTCCACGGCTTCATCGCCACCCTCGGCATGGGCCTGATCCTCGCGGGCTACCTCGGCACCAACTACCGCGGCTCCGCCGGCTCCGCGCCCCGCGACTTCCGCCTCATCGGCGCGCTCAACATCGGCCCGGTCCCGCTCTCCACGCTCATCATGCTCGGCTGCGCGGTGCTGGTGATGCTGCTGCTGCGGCGCACCCGCATCGGCCACCACCTGTATGCCGTCGGCGGGCAGCGCGAGGTCGCGCGCCTCTCCGGCGTCCGCACCCAGCCGCCGCTGATCCTCGCGCACGTGCTCTGCTCGGTCCTCGCCGGGCTGGCCGGGCTGCTGCTGCTCGCCCGGCTCTCCGTCGGCAGCCCGACCATCGGCAGCCAGGGCGGCTACGACCTGATGTCGATCGCCGCCGTCGTCCTCGGTGGCACCGTGCTCGCCGGCGGCAAGGGCAACATCCTCGGCACCCTCGGCGGCGTCGCGATCTTCGCCGTCCTGGACAACGTCATGGGCGTCATGGAGCTCAACGCCTTCCTGCGCGACATCGTCCGCGGCCTGGTCATCGTCGTCGCCGTCGCGGTGTATGCCCGCCGCTCCACCGACACCCGGCCGCCGCGTTTCGCGCACCCGCCCGACGACGGCGGGGGACGGCATACCCTCGCCCCGACGACCGCGGGAGCGACCCGATGACCGCCGCGACCCCCACCACCGACACCGCGCCCCGCCCCGACCTCCCGTGGCACCAGGGCGGCGCCGCCGGGCGTGCGCTGCGCGCCCTCCGCACGCCCGGCGGCGCCGTCTTCGTCCTGGTCGCGGTGCTGCTCGTCGCGGTGATCGCCGCCAACCCCAACTTCGGCGAGCCCGGCTCGCTCATCCGCTTCATCGGCCGCACCGCGCCGGTCGCGATCGCCGCGATGGGGCAGTACTTCGTCATCGTCTCCGGCGAGTTCGACCTCTCGATGGCCGCCGTCGTCTCCATGCAGGTGGTCATCGCGGGCAACTTCATCGGCCAGGAGGAAGCGCGGATCATCCCCGGCCTGCTGCTCATGCTCGCTCTCGGCGCCCTGGTCGGCATCGTCAACGGGCTGGCCACGACGATCCTCAAGGTCCCCAGCTTCATCGTCACGCTCGGCACGATGCTGGCGCTCTCCGGGCTGGTCTTCTACCTCACCGGCGGCGCCGCGACCGGCAACCCGGTCGACACCTTCCGGCAGATCGGCCGCGGCGGCATCCGCGACGTGCCGGTGCTGGAGATCATCCCCTACCCGGCGATCATCCTGCTCGTCCTCGCCGTCGCCGCGGTCTGGCTGATGCGCCGACCGTTCGGCCGCACCCTCGTCGCCGTCGGCGACAACCCCGAGGCGGTGCGGCTCTCCGGCTCCGCGACCTGGTGGCTCAAGACCCGCGCCTTCATCCTGTCCTCGCTCGCCGCGACCGTCGCCGGGATCATCCTGGTGGGGTATGCCGGCGTCCACCCTTCCGTGGGGCAGGGGTATGAGTTCACCGCCATCACCGCCGTCGTCATCGGCGGCGTGGTGCTCGGCGGCGGGCGCGGCTGGGTCCTCTCCGCCGCCGCCGGCGCCTTCGCGCTCGAGCTGCTCTTCACCCTGCTCAACTTCGTCGGCGTCGCCTCCACCTGGAGGGACACGGTGCAGGGCGTGATCATCATCGTCGCCGTCGCCGCCGGGGCCCGCGCCTGGGCGGCCGGCCAGCGACGCCAGACCCGCAGCACCCCACAGACCACGCAGCAGAACCAACCCACCACCCAAGGAGATGCATGATGCGCACCACCCGAATCGGCGGCGCCGTCGCCGCCATGAGCGCGCTCGCCCTGCTGGCGGCGTGCTCCACCGATGCTTCGCTGGACGACCCGTCCGTGACCGAGTCGGCCGAGGACCCCGGCGCCGAGGAGGGCGCCGAGGGCGAGGGCGAGGGAGAAGCAGACGGAGAGGCCGACGAGTCCGACAGTGACGAGTGGTTCGTCCAGGCCGACTACGACACCCAGGACGAGCAGCGCTCGGCCACCTTCGAGGGTGACCCGGCGACGCCGTGGCTGCAGTACATCGACGGAGAGATGACCGACACCTCGGAGTTCGCCTCCGAGGGCGCCAAGAAGGTCTGCTTCGCCAACGCCTCGATCTCGAACCCGTGGCGCCAGACCGGCTGGATCACCATGAACGAGCAGCTCGGGGTGCTCCAGGAGTCGGGCGTCATCTCCGAGATGGAGACCCGTGACGCGCAGGACGACGACAACACCCAGATCGCGGACATCGACTACTTCATCGCCGAGGGCAACTGCGACGCCTTCGTCATCTCGCCGAACTCCACGGCCGCCATCACCCCGGCGGTCGAGCGGGCCTGCGACACCGGCCTGCCGGTCGTCGTCTTCGACCGTGGTGTCGACACCGACTGCGCCACCACCTTCATCCACCCGATCGGTGGGTATGCCTGGGGCATCGACACCGCCGAGTTCCTCTCCGAGAACCTCTCCGAGGGCGACAAGGTCGTCGCGCTGCGCATCCTGCCCGGCGTCGACGTGCTGGAGCACCGCTGGGCCGCGGCCGAGCGGATCTTCGAGGAGAACGGCATCGAGGCGGTCGACTACTTCACCGGCGCCGACCCGGCCGAGATCAAGAACATCCTCTCCGACGAGCTCGCCACCGGCGAGGTCCAGGGCGTGTGGATGGACGCCGGTGACGGCGCCGTCGCCGCCATCGAGGCCTTCGAGGACGCCGGCCAGGACTACCCGGTGATGACCGGTGAGGACGAGATGAGCTTCCTGCGCAAGTGGGAGGACACCGGCCTGACCGGCCTGGCCCCGGTCTACTCCAACTTCCAGTGGCGCACCCCGCTGCTGGCGGTGGAGATGATCTTCGCCGGCGAGGAGGTGCCCACCGAGTGGGTGCTCCCACAGGTGCCGATCACCGAGGACGAGCGCGCCGACTTCCTGGCCGCCAACGAGGGCATGCCCGACGGGCACTACGCCAAGTTCGGCGGCGAGGACCTGCCCGGCTACCCGCAGACCTGGCAGGACCGCGTCATCCCGTGATCCGTCCGATCGGGGTCAACACCTGGGTCTGGACGTCGCCGCTGCGCGACGTCCAGACCCGGAAGGTGCTCGATCGCGTCGCGGCCCTGGGCTTCGACGCGGTCGAGCTGCCGCTGGAGCAGCCCGGTGACCTCACCGTCGCCACGACCCGGGCGGCGCTGGAGGAGACCGGGCTCGCGGCATACGTCGTGGGCGCGATGGCGCCCGGCCGCGACCTGGTCGAGGCCGACGCCGCCACCGTCGCGGCGACCCAGGACTACCTGCGAGAGTGCATCGACCTCGCGCACGGCATCGGGGCGCCCGCGGTGTGCGGGCCGTTCTACGCCGCCACCGGCCGGGTATGGCGGATGTCGCCGCAGCAGCGTGACACCGCCTACGCGCAGTGGCGGGACAACCTGGCCCCGGTGGTCGAGCACGCCGCCGCGGCCGGGGTGGCCATCGGCATCGAGCCGCTCAACCGCTACGAGACGTCCCTGGTCAACACGGTCGACCAGGCGCTCGAAGGGCTGGCTGAGCTGCTGGGGCCGTCCCTCGGTCTCGCGCTGGACACCTACCACCTGGGCATCGAGGAGCGGGACTCCGCCGACGCGGTCCGCCGGGCGGGCGAGCACCTCGTGCACGTCCAGGTCTGCGGCAACGACCGCGGCGCACCCGGCGGCGACCAGACCGACTGGGTCGCCCTGGTCCGGGCGCTGGACGAGGTCGGGTATGCCGGCCCGCTCGACATCGAGAGCTTCACCGCCGACAACGACACCATCGCCACCGCCGCCTCGATCTGGCGGCCGCTGGCCCCGACCCAGGACGCCCTGGCCGCCGACGGCCTGGCCTTCCTGCGGTCGCTGACGGGAGGGGACGACGCATGACCGAGCACGCACCGGCGACCGGACAGGCCTTCGGGGTGGCCGTGATCGGCTACTCCTTCATGGGCCGGGCCCACTCCAACGCCTGGCGCAACGTCGGCGCCTTCTACCCCGACGTGCCAGGAGTCCGGATGCAGACCCTCGTGGGCCGCGACGGGGCAGCCGTGACCGCCGCCGCGGCCGAGCTCGGCTGGGCCGACGCCGCGACCGACTGGCGCGAGGTGATCGAGCGCGACGACATCGACATCGTCGACGTCTGCACCCCCGGCCACCTGCACGCCGAGGTAGCGCTTGCCGCGCTGGCCGCGGGCAAGCACGTGCTGGTGGAGAAGCCGCTGGCCAACACCGTCGCCGACTGCGAGCGGCTGGTGGCCGCGGCGGCCGCCGACGGTGCCGGGCGGGTGATGCTCGGCCACAACTACCGCCGCGTGCCCGCGCTCGCGCTCGCCCGCGACCTCATCGCGCAGGGCCGGATCGGCGAGGTCCGCCAGGTCCGCCTCGCCTACCTGCAGGACTGGCTCGCCGACGCCGAGGCGCCGATGACCTGGCGGCTGCGCAAGGAGACCGCCGGCTCCGGCGTCCTCGGCGACCTCGGCTCGCACGCCGTCGACCAGCTGCACTTCCTGCTCGGCGAGCCGGTGAGCGCCGTGCGTGGCGAGCTGCGCACCTTCGTCACCGAGCGCCCGGGGGAGGGAGATGACGGAGCGCTGGAGCAGGTGACCGTCGACGACGCGGCCTGGGCCACGCTGCACACCCCCTCCGGCGTGGTCGCCAGCCTGGAGGTGAGCCGGATGGCCACCGGGCGGAAGAACTCGCTGATGATCGAGGTCTACGGCACGGCCGGCTCGATCCGCTTCGACCTCGAGCGGCTCAACGAGCTCGAGGTGTGCGAGGTCGGCGACGGGCCGGCCCAGGGATCCACCCGCGTGCTGGTCACCGAGGCGGACCAGCCCTACGTCGGCGCCTGGTGGCCCCCCGGCCACATCGTCGGCTGGGACTCCACCTTCACCTCCCAGGCGGCGGACTTCCTCCGCGCCATCGGCACGGGTGCGCAGATCCACCCCAGCTTCGCCGACGGGCTCGCCGTCCAGCGGGTGCTCGCGGCGATCGAGACCAGCAGCGCGGGCGGCGGCATACCCGTCGACGTGGCACCCTGACCCGAGGCGACAAGGAGCACGACATGGCACGCACGTTCACCCTCTTCACCGGCCAGTGGGCCGACCTCACCCTGGAGGAGGTGGCCGAGCTCGCCGCCGGGTGGGGCTACGACGGGCTGGAGATCGCGGTCTCCGGCGAGCACCTGGACGCCTGGCGGTGGGACGACGAGGAGTATGTCGAGGGTCGGCTGGAGATCCTGCGGCGGCACGGTCTCGGGGTGTGGGCGATCTCCAACCACCTCAAGGGCCAGGCGGTCTGCGACGACCCGATCGACGAGCGGCACCAGGCGATCGTCGGCTCGAAGGTCTGGGGCGACGGCGACCCCGAGGGCGTGCGGCAGCTGGCCGCCGAGGAGCTGAAGCTCACCGCCCGGCTGGCGCAGCGGATGGGCGTCGACACGGTCGTCGGCTTCACCGGCTCCTCGATCTGGCAGTACGTCGCGATGTTCCCGCCCGTGCCGGCGGAGCGGATCGAGGCGGGCTACCAGGACTTCGCCGACCGGTGGAACCCGATCCTCGACGTCTTCGACGAGTGTGGCGTCCGCTTCGCCCACGAGGTGCACCCGAGCGAGATCGCCTACGACTACTGGTCCACCGTGCGGGCGCTGGAGGCGATCGGGCACCGGGAGGCCTTCGGGCTGAACTGGGACCCGAGCCACATGATGTGGCAGGACATCGACCCGGTGGCCTTCATCACCGACTTCGCCGACCGGATCTACCACGTGGACTGCAAGGACACCCGGATGCGGGTCGGCGGCGGCCGCAACGGGCGGATGGGCAGCCACCTGCCCTGGGGCGACCAGCGGCGGGGCTGGGACTTCGTGTCCACCGGCCGCGGCGACGTGCCCTGGGAGGACTGCTTCCGCGCGCTCGCCGGCGCCGGGTATACCGGTCCCATCTCGGTGGAGTGGGAGGACGCCGGCATGGACCGGCTGCACGGCGCCAAGGAGGCGCTGGACTACCTCAAGGCGCTGGACTACCCGCCGTCGACGGCCTCCTTCGACGCCGCCTTCAGCCAGGACTGATCCCGCGCCGAGCCCCTGCCCCTCCGCCCGGGACCAACGTCGGGATAGCACAAGCCTCATCGGGAAACTTCCCGATGAGGCTTGTGCTATCCCGACGTTGGTCCGGGTTCTCGACCGACCTCCTGCACGATCCTCCTGCACGATTTCGACTGCTGGGCTGTTCGCCATGGCGAGCAATCCAGTAGTCGAATTCCGGCGGGCCGGGAATCTGCGCGGCCGGCGGACGGTTGGAGCAGGGAGAGCCGCGACGCAGGACGTTGTCGCGGCTTCGCTGTTCACCGAAACCCCACAGAGGAGCATCAGTGACCACCACCACACCAGCCCTCGCCGCCGCCTCGGTCGGAGCCGACTTCGAGCGGGTGCAGATCGAGCGCCGCGACCTGCGACCGGACGACGTGCGCATCGACATCCGTTGGGCCGGCATCTGCCACACCGACATCCACATCACCCGGGACGAGTGGGGCGGCACGATCTACCCGCTCACCCCCGGCCACGAGATCCTCGGCACCGTCACCGAGGTCGGTCCGGAGGTGACCGCCCACGCCGTCGGTGACGTCGTCGGGGTCGGCTGCCTCGTCGACTCCTGCGGCGAGTGCGCGCCCTGCCGGGACGGCGAGGAGCAGTACTGCGCCAAGGGCGCCGTCCAGACCTACGGCCAGGAGGACTACCACGGCGAGGTCACCAAGGGTGGCTACAGCGGTGAGGTCGTCGTCCGCGACCGCTTCGTCGTGAAGATCCCCGGCTCCTACGACGAGTCCGACCACGCCGCGGTGACGCCGCTGCTGTGCGCCGGCATCACGACATACCACCCGCTCAAGGAGAACGGCGTGGGCCCCGGCTCCCGGGTCGGCGTCATCGGCATGGGCGGCCTCGGGCACGTCGCGGTGAAGATCGCCGCCGCCATGGGCGCTGACGTCACCGTGCTGAGCCGCACCGACAGCAAGAAGCAGGACGGTATGTCGTTCGGCGCCAAGGACTTCCGCGCCACCGAGGACGGCACGGCGTTCGAGGAGCTCGCCGGCAGCTTCGACCTCCTGGTCAACACCGTGGGCTCGGGCATCCCGCTGGACTCCTACATGGGTCTGCTCGACCGCGGCGGGGTCCTGGCCAACGTCGGCGCCCCCGAGGACTCGCTGCAGGTCAGCGCCTTCTCACTGCTCGCCAACCGGCGCTCGATCAGGGGCAACATGATCGGTGGCCTGCCCGAGCACCAGGAGATGATCGACTTCTGCGCCGAGCACGGCATCACCGCCACCGTCGAGGTCATCGACGCCGGTCAGGTCGACGACTACTACGACAAGGTCGTGGCCGGAGACGTGCGCTACCGCGCCGTCATCGACACGCAGACGCTGGCGGGCTGACCCGCCCGGCCACCCGCGGGACTGGCCACCCCGGCCCGCCCACCCACACCGCGGGACCAACGTCGGGATAGCACAAGCCTCATTGGGAAGTATGCCGATGAGGCTTGTGCTATCCCGACGTTGGTCCGGGCTCTGGGGAGGGGCGGAGGGCTGATCGCTCAGAAGCTGGAGGAGCTCCCGGCTCCGCTGAAGCCGCCCGCGGAGTAGCCGGCGGTCGCCCCGCCGCCCGCGGCGGACGCGATCTGCTGGGTGCCGTCGGACACCCCGCTGCTCATCGCCGCCACCGGGAAGAAGGTCCACGCGGGGTAGGCGGTGCCGATGATCGAGGGTTCCGGGCGGGCGCCCGCACGCTGCTCGGCCAGCGATGTGCGCAGCGTCTCCCGCTGCGACTCGTCCTTGCCGACCGCCTGGACGACCTCGTCCGACAGCTCCTCGAGATGCGTGCTGAGCTGGTCCCGGACCTCGCGGAGCGTGTCGAGCGCGTCGTCGGGGGAGACCTGGCCACCCTCGAGCCCGGCCTGCACCTCGTCCAGCCGACCCAGCGCCTGGGTGGCGAAGCCGTCCAGCGTCGCACCCGCCGGCAGGTCCCGGGCCTGCTCCGGCAGCTCCTCGCCCAGCAGCGGGCCGAGCCGCTCGAGGTCCTCCCGCAGCGGGTCGACCTGCCGGCCCCACGCCTCGCGCCAGTCCGGGTCCTGGTTGAGGAAGATGGCGGTGTCGGCGATGGCGTCGTCCAGGTGGTCCAGCTCGACCGCCTTCTCCTGGTATGCCGTGAGCTCGTCCGCGGTCGCCTTGCGGTTGTAGGTCCTGGGTTCCAGCCGGGCCACCTGCTCGCCCATCGCGCTCAGCTCCCGCACCCCGCGGCGGTAGTCGTCGAAGCGGCGCAGCACCTCGAAGCCGTAGCGGGACTCGTCGGGGATCCGCTTGGCGTGCCGCTCGGTCGCGGCGGCGTCCTGCTGCACGTCCGCCAGCCGCCGGTCCGCGTCCTCCCGGAGCCGCCGGCTGGACGCGGACCTGGCCACGCCTATCCCGAGCCAGGTCCCACCCGCGGCCAGGATGCCTCCGACCCCCACGGCGCCGAGGGCGATGCCACCGGCGCTGCGCATGAAGGGGGCGTTGATCCGCCGTGCGCCGGCCTCGATGCCGGCGACGGCCCCCTCGGTCCAGCGGCCGGCCCGGAAGTCGTCCTTGGTGGCGTCCTGGATGTCGAGCTGCTCGTCTTCGCCCACGGCGCGGTCGTCGCCGAAGTAGGTGCCGACGAGCCGGGCCTCGGGATCCACCGCCAGGATGTAGAGCCCGTCGGCCCACGTCTGCCGGTCCTGGCTCAACCACTCCGGTCGTGACTCCTCGGCGTGCGCGAGGACCGCGTCGTTGAGCGACTGGTCGCCCGCGTCACTGCCGCCGCGGTGGGTGAAGACCACCACCTGCGTGGGGTCGTGGAACTCGACCTCGTCCACGGCCGCCTCGAGCTGGTCGGCGTCCATGATCTGCGCCGTGTCCTCCAGGACGAGCTCCGTGGCCGACTGCTCCGGCGCCTGGGCCACGAACAGCCCGAGGGCCGTGCCGCCCACGGCCAGCAGGGCCACACCGCTCACCCCGGCACGAGCCAGGTTCGACAGCCCGCGCGACCTCGGTGCTCCGTCCATCTGCGTCGTCATACCCGGCAGTCTGCCCGGCAGGGACCGAGAGCACATCGCCCGGCCGGACGAGATGCCTCCGTCTCCGGACCGAGATCGCGCCCGCGTGCCCTGCCGGGCCGGGCTCAGCGGTGCGGGTCGTGGTGGTGGCTCACCGGGCGCCAGCCGAAGGCGAGGGCGAAGGCGATGCCGGTCGCGGCATACAGCCAGTTGTCGAGCGCCAGCGCGAGCGCCACCCCGCAGGTCAGACCGAGGATGAGCGCCTGCCAGGAAGCGGATCGTGTCGTGGACCGGGTGGTCGTCGTCGTGTTCATGGCCCCACCATGTCCGGGCCCGACCGTGGTCGTCGTCGTCCCCAGGGTGGAACCTGCGTCGTCCCACGGGTGGACCTCGCCAGGTCCGGGGCCGGACGCGCGGGCGCTCAGGTCCGGGAGAGCCGGGAGAGCACCCGCTCCTCGGCGTCCGGTCCGCCGGAGACCGACGGGACCCGGATGAGCAGCAGGACTCCCAGCAGCCACCAGAGGCCGAAGAGCACCCACGGCGCCGCCGGGAGGGACGACGGCATACCGGGCAGGTAGAGGGTGGCCAACCCGGCGGTGAGCACCAGGGCGACCACGCCGATGCCGACACCCCCGCCCCCGGCGCCGCCGATCCGCAGCGGCCGGTCCATCCCCGGCTCGCGGCGGCGCAGCACCAGGAAGGCCACGGTCACGAGGAGGTAGCCGAGCACGATCGAGGGCGACCCGGAGTCCACCAGCCAGCCGAGCGCGTCGGCACCCAACCAGGGTGCCGCCGCCGACAGCGCGCCGATGAAGAGCAGCGCGGCGGTCGGCGTCCGGAAGCGGGGGTGCAGCCGCCCGAAGACGGCCGGCATCATGCCCGAGCGGCCCAGGGCGTAGAGCAGCCGCGACCCGCCGATGAGGAAGGCGTTCCACGAGGTGAGGATGCCGGCGATGCCCCCGGCGACCAGCACCGTGGCGAAGGCGTCGGACCCCCAGAGTGCCGCCATCGCGTCAGCCGTGGCGAGGTCGGACTCCACCAGGGTGCCCCGGTCCATCGCCAGCCCGGAGGCCCCGACGATGATGATGTAGAACAGCGCGGCCAGGGAGACGGACAGCACGATCAGCTTGCCGATCATCGGGAAGGGCAGGTCGATCTCCTCCGCGGACTGCGGGATGACGTCGAAGCCCACGAAGAGGAAGGGCACCACCACCAGGACCGCGGCGAAGCCCCCGAAGCCGCCGGTGAACAGCGGCTCCGCGTGGTCCAGCGACCCGCCCACGCCCGCGCCGACGAGCATCAGCCCGGCGATGACGACGAGGAAGAGCACGATGAAGGTCTGGATCATCGACGCGGGCCGGATGCCCACGATGTTGACCGCGGTCAGCGCCACCGCCGCCAGGGTCCCGACGACGCCCCACCCGAGGTAGACCGGTGAGCCCGCGACCGACCACAGCTGCACCGACTCCAACGACGGGAAGAGGTATGCCGCCGTGCGAGGCAGGGCGACCGCCTCGAAGGCGGCGATGGTCACGTAGCCGCCCACCAGGGCCCAGGACGCGACGAACGCCCAGCGCGACCCCATCGCCCGCATCACGTAGTTGTGCTCACCGCCGGCGTGCGGCATGGCGGCGACGAGCTCGGCATACGTGAGGCCGATGAGCGCCATGATGACGCCGCCGACGACGAAGGCCAGGACCGCGCCGAGGGTGCCCGCCGCGACCAGCCACTCCCCGGTCAGCACGACCCACCCGAAGCCGATCATCGCCCCGAACCCGATCGCCAGGGCGTCCCAGCGCCCCAGCTGTCGGACGAACCCTGTGCTGGTGTCTGCGGCCATGGCTTGACGCTACGTCATCGCGGCCCGGGAGAGAGGGCATACGGCACGCCTCAGACGCCCCTTGACGTGACGTCCGGCGCTCGGTGCGCAAGGGTAGAGGGATGTTCAGCGAAGGCCAGCAGACCGTCCTCGCCGTCACCACGGTGATCTACTTCCTCGTCCTGCTCGGGGCGTCGGTGTGGATCGGCACCCGGCACATCCGCACCTACGACGACTACAACGTCGCCTCCCGCAACGTCTCGCTCTTCCCGCTGATCCTCACCTACGTCGGCACCGCCATCGGCGGGTCGCTGCTGCTCGGCATCATGACCAACGGCTACGTCTCCGGCATGGGACAGCAGTGGTTCAACATCGCGATCTTCGTGGTGAGCGTGCTCATGGCGGTCTTCGTCATGAGGCGGGTCCGGGAGATGGGGGAGCGGCACCGCTACGTCACCATCGGCGACTTCTCGGCGCACCGCTTCGGGAGCGCCGCCCGCCTCCCGACCACCCTGTCCGTGCTCACCGCCTACTGCGCCGTCACCGGGATGCAGTTCGTCGCGATCGCGCTGGTGCTCGACCTGGTCGCCGGCATACCCCTGACCCAGGGCATCGTCATCTCCTGGCTGATGCTCACGCTCAAGACCGTCTTCGGCGGGCTCAAGGCGGTGATCTGGCAGGACGCCGTGCACGGGACGCTGCAGACGGTCGCCATCTTCGGGCTCTTCGTGCTGGTGCTCGTGGTGGTCGGCGACGTCTCCACCGTGACCGACACCGCGCGCGCCGCCGGGCAGGAGCAGATGACCAGCCTCTTCGGCATCGGCGCCGCCGAGGTGGCGGTGTATGCCCTCACCGTCGGGGCGTACCAGATCGTCCGGCAGGACCTGTGGCAGCGGGCGTGGGCCGGGCGCGACCTGCGCACCGTGATGACCGGCTACTGGATCTCGGTCGCGCTGATGACGGTCACCATCGTCATGGTCGTGTGGGTCGGGGTGTGGGCGCGCTTCGGGCTGCAGATCAAGTCGGCGGACCCGGCGCTCATCTACTACGAGGTGATCGGCGAGCTGCTGCCCTTCCCGCTCGTGGTCGTGCTCATCGTGGCGCTCATGGCGACGGTGATCTCCTGCGCCGACTCGTTCTTCATGTGCGGCGCGTCCTCCATCGTCAACGACGTCATCCGGCCCCGGCTCGCGCGCGACGTCTCGCAGCGGTCGCTGCTGTGGTGGAGCCGTGCGGCGGTGGTCATCACCTCGGTGATCGCCCTGGTGCTGGCGCTGGCGGTGCCGCGCCTGGTCGAGCTGTGGGTGACGGGGACGGCGATGCTCGTCTCCGGGCTGCTCTTCCCGACGGTGATGGCGCTCTACCTGCCGCGCGTGTCCGGCCGGGCCGGCGTGGTCTCGATGTGGGCCGGTCTCGGCGTGGCGGTCGGCTGGGCGATCTTCGGCGGGTCGACCGGCATCCACCCGGTCTTCCTGGGCTTCCCGGTGAGCGTGGTCACCTACCTCGTGGTCCACGCGATCGACGCCCGGGCCGGCTCCCTGGTGGAGTATGCCGGTGTCCCGCCGGAGGAGGACCCGGCCACCGCGGGGCCCGAGCGGGTGGCCCGAGCCTCCGCCGTCCGGTAGCCGTCGACGTCCGGCGGCTCAGAACCGGGAGGAGCTCCCGGCGCCGCTGAAGCTGCCGCCGCTGCTGCTGTAGCCGGAGGCCGAGCCGCCGCTCGACCCGGCCCGGCTCTCCGTGAGGGCGCTCGCACCCGCGGTCAGGCCGCTGCGGAAGGAGTCGACGGGATACCACGTCCAGCTCGGGTGGGTGGTGGTGAGGATGGTGACCTCGGGCCGGCGTCGGGACCGCTCCTCGCGCATCGCCTTCTTCATCGCGATGCGCTCGTCCTTGGTCCTGCCGATCTCCTCGGCGACGGCGGACGCGAGCGCGTCGAGCCGGTCGCTGAGCCCGTCCCGGGTCCGCTTCAGCTCGTCGAGCGCGTCGTCGGGGGAGACCTCCTCCTGCTCCAGCTGGGCGCGCAGCTGGTCGAGCAGGGCCAGGCCCGAGGTGGCGTACTCCCGCAGCCGCTGGGCCTGCGCCAGGCCGCGGCCCTCCGCGGGCACGTCGTCGCCGAGCATGGGGTCGACCCCTTCCAGGTCCGCGCGCACCGGGGACTCCTGGCGCTCCCACGCCTCCCGCCACAGCCGGTCCCGACCGAGGAAGGCGGCCGTGTCGGCGATGACGTCGTCCAGGTGGTCCATCGACCTCGCCTGGTCGCGGTATGCCGTCAGCCGGCCCAGCGCGGCCTTGGTGTTGTAGTCGTCCTCGGGGATCCCGCGCACCTCGTTGCCCAGCTCGGTGAGGGTCCGCACGCCCTGGGTGTACTCGTCGAAGCGGCGCAGGACGAGCCCGCCGTAGCGGGACTCCTCGGGGATGAGCCGGGCGTGCAGCTCGGTGACGTCCACGTCCGCGATGACGCTGGCCATCAGCCGGTCGCCCTCGGACCGCAGCTCGCGGCTGCGCCGGGCGCGGTTCGCCCCCGTGCCCCACCAGGCGGCACCACCGATCGCGGTGCCGACCACCCCCACGCCGGCCAGGAGCATACCGGGGACCGTGCGCAGGAAGGGGGCGTTCATCCGGGCGGCGGCCTCCTCCACCCCGACGACCGCGCCTTCGGTCCACTGCCCCTGCCGGAGGTCGTCCTTGGTGGCGTCCTGGATGTCGAGCTGGCGGTCCTGCGAGACCTTCCGGTTCTCGCCGAAGTAGGTCCCGACCAGGCGCCCTTCGGGGTCCACCCCGAAGATGTAGAGGTCGTCGGCCCACTTCTGCTCGTCGTCGGAGAGCCACTCGGGGCGGTCGGCGCGGGCGTGCGCCAGCACCGCCTCGTTGAGCGCGTAGTCGTCGGTCGTGGCCTCCACGCCACCGCGGTGGGTGAAGATCGCGACATCCGTGGGCTCGTGGAAGCGGACGTCCGTGAGGGCGCTCTCCACCGTCGGGGCGTGCAGGATCCCGGCGTCGTCGTCGATGACCAGGCTGGTCGCCTCGTGCTCGGGAGCCCCCAGCAGGAACCCACCGATCCCGACGCCGGCCACTCCCACGAGCGCGGCGCCGCTCACCAGGCCGCGGCGAGCATTCGACATACGACGTCCTCCCCGTCGCCGGCCGGGTGCCGACGACCTCTGTCACCCTACTGACTCGATTCGCGCCGCTCTGGTTCCCCGGTCGCGCCTCGCGTGCCGGCGCACGAAGACAAGGCTCGCCTGACGTGCCGTGGTCGGCATCGGGCCCTACGGTGGAGCCGTATCCTGCACCGACGACCCAAGGAGCACAGCGCGATGGTCACCGACAACGGTCCCCAGCCCAACGCCTTCGACATCGAGAGCGAGACCCGGGCCAACGACACCTACCGCACGGTGGCCTGGACCGGGAAGTACCTCCAGGTGACCCTGATGTCGATCCCGCCGGGGGAGTCGATCGGCCTGGAGGCGCACCCGGAGACCGACCAGTTCCTGCGGCTCGACGCCGGCCAGGGCCGGTGCGTGATGGGTCCGGCCGAGGACGACCTGAACTTCACCCAGGACGTCAGCGACGGCTGGTCCATCCAGGTGCCCGCCGGGACCTGGCACGACGTCACGAACACGGGGGAGGAGCCGATGCGGCTCTACGCCGTGTATGCCCCCACGCACCACGCCAAGGGCATCGTGCAGCAGACCGCCGACGAGGCGGAGGCCGACGAGGACTCGGGCAAGGACGAGCCGCCGGAGTGGAGCGTCCAGCCGGGCGAGGGCGAGGACGACCTGAAGGCCTGACCGCTGCGCACCCTGGTGCGCGAACGGTGTGTCACATCCGTTGCTCAGGCGACGGATGTGACACACCGTTTTTGCACAGGTATGCCGTCAGTCGCGGCGGTAGGGGTCGCGCGGGTCCCCGCTCGAGGGGGGCGGTCCGTCGGGGTGCGGTCCCGTGCCGGGCGCCGGGGGCGGGGGAGGCGCTCCCTGTCCGTAGTTCGGGGACGAGCCTGAGGGCGTCTGTGGGTAGCCACCGCCGTGTCCCTGACCCTGCTGGCCGTACCCCTGGGACTGCTGCCCGTACCCCTGCTGGCCGTAGCCCTGCGGCGGGTAGGGCTGGCCGGTCCCGTAGCCGTAGCCACCCTGGGGGTTCTGCGGGGGACGCTTGTCCCGGCTGCGCCCGACGAGCCACATGATCAGGCCCACGACGGTGAGCAGCAGCAGCGGGATGAGGGCGAGTGCGGCCAGCGCGGCGACGCCGATCGCGACGATGGCCCCGGTGTCGATGTTGGGCGAGAGCACGGTCGGGGCGCCCTCACACGTGAAGGTGTGGTCACCGGAGGTGGTGGCCGAGTAGCTCCCCACCAGGTCGGCCTGCATCTCGGGGTTCTGCGCGCCGAGGTCCTCGCCGGAGTCGAGCGACTCCTCGGTGCCGTCCGGCAGGGTGACGGTGCACGTCGCGGACTCTCCCGAGCTCTGGGTGAAGACCATCCGCCAGTCGCCGGGCTCCATGGCGACCGTGGCCTGACCGCCCTCCATGGTCAGCTCCTCTTCGGCCATGTCCCCGAAGGACCGGGCGCCCTGGATGGCTCCCCACGCGACGACGGCTCCCGCGATGAGCGAGAGCACGAGGCCGATGAAGAACATCCACTTGCCGGCCGTCGTCAGGCCGCTGCGCCGGGCCGGCGCGTTCGCATACGTCATGTCAGCAGCCTAACCGCGGATGCTGGTGCGGCTAGCGACCCACGTGGTCCTCGCCCTCGTCCTCGTCCTCGTCGTCCACGAAGACCAGCTCACCGGAGGCCACCAGCTCGGAGATCTCCTCCTCGGACAGCGCGGCGAGCTCCTCGTCGGTGAGCTCGACGTAGTCCTCGTCGTCCTGACCCTCCTGCGCCGCGTCCTCGGGCGGCACCCCACCGGTGCCACCGCCCTCGGCGCCACCGTCGCCGCGGCTGTCGGCCTCGTCCTGCCACCACTCGTCGGCGCCCTCCTCCGGCGGGGCGTCGTCCACGACCTCCTCCGCCCCGTCCTCGGGCGGCCGGACGACCAGCAGCAGGACCCCACCGATGAGCAGCATGGACAGCCCGACGAAGGTGCCCAGGCTGCCCAGGGCCAGTGCCCCGAGCCGGAGCAGCGCGTTGGCCGGACCGACCTCCGGAGCCACGACGACCCCGAGCCCGTCGCAGTCGATCTGGTGCTCTCCGGTGCCGGCGGCGCGGAAGCTGCCGATGACCTGGAAGCGGGCGAGGGCCGTGTCGATGCCGATGCGGCGGCCCTCGTCGGCCAGCGAGGTGAAGGGGGTCTGCCCGCCCGGGCCGGTGATGGTGCAGGTGATCTGGTCGACCGGGGTCGGCACGATCTCACCGGGGGCGATCAGCCCTCCGGTGACGTAGAGGGTGCGCTCGGTGCCCTCGGTGAGGGTCACGGTGGCGCTGCCGTCCAGGAGCTCGGCGGAGTTGGTCTGCAGGTGGTCCAGCAGCGACCGGGTGGCCCAGCCGCCGATCAGCGTGATGATCAGCGCGACCACGGCCAGCAGCCCGCCGAGGCGCACGAGGTGGCGGCCGGAGCGACGCAGCCGGGCGCGGCTGGAGCGGGTCGCCGGGGCGGGGTCGTCGGAGGGCATGGGGAGACTCTAGGCCGCGGCCCACGCCTGACGTGGGGTACGGCACGCCGTCACGGCCGGCTCACCCCAGCCCCTCGCGCTCGGACTCGGTGGCCTGCCGCAGCACCAGCCGGGTCCACGCCCCCACGTAGATCCGGTCGTCCCGGTCGATCTCCACCCGCTGCCCGGGGGTGAGCGGCGTGGTGGGCAGCGGCTCGCCGACCGTGCCGACATAGGTGCCGTTGCTGCTGTCGAGGTCCTCGATCCACCAGCGCCGTCCGTCGCTGGTGAGCTGGGCGTGCCGTCGCGAGACCGCGCTGTCGGCCCCCGCGTCGACCTCGGGCCGCACGCCGAGGCTGCCGGAGGGTCGACCGATGAGCACCACCGAGCGGCGGACCACGACGACGTCCGGCACCCCCGCGCTCGGGCACGCCTCCGCGGTCTGCTGCACGGCATACCAGTCCGGGTCGACCCAGGCCTCCACCACCCAGGTGTCGGCGAGGTCGCGCGAGGGCGGGGTATGCCGTGGCCTGGCGTGGGCGGCCACCGCGCCGGCGTCGTCGGGCTCGGGGTCCGGGTCCACCTCGGGCTCCGGCTCGGTCTCCTGTGCCGGCTCGGCGTCTGGCTCGACCTCGGGCTGCGGCTCGGGATCAGGCTCCGGCTCCACGTCCGGCTGGGGCGGGGTCTCCGCCTCGACCTGGGGCTCGGGCTCGGACGGGGACTCAGGCTCGGCCGCAGGGTCCGGATCGACCTCGGTGTCGGGCTCGGGCGGGGTGTCCGGCGTGCCCTCGGTCTCCGGTGCGGGCTCGGGTCCGGTCTCCGGCTGCGGACCCGGTGCGTCCCCGGCCTCCGGTTCCGGTGCGGTGGCGGGCTCGGGTTCGGTCTCCTGGCCTGCCTCCTCGTCCGGGGTCGGCTCGTCCGGAGCCGGGTCGCCCATCGGCGCCGCACCCGTGGTGAAGTCGTAGCCGCAGGACTCGCAGAAGAGGGCGTCGGCGACGTTCAGGGCGCCGCAGTGCGGACACGTCTGCGGCGGAGGCCCGACCGGCTCGCCGAGGTCGAGCACCGACCCGGCGGCTCCGTCACCGGCGGCAGCGCCCCCGGCACCCGCCGAGGCCGGGGCCGCGAGGTCGGAGCCGGCGTCGATGGGCGAGCCACAGGTGTCGCAGTAGTCGGTGGCCTCGCTCTCGTGACCCTCGGGGCAGCGGACCATCAGCTGGGCCGGACCCGGGTCGTCTTCGTCGACGCGGTGTCCAGCTCCATCTCGTCCAGCCGGTCCACGTCGCTGCGCAGCCGCACCCGGCCGGTGGCGGCGTCGTCGATGTCGACCACCCGGGCCAGCCGCGACGTGGCGGCCTCGTCGCCGGTGCTCTGGGCCAGCTGCACCGCCCGGCCGAGCCGGGAGGTGGCCGTCACGTCGTCACCCATCGCCTTGGCCCGCAGCCCCTCCTGGATGGCGGAGGCCAGCTCGGTCTGCCCGGTGTAGTGCGCGACCTCCGGGCTGATCTGCGCGGTGAGCACGTCGTCGGCGGACCAGGCGGCCTTGACCAGCCCCTGGGTCTGCACCTCCTCGCCGACCACGAGCTGCACCCGCGAGGCCAGCTGCTCCTGGCCGATCCCCTTGGGGGCCAGCCGGACCGCGACGTGGTAGTCGCGGCTCTCGTCGCCCCAGGCGCCGGTGTCGTAGCCGCCGGTGAGGGCATTCACCTCGATCCGTCGCCCGGAGAGGTCCTCGAGCGTCGGGCTGACCTGCTTGACGAAGAGCACCTCGGCACCCTGCGGCGCCCACACCCGCAGCTGCGCGTCGCTGATCCCCTTGCTCATGGAGGAGCTCATCAGCGCGGCGAAGTCGTCGCTGAGCCCGTCCCACGTGCGGATGAGGTCCACGCTGCCCAGCAGCGCCTCGGCGATCCGGCGCACCTCCGCCACCTGCCAGGCGGCACCCAGTCCGCGACAGTCCGCCTGGAACCGCCCGCGCACCTGCTCCAGCGCCCAGGTCAGCTCCTGCGGCGTCTCGTGCTGGTTGGCCCCGTCGGTGAGCAGGATCGCGTGCCGCTTCGACAGCGAGGGCACCGTCCCGAAGAGCTGACCGGCCGCGAGCAGCCACCGGCCCATCGCCGTCCCACCACCCGGCACCAGGCGCTGGAGCGACCGCTTGGCCTCCAACCGCGTCTGCGCCGACATCCGCGCCATCGCCGCCGCGTTGCCGGTCGGGTAGCACAGCGCCGCCTCGTGGTTGCCGGCCACGATCGCGAACCACACGCCGTCCACGATCTGGTCCAGCGCCGCGGACGCGGCATACGCCGCAGCCTGCACGCCCTGCACGTCCATGGACCCCGAGACGTCGACGATGATGACCTCGCCGGCCTCGCCGCCCGAGCTGCTCATCGGCGCCACCGTCCCCGCGTCGGAGCAGGTGACCGACACGATGGCGTGCACGTCGGTGCCGCCGTCGGGCAGGAACTCGTTCTGGTGGACGGTCGAGGAGAACTCAGCCATGCCCACCATCCTGCCTCGTGTCCCCGCAGCGGGCGAGGGCGACCGTGATGTTGTCCGCACCGCCCCGGCCGTTCGCCCAGTCGACCAGCCCCTGCGCCAGCGGCAGCGGGTCGGCGCCCACCTGTCGCGCGGTGGCCGCGACCACGGCTGCGAGGTCGGTTGGCTCCGAGGCGTAGTTCCACAGCCCGTCGCTGCAGACCAGCAGCCAGCCGGGCTCCGACACGTCCTGCTCGGTGATCTCCGGCCGCACGTCGGGAGCATCGGGGCCGAGCCACCGCGTGATCGTGTGACCCAGCGGACCCGCCTCGGCCTCGGCCCGGTCGATGCCGGCCCGGACCTGCTCCTCGGCCATCGAGTCGTCGGTGCTCAGCCGCGCCGGGTCGCCCGCGTCCGGCAGCCAGTAGGCCCGGCTGTCGCCGATCGAGCCCACGGTCACCCGTCCGTCCTGCACGATGGCCGACACATAGGTGCAGGAGGGCGCCGAGCCGGCGACCTGCGCCGCCACCTCCTCGACCGCCGCCGCGGCCGCCGCCGCCCCGGCGACGTGCCGGTCCTGAGGCGGACCCTCACCGGTCAGCGCCGCGACGGCGGCGTTCGCCGCGGCCTCGCTGGCCTCCGCCGACCGGGGTGCGCTGGACACGCCGTCGCAGACGACCAGCACGACCCGCCCTGGCTGTCCGTTGTCGGCCCACAACGCCATCGCGTCCTCGTTGTCGCGGTGCCGCCGACCGCGGTCGCAGACCCCGGCCACCGCGGCCGAGGGGGACTGGCTCACGTGGTGCCGCGGGTTGGGCCGGCGCTCGCCGCACCGGGTGCACCAGCCGTCCTCGTCGTAGGGGCCGCCGCAGGACTCGCAGCTGCCGTGGTCGACCGCCTCCTGCTGCTGCGGGCGGGTCGGTGGGAGGTCGCCGTCGAGGACGAGCATCGGCTCGGGCAGCGGGGGCGGCCCCTCGCTGAACGGCTCCGGGTCGGCCTCGGTCTCGTCCGGGTCCGCCCCGGCCTCGTCCGGTGCCGGCTCGGCCGCGTCGGGTGCCGGCTCGGCCTCGTCGGCCGCCTGCTCCGGATCGGTGGCCGTGGCCTGCGGGGCGGCCTCGGTGCCCTCGGCCGTCTCCTCGGCGTGGGGTGCGGCCGCCGTCCCGGGTGCCGGTATGCGCGCGGTCGGGTCGTCCGGGAGGGCGCTGCGATCAGGCTCGCCGTGCGGTGCGGCGTCCACCGGGTCGGGGGTCTGCTGCGTCATGTCCAGCTCCAGGGGCGGACCGCGTTGGCGCGGTCGATGAGCCCGGCCCGCTCCTGCGGGTCGGGGGTGTAGTCGGCGAGCACGCGGTACTCCTGCTCCAGCGCGCGCTGCAGGGCGTCGCGGGTGAGCGGCACCTCACCCACCCGCCAGTCGGGCTTGGGGCCGTGCTGGGTGATCTGCGCCAGCGCCTGCTCGTAGAGCACGGCGTTGAACTGGGCACGCTGACGGGGGTCGAGGGTCAGCCGGCTCACCGAGTGCATCGACTCCCGCAGGTCGGCGAGGCTCCCGCGGCGACGGAGCAGCTCGGCGCGCAGCCAGCGGGCCCGAGGGTGGGCCCGGCTGCTCGGCGGGACCGAGTCCAGGGCGTTGATCGCCCCCTCCACGTCGTCGCGCTGCAGCCGCAGCCGGTGCAGCCCGAAGGCGGCCGGAGCGACATACGCGGCATCGGTGCGCCAGGCGCGCAGGTAGTCCAGCTCGGCCGCCTTGCCGTAGCCGGCGAGCTCGGTGGCCAGCGCCAGCGCCATCCGGGGCGCGATCTCGCCGGGCAGGGCGTCGCGGACCGCGGCGAAGTGGCCTCCCGCCTCCTGCGCCCGCTGCTCGGCGTGCTCGCCCTCGGCCTGCGAGATCGCCCAGAGACCGCGCAGCCACGAGCCCCGCCAGTCCCACGGGTCCTCGCCCAGCAACCCCCGCACGGCCTCGTCCACCCAGGCCTGCTGGCCCATCCGGATGCCCGCCCTCGCCCGGGCGAGGAAGACCTCGGGGGTCTGCTCCGGCGCGGCGCGCAGCGCCTCGAAGGTGGCGCTCGGGTCGTTGCCGGACTGGCTCGAGATCCAGTCGAGCATCGGGTCCTGCTCGTCCCGCTTCAGCTCGGGCAGCTCCCACCAGGACAGGGTCTCCCCGGTGGTGACGGGCGGCTCGAAGGCGGGGCTGTGCGCGGAGAGGGTGGCGGCGCGCTCCGCGCCGGACGCCGCGACCACCTGGCGCAGCACACCGACGAGCTGGCTGCGCAGCTCCTCGACCGAGGTGAACCGGTCGTTCGGGTCGGGGGCGCAGCAGCGGGCCACGACGCGGTAGAAGGCGTCGTGCTCGGTGAAGGCGGGGACCCGGGACATCGGGGGGAACGAGTGCTGGTACTCGGTCTGGTAGCCGCGGAACTCGAAGGTGAGGACGCACAGGGTGCGACCGATGGTGTAGATGTCGGACGCGACCGAGGGCCCGACCTCGGCCACCTCGGGTGCCTGGTAGCCCACGGTCCCGTAGATCGGCGACTCGAGGTCGTCCTGGCGGCGCACCCCGCCGAGGTCGATCAGCTTGATGCCGTCCCCCTCGTGGATGAGGTTGTCCGGCTTGAAGTCGCAGTAGAGCAGCCCGAGGTCGTGCAGGTGGGTGAAGGCCGGGAGGGCCTCGATCACGTAGGCCAGGGCCTGGTCGACGGGGAACGGGGCGTAGCGCCCCGCCTCGCGCATCCGGTCCTGCAGCAGCTGCTTGAGCGAGCGTCCGCCCACGTGCTCCATGACCGTGTAGGCGTCGCCCTCGTGCTGCACCGTGTTGTAGATCTCGACGATGAGGGGGTGCTTGACCTGGGCGAGGAACTGCTGCTCGGCGACCGCGGCGTCCAGCGCGTCGTCGTCGCCGGTGTTGAGCAGCCCCTTGAGCACGACGAACCGGTCCGAGACGTTCTTGTCCCGGCCCAGGTAGATCCAGCCCATCCCGCCGTGCGCGAGCGCGCCGACGTTCTCGTACTGCCCCGCCACCAGCTCACCCGGCTCGAGCTTGGGGGTGAAGGAGTAGGGGGCGCGGCACTGCGGGCAGAACCCCTGCTGCCGCCCCTCGGCCTCCCCGGCGGCACGGCCGACGTCGGCGCCGCAGGCCGGGCAGGTGCGCCGGTCCTCCGGCACCCGCGGGTCGACCATGAGCTTCTCGGTCGGGTCGCCCTCGGGCACGTCGGGGACCGTCGTGAGCCCGAGCCCCAACCGGGAGCGGCGGCCGGCCATGCCGGCCCGCTGCCGACGGACCCGGGCCGCCCGGACGGCCTGCCGGGTCTGGCCCGGTGCCGGTGTCGCCACCACGTGCCCGGAGCCCGCGGCCGGGTCGGCACCCCCCGCCGCGCCCCCGGAGCGGGCACCACCGGCGGCCTCGCCCTGCGACGGCTCGGGAGGCAGGCCGACGGGGGTCGCCTCGATGGGGGCCTGGCTGGGCTCGGGCGAGCCGCAGACGTTGCACCAGCCGTCCTCGTAGGACCCGGTGCAGCCCGGCTCCTGACAGGGCGCGCCGCTCACGGCCGCACCCCCAACGCCTTGACGAAGCTCTCCTGTGCCTGCACCAGCGCCTCCAGTCGGGTCAGGTCGGTCGGCCGGGTCTGCAGCAAGGTGTCGGTCTGCTCGGCGAGGGCCAGCATCGCCGTCTCGTCCGCCAGCGCCTCGCGCACCCGGTGCGCGCGCTCGGTGAGCTCGTCCAGGCGGGCGAGGGCAGCGGCATACTCCGACTGCGCGACGCCCAGGGCGCGCTCCACCCGGGCGAGCCGCCCCCGGTATGCCGTGAGCTCGCCGAGGCCGGTGGGCACGTCCCCGAGCGCGGAGACGTCGGGGACGCCGAGCCGGGGCGCCGGGGCGACCGTGGACCGGGCGCGGTGCGCCAGGGACAGCACGGCCTGCCCCCTGGCGGTCAGCTCGGCGACCTCCCGGGTCGCCTGGGCGTGGTCGGCCTTGGCGTGCGCGCGGGCCGAGGCGGCCACGATGAGGTCTCGCTCGACCGTCGCCGCGCGGGACTCCAGCGGTGCCAGCAGCCCGCCGACGTCGGCGCCGCGGGCCGCCCGGTCGGTCACGTCGGTGAGCCGCTGGTCGAGCTCGGCGTGCGCCACCTCGGCGGAGGAGCGCCTCGATCCGGGGATGAGCGCGACCTGGTCCGCGATCCGCTCGACCTGCTGCCGGAGCGCGCGCAGCCGGCCGGTGAGGTCGGGGTCGGCCCCGTCGAGCCGCAGCCGGGAGCGCAGCGACGACGCCAGCGAGTCCGAGAGCCGGCACGCCTCGGGGAGCGAGACCGCCAGCGCCTGGGTGCCCCGGGTCCCGGGCTGCTCCAGCGTGCCCCAGACCAGCGTGGTGATCCGGCGTCGCTCCTGCTCGCCGACGCGGCCGCTGTCCCAGGTGGCCTGGATCAGCGCGAGCCGATCGGCGACCGCCTGCCACAACGTCATCGACAGGGTGACGTCCGGGGTCAGGGAGGCGCGCTCGGCCGGCTCCTCCACCTCCAGGGCCGCCTGGTCCAGCGCGGCGAGCTCGGTGCGGCGCTGGTCCTTCCACCGCAACATCGCGTCGAGGTAGGCGAGCAGCTCGGTGTCGGGGACGTCGGCGCCGAGCGACCCCGGCGCGACGGGGGCGTGGGTGTAGCCGCCGGTCATCGGGCCTCCCTCCGGCGCCGTCGCCACGACTCCAGACCGAGCCCGGCCCAGGGCAGCAGCACCACCAGGACGAGGGTGGGCCACACCAGGGCCGGCGACGGCGCCCGGGTGGACACCTCCACGACGGACCGCCGGGCCTCGACGACCTCGGTCTCGATGCCCTGCCGCACGGCGTCCGCCTCGGTCAGCACGGCGAGGGAGGCGGTGCGCAGCTCCTCCGGTGCGGGGTCGAGGGACAGCGTCCGGCCGAGGTCGGCCCGCGCCCGGGACCACTCCCCGTCCTCCTGCCCGAGTCCTTCGAGCCGGTAGTGGCGGGCCCAGTAGGAGTACTCGCCCTCCTGCTCGTAGGGCTCGAGCGAGTCCAGACCGAGCACGACCTCGATGTCGTCGCCGACCAGGTCGAGCACGTCGTCGGCCCGGTCGGCCGCCTCCTCGTGGGCCTCGCCCAGCTCGCCGGCATCGTCGTGGACGGGGTCCTGCGCGACGAGGACGATGGCCCCGACCAGGGCCAGCCCGGTGCAGGCGGCCGCCAGCCGTGACCCCTGGCGGAGCAGCAGCACGAGGGTGAGCAGCAGCAGGGCGGCGCCACCGACGAGCAGCACGCTGCCCCAGGTCGACCCGGGCAGGATCGCCTCCCGGGACTCGTCCACGTCGTAGCCGGCGACGGAGTAGCCGATGGCGTCCCGGCCGTCGCGCCAGGTCGTCGCCGCGCGGACCTCACTGCCCTCCGTCGACGACAACGTCGCGCTCAGCTGCCCGATGTCCTCCGCGTAGTAGGAGGGGACCGAGTCCACCCCCTGGAGGGCCTGCCTCGCGAGAGCGACGCTGGGCAGGTCGCCCTCGGCGTCCACCTGCTCGGGGTCGCCGGTGGCCTGGAGGACCATCTCGGTGTCCAGCAACCCGGTGGCCTCCCGCAGCTCGACGCGCACCGCGTCGAGCTGCTCGAAGGTGGCGACCTGCCCCTGGTCGGCCCGCGCCGAGGTTTGGACGGTGCCGATCCCCAGGACGACGGCGGCCGCGACCAGCAGGAGCACCGGTAGCGGCATCCCATCCAGTTTTCCGGGCGACCGCTCCGATCCACGCAGGAGCGAGCTCCTGCCACGCCCGGGCTGCTCGGGGAGGTAGGTGGACACCCGGGGGACGCTGTCGCCCTGGCCCACCCGCTGGGCCTGCTTGCGCAGCCGTCGCTCGGTGCGCACCAACCGGCGCTCCGCCTCGTCGATCGCCCGTTGCCGCGCGGCCAGGGCCTTCTCCGCGGCCTGCCGGTCGTCGGCGAGCTGCTCCTGGGCACGCTCGCGGTCGCGCTCGGCCTGCTCGGCGAACTCCTGCCGGCGGCGCTCCAGCTCGGCCTCCTGCTCCCGCAGCTCCTCGAGCGTGGTGTCCTCGACGTCGGGGCGGTCCTCGCCGAGCAGCAGCATCGGCTGGTCCTCGTCGGTGGCGTCGCGCCGGCGGTCGTCGGGCGTGGGGTTCATCGGTCCTTCCTCCGGCCCGGGAGCGCGAACGCGACCCCGCCGAGAGCGGCGGCGCCGAGCCCGGTGGCCGCGACGGGGGCGGTCGCCCCTCCCGCCTCGTCGAGCGCGGTCAGCATACCGTCACGTTCGTCGGCGACCCGGGCCGCGGCCTCGTCGAACCGCTGCCGGCCCTCGCCCGTCCTCTCGACCGCGGTCGACGGGCTCGCCCCGGGACCGTCCAGCAGGGTGGACACCTCGTCGTGCAGCCCGGTCACGAGCCCGGTGAGCGCCAGCTGCGCGGCCTGGTGCCCCGCGGCGTCGGCGTAGCGCGCCGGGGCCTGGGTCGCCACCTGCACGACGGTGAGGACGGCGAGGACCACGGCCCCGCCCGCGGCGACCGCCTGCCAGCCCGCGCGACGACGCAGGGCGACGACCAGCGCCACCCCGAGCCCCGCCCCGCCGAGCGCGAGAGCACCGAGGGCCACCGCGTCCGGACCCCCGCGGGCGTCGTAGAGGTCCGCGACGGCGTCCTGCGGCACCACCCCGAGGGCGGTCGTGTGCACCTCGTCCCAGGACTCGCCCGCGGCGGCCGAGGCCGGCGGCGCGGTGCGCCCGTCGAAGGTCGCCTCGGAGACCTGCTGCAGCGGTTCGTACCCCCCGCGGAGGGCGCTCGCCTGCTCCGCGAGGGAGGTCGTGTCGCCCGGCGCGCCGCTGCCGGCGACGACGTCCTCCCCGGTGGCGGTCAGCGCCCACGCCTCGTCCGCCGCGACCGCGACGCCGAGCCAGGCGACGCGTGCCCGGTCGGTGGTGGCGATCTCCTCCAGGTCGGCAGGACCACGGTCCGGCCCGCTGATGACGACGCCGAGGACGAGCAGGGCCAGACCGGCGCCCCAGGCCCACAGCGCCACCACGGAGCCGCGGATGCCGGAGTGCCGCTCCTGCTGTGCCAGGTCCAGCTCGCGCTCGACCGAGGACCGTCCGTGCCGCTCGACCAGCCGACGCTCGGCCCGGTCCAGGGCGGCCTGCCGGGTGCGGAGCTGCCGGTCCGCCTCGGCCTGACGAGCGGCCAGCTCCTCCTCGGCCGCCTGCTGCCGGCGCTGCAGCTCCCGGGCGGTGGTGTCCTCCACGTCCGGGCGGTCCTCGCCCAGGATCGGCATCGGGGGTCGGGTCGGCCCGCGACCCCGGGCGTTCATCGGTAGTCCCGCAGCCGTTGCGTGACACCGGCCCACGCCAGCGCGGCCCCGAGCAGACCGAGCAGCAGCGCCCCTGCGGCAGTCAGCACGGCGGGGTTGCTGACGTCGGGGTCGACCATCGACAGGTCGTCGGCGACGAGGCCGGACAGGTTCTCGGCCACCCGGTCGTAGGCCTCCGCGGAGTCCTGGACCGCTCCCTCCTGCACCCCTGCGGCGCGGACCTGCTCCCAGTCCTCCTCGACACCGGAGTCGTCCAGGTCACCGATCGCGACGGACGTCTGCTCCGCCTGGGTCTCCCAGTCGGTGTCGATCCCGGCCGCAGCGGCGACCTGCGCCTGGCGCGCCTGGTAGACCTGCTGCAACGCCGTCGTGGTGGCCTGGGTCTGCTCGACGTGCACGTCGTAGTCGAGGGGCAGGGCCGAGGGGTTGACCGACAGCCAGGTCAGACCGCCGGTGATCACGGTGGCCAGCGCCAGCGGCACGTTGAGGATGCGTCGGGTCCGCAGCGCCAGCCAGATCATCAGCCCGAGCAGCACGAGCACGCCGAGCGTCCCGACCACCGTCGTCAGGACGGACCGCGAGCCGGTGAGCAGGTCCTGCGCGTGCTGGTCGGCGACCTCGTCCACCCGGGCGGTCGCCTCGCGCGCGGCGCCGGAGGCCTCGGCATACCCCTGGACCGGCGACCCGCTCGCACTCGCGCGCTCTACACCGGTGACGAAGGAGCTCCAGTCGGCCGCCGCCTGCCCGAAGCTGTCCGCCATCCGGCTCAGGTCCGAGCCCACCGCGAGCAGCACCTCGTCGTAGGCCTCGAGCGCCTGGGCGTCGGCAGGGTTCTCCGCGGTGACGCGCTCGGCGGCCAGCAGGTCGGCGTGCGCGATGTCCACGCCCGCCTGCTCGGCGGCGGCCCACTGGTCCGCGATGACGTTCGGGGTGGAGTTGACCCCGTCGGTCGAGAAGGTGCCGGTGGCCACCACGCCGGTGAGGAGGGCGGCCGCCGCGGCTGCGCCCCGCGCCAGCCGGAGCAGGCGCGGGGTGGTCGAGACGCTGTCTGCCGCCCTCGCGCCGCGCACCTGGGGCGGGGTCGCCGCGGCGGGCGCGGGCGCAGGAGACGTGGAGGGCTGGCCCGTCCCGGCCGTCTGTGGCGTGGCAGCGGCGGACGCCGACGTCGGCGCCGGCGTGCTCACGCCGGCTCCTGCGGCTGGTCGCCGTCCTCGGGTGCCTCCGCCTCGTGGTCGGCGGGCTCGTCCTCGGCCGGGGGCACGGACAGGTCCACCGCGTCCCGGTCCTCGAAGTCCTCCCGCTGCAGCGTGCGCAACTCGTGCAGGTCGACCTCCGTGGTGTCCCGCAGCCGCCAGGCGTGACGTCCGATCGCGGCCTCCAGCAGGTTGCGGGCGAACCGGCCGTTGCCGAAGCTGGGTCCGCGCGGGGTCGCCGCCAGGATCTCGCCGAAGCGCTCGGTCGCCTCGGGGGCCACGTCGTAGTCCATCTGGCCGGCGAGGTGCTGCTGGATGGCGACCAGCTCCTCGTCGGTGTAGTCCTCGAACTCGATGATGGTGCGGAACCTGCTCTCCAGGCCCGGGTTGGTGGCGATGAACTCCGCCATCGGGTCGGGGTAGCCGGCCACGATGACCACCAGGTCGTCCCGGTGGTCCTCCATCTCCTTGACGAGGGTGTCGATGGCCTCCTTGCCGTACTGGTCCCCGCCGAGGCTGTAGGCCTCGTCGATGAAGATGACGCCTCCGTGCGCGCTGCCCACCACCTCGGCCGTCTTGGCGGCGGTCTGCCCGAGGTAGCCGGCGACCAGCTCGCTGCGGTCCACCTCGACGAGCTGGCCCTTGCTCAGCAGCCCGAGCGCGCGATAGATCCCTCCCACCAAGCGGGCCACCGTCGTCTTCCCGGTGCCCGGGTTGCCGACGAAGACCAGGTGCCGGGTGAGCGTCGCCACCTTGAGACCGGCCTCCTGCCGTCGCGCGTCCATCTTCAGCACGGCGACCTGCCGGTGGATCTCAGCCTTGACCCGCTCCAGCCCGATGAGCTCGTCCAGCTCGGCGAGCAGCTCCTCGAGCGAGCGCTCCGGCTCGGGCTCGGGCTCCGGCTCGTCCTCGACCCCCGGCGTCGCGGCGCTCTCGGCACCGGGTGCCGCGGGAGGTTGCTCTCCTCCCGCTGCAGGCGAGGGTGGGGGCGCGGCGGCCCCCAGGTCGCCGGCCTCCGGAGGTGGTGGCAGGGTCGGGCTCGGCTGGTAGGTCTGGCTGCCCGCCGACAGCGACGTGAGCATGTCCCGCACCCGCGCACCCTGCTCCTGGGCCCGGCGCAGCAGGTCGGCCGACAGCGCCGACGCCGAGGCAGGATCCGTCGCCGGGCTCGCCGGGCTCGCCGGGGTCAGCGGGCCGGCGTCGGGGGGCGTGAGACCGGCGGTCGGAGCCTCGCCGCCGTGGCTCGCTGCGACACCAGCCGCGGCCAGCTGTGCACGGGCCACGGAGGTGGCCTTGCCCACGCTGAGCTGTCCGGCCCCGGGCATCGCGCAGGCGGCCGTCGCGACGTCGGCGAGCGCCTGGGCATACCCCGCCGCCCGCGCACTCCGCTCCGCGATGAGCGTCGACAGCATCGGGGTCGGGATCGAGGCATACCGCCGGCCCTTGGGGACCGCGCCGAAGAAGTCGCTGGCCGGACGGTCGAAGGCACCCGCCCAGAGGGAGTGCGCCTCGCCCGGCCCCGGCTGCTCCAGCACCGCGGCCGCGAGGTGCTGCCCCTCCACCCGGACCGTCTGCTCGTCCAGCCCGGCCTCGCGCCCCACCCGCGCCAGCAGGTCGACGGCGTCCGTCAGCTGCGTCATCCCAGCACCCCCCTGGGTGGTGCCAGCGGGTTGACGCCGGCCGCGTCCGCCGACCCGGCGTCCTCGGCCGGGTCCGCCGGGGGCTGGTCGGGGAGCGGCGCGTCCTCGTCCTCGGTGATCCGCAGCGACCCTCCCGCCCCGGAGGAGCCGAACTTCTCCGCGATGAACCGCCCCTGCGCGACGAGCTCGCGCGCGTCCTGGCGGTAGACCGCGTCGAACACCTTGTCCATCGTCAGCCCCAGCAGGTCGAGCTGGTCCACCAGCACCATGAGCGAGGTCTTGGCCCCGTCGACCGGGCGCGTGTCGGCATACCGACGGGGGAGTCGCTGGTATGCCCCGATCGCCTCGGGCAGGTAGTCGGTGGCGGTGGCGACGACGGTGTAACCGAGGTCGCTCCCGCTGAGCTTCTCCAGCCGCGGCAGGGTGTCCCGGACCGTGGCGATGATGCGGCCGCCGCGGGCGACCACCACGGAGGGCAGCGCGGCGGAGCCCAGCATCTGCTCGGTCGACTCCAGCGCCTGCTGCACGTCCTGCGCGGTGGGCGGGGCGGGCAGGGTCAACCGGTCGTCGGAGGCGGCCGGTCGGCCGAGCATCCGGTCCAGCAGGTCGGAGAACCCCACGTCAGCCCCGGCGGGTGGGGGAGCCGCCCGAGCCCTCGATGTCCAGCTGGCCGGAGGCCAGGCGGACGTCGGTGCGCTTGGCCCGGTCGAGGTACTCGCGCGACTTGACCACCTCTCCCTCGAGGACCCCGATGGTCTGTGACATGCCGTCGAGCGCCTGGACGCGGAACTCGTCGATGGCGTCCATGGTGGCGTAGATGTTGGTGAACGCGGCCTGCAGCTGGTCCAGCCCGAGCGTGGACGAGGCTGCCTGCTCCTGGATCGCCACCGAGTTGTCCCGGAGCAGCTCGCTGGTGCTCTGGATCATCTGCGAGGTGGTCTGGTTGAGCGCGGTGATCTGGTCCAGCACCAGCTTCTGGTTGTTCAGCGCCTGGGCGACGAGCACCGCCGTGCGCAGCGCGGAGACCGTCGTCGTGGAGGCACGGTCGACCCCCTTGATCAGCTCGATGTTGTTCTTCATGACGATGTCGATCGCCAGGTAGTTCTGGATCGACACGGCGAGCTGGGTGAGCAGGTCCTGGTGCTTCTGCCGGACGTAGAACAGCACGTCCTCGCGCATCGCCTTGGCCCGCTCGGGGTCGCTGCTGTCCAGCTCGGCGATGGTGGCGGCCACCTTGGCGTCCAGCTGCTCGGCGATGTAGACGTACTGGTTCAGCCGCCCCATCGACTCCCACAGCTGCTGCTTCTCCAGGTTGAGCGCGGCGTTGTCCTTGGCCAGCTCGTCCTGGCCGCTGCGCAGCGAGTGCAGGATCGCGTCGAGGTGCTTCTCCGCCGACTCGTACTTCTGGAAGTACTTCGTCAGCCGGTCCGAGAAGGGCAGCCGCTCGAACCACTTCTTCACCCCGGTGGCCTGCGCCGGGTCCAGGTCCTCCACCGTGTGCCGCAGCTCGGTGAGCGTCTGGGCGACCTTGGACTCCTTGGACACGCCGCCGCTCTGGATGGCCCGGACGGGCGACTTGAGCAGCCGGTTGGAGGTCTCGGCCGCGGCCCGGATGTCCGCGTCACCCATGGTGCGCACGTCGGCGGCCCGCTGGGCGAACTCGGGAGACTTGGTCTCGGTCTGGGTGAGCCCGGCCAGGTAGGTCTCCACCTTGGCGTCCAGGGCCGGCATCGCCTCGGGATCGACCTGGGGCGCCATCCTCGGCGCCGCCGTCTGCTCGACCGGCTCGGACGGGGCGGGTGCGGTCAGCGTCAACGACTCACCCTGCGGTTCGGGCGCGGCGAGCGGCTGTGGCTGGTCGGTCATCGTCTCTCCTCGGGTGGCCTGGCGTCGTGCGCGCGCCCCCCATCAGGACGCGAGGCACACGCTGTGACGTGCCTATTGTGTCGTGCGTTCCACCTTGGCACACGGGGGCTACCTCCCGGGGTGGCATCTGTCACCGGCCCCGGCGCGGCGGCCGCGTGTCTCAGCCGGAGCGGATGGTGAGCGAGACGGTCACCGGGTCGCCGAGCTCGATCCCCTCCGCCCGCCGGACGGCGTCCTTGAGCGGGACGTAGAAGGAGCCCTGGCGGGGCCACAGGGACGTGCTGAAGTCGGTCTCTCCCACGCGCCCGGTCACCGGCACCATCCCCCAGCCGTAGGTCACCTCGCGCATCACCTCGGTGAGCCAGGCGCACTCCTCCTCGGGCACCACGAGGAAGTGGAACGGCGCCGGGCCGCGCCACTCGACCACCTCGGCGGTGAACTGCAGGTCGGGTGCGGGGCCGCCGTCGTCGGCGTCCGGCGCGCCGTCCTGGTCGCTGGAGGAGCGGGTATGCCGGACCGCCGGGAGGTCGTCGTCCCACTCGAACGCGGGACGGGACGGTGTGGGGTCACCCATCCGGCGCCCCGTGCTCCGGGACCGCGAGGTCGCGCTCGTGCATGGCGGTCAGGCTAGCGCCGGGGACGGACAGCTGCTGTCCGCGAGCGGACCACGCCTCATCCGGCCGCGTCGGCCACGAGCCCGGCCAGGTGCTCCAGCGAGCGGGGCAGGTGGTCCTGCGGGAACGGCGGGAAGTCGAGGTAGCCCCGGGGCCCGGGACCGACCGCCGACCAGTCGTAGCTGAGGACCACCCGCGTGCGGTCCGGCCCGAGCTGCTCCAGGTCGTAGCGCCACACCCAGCCGCCGAACTCGAGCTCGCCGTCGGACCCGACGTAGCCGGGGCGCCAGGAGATGACGTGCGGGGCGTCCAGGTCGAGGACCTCGTTGACGATGTCGTAGTTCCCGTCCGGGTGCTCGGGGTGGAACATCCGCACCCGGAAGAGCTGCCCGGGCTCGCGCAGCTGCTCCTCCTGCAGCGACCGCTCCACCCAGCCGGTGCCGTCGATGGCGGCGTGCCGGCCGGGGTCCGCGAGCACGGCGAACACCGCGTCAGCGGGGGCGGGGATGGTGCGTTCGGCGTGGAGCCTTTCCTCGGACATGACCCACATCCTCCACCCCGGGCGGAATAGGGTGGTCGAGCAGGGCGGTTGATCACTGAGCCGTGCCGACGGCATACCCCGCAGGAGGATTCGTGGAGACCACCGTGACGCGCGTGGACGACGCCTCGCGCCGTGCCGGGCTGCGTCGGATGCGGATGGTGGCGACCGGGCTGCTGCTCCTGATGGCGGTGATCTACCTGCTGACGCACGGTCGCGACGGGGTCTGGGGGTATGTCAACGCCGGTGCCGAGGCCGGGATGGTCGGGGCCATCGCCGACTGGTTCGCGGTGACCGCGCTCTTCCGCCACCCGTTGGGGCTGCCGATCCCGCACACAGCCCTGGTGCCGCGGCGCAAGGACGACCTCGGCGCCAGCCTGGAGCAGTTCGTCACCGACAACTTCCTCACGCCGCAGGTGCTGCGGGACAAGCTGCTGGACGCCCGGGTGGTGCAGCGGGTGGGGGAGTGGCTGCGCGAGCCGGAGCACGCCGAGCGGGTGGTGTCGGAGGCGGCGCCGTTCCTGAGCCGGGCGGTCGAGCGGCTGGACGAGGACGAGATCCGGGTGTTCGTCGACGACGTGGTCATCCCGCGGGTGCGCCGCGAGCCGCTGTCCCCGGTGGCCGGGCACCTGCTGGAGCGGGTCGTCGAGGACGGCTCGCACCGTGGCCTGGTCGACCTCGCCGCCCGTGAGCTGCACGCCTGGCTGGCCCTGCACCAGGACCAGGTCGAGTCCGTGGTGCGCTCCCGGGCGCCCGCCTGGGCACCGACGTGGGTCAACGACCAGGTCACGCGACGGGTCTACACCGAGGTGCTGCGCTGGGCCCGCGACGTCAAGGACGACCCGGAGCACAACGTGCGGCACGCCCTGGACGCCTACCTGTCCGACCTGGGGCGGGACCTGCAGCAGGACGACCGGACGCGGGAGCGCTTCGAGGCGTTGAAGGAGCGGGTGCTGGACCACCCGCAGGTCAGCGCCACGGGGGTGGCCCTGGGCGAGACGCTGCGGACGTCGGTGCTCGACGCCCTGGACGACCCGCAGGGGGCGCTGCGGACCCGGATGAGCACGGGGCTGGCGGGGCTGGGCAGGCAGCTGGTGGAGGACGACCGGCTGCAGTCGCGGCTGGACGCCTGGGTCGCGGACACCGTCGTCGGGCTGGTGCAGCGCTACGGCCCCGAGCTGACCTCGGTCATCTCCGGGACCATCCAGCGGTGGGACGCCCGCGAGGCGTCGGACAAGATCGAGCTGCACGTGGGCCGCGACCTGCAGTTCATCCGGCTGAACGGCACCATCGTCGGCGCCCTCGTGGGGCTGGCCATCCACCTGGTCTCGCAGCTGCTCTGACCGCCCCCCACCCGGGAGTGACCACGGCATAGCACAACCTTCATCGGGTAGTTCGCCGATGAGGGTTGTGCTATCCCGACGTTGGTCCGGGTCGGGGGCGGGGGCCTGTGGACAACTTCTGCGCCGCCTCGGTCGGCTGGGGCACGGTGGCGGGTATGAGCTTCGAGAACCTTCCTGATGACTGGCCCACCCGATCCCTGGACGACCCGGCCCTGGCCGCCGACGTCGTCGACCTGGTCGTGAGCGACGCGGACCGCAGCGCCGGTGCGCTCGGCTTCCTGCTGTGCCGCCCCGGCGGCAGCCTGGCCCAACCCGTGGTGGTGGGCGAGGTGGGTCGGGAGGACCCGCGGGAGGTGGTCGGCCGGATGATCCCCGTCATCGAGGACCTGCCCGACACCCCGGGCTTCGTGCTGGTGCTCGCACGTCCGCGCGGCGGCGTCACCGACGCCGACCGCAGCCTGCACCAGTATGCGCTGGACGCCTGCCAGGACGCGGGCCTGAGCCTCTGGGGCACCTACCTGGCCACCCACGCCGGCGTCACCCACCTGCCGGTCGCCGCGGGTCTGGTCCCGCGCACCGGCGCCGCCTGAGCCGAGTCGCCGAGGACGGCCGCCGGAGCCGGCAGAGCGCGGAAACCGGGTGGCGCCCGCTCGTTAGAGTGGAGGGCGTGCCCGGGCCAGATCGACGCGACCGCAAGGACGGCAAAGGTCGCGGGCGCGGTAGGGGGCGGGCACCGACGCCGAGGGGCGCCGACGCCGCCGCTGCGGCCAGGGCGCGCGCAGCAGCGCAGCCCGCTGCGGGCTCCCTGCACTACCCACCCGACCTGCCGGTCACCCAGCGCCGCGCCGACCTGCTCGACGCGGTGCGCGAGCACCAGGTCGTCGTCGTCGCGGGGGAGACCGGCTCCGGCAAGACGACCCAGCTGCCGAAGATCTGCCTGGAGCTCGGTCGCGGCGTCGAGGGGATGATCGGTCACACCCAGCCGCGCCGGATCGCCGCCCGGTCGGTCGCCGAGCGGGTGAGCGAGGAGCTCGGCGTCGAGCTGGGCACCGTGGTCGGCTACCAGGTGCGGTTCACCGACGTCTCCCGGGCCGACACGCTGGTCAAGGTGATGACCGACGGCATCCTGCTCTCCGAGCTGCAGCGCGACCGGGACCTGCGACGCTACGACACGCTCATCATCGACGAGGCGCACGAGCGCAGCCTCAACATCGACTTCATCCTGGGCTACCTGCGCCAGCTCCTGCCGCGCCGCCCGGACCTCAAGGTCGTCATCACCTCGGCGACCATCGACGTGCAGCGGTTCGCGGAGTTCTTCGCCGACGCCGACGGCCGCCCGGCACCGGTCATCGAGGTCTCCGGGCGCACCTACCCGGTGGAGGTCCGCTACCGCCCGCTCACCCGGGAGGCACCGCCGCGCAAGGGCACCGGCGGTGAACCGCAGCAGATCGAGATCGACCAGGTCACGGGGGTCGTCGAGGCCGTCGAGGAGCTGTGGACCGAGGCCAGCGGGCGCGACGGCCGGGGCGAGGACGTCCTGGTCTTCTGCTCCGGCGAGCGGGAGATCCGCGACGTCTGCGACGCCCTCACCGGTCTCGACCTCCCGGCGACCGAGGTGCTGCCGCTCTACGGCCGGCTGTCCGCCGCGGAGCAGCACCGGGTCTTCGCGCGGCATACCGGCCGCCGCATCGTCGTCTCCACCAACGTCGCCGAGACCTCGCTCACCGTGCCCGGCATCCGCTACGTCGTGGACACCGGCACGGCGCGGATCAGCCGCTACAGCCAGCGGCTCAAGGTCCAGCGGCTCCCCATCGAGCCGATCAGCCAGGCCTCCGCGGACCAGCGGGCGGGCCGCTGCGGTCGTCTCGCCGACGGCATCGCGATCCGGCTCTACAGCCAGGAGGACCTCGAGTCCCGACCGGAGTTCACCGACCCCGAGATCCTGCGCACCAACCTGGCCAGCGTCATCCTGTCGATGACCAACCTCGGTCTGGGCGAGATCGAGAAGTTCGGCTTCCTCGAGCCTCCCGACTCCCGCCAGGTCGCGGACGGGGTCCGGCTGCTCACCGAGCTGCAGGCGATCGACCCGACCGCTCCGGCGCACCTGCCGCGCCAGCGGCTCACCGCCTACGGCCGCGCCATCGTCGCCCTCCCGGTCGACCCCCGGCTGGCCCGGATGCTCATCGAGGCCGAGCGCCAGGGCGCGCTGAAGGAGGTGCTCGTGGTCGTCGCGGCGCTGTCCATCCAGGACGTGCGCGAGCGGCCCTCCGACCGGCAGCAGCAGGCCGACCAGGCGCACGCGCGGTTCCGCCGCGTCGGCGGGCCGACCGCGGGCCGGCGCGGGAAGGACGCCGGCCCGGCCAAGGACGACACGGTGGACTCCGACTTCCTCGTCGTCCTCAACCTCTGGCGCTACCTCCAGCAGCAGCAGAAGCAGCGCTCCGGCAGCGCCTTCCGCCGGATGTGCAAGGCGGAGTTCCTGCACTACCTGCGGGTCCGCGAGTGGCAGGACCTGCACACCCAGCTGCGCCGGGCGGTCAAGCAGCTCGGGATGGAGCTCAACCAGCACCCCGCGAACGCGGACCAGGTGCACTCCTCGCTGCTCACGGGCCTGCTGTCGAACGTCGGCATGTGGGAGCGCGAGGCCCGCGCCTACCTCGGCGCCCGCAACGCCCGGTTCGTCATCCAGCCCGGGTCGGTCCTGCACCGCAAGAACCCCGACTGGGTGATGAGCGCGGAGCTGGTGGAGACCACCCGGCTGTGGGCGCGCACCAACGCCGTGGTGGACCCCGCGACCGTGGAGCGCGCCGCGACCCACCTGGTCAGACGTTCCTACAGCGAGCCGCGCTGGTCCCGCTCGGCGGGCTCGGCGGTCGCGGACGAGCGGGTGACGCTCTACGGCATACCCCTGGTCGCCGGTCGCGCCGTCCCGCTCGGGCGGATCGACCCCGAGACGGCCCGTGACCTGTTCATCCGTCAGGGTCTGGTGGAGGAGGACTGGGAGACCCGGCACGAGTTCTTCCACGCCAACCGCCGCCTGCTGCGCGAGCTCGGCCAGCTCGAGGAGCGGGCGCGTCGCCGCGACATCCTCGTCGACGACGAGACCCTGGTCGAGTTCTACGCCGACCGGATCCCGGCCGAGGTGGTCTCCGGCGCGCACTTCGACACGTGGTGGAAGAAGGAGCGTCGACGCGACCCGGAGCTGCTCACCTTCACCGAGGACCTGCTGGTCGGGGAGGCCGGCGACGCCGTCAGCGATCTCGGCGTCGCCTTCCCCACCCGCTGGTCCCAGGGCGAGCTCACCCTCGGGCTGACCTACCAGTTCGAGCCGGGGGCCGACGCCGACGGCGTCACCGCACACCTGCCCGTCGAGGTGCTCAACCAGGTCGACGAGACCGGCTTCGACTGGCTCGTCCCGGGCATGCACGAGGAGCTGGTCACCGCGCTGGTCAAGGCGCTGCCCAAGGACGTGCGTCGCAACTTCGTCCCGGCGCCGGACCACGCGCGCGCCGCGCTCCGGGGTATGCGCGAGGCCGGCGTGGTCGGCGCGCTGCCCGTGCGGGAGGCGCTCGCCGAGGAGCTCACCGGCCGCGGTCTGGCGCGGGTGGATCCGCAGGACATGGCCTGGGAGCGGGTACCGGACCACCTGCGCATGACCTTCCGCGTGGAGCGGTCGGTCCGGCCGGGCCGGAAGGGCCGGGACGGGCGCCGGGGGCGGGTCGAGGTCCTGGGCGAGGGCAAGGACCTGGCCGCCCTGCAGCAGCAGCTGGCCGGTCAGGTGCGCACGACGATGGCCGCGGCCGCGGCCGGGGTCGAGCGCAGCGGTCTGACGGCGTGGCCCGAGGGCGAGCGCTACGACCCGCTGCCGGAGACCTTCAGCCGACAGGTCGGGCCCCGCGAGGTGCAGGGCTTCCCGGCCCTGGTCGACACCGGGGACGCCGTGGACGTGCGGGTGATGGCGACCCGGTCGGAGGCCGAGCGGGAGACCCGTCGCGGGGTGCGCCGGCTGCTGCTGCTCGGCACCACACCGCCGTGGAAACGGCTGCTGGCGCTGCTGTCCAACGAGCAGAAGCTGTCCCTGGGGCACAACCCGCACGGCTCGGTCCCGGCCCTGCTCGAGGACGCGCTCGCCGCCGCGGTGGACTCGGTCGTGCTGGACCAGCCGGGGGCGACGGTGCGCGACCCGGCACAGTTCGAGGCTGCCCTCGCGGGGGTGCGCCGGCTCACCGTGCCGCGCGTGCTGGAGATCGTGGAGTCGCTCGTGCCGATCCTCGACACCGCCCGCCAGGTCTCGCTCCGGCTGCAGCGGCTGGACGCGCCCGCCGCCGCCGACATGGCGCTGGACCTGCGCCGTCAGCTGGACACCCTGCTGCGGCCGGGCTTCGTCGCGGAGGTGGGTCACGCACGTCTGCCGCGGATGGTGGTCTGGCTGCGCGCGATGGCCGAGCGGTTGGACAAGGGGCTGCAGGACCTGCCCCGGGACCGGCAGCGGATGGAGGACGTGCACGTGGTGGAGGCAGAGCTCGCCTCCTTCCTCGACGGGCTGCCGCCGCACCGGCGGGAGGACCCGGACGTGCGGGACATCGTCTTCTCGGTGCAGGAGTTGCGGGTCTCGCTCTTCGCCCAGCGGCTCGGCACGCCGGCGCCGGTGTCGGCCAAGCGGATCTACGTCGCCATGGACCGCGCCGAGGCCGCGGGCTAGCGTCAGGGGCCGTCAGCGGTGACGCCCGGCGCGGCGAGGACGTCGAGCAGCTCATGCAGCACGGCATCCTGATCGGAGCGGCTCAGTGCAGCGACACCAGCGCACGGATCAGCCCGGTCCCTTCCTGCAGGTCGTCGAGCGCCTTTCCCAGCACGGCTCCGTGACTGCGGCGGGGGTCGGCGGCGCGTTGCGCCCGACCCGTGACCGGAGCGGTGGTGAGCAGGTCGCCGCGGGTGATCGGTCCCCCCGCGTCGCAGGCGAGCACCCAGACCTTGCCGGTGAGCGCCACGGGCACCCCAGCGGCCAACCCGGCATCCATGACGAGCGCCGGCCGGTGGCTGCCCGCACCGCTGACCACACCGACCACGCCGGTGTCGTAGGCCGTGTCGCACGCCCGCACCCGGTCTCCACCGCCGTCGCTCTCGCCGAGCACGACGACGGTGCCGGGGACGACCTCGGCATCGCCCGGGGCGAAGCGTTCGGCCAGGTCAGCGCCCTGGAGCACCACATCCCCGCCCACCCGCACCGTGCCCGCGACATCGATGTCGCGGTCAGCCCGGACATCGCCCAGCAGGTGGACCTTGCCCTCGAAACGACCGGCCCACTCAGGGCCCCGAGCCGTGACACCGGCGTGACCGGGGCTGCGGGTCTCGCCGACCACGCCGTGCCCGGCGTTGCCCACCCCGGCGACACCGCAACGGTCGGGGGCGACGGACTCACCCCATACCCCTTGGGCGAGATCGCTCTCGCCGAGGACGCCGGGGCGGTCGCCCTTGGCCTGGCCGTGGATCCCGACGCCGCTCCTGCTGATGCCGAAGACACCGACTCCAGGGCCACCGGTCTGCCCTCGCACACCGTCGCCCTTGGCGCTGATCCCGACCACGCCGGGGTAGTGCTCCTCCACGGCTCGGAAGGCGCGCTGGATCCGCGCCAGCTGCTCATCGGTGAGCAGCTCGCGGGCGAGGAACTCGTCATCGGGCATGGGTGTCTCCTTCGAAAGATCGGGAACTACTCGACGCCGCCGCGGAGGGCGAGCACCTGGCTGAACCACGGACTCTGCTGGTTGCGCGGGCCAAAGGGCGCCTGCCAGTCCTCCGCCGCCGGCGTCTGCCCGAGGGTGGGGTCGATGGGGTAGTTGCCCCGCCCGCACCACCAGTCAGCGACGATGTTGGCCTGCTGGTCGGGCCCCCACGAGGTGCTGCTGACCCAGGGGGTGTTCGGGTAGGTGTAGTCCTTGACCGCCGAGGCGTAGGCGGCGCGACAGTAGAGCGCGGGTGTGAATCTCGTGTGCATGATCTGCCACACGTGGGTCATCTCGTGGAAGAAGATGTGTCCCCCCGGCCAGCGCCCGTCGTCGTCCGTCTCGCCGTTGCCGCCGTAGCGCAGCGGGCCGACGCTCAGCGCCTTGCCGATGTTGACCAGGATCGGGCCGCCCGGGTGGGGCACCACGAACGGCCGGTTGCCCAGCCCGAGCAGGTTGGTGAGCAGGACCTTGTCGTAGGCGATCCTGCCCGCCCCGAAGACGTCGTCGCAGGCCGCTCGCTCGGCGTCGGTGAGGTGGCGGTGGCTGATCGCCGCCTTGGCGGTGGCCGCGCCCGCCCAGAACGCCGGGTAGGCGGCACCTGGCCCCAGCACGAAGACCGCTCCCCCGCTGGCGACGACGCCGACCAGCCCGGGCACGAGGAGCTCCTCGACGTCCAGGGCGTCGGCCGCGCGGCCCGCCACGACCAGCCCGGCCCCGGTGGCTCCCAGGGTGGCGTTGGCGAGCGCCAGCTGGCCGAGCAGGGCCAGGCCGTCGCCCACGACGCCCAGGGCGTCGGTGCTGTACTGCACGTTGCGGGTGATGGGCGCACTGCGGACCTGTGCCCAGTGCGCGGCGACCGGCGCGACGAAGGTGTTCTGCGACCACGAGTGCCTTCGCGCCCCCTTGCGGTTGGTGCCGTAGGCCGTGCCGCCGTCGGCGAAGGAGAACGCCGCCTCACGAACCACGCCGTCGGGGCCGGGCAGGGACACCCGCACGGTCACGGTGACGCTGGCGCGGTAGCTCGGCCAGCCGCTGGCGTGGATGAACCCGGAGAAATGGACGAAGCCGTCCGAGCGGAGCTCGAGGCGGAAGGCCCCGCCGAGCGCCACCCCCGAGGGCGTCACGATCCGATCGGTATGCACGCGGGTCTGCAGGAACGCCGAGGTCACCGCGGTGGCCCGGTGGGGTTGGGGGACGACCACGGTGACGGCGACGGCACGCAGCGAGGTCGCCTGCTCGCCGTAGGCCTGTCGCAACGAGAGGTCCATGGGTCGATGCTGGCGCCTGCCGTCACCCATGGACATCCGGGAAAGCCCGGAAACTTGCTCGCACCCGCAGCGATGCCGGTGTCATCATTAGCCATGACACCCGTCGGTGCCCTGCGGGTGGGGGTGATGCCCGCCACCGGACTTGCTGCCGTCCACCGCGCCCTGGGCCAGGTGCGACGCCGCAGCCCGCAGTGCCTGCTGACGGTGCGGGAGAGCTGGGGATCGCCTGCTGATCTGGAGGCCGTGCGCGACGGTGGGTTGGACGCCCTGGTGCTCGTGGGGCCCGTGAGCGATCCTCTGCTCGACGTCGTCACCCTCCGGGTCGTGGACCGGCACGTCGTCGTGTCCGCCGACCACCGGCTCGCAGGCCGGCCCTCGGTGCGGCTGGCCGACCTGCTGGACCAGCCGACCTTCCGCCGCCAGGAGGACGTCCTTCCGCAGTGGCGGTCCTACTGGCTCAACGTGGAGGACCGCGGCGGCGAGCCGAGGTATGTCGGCCGGGGGGCCACCGAGTTCGACGCGCTCCTGGCCATCGGGAGCGGCCAGGTCATCGGTGTGGCGCCCGAGGGCTGGGGCCGCCGACCGGGGCTGGCGAGCCTGCCGGTGGTCGACCTCGAGCCGGCCCCGGTGGTCCTCGTCCTGCGCAAGGAGCCGCCGACGGGTCACCTGCGCGAGTTCGTCACCGTGCTGACCCAGGCTCGCACCGAGCTCTCCCCGGCCGAGCAACGCGTCGCCCGGCTGGTCATCGACGGGTATACGGACGCCGAGATCGCGCGCGAGCTCTTCTTGTCGCCGCGCACCGTGGAGAGCCACCTGGCCAGCGCGCGCCGCAAGCTGGGTCTGCGCTCGCGGGCGCACCTTGCTGCCCATCTCGCCGGACACGGTGCGGGCTGACGGCATACCGTGCGGTCGGTCGACGCAGACCGTGCGGTCGGTCGACGCAGATCGTGCGGCCGGTGGGCGCAGATCGTGCGGCCGGTCGGGATCTGGCAGAGTCGCGGTATGGCACCCGACGACCCCACCCCGCACGCGCTCACCGCGGACCCGGACCTCGCCGACTGGAGGGTGGTGCTGGGCAGGCTGCACACCCGCTACCTCACCGGTGACTTCGCCGCGGGCGCCCGGCTCGCCGGGCGGATCGCCGAGGTCGCGGACGAGCTGGGCCACCACCCGGACGTGGACCTGCGCTACCCGCACGTCACCATCAGCACGGTCAGCCACGACGTCGGGCGGCTCACCGACCGGGACCGGGAGCTCGCCGTGGCGATCAGCCGGATCGCCGGTGAGGCGGGCGTGAGCGCCGCTCCCGACCAGGTCAGCGTGCTGGAGATCGCGCTGGACGTCATGGACGCGCCCGCGGCCGCACCGTTCTGGGCGGCGGTGCTCGGCTACGACGAGGTGGGCGAGCACGAGCTGGCCGACCCCGGCGGCCGGCTGGCGCCGCTGTGGTTCCAGCAGATGGAGGCGCCCCGCACCGAGCGTGGACGCTTCCACCTCGACGTCAACGTCCCTCACGACATCGCCCGCGAGCGCGTCGACGCGGCCCTGGCGGCCGGGGGCCGCCTGGTCACCGACGAGCACGCGCCGTCCTGGTGGGTGCTCGCCGACGGGGAGGGCAACGAGGCCTGCGTCTGCACCTGGCAGGGGCGTGAGGACAGCGGAGAGACCGCGGTATGACGTTGCGCGTCGGCCTCTCCGGCGGCATCGGCTCCGGGAAGTCGACGGTGGCGGCGCAGCTGGGGGAGCTCGGCGCGCTCGTCGTGGACGCCGACCTCGTCGCCCGCGAGGTGGTGGAGCCCGGGAGCCCGGGCCTGGCCGAGGTCGCCGAGCGCTTCGGGCCCGGGGTGATCGCCGCCGACGGCTCGCTGGACCGGGCCGCACTGGGTCGGGTGGTCTTCGTCGACGAGCAGGCTCGGCGTGACCTGGAGCGGATCACCCACCCGCGGATCCGCCGCCGGTCCGCCGAGCTGATGGACGCCGCGCCGCAGGGCACGGTGGTCGTGCACGACATCCCGCTCCTGGTGGAGATGGGGCTGGTCGGCGACTACGCCCTCACGGTGATCGTCGACGTGCCGGAGGCCGAGCGGCTGCGTCGTCTGGTGCAGCTGCGGGGGATGGACCGCGAGTCCGCGCAGGCCAGGCTGCGCGCGCAGGCCGACGACGCCGGGCGGGCCGCCGCCGCAGACGTGCTGCTGGACAACTCCACGACACGGGAGGACCTGCGGGACGCGGTCGCCACCCTGTGGACCGCGGTGCTGCGCCCCTTCGAGGCAGCCCTGCGGTCAGGGACCGTCCCCGAGGGCGCCTCCCCGCCCGTCGCCGGCAGTGCGGAGCAGGTGCGGCTGGCGGAGCGGCTGCGCGGTGCCGACGGTGACCCGGTGGCGCTGCGGGACCGGGGGGTCCTCGCCGATCCCGACGGCGCCGGCTCCCTGGTCTGGTGCTGCCCGCCGCGGCCGCTGCGGTGGTCGCCCGACCAGGAGCTCCCGGGCGGCTAGCGCGAGGCCTGCTCGGGCGGCGCGGCCAGCCCGAGGTGCTCGGCCGCGGGCCGCGGCTCCTCGCCCAGCACGTGCTCGGCGAGGAAGGCGCTGACGGTGGCGTACCAGACCGTGGCGTGCTGGGGCTTGAGGATCCAGTGGTTCTCGTGCGGGAAGTAGAGGAACCGGTGCGCGGTGCTGCCGTCCTGCGCCTGCGGCAGGCCGGAGCGGGAGAGCAGCTCGTACCACAGCCGCAGCCCCTCGCCGATGGGCACGCGGTAGTCCTTGTCGCCGTGGATGACCAGCATCGGGGTGACGATGTCCGCGACGAAGTGGTGCGGGCTGTTCGCCTCGGCCATCTCGGGCGTCATCTCCCGCTGCCAGTAGAAGGCCGCGTCCGTCGTCGGCCCGAAGCCGTCCAGCGCCCACAGCGAGGCGTGCGTGACGACCGCACGGAACCGGTCGGTGTGCCCGGCGACCCAGTTGGCCATGTAGCCGCCGAACGACCCCCCCATCGCCGCCGTGCGTCCGCCGTCGATGTCCTCGCGGGCGGTGGCAGCGTCGGTGATCGCCATCAGGTCGGTGTACGGCGCCTGGCCCCAGGCGCCCCAGCCACGCTGCACGAAGTCCTGGCCGTAGCCGGTGGACAGCGCGGGGTCCGGCAGCAGCACGGCATACCCCTGGGCCGTCATCAGCCACGGGTTCCACCGCCACGTCCAGGCGTTCCACGACCCGAGCGGTCCGCCGTGGATCCACAGCAGCATCGGGTGCGGGGTGCTCGCGCCCGACCCCGCGTCGCCCTCGGGCAGCGCCAGCCATGCACGGACCCGGGTGCCGTCGTCCGTGGTGGTCTCGACCTCCTCCAGCCGCCCGGGGATCGTGGGGCGCTCGGCCGGCCCCGGCAGCCGGGTGACCTCGCCGCTGGTCAGGTCCAGCCGGACCACCTCGGGCGGGAAGAGGTAGGAGGAGCGGATGCCGTAGGCGGTGGCTCCCTCGGGCGCGATGACCAGGTCTGTCCACGCCGCGTCGTCCTGGGTCACCTGGGTGACCTCCCCGGACTCGACGTCGATGCGGAAGACCGGTCGGCGGCCGTCGCTGTCCGCCAGGGCGATGACGCAGCTCCCGTCCGGCGTCCAGCCGACCGGTTGAGCCCACCGGTCCCAGTCGTGCGCCAGCGGCGTGGTCTCGCCGGTGTCGGTGTCCATGAGGTGCAGCTGCGGCCGGGGCGGCCGGTCCGGAGCGGTGATCCGGCTGCGGACGATCACGGCCCGCGACCCGTCGGGGCTGACCGGCCCGGCGTGCGCCTCGGTGCCCGGCTCGTCGACGAGGGTCCGCGACGTGCCGTCCTCCAGGTCGATCCGCAGGATCCCCTCGCGCAGGTCGGCGCGCCCCTGCGGGACGGTCAGCCCCACCAGCGCGAAGCTGCCGTCGGGGGAGACCACCGGGCTGGGCTCGTGCAGCGGGGCCGGCAGGCCGGCGGTGAGCAGCCGCAGGTGCTTCTCCCGGCCCTGGTCGACGGTGCCCGGGACGGAGGGTGAGGCCACGGTGGCGGCGTCTGCGTCGGCGTCCGCGTCGTCCTCGGGGACGGCCCGCACACCCGGCGCAGGACCGTCGTCGAGGGCGAAGACCTGCGGCACCGCGGGTCCGAGGTCGTGGTCCCAGAAGCGGATCGGGTAGGACGTGTGCAGGATCGCGTCGACCTTGGCCGTGGTCCGGCCCTCGGAGAGCGTCGCGTGCTCCGCCTCGTCGCTCGCCCCCGGCAGCAGCCCCGCGACCACCAGGAGTCGGTCCGCCGCACGGGCACCCACCACGCCGGAGACGCCGCCGGGCCGGCTCAGCACCACCCGGGCCTCCCCGCCCTGCCGCGGGATGGTCCACAGGGCCGCCTGCGGGTCGGGGTCCTCGGCGGCGTCGGGGTCGGGGCGCGCCGAGGTGAAGTAGAGGTCGCCGGTGCCGCTGAAGGCCGCCCCGGTCTCGCCCTGGGCGCTGCGGGTGAGCCGGTATGCCTCCCGCTCGCCCACCGGGTCGACCTCCCAGAGCGCCGACACGTGGCCGGTGGCACCGGGGTTGAGGGTGGCCACCGCGGTGACCAGCCGGGTGCCGTCCGGGCTCAGCGCCAGTCCCGAGACGCGCGGGAGGGCGACATAGTGCGACAGGTCGTGGAACGCGGTCTCGGGGGAGGGCATACCTCGTTCCTATCATCGGTTTCTGCACGACCGGCACCCAGGCCCGGAATCTCAGGTGCCGGCCCGTCGTTGTGCATGGCAGACGAGAGAGGAGACACCGTGACGACACACTCCCCGTTGTTCCGGGTCGAGACCGACGCAGCCCGCCAGCCCCAGCCCGCACCGCTGCTGCTGGTGGCGCTGGACGGCTTCCTGGACGCCGGGCAGGTGCGGTCCAGCCTGGCCGACCACCTGCTGGACACCCTCGAGCACGAGGTCGTCGCGACCTTCGACGTGGACGAGCTGGTCGACTACCGGTCGCGCCGCCCGCTCATGACCTTCGACTCCGACCACTACACCGACTACGACGACCCCTCCCTCATCCTCTACCGGATGGTGGACGCGGCCGGCGAGCCGTTCCTCCTGCTGCACGGTGTCGAGCCGGACTACCGCTGGGAGGCCTTCGTCGAGGCCGTGCGCCAGCTCGGTCTCGCCTTCGGCGTCCGGCGGATGGTGAGCGCGCACGGCATCCCGATGGCGGTCCCGCACACCCGCCCGGTAGGGACGACCCGCTTCGCGAGCGACTCCTCGGTGCTGGGGGACTACACCCCCATCTTCGGGCAGGTGCGCATCCCCTCGAGCGCCGACTCGCTGCTGCACCTGCGGCTGGCCGAGTCCGGGCTGCTGACCATGGGGGTGGCGGTGCACGTGCCGCACTACCTCGCCGAGACGCAGTTCGGCGATGCCGCGGTCGCCGCGGCCGACGCGCTCATGGACCTCACCGGCCTGGTGCTGCCGACGGCCGACCTCATCGCGATGGCCGGGCTCACCCGGGGTCGGATCGAGGAGGAGCTGGCCAGCAACGACGAGGCCCGCGAGGTCGTCGAGGGCCTGGAGAAGCGCTACGACCACTTCATCGAGGGTCAGCGGCGCAAGAGCCTGCTGGCGGCCGAGGTGGCCAACCTGCCCAGCGCCGACGAGATCGGCGCGCAGCTGGAGGCCTTCCTGCGCGACCCGGACGCCGCCGACGAGTCGGACGAGGGCGCGCCCCCGTCCGGGGACGACGGCGACCGGACCTGAGCGCGGGGCGGCCGGGCAGCGGCATACCGCGCGACCCGTGGGCTGCCGTGTCAGGATGACCCGCAGACCACCCCGACGTGAGGAGATGACGTGGCCCGATCTGAGTCCGAGGTGACGACGGACAACCCGGAAGCCCCCGAGGGCGGCGTGCTGGACTCGCTGGCGAACACCTTCGTCGGCAAGCTGCTCGACTTCGGGGTCGACGGTATCGGCCCGCTCCAGTCCTCCAGCCAGGTGCTGGCGCGGGTGCGCAAGGACAAGGGCGAGGACAGCGACGAGGTCGTCGACGAGATCGTGTCCGAGCACATCAAGAAGGCCGCGGTCGGAGGCTTCATCACCGGCGTCGGCGGCATCTTCACCATGCCCGTCGCCATCCCCGCCAACGTGCTCGAGTTCTACACCCTGGCCACCCGGATGGTCGCAGCGATCGCCGAGGAGCGGGGGTATGACGTCACCAGCAAGTCCGCGCGCACCGCGGTCCTGCTCTCCCTCGTCGGTGCGGACGCGGACGAGCTGATGCGCAAGGCGGGCGTCTCCACCGCCGCCGGGCTCACCGGGTCCGGGCGGCTCGCCACGCTGGCCATGACGCGGCTGCCGAAGGCGGCCGCGATGATGGTCAACAAGGCGGTCGGGTTCCGGCTGCTCACCACGGTCGGCGGCAGGGCCCTGGGTCGGGTGATCCGGTTCGTGCCCGTGGCCGGAGGAGTCGTCGGCGCCGGGCTGGACGGCTACCTGATGAAGCGCATCGCGGACCACGCGCGCGCCGAGTTCAGCCCGCGGCCGGTCGCGGCGGTGGAGGCCCAGCAGCCCGGCTGAGTTATCCACAGATTGCGAGCAGGCCCGTCACGGCGGGCCCGCTCGCGGCACTCTGGGGGTATGACCACACCCGAGCCCGGGGGGCGCTCGCACGGCCCCGACGACCCACGTCATACCTCCTCGTCCGAGCAGCGCCAGGTGCGGTTGCGCGGATCCGACCAGCTGCTGGCGGTCCTGCCGCAGCTGATCGGCTACCAGATCGACCACAGCGTGGTGGTCGTGGTCTCCCGACTGACGCCGGGGCCCGGACGGCAGGTGTGCCCGGTGCTCTTCACCGGACGCCTCGACCTGCCGCCGACCGACCAGCTGGGTGCCCTCGTCGGACTGCTGCGCACCGCGGTCCGCCAGGCCGTCGCCGCCGCCGACGGGGTGAAGCTGCTGAGCATCTTCGGCTACGACCTCCCGACGCAGGACGGTGGTGCGGTCGATCCCGCGGCGGTCGACGCGTTGCTGGCCGCCGCCCGGCGGCTGGCGGACGAGACGGGTGCCCACGTGCACGACCTGATGCTGGTGCGCGACGGCGCCCGGCAGCTGTGCGAGGTCGTGTCCTCGGGGGAGGACGTGCGGCCGGCCGACCGGTCGTGGGTGCCGGTGCCGCGCCACGCCGACGTGCCGGCGGCAGCCGACCTGGTGCTCGAGGGCAGGGTGGCCCTGCCCTCACGCGGCGACGTCGTCGAGCTGGTCCGCCGCCGGGACGAGCAGGCGTCCCGGGCGAGCGACCTGGCCCTGTCCGTCCTCACCCTGGCGACGGACCGGCTGGACCAGGAGCAGGCGCTGCGTGCCCTCGGCGACTGGACCGTCCACGGGACCGCCCCGAGCGCGAGGGAGCGGGCCTGGATCGCGGCACTGCTGCAGGACCGGTGGGTCCGGGACGCGGTGCTGGCCCGGTGGCTGCCCGAGCTGGGGTGGCTGGACGACGGTGACCTCGCGCCGGACCTCACGCGCGCCGCCGCGGCGCTGCCGCCCCTGCCCGCCGGCCACTGCCGGGAGCAGGTGGAGCGGCTGCTCGGCCTCGTCGGCGAGGTCCCACGGGACCTCGGCACCCCTCTGCTGACGCTGGTCGGCCTCATCTGCTGGGTCCGCGGGGACGGCACGCTGGCCAACGAGGCGTGCGACCTCGCGCTGGAGATCGAGCCCGACTACCGGATGGCGCTGCTGCTGCGCCGGGCCCTGGAGGCGGGGATGCGTCCCCCGCGGCAGGAGGGTGGGCAGGCCGGGAGGACGCACCGGCATCCGGGAGGGCGACCCGCGGCCTGAGGTGTACCCTCGGCCGGGCAGAGGTGTCACCGAAGGAGGTCCACGTCCATGTCGATCATCGTTGGCTACATCCCGACGCGGGAGGGGCGCGCTGCCCTGGTCGCGGCGCGGACCGAGGCCCTGCTCCGCAAGGTGAAGCTCGTCGTCGTGAACTCCCACCGGGGTGGCCGCGACTTCGACGCTGGGGAGGCGCGCAGGTTCGAGGAGGAGCTGGCCTCCGTCGGAGCCGACCTGGACGGGGCCGGCATCGAGCACGAGGTGCGGGCGCTGGCCAGGGGCAACGAACCGGCCGAGGACCTGATCGAGGTCGCCGCGGAGTCGGACGCCGACCTCATCGTCATCGGGCTGCGTCGACGGACGCCGATCGGCAAGCTGATCCTGGGCTCCAACGCCCAGCGGATCCTGCTCGAGGCCACCTGTCCGGTGCTCGCGGTCAAGGCCGGCGAGGACGACTGACGCCCTCGGGAATGTGTGATCGCCCCGACAGGTTTTATAATGGTGTCAGTTGCGTGCCGGACCCGGCACCACACACCACTTCCTGAACCGCGTCGGGGCCGATCGCTGCCCCGGCTGCGGCATACCTGCTGCGTCAGAAAGAGTTGGTTCACCCCGTGACAGCCAGGACGACCCGCACCAGCGCGACGGAACTCCCCCCTGCCTTCGAGCACGAGGCCCTGCGTGCCCTGCTGGCGACCGGCACCGAGCAGGGCTTCGTGGAGGCCGACCAGGTGAAGTCTGCCCTGGAGGCGGCCGAGGTGACGGCGGCCGCGACGCAGAAGAAGGTGCTGCGGGTCTTCAGCGACCAGGCGATCGAGGTGCGCGCCGCGGAGGCGGGACCCGCGCGGCGCCGCAGCAGCCGCTCGAGCACCGCCTCGACGAAGGCCACGGCCACGAAGGCGTCTCCGGCGAAGAAGTCCTCGACGGGGGCGAAGACGACCGCCAAGAAGTCGACCAGCGCGAAGTCCTCGACGGCGACGAAGACCACGGCCACGAAGGCGTCCCCGGCGGCGAAGTCGACCACGTCCGCCGCGTCGTCGGACGCCTCCGCGAAGACCTCCGCCCGCACCGCGGCGAAGAAGAGCGCGAGCTCCCGGTCCGCGAAGTCGACCAGCACGAGGGCCGCGGCCAAGACCGCGGCCGGCGGGTCCACGACCGCGAAGGCCGACACCTCCGCCGGTGCGGCCGGCGGCACGGGCCGCAGGAAGAAGAAGGACGTCGTCGACGAGATCGTCGAGGCACCCTCGCCCGAGGACGCCGAGGCGGAGGACGCCGAGGAGACCGACGAGGCCGACCCGACCCCGGAGGTGGCGAAGACCAAGACGCCGGCCACCAAGGGGGACGAGGACAGCTTCACCCTCTCGACGGCCGACGACGACGACGCCCCCGCCCAGCAGGTCGTGACGGCCGGAGCCACGGCGGACCCGGTCAAGGACTACCTCAAGCAGATCGGCAAGGTCGCGCTGCTGAACGCCGAGCAGGAGGTCGAGCTCGCCAAGCGGATCGAGGCCGGCCTGTTCGCCGAGGAGAAGCTGAACTCGGGCGAGAAGATCGAGGCCAAGCTCAAGCGCGAGCTGTGGTGGATCTCCAATGACGGCAAGAACGCCAAGAACCACCTGCTCGAGGCCAACCTGCGCCTCGTCGTCTCGCTGGCCAAGCGGTACACCGGCCGCGGCATGCTCTTCCTCGACCTGATCCAGGAGGGCAACCTCGGACTGATCCGCGCGGTGGAGAAGTTCGACTACACCAAGGGCTACAAGTTCTCCACCTACGCCACCTGGTGGATCCGGCAGGCCATCACCCGCGCCATGGCGGACCAGGCGCGCACCATCCGCATCCCGGTGCACATGGTCGAGGTCATTAACAAGCTGGCCCGGGTGCAGCGGCAGATGCTGCAGGACCTGGGTCGCGAGCCCACCCCCGAGGAGCTCGCCGCCGAGCTGGACATGACCCCCGAGAAGGTCGTCGAGGTGCAGAAGTACGGCCGCGAGCCGATCTCCCTGCACACCCCGCTGGGCGAGGACGGCGACAGCGAGTTCGGTGACCTCATCGAGGACTCCGAGGCGGTCGTCCCGGCCGACGCCGTGTCCTTCACGCTGCTGCAGGAGCAGTTGCACTCGGTGCTCGACACGCTGTCCGAGCGGGAGGCCGGCGTGGTCTCGATGCGCTTCGGCCTGTCCGACGGTCAGCCCAAGACGCTGGACGAGATCGGCAAGGTCTACGGCGTCACCCGCGAGCGGATCCGCCAGATCGAGTCCAAGACGATGTCCAAGCTGCGGCACCCGTCGCGCTCGCAGGTGCTGCGCGACTACCTCGACTGATCGACGGGGCCGGCATCACGGACCGGCCACGACATGAGCAAGGACAGCTCGCATCACGCAGGGAAGTTCTACCGCAGGATGTGGGCTGTCCTTGCTCATCTGCGGTGGGGGCGCGGGGATCTGTCGGGGTGACGCGGGTGAAGGGGTGACGGGTCGGCGGCGGGTCAGGCCTTGGAGCCCGACTCGCGCCACTCCCGCTCGAACGGCAGCCGCCAGGTGAACGGCGAGATGAGCTGGTGGATCTGGTTCGGCCCCCACGACCCGGCCTTGTAGGGCCGCACCACCGGCGGGTTGTCCAGCAGCGGCTGCGAGATCTCCCACAGCCGCTCGATGCCCGAGGCGGAGACGAACAGGGTGCGGTCGCCGCGCGCGGCGTCGTAGATCAGCCGCTCGTAGGCCTCCAGCACGTTGCCGGCCCAGTCCGTGTCCTGCATCGAGAACTGCATCGACAGCTTGTCCAGCTTCATCCCCGGCCCCGGTCGCTTGCCGTAGAAGCTCAGCGACATCCGCGCCCGGTCGGCCAGGTCGAAGGTCAGGTGGTCCGGCCCGTGGTCGCCGACCCCGGAGCCCGCGGGGAACATCGACTGCGGCGGCTCCCGGAAGGCGATCGAGATGATGCGCGCGCCCTCGGCCAGCTGCTTGCCGGTGCGCAGGTAGAACGGCACACCCGCCCAGCGCCAGTTGTCGACGAAGCACTTCAGCGCCACGAAGGTCTCGGTCTGGCTGTCCTCGTCCACGCCCTTCTCGTCGCGATACCCGACGTACTGCCCCCGCACCACGTCGCTGGGCTCGAGCGGCAGCATCGAGCGGAAGACCTTGTTCTTCTCCCGGCTGATCGCGGCCGGCTCGAGCGAGGTCGGTGGCTCCATCGCGGTGAACGCCAGGATCTGGAACAGGTGGGTGACCACCATGTCGCGGTATGCCCCGGTCTGCTCGTAGAAGTCCCCGCGCTGGTTCAGCCCCAGGGTCTCCGGCACGTCGATCTGGATGTGATCGATGTGGTTGCGGTGCCAGATCGGCTCGAACAGCCCGTTCGCGAAGCGGAACGCCAGGATGTTCTGCGCCGGCTCCTTGCCGAGGAAGTGGTCGATCCGGAAGATCTGCTCCTCGTCGAAGACCTCGTGCAGCTGCGCGTTCAGCTCGACCGCCGAGGCGTGGTCGGTGCCGAACGGCTTCTCCATGATGATCCGGCTGCGCTCCACCAGACTCGCCGACGCGATCGTGCCCACCGCGGTCAACGCCGCCTTCGGCGGCACCGACAGGTAGTGCAGCCGGAGCAGGTCGCCCCCGCCCAGCTCCTGCTCGGAGCGGTCCACCGCCTCGCGCAGCGCCTCCGGCCCGGCGGTCCCCGGCACGTAGTCCAGGTGCTGGGCGAAGTCCTTCAGCGCGGAGTCGTCGGACTCGCGCACGCTGAACTCCTCCACCGCGCCCACCGCGAGGTCGCGGAACTCCTCCACCGACAGCTCGTCGAGGGAGGTCCCGACCACGCGGAGGTCGTCGACCAGGCCGGACAGGAAGAGGTGCAGCAGCCCCGGGATCAGCTTGCGACGGGACAGGTCACCGGTGGCGCCGAAGAGGATGACGGTCAAGGGAGCAGTCATGGTGCACCACTCTGTCGTGCCCGGGGGCGGTGGCGCTACCCCAGGCGCGTCCTGGACGCACCGCAGCCTGCCCGTCAGCGCCGCAGGATCCGACGCACGGCCTCCCGCACGCCCGCCACCCCGCTGCTCGGCACCAGGGCGGCACCGGCCCGCTGGTTCCAGTCGGAGGTATGCCTGACCTCGTCGACCACGGTGCGCACGTCCTCGCCCATCTGCTGCACCTCGTCGTCGGTGAGCACCGCCGGAGGGGCATACCGGGACCGCTCGAGCGTCGCGGTCGCCCGGCCCAGCGCCTGCTGGCCGCCGTCGTCCATCGTCGTGCCCCGCGTGTAGTGCTGGCGCAGCTCGCGCGGGCTGCGCGCCGGTGGCTCGTCCACGCCCAGGTCGGTGAGGGTGCGCGTGAGCAGCTGCCACTGGCCCTCGATCCGCTCGGCGGGGGTCGAGGCCGACCGCAGCCCGGCCTCCCGGTGACGGCGCCCGACGAGGGGCAGGACGGTCATCACGGCCGCCAGCAGCAGCAGGGCGAGCACGGCGCGCAGCACGGTCGGCAGCAGGTCACCCAGCCGGTCCAGGAAGGTCGGGTCGGTCGGCGCGGGAGCCGCCGTGGGCTCCGGCGTCGGGGTCAGCTCCTGCGGCACCGTGGAGCTGCTCTGGTCGGCGTCCGCGTCGTCGGTGGAGCGGGCATACGCCGGCGGGGTCCCGGCGCGGATACCGGGCGTGGGCTCGAAGCGGGTCCAGCCCAGGCCGTCGATCCACAGCTCGGGCCAGGTGTGGGCGTCCGAGGCGATCACCCGGCGCGACCCGTCCTCCTGGGTGGTCCCCGGCAGGAAGCCCACCGCCATCCGTGCCGGGATCCCCTCGTGGCGGGCCATCATCACCATGGCGGTCGCGAACTGCACGCAGTAGCCCTGCCGGGTCTCCAGGAACCCCCCGATCGGGTCGTCCGCGCTCGCCTCCGCCGACGGCGCCAGCTCCAGGGAGTACTCGTAGCCGCCGTCGGTGCGCAGGTGGCTCTGGATGAGGACGGCGGCCCGCAGCGCGTTGTCCTCCCCGCCCACGATCTGCTCGGCGAGCTCGCCGATCCGGTCCTCGGAGACCGGGTCGAGGGCGAGCACGTCCTCGTCGAACTCGGAGGCGGGCGCGGGCTGCCCGCCGATGCCGTCCGGCAGCTCGGCACCCGACTCCAGCGTGAGGTAGGTCGCGTCGTAGCGGGGTGCCTGACCCTGCAGCACCACGGTCGTGTCGGTCGGGTCGAAGCGGTAGCTGCCGCCCTGCAGCTGCAGCGACGTGAGCGGGCTCGGGGCCGCCAGGTGCGGCGGCTCGAGCTGGTTGTCCAGCACCTGGAACTGCGACTCGCTGACCGGGACGCCCTCACCCAGCCCCGCGGGATCGGGAAGGGGCGCGCCCTGGGGCAGGAGGGAGGAGGTGAGGCGTTCCGGTGCCACCCAGCGCCCGTCCTCGAACCGCTCGGTGGCGGTGACGCGCAGCGGCTGCACGCTGACGGCGTTGGTGCGGTAGGTGAGGACCGGGGCCTGGGAGGTGTTGCGCAGGTCCTGGGCGGGGTCCATGGTCTCGGTGAAGGAGACCTCGCCGGTGTCCCCACCGACGTCCCGGGCGTCCGGGTTGCGGGCCAGCCCGTCGCCGAGGAAGGTCGGCGGCAGGTGCGGGAGGAAGGCGGCGCCGAGGACGGCGCCGACCAGGGTGAGGGCACCCACGCCCTGGGCCAGGCCCCGGTAGGTCCGCGGCCCGGCCGAGACGTCGTCCCCGCCGTGCGACTCCCGCCGGCCGGCCGAGGGCCAGGCCAGGGTGAGCCGGTTGCCCTGCTGCGCCAGCATGACCAGCCACAGGACGAGGACGGCGCCGAAGTACCACGGCTCCATCGCCTGACCCGTGTTGGACACCGAGATGAGGAACCCGGCGACGAGGGGTATGCCGGCGCTCGCCGGGGCCCTCCCGGTCACCCCCATCGAGTCGACGGAGACCGCAGTGAGCGTGAGCACGGCGACGACCAGGAAGGAGACACCCTGCGTGGTGGGCGCGGGGGCGGCATACGTCTGCAGCACGGCCCCGGCCTGCTGCAGCAGCGTGGCGATCCGCTCCAGCGACTCCTCGGTCGGCAGGAACCCCCGCCACAGCGTGTCCCGCAGGTACAGCACCGTGAGGCCGGCCAGGCCGACGGCGAGCTGGCCCAGCGCGACCAGGGTCGGCGGCGCGTCCACGGTGCGCAGCACGGCCCCGGTGAGAGCCACCAGCACGACCATGGTGACGGCCGGCGCCACCCAGTTCTCCTCGCGGAGCAGGTCGGTCAGCGGCCACGCCACGGACAGCGTCGCCAGGGCGGCCACCAGGCCCTCGGCCCACAGGCCCCGCTCCCACCAGCCCCGGTCGTCCATCCTCATGCCGGCCTGCCCAACGCGGCGGCCCGCAGCGAGACCCAGGCCTCGGGGATCTCGGTGTGCGGCCCGGCGGTCACCGTGCGCCAGCCCGCCTCGGCCAGCACACCGGTCGGACGGTTGCGCCCGTCCGGTCCACCGAACCGGCCCGGGTCCAGGACGAAGGCGAGGGCACGCGAACCCGGGTGCCGGATGGCGGCCAGCGTGCGCAGCTCGGACTCGTCGTGGGCGACCACCGCGGCGACGAGCAGCACGCCGCCGGAGCTGAACGACGCGGCGGCAGCCGAGAGCCGGTCAAGGCGGGAGTCCTCCTCCGGCTGGACCCGGGCGAGCGTGTCCATCACCGTGGCCAGCTCCACCTGGTGCTCCGCGCTGCCGTCGCGCAGCGTCTCGTCGGTGAGCAGGTGCACCACGAAGCCGTCCGCCACCAGGTGCCGGGCGACCGACGCGATCGCGCTCACCCCCCACTCGTAGGAGGGCCGCAGCCCGGAGCCCGGGTGCGCCGCCGCCCGGGAGTCCAGGAGCAGGACGGCGCGCCGACGGGCCGGCCGGTCCTCCTGCCGCACCATCAGCTCGCCCCGGTGGGCGGTGGCCGGCCAGTGCACCCGCCGCAGCTCGTCGCCGTCGCGGTAGGAGCGGATGCTGACGTCGTCCTCGCCGTGCAGCGCCACCATCTGCGGCATCTCGCCCTCGCTGCCGCGCGAGCTGCCCCGGAGCCGGTCCTCGCCCAGGGCGAGGACGCGGGGCAGCACCAGCAGCTCGGTGCGCGAGGACAGCTGCAGCGTGCGGAAGGTCAGGCCGAAGGGGTCGCGCTGCCGGAGCACGATCGGCCCCAGGGCGTAGGCGCCGCGGTGCCGGGACCGCACGCTGTAGCGCAGCCGGCGCTCCTCGCCGGTGCTCATCCGCGGGAGGATGTAGCGGGGGCGGTCACCGAGCTGGTAGTCGAGGTGCTCCTCGGCCAGGTAGACCGCGGAGCGGGGACCCACGTTGCGGAAGCGGACCTCGACCTCGCCGCGGTCGTCAGGGGTGAGCCGCTGCGGCTCGACGTCGCGCTGCACCGTCAGCCGTGGCGGGCGGCGGGGCATGAGCAGCAGGATGAGCAGCGGCAGCGCCAGCAGCGCCAGCCCGACGCGGGTGACGTCCTCGTAGCCGAGGAAGATCCCGGCCACCACCAGCAGCCCGCCCAGGGCGAGGAACACCTTGCCCCGCGCCGTGAACAGCCCCCACGGGGAGCCGGACTGGGTCATGCCCTCGCCGTCCTGGTCACCGGCCGGAGGGGACCGTCGTGCGCTCCACCAGGTCGCGCACGATGTCGGCGGTGGCGCGGTGCGCCAACGAGGCCTCGCCGGTCGGGAGGACGCGGTGGGCGAGCAGCGGCACCGCCATCGCCTGCACGTCCTCGGGGAGCACGTGGTCCCGGGCGGCGAGAGCGGCGTGCGCCCGGGCCGCCCGGAGCAGCTGCAGGCCGGCGCGGGGCGAGGCGCCGAGCCGCAGCAGCCGGTGGGCGCGGGAGGCCGCCATCAGCTCGACGACGTACTGCCGCAGGGCCGGGGCGATGTGCAGGCCGCGGATGTTCTCGATCTGCTGCTGCACGTCCGCGGCCGTCGTCACGGGGGAGAGGTCGTCCAGCGGGCTGACCCCGCCGTGCGACTCGAGCATGGCCATCTCCGAGGCGGCGTTGGGGTAGCCCATCGAGATCCGGGCCATGAAACGGTCCCGCTGCGCCTCGGGGAGCGGGTAGGTGCCCTCCATCTCGATCGGGTTCTGGGTGGCCATCACGAGGAACGGCCGCGGCAGCGGGTAGGTCTGACCGTCCACCGTGACCTGGCGCTCCTCCATCGACTCCAGCAGCGCGGACTGCGTCTTGGGGGAGGCGCGGTTGATCTCGTCGCCGACCACGACGTTGGCGAAGATGGCGCCGCGGCGGAACTCGAAGGCGCGGGTGTCCTGGTTGTAGACGCTGACCCCGGTGATGTCGCTGGGGAGCAGGTCGGGCGTGAACTGCACCCGGCTCACGCGGCAGTCGATCGCGCGGGCCAGCGCCTTGGCCAGCATGGTCTTGCCGACCCCGGGCACGTCCTCCACGAGCAGGTGGCCCTCGGCCAGCAGCACGGTGACCGCGGTCGCCACCGCCTCGTCCTTGCCCTCGATCACGGTGGCGATCGCGCGGTGCACGGAACCGGCCACGGACTTCACGGCGTCCAGGTCGACGGCCTCGGGGGAGGGGGAGAGCGTAGACATGCCCCGATCTTGCCAAACTCCCCGGTGCCGCGTGCTGAGGGTCGGCACCCGGGCCACCCTCGACCCCCGTCGCTCCACTTCCCCCCACCGGCCGCCCGGTCCCCTCGCCTCGACGCGATGACGAGTCGGCCGCGGCCGCGCATACCCCTGCTGACCTGCGGTGTTCTCCGAGGGGCCCTCGCGCCGGGTGGGGTGCTGCCGCATCGAGCAGGGCCGCGGCAACCTCTTCCCTCCACCCACCACCACCTCCGCTGACCTGCGACGACGTGGATCTGTATGCGATGATCCGGCCCAGGTGGTCGCAGAAGTGGGGGAAAGTGGAGTAGAGTGGGGGGCAGATCGAGGTGGTCGGGCCCGCGACGACGGAAGGGGTGGTGCACGTGCTGTTCCTCGGCACCTACACCCCGCGGCTCGACGACAAGGGGCGGATGATCCTCCCGGCGAAGTTCCGCGAGCGGCTGGCCGGAGGCCTGGTCATCACCCGCGGCCAGGAGCACTGCCTCTACGTCTTCACCCAGGGCGACTTCGACGGCATCGTCGCCCAGTGGCAGAACAGCCCGACCTCCTCCAAGACGGTGCGCGACTACCAGCGGTTCTTCCTCTCCGGCGCCTCGGACGAGATCCCCGACAAGCAGGGTCGCGTCACCGTGCCGCCGTTGCTGCGCACGTATGCCGGTCTCAGCGGTGACTGCACGGTCATCGGCGCCGGCAACCGGCTGGAGATCTGGGACACCGACGCCTGGTCCAGCTACACCGAGCAGCACGAGCAGTCCTTCGCCGAGCTCTCCGAGGAGGTGGTCCCTGGACTGATGTGACCACCGGAGCACCCCGTGCCCCGGCCTCCCCCCGTCCGCCAGCGTCCCGGCTCCTCTTCCCCGGAGCCGGACCGCAGACCGACCGCCGACCCGTCTTCCCCCGGGCCGGAGGCACCGGTGGACGGTGGGGGACCAGGGCAAGGGAGCCGGCCGGTCGATCCGGGTGCAGGGACCAGAAGGCGGATGGCGGCGCAGACGCAGCGACAGGCGCAGGACCGGCACGTGCCGGTCCTGGTCGCCCGGTGCGTGGAGCTGCTCGCCCCCGCGCTGCAGCGACCCGGGTCGGTCTACGTCGACGGCACCCTGGGGATGGGGGGCCACGCTGAGGCGGTCCTGCGGGCCTGCCCCGAGGCGGTCGCGATCGGCATCGACCGCGACCCGCAGGCGCTGGCGCTCGCGACCGGCCGACTGGCGCCCTTCGGGGACCGGTTCCGCGGCGTGCACGCGGTGAGCGACGACCTGCCGGCCACCCTGGCCGACCTCGGTCTGGACCGGGCCGACGCCGTCCTCTTCGACCTCGGGGTCTCCTCCCTGCAGCTGGACGAGCTGGATCGCGGCTTCGCCTACCGCGCGGACAGCCCGCTGGACATGCGGATGGACCAGGGTGTCGGTCGCACCGCCGCCGACGTGCTCAACGAGGACGACGCCCGGGACCTCGAGCGCATCCTGCGGGACTACGGCGAGGAGCGCTTCGCCCGTCCCATCGCCCGGGCCATCGTCCGCAGCCGGGAGCAGGAGCCGTTCACCACCTCGGCGCGCCTGGTCGAGCTGCTCCACGACGTCGTGCCCGCGGCCTCGCAGCGCAGCGGCGGGCACCCGGCCAAGCGCACCTTCCAGGCGCTGCGGATCGAGGTCAACGCCGAGCTGTCGACCTGGCGGTCCGGCGTGGCCCGGGCGCTCGACGCGCTCGAGGTCGGTGGACGGGTCGCGGTGCTGTCCTACCACTCCCTCGAGGACCGGATCACCAAGCGTGCCCTGGCCGCGGGGGCGACCAGCTCGGCCCCGCCCGGACTGCCGGTGGAGCTGCCCGAGCAGCAGCCGTGGCTGCGCCTGCTGACCCGCGGCGCCGAGCGGGCCGACGACACCGAGCGCACCGCCAACCCCAGATCCGCATCGGTCCGGTTGCGCGCCGCCGAGCGCACCCGCCCCACTCCCGACCAGACGACCCGCACCACCCGTGAGGAGAACCCATGAGCCAGATGACCCTGTCGGCCCGGCTCGGCCGCCTCGCCACCACGCCCCGCGTCGGTGCCCGCGCGGTCGACGCCGCTCCCGCCTCGGCCAACCACGGCTTCCGTCTGCTCTGTGCGCTCCTCGTCGCGCTGACCTTCACCGCCGTCCTGGTGCTGAACACGGTGCGCGCCGAAGGCTCCTACGTGCTCAGCCGGCTGGAGGTCGAGGCGACCGCGCTGCACGACCAGAAGGTGACGCTCGCCGACGAGCTGGCCGGCAAGCAGTCTTCCGAGCACCTGGCCCGGGCCGCGACGAAGCTCAAGATGGTCCCGTCCACGTCGACGGCGACGCTGCGGCTGTCCGACGGTTCCATCACCGGCGTGGCGTCCAAGGTGGACGGCTCGCGCACGCTTACCGTTGATCTGCCCTCGACGGGCACGGCACCGGCGAAGGACGACTGACAAGGGGTTGGCACCGTGGCAGCACCACGCAGCGGTCGACGCCCCACCTCTCCGCGGGCCGTCGCGGCCGGGGTCGCGCACCCCGCCCGCCGGGCCCGGACCCTCATGCTCGGCGTCCTCATCGTCCTGAGCCTCTTCGCCGCCCAGCTGGTGCGGCTGCAGGGCCTCGACGCCGCCAGCGTCTCGGCCGCCGCCCTGGGGCAGCGGCTGACGACCAAGGCCATCCCCGCGGCCCGGGGCAGCATCACCGACGTCGACGGTGAGCAGCTCGCGGTCAGCGTGGAGCGCCGCCGGATCATCGCCGACCCCACGCTCGTCGTGGACTACAAGCGCACCGAGAAGGGGCCGGACGGCGAGACCGAGGTCGTCGGCGAGGGGTTCACCGCCGCCGCGGACGTCATCGCCGAGATCACCGGCGCCGACGCGACGGAGCTGACCCGCCGGCTCACCGAGCCGCTGGGGGAGCAGTACACCATCCTCGTCGCCGACGCCTCCCCGCAGCAGTGGCAGGAGATCAAGGCGGCAGGGATCCGGGGCGTGGACGTCGAGGAGTTCATGCGCCGCGACTACCCGCTCGGCGAGGCGGCCGCCCCCCTCCTCGGATGGATCGGCTCGGGCGACATGCCGGCCGGCGGGTTGGAGCTCGTCAACGACGAGGCGCTCACGGGACAGCCCGGGGAGGCGGTCTACGAGGTCGGCCGGGACGGCGAGATCATCACCACCGGCGTCTACGAGGAGGACCCGGCGCAGCCCGGGCAGGACCTGCGGCTGACCCTCGACGCGGACCTGCAGTGGCGGGCCTACGACGCCCTCCGCACCCGGGTCGAGGAGGCCGGCGCGGTGTCCGGCTACGCCGCCGTGATGGACATCGAGACCGGGGAGCTGCGCGCCCTGACCAGCTATCCGAGCTTCGACCCCTCGGACACCACGCAGAGTGCCGAGGCGATGCGCAACGCCGCGATCGAGGACGTCTACGAGCCGGGGTCCACCTCCAAGCTCATCACCGCGGCAGCCGCCCTCGAGCAGGGCATCGCGGAGGTGGACACGCCGATCGAGGTGCCGGTCACGATGAGCCGCGGCGGGTCGCGCTTCAAGGACGTCGAACCGCATCCGACGTGGTACCTCACGTTCGCCGGGGTGCTGGCCAAGTCCTCCAACATGGGGACCATCCTCTACGGCGAGAAGCTCTCCGACCAGCAGCTCTACGACTGGATGCGTCGCTTCGGCATCGGTGAGCCCACCGGGCTCGGCCTGCCCGGTGAGTCACCCGGACTCGTCCCCGAGCCCTCCACCTGGAGCGCCACCACGCGCTACACGTTCATGTTCGGGCAGGGCCTGTCCGGCACCATGCTGCAGCAGCTCGGGGTGTTCCAGGCCGTCGCCAACGACGGCGTCATGGTGCCCCCGAGCATCATCGCCGGAACGGTCGACGAGGACGGCCGCTACACCGAGGCCGAGCAGGCCGGTGGCGAGCGGGTGATCTCACCCGAGACCTCGCAGACCCTCACCGACATCATGCAGTCGATCCCCTCCACCGAGGGCACCGCGCCGCTGGCCGCCATCCCCGGCTACCACGTCGCCGGCAAGACCAGCACTGCCAGCCGGGTGGACCCGGACACCGGTCGCTACGAGGGGGGCGTCACGTCCTCGTTCATGGGGTTCGCGCCGGCCGACGACCCGAAGTACGCCGTCGCCGTGGTCGTGCAGCGGCCGACCCGGATCAGCGAGTACGGCGGTGTCATCGCCGGACCTGTCTTCTCCGACCTCATGCGCTACGCCCTGCAGCGGGACGGCATCGCGCCCGCCACGACCCCGCCGACGCAGGTGGAGATCGAGTTCGATCCCGACGAGAAGGTGCCGGGTCAGGAGAATGTCACACTGGGTGATCTCGCCATCAAGGACGAAAGGACCGATGGGTGATCCCCCTGACCCTTGGTGAGGTCGCGCGCGTGACCGGCGGTCTGGTTCACCCGGGTTCTCCTCAGGTGGCCGAGCTGGGCGTCACCGGCCCGGTCGTCACCGACTCCCGCGAGGTGTCCGAGCACGGTCTCTACGTCGCCCGTCGCGGGGAGAGCGCCGACGGTCACGACTTCGTGGCGGCCGCGGCGGAGCGGGGCGCCGTCGCGGCGCTCACGAACCGGGTCGTGGACGGGCTGCCGTGCGTGGTGGTGCAGGAGGACCCCGACCGGCTCTCCGCACGACCGGACCGGCCGCCCTACGACGCCGTGACCAGGGCTTTCGCCGCGCTAGGCCGGGAGGTCGTCGACCGGTGCGCCGCCGCCGGCGGACTGCGCATCGTCGGCATCACCGGCTCCTCCGGCAAGACCTCCACCAAGGACCTGATGGCGCAGGTGCTGCCCGCGCTGGGGCCGACCCTGGCGCCCGAGGCGTCCTACAACTCCGAGGTCGGCGTGCCGCTGACGGTCTGCCGCCTCACCGAGGACACGGCATACCTCGTGGCGGAGATGGGCGCCTCCGGCGCCGGTCACATCGCGCACCTGACCGCGATCGCCCCGCCCGAGGTGGCGGTCGTGCTCAACGTCGGCTCGGCGCACCTGGGGGAGTTCGGCTCCCGCGCCGCCATCATGGAGGCCAAGTCCGAGCTCGTCCAGGCCCTGCCCGCAGGAGGGCTGGCGGTGCTCAACGCCGACGACGAGGCGCTCGTCGCCACGATGGGGCGCCGCGCCGAGGAGGCCGGCGCGCGGGTGCGGCTGGTCGGCCTGGCCCAGCACGCCGACGTCCGGGCGGTCGACGTGCGCACCGACGACCGGGGCCGCGCCTCGTTCGTGCTGCACGCCCCCGGCCTGGGCACACCCGGGCAGGGGGTCCCGGTGCAGCTGCAGCTCGTCGGTGTGCACCACGTCGGCAACGCCCTCGCCGTCGCGGCCGTCGCGCACGAGTGGGGTATGCCGTGGGACCAGGTCGCGGCCGCCCTCGGTGCCGCGACCTCGCGCTCCCGCTGGCGGATGGAGGTCACCGAGCGCGCGGACGGCGTCACCGTCGTCAACGACGCCTACAACGCCAACCCGGAGTCGATGCGCGCGGCGCTGGAGAGCCTGGCCGCGATGCGCGGGCCGGACGGCCGCGCCGTCGCGGTCGTCGGCGGCATGCTCGAGCTGGGTGCCGACAGCGACGCCGAGCACGAGGGCGTCGGTCGGCACGCCGCCCGGCTGGGCGTGGACCACCTGGTGACGGTCGGGGAGCTCGCCGCCCCGGCGGCCGGTGCCTACCAGGCCGACGGCGGTGCGCGGGCCAGCTCCGTCGCCGACCGGCACGAGGCCCGGACCCTGCTCGACGGGCTGCTGCGGCCGGGCGACGTCGTGCTGCTCAAGAGCAGCCGCGACTCCGGGCTGCGCGTGCTCGGGGACGAGCTCGCGGGGCGGAGCGACTGATGGTCAACGTCCTGCTGGCCGGGGCGGTGGCGATGATCTGCGCACTCTTCGGCACGCCGCTGTTCATCCGGTTCCTCGTGCGCCGCGGCTACGGCCAGTTCATCCGCGACGACGGACCCACCTCGCACCACACCAAGCGCGGCACGCCCACCATGGGTGGCGCGGTGATCATCGGCGCGACCCTGGTGGGCTACGTGCTGTCCCACCTGCTGCTGATCCTGCTCGACGTCACCGGCATCCTGGAGGTCACCCACTCCCGGTTCACGCTCAGCGCGATCCTCGTGCTCTTCCTCATCACCGGGCTGGGGCTGATCGGCTTCCTCGACGACTACACCAAGATCTCCAAGCAGCGCAGCCTGGGCCTCACCTCGGTGGAGAAGCTCACCGGGCAGACCGTCGTCGCCATCGTCTTCGCGCTCTGCGCCCTGCTGCTGCAGGGCGACAGCACCCGCTCGCCCGCCTCCACCGCGATCTCGTTCGTCCGCGACACCCCGATCGACCTCGCCTTCGCCGGCCCGGTGCTGGGCGTCATCCTCTTCATCATCTGGGCCAACATCCTCATCGCCGGGGCCTCCAACGGCGTGAACCTCACCGACGGCCTGGACGGGCTCGCGACCGGGGCCTCGGTCATGGTCTTCGCCGCCTACTCGGTGCTCGGCATCTGGCAGTACAACCAGAACTGCCAGCTCGCCCCCGGCCCCAACTGCTACGACGTCCGCGACGCGCTCGACCTCGCGGTCGTCGCCTGCTCGGTCGCCGGCGCCTGCTTCGGCTTCCTGTGGTGGAACGCCTCGCCGGCCAAGATCTTCATGGGTGACACCGGCTCGCTCGCCCTGGGCGGGGGCCTGGCCGGGCTGGCCATCACCACCCGCACCGAGCTGCTCCTCGCCGTGCTGGGCGGGCTGTTCGTCATGATCACGCTGTCGGTCATCATCCAGGTCGCGAGCTTCAAGATGACCCGCAAACGGGTCTTCCGGATGGCTCCGCTGCAGCACCACTTCGAGCTCCTGGGCTGGGCCGAGGTGACCATCGTCATCCGGTTCTGGATCATCGCCGGCATCTGCGTCGCCGTCGGCCTGGGCCTGTTCTACGGCGAGTGGGTGGCCAACCTGTGAGCGTACCGCTCGACCAGCTCACCCACCGGGACGCGGACTGGGCCGGCCTGCGCGCCCTGGTCACCGGGCTCGGTGTCACCGGCTTCGCCGCGGCGGACGCGCTGCTGCAGCACGGCGCGGAGGTCACCGTCGTCGACGCGGGGCAGGGCGATCAGAAGCAGGAGACCCAGGCGGGGATCCTCGGGATCCTGGGGGCGGACGTGCGCCGGGGGGCGGAGCACACCGCCGCCTGGCCGGCGATGGCGGCGGTGCCCGCGGACGATGGTGCGGCGCAGGTCGACCTCGAGGTCGACGTCGTCGTCACCTCCCCCGGCTGGCGTCCGGACCACCCGGTCCTGGCCGCGGCGGCGGCACGGGGCATACCCGTCTGGAGCGAGATCGAGCTCGCCTGGCGGTTGCGCCCCCGGGTGGGGGCCGCGCCCTGGCTGGTGGTCACCGGCACCAACGGCAAGACGTCCACGGTGCAGCTGCTCACCTCGATGCTGCAGGCGGCCGGGCTGCGCGCGATCGCGACCGGCAACGTCGGCGTCCCGGTGCTCGACGCGGTCCAGCACCCCGACCCCTACGACGTGGTGGCCGTCGAGCTGTCCAGCTTCCAGCTGCACTTCACCCACACCATCAGCCCGCTGGCCTCGTGCGTCCTCAACCTGGCCCCTGACCACGTGGACTGGCACGGGTCGCTGGAGGCGTATGCCGCGGACAAGGCGAAGATCTACGAGCGGACCCAGCTGGCGTGCGTCTACAACGTCCAGGACCCGCGCACCGAGGCGATGGTCGAGCAGGCCGAGGTCGTGGAGGGATGCCGGGCGGTCGGCTTCACCCTCGGCACGCCGGGGCTGTCGATGGTGGGTCTGGTGGACGACGTCCTCGCCGACCGTGCCTTCGTCGAGGAACGCCGCACCTCGGCCGCCGAGCTGGGCACCCTCGCCGACCTCTCCCGCGCCTCCGGCGGCGACGGCAGCAGCGCGCCCCCTCCGCACCTGGTCGCCAACGCGCTCGCGGCCGCCGCCCTGGCCCGCGCCGCGGGGATCACGCCGGCGGCGGTCCGCGAGGGGCTGCGCCGGTTCCGCTCCGACGCCCACCGCACGAGCATCGTGGCCGAGCACGAGGGCGTCACCTGGGTGGACGACTCCAAGGCCACGAACCCGCACGCCGCGCTCGCCGCGCTGCGCGCCTATCCGCACATCGTCTGGGTCGCCGGCGGCCAGCTCAAGGGTGCCGAGGTCGAGGACCTGGTGGCCGAGGTGGCGCCACGGCTGCGGGCCGTGGTGCTGCTCGGGACCGACCGCCACCGGATCGGCGAGGCGGTGCGCCGACACGCGCCCGATGTGCCGGTCCACGACGCCGGTGTCACCGACCATGGAGACATGGCTGCCGTGGACCGGGTGATGGACGACGTCGTGGCGCGGTGCGCCGCGTTCGCGGCCCCCGGCGACGTGGTGCTGCTGTCCCCGGCGGCCGCCTCGCTCGACATGTTCCCCAGCTACGGCAGCCGCGGGGACGTCTTCGCCGCCGCGGTGCGGCGAGCCCTCGGGGAGGGCGGGTCGTGACCACCATCCTGGACCGCCCGCGGGGCAAGGCTGGGGCCGCCGCCGGCGTCACCCAGGGCTGGAGCGTGCAGTCGGTCGGGGAGTGGCTGCGCTCGCCGGTCGCCCCCTACTACCTCGCGCTGGTCTCCGCGTCGGTGCTGACCGGCCTCGGTCTGGTCATGGTGCTGTCCGCGTCCAGCGTCGGCTCCTACCGCGACAACGGCAACTCCTACACCGTCTTCCTCGACCAGCTCGTCTTCGGGGTGGCCGGCATCGCGCTGGCCGTGGTCGGGTCCCGGCTGCCGGTGGCCGTGTGGAAGAAGCTGGCGTGGCCGGGCATCTTCCTCGCGCTGGCGCTGCAGCTGGCCGTCTTCACCCCGCTCGGCATCGAGTTCCAGGGCAACCGCAACTCGCTCTCCGTCGCGGGCTTCTCGCTGCAGCCCGCCGAGTTCGGCAAGATCGCGCTGGTGGTCTTCGGCGCCGCCGTGCTCGCGGCCAAGCGCCGGGTCATCTACAAGCCGGTGCACGCCGCGGTGCCGCTCATCTTCCCGTTCGGCCTGCTGCTGCTCGGTCTGGTCCTCCAGGGCCGCGACCTCGGCACCGGCCTGATCCTGCTGGCGATCATCGCCGGGCTGCTGTGGGCGGTCGGGCTCCCGGCGCGCTGGTTCGTCGGGCTCGGCGCGGTCGGCGGGGTCGGGGTCGCCGTGCTGGCCGCGGGCAGCGCCAACCGGATGCAGCGCATCCAGACCTGGATCGGCGGCATCTGCGACAGCCCTCAGGTGGAGGGCTGCTTCCAGAAGGTGCACGCGGAGTATGCCCTGGCCGACGGCGGCTGGTGGGGCCTCGGCCTCGGGGAGTCGCGGGAGAAGTGGGGCCTGCTCCCGGAGCCGCACAACGACTTCATCCTCGCGATCATCGGCGAGGAGCTCGGGCTGCCCGGCAGCCTGGCGGTGCTCAGTCTCTTCGCGGTCCTGGCGTATGCCTGCTTCCGGATCGTCACGCAGGCCACCGACGGCTTCACCCGGCTGGCCGCCGCGGGCATCATGGTCTGGTTCCTGGGTCAGGCGCTGCTCAACATCGGGTCGGTCATCGGGATGCTGCCGATCATCGGGGTGCCGCTGCCGCTGGTGTCGAGCGGCGGCTCGGCGCTCATCGCCGCCCTCATCGGTGTCGGCCTGCTGCTCTCCCTGGCCCGGTCGCTGCCGGGGGCGGACGACGCGCTGCGCCGCCGCACCGGGCCGCTGCGGCGGACCCTGGCGGCCGTGCCGAGCGTGGGTGTGGCGCGTCGCGGACGGACCCGACCGGCAGCCCGGGCCGGCGGACGCCCGGGCGGGCGGCGGTGAGCGGGAGCTCGCAGGCCGGCGCGCGGGGGCTGGGCGTCGTGCTCGCGGGGGGTGGCTCCGCCGGTCACGTCAACCCGCTGCTGGCGACGGCCGACGCGTTGCGCCGCCGGGTCCCCGGCTGCGAGGTCGTCGTCCTGGGCACCGCGGAGGGCCTGGAGGCCCGCCTCGTCCCGGAGCGTGGCTACCCCCTGACGGTGGTGCCCAAGGTGCCCTTCCCACGGCGACCGGATGCCGCCGTGCTCCGCTTCGCGCCGGCGCTGCGGCGGGCGGTGGCCAGCGCCACCGGGGCACTCACGGCTGTGGACGCTCAGGTGGTCGTGGGCTTCGGCGGCTATGTCGCCACCCCCGCCTACCTCGCGGCACGCCGAGCCGGCGTGCCGATCGTCATCCACGAGCAGAACGCCCGGCCCGGGCTGGCGAACCGGCTGGGGGCCCGCTTCACCCGGCACGTGGCGACGACCTTCGCCTCCACCGAGCTGCCGCACGCCACCCGGGTGGGACTGCCGCTGCGCGAGGAGATCCGCACCCTGGACCGGGACGCGCTGCGGGCGGAGGGGATGAAGGAGTTCGGGCTGGACGCGGACCGCCCCACCCTGCTGGTCTTCGGCGGCTCGCTGGGTGCGCAGCGGCTGAACGAGGCCTTCGCGGCAGCCGGAGCCGACCTGCTCGCGGCGGGGGTGCAGGTGCTGCACCTCACCGGGGCCGGCAAGGACGTCACCGCTCCCGCAGACGACGCGGCGACCGGGGCGCGGTACGTCGCCCGCAACTACTCCGACCGGATGGACCTGGCCTACGCCGTCGCCGACCTGGCCGTGTGCCGGGCCGGGGCGGGGACCGTCTGCGAGCTGGCCGCGGTGGGGGTCCCGGCGATCTACGTCCCGCTCCCGGTGGGCAACGGGGAGCAGCGCCTGAACGCCCGGGAGGTCGTCGAAGCCGGCGGCGGGCTGCTGGTGGACGACGCCGTGGTCGCCCCGGACTGGGTCCGCGCCGTGGTGCTGCCGCTCGTGCTGGACGGCGCCCGGGTGGCCCAGATGGCGGCCGCCGCGGCCGAGCACGGTGACCGGGACGCCGCGGACCGGCTGGTGGACCTCATCCTGCGGGCGGCGGGACACGACGGATGAGCAGCTCCCGCTTCGACTTCACCCTGCCGGTGCCGCCCGCGGAGCAGCTCGGCGGCGTGCACTTCATCGCGATCGGTGGTTCGGGCATGTCCGGAGTGGCCCGGATGTTCCTGGCGCGCGGTGTGCCGGTGTCCGGGTCCGACCAGCAGGACAGCCCGACGCTGCGGTCGGTGGAGCAGGCCGGCGCCCGGGTCCACGTCGGCCACCACGCCGATCACCTGGGCGAGGCGCGCACGGTCGTGGTGTCGAGCGCGATCCGTGAGGACAACCCCGAGCTGGTCGCCGCCCGGCAGGCGGGGCTGCGGGTGCTGCACCGGTCGCAGGGGATCGCCGCGCTGCTGCACGGTCGGCTCGCGGTGGCCGTCGCGGGGGCCAACGGCAAGACCACGACCAGCGCCCTGACGGTGGCCGCGCTGCAGGCGGCGGGCGCCGACCCCGGGTATGTCATCGGCGCGCCGCTCGCGAGCAGCGGGGTCAGCTCCGCGCCGGGCTCGGGGGCGGACCCGATCGTCATCGAGGCGGACGAGAGCGACGGCAGCTTCCTCACCTACCGGCCCCAGGTCGCCGTGGTGACCAACGTGCAGCCGGACCACCTCGACTTCTACGGCGACGCGGAGGCGGTGGAGCAGGCATACCGCGACTTCGTGTCGACCATCGCCCCCGGCGGTCTGCTCGTCACGAGCGTCGACGACGAGGGTGCTGCGCGCCTGGCTCGGCACGCCGCGGACACCGGGGTGCGGGTGCTCACCTGGGGCAGCCGCGACGGGACCGACGTCGACGTCCGCCTCGACGACGTGCGCAGCGAGGGGACGAGCTCGACCGGGACGCTCACCTTCGGCACCGACACGGCGGCGATCCCCGCGGGGACGTCCCTCCGGCTGCGGCTCCCCGTGCCCGGTGAGCACAACGTCCACAACGCCGCCGCCGCGGTGCTGGTGGCCGGCGCCGGGTTCGGGCTGCCGCTGGAGGCAGCGGCGCAGGGCCTGGAGCACTTCGCCGGGGCGCACCGACGGTTCGAGCGGGTCGGCGCCAGCGGCGCGGTGGAGGTCGTCGACGACTACGCGCACAACGCGTCCAAGGTGGCTGCAGCCGTGCGCGCGGCCCGCGCCGCCGCCGCGGGCCGGCGCCTGGTCGTGACCTTCCAGCCGCACCTGTTCTCGCGCACCCGGGACTTCGCCGAGGGCTTCGTGGACGGGCTGGCTGCCGCCGACGTGGTCGTGCTGCTGCCGGTCTATGCCGCCCGCGAGCGTCAGCAGGACTATCCCGACATCTCCTCCGGTCTGCTGGCGCGGGGGCTCCGCGGGCTGGGCGAGGCGGCTCCCGACGTCCGGGAGGTGGGCTCGGTGGCCGAGGCCGCTCCGGCGCTGGCCGAGCTGCTCGCGGACGAGCAGGACACGCTGGTGGTGACGATCGGTGCCGGTGACGTGACCCAGGTCGGGGCCCAGCTGCTCACCCTGCTGGAGGATGCCGTCCGCCGCGACCCGGCGCCGGAGGTGCTGCCGTGAAGCTGACCCTGCCCTGGCGCCGCGGAGCCGGCCCCGAGCGACGCGGCGGGGCCGTCCGCCGCAGGATGGCCGGTGTCGGTCGCCGGACGCTGCTCACCTGGACGGCCGTCGTGCTGGCCGCGGCGGCGGCCATGGTCTTCCTGTTCTTCTTCTCCGCCGCCTTCGTGGTCAAGGACCTGCAGGCGACCGGTGCCCGCGAGGAGGTCACGGAGAGCGCGCTGCAGCACGCCCAGATCCCGCACGGGCGCCCCCTGGCCAGGGTGTCCGAGGGTCGCGTCAGCGACCGGGTGCTCGAGGACCGGCGCATCGCGGCCGTCGAGGTCGAGCGCGACTGGCCCTCCTCGGTGACCCTGGTCGTCACCGAGCGCGAGCCGGCCGTGGCACTGCGCGGTGGTGGCACCACCTGGCTGGCGGACGCCTCCGGCGTCATCTACGAGCAGGTGGACCGGCCCAGCAAGAAGCTGCCGCTCATCACCCTGCGCTCCGACCCCACCGAGCTGGACAGCGACACGGTCACCGGGCTGGCCGAGCTGTGGCGGATGCGACCTGACCCGGACACCCTCGAGGGCGATCTCGGCGCACCGGCCGTCGGCAGCGACGGCTCCATCGAGATGGATCTCGGCCAGGTGACCCTGGTGTGGGGGAGCCCCACCGACAACGAGAAGAAGTGGAACGTCGTGACCGCCCTCATCGGGCAGGAGACGATCGATCCGCAGGGTGCGCTGGCGATGACGATCGACGTCCGGATCCCCGGCACGCCGGTCGTCACCGGGTTGCCCGAGGCCACCGGCTGAGCCGACCTCGACCCTCGACCTGAGGTCGAGGTTCACCCTGGGGGTGCCTCGCCGACTCCCCGCGTATGCTCGCGCTCACGCACCGCTAACCATGCATCGCACCTGCACCCGTTCCCGAAAGGTCCATCGTGTCCGCAGCGCAGAACTACCTGGCCGTCATCAAGGTCGTCGGCATCGGCGGGGGTGGCGTGAACGCCATCAACCGGATGATCGAGGTCGGCCTCAAGGGTGTCGAGTTCATCGCCATCAACACCGACGCCCAGGCCCTGCTGATGAGCGACGCCGACGTCAAGCTGGACGTCGGTCGGGAGCTGACCCGCGGCCTCGGTGCCGGTGCCGACCCGGAGGTGGGCCGGCGGGCCGCCGAGGACCACACCGAGGAGATCGAGGAGGCGCTGCGCGGCGCGGACATGGTCTTCGTCACCGCCGGTGAGGGTGGCGGCACGGGCACCGGCGGTGCCCCGGTCGTGGCCAAGATCGCCAAGTCGCTCGGTGCGCTGACCATCGGTGTCGTGACCCGACCGTTCACCTTCGAGGGCCGCCGTCGCGCCAACCAGGCCGAGTCGGGGATCGCCTCGCTGCGCGACGAGGTCGACACCCTCATCGTCATCCCCAACGACCGGCTGCTGTCCATCTCGGACCGGACGGTGTCCATGCTGGATGCCTTCCGCAGCGCGGACCAGGTGCTGCTGTCCGGTGTGCAGGGCATCACCGACCTCATCACGACACCCGGCCTGATCAACCTCGACTTCGCCGACGTCAAGTCGGTCATGCAGGGTGCCGGTTCGGCGCTCATGGGGATCGGCTCGGCCCGCGGCGAGGACCGCGCCGTGCAGGCCGCCGAGCTGGCGATCTCCTCACCGCTGCTCGAGGCCAGCATCGAGGGTGCGCACGGCGTGCTCCTGTCGGTCCAGGGTGGCTCCGACCTCGGGCTGTTCGAGATCAACGAGGCTGCCCGGCTGGTGCAGGAGGCCGCGCACCCGGAGGCCAACATCATCTTCGGGGCGGTCATCGACGACTCCCTGGGCGACGAGGTCCGGGTCACCGTCATCGCGGCCGGCTTCGACGGTGGGGTGCCGCCGGGCCGCGGCGAGGGCAACGAGCGTGCGCTGGGGCAGGTGCAGGCCGGCGGGGCGAACCGCCAGCAGGCCGGCGGGTCCCCGGCACAGCCGCAGCAGCGGCCCGCGGCAGGCCAGCAGCAGCCGCGTCCGGAGCCCCAGGCCGACCAGCAGGTGGCGCCCGGCGCCGGCCAGCAGGGCCAGCCCGCCCAGGGTGGCGGTGAGGCCGCGCAGCCGGGCCAGGAGCAGACCGACGACGACGGAGCCCGGACGGCGGCCCCCCAGCGTCCGGTGCAGCAGCCGCCCCGCCAGGTGACCTTCGAGGACTCCGACGACCTGGACGTGCCCGACTTCCTCAAGTAAGGCGACGGCGCCCGTGTTCACCTGGCGCGAGCGCCTCGAGCCGACCGGCGACCGCTACGGCGTGGAGTGGGCGGTGACCGACCGGCACGGCGGGTCCAGCCTGGCTCCCTTCGCCTCGTTCAACCTCGGTGCGCACGTCGGGGACCTCGAGGAGGCGGTCAGCACCAACCGGCACCGGCTGGCGCACGAGCTGGGCCTGCGCGTGGCCGACCTGCGGCTGATGGACCAGCAGCACGGCAGCGCGGTCGCGCTCACCCCCGCCACCTCCGGGGCCGGTGAGGAGGGCGTCCCCGCCGCCGACGCCCTGGTCACCGGCAGCACCGACGAGGCGCTGGTGGTGTTGGTCGCCGACTGCGTCCCGCTGCTCCTGGTCGACCGCACCGAAGGGCTGGCGGCGGCGGTGCATGCCGGTCGTCCCGGCCTGGTCGCCGGGGTCGTGCCGGCGGCGGTGCAGGCGCTGCGCGACCTCGGTGCCACGCAGCTGGAGGCGGTCGTCGGGCCCTCGGTGTGCCCCCGGTGCTACGAGGTGCCGGCCGCGCTGCGCGACCAGGCGGCGGCGGTGGTCGCGTCCGCGGTGAGCGTGTCGCGGTCCGGCACGCCGGCCGTGGACGTGGCCGCCGGCGTGGTGCAGCAGCTGGCGGACAGTGACCTGGACGTCTCGGTGCGGTGGCTCCCCGGCTGCACCCGGGAGCGCGAGGACCTCTACTCCTACCGCCGCGACGGCAGGACCGGACGCTTCGCCGGGGTGGTCCGGCTGCTGCCACCGGAGCGGGTGGCCTAGCCGTGGCGCGTGAGGAGGAGCTGACGGCGCGCCTGGCCGAGGTGCGCCGCCGCGTGGAACGGGCGTGCGGGACCGCAGGACGGTCCGCGGACGAGCTGACCCTCGTCGCCGTCACGAAGTTCTTCCCCGCCGACGACGTCGAGGCGCTCGCCGCGCACGGGGTCGGCGACATCGGCGAGAGCCGGGACCAGGAGGCGGGCGAGAAGGTCGGTGCGCTGGCCCCGGCGACCCGGGCGGGACTGCGGGTGCACTTCGTCGGACAGCTCCAGACCAACAAGGCGAAGCGGGTCGCGCGGTATGCCGACGTCGTCCAGTCCGTGGACCGGGCCCGCCTGGTCCGCTCGCTGGAGACGGGTCGCGCCGAGGCCGTGGCCGCGCGTGCAGCCACCGGGCCGCTGGACGTGCTGCTGCAGGTCGACCTCGGGGAGGGCGAGGACGCCGGCCGCGGCGGTGCCGTCCCGGGCGAGCTGGACGCGCTCGCCGAGGCCGTCGCGGCGGCCGAGCACCTGACCCTGCGCGGGGTGATGGCGATCGCCCCGCCCCAGCTGGACGAGGACGGCACCTTCGAGGCGTTCCGGCGCCTCGTCGAGATCGGGGGGCGGCTGCGGCATATCCACCCCGCGGCGACCTGGGTGTCGGCCGGCATGAGCGGCGACCTCGAGGCGGCCGTGGCGGCAGGCGCGACACACCTGCGTGTCGGGAGCGCAATCCTCGGTTCTCGACCCGCGCAGCGGTAGCGTCGGTGACGTCCGATCCACCACGGGACTACCGCCCGTCAGCACCTAGGAGCTCGCACACATGGCCGGGGCACTGCGCAAGACCATGGAGTACCTCGGACTCGCCGAGTCCGACGAGCGCTTCGACGACTACGACACCTACGCCGAGGAGTCGCCCGAGCAGCGCACCGGTGGTGCGACCGTGCGTCAGCTGCGTGAGGACGCCGGCGCGGGCGACACGTCCGTGGCGACCCTGCCCACCCGGACCCCCGTCTCCCAGGTCGTCCGCGAGCCGGAGGTCGGCGAGTTGAACCGCATCACCACGATCCACCCCCGCACCTACAACGAGGCCAAGACGATCGGTGAGGCCTTCCGCGGCGGGGTGCCGGTCATCATGAACCTCTCGGACATGGACGACTCCGACGCCAAGCGGCTGGTCGACTTCGCCGCCGGGCTCGCCTTCGGCCTGCACGGGAGCATCGAGCGGGTCACCAGCAAGGTCTTCCTGCTCAGCCCGTCCTTCGTCGAGGTCGACGGCGGCACGCCGGCCGAGCAGACCCGCGGCGCGCAGGGTCCGTTCAACCAGAGCTGACCGGGCCCGCGTCGCCGCCGGCTCACCGCGACCTCCCAGCCTGCTCGCGTAGGGTGGACGCATGATCGGCTCGATCCTCGCGCTCCTGCTCAACCTGTACTTCTTCGTCCTCATCGCGCGGCTGGTCTTCGACTGGGTGCAGGTCTTCGCCCGCGAGTGGCGCCCGAAGGGGCCCGTGCTGGTCCTGGCCAACGGCATCTACTCCCTCACCGACCCGCCGCTGCGCGCCCTGCGCCGGGTGATCCCGCCGCTGCGGATCGGGGGCGTCGCACTCGACCTCGGCTTCCTCGTCCTCATCATCGCGGTCGGCATCGCCCGCGGTCTGGCGCTCTCCCTGCCCTTCTGAGCACGTGCGTTAGAGTGCTCGCTGGACATCGTGCATCCCGGCACGTCACCACCCGCCCGGCACGTGAGACGGGTCCGGGCGGTGGTTCCCTGCGAACGTGAGGTGAAACATGGCGCTGTCCCCCGAGGACGTCATCAAGAAGAGCTTCAGCGCGACGCATCTGCGGCGCGGCTACGACGAGACCCAGGTGGACGACTTCCTGGACGAGGTCGTGGTGGAGCTGCGGCGGCTGGTGGCCGAGAACGACGGGCTCCGCACCGACCTCGAGGACTGCCGCGCCGGTGGCGGCTCGATGGCGGGGGCGGCGAGCACCGCGACCGACGAGCAGCTCGACCCGCGGGACGCCGACGCGGCGGCCCCGGCCGGTGCTGACTCCGACGTCGAGAGCCTGCGTCGCCAGCTCGCCGAGTGCCAGGAGGCCCGCGCCGCCGCCGAGCAGCAGCTCGCGCAGGCCCAGGAGCGGGTCGCCGGCGTCGAGCAGGAGCGCGACGAGCTGCGCACCTCGATGGAGCAGGTCGCCGCTGTCGGCGCCGACCAGCCGGACGCCGAGGTCTCGGCGGCCGGGGGCGAGGACCCCAGCTCGATCATCTCGCTAGCCCAGCGCCTGCACGACCAGCACGTCGCCGAGGGTGAGAGCGCCAAGGCCCGCCTCATCGAGGAGGGCGACGGCTACAAGGCCAGCGTGGTCGCGGAGGCCGACGAGCGCAGCGCCGAGCTGCTGCGCACCGGGCAGGAGTCGCACGACCGGCTGGTGCACGAGGGTCAGGCCCAGCACGACGAGCTGCTGCGCACCGGGCAGGAGTCGCACGACCGGCTGGTCCAGGAGGGTCAGGCCCAGCACGACGAGCTGGTCAGCACCGGGGAGCAGGAGCGCGACCGGCTCGTGGGCGAGGGCCAGAGCAACCACGACCAGATGATCAGCGAGGCCGAGAGCCAGCGGACCAGCGTGCTGGAGGACCTGCACGGGCAGGAGTCCGCGCTGGCCTCCACGATCAGCGGTCTGCAGACCCAGGAGAACGACCTGCGGCAGCGGCTGCGGGCCTTCCTCACCGACCAGATGGAACGGCTCGACGGCACGACCCGTCAGGGCGACTGAGCCCCGGGACACCACCAGGGAGCGCCCCCGCCGCGAGTGCGACGGGGGCGCTCTGGCATACCCGCCCGGTGACACCCGGCATCCTGCGTTGTCAACGCCGCACGCGTGTTCTATCCTGCCGCCACCATCGCTCGTCCCCTGTGGGGCGGGCGCAGTTGTCGAACGAAGGACGACCGTGGCCACGACGGCGAAAAAGGGGGGCTCCCGCAGCACGACGCGCGCGTCGCGGGGGAGCCGGACGAAGGGTGAGCACACGGCACTGAGCGTGCGCGAGGGCGAGAGCCCGTGGAGCGCCGCCGAGGTGGCCGAGCTGCGAGGCGAGCTGGAGGGGGAGATCGAGCGTCTCCGGGCCGAGGTCGCGGAGGCCGAGCAGGACCTCTTCGAGCGGGGCCGGGCCTTCGGCGACGGTGCCGGGGACGACCAGGCGGACGCGGGATCAGCCACCTGGGAGCGCGAGCACGAGCTCTCCGTCACCAACAACGCGCGCGACCTCATCGACCAGAACACGCACGCGCTGGACCGGATCGAGCAGGGCACCTACGGAGACTGCGAGTCCTGCGGGACGCCGATCGGCAAGATGCGGCTGCAGGCCTTTCCTCGTGCGACGCTATGCATGACATGCAAGCAGAAGCAGGAACGCCGCTGACCGACCGTCCTCCCCGGCGCACCGTCGTGGTGCTCGTCGTCGCCCTGCTCTGGGCGGGCCTGGACCAGGCCACCAAGGCGTGGGCCGAGGCGGCCCTCACCCGCGGCGAGTCGGTGCCGCTCGTCGGCGAGCTGCTGCAGCTGCACCTGACCTACAACTCCGGTGCGGCCTTCTCCCTGGGCACCGGCTGGACCGGCGTGGTGACCGCCATCGCGACCCTGGTGTCGTTGGCCATCATCGGCCAGTCGTTCCGCACCCGCAGCCTGGGGTGGGGCCTCACCCTGGGTCTGCTCCTCGGCGGTGCGGTGGGCAACCTCGTCGACCGCTACGTCCGACCACCGTCGGTCGGGCTGGGGCACGTTGTCGACTTCCTCGCCCTGCCGAACTTCCCGGTCTTCAACGTCGCCGACATCGGGGTGACCACGGCCGCGGGTCTGATCATCCTGCTCTCGCTGCGTGGCTACCACCCGGACGGCACGCGCGAGGGACAGGAGCACGACGAGGACATGGAGCAGGCCCGGTGAGCGTGCCCGAGTCACGGGCGTTCACCGTGCCCGACGGGTTGGAGGGGGAGCGGGTCGACACCGCCCTGCCGCGGCTGCTGGGGCTGTCCCGGTCCCGGGCGGCGTCGCTGGCCGGCCAGGGCCTGGTGCAGGTGGACGGTCGCGTCGTCGGGAAGTCCGACCGGCTCACCGCCGGCGCCTTCCTCGAGGTGGAGCTGCCACCGGCGGCATCTCCGGCGGGGTTGGACGTCGTGGCCGAGCCGGTCGAGGGGATGCGCATCGTCCACGACGACCCCGACATGGTGGTCGTCGACAAGCCGGCCTTCGTCGCGGCGCACCCGAGCGTGGGCTGGACCGGCCCGACCGTGGTCGGAGGGCTGGCCGCCGCGGGCTACCGGATCTCCACGTCCGGTGCGCCGGAGCGGCAGGGCATCGTGCAGCGGCTGGACGTGGGGACCAGCGGGCTCATGGTCGTGGCCAAGTCCGAGCGTGCCTACACCGTGCTGAAGCAGGCGTTCCGCGACCGCGTCGTCGACAAGACCTACCACGCGCTGGTCCAGGGGCTGCCGGACCCGCACGAGGGGACGATCGAGGCGCCGATCGGCCGCCATCCCGGGCACGACTACCGCTTCGCGGTCATGACCAGCGGTCGCCCCAGCATCACCCACTACGAGCTGCTGGAGGCGCACCGGCGGGCCAGCCTGCTGCAGATCCACCTGGAGACCGGGCGCACGCACCAGATCCGGGTGCACTTCTCCGCGTTGCGGCACCCCTGCTGCGGCGACCTGACCTACGGGGCGGACCCCACCCTCGCCAGCGCCCTGGGGCTGGAGCGGCAGTGGCTGCACGCCACCGAGCTGGCCTTCGACCACCCCGGCAGCGGGGAGCGGGTGCGGTTCGCGTCGGCATACCCGGAGGACCTGGAGCGGGCGCTCGAGCGTGTCCGCGGCTGACCGGACCGGGGTCGCCGGGGTGTCAGCGGGGCGAACTAGGATCACGTCCTGATGTCAGCCGCAGCCAGCACTCCGGTCCGAAGAGAGCAGAACTTCGTCCATCTGCACAACCACACCGAGTACTCCATGCTCGACGGTGCGGCGCGGATCACCGACATGTTCGAGAAGGCCGCCGAGCTCGGCATGCCGGCCATCGCGACCACCGACCACGGGTTCATCTTCGGGGCCTACGAGTTCTGGAAGACCGCGCAGCAGTACGACGTCAAGCCGATCATCGGGCTCGAGGCCTACGTCACCCCCGGCACGCACCGCACCGACAAGACACGGGTGAAGTACGGCGACGGCGGGAGGGACGACGTCTCCGGCGGCGGTGCATACACCCACATGACGCTGCTCGCCCGCAACAACAACGGCATGCACAACCTCTTCCGCATGGCCTCGCTCGCCTCGATGGAGGGCTACTACTTCAAGCCGCGGATGGACCGCGAGCTGCTGGAGACCTACGGGCAGGGGCTGATCGCCACCACCGGCTGCCCGTCCGGCGAGATCCAGACCCGGCTGCGGCTGGGGCAGTGGGACCAGGCCGTCCAGTACGCCTCGGACATGAAGGACATCTTCGGTGCGGACAACTACTTCCTGGAGCTGATGGACCACGGCATCGAGATCGAGCGGGTGGTGCGCCAGGACCTGCTCCGGCTCGCCAAGGAGCTCTCGCTGCCGCTGCTGGCGACCAACGACCTGCACTACACCCACCAGGAGGACGCCAAGGCCCACTCGGCCCTGCTCTGCGTCCAGTCCGGCTCCACCATGCAGGACCCGAACCGGTTCCAGTTCAACGGTGACGGCTACTACCTCAAGACCGCCGCCGAGATGCGCGACGTGTGGCGCGAGCTGCCCGAGGCCTGCGACAACACGCTCCTGGTCGCCGACCGCTGCGACATCTCCTTCACCGAGGGCGAGGGGCGCTACATGCCGCGCTTCCCGGTGCCGGAGGGGGAGGACGAGACCAGCTGGTTCATCAAGGAGGTCGAGACCGGCCTGCAGCGTCGCTTCCCCGAGGGAGTGCCCGACTACGCCCGGAAGCAGGCGGAGTACGAGTCGGGCGTCATCATGGAGAAGGGGTATTGCTTCACACCCGAGACGCCCGTCCTGATGGCGGACGGGTCATGGCAGCGTATCGACGAGATCGACGAGGGTGATGAGGTCACGTCGATCAGCACGTGGAACTACCGGGGACGGCGTGCCACCGTGGAGAAGGTGCTGTCCCGTCAGGTCACTGAGGACATACATTGCATCCAGCCTTTCGGCCAACCTTGGCCGATCAGCGCAACCTCGGAGCACCCGTTCCTCGTGGCTCGGAAGGGGTGGGTCGAGGCGCAGAATGTCGCTCCGGGTGACGAACTGCTCCTCCCTCAGCCTGAGCGGGGGGACTACGCGCCGTTCGATCTGGTGGGGCTCATGCGCAGCGTCGGCTGGGAGATCGCGGAGAGCGACGGCAGGGTCATGAGGATGGGTCGTGGGGAGCGGAGGGCAGCCCGAGCGAATCACGGCGGCTTGCCGTCGCACATCGAGTGGTCCCCAGAGTTGATGTGGCTCCTCGGGCTATGGGTCGCAGAGGGTCATGTCTACGATCCCCACGGCGACGTGAATCCCGGGCAGATCGGCTGGACCCTCCACAAGGACGAACCAGCAGTCGCTCGCCTCTGCTCGGTCATCGAGGCGCTGGACCTGGGGCGCCCACGGGTTTACACCAAGGCTTCGTCAGGCTCGCCGCATCACCAGGGTGTGGTGGTCATGCTCACCAATCATCCTTTGGCGCTGCTCCTCGGCCACCTGTTCGGAGCAGGTGTCCGGAACAAGCACGTCGGGTCCTGGGTGCGATCCGTGCCAGACGAGGGCATATGGGCCTTCATCGACGGCTGGCGCGAGGGTGACGGCCACGTGGACCGTGGTCGTCACATGGTGACCACCGTGAATCCGACCCTGGCGCGGGAGCTCCGGTCCCTGATCCTCAGCCTCGGACAATGGGCCACAATTCAGCACAGCCCGAGCCAGCGAACATGCAAGGTTCTCTGGGTACCCAACGCGACCAAGAACCCCTACAACGCCCGCCTGGTCGATGGACGATGGTGGGTCAGGGTGCGATCTGTCGATCAGAAGCCCTACAGCGGCACGGTCTACAACCTGACCGTCTCCGGTGACCACACCTATGTCGCAGATGCCGTCGCGGTCCACAACTGCGGGTACTTCCTCGTCGTCGCCGACTTCATCAACTGGGCCAAGGACAACAACATCAAGGTCGGGCCCGGGCGCGGCTCAGGTGCCGGCTCCATGTGCGCCTACGCCATGGGCATCACCGACCTGGACCCGATCCCGCACGGCCTGATCTTCGAGCGTTTCCTCAACCCGGAGCGCAAGTCGATGCCGGACTTCGACGTCGACTTCGACGACCGGCGCCGCTCCGAGGTCATCCGCTACGTCACCGAGAAGTACGGCGACGAGCGGGTCGCGATGATCGTCACCTACGGCACCATCAAGGCCAAGCAGGCGCTCAAGGACGCCTCCCGGGTCATGGGCTTCCCGTTCGCGATGGGGGAGCGGCTCACCAAGGCGATGCCGCCCCCGGTCATGGGCAAGGACATCTCGTTGGCCGGGATCCAGGACCCGCAGGACAAGCGGTATGCCGAGGCCGGCGAGTTCCGCGAGCTGCTCACCGACGACGAGCACGCCGCCGAGGTCTTCGACACCGCGACCGGGCTCGAGGGGCTGAAGCGGCAGTGGGGGGTGCACGCCGCCGGCGTCATCATGTCCAGCGAGCCGCTGATCGACGTCATCCCCATCATGCGCCGCGACCAGGACGGCCAGATCATCACCCAGTTCGACTACCCCACCTGCGAGTCGCTGGGGCTGGTCAAGATGGACTTCCTCGGCCTTCGCAACCTCACCGTCCTGGACGACGCGATCCACAACATCAAGGACAACCGCGGCCAGGAGATCGACCTGGACGCGCTGTCGAAGGACATGACCGACGGCCGGACCTACGAGCTGCTCGGTCGCGGCGACACCCTGGGGGTCTTCCAGCTCGACGGCAACGGCATGCGGCAGCTGCTCCGGCTCATGCAGCCGGACAACTTCGAGGACATCTCCGCGGCGCTCGCGCTCTACCGCCCGGGTCCGATGGGCGTCAACGCGCACACCAACTTCGCCCTCCGCAAGAACGGCAAGCAGGAGAACACCCCGCTCGACCCCGAGCTCAAGGGCAAGCTGCAGCCGGAGATGGAGGCAGCTCTCGAGCCCATCCTGGGCACGACCTACGGTCTGTGCATCTACCAGGAACAGGTCATGGAGATCGCCCAGAAGCTGGCGGGGTACACCCTGGGCAACGCCGACCTGCTGCGCCGCGCGATGGGGAAGAAGAAGAAGGAGGTGCTGGACGCCGAGTACATCCCCTTCTCCGAGGGGATGAAGAGCAACGGTTTCACCGAGGCCTCGGTCGCCGCCCTGTGGGGCGTCCTCGTGCCCTTCTCGGACTACGCCTTCAACAAGGCGCACACCGCGGCCTACGGCGTCATCTCCTACTGGACGGCCTACCTCAAGGCCAACTACCCGGCCGAGTACATGGCGGCGCTGCTCACCAGTGTCGGCGACGACAAGGACAAGACCGCCCTCTACCTCGCCGAGTGCCGCCGCCTCAAGATCCCGGTGCTGCCGCCGGACGTCAACGAGTCGATCGGCACCTTCGCCGCCGTCGGCGACGACATCCGCTTCGGTCTGCAGGCGATCCGCAACGTCGGGGCGAACGTCGTCCAGGCGATCGTCGACACCCGGGAGGAGAAGGGGGCGTTCACCTCCTTCGAGGACTTCCTGCGCAAGTGCCCCGCCGTCGTGTGCAACAAGCGCACGATCGAGTCGTTGTGCAAGGCCGGCGCCTTCGACAGCCTCGGGCATACCCGCCAGGGTCTGGTGACCGTCCACGAGAGGTATGTCGAGGCGCTCGCCGACGAGAAGAAGCAGGAGGCGATCGGTCAGGACAGCCTCTTCTCCGGCTTCTCCTTCGGCGACGAGCAGGGCGAGGGCGACGCGGTGCAGATCGTGACCCTGCCCCCCATCCCGGGGATCGAGTGGGACAAGACGGCGCGGCTCGCGTTCGAGCGGGAGATGCTCGGGCTCTACGTCTCCGACCACCCGCTGAACGGCATCGAGCACATCCTGTCCCAGCACGCCAGCGCCTCCATCCTGCAGCTCGTCGGCGAGGACGGTGCCAAGGACGGCGACTTCGTGACCGTGGCGGGGCTGATCACCAACCTGCAGCTCAAGCGCACCAAGAACGGCGACCCGTATGCCCGTGCCTCGGTCGAGGACATGGCCGGGTCGCTGGACGTGGTCTTCTGGCCGAAGACCTACATGACCATCTCCACGATGCTCGCGGAGGACACCGTCGTCGTGGTGAAGGGCCGGCTGAAGAAGGACGAGTCGACCGAGCTGATGGCCAACGAGATGACGCTGCCGGACATCAAGGCCGGCCCCCGGGGCCCGGTGGTGCTCAACCTGCCGCTGACCCGGGTCACCGACGGGCTGGCGCACAAGCTCAAGGGCGTCCTGGCCGACCACCCGGGCGCCACCGACGTGCACGTCAAGCTCACCCAGCCGGGGCGGACCGTGCTGCTCAAGCTGGATGAGAGCCTGCGGGTCACCGCGACCCCGGAGCTGTTCGGCGACCTCAAGGCGCTCCTCGGTCCCTCCAGCGTCGGCAACTAGCCGCACCCGCCGGAGGCCGGGGTAGCGTGGCCCGGTGACCGATCAGACCACCCCGCCCCGCGCCGCCCACGTCGACGTCGTCCGCTCGCACCACGGCGAGGACGTCGTCGATCCGTACGAGTGGCTGCGGGACAAGTCCGATCCGGAGGTCATCGCCCACCTCGAGGCGGAGAACGCCTACACCCGGTCGCGCACCGAGCACCTGGACCCGCTGCAGGAGCGGGTCTTCACCGAGATCAAGAGCCGCGTGCAGCAGACCGACCTGTCGGTGCCGGTGCGGCACAGGGACTGGTGGTACTACAGCCGCACCATCGAGGGCGAGCAGTACGCCGTGCACGGCCGGGTCGCGGTCGGCGACTCCCCGGACCGGCCCGAGCTGGACCCCGGTGCCGCGCCCGAGGGCGAGCAGGTGCTCCTCGACGGCAACGCCGAGGCGCAGGGCGAGGAGTTCTTCAGCCTCGGTGCCTTCGACGTCACGCCGGCGGGGGACCGGCTCGCCTACGCCGTCGACACCAGCGGCGACGAGCGGTTCGACCTGCGGGTGAAGGACCTGGACACCGGCGAGGTCGTCGACGACGTCGTGCGGGGCATCGGCTACGGCACCGCGTGGAGCCTGGACGGCCGACACCTGTTCTACACCCGGGTGGACGACGCGTGGCGGCCCTACCAGGTCTGGCGGCACGAGGTCGGCACCCCCGCCGAGGCCGACACGCTCGTCCACGAGGAGCGCGACGAGCGCTTCTGGATGGGCGTGGGCACGTCCCGGGACGACCGGCACGTCATCATCTGGCTCGGCAGCAAGAACACCTCCGAGTGCCGGCTGGTCGACGCCGAGGACCCCACCGGTCAGGCGCGGGTGGTGGCTCCGCGGGAGGAGGGTGTGGAGTACGACGTCGAGCCGGCTGGTGACCGGTTGTGGATCGTGCACAACCGCACCCACCGGGACTTCGAGCTGGCGGTGGCTGCCACCGGGTCCACGTCGGCCCAGGACTGGTCGACCGTGGTGGCCGGTCAGGACGGCGTGCGGCTGGTCGGTGTGGAGGCCTTCGCCGGGCACCTGGTCCTCTCGCTGCGGCGCGAGGGGCTGACCCAGCTGCAGGTGCTCCCCCTGTCCGCGCAGGGCCGGCCGGTCGGCGAGGGCTACCAGGTCCCCGTCGAGGAGGCCGTCTACACGATCGAGTCGGGCGCCAACCCCAGCTACGAGACCGACACCCTGCAGGTGCTCGTCGAGTCGCTGGTCACGCCCCGCAGCGTCTACGACCTCACCCTGTGCACCGGGGACCTGACCCTGGTGAAGCGTCAGCCGGTGCTCGGGGACTACGACCCGCAGGACTACCAGCAGCACCGGCTCTGGGCGACCGCGGACGACGGCACCCAGATCCCCATCTCCGTGGTGGCGCGCCGTGACCTGGCGCCGGACGGCAGCCACCCCGGGCTGCTCTACGGCTACGGCTCCTACGAGATCTCGATCGACCCGCACTTCTCGGTGTCCCGGCTGTCCTACCTCGACCGAGGCGTGGTGTATGCCGTGGCCCACGTCCGCGGTGGCGGCGAGCTGGGGCGTGGGTGGTACGAGGACGGCCGGATGGAGCGCAAGACCAACACCTTCACCGACTTCGTCGCGTGCGCCGACCATCTCGTCGGCACGGGGTGGGTGGCGCCGGACCGGTTGGCGGCCGAGGGGCGGTCGGCAGGCGGGCTGCTCATGGGGGCCGTGCTCAACCTGGCGCCGGAGAAGTTTCGCGTCGTGCACGCGGGGGTGGCCTTCGTCGACGCCCTCACCACGATCCTCGACCCTTCGCTGCCGCTGACGGTCAGCGAGTGGGAGGAGTGGGGCAACCCGGTGGACTCGGCGCAGATCTACTCCCTGATGCGGTCCTACACGCCGTACGAGAACATCCGGCCGGTGGACTACCCGGCCATCCTCGCCACCACCGGGCTCAACGACACCCGGGTCTTCTATGTCGAGCCCGCCAAGTGGGTGGCGCGGCTGCGCGAGACGGTGACCAGCGACCCGCAGCAGCGCCCCATCCTGCTCAAGACCGAGATGGTGGCCGGCCACGGGGGCCGGACCGGCAGGTATGACGCCTGGCGGGAGACCGCCTTCGAGATCGCCTTCGTGCTGGACCAGCTCGGTGCCGCCGAGGGCGGAGACGCTGTGGTCGCGACGGGGTCGTGACGGCATATCTTCCGGTAGATCGGCGGTCTTGCCGTCAATCGTCCTGTAGATCTGGCAAGATGGCGGATGAACTCGGCAATCTGCGAGATGTGAGGAGACGACGCCGTGTCCGAGCCCTACAAGGTGACCTACGCGACCCTGACCGCTGACAACGAGGACCTGCACACCGCCTACGAGGCGGGCGTGACGGTGGCGAAGGGGTGGCTCGGGGCCGAGATCTCGGCGCCCGGTGATCCCTCGCCGGGGGAGCCGGTGGACGTCGTCAGTCCGGCCGACCCCTCGGTGCTCGTGGCGCGGGTCCGCGCCGCGTCGCCCGCCGCCGTGGACGCCGCGATGGAGGCGGCCCGCGAGGCGGGACGTGCGTGGGCGGCGCGGCCGTGGGCGGACCGGCTCCCGGTGCTGCGCGACGTCGCCGACCTGATCAGCGAGCGGGCCAACGAGCTCGCGGCCCTGATGACGATGGAGGTCGGCAAGAACCGGCTCGAGGCGCTCGGGGACGTCGAGGAGGCCGCGGTCTTCTTCCGCTACTACTGCGACCAGGTCGAGAAGAACGGCGGTTTCGAGGCCGCGATGGAGCAGCTGTCGCAGACCGAGACCACGCGCTCGGTGCTCCGCCCGCACGGCGTGTGGGGCGTGATCAGCCCGTTCAACTTCCCGATGGCGCTCGCCGCCGGTCCGGCGGCGGCTGCCCTGGTCGCCGGCAACGCCGTCGTCCTCAAGCCCTCCGTGCAGGGCACCCACGTGGCCTGGAAGCTCTACGAGACGATGCTCGAGGCCGGGCTGCCCGACGGGCTCATGCAGATCCTTCCCGGCGGTGACGACGTCGGCAAGGCGGTCGTCGCCCATCCCGCCGTCGACGGGCTGACCTTCACCGGCTCCTACGCGGGTGGCCGGGCGGTCATGGACGCCTTCCGTGGCGACTACCCCCGCCCGGTGATCACCGAGATGGGCGGCAAGAACCCCACCATCGTCACCGCCTCGGCGGACCTGGAGGCCGCCGCCAAGGGCATCACCCGGTCGATCGCGGGCGCCTCGGGGCAGAAGTGCTCGGCCTGCTCGCGCGTCTACGTCGACGCCACGATCCACGACGAGCTGGTCCAGACCCTGGGCAAGGCGGTCAGCGAGGTGGTCGTCGGGGACCCGCTGGAGCGGGAGACCTTCTGCGGGCCGGTCATCGACGCCGAGGCGGTCGAGCGGTTCCGCGCCGCGGTCGACCACGCACGGGAGGCCGGAGGCACGGTCGTGGCCGGCGGTGAGGTGCTGCAGGGTGCCGAGGGCCACCCCGGCTACTTCGTGCAGCCCACGCTGATCTCGGGGCTGCCCGTCGACGACGAGCTGTTCAGCACCGAGCTGTTCGTGCCGCTGGCCGTCGTGGCCCCGGTCGAGGGGCTGGACGAGGCCCTGGAGCACGCCAACGACACCGTCTTCGGACTGACCGCCGGGTTGTTCGCCGGGGAGCAGGACGAGATCGACCGCTTCCTGGCCCAGATCCAGGCCGGGGTCGTCTACGTCAACCGCCCGGCCGGCGCGACCACGGGCGCCTGGCCCGGCGTGCAGCCGTTCGGCGGGTGGAAGGGCTCGGGCAGCTCGGGCAAGGCCGGCGGCGGTCTGCACTACGTGCAGCTGTTCATGCGCGAGCAGTCGCAGACCATCGTCACCGGCTGACCGCCCCCGCCACCCGGCGCCCCGCGCGACGACATACCAGCACCACCCAGGAGACCCCGATGACCGACACCGCCGTAGCCGCCCCGACCACCGACTGGGCCGACCCCGCCCGCCCGGTGCCCGACCTGCGCACCGAGCTGCCCGGGCCGCGCACGCGCGAGGTCGTGGCCGGCGACCAGGCCGTGACCAGCCCCTCGCTGCCGCGCGCCTATCCCTTCGCCCCGCACCGGGCCCGTGGCTGCCGGATCGAGGACGTCGACGGCAACCTCTTCCTCGACTTCAACGCCGGCATCGCGGTCAACTCCACCGGCCACGCGCACCCGCAGGTGGTGCGCGCCGTCCAGGAGCAGGCCGCCGACCTGCTGCACTACTCGGCGAGCGACTTCTTCCTGCCGGTCTACTCCCAGATGTGCCAGGCCCTGGCCCGCACGGCGCCGATGAGCGAGCCGGTCCGGGTCTTCCTCACCAACTCCGGTGCCGAGGCGGTCGAGGGTGCGCTCAAGCTCGCCCGCTACGCGACCGGCCGCCCCTACGTCATCAGCTTCTACGGCGCCTTCCACGGCCGCAGCATGGGCGCGGTCTCGCTGACCAGTTCGAAGCCGAAGTACCACAAGGGGTTCGGCCCCCTGCTGCCCGGCGTCCTGCACGTGCCCTATGCCGACCCGGCCAAGGTGGCGGCCGACGAGAGCGAGGACGACACCGCGACCTTCGACGCGCTGGAGACGATCTTCGCGCACGACGTGGACCCGAGCGAGGTCGCCGCGATCTTCGTCGAGCCGATCCAGGGTGAGGGCGGCTACATCGTGCCCGGTGAGGGCTGGATGCGGCGGCTACGCGAGCTGTGCGACGAGCACGGCATCCTGCTCATCGCCGACGAGGTGCAGTGCGGCATGGGGCGGACCGGGACCATGTGGGCCATCGAGCAGACCGGGGTCGAGCCGGACATGCTGCTCTCGGCCAAGGGCATCGCCTCGGGACTGCCGCTGGGCGCCTTCATGGCGCGCGCGTCGGTGATGGAGAGCTGGGGTGTCGGCACCCACGGGTCGACCTACGGCGGCAGCCCGGTGCCGTGCGCCGCCGGCCTCGCGACCCTGCGGGTGATCGAGTCGGAGGGACTGCTGGAGCATGCGCGCGAGATCGGGGAGCTGCTGCTCACCGGCCTGCGCGAGGTCCAGGCGCAGCACCCGGAGGCCGTCGTCGACGTCCGCGGGGTCGGGCTGATGATCGGTGTCGAGTTCACCGACGGCGCCCTGTCCGCGGCCGTGCAGCAGGCGGCCTTCGAGCGGGGCCTGCTGGTGCTCGAGGCGGGCGAGAGCGTGGTGCGGATGTCACCGCCGCTGGTGGTCACCGAGGACGAGGCACGGATCGGTCTGCGCCTGTTCGGCGAGGCCGTGGCGGCCGCCGCGGGTGCCGGGCGCGGATGAGCCGCTAGTGGGGTCGCGGCACGTCTTCTCCCGCGGCGGTGCGGAGCGGGTGCGCATCGACCGTGGCACGGGGTCGGAGCTGTTCGACGTCGACGGGCGGCGCTACCTCGATGCCGCTGGTGGCGCCGTCGTGGTCGGCATCGGGCACGGCGTCACCGAGGTGGTCGAGGCCGCGGCGGCGCAGGCCGCCCGGGTCGCCTACGTGCACGGCTCCAGCTTCTCCAGCGAGGTCCTGGAGGAGTATGCCGACGCGCTGGCGCCGCTGCTGCCGGTGGACGACCCCCGGATGTACCCCGTCTCCGGCGGGAGCGAGGCGGTCGAGTCGGCGCTGAAGATGGCGCGGGCATACCACCTGGCCCGCGGCGAGGACCGCGACGTCGTCATCGGGCGGCACGGCTCCTACCACGGCAACACCAGGGGGGCGCTGAGCGTGTCCGGCCGGGCCGGGCTGCGCCAGCCCTACCTGCCCTGGCTGCAGGGCGTGGAGCACACGACGACGCCGTACGAGTACCGCTGCGCCTTCCCCGACGCCCACCCGGACGGGTGCGCGCAGCGGCACGCGGAGGCGCTGGAGGAGACGATCCAGCGGGTGGGGCCGGGACGTGTGGCGGCCTTCGTGACCGAACCGATCTCGGGTGCGGGACTGGGCGCCTGCGTCCCGCCGGCGGACTACTGGCCGGCGATCCAGCAGGTATGCCGTCGCCACGGTGTGCTGCTCGTGGCGGACGAGGTGATGACCGGCTTCGGTCGCACCGGCGCCTGGTTCGCCAGCGACCACTTCGGGCTGCGACCGGACCTGCTCGTCGCGGGCAAGGGCACCGCCTCGGGCTACTGGCCGCTGGGCCTGGCGGTGGCCAGCGGGCCGGTGCACGAGACGCTGGCGTCCAGCGGCTTCGTGCACGGCTTCACGTACTCGCACCACGTCGTCGGGGCCGCGACCGGGCACGCGGTGCTGCGCGTGCTGCAGCGCCAGGGGCTGGTGGAGGCGTCGGCACGTCAGGGCGAGCGTCTGCACGGCGCGCTGCGACGCGAGCTCGAGGGCGTCCCGGGTGTCGGGGACATCCGTGGTCGGGGGCTGCTGCAGGCGGTCGAGCTGGTGGCCGACGTGGGCACCAAGGAGCCCTTCGAGCGGTCGCACCGGGTCGCCGAGCGGGTCCTCGAGGCGTGCCGCGAGCACGGTGTCCTGGTCTACCCGGGCACCGGGTGCGCGGACGGACGTCGTGGTGACCACCTGTTGCTGGGGCCGCCCCTGGTGGTGACCGACGACGAGGTGGACGAGATCGCCGCCGGGGTGGGGGCGAGCCTGCGCGAGGTGCTGGGGGATGTCCTCGCGGCAGGCTAGCGTGGCCGGCATGTCCTGCCTCTTCTGCCGCATCGTGACCGGTGACGAGCAGGCCGAGATCGTGCTGGACCGCCCCGAGGTCGTCGGCTTCCTCGACATCCGACCGGTCTTCAAGGGGCACGTGCTGCTCGTGCCGCGCGAGCACGTCGACACGCTGACCGAGCTCCCGGACCGCCTGGTCCAGCCCTTCTTCGCCACCGCCCGGGAGGTGGCCGCCGTGGTCCGGGACGAGCTGGGTGCCCAGGGCACCTTCGTGGCGATGAACAACGTCGTCAGCCAGTCCGTGCCGCACCTGCACGTGCACGTGGTGCCGAGGACCAAGGGTGACGGGCTGCGCGGGTTCTTCTGGCCCCGGGAGCGGTATGCCGAGGGCGAGGCGGGTGCCTACGCGTCGCGCCTGCGAGCGGCGCTGGGCGCTCAGGGCTGAGGACCGCGCCCGGCCTCGGCGCGCAGGGCCGCCACGTCGGCGCGCAGCGCGTCGATCTGCTCGGTGAGGGCGGTGACGTCTGCGGTGGTCGCGGGTTGCTTGGCCGGGTCCGGCTCGGCGATCCGCTCGATCAACCACGACGCGAGGCTCGCGGTGACGATGCCGAGCAGCGCGATCCCGCACAGCATCAGGCCGACCGCGAAGAGCCGGCCCTCGGCGGTGACCGGTGCGTAGTCGCCGTAGCCGACCGTCGTGACGGTCACGAACGACCACCACAGGGCGTCCTGCCAGGTCTCGATGCTGGCGCCCGGCTCGCCGCGCTCGGCGTTGAGCACGGCGAGCGAGGAGATGGTCACCACCAGCACGATCGCGACACCGACATACATCGCCAGGTGCCCGCGCAGCTTCTCGCCCGCCACCTGGTGCACGAAGGACAGCGCCGCGACCAGGCGCAGCGGCCGCAGCGCCGGCAGGGCCACCGCGGCCAGGTCGATCGGGTGCCTGCGGACGAACTGCCACTTCTGCGGAGCCACGGCGAAGCGGTAGACGTAGTCGACGAGGAAGATCGCCCAGACCACGTCCTGGACGGTGAGGAAGGTGCGGCGCACCCCGGGTTGCAGGTCGGGGTTGATGATCGGGATCGCGAAGGCGACCAGGAAGACGAGGGCGGCGATCATCAAGGGGGTCTGGGTGCGCGACTCCCAACGCTCCAGGCGGTTCATGCCCGCCATGATCCCAGGGACACGCGGCAGATGGCGGACGTCCGGCCTGTCGGTGCGGTGTGCGAGGCTGACGCGCGAGGCGTGAGGATGGTGGAGCAGATGCTGGTGCTGGGCGGCACCCGGATGGTGTGGAGCCCGTCCGACCTGGGGGCGGCGCTGGACTGCGAGTTCTCCTTCGTGCGGGGTCTGGATGCGCAGCTGGGGTGGGTCGACGCCGTGCCCGCCGAGCCGGACCCGATGCGCGAGCATCTCGCCGCGCTCGGGCAGCGGCACGAGGCCGAGCTGCTCGCGGCATACCGGGAGCAGGGTGGACTGGTCGAGCTGCGGCGACCCGAGCCGCCCCTGTCGCTGGCCGGGCTGGAGCAGGCGGCCGCGGAGACCGAGCGCGCGCTGCGGGGCGAGGGCAGCACGCTCTCGCAGGCGTGCTTCTTCGACGGGGAGTTCCTCGGGTTCGCCGACGTCGTGGAGCGTCGGGACGACGGCTGGCGGGTGTGCGAGGCCAAGCTGGCCCGCTCCGCGTCGGCGCGCGCGCTGGTGCAGCTGGGCGCCTACGCCGAGCAGCTGCGCGGACTCGGGGTGCCGACCTCACCCGTGGTGAGCCTGCTGCTGGGGTCCGGGCGACGGCAGGACGTGGCCGCGGGCGACGTCGCAGGGGTCTACCGCGAGGTGCGTGAGCGGTTCCGCGCGCTGGTCCGCGAGCACGTGGCCACCGGGACGCCTGCCGCCTGGACGCAGGAGCGGTATGCCGCGTGCGGGCGCTGCGAGGAGTGCACCCGGGCGATCGAGGAGCACCAAGACGTGCTGCTCGTCGCGGGGGTGCACGGAGCGCAGCGGGCGCGGTTGCGCACGGTCGGGGTGCGCACGGTGCAGGACCTGGCGCAGGCCTCCGACCCGCCGGAGACCATGCTGCCGGTGACCTTCGACCGGCTCCGGGCGCAGGCGGCGCTCCAGGCGGGCGCCGGCGCGGGCGAGGTGGATCACGTGCTGCTCGACACCGCGCCGGCGATCCTGGCCCTGCTGCCGGCCCCGAGCGAGGGCGACCTGTTCTTCGACTTCGAGGGCGACCCGCACTACGACGAGGAGGACCGCAGCCGGGCCGGGCTGCAGTACCTCTGGGGCGTCATGGACACCAGCGGCGACTACCACCCGGTGTGGGCGCACTCCTTCGCCGCCGAGCGGGAGGCCTTCGTCGCCTTCGTCGACGACCTGACCGCCCGGCGTCGGCGCTGGCCCGACCTGCACGTCTACCACTACGCCGCCTACGAGACCCACGCCCTCAAGGCGATGGCGATGCACTACCAGGTCCGTGAGGAGGAGCTCGACGTCCTGCTGCGGGCGGAGGTCTTCGTCGACCTGTACGCCGTGGTCCGCGGCTCGGTCATGGTGTCGGCGCCGTCGTACAGCATCAAGAAGCTCGAGCCGCTCTACATGGGGGACGAGCTCCGGGACACCGAGGGTGTCAGCACCGGTGACGCCTCCATCCTGGCCTACCACGAGTTCCGCCAGTGGGCGGAGGAGGACCCGCAGCGGGCGACCCGGCTCCTGGACGACCTCGTCGACTACAACCGGTACGACTGCCGCTCGACGCTGGGGCTGCGTGACTGGTTGCTGGAGCGGGCCGGCGAGGCCGGGGTGCGGGACCGCATCGTCCCGCGGGCGATCGTGGAGGAGCCCCGCGAGGTCGCCGAGGAGCAGGAGGCGCTGCTGCAGTCGCTGACCGCCCGCTCCGGGCCGGACGGGCGGGCGCTGCGCTCGGAGACGGAGCAGGCCTACGCCATGCTCGCCACCGCGCTCGGGTACCACGCCCGCGAGGCCAAGCAGTTCTGGTGGGCCCATTACGACCGTCTCGGGCACCCGCTGCAGGGGTGGGCGCAGTCCCGGGACGTCTTCGCCGTCGAGTCCGCGGAGGTCCTGAGCGACTGGGCCCATCCCGGGGGCAGGGCCCGGTCGCTGGAGCGCACTCTCCGCCTGGTCGGCGACTGGGGCAGGGGGAGCACCGGGCGTGGGCGTGGGCAGCTCGTGTATGCCGCACCCGGCCCGCCCGGGACCACGGGCCCGGAGGGTGCGCCCTACGCCGCCGGCTCACCGCACTCCATCGACACCGACCCGGACGACCCACGGGTGCTGGTGGTCGCCGAGCGGCGCAAGGAGGCGGAGACCTTCGCCGACCTGCCGTCGGCGATCGTGCCGGAGGCGCCACCGTGGGCCGGGCCCATCTCCGAGGCGATCGCGCGCGTCGCCGCGGAAGCGGCCGCGGCACCCGAGCTGCCGCGGTCTGCGGCGCTGGACCTGCTGGCCCGTCGGCCGCCGCGCCTGGTCGGCTCGTCCGGCCTGCCGCAGTCCGGTGTGGTGATCGACGACGTCGTCTCCGCCCTGCTGTCCCTGGACCGTTCGGCCCTCGCGATCCAGGGCCCACCCGGCACCGGGAAGACCTACACCGGCTCCCGGGTGATCCGTCGGTTGGTGGAGGAGCACGGGTGGCGCGTCGGTGTCGTCGCTCAGTCGCACGCCGTGGTGGAGCACATGCTCGCCAGCATCGTGGGTGCGGGTCTGGACCCGAGGCGGGTGGGGAAGTCCTTCAACGAGACGGTCGACCCTGCCTGGACGGACGTGAAGAACTCCGTGGCTGCGCGGGCGGCATACCTGGAGGAGCACCGGGGGACCGGCTGCGTGCTGGGCGGGACCGCGTGGACGTTCTCCCACGCCGACCTGATCGAGCCGGGCGGGCTCGACCTGCTCGTCATCGACGAGGCCGGCCAGTTCGCCCTCGCCCCGACGATCGCGGTCGGTGCCGCGGCGCAGCGGCTGCTGCTGCTGGGTGACCCGCAGCAGCTGCCCCAGGTCAGCCAGGGCACCCACGCCGAGCCGGTGGACGAGTCGGCGCTCGGGTGGTTGATGGACGGCGAGCCCACCCTGGACCGGTCGCGGGGCTACTTCCTCGGGCGCAGCTACCGGATGCACCCGGCGGTGACGGCGCCGGTCTCGGAGCTGGCGTATGCCGGCCAGCTCGGGTCGGCGGCGGCTGCCTCGGCACGGTCCCTCGAGGGGGTCGAGCCGGGGCTGGAGGTCGTGCGGCTGGAGCACCACGGCAACCGCACCGAGTCCCCGGAGGAGGCCGAGGAGGTGGTCCGCCAGGTGCGGGCCCATCTGGGGACGATATGGACCGACCCGGGGGATCCGTCCACGCCCCGGCCGTTGCGCGCGTCGGACGTCCTCGTCGTCGCGCCCTACAACGCGCAGGTGGCGCTCATCCGCGGTCACCTGGACGAGGCCGGCCTCACGGGTGTCCGGGTGGGGACGGTCGACAAGTTCCAGGGCCAGGAGGCACCGGTGGCGATCCTGTCGATGACGGCCTCGTCCGCCGCCGACGTGCCTCGTGGCATGTCCTTCCTGCTCAGCCGGAACCGGCTCAACGTCGCGATCTCCCGGGCGCAGTGGAGGGCGGTCCTCATCCGCTCCGAGGCGTTGACGGCACACCTGCCCTCGAGCGCGGAGTCGCTGCTCCAGCTCGGGGCGTTCATCGCCCTGTGCGACCAGGGCGTGCCGTCGACCCGGCCGCGGGACCTGTCCCGGGCGTGATGGTGGAGCGATACGGCCCACTCACGGCCCGCACCTACGACCTGCTCTCCGGGGAGCCGGTGTATGGCGTGGGGCGTCGCCTGGCGATCCCGGCCCTGCGGCTGCAGCCGGGGCAGCGCGTGCTCGACGCCGGCTGCGGGACCGGGCTGAACCTGCCGGACCTGCTCGACGCGGTCGGACCGGCGGGAGAGGTGGTCGGTCTCGACCGGAGCACGGCGATGCTGGAGGCGGCCCGACGCACGATGTCCTCCCGCCCCGACGCGGCCCGCCTGCGCCTCGTGCCGGGCGACATGGGGGACCGGGCCGTGCTGCGCGACGCGGCCGACGGACGACTCTTCGACGCGGTCATCCTCACCTACTCCCTCTCGCTGACGCCCGACCCTCGCGAGGTCTGGCGCTCGATCACCACGGTGCTCAGGCCAGGGGCGCGTGTCGCCGTGGTCGACATGGCCCGACCGACCGGGCGCGCGGCCTGGGCCGCCCCGCTGGCCCGGCTGGCCTGCCGGCTCGGCGGAGCCGACATCGACGCGCACCCATGGACCGCCGTCCGCCCGGACCTGGGGCAGACGCGGACCTGGAGCAGGCGAGGAGGGCACGTGCAGGTCCTGGTCGGGACGTTGCGGTGACCGGCACCGGGCGTGGGCCGGGGCGCGCCGGTCGGGTCCGCACCGCGGCCAGGCTGAGCCGCCCCGACCATGTCCTGCTCATCCTCGTGGTCTACGCGGTCGGGTGCGCTGCCGGAGCGCGGGGCGCGCCCGCGGGCGGTGCCGCGCTGCCGACCGCCGGGGTGGTCCTCACCGGTGTGGCGGTCGCCGTGGTCGCCGTCGGTGTCCACGCGGTCAACGAGTTCGCCGACACCGAGACCGACGCCCGGACGACCCGCACCCGCTTCTCCGGCGGCAGCGGCGCGCTCGCGGCCTCGGGCCTGCCCAGGGCGTTCGCGCTGCGGGTCGCCCTCGTCGCGGCTGCCGTCGCCGGGTCACTGACCCTCCTCGGTCTGGTGGTCGGGTGGATCACCGGTACGGTGGCCATGTTGCTGGCGCTCGGGCTGGTGGGAGGCTGGGCCTACTCCGTCGGGCCGTGGCCGTTCTCGCGTCACGGCTGGGGTGAGGTGGTCAACGCCCTGCTCGGCGGGCTGCTGCTGCCGATTACGGGTGCGGTGGCCGTGGGTGCCCCACCCGCCTGGGCCGCGCTCACCTTCGTCCCTTTCGCCCTGCTCACCTTCGTCAACCTGCTCGAGACGCAGTGGGCCGACCGGGAGGCCGACCGCAGCGCCAGCAAGCACACGCTCGCGTCCCGACTGTCACCGTCGGCGCTGCGCCGCGCCGGAGGAGTGGCCGCGGTGCTCGCCTACGGCCTGAGCCTGGTCGTGCACCCCTGGTCGGTCGCGGTCGCCGGCCTGCTCGCCGCGCCGCTGTCGGCATACGGCGTGCGGCGCCTCGGGCAGGGACCACCCGGGCCGTCGGTGGTGGCGATGGTGCTCTTCCTGCTCCTGCAGGGTGCTGCCTGGTCGCTCCGGTGAGGTCCGCGAGCCCCCAGACGCACTGAGAGCCGGTTCGTCAACTGTCAGCCCCGAGGAGGGGGCTCTCAGATGACAAACCGGCTCTCAGACGGGCGGACCGTCAGATGTCTCCGCTCTCTCGACACCTTCCTCGCGCTACGGCGGGCCGACAGCTCGTTCCTCGCTGCCAGCCCGCCGCCCACGCGCTTCGTCAGATGTCGAAGTACAGCTCGGACTGCAACCCGCGGTTTGACGGCGTTTGCGTGTTTGGGGCACGTTGCTCTGACCTGCGGTTTTGCGTTGGTGGGGGTTGGCAGAGTCCGGGGAAGTACGGACACTTTCACGGACACTTCGTGGAAACGTCGGTAGCCTCCGGTGCATGACGGAGCAAGAGACCGACCTCGCAGGAGAGGCCCTGTCTGCGCAGACTCGCCTGGTCTTCGTGATCGAGGCGGATGACCCTCGCTTCACGCCTACGCGGTCCATCGAGGTGACCACCTCTGCGGAGGGCTGGAGTCTCGGCGATCTGGAGACCGTGACCGACCGTCTACGGGATGAGTGCCTGTGGGGTTTGGGAGCCATCGAGGACTACCGGAAGTCACAGGGCGGAGTCGGTGCGAGCGGCCTCGAAGCGTTGTCGGTCACGCTCGGGGTCATCAACACCGTCCCCACAGTTGCTCTGCTGCTCGAACTGCTGAACCGGCGCATGCCTCCGAGGCCATCACGAGAGGAGGCCCTCGAAGCGGCCACCTGGGCAGTAGCGACCCGCTATGCAAAGGTCGTGCGCGGCGAGCTGGTCGTCACGCAGGAAACTCAGTATCCCGATCACTGGCTCATCGCCTTCCGTTGGCCCCGGACGGGGGATGAGTTCGAGGTGGGCGTCTACGGTGCTCGTTCCGGGGTGACCTCGGTGCAGACAGTGACGTGGATCAACGGCGATCCGTATGCCAAGGGCGAGGAGTAGCCCTACCCAACTACATGCCTCCACTCACGACGCCTGCCAGCACGGCGGCGATGGCTCCCTCGGTGACGCGGCCCGCGGCGCCTGCGAGCGGAAGCCTGGCTACGGCTGGACGGGGCACATGCGGTCGCTGCGGCTTGCTTCGCAGTCCGTGTTGGAACACGCTCGGACAGCGATCCAGGTGACCGTGGGGCTGCCGAGCTTGCGGTTCTCCAGCCACTTGACGACGAACGTCTCGGAGGCACACAGGCGGCATGGGGGCGACTGATAGGTGTCGCGATTGGATACCTCGGTCACGAGAGCTCTCCTGCCAACTACGGCGGTGCGATGGCCGGTGTTCAGCCGGGGTAGGTGCCCACCAGCCGCACGAGCAGCCGCATGTGGAAGCCGGCGTCGCGGTGGTTGACGCGCTCGACCGTGAGTTCGTGCTCGCTCGCCATGATGGGGTGCACGTACTGGGTCAGGGGGCGGGGCGCGTAGCCGAGCCGGTGGCCGTCATCCGTGACGAGGATGGCGTGCTCGTCGGTGGGAGTGTCCGGTGCTGCCTCCAGGTGGAGCCGCTGACCCGGCCTAAGTGTGTCAATGCGCGCCCGCTCGGCCTCGCCAAGATGCCGGATGCCGTGCACTAGAAAGCAGAGGTCCACGTGGCCGGGCTCGGGGATGGGGGTGAGCTCCAGGGTGTCCACGGCGGATCGACCACCAGAGCGCGTCAGTACCTCGAAGGGAGTTGCTTCGGGCGGAAGGTGCAGGCCGGCGAGGTAAGCGTCGTGGTCCGCGCGGCGCGGGGAGATGACGCGGTGGCTGAACAGGGGGAACAGGACGTCGGAGCGGTAGGGCTGGCCGGTGTGCGGCATGCTCGGCAGGGCGCGGCTGCCGTCCCGGTAGGTGAAGGTGAATCCGTTCTCGTCTCGAACGAGTTCCCCCACGGCCTCGTAGTGAGTTGTCTCGGGGTTGCGGCGGGTGACCAACAGGCGCCGTGTGCTCGTCCTGGTCATCGTTGACATAGCGTGCTCACCCTTTCTTGGTTGGTCGTCAGTACGTCATCTATGAAGGTACGCGCGACGTCTGACAGGCCATCGATGCCTGCCAGTATGCCGCGCCAGGCGTCGGGCGGCACTTCAGCCACGCGCTCGGCCCACCAGTAGGCGCCCGTGAGGTCGAGGGCTTCTCGGGCTACGTCAAGTATTCGACGAGGCTGCCCGTACTTGCGGGTCTTGCCGTCCTCGCAGAACCTGACAGCATCCCGCTTGCGCCTGTTGTCGTCGGTGAGGCCGCTACCGAGGGCGCTGCCGTGGTCGAAGGAGGGTAGGAGCGACTGCTTCCCGTTCTCATGCTCCCCGACCGCCCAGTTTTCATCGTGACGGTCGGTGTTCGCGATCCAAGCATCAAACACGGTGAATCCCGCAAAGACTTCTCGCGCTGACATGCCTTCGCAGTTGGCGGGGACTCCCACGTTCCCGGCGAGCATGCTCAGGATCGAGCCGAGAGAGTACTCCTCACAGGAAGCCATGACGAACTTGCCCCGGATGAGCTCCACCCTGTCGGAGATCATGCTCTGCGAGATGGCGCCAGCTTGACCTTGACGGATGGCGAGCTCGCACCGGGCGGCGGGGAGACCGATATGCCGTGCCAGGTGCGATGCCAGCATCTCGGACACGTCGTTGTGCCGGGGGACGGTCTTGGGCTGCTTCCCGGTCATCTGCTGGGGTTTCCAGAGCCACCAGTGCTCCCGGCTTAGCCCTGGTCCGGCCGCGATCCACGCCTTGTTCTGCTCGCGGCCTTCATCCTCTAGTCGGATGGTGTGCCAGTCGCTGACGTCGATCCGCTCCACGTTCGACAGCCGATCATGCGGGAATGACGCGCGAGTAGAGGCGCGCCGCTATGCCTCTACTGAGCGGCGGCTTCCTGCTCGGCGAGGGCTGCCTCGCGCTCGCGGAGGGCCTGCCAGCGGGCGGCGCGGCGGGCCCTGACCTCCTGGCGCTGCTGGTCGTGCTCGGCCTGCCACTGGGCGGCTTCGGCGGCGAGCGCGTCGGCCCGATCCTGCTTCCGCTGCTCGATGCCGGCGAGGTAGGCGTCGGCATCGGCGAGCACGGCCACCTGCCGCCCCTGGGCCCGCTCGAGCTGATGCTCGGTCTGACGGTCCTGCTCGGCCTGCTGCTCGGCGGGCTGCTGGTCCTGCTCGTGCTGTCGCTGGGCCAGAGAGGTCAGGGCGGCGCTGGAGGTGAGCCGACCACCTGCCTGCCGACGTGGCCTGCCGCCTGCGGGGCGGCCTCGGTCGGCTGCTCGACGGGCACGCATCACCTGCTGGAGCGAGGAGGCGCCGGAGCCACGTTGGGCGCGAAGGGCGGCGTCGTAGGTGGCCTGCCAGCGGGAGCGGTCCCGGCGGTCGTCCCTGGCCTGCTGCTGGGCTGCCTTCTCCTGCTTCCGTGCCTCGTGGGGCGCGGCGTCGCGGACCTCGGTGACCCTGCCGAGCCTGCGAGGGTCGACCACGACCTCGCTATCGCTCGGGCGGCCGAGGATGGCGCTGGGCGGTGCCTGCGTGGTCCAGACGGCCCCGCCGGCCTGCTCGCCCCAGAGGGCGGCGAAGTTCTCGGCCACGCTGCGGCTCTCGGTCCAGGACATGCCGCGCTTGTTCTGGGCCGGGGCGCCGCGGTAGAGGGTGATCGGCCTGCGCGGCACGTCGGCCCGGTCGCGGTACTTGCGCCACAGGCGTAGCCAGTGGTCATCGTCCAGGCGGCCCCGCTGCATAACCCATGCGACCTCCAGGTCCGTCCGGTCGGTGATGTTCAGCGTGTCCTCGCTCATCGGGGGAGTCCTCTCCTGCTGCGTCGGGATCGGGGGCGGCGTGGCTGGCGACGTTGCCCACCACGGCGGCGCGGCTGCTCCTCGGCCTGCTGAGGCAGTGGCGGGGCGAGCAGGCCGGCGGAGGCGGTGCGGGCGGCAGGATCGAGGGGCAGGCCGGGCAGCGGGCCAGGGATCGGCCGACCATCGCCTCGGGGCTGCTCGTCCTCGACGTCCAGCTCGTGACCCTCGGGGAGCCACCAGAGGGCCATGCCGCCGCGGCGTTCGATGCCGAGGTGGTCGGCGGCGCGGCGAAGCAGGCCGGACCCGCACGGGGCGCTCTGCAGGATCACGCCGGGCAGGGTCGGCCCGTTGTCGGCCAGGTAGCAGGCCAGCCACGACGCGACCCGCTCGAGCGTGGCCTTGCGTTGCGGGCTGTCCGGGGCCAGCCTGCCGCGATGCACCACGCTGGCCCAGAGTCCCCACGCCGGATGTGCTGCAGCGTCGGCGGCGCAGTGAGCGATCACAGGACAGGCGGCGCACAGCTCCTCGGCGTAGGGCTTGCCGGCGGCCTGCGTGGTCAGCTCGACCAGATCGGCGCCGACGCCGCTGCACGCGGCCTTCTCGTGCCAGCGGTCCGCCCCGGGCAGCGCCGGGGCCTGCGGGTCGGTCAGCACGGCCCAGCGGGCCTTCTTCGGGGTGCTGCGGAACCATGCGCGCCGCTCGGCCGGGGTCATCGCGACCACGGCATCGCGGTCTACGGCCTCGGCCTGCTGGTCGTGAGCGTCGGCGACGGCCTCCAGCTCGGCGACGAGTCGGTCGCTGCTGCCCTCGTGCTGCGTCGTCGGCTGGGCGCTCATCGGGCGTCGCCCAACGTCCAGACGACGGCTCCAAGCAGGCGGTCGGCGTCGTCCTGCCGATTGCCGATCAGCCACGTGCGGACGGCCGATATGCCGTGCTCGGTCTGGGCCAGGGTCACGACGGCTTCCTTCTCCTCGTCGTCCAGGGCCTCCCAGAGCGGCCGGGAAGGCGGCCTCGACTCTTGGTCGATGAGCTCCTCGTCCACCTTGGCCACGAGCACCTCGATCGGGGGAGCGGTCGGTGCGGGCCTGCGGTATGCGCGTGCCATGTCAGCGGGCCTTCTGCGCAGCGTGCTTGTCCCAGCGCGCACGGGCGGCCTTGCGGGCTAGCTCGGAGACGCTGGCGCCCTCGTTGCCGCCGTCCTCGCCGGCCGGGGCCAGCTCGTCGGGTAGGTGGAGCTGGCGGAGCAGGGCGGCGAGCTGCGAGCGGTGCGCCCGGAGCTCAGGGAGGAGAGGATGTGGGGCCGGTTGCTTCATCGACCCCTCGACCACCAACGGCTGCCCTGCCAGAGCCTCGGCCAGGTGGTCACAGACGGCGAGCATCCGGCATGCCTGCTCCAGCACGACGAGCTCGTCGGCGCGGAGCGCGTAGCGGGACGTGACGGCCTGCCAGAGGTCCAGGGCACGCGGCTTGCCGGCCAGCGTCGGCGGTGGGGGCGGTGGCTGCTCAGGATCGGTGAGCAGGTCGGGCATCGGGGTCATGCGTGGCTCCTAACGGGTGCGGAGGGTGCTGCTAGATAGTTAGCCTGGGGCTAAATATCAGGGCTGAGCGTGCTGCACGGAGAGGCGGGCGCTATGGGGTACGGTCGGGCGATCGACGGGCCAGGGGGTAACCCCCCACCCCCCACAGCCGTGGGTGGATGAGCGGCGTGTAGCGCTGCCCATACGGCGGCGAGGGGCGGGGGAGTCATGGCCGCGCTCAGCTCTGGCGCTGCTGCTCGGCGCGGTGGAGCCGGGCCAGGTCTCGGACGTCGGCCGGCTTCGGGCCCAGCTGTCCCCAGTGCTTGCTGAACGCGCTCACTGCGTAGCCCTCGTGTCGCTCGAGCTGGGCGAGCTCGTGCCTGGCGCGCTGGTCGCCAGAGTTGGCAGCGTCAGCCCACTGCCTGCGCTCACGCAGGCTCAGTGCTGTGCCCCTGCCTGTGACAAAGATCGGCCTGTCTGGGTCGAGGCTGGCGAGGGCTGCGCTCGCTGCTGCGAGGTGCTGCCCTGCCTTCTGGGGCATGCGCTGGTGTGGGTGCAGAGCGATGTCCTCGTCCTGGCTGGGCAGGGTGCTCGCTGCGCTCCAGGCGTCGGCCAGCGTGGCGAGGGCCTGCTCGGCCTGCTCCAGGGCAGACGCCAGGTCGGCACGGGCGCTGAGCACGGCCTTGGTCACTCGCTCGCGCTGCGCGTCGGCATCGCTGCTGAGCTCCTCCCAGAGCTGGTTATAGGCCGCCCTGGCGTCCCTGGCCCGGTGCGCCTTGCCCTGGGCCGTGGCGGTCAGCTCACGGGCCCGAGCGGGCCAGTCGACCGGGACGGCGGTCGGGGGTTCCTTCCCGGTGCGGGCGGCATCGCTCACCGCCCGGTCGTGAGCGGCCTCCTGGCGCCTCTGCTCCGCCGGGACCGCCCTCGCTGCATCCCTCGCCGCCCGGGCGTCCGCGACGGTGGAGACGACGGTGCTCCAGGCCTGATCGAGCCGCTTGATCTGGAGTGCAGCGTGGACGGCCGGCCGGCGGTCTGGCGAGTTGTCGCTCCAGCTCGGAGTATCCAGGGCGCCTCCGAGGCCGTCGTTGCCGGTGCGGCCCATCTGCGGCCGGAGGGCGTTGTCGTCCCGGGACATCTTGTCCACGGCATCGAGCTCGTCGTAGCCCATCGTGCCGCCCGGCCGGGAGCCATCGCGGGGCATCGCCCGGTCGGCGAGCTTGGCCGGGTCGAGACGCTGCGTCTGCGTCGGCGCGTCGGGCTGGTCCGGCAGGGCCGGGGACTGGGAGGGGAATGGCTGGGTGGTCATGCTGACTTCCTTTCGATGATGCCTGCGGCGGTCGCCGCGGGCGGGGTGGTGCTGCGGGTAGCTGGGGTGTGGCCCGGCGCTGCGGTGGTCATCGCTGGCCGGCCAGGGCGCGGGACCGCTCGCGCCGCGAGAGCTGGGCGAGGGTGCGGTACTCGCGCGGGGTCGGATCGCTGCTGACGGGCACGGCGTTGGTGCCGACCACGGTGTAGCCGGGGCATCCGGAGTGCCCCGCCCGGTCACCGTCGCCGCTGGCGCCGTGCCGGTGATAGTGCGGCGCGTCAGGCCGGCCGTGCGGGCACTGGACGACGACCGTATGCCGACCGCGCCACACGACGAGGGCTTGTGGAGCTGACGGTGCTGCGGTGGTGCTCATGGTGTGGTGCCTTCCTGTAGGGATGCGGTGTCGGGTGGGGCGGTCTAGCGGAGGTGGAGTGTGGGCAGGGGAGGCGGGCAGGGCTTCGGATAGGCCGTAGGCGAGGCCGACCAGCAGCCGGACAGGGGTAGCGGCTAAGGGTGGAGAAAGTGGAGAATCTCCACCCCTACTCCGAAACGCTCTCTGAGCGCGCTTAGCGTTTCCGCAGGTCAGAGGTATATATATAGATCTCTCTCTACCCATAAAGGGCATGCGTTCCCCGGCAGGGGTGGAGATTCTCCACTTTCTCCACCCTTGGCCGCACCCCTGTCCAGCCCCGCAAGACCAGAAGGCTGCCCGCGCCGTTAGGACTGGTCGGCCCACTGGAGACGCACCCCCCTCGCCGTCTCGGTAGCGATGACGTCGCCGGTCTGCGTTAGGGCGTCGAGCGCGTCGTCGAGCCGGTGCCGGTCTGCCGAGAAGATCGCCTTGCGTAGCTCGCCGCGGCTCTGGCCAGCCCTGCCTGCGGCAAGCAGCTTGCGGCGCACGACCGCGGTCACCCGCTGCGCAGCGGCCTTGTCGGTCACGCTCTGGGCGGCCACCTGGCGGACCCCTTCGGCCTCGCCCCGGCGCCTGTTCTCCTCGGTGCTGACCTTCTGCAGGGTGCGGACCACGCCGGCCCGCGTGGCGTTGCTCTTCCTCATGACGACGCCGGACAGCTCCCAGTCCTCGGACGTGATGCTGCGTCGCCCGTCGAGCTGAGCAAGGCCGGCGGCGACCTTCTCCCGGACGAGGATAGCGTGCGAGTCCAGAGCGTCACCCTCGCCGCGCCCGCGGGCCGCCCGGTGCTCCCGGGCCGCCCGGATCGCTTCGGGCGGCAGTGACAGGGACAGCGGCTTGCCTGACCATGCCTGCCGGGCCATGCGGCGAGGCTCTGGCTGGTGCAGCTCGTCGGGCGTGATCGCGGGGTCGTCCGCCGGTAGCCAGAGCATCCGCTGCGGAGTGCCGCCGGAGGTCTGATCGAACAGTCCGGCCGCCCGTTCGGGCTGGACACCGAGGATGAGGCCGGCACGGTAGGAGTGGGCCGGAAGCTGCGTCGCCTTCGTCTTGTCGGCGTAGGAGAATCCGAGCTCCTCGCCCGACCACGCGCTGCGGAAGATCGCATCCTGCGTCGACCCCACGCGCGCGGACAGGGCGGTCACGGCATCCACCTCGAAGGCGACGAAGACGACGGACTCGCGCTCGCGGATGAGCTCACCCTGCCGCGTGGTGTGGGCAAACGCCTTGACGATCCCCTCGCCGCTGCCGGGGGGCTTCTGGGCTGGCTCGTCTGTCCCGAGGGGCACGGCCGCCCGGCTTACGGCCATCGCGATGCCCTTCCCTCCGCCGGAGTTGCCGACGAGGGCGAGGAAGCTGTTCAGAGACGCCTCAGCACCGACGACGGGCGGCAGCGTGATGTGCGGGGGCACGGTGCCGAGCAGTCTGACCAGGGTCACCCCGAGCACGGCCCACGGCGAGGCCATCCGGGCCAGGGCGAAGCTGTGGATGTGGGCCAGAGACTCACGGGCCGACCAGAACGCCTCTTCGATGGCCGCGAGGTCGTCGCCCCGCTGCTGGCCGGCGGCCGGCTCCGCTCCCGCAGCTTGCTTCACGGGCGCCGGCGGAGGCTGCGGCAGGCCAGGTGCGTGGCCGTGCTGGCGCCGGTATGCCGCGCGAGCGACGAGGCGGGCCCGCTCAATCTCCCGCGGGGTGGCGAAGTCGGGGATGGGCTCGAGCCCGGCCTCAGCGAGCACGCGGTCGAGTGCGGCGTCGCGAGGCGGTCGGATATCCCAGGTGGACGTGTCGACGCCGCGATGCTGGGCGTCGCGCTCATGGCGAACGAGGCAGTAGGGGTGCCTGCTCTCGGCGTTCTCGGCGTGGTGCGCAGCGGTTGCGGCCTCGACGTCGGCCTCACCCTGAGCGTGCACGTCGGCGGGCGGGTCGACGAGGTTCCCGTCCGGCCCAAGCTCGGGGTCAGGGTCGCGGAAGTCGTCTTCGGTGAACCCGTTAGCGGGCGGCCACGGCGGGGGATTGGGCGCGGGGTGGCCGGTGCAGGGCCGGGTGTCGGCGAGCTCGAACGGAGCCGCGATGTTGCCCGTGGGCATACCCTGCTGGGGTATACTGACGGTGTCGCTCGTGGTGATGGCTTTCGTCACGGTTGTGTCTAGATCGCCGCCCTCGGTGTGGGTGCTCCCGCCGGGGGCGGCGGCATGTTCGCTGGTCACTGTGTCGTGGTCCGTTCTGCTCGGCGGCGGCTCGCGGGGTGGGGCGAGGGGCACGGCCGCCGATGTGGGATGGGTGTCAGCGGCTCGCGGCGGCGGGTGTCGTCTCGCGCTCGGGCTCCCTGCCAGCAGCGAGGAACGCCTCGACGTCGCGCTGGGCGTAGAGCACGCGCCGGCCACCGGGTAGCACCGTCGCCCGCGGACCGCGCCCGACGTGGCGCCACCACCGGACGGTGCTCGGGCTCGTGCGGCAAAGCTCGGCAACTTCCGAACTCGTGAGGTAGCGATCCATGTCATGTCCTCCTGCTGGTGAGGTGCGGACCTTGTTGGTCGGCGTCTGTTTACAAACTAGAGTGTTTGCGTATAGGTTGTCCCTACATAGAAAAGGTGCAATTTTCGGCAGAGAGAGTCACGGTGGCGGTTGAGACGAGAGCAGAGCCGACAAGCGGCTGGAGCTGGGCGCGGCTGGAAGTGCCCGAAGGCGAGCCTTTCCAGGTCGGGCCTGATGAGTGGGACATGGATCTACGCGTCTACGTCGTGCCCGATCGCATTCGGTGGTCCCGCTCGGTGGATGGCGAGGTTCGGGTGACCGCTGACTTTGCCGTTGCCGATGGTCGGGTGCTTTGCCTCCGGATCGAGCATCACGGCACCATCGAGCAGCCGGTGAGCACGACGGCCATCCGTGACGTGGCGCTCGATGAGGTAGCGCGTGACGCACTGCTCGGCCACGCGATGGAGGAGCGAGGAGGTTTCGCGCCGGGCGATCCCGAGGCCGACCAGATGCCAGCGGGCGACCACACGGCCGCCCTGCTCGTAAGCCACACCGTCCCGCTGGACAAGAAGGGGCGGCGCACTGTGGATCGCAAGCTCAGAGGCACCCGTGGCCGACCTCGAATCCCGCACGCGGAGCTCGAGAGGGCAGCGGACGTGTACCGCTCAGCGGCGGCCCGTCCTACACAGGCCGTGGCCGAGGTCATGGGGCTGAGCCATCGGCAGGCCACGTCGCGCGTCCAGGCGGCGCGACGGGCTGGTCTGCTTCCCCCGACAACTCCAGGGAAGGTGCGGAAGTGAAGTCGCTCATTCAAGACCGCTGGACCCGTCTCGACCGGGCCACGGGCAAGCGCGTGCCCACCGCCGACCACGGCCAGGGCTCACGCTGGCGCGCCCGCTACTTCGATCCGAGCGGCAGGGAGCAGGCGCGGCGGTTCGCTCGCGAGGTCGATGCCGAGCAGTGGATCGAGGCACAACGCTCCGGAGTCATCCGCGGGGATCACGTGAGCGCCAGGGACGCCAGGACCACGGTCGGCCAGTGGTGCGAGCGGTGGCTCGATGCCTACGGCTCTCACAAGCCGTCCACGGTGCGTCAGGCGCGGGTGCATGTGCGGCAGATCGTCGCGGAGTTCGGCGCGGTGCCGCTGGTCGACGTCAAGCCGTCCGCTGTCCGGTCATGGGTGGCCCGGCTCGGCCGCGACGGGCTCGCACCGTCCTATGTCTACGCGCTGCATCGTCGGCTGAGTCAGATCATGGCCGATGCGGTGCATGACGGGCTCATCCCGCGGAATCCGTGCTCGAGGCGCACGTCCCCTGCTGCTGGTCGGCCCCGTCCCTACGTCGCGACGACAGCGCAGGTATGGGCGCTGCACGACGCCATGCCCGACCACCTGCGCTCGGCAGTCCTGCTCGGCGCCTTCGCCGGGCTACGGGTGGCCGAGGTGTCCGCACTGCGGACGACCGATGTCGACTGGTTGCGGGGCGTGATCCATCCCGCGGTGCAGTGGCCGGCGGAGGGCTTGAAGACGGAGTGCAGCCGCACGGCGGTGCCGATCCCGCGGGAGCTCTGCACGATGCTCTCGACCCGTGCGGGCACCGTCGTGGCCGACCAGCTCGGCCAGCCGGTCGGCCCGTGGCAGATCGAGCGAGCGATGCGGGTTGCTCGCAAGCGGGTGGACGGGCTGCCGGACTGGTTCAGGTTCCACGACCTGCGGCACTACTTCGCGAGCATGCTCATCGCCTCGGGGCTCGACGTCAAGGTGGTGCAGACCCGGCTGCGGCACGCCTCGGCGAGGACGACGCTCGACGTCTACGGGCACCTGTGGCCGGACAGCGACGACACGTCACGGGCAGCCGTCTCGGCCGCTCTCGGGCAGCGTGCGGCTTCCGGCTAGTACGGACACTTTCACGGAAACATCGAGGCCCTGACCAGCGTTTGTGCTGGTCAGGGCCTCTCTCCGATCAGATGTCGAAGTACAGCTCGAACTCGTGCGGGTGCGGCCGCAGGCGCATCGGGGTGATCTCGTTGGCCCGCTTGTAGTCCACCCACGCACCGAGCAGGTCCTCGGTGAAGACCTCGCCCTCGGTGAGGAAGGCGTGGTCGTCCTCGAGGGCGTCCAGCACCTCCGGCAGCGACGTCGGCAGCTGGGCGATGTCGGCCAGCTCCTCCGGCGGCAGCTCGTAGAGGTCCTTGTCCACCGGCTCCGGCGGCTCGATCCGGTTCTTGATCCCGTCCAGACCGGCCATCAGCTGCGCGGAGAAGGACAGGTACGGGTTCGACGACGGGTCGGGCACGCGGTACTCCACCCGCTTCGCCTTCGCCGACGTGCCGGTGATCGGGATGCGGACGCAGGCCGAGCGGTTGCGGGCCGAGTAGACCAGGTTGATCGGCGCCTCGAAGCCCGGCACCAGCCGGTGGTAGGAGTTCAGCGACGGGTTGGTGAACGCCAGCAGCGCCGGCCCGTGCTGCAGCAGGCCACCGATGTACCACCGCGCGATGTCGGACAGGCCGCCGTAGCCGTTCTCGTCGTAGAACAGCGGCTCGCCGTTCTTCCACAGGCTCTGGTGCGTGTGCATACCCGAGCCGTTGTCCCCGAAGAGCGGCTTGGGCATGAAGGTCGCCGTCTTGCCCGCGGCCCAGGCGCTGTTCTTGATGACGTACTTGAACTTCATCATGTCGTCGCCGGAGTGGAGCAGGGTGTTGAACTTGTAGTTGATCTCCTGCTGCCCGGCGGTGCCGACCTCGTGGTGCGCGCGCTCCACGTCGATGCCGACCGTCGCCAGATCCAGCACCATCCGGTCACGGATGTCGGCGAAGTGGTCCACCGGCGGGACGGGGAAGTAGCCGCCCTTGAAGCGCGGCTTGTAGCCCCGGTTGCCGCCGTCCTCGCCGCGCCCGGTGTTCCACGCCGCCTCGATCGAGTCGATGTGGTAGTAACCGCCGCTCGGACCGGTCGCGAAGCGGACGTCGTCGAAGACGTAGAACTCGGCCTCGGCGCCGAAGTAGGCGGTGTCCGCGATCCCCGTGGACGCCAGGTGCTCCTCGGCCCGACGGGCGATCTGCCGCGGGTCGCGCTCGTAGGGCTCGTCGGTGAACGGGTCCACGATCGAGAAGTTCATGATGAGCGTCTTCTCGGCCCGGAACGGGTCGAGGTATGCCGTCTGCGGGTCCGGGATGAGCTTCATGTCCGACTCGTGGATCGACTTGAAGCCGCGGATCGAGGAGCCGTCGAACATCTGCCCCGTGTCGAAGGCGTCCTGGTCGAAGGTCTCCGCCGGGACGTTGAAGTGCTGCATGACACCAGGCAGGTCACAGAACCTGATGTCGATGAACTTGACGTCCTCGTCCTTGATGAAGGCGAGCACCTCATCGGCGTTGCTGAACATTCCAGTTCCTCCTGTCGCGGACCAGGCGAGAGCTCGGGGTTCGGGTCCGGTATGCCCAACCTACGTGCCGGTGGTTTCCGCAGGGTCACTCGGGTGTTACGTCGGTGTTACGCCTCCGGTCACCTGCCGAGGCTCACCCGGCGGGGTCGTCGCCGAGATCCAGCACCCGCAGCACCGAGGCGAAGTCATCGGTCCACCGGACCCGTCCGGCACCGGTGTCCCGCCACCGGTCCGAGGCGGTGAGCTCCTCGATCGCCGCGTCGTCCGCGGACAGCGCGACCCAGCGACTGGGTGTCGCACCCGGACCGTCGTCGGCGGTGCCGCGCCCGACGGCGCTCGCCCACCCGAGGTGCTCGGCGCCGGCCGCCACGACCGGCTCCAGGTCGAACACCCGGTTGCTCACGTGGATCATCAGGATGCCGTCGTCCCGCAGCGCCCGGCCGTAGGTGTCGAAGGCCTCCCGGGTCAGCAGGTGCACCGGGATCGCGTCGGAGGTGAAGGCGTCGACGAAGAGCACGTCGTGGCGCTCGGCGGGGACCTCCTCGAGGCTCAACCGGCCGTCGCCGACGACCATGTCGATCTCGGCAGCGCTGTCCTCGACATAGCTGAACAACGCCGGGTCGGAGGCGACGTCGACCACCTCCGGGTCGATCTCGTAGAAGGTGAGCCGCTGTCCCTCGCGGCCGTAGGCCGCCATCACCCCGGCTCCCAGCCCGACGACCCCGATGTCGGCGTCGTCGGCGCTGGTCCCCATGACGGCCCCGACCGGGCCACCGCGGGCGTAGTAGGTGGTGGGCTCGGCCGGCTCCGCCAGGACCTGGGTGCCGTGCACCGTCGTCCCGTGCGAGAAGGTCCGGATGCCGTCCTGGTCGCGGACGGTGAAGGCACCGTAGAAGGACCGGTCACGGACGAGCGGCTCGCTGTCGGCCAGCACGGGGAGCAGCATCACCATGAGCAGCCCTCCGACCATCGCCACCGGGCGGTTGCTGACGCACCACGCCAGGACCAGCAGGGCCAGGCAGAGGGCCAGCAGCGACCAGCCCTGCAGGCTGAGCGCGGCGAAGGCACCGACGAAGAGGACGAGCACGACGGTGAGGCCGACGAGCAGGGTGCGGGACGCTCGGGGCCGGTCGCCGCGTCGCCGTCGGGCCCAGGGGAGCGCCAGCAGGGTGGACGCCGCGATGGCTGCGGGGTACTCCCAGACGTCCGGGAGGAGCAACGGCGCCAGGACGCCGTTCACCAGCCCACCGACGGCTCCACCCAAGGCCACGACGAGGTAGAACGCGGTGAGGTGGGACGGTCCGGGCCGGCGGGCGGCGAGGTGCGCGTGGGCGGTCCCCGCCACCAGCGTGAGCAGGAGCAGGTCCATCCCGATCACCAGCCAGATCGGCAACGCCGTCGGCATCAGCCAGATGACCATCGCCGCCACGGCCGCGACGGTGACCGCCCGGGCCCAGGTGGGCGCGACCCGGCGTGAGGTCCGGGCGAAGGCGATGACGAAGGTGCCCAGGTAGATCGCCAGCGGCACGACCCACAGCAGCGGGATGGCCGCCACGTCGGTCGAGATGTGCGCGGTGACGCCCAGCATCAGGGTCGAGGGAAGGAAGGCCAGAGCCAGCCACACCAGCACCTCCCGCCCGCGCAGGGTCCCCGACGCCTCGTCCCGACCGGTCCTGACCTCGACGGCCGCGCGGGTGCGCGCCCGGGAGGAGACCAGGGTGACCGCACCGCAGGTCAGCATGAGCACGAGGAACAGGCCGTAGCCGATCGACCAGCCCACCCGCTGCTGGTCGATGCTCAGGAACGGCTCGATGAGGAAGGGATAGGCGAGGAGCCCGCCGAAGCTGCCCAGGTTGCTGGCCGCGAAGAGGAAGTACGGGTCGTCCGCGCGGCGACCGCCGGTCCAGGAGTACCACTTCTGAGTCAGCGGACCCGTGGTGGACAGCACCGCGAAGGGGAGACCGATCATGAGCGTCAGCGTCAGCAGCAGCGCGGCGACAGGGTTGCTCCCCGAGGCCGCGGCAGCACCGGGCAGGGCCACCGGGAGGGCGACCAGCGGCAGCAACAGGAGACCGAGGTGCAGCACCGGCTGGGCGCGCGGCCCCAGCCATCGCGTGCTGCCGTGGACATAGGCATACCCGACGAGCAGCAGCACCTGGAAGAAGAGGCTGCTCGTGCTCCAGACGGTCGCCGACCCACCGAACTGGGGGAGCACCAGCCTGGCCACCATCGGCTGCACCACGAAGAGCAGACCCGCTCCCACGAAGACCGTGGCCGTGAAGAGGACCGTGATCCAGATGCTGGCCGGTCCCGCGTCGTTCTCGAGGTCGCGCTCGCTGGCGCGCACCGAGCTGTCGGTGCTCATCGTGCCTGTCCCCCTGGGTTCGCCGTCAGCGGCATTCTGCCGTGGCCGCTTCCTGCTCGCGCGCGGTGGGTGCGGCACTGCGTGCCGGTGGGACCGCGCGCTCGTGCGTCAGCGGCATTCTGCCGTGGCCGCTTCCTGCTCGCGCGCGGTGGGTGCGGCACTGGGTGCCGGTGGGACCGCGCGCTCGTGCGTCAGCGGCCGCGGAGCGCGCGGCGACTCGCCCGCGGCGGCCGCGTCGGGTCCATGCCCGCTGGGATGGCCGGCTTGTTGCGGCTGCCCAGCGCCTTCATCCGCTGCTGCACGACGAGGGCCTCGTCGTTGCTCAGCTGCTTGGGGAAGCCCTTGATCGTCTTCACCACGCGGCGCAACGGGGTCTGTCCCTCGCCGTTGCCCACCACGATCGTGTGCACCGGCACCTCGCCGCCGACGACCCGCGCCACCTTGCGCTCCTCGGCCTTGGCCAGCCGCTGCGCGGAGCCGCGCGGACCTTCGGAGATGAGCACCACGCCGGGCCGACCCACGGCCCGGAAGACCATCGCCGCGTTGTGCAGGTCACGCATACCTCGGACCTGCCCGCCCGCCTCGGCGGCGACCGGCTCCTGGTCGTAGTACCACCCGCGCCGCAGCTGCTGCAGGACGGCGGCCGACGCCCCCGGTTGGCCGTCGATCTGGGTGAACGCCGCACGCTCCGCCCGGCGACCGAGGATGATCACCGCCGCGAGCAGCGCCAACGGCACGCCGAGGACCATCAGGTAGACGACCTGGTCCAGCCACAGGCCGACGAGCAGGGCCACGACCAGCACCGCCAGCGCGGCGAGCGCCATCCACCACACGGCGGCGGGGTCCGCCTTGCGGGTCATCGAGAAGACCTGGCGGAACTGCGCGATCCGACCCGGGTTGTTCGGGTCCTTGGGCTTGCGGTTGCGGCCGAAGCGGCGCTTCTTCGGCTCCGGTGCGGTGGTGCTCGTGGACATGGGGTTCAGGATACGTGGCGGCTGGCCAGATCCTGACGCTCCTGGGCGACGAGCGAGGCGGCCTCCTGCCGGGCGGGGATGTCGGCCTCGGCCTGCTGGGCCAGGTGCGACAGGTTCTCCGGCACCTCGCGGCCCCACCGTCGCATCGCCTGGGCGTAGAGCTTGCCGGCACGGTAGGAGCTGCGGACCAGGGGACCGGCCATGACGCCCTTGAAGCCGATCTCCTCGGCCCGCTCCGACCAGTGCACGAACTCGGCCGGCTTCACCCAGCGCTCGATCGGGTGGTGCAGCTTGGAGGGGCGCAGGTACTGCGTGATGGTGAGGATGTCGCACCCGGCGTCGTGCAGGTCCCGCATCGCCTGGTCGATCTCGTCCTCGTTCTCGCCCATCCCCAGGATGAGGTTCGACTTGGTCACCAGCTCGTTGTCGCGCGCCATGGACAGCACGCGCAGCGACTTGTCGTAGGTGAAGGCGGGCCGGATCTTCTTGAAGATCCGCGGCACCGTCTCCAGGTTGTGGGCGAACACCTCGGGCCGGGCGTCGAAGACCTGCTGCACCAGCTCGGGCACCGCGCCGAAGTCCGGGGGCAGGATCTCCACGCCGGTGGTGGGGTTCAGCTCGTGCACCTTGCGGATCACCTCGGCGTACAGCCAGGCGGCCCCGTCCTTCTGGTCGTCCCGCGCGACGCCGGTGATGGTGGCGTAGCGCAGCTCCATCGTCCGGATCGACTCGGCGACCTTGCGCGGCTCCTCCAGGTCCAGCGGGCCGGGCCGGCCGGTCGAGATGTCGCAGAAGTCGCAGCGCCTCGTGCAGATGTCCCCGCCGATGAGGAAGGTGGCCTCGCGGTCCTCCCAGCACTCGAAGATGTTCGGGCAGCCTGCCTCCTGGCACACCGTGTGCAGCCCGCCCTTCTTCACCATGGAGTGCAGCTCCTGGTATTCCGGGCCCATCTTCGCGGTGGTCCGGATCCACGACGGCTTGCGCTCGATCGGGGTCTCCGCGTTGCGCGCCTCCACGCGCAGCAGCCGGCGGCCCTCCGGTGCGACGGTCACAAGTTCTCCCTCGTTGTCGGTGCGGCGTCGTCGTCGTGCTCCGTGGGTGGCAACGCCTGCACCCCCCAGGGTATGCCCGTGCTCCCGGCCGGGGCACGGCGGCCCGGGGGTCGCGGGTCGGCGTGGCGCAGGCTCAGTCGATGTCGGAGCGGACGAACCGGAGCAGGCCCAGGCCGACCACGAGGAGGAGCAGGGCGGAGACGGTCACCAGTCCCTGTCCGAGGCTGAGCTGGTGGATCAGCTCGCGGCAGCCGGTGGTCGACTCGCAGTCGACATAGGTCGCCCACTCGGTGCCGTCCCGGACGACGGCCTCGAGGTTGCGCCCGAGCAGGTAGCGGGTGAGGTCCGGGAGCAGCGAGCCGAGGATCCCCTCGACCACGGCGACGTAGCCCACCATGATGCCGATCACCACCGCGCTGTGGCGCAGCACGAAGGCCGCGGCGGCTCCGAAGGCGCCGGCCGCCAGACCCAGGCCGAGGATGCGGACCGACATCCAGAACGTCGGCGTCACCCCGTCCGCGAGGATGCCGGGGTCGCTCCCGGTGAGCCGGTAGACGGCGGGGATGCCGAGGGCGAGGACCAGCAGGCATACCGCGACGATGGGGACCGACATCACCGCGGCGGCGACGAGCTTGGCGACGAAGACCGGGACCCGCCGCGGCACGAAGGTCAGGAAGGACCCCATCGTGCGGTGGCTGAACTCCGCGGCGACGCCGGTGGAGCCGACGGCGAGCGCGAGCAGCAGCAGCGGGTAGACCACGACCGCGAGCAGCTCGGTGTACTGCTCGCCGATGCCGGGCATCTGGCCGTACCAGTCCTCCGGGCTCGGGGCCTGCATCTCGTCGCACCCCCAGTCGATGCTCCCGTCCCCGGTCGCGCGCCGCTCGTCCTCCTGCCCGCGCCGGCACTCCTCGACGTAGGACTCGCCGTTGGCCTCCCAGTCCTCGATCGCCGCCTGCAGGTCCCGGTCCGCACCGGCGCGGGCCTGCGCGATCTGCTGTGCCTGCTGGTGCACACCGAAGAGCGCCATGAGCGCCACGAGCAGCGCCGCCAGCACCGCGAGCGTCGGGAGCCGACGCCACAGCAGCCGGCGCACCTCGACCAGGGTCAGTCGCATCAGGCCGCCCCCTCGCCCTCGCCCAGGGAGCTGGGCAGCGCGTCGTCGCCGGTCAGCTCGAGGAAGATCTGCTCCAGCCCGCGACGGCTGGGGACGAGCCGCTCCACCCACAGGCCCTGGCCGGCGAGCAGGCGGGTGATCTCGGCCGGCTGCGCGCCGGTCACCGTGAGCAGCCCCGCCTCGGGGCCGGCGGAGTCGTCCGCGCGCGCCAGGGCCTCCGCCGCGTCGCCACCCTGCGGGCGCGGCATCCAGTCCACGGTGAAGCCGGCGTCGCGCAGCAGCCGGGCCGCCGCCCCCGGGTGCCGGACCCCCACCTCGACGGTCTCGCCGCCGCCCCCGATGAGCCCGGCGACGGTGCCCTGCGCCAGCACCCGTCCCCGGCCGATGATGGTGACCGTGTCGGCGATCTGCTCCACCTCGGACAGGATGTGGCTGCTGACCAGCACGGTCCGTCCGGCGTCGGCGAGCCGCCGCATCGTCTGCCGGATCTCGTGGATCCCCGCCGGGTCGAGGCCGTTGGTCGGCTCGTCGAAGATGAGCAGGTCCGGCGACTTGAGCAGGGTCGCGGCGATGGCCAGCCGCTGCTTCATGCCGAGCGAGTAGGACCGGAAGGTGTCCCTGCCGCGGGCGGCGAGGCCGACCTCGTCCAGGACCTCGCCGACGCGGCCCACGGGTGTCCCGATGGCCTGGGCCAGCAACGCCAGGTTGCGGGCGCCGGTGAAGCTGGGGAAGAACTTGGGCGACTCGACGATGGCCCCCACCCGGTCGACCACCTGCGGGAGCTGCCGGGGGACCGGCGTGCCGAAGATCTGCATCTCGCCGGCGTCCGGCCGGACCAGGCCCAGCAGCATCCGGATCGTCGTCGTCTTGCCCGAGCCGTTCGGCCCGAGGAAGCCGTGCACCCCTCCGGAGGGCACGTCCATGTCAAGGCCGTGCACGGCGACCCGGCGACCCCGGACGGTCCGGTAGGTCTTGCGCAGACCGCGCGTGGTCACGGCCGGCCCCTCGGCGACCACGTGCGGCACCGTCACTGCTGTCCTCCTGGTCTCGGGCGGGCAGCCGCGAGCGGCCGAACCCTGCAGGGTCAGTCAACCGTGGCTATGTCGCTGCGCCGCGCAGTGTTGCAGCGTGTCCCCGAACCAGGGCACGGTGTCCCGGTCGCGCAGCGGTGGGCACCGGGGCCCGAGGCCGGTGAGGAGCCTAGGCGTGCCCTGCCGGCGCTGGGCTGAGGACGCGCTCCAGGTGCCGCTGGGCGAGGGTCAGCACGTCGGCGACGCCCACCTCGCGGCCGAGCTCGCGGGACAGCGAGGTCACACCGGCGTCGGCGATGCCGCACGGGATGATGGTGTCGGCCCAGCCGAGGTCGCAGTCGCAGTTGAGGGCGAAGCCGTGCATGGTGACGTCCTGGCTCACGCGGATGCCGATGGCCCCGATCTTGCGCGCCGGGCCCCGCCGGTCCGCCGGCAGCCAGACACCGGAGCGCCCCTCGATCCGGGTCGTCGGGAGACCCAGGTCACGGCATACCCCGATCATCATGTCCTCCAGCCGGCGCACGTGGGCCACGACGTCCACGGGCGACGGGAGCCGCACGATGGGATAGCCCACCAGCTGACCGGGACCGTGCCAGGTGATCTTGCCGCCGCGGTCCACGTCGACCACCGGCGTGCCGTCCAGCGGCCGCTCGTGCGCCTCGGTCCGCTTGCCGGCGGTGTAGACCGCCGCGTGCTCCAGCAGCAGCACCGTGTCGGGCAGGGAGCCGTCGACCACCTGCGCGTGCACCTCGCGCTGGTGCTCCCACGCCTGCACGTAGTCGACCAGGTCGGGGGCGAGGCCGAGCAGCTCGAAGCGCATGTCGGCACTGTATCCCGTGCCCGGACCCGGGCTGTGGACAACTCCTGCGGGACGGCGGCCGTCCGGGGCAGGCTGGCGTCATGACCGTCCCGACCGTCCCTGGCTACGACGTCCTCGGTCCGCTGGGGGCCGGCGGGAGCGGGAGCGTGTGGCGCGGACGCCGACGGGTCGACGACCTGCCGGTCGCGATCAAGCTGGTGCGCCCCGGGGACGGCAGGGGCGACCTGACGGCGGCGCTGGCCGAGGCCGGACTCATGGCCGGCCTGCGGCACGAGCACATCCTCCACCTCTACGACGTCCTGCCGCTGGGGGAGGCGGAGCATCCCACGGTCGCCCTGGTCACCCAGCTCGCTGCCGGCGGTTCGCTGGCGCAGGTCCTGCACCGCCGTCGCCTGCTGTCCCCGGGCGAGCTGGTGACGGTGCTGCACCCGCTCGCCAGGGCGCTGGCCGAGCTGCACCGGCTGGGGGTGGTGCACGGGGACGTGTCGGCGGGCAACGTCCTCTTCCGCAGCGACGGTATGCCGCTGCTCGGTGACCTGGGCACCGCCCGGGTGGTGGGCGAGCACGGGCTGCAGGGCTGGGGGACCGGTGGGCACGACGGGATGGTGGCCCCGGAGGTGATGGAGGGGTTCTCCGCCACCGTCGAGTCCGACGTCTACCAGGTCGGTGCGCTCGCGTGGCTGTGCCTGGTGGGGCAGACTCCCGGGCCGGGCTTCGACCGTCCTGCCCTCGCGGAGGTGGACCCGAACCTGCCGGGGGACCTGGTGGACCTCGTCCAGCGGTGCATGGGGCCGCAGCCGGAGGACCGGCCCGCGGCCGAGGAGCTGCCGGCCGCGCTGCTGGCCCTCGCCGACCCGGAGCCGATCGAGGTGGCGCCGGAGGCCGACGTCGCCCACGGGCTGACCGAGCGGCTGCGTCAGGTCGCGCTCGCGGACGCCTCCGGACCCACGTCGCCCCGCCGGCGTCGCTGGGGAGTCGGGCGGCGCTCGGCGCCCACGCGGGAGCAGGACACCACCGCCCGGCCCGCGGTGCTGCGCCGCGGCGGCGCGCACCGGGTCGCCTCCGCGACCGGAGGATCGCGCCGGTGGCACGGGTGGTGGGTCGCCGCAGGAGTGGCGGTCGCCCTGCTGCTGGTCGTGGCGACCGTCCGGCTCTGGCTCCCGCAGCCGCCGGCAGCCGGACCCCCGGCCGCTCTGCCTTCCGCCACGCCGACCACCCCCGTCGAGAGCCCACCCACCGGGGCCGGGTCGGGGCACGCCCCGGCCCCTGCGGCCACCGCCACGGCCACTCCCTCCCCGGCGGACTGGGACGAGCACGAGACCGTCGTGGTGCTGCAGCGGCTGCTGGACGGCCGCTCCGCGGCCTGGGAGCGCTCCGACCCCGCGAGGGTGGACGAGGTCATGGCACCCGGGTCACCGGCCCACCGCGCCGAGCTGGCCGACCTGGCCGAGGCCGGTGCGGCGGGGGTCAGCTATCCCTCGGTGGTGTTCACCGTCACCGAGGCACGGGTGGGCCAGGTGGACCGGGGCTCCGCCACGGTCGACCTCACCGTGCGGCGCGCGGCGCTGCAGGTGCGCCGGGGGGACGAGGTGGTGCGGGCAGAGCCCGAGCGTGAGGACCGGATCCGCGTCGTGCTGACCCGGCACGACCAGCGCTGGCTGGTCCACGAGTGGGGGCCGCAGCCGACCCGGTGACCCCGCTCAGCGGCGCGAGTCCTCCACCACCCAGGCCGCCGCGCGGTCCAGGTCGGCGTGCGCGAAGTCGAAGCCTGCGTCCGCCAGCACGTCGGGCACGGCCCGGGTCGAGGCGAGGATCTCCTGCGACATCTCGCCCAGCACGACCCGGAGGGCGATGCCCGGTGCGGGGAGCACGGCGGGCCGCCGCAGGGTGCGCGCCAGGGCGCGGGTGACCTCGAGCTGGGTCGCCGGTGCGGGGCCGACGAGGTTCACCGGGCCGGTGACCTCGCGGTGGTCGAGGAGGAACAGCAGCGCGCGCACGTGGTCGTGCAGGGTGATCCAGGGCCACCAGGCGCCCCCTCCCGCGAGCGGCCCTGCCAGACCGAGCCGGACCAGCGGCAGCAGCCGGCCGAGCGCACCGCCGTCCGCGCTGAGGACGATGCCGGTGCGCACGTGCGCCACCGGCACTCCCGCGTCCTGCGCGGGGGAGGTGCTGTCCTCCCACTGCTGGCAGAGCCGGGCCAGGAAACCCTCGCCGGCGGCGCTGTCCTCGGTGAGGACCTCGTCGGCGCGGTCGCCGTAGTAGCCGACGGCCGAGCCGGAGACGAGCCGTGGCACCGGAGCCCCGGGATCACCCGCGGTCAGCTCGGCCAGGGCCTGGGCGATGGTGCCGGTCCCGTCGATCCGGGACGAGACGAGCACCTGCTTGCGCTCCTCGGTCCATCGCTCGTCCCCGATGCCGGCTCCCGCCAGGTGCACCACGCCGCTGACGTCGGCCAGCACGCCGGGGTCCAGCGTGGAGCCGGGGTCCCAGGTGACCTCGCGCACGCCGTCGGGGAGGTCGGCGGCCGGGTGCGGATCGCGGCGCACCAGGTGCAGTGCCTGGTCGCCGCGGTCCCGCACCGCCTGGCTGAGCGCGGACCCGATCAGGCCGCTGGAGCCGGTGATCGCGACGGTGCGCGGGCCAGAGCTGTCGGCAGGCTCGGTCATCGGCGGCTCAGACCTCGAACTTCCCGTCCTCCAGGCGCTCCTTCATGGTGGCCAGGAAGCGGGCGGCGTCCGCACCGTCGACGACACGGTGGTCGTAGCTGATCGCGAGGTAGACCATGTCCCGGATCGCGATCGTCTCCATGCCGTCCTCGTCGACGATGACCACCGGGCGCTTCACCACCGCACCGGTGCCGAGGATGCCGACGTTCGGCTGGTTGATGATCGGGGTGTCGAACAGCGCCCCGCGGGAGCCGGTGTTGGTGAGCGTGAAGGTGCCGCCGGACAGCTCGTCCGGCGTGACCTTGTTGTCCCGCGTGCGCTCGGCCAGATCGGCGATCTTGCGGGCCAGCCCGGCGATGTTGAGGTCACCGGCGTCCTTGATGACCGGCACCAGCAGGCCCCGGGGGGTGTCGACGGCGACCCCCAGGTGCTCGGCCGCGTGGTAGACGATCGAGTCCTCCTCGACGCTGGCGTTGACGATCGGGTGCTCCTTGAGCGCCTCGATCGCGGCCATCGCGAAGAACGGCATGAAGGACAGCTTGGTGCCCTCGCGGCGGAGGAACTCGTCCTTGGCCCGCTTGCGCAGCCGGGAGATCTTCGTGACGTCGACCTCGACGACGGTGGTGAGCTGGGCGCTGGTCTGCAGCGACTCCACCATCCGCGAGGCGATGACCTTGCGCAGGCGCGACATCTTCTCCGTCGTGCCACGCTTGGCCTCGCTCTCCGGGCTCGGCGCCGGGGCACCGGAGGCGGGCGAGGCGGCAGGTGCCGACGTCTCCTGGGCGGCCGGCTCGGGCTGCGACTCCGACGTCTTGGCCTGGGCGGCGTCCAGCACGTCCTGCTTGCGGATGCGGCCTCCGACACCGGTGCCCTTGAGCGAGCTCAGGTCGATGTCGTGCTGCGCCGCCAGCTTGCGCACCAACGGGGTGACGTAGGCGCTGACGTCCTGACCGGCGCCGGCCGAGGAGGTCTCCGACCTCTGCTCGACGTCGCGCACACCGTCGCCATCCGCGTCCTTGTGCGAGGTCGTGCCGTTGTCGCCGGAGCGTGTGCCGACACCCACGGCCACGCCGGAGTCGTCGGCCTCGGCCGACCCGGAGCCGGCCTCCGCCGACTCCTTCGCCGCCTCCTCGTGCTTGTCCTGCTCCTCGGCCAGGTCGCCGGAGGACCCCTCGTCCTCGGTGGCCTGCTCGTCCTCGGCCGGCTGGTCCTCGGCCGGCTGGTCCTCGGCCGGCTCGTCGTCGGCCTCGTCGGCCGGCTCGCTCGAGCCCTCGTCGTCCGTGCCGCCACCGGAGGCCTCGCCGCCGATGACCGCCAGCTCCCCGCCGACCTCGACGGTCTCGTCCTCACCAGCGATGATCGAGGTCAGCACGCCCGCCACCGGCGAGGGGATCTCGGTGTCGACCTTGTCGGTCGAGACCTCGAGCAGCGGCTCGTCCACCTCCACCGAGTCGCCCTCGGACTTCAGCCAGCGGGTGACGGTGCCCTCGGTCACCGACTCGCCCAGCGCCGGCATCGTGACGGTCTCGCCGCCGGAGCCGCCCCCGGACGATCCCGAGGCGCTGTCCGACCCGGACTGCTGCGACCCCTCGTCGCCGGACTCGTCCCCGGAGCCGGAGTCCTCGGACGTGTCCTCCTCCGGCGCCTGCTCCGCGTCGTCCTCCGACGCCTGCGCGTCGTCCGCAGGCGCCTCCTCCGCGTCGTCCCCGGACTGCTCGTCGCCCCCCGACCCCTCGGAGCCACCGCCGTCACCGTCGCCGACGACGCACAGGTCGGCCCCGACCTCGACGGTCTCGTCCTCCTCGGCGAGGATCTCCTGCAGGACGCCCGCGACGGGGGAGGGGATCTCGGTGTCGACCTTGTCGGTCGAGACTTCGAGCAGCGGCTCGTCGACCTCGACGGTGTCGCCGACGCTCTTCAACCAACGGGTGACGGTGCCTTCGGTGACGGACTCACCGAGGGCGGGCATCGATACGCGTTCCGACATCTCTGTTGACACTCTCCTCGTCCGGGGTTCTGCAGTCTACGGGTGTTGCTGCCGCTGGGTCAGGCACTGGTGCCACCCAGGGGTCCGGTCCACGATCCATCCTGCCACCTGCGGGAAACTGGTGGCGGAGGACCGGCCCACGTGTCAGGGTGGTCGGGTCATGTCCGGCGAGAGTGAGGAGGTGGCCCGATGAGCAACGATCCGGTCACGGACGACGTCAAGGCCAAGTTCCGTGAGGCGCTGGCCAAGAAGCAGGCGCATGGCGGGACGGATGTCTCGGACCACTCCGAGCACGGCAAGGTCGCGCACGAGCGCGACGCCAAGACCTCGGGAGCCCAGCAGATGTTCCGCCGCAAGAGCGGCTGACGTCGACCGGCAGACGGATGCGAGGGGCACCACCGCGATGCGCGGCGGTGCCCCTCGTGCGTGTCCGGGTCGGGTTGATCCTCAGTCCGCGTAGGAGCGCGCCAGGGCGACCAGCGAGCGCACCCCGGCACCGGTGCCGCCCTTGGGGTAGTAGCCCCAGGCGGCCTTCTCGTTGAAGGCCGGGCCGGCGATGTCCAGGTGGGCCCAGGGGATCTGGGTCTCCTCACCGTCCTGGTGCCCGACGAACTCCTTGAGGAAGGTCGCCGCGACCATCGCTCCGGCCGAGCGCTCCCCGGTGTGCTTGAGGTCGGCGACGGGACTGTCCAGGGTCGGGCGGATCTCCTCCGGCAACGGCAGGGCCCACGCGGTGTCCCCGGCCTGGGTGCCCAGGTCGACCAGGGAGTCGCGCAGCGCGTCGTCGTTGCCCATGACGCCGATGGTCCGCTCGCCGAGGGCGATGATGCAGGCCCCGGTCAGCGTGGCGACGTCGACGATGGCGTCCGGCTGCTGCTCGCTCGCGAGCGCCAGACCGTCCGCCATGACCAGCCGGCCCTCGGCGTCGGTGTTGATGATCTCGACCGTGCGGCCGCCACGCATGGTGACGACGTCACCGGGACGCTGCGCGAGGTCGCCGGTCATGTTCTCCGCGAGGCACAGGTATGCCGTCACCTGGACGGGGAGTCCGAGCTCGGCGACGGCCAGGGTGGCCGCGGCGCAGGCGGCTGCGCCACCCATGTCCATCTTCATGGTCACCATCGAGGCCCCGGGCTTGAGGCACAGCCCACCGGAGTCGAAGGTGATGCCCTTGCCGACGAGCGCCAGGTGGCGGCTCGCCCCCGCCGGGGCGTAGCGCAGCATCACCAGTCGCGGTCCTCGCGCCGATCCCTGCCCGACACCGATGATGCCGCCGCACCCCTCCTCGACCAGCCGCTCCGGCTCCCAGACCTCGACCTCCACGCCCGCCTCCTGGGCCCGGGCGACGACGTCGTCGGCGAAAGACTCGGGGTAGAGCAGGTTGGGCGGGGTGTTGACCAGGTCACGGGCATAGGCGACCCCGCTGACCAGCGCCGAGACCTCTGCGACGGCGGCCGTGCCCTCCTCGCCGCTCAGGCCGGCGACGGTGACGGACCCCAGCGGCGCCTTGGCCGAGTCGGCCTTGCCGATGCCGTGCTGGTCGACGTAGCTGTAGGCGCCCAGGACGGCACCCTCGGCCACCGCCATCGCCTGCTCCCGACCCTGCTGACCGAGCGCGAACACGGCGGAGCCCCGGCCGGCCAGGGCGCGCGCAGCGACCCCCGCCGCGCGGCGGAGCTGCTCGGTCCGCGGGGCGGGGCCGCTCCCGGAGACGCCGACGACCAGGACCAGGGGGGCGGCCACGCCGTCGACCCCGGTCATCCGGGTCAGCTCGTCCGCGCCACCCTCGGCGCCCAGCGTGGCCAGGGAGCCGGCGAGCGCGCTCGCGGTGTCGTCCGGGAGCCCGTGGCCGTCCAGCAGGACGAGGGCGCCGTCGCGTTTCACCGCCCCGATCACGAGGGCCTCGACCTCGGCTCCCGCCGGGTCGTCGGTGCTGAAGGTGAGGGGTGTGCGTGCTCCCATGGAGAGTCCTTGTCGCTCGGAGGGAAGGGCCTGTTCCCCACCGAGGGTAGGCCACGTGGGCAGGCACTAGGGTGTGCGCACATGAGCGGTTCTGCGACGAAGACGTCCCCCCTCCACGACAAGCACGTCGGGCTCGGGGCCAAGCTGGCCGACTTCAGCGGCTGGTCGATGCCCATCGAGTATCCCGGGGGAGGTGTGGTCGCCGAGCACACGGCGGTCCGGGAACGGGTCGGCCTCTTCGACGTCTCGCACCTCGGCAACGCGCTCGTCAGCGGGCCGGGGGCGAAGGACTTCCTCAACCGCTGCCTGACCAACGACCTGGAGCGGATCGAGCCGGGCAAGGCGCAGTACACCCTGTGCTGCGACCAGGACGGTGGGGTGGTCGACGACATGATCGCCTACCTCCGGTCCGACGACGAGGTGTTCCTCATCCCGAACGCCGCCAACACCGCCCGCGTCGTCGAGCTGCTCCAGGCCTCGGACCACCGGCCGGAGGGGGTGCGGGTCGAGAACCAGCACCACGACTACGCCATCCTCGCCCTGCAGGGGCCGCTCGTCGACCAGGTCATGGAGGAGCTGGACCTGCCGACGGGCCACGACTACATGAGCTTCGTGCCCGCGCAGTGGCAGGGCGCGGAGGTCACGGTGTGCCGCACGGGCTACACCGGGGAGCGCGGCTACGAGCTGGTCTGCGCCAGCGACGCCGCCCCTGCGCTGTGGGACGCGCTCATGACGGCGATGGGGGCCCACGAGGGGCTCGCCTGCGGCCTCGGCGCCAGGGACACGCTGCGGACCGAGATGGGGTATGCCCTGCACGGCAACGAGCTCTCCGACGAGATCACCCCGGTGATGGCACGCACCGGCTGGGCCGTCGGCTGGGGCAAGGAGGAGTTCTGGGGCAAGGAGGCGCTCACCGCCCAGAAGGAGGCCAAGGAGAGCCGTCTGGCCGGCGGGCTGGTGGTGACCGGCCGCGGGATCCCCCGGGCCGGCTGCCGGGTGGTCGACGGTGCGGGTCAGGAGGTCGGCGTGGTCACCTCGGGCACGTTCAGCCCCACCCGCAAGCAGGGGATCGCGCTGGCGCTGCTGGACCGCGGGACGGACCAGGGCAGTGAGCTCACCGTCGAGGTGCGCGGCCGGGAGATCCCGGTGCAGGTCAGCAAGCCGCCGTTCGTCGAGGGCGGCGCGGCCGGCTGACCCGGCGCGGGCCGGTCGGCGGCACCTGCTCAGCCGGCCCCGACGGGGCTGGACCCGGACAGGTCGAGCACCCGACCCCCGAGCACCAGGTGGACCTGGTCGCAGGCCGCCGACAGCCGCCTGTTGGCGTGGCCCAGCAGCGTGGCCAGCAGCAGGTCCGCGGGGTCGTCGGCCACGCCCGCGACCGGTGCCTCCTCGCTGACCAGCACCACGTCGTAGGGCAGTGCGCGCAGCGCGACGACGGCCTCGTCGAGCATCGGCTCGAGCAGCAGGGTCGCCGCCCGTGGGTCGTCCCACAGCTCGTGGTCGTCGACCACGGACCACAACCAGTCGGCCACGCTGTCCAGGAGCACGGGGTGCCGGGCGGCCAGCAGCGACATGCTGAGGTTCCCGGTGGGGTGCTCGCTCCACCCCGACGGGCGCTCGCCCGGCTCGCTGCCGACCCGCTGGCGGAACTCGGCGATGCCGGGAGGCAGCGGGCGGGTCCTGGGCGTCAGGCAGGTCACCTTCGGGTGCCGGCGCAGGAGGGACTCGGCGTGCCGGGTGCTACCGCTTCCGGCGCTTCCCAGGACCAAGGTGGACGTCATCGCGGGCCGGCACTCCTCGGGCTCGTGAGGGCAAGGGGACTGACGCGGTCAGCATACAAACGCTCGCGCGTGCCCGGCCCCCGGCCCACCGGTCAGCGACGCCCGCCGAGGATGCTGCCCAGGACGTCGCCGAGGATCCCGCCCGAGGCGCCGTCGGCGAGGGCGTCCTGGTGCTGGCCGAGTGCCGACAGCAGGGACTGCGCGCCTGCCTGTCCTCGACCAGAGGGCAACGACGGACCTGGTGGCCTGCCGAGCGCGGGGTCGGCCGCCGGGGCGCGCCGCTCAGCGTCGCTGCAGCGTGTCCCCGCGGGACACGGCCGGACGGGGGATCCGGCTGCCGCGCATCTGGAAGGCGCGCAGGACGACATACCAGGCGGACCCTCGACCGGGCTCGTGCCCGAAGGCCTCGGTGAAGCGCTTCTTGGTCCGCCGCCACAGCAACCAGCAGTCGAGGACGCCCCCGAGCATGAGGACGTAGGCGAGGAGGAAGGTGCCGCCGCGGGTCCAGGCGAAGGGCAGCAGCGACACGGCGAGGACGAGGATCATGGCGGGCAGCAGCACCTCGCCGACGTTCCACCGGACGTCGACGGCGTCGCGCAGGTAGCGGCGTTCGGGGCCCTTGTCGCGCGCCGGGAGGTATTTCTCGTCGCCCCGGAGCATCGCCTCGCGCATCCGCGCCCGCTCGCTGCGTGCCTTGGCCTTCTGCTCCGCCGACATCGTCTTCTTGTCGACGACCAGGGGCCGCCGGTTGGCGCGCTCGGCGTCCCGACGCTTCGGGGTGGGTCGGCCCTTGCCGACGGTCCGGGCAGGGTCGACCGGCTGCTGGACCGCCTCGAGGTTGGTCTCGGTCAGCTCGCTCGACCTCTTCCCGAACATCACCCTAGGCAGTGTAGGCGTTGCCCGGCCGGTGACTACCCTCTGGTCCATGCCGCACGACACCGACGCCGACGCCGTTCGCACCACCGACCTCGCCGCCCGGGTGCGGCAGCTGATGCCGGGGGTGCGGTCCGACCTGGAGGCCCTCACCCGGATCCCGTCGGTCTCCCTGGACTCCTTCGACCAGCAGCACGTCGAGGACAGCGCGCAGGCGACCGCCGAGCTGCTGCGCGCCGAGGGCCTGCAGGTGCGGGTCGTGCGTGAGGGTGGCCGCCCCGCGGTGATCGGGCACCGTCCCGGGCCGGAGGGTGCCCCCACGGTCCTCCTCTACGCGCACCACGACGTGCAGCCCCCCGGTGACGACCAGGACTGGGACACCCCCGTGTTCGAGCCGACCCAGGTGGGCGACCGGCTGTATGCGCGGGGCGTCGCGGACGACAAGGCCGGGATCATGGCGCACGTCGCGGCGCTGCGGGCGCACGGTGGAGCTCCCCCGGTCGGGGTCACCGTCTTCGTCGAGGGCGAGGAGGAGGTGGGGTCCGACTCGTTGCCGGCGATCCTGGATGAGCACGGTGAGTCGCTGCGCTGCGACGCGATCGTGCTGGCCGACTCGCACAACTGGAAGATCGGGGTCCCCGCGCTGACGACGACCCTGCGCGGCATGGTGCGGGTGGTCGTCGAGGTGCGGGTGCTGGAGCACGGGCTGCACAGCGGCCTCTACGGCGGCGCGGTCCCGGACGGGTTGACCGCGCTGTGCCGGTTGCTGGCCACGCTGCACGACGACGCCGGCGACGTGGCGGTGCCCGGGCTGCGCACCTCGGAGGCGGCGGACCTGGACTTCACCGAGGAGGACCTGCGGGCCGACGCGGGACTGCCGGACGGGGTCCGGCCGATCGGCACCGGGTCGTTGCTCTCCCGCCTGTGGACCCGCCCGTCGATGACCGTCATCGGGATCGACGCCCCCTCGGTGGACACGGCCGCCAACCTGCTCACCCCGGTCGGGCGGGCCAAGCTGTCCATGCGGCTGCACCCCGAGGAGGACCCCGCCGTGGCGGCGCAGGCCCTGCGCAGCCACCTGGAGCAGCACGCGCCGTGGGGCTGCGCGGTGGACGTCGAGGTGGTCGACGACGGGGCCGGCTTCGCGGCGGACGCGCGTGGTCCGGTCTACGACGCCGCACGCTCGGCCTTCCGGGACGCCTGGGGCGGGGTGGACGCCGTGGACATCGGTGTCGGGGGATCCATTCCCTTCGTCGCGGCCTTCGCCGAGCGCTTCCCGGACGCGGCGATCCTGGTGACCGGTGTCGAGGACCCGGACACCCGCGCGCACGCCGCCAACGAGAGCCTGCACCTGGGGGAGTTCGAGCGGGTCTGCCTGGCCGAGGCCCTTCTGCTGGAACGACTGGCCCGCACCGGGCATGATGGGAGCCATGATGGGTGAAACTTCAACTACATCCGACGGCACCTCCAGCGGCAGCTACGTCAACACCGGCGGAAGCTTCGAGCGCAAGACCCGCTACATCCCGGAGCGAATCACGCAGGACGGCCGCGACGGCTTCCCCGTGGAGCCGGGCCGCTACCGGCTGATCGTGTCCCGGGCGTGCCCCTGGGCGCACCGGATGATCCTGACCCGGCAGCTCCTCGGGCTGCAGGACGTGATCGGTATGGGCGTGGCCGGCCCGGTGCACGACGCCGACTCGTGGACCTTCGACCTGGACCCGGGCGAGGTCGACCCGGTGCTGGGCATACCCAGGCTCAAGGACGCCTACGACGCGCGCCCCGAGGGGTACCCCGAGTCCGGGGTCACCGTCCCCGCCTTCGTCGACACGACCACCGGTCGGGTCGTGACCAACGACTTCCACCAGATGGTGAAGGACCTCGTGACCGAGTGGGGCGAGCACCACCGCCCCGACGCTCCCGACCTGTGGCCGGAGCACCTGCGGGACGAGATCGAGGAGGTGTCCGACCTCGTCTACCGGGACGTCAACAACGGGGTCTACCGCTGCGGTTTCGCCGGGAGCCAGGAGGCCTACGAGGAGGCCTACGAGCAGCTCTTCGCCCGGCTGGACTGGCTGTCTGACCGGCTGGAGGGTCGGCGCTACCTCGTCGGGGACCAGCTGACCCTGGCCGACGTCCGGCTGTGGCCGACGCTGGTGCGCTTCGACGCGGCCTACCACGGCCACTTCAAGTGCAACCGGCACAAGCTGACCGAGCTGCCGGTGCTCTGGGCCTACGCCCGGGACCTGTGGCAGACGTGGGACTTCGGTGCCACCACGGACCTGGACCAGGTCAAGGCGCACTACTACGCGACCCACCGCGACATCAACCCGACCGGGGTCATCCCTGCCGGACCGGACACCAGCGGGTGGACGACGCCGCACGGGCGCGAGGCGCTGCAGCGCTAGCGGGCGGCATCCCGGCGCCGGACCGGAGCGGCCCGCTGGATACCATCGGGCCTCGTGACCTCAACCCCGCACCAGAACCAGCCGCCCGCCGGCGAGGGGGCGGACGCGCTCGCCGACTCCACGTCCGAGGCGTCGCTGGGGCGCAGCGTCGCCCGGAGCGAGCAGATCGCGGCCGACCTCGACGTGCACCCCGGCCGCTACCGCATGCTCACCGGCGACCGCCCGACCGGGCACCTGCACCTCGGTCACTACTTCGGGAGCCTGCGCAACCGGGTCGCGCTCCAGGACAAGGGCGTCGACACCTGGGTCCTCATCGCGGACTACCAGGTCATCACCGACCGGGACGGCGTCGGGTCGCTGGGCGAACGCGTGCAGTCGCTGCTCACCGACTACCTCGCCGTGGGGATCGACCCGTCCCGCACCACCATCTTCGCCCACTCGCAGGTGCCGGCGCTGAACCAGCTGATGCTGCCCTTCCTGTCCCTGGTCACGGATGCCGAGCTGCGGCGCAACCCCACGGTGAAGGCCGAGCAGGACGCCACCGGCGGCCGCCCGATGACCGGGCTGATGCTCACCTACCCCGTCCACCAGGCTGCCGACATCCTCTTCTGCAAGGCCAACGTCGTCCCGGTGGGCAAGGACCAGCTGCCGCACCTGGAGCAGACGCGGGTCGTGGCGAGGCGGTTCGACGAGCGCTACGGCCGGGCGGGGGACGGGAGCGCCCCGGTCTTCCCGGCGCCGGACGCCCTGCTCTCCGAGGTCCCCAACCTGCTGGGCACCGACGGGCAGAAGATGAGCAAGTCCCGGGGCAACGTCATCGAGCTGCGGATGAGCGCCGACGACACGGCCAGGGCGATCAAGAGGGCGGTCACCGACGCCGACCGGCAGATCACCTACGACCCGCAGCAGCGGCCCGAGGTGTCGAACCTGCTGCTGCTCGCCTCGCTCACCACCGGGCGCCGGCCCGAGGAGGTGGCCGAGGAGATCGGCTCCGCCGGCTCCGGCGCGCTGAAGTCGCTGGTCACCGAGGCGGTCAACGAGCACCTGGCCCCGCTGCGCGCCCGGCGCGCCGAGCTGGAGGCCGACCCGGGCGAGCTGCGGCGGGTGCTGGCCGCCGGCAACGCGCACGCGGACGAGGTGGCGCGCGCCACGCTGGACGAGGTGCGCGAGGCCATGCAGATGGTCTACGCCTGAGCGACGGTATGCCCTCCGCCGCACGCGTCGTCGTCGTCGCCGACCGGTCCGGGGACCGGCTGCCGGCGGGGACCCAGGACCAGGTCGCGCGGGGCTGGTCGACCACCGCACCGCACGTGGCGGTGGAGCCGCACCTGTCGCACGACGGCGGGCCCGGGTTCGCGGCCGTCGTCGCGGAGCGGGCCACGGCGACCGGCGCGCCGGCCACCACGCACCCGGTCCTCGTGCCGGGACCGAGCGGGCCCGAGGTCCCTGCGGCGATCACGCTCGTGCGCGCGGACCGGGGGACGACGGCATACCTCGACGCGGCGCAGGTGGCAGGTCGCCACCTCGTGGACGAGGCGAGGCTGGCCGACCCGGCCGGGCTGAGCAGCGCGGGGGTGGGGGAGCTGCTGCTGCGCGCGACCGAGCTCGGCGCGCAGCGGATCGTCGTCGGGGTCGGCCCGGCCGCGAGCCACGACGGCGGCGTGGGCCTCCTGGCCGCGCTGGGCGCCGGAGCCGACCTGAGCCGTCTCGCCGAGGTGCGGCGGGACTGGACCGACGTCGAGCTGGTGCTCGCGACCACCACGGAGGCCTCCCTGCTGGGCTTCCACGGGGCCAGCGCCTCCCTGGGTGAGCACGGCGTGGCCCCTGAGGTCACGCAACGCCTCGAGACCGAGCTGGGCGGGCTGAGCGACCGCGTCAACGCCGTCCTCCCGCCGCCGCGGGACCTGCTCACCGGGCTGCCGCGACGACCCGAGCGCTCGCCCGGCTCCGGGACGGGCGGGGGCGTCGGCTACGCGCTGCAGCTGCTGGGTGCGCGGACCGACACCGGTGCCCGGCTGCTGCTGGACGAGTTCGGGGTGCGGCCGCGGCTCGTGGGTGCCCTGGTGGTGCTGGTCACCGACGTCTACGACTACACCACGGTGCACGACGGCGTGGTCGCCGACACCGCGCGGGCGGCGGCCGAGGTCGCCGCCCCGACGCTGGTGCTCGCCCGCGAGGTGGCCGTCGGGCGGCGGGAGGGGATGTCGCTCGGCGTCAGCGGGTCCTACGCCGCGCGGGGGGAGGAGGACCTCGGCGCGCTGGCCGCCCGGGTCGCCCGCACCTGGACGCCGGGCACCCGGTCGTGACGTACCCTGGTGAGGACGGGAACAGGACCGGCCCCGGCCGACGTTCCCCGTGCACGACTTCCCTTCAGGAGAGGACCTGCGGCGCATGACCGAGACCCAGACGACCCAGGCGCACGGCGTCACCCTGACCGACCTCGCCGCCGGCAAGGTGAAGAGCCTGCTCGAGCAGGAGGGCCGCGACGACCTGCGGCTGCGCATCGGGGTCCAGCCCGGCGGTTGCTCCGGGCTGATCTACCAGCTGTACTTCGACGAGCGCACCCTCGACGGCGACCTGGTCGCGGAGTTCGACGGGGTCGAGGTCGTCGTGGACCGGATGAGCGCCCCCTACCTCGACGGGGCCTCCATCGACTTCGCCGACACGATCGAGAAGCAGGGCTTCACCATCGACAACCCCAACGCGGGCAGTTCCTGCGCGTGCGGGGACAGCTTCAGCTGATCCCGCGAGACCGCCAGGGCGGCGAGCCCGTCCTCGCGGAGCAGGAGGCGCGCGCGCCCGGACCCGTAGAACCGCCCCCGACCGTCTGGGAGCTCACGACGGCGGGGGCGGAGCCGGGTGAGGACCTCATCGGCATCGGTGCCGACCTCGAGCCCGGCACCATCCTCGCGGCCTACCGCGCCGGGATCTTCCCCATGGGGCTGGGGGAGGGCGGCTCGGAGCCGATCGGCTGGTGGTCGCCGGATCCACGGGGCGTGCTGCTGCCCGGTCAGTTCCGCCTCAGCCGCTCGGCGCGTCGCGCGATGCGGCACTGGAGCCTCACCGTGGATCGTGCCTTCGACGCGGTGGTCGCCGGGTGCGCGGACCCCGACCGGGAGGGCGGCTGGATCACCTCCGAGATCGCCCTGGCCTACCGGCGGCTGCACGACCTGGGGTGGGCCCACTCGGTGGAGGTCTGGAGCGACGAGGAGCTGGTCGGCGGGGTGTACGGCCTGGCGCTGGGTCGCCTCTTCGCCGGTGAGTCGATGTTCCACCGCGTGCCGGGCGCGTCCAAGGCCGCGCTGTCCGGGCTGGTGGACCTGCTCTCCGAGGACGGTCGACCCTGGGTCCTGGACGCGCAGTGGCAGACGCCCCACCTGGCCTCGCTCGGCGTGCAGGCTCTCGACCGCGAGACCTACCTGGGTCTGGTCCGCGAAACGTGCGGTGAGGAGCCACCCCGCCGGTGGCGCGGCATACCCCCCGGGGCAGCGGCCCGCGGGGGACGATGAGGGTAGAGTGTTCACCGTGATGCCCGTCCGTCCCAGCAGCAAGAGGTGGATCTGTGCAACGGCGTGAGGAGAGGGGGGCCCAGACCCTGCCCCTGCCCCGCAGGATCGGGGCGGCGGTCGCCGCCGGGGCGGGCGTCGTGGCCCTGTCCGGCTGCGGCGAGTCGTTGACCCGGGGCTACCTGCCCGAGCCGGCCACCGAGGTGGGCGCCGACGTCGTCGGCTTCTGGAACGCCACCTGGATCGCCGCGCTGGCCGTCGGTGTCGTCGTGTGGTTCCTCATCCTCTGGGCGGTCTTCGCCTACCGGCGCCGCAGCGAGGACGAGGTGCCGGTGCAGTTCCGCTACCACGTGCCCTTCGAGATCCTCTACACCGTCGTGCCGATCTTCATGGTCGCCGCGATGTTCGGGCAGACGGTGAACCTGCAGAACGCCATGCTCGACACCGAGCCCGAGCCGGACGTCGTCGTGAACGTGGTCGGCAAGAAGTGGAGCTGGGACTTCAACTACGTCGAGGAGCAGGTCTTCGTCTCCGGCGAGCAGGCGGGGGACCTCAACGACGGGCAGGAGGGGGTCCCCGACACGTTGCCGACGCTGGTGCTGCCGGTGGACAGCCGCGTCGAGTTCGTGCTGACCTCGCGCGACGTCATCCACTCGTTCTGGGTGGTGAACTTCCTGCAGAAGATGGACATGGTGCCCGGACGGGTCAACATCTTCCAGGTGACGACCACCGAGGAGGGCACCTTCGCCGGCAAGTGCGCCGAGCTGTGCGGCGCCTACCACTCCGAGATGCTGTTCCAGGTCGAGGTGGTGTCCCAGGAGGAGTACGACACCTTCATCGCCGACCTGGAGGAGTCGGGCAACACCGGCCAGCTGGGTCCCGACCTCGACCTCTACGAGCTGCAGCCGGACCAGCAGGACAAGCTGCCCGAGGGAGTGGAGAACTGATGGCCATCACCACGGAGCGCACGGCCGCCACCGGGACACCGGTGCAGCCCATGCCGGAGCGCAGCTCCTTCGTCCGCAACGCGGTGCGGGTGCTCACCACGACCGACCACAAGGTGATCGGCAACCTCTACTTCGTCGCCACCATGGGGTGGTTCATCCTCGGCGGGCTGATGGCCCTGGTCATCCGCGCCGAGCTCTTCGTCCCCGGCCTGCAGGTCGTGGACAACCCCGAGATCTACAACCAGATGTTCACCATGCACGGCACGGTGATGCTGCTGATGTTCGCGACCCCGCTCTTCGCCGGCTTCGCCAACGCCCTGGTGCCGCTGCAGATCGGGTCGCCCGACGTCGCCTTCCCGCGGCTGAACATGCTGGCGTTCTGGATGTTCCTCTTCGGCAGCCTCATCGCGGTCGGCGGGTTCCTCACGCCGAGCGGCGCCGCGAGCTTCGGCTGGTTCGCCTACCAGCCGCTCGCGGGGCCGACGCACAGCCCGGGCCTCGGCGGCGACCTGTGGGTCGTGGGTCTGGCCGTCAGCGGTTTCGCGACGATCTTCGGCGCCGTCAACTTCATCACCACCATCGTCTGCATGCGCGCCCCCGGCATGACGATGTTCCGGGTCCCGATCTTCACCTGGACGGTGCTGGTCACCTCGATCCTCGTGCTGGTCGCGTTCCCCGTCCTCGCGGCCGCGTTCTTCGGGATGGCGACCGACCGCATCTTCGGCTGGCACATCTACGACCCCGAGCACGGTGGGGCGATGCTGTGGCAGCACCTCTTCTGGTTCTTCGGCCACCCCGAGGTCTACATCATCGCGCTGCCGTTCTTCGGCATCATCTCCGAGGTCATCCCGGTCTTCTCCCGCAAGCCGCTGTTCGGCTACAAGACGCTGGTGATGGCGACCATGGCGATCGCCGCCCTCTCCGTCACGGTGTGGGCGCACCACATGTATGCCACCGGGGCGGTGCTGCTCGAGTTCTTCGCGATCATGACCATGCTCATCGCGGTGCCGACCGGGGTGAAGTTCTTCAACTGGATCGGGACCATGTGGAAGGGCTCGATCAAGATGGACACGCCCATGCTGTGGGCCGTGGGCTTCCTGGTCACCTTCCTCTTCGGCGGCCTCACCGGGATCATCCTGGCCAGCCCGGCACTGGACTTCCACGTCTCGGACACCTACTTCGTGGTGGCGCACTTCCACTACGTCGTCTTCGGGACCGTGGTCTTCGCGATGTTCGCCGGCTACTACTTCTGGTGGCCCAAGCTCACCGGCCACATGCTCGACGAGAAGTGGGGCAAGGTCCACTTCTGGATGCTGTTCGTGGGCTTCCACGGGACCTTCCTCATCCAGCACTGGCTGGGCGTGAAGGTCATGCCGCGGCGCTACGCCGACTACCTCCCCGAGGACGGCATCACCTGGATGAACCAGCTGTCCACCATCTCCTCCTTCCTGCTCGCGGCCTCGATGCTGCCGTTCTTCTACGCCGTCTGGAAGAGCTTCCGCACGCCCAAGGTCACGAGCAACGACCCGTGGGGCTGGGGGATGTCACTGGAGTGGGCGACCTCCTGCCCGCCGCCGCGGCACAACTTCGACTCGCTGCCGCGGATCCGCTCCGAGCGGGCCGCCTTCGACCTGTACCACCCGGAGATCGGCACGCTGGAGTCGCCCGAGCCGGACAAGGGCGTCGCCGAGAAGCTGCTCGGAGGTCCGGACACCGACCCGGACGGCCGGGTCGGGACCGACTCCGGCGGCTACACCGGGAAGGAGCGCGGCTGATGCGCACCGAGGTCAAGATTTTCGGATACCTCGTCCCGTTCTTCGCCCTGGCGACCGGGCTGTACGCCTACTTCACCGAGCCGCGGGAGTGGGTCGGCATCGTCGGCCTGCTGCTGACGACGATCTTCTCGGCGTTCATCGCGTTCTACCTCTGGATCACCGGCCGCAAGACCGACCGCCGGCCCGAGGACGACCTCGAGGGCGAGATCGCCGACCTCTCTGGTGACTACGGCCACTTCGCGCCCTACTCGTGGTGGCCGCTCTGGCTGGGTCTGTCGATCGCCGCCGTCGCCCTCGGTCTCGCCGTGGGATGGTGGCTGCTGATCTGCGCCGCGCCCTTCCTCGTGATCTCGATCCTCGGGTGGACCTTCGAGTTCTTCCGGGGCGAGAAGGCGGTCTGACGCAGCACCCTCACGGCACCAGGACGAGCTTGCCGGTGGTGCCGCCACCCTCGAGGTCCTCGTGCGCCTGCCGCGCCTGTGCGAGCGGGTAGCGACCCGAGATCCGCACGTCGAGGTCGCCGGCGGCCACGAGGTGCAGGACGTCGTCGGCGCGAGCCGTCAGCTCGGCACGGTCCGCCACGTAGTGCGCCAGCGTCGGGCGGGTGAGGAACAGCGAGCCCTGCTGGTTGAGCAGCTGCGGGTCGAGGGGAGGCACCGGGCCGCTGGCCGCACCGAAGAGCACCATCATCCCGCGTGGCCGGAGCAGCTCCAGGCCAGCCGCGAAGGTGTCCTTGCCGACGCCGTCGTAGACGACGTGCACCCCCTCCCCGTCGGTGAGCTCCCGCACCCGGTCGACCAGGTCCGCGTCGCGGTAGAGCACCACCTCGTCGGCACCGGCCTCCTCGGCAAGGGTCGCCTTCTGCGGCGAGCCGACGGTGCCGATGACGCGCACCCCTGCGCGGTGCAGCAGCTGCGTCAGCAGCAGGCCGACCCCTCCGGCGGCGGCGGTGACCAGGGCGGTATGCCCCGGTGCGGCGGGGAAGGTGGTCCGGGCCAGGTAGTGCGCCGTCAGGCCCTGCAGCATCACGGCGGCGGCGGTCTCCAGCTCCACCTCGGCCGGCACGTGCACCAGCCGGTCCGTGTCGACCACCGCCTGGTCGGTGTAGCCGGTGCCAGGGGCCATCGCCCAGGCCACCCGGTCCCCGACCGACACCCCGGAGGTGTCCTCGCCCAGGGCGCGGACGACGCCCGCCCCCTCGCTGCCCAGCACGAAGGGTGTGGGCAGCGGGTAGGCGCCGCTGCGCTGGTAGATGTCGATGAAGTTGACGCCGCCTGCGGAGACGTCGACGAGGGCCTGCCCCGGTCCGGGCTCGGGCGTGGGGCGCTCCACGAGGGTGAGGGCCTCCGGCCCGCCGGTCTGTTCCACGATGATCGCGCGCATGGTGGCGACGCTACCGTGCGGGTCTCAGCTGCTGGCGCTGACCCAGTGCTCGACGACCCGCGCCGCCCCGCCGTCGTCGAGCGCGTCCGCGGCGCGAGCCATGCCGTCGAGCACGGCCTCGCGCAGCTGGCCCTCGGACCGGGGGTGGGCGCCGGACTCGCCGGCGGCGACGAGCGCCAGGGCGGTGCCGGCATTCATGAGCACGGCGTCGCGGACCGGGCCCCGCTCACCGGCGAAGAGGCGGCGGGCGACATCGGCGTTGTGCCCCGCGTCGCCTCCGCGGAGCGCCTCGAGCGGGTGCGGCTCCAGCCCCAGGTCCTGCGGTGCCAGCGACCACCGGTGCACGGCTCCGTGCTCGTCGGCCCACCACAGGCTGCTGGTCGTCGCCGTGGTGACCTCGTCCAGACCGTCGTCGCCCCGGAAGACCACCGCCTGCGTCCCGCGGCGGGCGAAGACCTCGGCCATCAACGGGGCCATCCGGGCGTCCGCGCAGCCGACCGCGGCATACCTCGGCTGGGCCGGGTTGGTGAGCGGGCCGAGGAAGTTGAAGGCCGTGCCGATGCCGAGCTCACGCCGGACCGCGCCGGCGTGCCGCATGGCGGGGTGGAAGGTCAGGGCGAAGCAGAAGGTGATGCCGGTCTCCTCGACCACCTCCTGGACCCGCTCGGGGCTGAGGTCCAGGCGCACGCCGAGGGCCTCCAGCATGTCGGCGGACCCCGAGCGGCTGGAGGCGGCCCGGTTGCCGTGCTTGACCACGGTGGCGCCGGCCGCCGCCATGACGACGGCCGACATGGTGGAGATGTTGACGGTCATCGCCCGGTCCCCACCGGTCCCGACGATGTCGGCGGTCGGGCCGTCCACGTGGAAGCGGTGCGCGTGCTGCAGCATCATCGCGGCCAGGCCGGCCATCTCCTGCGCGGTCTCCCCCTTGCCCCGCAGCGCCATGAGGAACCCGCCGAGCTGGGCGTCGCTGGCCGCCCCGGACATGACCTGGTCCATCGCCCAGGCCGCGACCTCCGACGACAGGTCGTCCCCCCGGGTCAGGGCGGTGAGGACATCGGGCCAACTCACCGGCGCCGCGCCCGCCTGCGCGGCGACGTCGGTCACCGGCGGGCCAGATCCGCGATCGCGGCGGTCAGGCGCGCCTCGTCGAGCGGCCGGGCCAGCACCGCGTCGGCCTGGGACCAGGCGGCCAGCCATCCGTCGCCCGGACGCCCGGTGAGCACCAGGACCGGGGGGCAGTCGAAGAGCTCGTTCTTGAGCTGACGGCAGACCCCCATCCCGCCGTAGGGCTGGGACTCGCCGTCCAGGACGAGCAGGTCGTAGTCGCCGCTGGCCGCCTCCAGCAGCGTGACCTCCGGCGTGGCGCACTCCATCCAGCGCTCGACGACGACGTCGTCCGCCGGTCGCTCGCCGACGCCGACCCGGACCGCGTCCCGCACGCTGCGGTCGTTGCTGTAGAGCAGGATCGAGACGGAGGTGGTGGCGCCCGTGGGGGTCGAGGGGGCCGCAGCAGAACTCATGCGCCCGATCCTACCGACGCGGTGGCGGTCGGAGAAAGCATGCCGGACGGGTCGGCGGGGTGGGCGCGCGACCGCACCCCAAGTTCGCCTAAGATGAGGATGTGGCGACGACTCCTTCAGCAACCCTGAGCGATGCTGACCGGTTCCATGCGACGGCGCACGGACCGGCCACGCGGCCCAACATGGTCGCCGTGGGCACCATGGTCTGGCTGGGGAGCGAGATCATGTTCTTCGCCGGGCTGTTCGCGATGTACTTCACCATCCGCTCGGTCTCGCCCGACATGTGGGCCGATCGCACGGAATACCTCGACATCACCTTCGCCTCGATCAACACGATGATCCTGGTCATCTCCTCGGTGTGGTGCCAGCTCGGCGTGTGGCAGGCCGAGCGTGGCATCCCGCACCGCACCGGAAGCCTGCTCAACGTCAAGAGCTGGGGCATGCGCGAGTGGTACGTCCTCACCTATCTCTTCGGCGCCACCTTCATCGCCGGCCAGGTCTGGGAGTACGCCACCCTCACCAGTGAAGGGCTGACCCCGACAGCGGACTCCTACGGCTCGGTCTTCTACATCACCACCGGCTTCCACGGCCTGCACGTGACCGGCGGTCTGCTCGCCTTCCTGCTCATCATCGGCCGGAGCTTCACCGCGAAGCGCTACACCCATGCCCAGGCCACGGGTGCGGTCGTGACCTCGTACTACTGGCACTTCGTCGACGTCGTCTGGATCGCGCTGTTCGCCGTGATCTACCTGGTCGGGTGACCCCCGTGCCGACCCACCCCGATCCCGCCCCCGCACCCCGGAAGGACCGCCGCGTGAGTTTCCTCGCCGCCCGCCGCCGCAGCCCCCTGGCGCTGCTGGTGCTGATCCTGCTGGGGCTGGCCTTCACCGGCACCGCCTACGCCGCGCTGCAGCCGACCGCGTCGCCGGGGACCTCCAGCGCGTCCGCGTCGGCGGACGAGATCGCGGAGGGCCGGGAGCTCTTCCTCGGCAACTGCGCCACCTGCCACGGCGCGAACGGCGAGGGCAACGGCAACGACGGCCCGTCGCTGCACGGGGTCGGGGCCGCCTCGGTCGACTTCCAGGTGGCCACCGGGCGGATGCCGCTGCCGGCGCCGGGGGTGCAGGCCGAGCGGAACATCTCGCAGGTGAAGTTCTCGGAGGAGCAGATCGAGGCGCTCGCCGCCTACGTGGACTCCCTGGCACCGGGGCCGGACGTGCCCGAGGAGCAGTGGCTGGACTACGCCGAGGGTGACGTCGACAACGGTGGTGCCGTCTACCGCACCAACTGCGCCATGTGCCACAACTCGTCGGGGACGGGTGGCGCCCTGACGCGGGGCAAGTACGCCCCCACCCTGATGGGGGTCGACGAGCAGCACATCTACGAGGCCATGCTGACCGGCCCCCAGTCGATGCCGGTCTTCAACGACCAGAACATCACCCCGGAGGAGAAGCGCGACGTGATCGCCTTCCTCAAGAGCATCGAGGAGGGCGGGAACGACCACGGCGGGCACACGCTGGGCAGCTTCGGCCCGGCCGGGGACGCGTTGTTCGCCTGGACCCTCGGGGTCCTGGCGTTCATCGCTGCTGCCGTGTGGCTCGGACGGAAGGCGGCCTGAGATGACGACACCGCACCACGACGACTCGAACGCCCCCGCCACTCGGGGGGATGCGACGCCCGCTGTGACTGAGCGCTTCGAGAACCCGGGCATGCCCCCGCACGTGCCGCGGCGGGCCGACGAGGACCCGCGCGCCGCCCGGCGCGCGGAGTTCCAGGTCGTCGCCCTGTTCACGATCTCGGCGCTGGCGTCGATCGGGTTCGTCGTCGCCTACTACGCGATCGACCGCGACCTCAAGGGCTACCTGCTGGGCATCGGGGAGGTCAACCTCTTCCACGTCGCTCTCGGCGTCACCATGGGGCTGTCCCTGCTGTGCATCGGGCTGGGCGCCATCCACTGGGCCAAGACGCTCATGCCGGACGAGGAGGTCGTCGAGGAGAGGCACCCTCAGTCCTCGGGTGAGGACGACCGGCAGGCCGTCGGTCAGACGCTCTCGCACGGGTGGCGCAGCTCGCAGCTCAACCGCCGCGCCGCCCTGCTCGGCTCCGCCGGTGGCGCGCTGGGCCTGTTCGCCCTCCCGCTCGTCCTCCCGGTGGTGGCCGGCCTGGGGCCGCGGCCACGGCAGGAGCTCTACACCACCCACTGGGAGGAGGGGACGCTGCTGCGGATCGACCCCTCGGGGGCGGCCATCCGTGCCGCGGACGTCACCCAGGGGTCGGTCTTCCACGTCATGCCCGACGGGTGGGTCGGGCACGAGGCCATCGAGGAGCACGGTGCCGAGGAGGCGATGATCTCCAAGGCGAAGGACCAGATCATCCTGGTCAAGCTCGACCCGGCCACGATCCGGAGCCAGAAGCAGCGGGAGTGGGGCTACGAGGGCATCGTGGCCTACTCCAAGGTCTGCACCCACGTCGGCTGCCCGGTGGCCCTCTACGAGCAGCAGACGCACCACCTGCTCTGTCCGTGCCACCAGTCCACCTTCGACATGACCGACGACTGCAAGGTGATCTTCGGCCCGGCCAAGCGCGCGCTGCCGCAGCTGCCGATCACCGTCGACGCCGAGGGCTACATCGTGGCCGCGGGCGGGTTCCGCGAGCCGGTCGGACCGAGCTTCTGGGAGCGGAACCGCCCCGGGCTGTTGGGAGATGATCAGTCATGACGACGCACGTACCCCAGGGTGCGGACCACCTGCGGTCCGATGACACCGGGCCGGAGCGCCCGGTCAGCCAGACCGACCAGTCCAGTCCTGACGCCAAGTTCCCCGGCGCCCTCGTCTGGGCCGACGAGCGGGTCGGCGCGGCCAAGGGTCTGCGCTTCGCGCTGAAGAAGGTCTTCCCCGACCACTGGAGCTTCCTGCTGGGCGAGATCGCGATGTACTCGATGATCATCGCGCTGATCACCGGGACGTTCCTCACCCTCTGGTTCGTCCCGAGCATGGGCCACGTCACCTACGACGGGGCCTACGTCCCGCTCAAGGGCGTGGGGATGTCCGAGGCCTATGCCTCCACCCTGGACATCAGCTTCGAGGTCAAGGGCGGCCTGCTCATCCGGCAGCTGCACCACTGGTCGGCGCTGTTCTTCATCGTCGGCATCGCCCTGCACGCGGCCCGGGTCTTCTTCACCGGGGCCTTCCGCAAGCCGCGCGAGATCAACTGGGTGATCGGCGTCGTCCTGTCCCTCCTGGCCGCCATCGAGGGCTTCGCCGGCTACTCGCTCCCCGACGACCTGCTGTCGGGCACCGGCATCCGGGCGATGAACGGCTTCATGATGTCGGCCCCGGTGATCGGCACCTGGATGACCTTCTTCGTCTTCGGCGGAGAATTCCCCGGCGAGTCGATCATCCCGCGTCTCTACATCGCGCACGTGCTGCTGCTGCCGGCGATCATCGTCGGGCTGTTCGTGCTGCACCTCGCCCTGGTGGTCATCCACAAGCACACGCAGTACCCCGGCCCGGGTCGCACGAACGACAACGTCGTGGGCTTCCCGATCATGCCGGTCTACGCGGCGAAGGCGGGCGGGTTCTTCTTCGTCGTCTTCGGCATCACCGCACTGGTGTCGGCCCTGGTGCAGATCAACGGGGTGTGGGTCTACGGACCCTACGACCCGACCCAGGTGACGGCCGGCAGCCAACCGGACTTCTACATGTGGTTCTCCGACGGAGCGCTCCGACTGCTGCCCGGGTGGCTGGAGTTCACGCTCTTCGACACGGTGTGGAGCTTCAACATCTTCCTCGGGTCGCTGGTCCTGCTACCCCTGGTGTGGATGGTGCTGGGCGCCTACCCGTTCATCGAGGCGTGGATCACCGGGGACAAGCGGGAGCACCACATCCTGCAGCGTCCCCGCAACGCCCCGACGCGGACCGCGATCGGCCTGGCGGCGATCTCGATGTACCTCGTGCTCGCGCTCGCCTGCGTCAACGACATCCTGGCCATCAAGCTCGGGCTGTCGATCAACGACCTCACCATCCTCTTCCGCACCCTGTTCTTCGTGCTGCCGGTGCTGGTGTTCTTCATGGCCAAGCGCGTCTGCCTCTCGCTGCAGCGGCACGACCGGGAGCGGGTCCTGCACGGCAACGAGACCGGGCGCATCGTCCGCACCCCGGAGGGCCGCTTCTTCGAGTCGCACGAGCCGCTGGACGAGTACGAGCGCTGGGCGCTGGTCGACTACGAGACGCCCACCCCCACCGGGCTGACCCAGGGGCCGGAGGTCGACCGGCGCGGGGTGGCGCGACGTCGCAGCCCCCTGTCCGGGCTGCGCGACCGGCTGTCCTCCTTCTTCTACACGGACACAGTGTCGGCGGTCACGCCCGCCGAGCTGGCGGCAGCGCACCACCACGGCGAGCACGACGCGTTGGAGGAGGCGTCCTCACCGCAGCTCGGGGTGCCGGTCAACGACAGCATCGGTGACGACGACTTCAGCGACCCGCACGGTTCGGCCGTGCACGCGCCGCCCCGCCATCACTGACGCCGACCCGACCGAGCAGCGCCCCGCCCCCGAGGAGGACGGCGGGGCGCTGTCCATGTCGGCCGCCGAGTTCGAGGAGGCGGTGGGCGACTCCCTGGACCTGGTGCCGGGGCCACTGATGGACCGGCTCGACAACGTCGTCTTCCTGGTCGAGGACGAGCCACCCGCGGACGATCCGGAACTGCTGGGGCTCTATGACGGCGTCCCGCTCACCGAGCGCGACTGGGGCACGCAGCTGCCCGACCGGATCTTCATCTACCGCGGTCCGCTGCTGCGGATGTGCGAGGACCGGGAGGACCTGCTGGACGAGATCGCGGTCACGGTCGTCCACGAGATCGCCCACCACTTCGGGATCGACGAGGAACGTCTGCACGACCTGGGATGGGGATGACCGGCACCGGTAGGGTGGTGCCCGTGATTTCTGCCATCGTCGTGATCAAGGCCGAGGTCGGACGCATCCCCGAGGTCGCCCAGGAGATCGCCGAGATCGAGGGCATCCGGGAGGTCTACTCCGTCACCGGCGACCCGGACCTGATCGCGATCGCCCGGGTGAACCAGCACGAGGAGTTCGCCGACGTCATCGCCGACCGGCTGAACAAGGTGCAGGGCGTGCTCGAGACGACGACGCACATCTCGTTCCGGACCTACAGCTCGTCCGACCTCGAGGCGGGCTTCTCGCTGGGGCTGGACCGCTGACCCACCCGCCCGCTCAGGCGGGCAGCGCCCCGACCGGCCGGTCCAGCGGGCGGGGCATGGCGGGCGCGCCTCCGGGCGGGGCGTCGTCGGCCCAGGAGGAGGCCCGGGTCTCCAGCTCGGCCCGGCTCGCCCCGGCGCCACCCACCGGGCAGGTCCACTCACCGTCCAGGTCGACCAGGCGGACGCCGGGGGACTCCAGCCAGCGCAGCACGAGCTCGGTCTCCTCCGGCAGCGCGGCCAGCGGCCCGCCATCCGACCCGTGGGGTCCGCCGTGGCCCGCCCCGGGACGGACCACGTCGGCCGTCTCTCGCAGGGCCGCGACGTAGGGCAGGGGATCGGCCCCCCGCGGGCTGACCGTGGCGCCCGCCAGGCGGCCGTGCCGCACGCAGACCAGCTCCCACCCGCCGTTCTCGCCGCGCCGCGCGGCGATGAGCTGGGGCGTCTCGGTCAGGGGCCGGAGCCGCTGGCTGCGCGCCGTCGCCCGCACCAACGCCATCATCCGGTCCCGCAGCGTGCGCGCCTCCTCGAACCGCTCCTGGGCGGCCAGCTCGTCCAGCCGGTCGCGCAGGGCACCGACGGCGTCCGTGGTGCGACCGGTGAGCACCTGCCCGGCCCGCCTGGTCACCTCGGCGTAGTCGGCCGGTGACTGGACACCGATGCACGGACCTCCGCACCTGCCGATCTCCAGCAGCACACAGGCGTCGCTGCCCGGGCTGCGGGCCGAGAGCCGACGGGTGCACTGGCGCAGCGGGACCACCTCGTGCAGCGCGGTGATCGCCGCCTCGGCGCTGCGCCGGGAGCCGAAGGGGCCGGCATACTGTGCACCGACGTCACGATCCTTCAGCGAGCGCACCACCGACAGGCGCGGGAAGGCCTCGTCGGTGAGGCGCACCCAGACCGCCTTCTCCGGGTGGCGGGAGCGGCGGTTGTAGCGGGGCTTGTGCTCGGCGATGAGGCGCAGCTCTCGGACCGAGGCCTCCAACGCGGTCTCGCAGACGATGGGGGTCAACGACTCGGCGAGGCCCACCATCTCCGCCATCCGTCGCCGGGTCTCGGAGGCGGTGAAGTAGGTGAGGGTGCGGCGACGCAGGTCGGTGGCGGTGCCGACGTAGAGCGGGGCGCCGCCCCCGTCGCGGAAGACGTACACCCCCGGCTTGGAGGGCATCGCCTCGGCGAGGAACCGCTTGCGTCGCTGGGCCGAGCTCACCCGCGAGCTGTAGGACTGCAGCTCCTCCAGGGTGTGGACGCCGAGGTTGCCCACCCGCTCGATGAGGCCGTGCAGCACGTCGACGGTGGCGCGCGCGTCGTGCAGGGCACGGTGGTCCGGGGTGGTGCTCGCGCCGAAGAGCCGGGCCAGGCTGGCGAGCTTGTGGTTGGGCGCCTCGTCCTTGTGCACAAGCTGCCGCGCCAGCCGCACCGTGTCCAGCACCGCGAAGGACGGCCACGGGTGACCGGTCTCCTGGGCGGCGGCCTTGAGGAAGGAGACGTCGAAGCCGGCGTTGTGGGCGACCAGGACGCTGCCGCGGGCGAACTCCAGGAACTGCGGCAGCACGGTCGTGATCCTCGGCGCCTCGACCACCATGGCGTTGGTGATGCCGGTCAGCACCGTGATGAAGGCGGGGATGGGCGTGCTGGGACGCAGCAGCGTCTGGAACTCGCCCAGGACCTGCCCCCCGCGCACCTTCACCGCACCCACCTCGGTGATCTCCGAGCCTGCGGGTGCTCCGCCGGTGGTCTCCAGGTCGACGACCACGAAGGTGACGTCGGCCAGCGGTGTGCCGAGGTCGTCGAAGGTCTCCTGGGTGAAGGTCGACGACCCGCCGGACCTCTCGTGCACCATCTGCATGCCCCGACGCTAGGTGGGGCCACCGACAGACCGCGGCAGGCGGAACCGGGGAGCCTCAGATCCGTCCGCGTGAGGGGGTCTGTCGGTGCACGCCTCTAGCGTCGTGGCCACGAAGGAGGTGGAGCCGATGAACCCGACGCCGACCACACCACCCAGCCCGAACGGCGCGACCACCGCGCTCATCGACTGCGAGACCTGTCCGGTCCGAGGACGGCACTGCGGTGACTGCTTCGTGCCGGTCCTCGGCCGGATCTGGCTGCAGGACCCGGTGCGGTCAGCACCGGCCGAGCCGGGCACGCGCAGCGAGCCGGAGGCGGAGCACCGGCCGGTCGGTCCGGAGGAGGACGTGACGGCCGCGCTGGACAGCGACGAGCTCGCCGCGGTCAGTGCCTTCGTCCGTGCGGGGCTGGTGGCACCGGAGGACGCGGACGCCGCCCGGGCCGTCGTGCAGCGTCCGCGCCGCGCGACGGGCTGAGTCAGCGGGCGGCGTAGATCGCGTCGATCTGCGCCGACAGCATCTCCGTCACCGCCGCGCGTCGCAGCTTCAGCGACGGGGTCAGGTGGCCAGCCGCCACGGTCAGGTCCTCGTCGAGCACGACGAAGGAACGGATCGACTCCGCACGGCTGACGGTGGCGTTGGCCTGGTCGACGGCGCGCTGCAGCTCCTCCCGGACCTGCGGGTGCCGTGGCGCCTCCTCGGGCGCGGTGCCGGACAGGCCCTTCCGGTCCAGCCACCCCGGCAGCATCTGCTCGTCCAGGGTGATGACCGCGGCCACGAAGGGGCGTCCCTCGCCGACGACGAGGCACTGCGAGACGAGCGGGTGCGCCCGCACACGGTCCTCCAACGGGCCCGGCGAGACGTTCTTGCCCCCGGCGGTGACGATGATCTCCTTGCGCCGTCCGGTGATGCGCAGGAACCCCTCGTCGTCCAGCTCGCCGAGGTCGCCGGTGCGGAACCATCCGTCGGGCAGGAGCAGCTCGTCGGTGCCGGTGTCTCCCCGGTAGCCCCGGAAGACGCCCGCGCCACGGACCAGGACCTCCCCGCCCTCGTCGACCCGCACCCCGGCACCGGGCAGCGGTCGCCCCACCGTGCCGATGCGGATCATGTCGGGGGTGTTCACGGTCACCGGGGCCGTCGTCTCGGTGAGGCCGTAGCCCTCGAGCACCACCAGGCCGGCGCCACGGAAGAAGTGCGCCAGGTGCTCGCCGAGCGCGGCGCCGCCGGAGATCGCGTAGGTCACCCGGCCGCCCAGGGCCGCGCGCAGCCGCGCCAAGACGGCCCGGTCGGCGACCGCGTGCCGGGCCCGCAGCGCCAGCCCGACCGAGCCGCGCTCCAGCGCGCGGCTGTAGTCCTCGGCGACACCGGCGGCCCAGCGGAACAGCCGGCCCCGACCGCGGCCACCGCGCTCGGCGCGCTGCTCCGCAGCGTTGTAGATCTTCTCGAAGACCCTCGGGACGGAGAGCAGGAAGGTGGGCCGGAAGGTCGCGAGGTCGTCCAGCAGGGTCGACGGGTCCGGGGTGTGCCCCATCCGCACCCCCGAGCGCAGGCATACCACCTGGATGAACCGGGCGAAGACGTGCGCCAGGGGCAGGAAGACGAGGGTGGCCGAGCCGGGCGCGTCCACGATCTCGGTCAGGCGCTCCGAGGCGTTCTCGACCAGCGACACGAAGTTGTCGTGGGTGAGCTCGCAGCCCTTCGGCCGACCCGTCGTCCCGGAGGTGTAGATGATCGTCGCCAGGTCCTGCCGGCCCACCCCGCTGCGACGCCGCTCCAGCTCCTCGTCCGAGACGTCCGCGCCCGCGGAGGCCAGCTCGTCCAGCGACCCGGTCTCGATCTGCCAGACCTCGCGCAGCTCGTGCAGCCCCTCACGCGCCTGCGAGACGGTGGCCATCATGGCCGCGTCCTCCACGACCGCCGCCACCATCCCCGAGTCCGCGCAGATCCAGCGCACCTGGTCCACCGAGCTGGTCTCGTAGATCGGCACGGGCACCGCCCCCGCGGTCCAGAGCGCCAGGTCGACCAGGGTCCACTCCAGCCGCGTCCGGCTCATCAGCCCCACCCGGTCTCCCTGCTCCACCCCGGCTGCCATGAAGCCCTTGGCCAACGCGTCGACCCGCCGGTGCAGCTCGGCGGCGGTGACGTCGCGCCACCCGCCGTCCCGCCGGACCGACACCATGACCCGGTCCGGCTGCGTCCGCGCCCAGCGCCGCGGGTAGTCGGCCACGGTGCCCTGGTCGGCGTGGGGGACGAGGGCGGGGACGGACACCTCGGGCACGCAGGATCTCCAGTTCGTCGAGGTCAGTGGGCTGCGGTGGCCCGATCACCTTACCCGGGAGGCACTAGGGTGAACGGGTGAGCATCTGCGTCGGCGTGGACATCGGTGGGACCAAGATCGCGGCCAGCGCCGTGACCGGGGGCGTCATCGTCGAGCAGGCGCTGCGGGAGACGCCGGCGCAGGCACCGGACGACATCGTCCAGGCCGTCGGGGACGTGGTGCGGGAGCTGCAGGACCGGCTCGGTCCCGAGCGCCCGGTGGAGGCTGTCGGGGTCGCCTGCGCCGGCTTCATCGACCGCGCCGGGGACGTCGTGGTCTTCGCCCCCAACCTCGCGTGGCGGGACGAGCCGCTGCGGGCGCGGCTGGAGGAGGTCACCGGGCTGCCGGTGGTGCTCGAGAACGACGCCAACGCCGCGGCCTGGGGCGAGTTCCGGTTCGGGGCGGCACGCGACGTCGAGGAGATGGTCCTCATCACGCTCGGGACCGGCGTCGGGGGCGGGATCGTGGTCGACGGGGAGCTGGTGCGCGGCAGCCACGGGATGGGCGCCGAGGTCGGCCACATGCGGGTGGTCCCGGACGGCCACCGATGCGGTTGCGGCAACAAGGGCTGCTGGGAGGTGTATGCCTCGGGCAGCGCGCTGGTGCGCGAGGCGCAGGACCTGGTGGCCGGCGGCAGCCCGCACGCCGGGGCGCTCGCGGACGCCTCCGGCGGGGACCCGAGGGCGGTCACCGGGGTCATGGTGACCGAGGTCGCGCAGGCCGGCGACCCCGCGGCGCGCGAGCTGCTCGAGGACATCGGGCGCTGGGCGGGGGAGGGCCTGGCCAGCCTGGCGGCGATCCTGGACCCGGGGCTGATGGTCATCGGTGGGGGCGTCTCCGCGGCGGGCGACCTGGTGCTGGTCCCGGCGCGCGCCGCCTTCGCCCGCAACCTCACCGGGCGAGGGCACCGGGAGGTGACTCCGGTGGTGCTGGCGCAGCTCGGCAACGACGCCGGCATGATCGGCGCCGCCGACCTGGCCTCCCGACGCGTGTGACCGCTCCTGCCGTCGACGGGTGGGCCGTCGGTGTGGACATCGGCGGGACCCGTCTCAAGGGTGGGCTGGTCGACCGCGACGGCACGGTCCGGGACACCCGCGCCCGGAGCACCCCGCCCCGCTCCACCCCCGCGGCCGAGGTGGAGCGGGTCCTGGCCGACCTGGTGGAGGAGCTGGTGGCGCTGGCGCAGAGCCAGGACCGGGAGGTGGTCGCGGTGGGGGTGGGCGCCGCAGGCTTCGTGGACGCCCGGCGGGGGACCGTCGTCTTCGCCCCGCACCTGTCCTGGCGCGACGAGCCGCTGCAGCAGCGGCTGACCGGGCGGCTGGACCGATCGGTCCTCGTGGACAACGACGCGCACGCGGCCGCCTGGGCGGAGTACCGCTTCGGCGCGGGCCGGGGGGAGAGCCACCTGGTGGTGCTGACCCTCGGGACCGGGATCGGCGGGGCCATCGTGACCGACGGGCAGGTGCAGCGTGGGCGGCATGGACTGGCCGGTGAGTTCGGGCACCAGCAGCTGGTGCCGGACGGACGGCGGTGCGAGTGCGGCAACCGGGGCTGCTGGGAGCAGTACGCCTCGGCGGGGGTGCTGGCCCGGCAGGCACGGGAGGTGGTCCGTGTCGGCGGCGAGCACGCGGCCGGTCTGCTGCGCAGCTGCGACGGGGACCCGTCGGCGCTGCGGGGCGAGCACGTGAGCCTCGCCGCCCGGCAGGGCGACCCGGCCGCCCGGGAGATCCTCGCCGACGTCGGGCACTGGCTCGGGATCGGCCTGGCCGGCGTCGTCGGCGCGCTGGACCCCGGCACCGTCGTCATCGGGGGAGGCGCCAGCCTCGCCGGCGACCTGCTGCTCCACCCCGCCCGGGAGACCCTGGCCCGCCACCTCGTGGGTCGAGGCCACCGTCCGGTGCCGCAGCTGCTCCCCGCCGCCCTCGGCGCGTCGGCCGGGCTCGTCGGTGCGGCGGACCTCGCGCGGGCCGAGCTCGCCCGCGGCGACGGGCCTGCGGGCGACCTGTGCCGCTGAGCCGGCCACCCGCATACCTCGCGGGTCGGGGCAATCGGGGAGGATGACCCCATGCCCTCCCTGCGCGTCGCGACCTACAACCTGCGCGGACTCAAGGACGACGCCGGTGCCGCCGCCGAGGTCGTCCGCGCGATCGCCCCGGACGTGCTGCTGCTGCAGGAGGTGCCGCGCTACCCGACCTCGGAGTACGCCATCAGCGCCTTCGCGCGCTCCTGCGACCTGCTCTGGTCCGGCCGGACGCGCATGGTGAGCGGGACGGGTCTGATGACGGCGCTGCGGGTCACCGCGGCCGACTCGCAGGACCGACGGCTCGCGGTCGGCCTGCGGGAGAACCCCCGCAGCTACACGGTCACCCAGGTGCGGCTTCCGGAGGGCCAGCGGGCCGACGTGGTCTCGATCCACCTCTCGCTGCGGGCCGAGCAGCGCGTGGAGCACGCGCGCACCGTCCTCACCGAGCTGGCCGCCGACCCGCGCTTCGGCGAGGACGTGCCGCTGGTCGTGGGGGGTGACCTGAACGAAGGGCGCGACGGTGCGGCGTGGGGCGCGATCGGCGAGGCGCTGGTGGAGGTCTCGGCGGACCGGCCGACCTTCCCCGCGCACCGGCCGCACCGCTACATCGACGCGATCTTCGCGCGCGGACACACCGCCGCGACACCGGGCGACCCGGCCCTGCTGGACGGTATGCCGGTGGCCAGGGCCAGCGACCACCTGCCGGTCTGGGTCGACCTGGAGGTCTGAGGCCCACCCGTCCGGCGGGCCCGCCGTGGGGAGCCGGCGCGCTCAGACCCGGGCGCCGTCGTCCCCGTCGAAGGGCGTGCGACGGCGCGGCTGGCGCAGCACCAGGAGCACGAAGCCCGCGATCGCCAGCAGCAGCCCGAGCGCCGAGAACCACCGGTCCAGCAGCGGCACGATGGCGGAGAAGACCACGAGGAGCGGCCCGACCACCAGCCCGACCACGATGCCCCAGAAGTGCAGGTCCCCGGCCGGCAGAGGGGGCGGTGGCGGAGGCACGAAGTGGTCGTCCTCCTCCGGGGGCTCGTAGGACCGGTGGTCGGTCGCCATGCCCTCCGGGGTGCGGTCGCCGAGGTGGGACCGCGGCGCCTCCTGCGGCCACGGCGGGTTGACGTCGCCCACCGGCGACCCGGCGCCCTCGTCGCGCAGCCCCGCGACGATGTCGCGGAAGGCCCGGTCGACGTCCGGGTCGCCCGGGCCGTCCTCCGGGCTGGAAAATCTCACCGTGCCAGTCTCGCACGGGGATCACGCCGCCGACGTGGTCGTCCCGGGTCGGCAGGGGTAGAGTCAGCGCGCACACCGCCCGCAGTGCTGCAGCGACGACGCGACCCAGGAGGACCTGCGTTGATCTACTGGATCCTCAAGCACCTCTTCGTGGGGCCGCCGATCCGGGCGGTGTTCCGCCCGTGGATCGAGGGCAAGCACCACATCCCCTCCGAGGGCCCGGCGATCCTGGCGAGCAACCACCTGTCCTTCTCGGACTCGATCTTCCTGCCCCTGATGGTGGATCGACGGATCACCTTCCCCGCCAAGATGGAGTACTTCACCGGCACCGGGGTGAAGGGCTGGCTCACCAAGCTCTTCTTCACCTCGACCGGTCAGATCCCGATCGACCGGTCCGGCGGCTCGGCGTCGATGGCGGCCCTGGAGCAGGGGCTGCAGGTGCTGCGCCGCGGTGAGCTCTTCGGGATCTACCCCGAGGGGACGCGTAGCCCGGACGGCCAGCTCTACCGCGGCAAGACCGGGATGGCCCGGCTGGCGCTGGAGGCCGACGTGCCGATCATCCCGTGCGCGATGATCGACACCGACAAGGCCCAGCCCACCGGGCAGAAGATCCCGAACGTCGTGCAGGTCGGGGTCCGGATCGGTCGGCCGATGCACTTCCCGGAGCACGCGGGTCGCAGCGAGGACCACGTGGTGCTGCGCCAGATCACCGACGAGGTGATGGCCGAGCTGCAGCGGCTCTCCGGGCAGCAGTACGTCGACGAGTACGCCGCGACGGTGAAGGAGCGTATCGCCGCCCGGGCACGGGCCGGGGTCGAGCAGGCCCGCTCCGGGATCGAGCAGGCTGCGGAGAAGGCCAAGGACGGCCTGGGGCAGGCGGGCGAACGGGCCAAGGAGGGCCTGGGCCAGGCCAAGGACGACCTCGCCGGGGCCACCGAGCGAGCCCGCGAGAACCTCGCCGACCGACGGGCGCGACGGCATACCGACCCCGAGCCACCGGCGCAGCACTGACGCCGCGTCAAAGGCGCCCCCGCGAGTCTCCTACCATGGTGCGGTGAGCATCGACCTGACCGGACTGGCCACCTCGGGTGGCCACGACATCGACTGGCCCGACCTGCCGGCGCGGCAGCAGCCCACCTGGGCGGACCCCGCGGCGTTGGCCCAGACCCTGTCGGTGCTCGGCACCTATCCGCCGCTCGTCTTCGCCGGCGAGTGCGACCAGCTGCGTCGGCGGATGGCCGCCGTCGCGGCCGGTGAGGCGTTCACGCTGCAGGGTGGTGACTGCGCGGAGACCCTGGCCGACGTCACCGGACCCAACATTCGTGACCGGATCAAGACGATCCTGCAGATGGCGGTCGTGCTGACCTACGGCGCGGGTATGCCGATCGTCAAGGTGGGGCGGATGGCCGGACAGTTCGCCAAGCCGCGCTCCTCGGACACCGAGACCCGCGACGGCGTCACCCTGCCCGCCTACCGCGGCGACATGGTCAACGGCTTCGAGTTCACCCCGGAGGCCCGCCGGCCGGACCCCGAGCGGCTGCTGCGGTGCTACCACGCGAGCTCGGCCACGCTGAACCTCGTCCGAGGCTTCACCAGCGGCGGGTTCGCGGACCTGCGCAGCGTGCACGCCTGGAACAAGGGCTTCCTCGCCGGCCCCGCCTACAAGCGGTACGAGCAGATGGCTGGGCACATCGACCGGGCGCTGCGCTTCCTCGAGGCCTCCGGCGTGGCGGACGCGGAGGAGATCCGGCGGGTGGAGTTCTACTCCGCGCACGAGGCGCTCGTGCTGGACTACGAGCGGCCGATGGTCCGTCGCGACCACCGCACCGGGCTGCTCTACGACACCTCCAGCCACCTGGTGTGGGTGGGGGAGCGCACCCGCGACCTGGACGGCGCGCACATCGACTTCGTCTCCCGGATCCAGAACCCCGTCGCGGTGAAGCTGGGGCCGTCCGCCGACCGGGAGACCGTGCTGGCCCTGATGGACCGGATCGACCCGGACCGCACCCCGGGGCGGCTCACCTTCATCACCCGGATGGGCGCGGCGAAGATCCGCGACGTGCTGCCGCCCCTGCTCACCTCGCTCGGGGAGGACGCCCGGCGGGTGGCATGGGTGTGCGACCCGATGCACGGCAACACCTTCACCTCCCCGAGCGGCTACAAGACGCGTCGCTTCGAGGACGTGGTCGACGAGGTCCGGGGCTTCTTCGAGGCGCACGCCGAGGCAGGCACCCACCCCGGTGGGATCCACGTGGAGCTGACGGGCAACGACGTCACCGAGTGCGTGGGTGGGACCTCGCCGGTGGACGTGGACGACCTGGGCCTGCGCTACGAGACCCTCTGCGACCCCCGGCTGAACCACCAGCAGAGCCTGGAGCTGGCGTTCCTGGTGGCCGAGATGCTGGAGCGGGGCGGACGCTGAGGTGAGCAGCGGGACCACCCCCGGCACGGCACCGGTCGCCGACCTGCGCTCGGACACGCTCACCCGCCCCACCAGGGGTATGCGCGAGGCGATGGTCTCCGCGGACGTCGGGGACGACGTCTACGGCGAGGACCCGACCGTCGCGGCGCTCGAGGCGCGGGTGGCGGAGCTGCTCGGTCACGAGGCGGCGCTGTTCATGCCCACCGGTTCGATGGCCAACCAGATCGGGCTGCGCCTGCACGCAGGCCCCGGTCAGGAGATCATCACCGACCACCTCGCGCACGTGCTGCGCGCGGAGCTGGGCGCGGCAGCGGCATACTCCGGCATCACGACCCGCAGCTGGGTGGCGGACCGGGGACGGATCGACGTCGACACGGCCCTGCAGGTGATGGTCCCGGACGGCGGTGCCTACCAGGTGGGCACCGCGTGCGTCGTGGTCGAGAACACCCACAACTTCGGTGGTGGCACCGTCCAGCCGCTCGACGAGATGCAGCGGCTGCGGCAGGAGACGGCGTCGGTCGGGGTGGGTGTCCACCTCGACGGAGCCCGGCTGTGGAACGCGCACGTGGCCACCGGTGTGCCGCTGGCGGACTACGGCAGCTGCGCCGACACGGTGTCGGTCTGCCTGTCGAAGGGGCTGGGGGCACCCGTCGGCTCGGTGCTCGTCGCCGACACGGACCGGATCGCCCGCGCTCGCGTCCTGCGCAAGCGGATGGGTGGCGGGATGCGCCAGGTGGGGCTGCTGGCGGCAGCAGGGCGGTATGCCCTGGAGCACCAGCTGGACCGGCTGGCCGAGGACCACGCGCGGACCGCGGCCGTGGCGGCGGCCGTGGGGGAGGCCTTCCCTGGTGTGGTGGACGCCGCCCGGGTCGAGACCAACATCCTCGTGCTGGACGTCGGGGCGGCCGGGTGGCCCGCCGCCGAGTTCGTCGCGGCCGTCGGTGACCGGGGGGTCCACGGCTATCCGACCGATGCGCGGCACGCCCGCTTCGTCTGGCACCTGGACATCGACGACGCCATGACCCGGCACGCGCAGGAGACCCTGCTCGCCGCGCTCGACGAGCGAGCGGCCGGCCGGGCGTCGTGATGCCGCCCGGCCCCTCCGAGGACGCTCTCCCCCCGGGGCAGCGGCCCACCGGGACCTGGCGTGCCTCGCACTACGGCCGGGTGCCCCGGCTGGACCCGGACAGCTGGACGCTCACCCTCGCGGGGGAGACCAGGGACGGCGGGATGAGGGTGCTGACCTGGGAGGACCTGGGCGCGCTGCCGCAGGTCGAGGTGGTGGCCGGGATGCACTGCGTGGACCGGCACACCGTGCCCGGGCTGCGGTGGGGCGGTGTGCGGATGCGCGACGTGCTCGCGCTCGCGCCACCCGCCCGCGGGGTCGAGCACGTCCTGCTGGCCGCCACGCGCGGCTACGCCGCCGCCGTCCACCTGGAGGACCTGCGCCACCCCGACGCGCTCCTCGCGCACAGCGTGGGGGGTGAGCCGCTCACGCCGGAGCACGGCTGGCCGGCCAGGGTGGTGCTCCCGCACCTCTACGGTTTCAAGGGGCCGAAGTGGGTGGTCGAGGTGACCTACCACGACCGGCCGCAGCAGGGCTGGTGGGAGTCGCACGGCTACCACCCGCGCGGCCGCGTCGCCCACGAGGAGCGGTGGGCGCACCAGGCCTAGGCAGTCCTAGACGACCGTCAGCACGATCTCGGTGCCGGTCGGGACCTCCTGGTCCGGCTCGACCGACTGCTCGCGGACGGTGCCGAAGAAGCCGCCACGCACGTCCTCGCGGCGCACCACCAGGCCCAGCTCGGTGAGCTCCTCCTCTGCGACGGAGAACTGCCGACCCACGACCTGGGGCACCACCACCAGCTCCGGCCCCTGGGAGATGGTCAGGGTCACGCCGGTCCCGCGCTCCACCTGGCCCGAGGCCGGGGTCTGGGCCAGCACCGCGCCCTCCGGGACCTCGTCGTCGAAGGCCCTCTCCGGGTCGACCGTGACGGTGAGGCCGGCATCGCTCAGCGCCGCGACGGCCTGCTGCTCCGGCTGACCCGTGACATCGGGCACGTCGACCGGTGCCGGGCCGTCGCTGACGACGACGTCCACCGAGCCACCCGGCGGCAACGGCTCGCCGGCCTCGGGGGAGGTGCGCAGGATCCGGCCCTCGGGCTCGGACTCGTGGTGCTCCCGGGTCTGCTCCCCGAGCACCAGGTTGGCCCCGTCCAGGGCCTCCTGCGCCGACTCCAGGGCCAGACCGGTCAGGGGCGGGACGTCATAGCGTTCCGGGCCCTGGGACACCACGACGGACACGTCCGTGCCGTGGCGCACCTGGGCCCCCACCTGCTGGTCGGCCGAGATCACCGTGCCGTCGGGCACGTCCTCGGAGTAGGCATAGGTGATCACCGGGTCGAGCTGCCCGGCATCGAGCAGCCCCCTCGCCTCCTGCTCGGGCAGGTCGACCACCTCGGGCATGGCCGAGTGGACCCCTGGTCCCTCGAGCAACCACCACGCGGCATACCCGCCCCCACCCAGGAGCAGCAGGAAGAGCAGCGTGAGGACGACACCCCCCCGGCGCCGCGGGCGGTCGCGTCGCGGCTTCGTGACTGTCGGTGGTCGCGTCGTCCGGTTGCCGGTGGTCCGCGCGTAGTGACCGTCGGACCGCGCGGTGTGCAGCGGGAGCTGTCGGGTCGACCCTCCGTCCGCGCCCACGACCTGGGTGAGGTCGCCGGCGCGCGCCTGCGGCACCTGCTCGGTCTGCTGCGGTGCCGACACCTCGTCGAGCTCGGCGTCGCTGAGCTCGCGCAGGCAGGCCCGCATCTGCACCAGGAGGGCGGAGGCGTCGTGCGGCCGGTCGGCCGGGTCGGTCGCCGCCGCGCGCCGGATGAGGTCCTCGACGGCCGCCGGGACGCCGTGGGCGGTGTCGCGGATCGCCGGGACGCTGCCGTGGACGTGCTCGTAGGCGACCCGGAGCGGGTCGCCGCCCGGGAAGGCCTTCCGTCCGGTGAGCAGCTCGAAGAGCAGCAGCCCGACGGCATACACGTCTGTCCGGGCGTCGACGGCGTCGTGCTCCACCTGCTCCGGCGCCAGGTAGGCGGCGGTGCCCCAGAGGAGCTCGGCACTGGCATGGCGTCCCGAGGCCGACACCGCCCGGGCCAGGCCGAAGTCGGCGACCTTGACCCCGCTCTCCCGGCCGCCGGCGAGCAGGACGTTCTCCGGCTTGATGTCCCGGTGGACCAGGCCGTGCCGGTGCGCCTCGGAGAGCGCCTCGGTCACGGGCAGCAGCAGCGCCATCGCCCGCCGGGTCGAGAGGGGGGCGTGGTCGGTGATGATGTCGCGCAGCGTCGGGCCCTCGACGAGCTCCATCGCCAGGAAGACGACGTCGTCGTCCTCCCCCTGGTCGTAGACCCCGACCACGTGCGGGTGAGTCAGCCGTGCGGCAGCCCGGGCCTCGGCCACGAACCGCCGGACGAAGGTGTCGTCGTCGGCCAGGTCGGGCCGCATGACCTTGAGCGCCACCGGGCGGTCCAGCCGCAGGTCACGCGCACGGTAGACGGTGGCCATCCCGCCGCGGGCGAGCTCGGCCTCCACCTGGTAGCGACCGTCGATGACGCGGTCGTAGAGGGTGGGGGTCGGGGCACTCACGTCCCGAGTCTACGAAGCCGGAGGCCCGGACCGTGGGACGTGGTGTCGACGGTATGCCGTCGGCGGGCCGCTCAGAGCGTCGTGCGGAAGTGCTTGATGTTGGCGACGTACTGGCGCGTATCGGGGAAGAGGCCGTACTGCCGGACGCTGGCCAGCCCTTGGTAGTAGCCGCCGATGGCCGCATCGGTGCTGTCCGCGGAGCGGAGCAGGGTGCGCATGATGACGACCCCGGCGGTGACGTTGTCCTCCGGCTGGAGCAGGTTCAGCTCGCGACCGACCAGGCCCGAGGCCCACTCGCCGGAGCTCGGGATCACCTGCATCGCACCGATCGCGTTGGCGGGCGAGACGGCCCGCTGGTTCCAGCCCGACTCCTGGTAGGACAGGGCGAGCATGAGGGTGGGGTCGACGCCGTGTCGCTTGCTCGTGCGGACGATGAGGTCGCGCATGGCCTCCCGGTCGGGCACCTCGATCGACGTGAGGTAGTCGCGGTTGGCGGCCGCCGACCGGGCGATCCCGTCGCTGTAGCGGTAGTGCAGGAAGGTGTCGGGCACCTTCTCCCCGGCGCGGTGGTCGCCGATCGTGTGCTCGTCGTAGGGACGGTCCAGCGTGGTGGAGCGGCTGGCCGAGCGGTCGGCCTTGGGTGCCGGGCGGTCGGCCGCAGGGGCCGATCCGGACAGCCGGAGCTTCTGCCCCGGGTAGATCAGCCGGGTGTCCTGCAGGTCGTTGGCGCGGGCGATGCTGGCCACGCTGACGCCGTGGCGGGCCGCGAGGTCGTAGAGGGTGTCCCCGCTGCGGACGGTGACCGTGCCCGAGGTCGAGGACGAGGTCGACGAGGTCGACTGCTTCGCCGTCGGCGCGGGATCGCGCCGTGGACCGGTCGACCGGTCGCCGGACCCCGTCAGGTGCAGGACCTGGCCGGGGTAGATCAGGCGGCTGTTGCTGATCGAGTTGGCGTCCACCAGCTGCTCGACACTCACCCCGTGCCGTGCGGCGAGGTGGGTCAGGGTGTCGCCGGGACGCACGGTGACGGTGCCGCCGCCTGCCTTCGCCGGTGCGGCCTTGCGGGCCTTCGTGCCGGAGTCGCCACCGGAGGGCGTGGGCGCGGTGGCGCGGTCCGTGCCGGGGATGCGCAGCTTCTCGCCGGGCATGATCCAGCGTCCCCCGTCGGAGAGGGAGTTGGCGCGCAGGATGGCGCTCGGGGTGACGTCGTAGCGCTCGGCCAGGTCGTAGACCGTGTCTCCCGGCGCGACCACGTGGGTCGTGCCGCCGGCGGTCGGCAGGACCGCGATCGGTGCGGTGGCGTGCACGCCCGTGGGGGCGACGTAGGCCACGGACGGCAGGTCTCCGGGCGGCAGGGCGGCGAAGAGGGGGCTCACGTCGGGTCCTCCAGGGAGTGGTGGTCGTGGGGATGATGTGCCTCACGCGGCTCTAGGGGACATCGTGACTGGCGAGGCAGAAGGGACAGTACCTGCCCGTGAGCAGGAGCGCCACCCTTTCGGCGTGTCGGATGATGTGATTGACTGGAAGATGTGGTAAGTGACACCGATGTAGTTTCAGAGTGGTTGACCGTTCCCGACGTCGGGGAGCGCACCGGTGCCAGCCTGCAGACCGTGCGTCGCTGGCTGCAGGAGCGCGACGTCGTCGGCGTGCGTCGAGGTCCGGACGGGGTGGTGATGATCCCCGCCAGCTTCTTCGTCGACGACGCGCCGCTGCCCGCACTGCGGGGGACCATCACCGTCCTGGACGACGGCGGGCACGACGACGAGGAGATCGTCGCGTGGTTGCACGCGCCGGACGACACCCTGCCGGGCGGCAGCGCGATCGCCTCGCTCCGGTCGGGGGCCAAGACCGAGGTGCGTCGTCGGGCCCAGGAGCAGGCCTTCTAGCAGATCGCGGCGTGGAGGGTGCCGGCTCGGCCCCCCGAGCTGGTGGTCAGAGCGCGCGGTCGGTGCAGATGGCGACGAGGTCCCGGAGGGCCTGCCGGCCCTCGTCGGTGAGGCCCGGGGTGCGGTCCAGCGCCTGCAGGGCGCGGCGGGCACCGCCGCTGATCATCTCCTCGGTGCGCTCCAGGGCGGTGGAGCGCACCAGGACGTCACGGACGTCCTGGACCGTGGCGTCGTCGAGGTCCGCCGTCCCGAGGGACGCGTCGATGAGCTCGACACCCTCGGGGTCGGCGTGGGCGAGGGCGTGTGCGACCAGCACGGTGTGCTTGCCCTCCCGGAGGTCGTCCCCCGCGGGCTTGCCCGTCTGCTCCGGATCACCGAAGACACCCAGGACGTCGTCCCGCAGCTGGAAGGCCTCGCCGAGCGCGGCACCGTAGCCCGCCAGTCCGACCCGGGTCCCGGTGGCTGCGTCCGCGGCGTCCGCCCCGATGAGCAGCGGCTGCTCGACGGAGTAGCGGGCGCTCTTGTAGCGGATGACCGTGAGGCAGCGTTCCAGGCGTTGCTCCGGGGCGAGGTCGCGCCACCCGCGAGCACCCTCGAGGATGTCGAGGAACTGACCGCCCATGAGCTGGCTGCGCATCCGGTCGAACTCGGGGCGGGCGCGCTGCAGGGCCGCGGCCGGCAGTCCGCTGGTGGCGAAGACCTCGTCCGTCCAGTTGAGGCAGAGATCTCCCGCGAGGACGGCGGCCGCGTGGCCGAACCGGACCGGGTCACCGGCCCACCCCTGCTCCTGGTGCCAGGTGCTGAAGGTGCGGTGCGCGGTGGGGCGACCGCGGCGCAGGTCGCTGTTGTCCATGACGTCGTCGTGCAGGAGCGCGGCCGCCTGGAAGATCTCCATCGCGCTGGCGGCACGGACCACCGCGTGGTCGTCGGGCCGGCCCAGGGCGCGCCATCCCCAGTAGAAGAAGGCGGCTCGGAGCCGCTTGCCGCCGGAGAGCAGGTCGGCGACGGAGTCGACCAAGGGGGTCATCGGGGGCCCGAGGTCCTCCAGCACGCCCCGTTGCCGGGTGAGATGGTCGTCCAGGGCCTGCTGCACGCGGGGGCGCAGGTCCACGCCGTCCAGGGCGTGCATCACGAGTCCTCCTGTGCCTCGGCCGGGTCGCCGGTGGGGTGGCCGGGAGGGTGGTGGGCCCGGCTGATCGCCCGCACCTGAGCCTATCCGCCGTCCGGCCGGCCCGGGCCACCCCCTCCCGCGGCCCGGGCCGGCAGACGACCTCCATGCTGCTGCGGATGCCGCGGCGGGCGCAGAAGTTGTCCACAGGGGGTCGGGGGTTGAAGTCTGTCGGTGCGCAGTCGTACATTTGTTCCCATCGTCGAACACGAGTTCGATGATCCTAGGTGGTCGGTGCCCGGCCCGTGCGACGTCGAGGAGGCGGACGAAGAAGCATGAGCAGGAGCTATCACGAGCCGGTCGAGATGAAGGTGGGTGCGGCGGAGGAGCACGGTGTCCGGTGGGAGGGCGCCGTGCCGGTCAGCCCCGCGGGCGAGTGCCCGCAGGTGCCCACCGTCTTCCTCTGGCGGGGTCGGCCGCACCTCGTGCGTGCGGTGCTGGACCGGTGGACCGTGCGGGTCCCGTGGTGGAGGAGCGAGCAGCCGCAGGTCGAGCAGGGCGCCACGGTCGACGCCGTCGAGGGCGAGGTGGACGGTCAGCTGGAGCGGGTGGTCTGGCGGGTCGAGGCCAGCGCCGGGAGGACGTCCGGGACCGGGGTCTACGACCTCGTCCAGGGAGAGCAGTGGTGGCTGGACCGGGTGGCCGACTGATGCCCGCGGCGGAGGAGCCGATGGACGGCCGACCAGCTGGTGCAGGACAGGACGACGGAAGGACGAGGAGATGACGGTCACCGAGACAGGTGCCACTGCGGGGGCGGTGCTGGATCTGCTGGAGCGCTCGCGAGGGGTGCTGCTGCAGGCGTGCCACAGCGGCACCGCAGCAGAGCGGTACACCCAGGCGCACCTCGCCGCGTTGCGGGCCGGCGCGGCGTTGCTGGCCGCCCGGACGACACCGTCGCCCAGCAGGCGCAGCCGCCCCCGCAGCGTGTGGGAGGTGCTGCCCTCGGTGGCACCCGAGCTGACCGAGTGGGCGGCGTTCTTCGCCGAGTCCGGTCGGCGGCGGATCGTCCTGGAGCGTGGCGCCGGTCGCGCCACCGTCACGGCGCGGGACGCCGACGACCTGGTCCGGGCGGGGGAGCGCTTCCTGGAGCTGGTGCGCGCGTCGCTGCACCTGCCGTGCGAGACACCGCTGCACTCCGAGCTGGTGCCGCTGGGTCCTGGGTGAGACCGGTGAGCGGCGCCGGTGACGACTTCGTCCATCTGCACGTCTCCTCCAGTGCTTCCATGCGCTACGGCGCGTCCCACCCGACCGAGCTGGTCGACCGGGCGGCCGGGTTGGGGCAGTCGGCACTGGCGTTGACCGACCGTGACGGGCTCTACGGTGCGGTGCGGTTCGTCCGTGCCTGCGGCGAGGCGGGGATCGCCCCGGTGCTCGGTGTGGATCTCGCCCTGGGGGGTTCGCCGCCCGGGCCGGGCCAGGGTGGACCGGGCCCGGCCGGGAGCCCGTTCGTCACCGGGCTGCGGGACGACCCACCGCCAGGACGGCACCGGGTGGCCCCCGGTCGCGGATGGGGCGAGGGTCTCGACGTCCGACCGGAGCGGCGTGGTCCACGCACGCCGGTCAAGGGAGGGACGCTGGTCGACGACCAGCAGCCGAGGGTGGTGCTGCTGGCGCGGGGCCAGCGCGGCGGGGCCGAGGCAGGAGCAGGATGGTCCCGCCTGTGCCGGCTGGTCACCCACACCCATCTGTCGGGTGAGCGGTCCGTCCCCCGGGTCACCCCCGAGCTCATCGCCCGCGCGGCGGCGACCACGGCAGGGGTGGCACCGGTCGTCGTGCTGCTCGGTCCGGACTCCGACGTCGGCCGGGCGCTGCTGGCTCGACGTCGGGACCTGGCCCGACGGCTGCTCCTGGGGTGGACCAGACTGCTCCCGGCGGGAGCGGTGCGGATCGAGGTGGTCTGTCACGGGGGACCCGACGGGACACCGGGCAGCCTGGCGCACGCCACGGCGTCCTGGGCGCTGGCCCGGGAGGCGGGCATCCCCGCCGTGCTCACGGCCGCGGTGCGGCACGCCCGCCCCGAGCAGGCGCGCGTGGTGGACGTGCTCGACGCGGCCCGGCGACGGGTCGCGCTGGACGAGCGTCACCTGGACCGCGTCAGCAGCGCCGGGCATCTGGCGACGACCGCCACCATGCATGCCCTGGCCCACCAGCTCGAACGCGCTGCCGGACCAGGTGCCCGGGCCGAGGAGCTGCTGCGCGAGACCCTGGAGCTGGCCGTGGCCTGTCACCAGGACGCCCGGTCCGACCTGGGCATCGGGGCGGTCCATCTCCCCGAGCCGGAGGTGCTGGGGGTGCGCGGTGTCGGCCAGGCCCACCAGGTCCTCACCGAGCGCTGCACCCAGGCCGTCGGCGCGCGATACCCCGGGGGCGGTCCGTCGTTCCGGCGGAAGGTCCACGACCGGCTCGAGGAGGAGCTGGGGGTCATCGCCGGGCTGGGCTACCCGACCTACTTCCTCACCGTCGCCCAGGTGTGCGACCTGATCCGGGACCACGGCGTACGGGTGGCCGCCCGTGGGTCGGGTGCCGGGAGCCTGGTGACCTACCTGCTGGGGATCAGCGGGGTCGACCCGATGGAGCACGGCCTGCTCATGGAGCGTTTCTGCTCACCGCTGCGCGCCCAGCTCCCGGACATCGACATCGATGTCGAGTCCGCCCGGCGTACCGAGCTCTACGAGCGCATCCTGGAGCGGTTCGGCTCCGAACGGGTGACCTGTGTGTCGATGACGGAGACCTACCGGGTGCGTCACGCGGTGCGGGACGTCGCCGCCACGCTGGGGATGCCGCCGGGGGAGATCGACATCATCGCCAAGGCCTTCCCGCACATCCGCGCGCGTGATGCCCGCGCGGCGATCCGGGACCTTCCCGAGCTGCGTCGGCAGGGGCTGGACGCGCCCCGGATGCAGCTGCTGATGGAGCTGGTGGAGTCGCTCGACGGCCTGCCGCGGCACATCGCGATGCACCCCTGCGGGGTGGTCCTGTCCGACACCGGTCTGCTCGACCGGACCCCGGTCGAGGCCAGCTGGCTGGGCTTCCCGATGAGCCAGTTCGACAAGGACGACGTGGAGGAGCTCGGGCTGCTCAAGCTCGACGTGCTGGGCATCCGGATGCAGTCGGCGATGACGCACGCGCTGGACGAGGTCGAGCGGGTCGACGGCAGCCGGATCGATCTGGACGACCGCGCCCAGGTGCCGCTCGACGACCCGGACACCTTCGCCCTGATCCAGTCGACCCGGACCCTCGGGTGCTTCCAGATCGAGTCGCCCGGGCAGCGCGAGCTGGTCGGGAAGTTCGCGCCCGAGAGCTTCGCCGACATCATCATCGACATCTCGCTCTTCCGCCCCGGTCCGGTCAAGTCCGACATGATCCGGCCCTTCCTGCACGCACGCCAGGGGTGGGGCGAGCCGGAGTACCTCCACCCCAGCCTGGTGCCCCACCTGGAGCAGACGTGCGGGGTGGTGGTCTTCCACGAGCAGGTGCTGCAGATCGTCGCGGAGACCACCGGGGTGTCGCTGGCCCAGGCCGACGAGGTGCGTCGCGCGATGGGCAGCCCGGCCGGGCAGGACGAGGTCGAGGTGTGGTGGCGGGGCGCGGCTGCGGCCCGGGGGTACCACGGGGACGAGGTGGACCGGATCTGGGAGGTGCTGGCGGCCTTCGCCTCCTTCGGTTTCTGCAAGGCGCACGCCGCCGCCTTCGCGCTCCCGACCTACCAGTCGGCCTGGCTCAAGACGCACCACACGGCGGCGTTCCTCGCCGGCGTCCTGACCCACGACCCGGGGATGTACCCCAAGCGCCTCATCCTGGACGAGGCCAGGACCATGGGGGTCCACGTGCTCGGGCTCGACGTCAACGCCTCGGGCGCGACCTACCGGGTCGAGCGGGTGGACCAGCCCGCGCAGGACGCCGGTGCCCACCTCGACCAGGACTCCGGCATACCGGGAGGTTTCCTCTCCGCGCCCGCCGGGCCGCCCTCCACGCAGGGCACGGTGCGACGGACCGGTGACCGGGTCGACGCCACGATGGAGCTGGTCGAGCGCAGGGCGGCCGGCTACGGCATCCGCCTGTCGCTGGCCGACGTCAAGGGCATCACCGACGACGAGGTCGCCCGGATCGTCGCGGGAGCGCCCTACGACTCCCTGTCCGACCTGTGGCACCGCGCCCACCCCAGCCGCCCGACGGCGGAGCGGCTGGTGCTGGCGGGTGCGCTGGACCGGCTGCACCGGGTCGGGCGGTGCAGCCCTCGGGGTGAGCACACCTCTGGTCGGTCGACGGGAGGTGCTGGCCGGGCGACCTTGACCCGCCGCGACCTGATGCTGCACGTGCGTGATCTCGAGCGCTGGTCGCGTCACGCCACCAGCGGTCGGGGCGCCCGCGGCGGCCGGAGGCGGCCGGCGCCGGTGATCGAGGCGGGTGAGGTGGCCGCGCGGGCGGGAGGTCAGGCCGTGGGGAGGCGCTCGTGGCACGCTGCCGGCGAGGGTCCGGCCACGCAGCTGACCCTGCAGCTCGGCGACGACCCGGCACCGCTCGTCGGCAGCGGCCTGCCGGAGATGAGCGAGTCCGAGCAGCTGCGGGCCGAGCTGGAGGTGCTGGGCATGGACGTCAGCCACCACGTGATGGACACCTTCGGGCCGATGCTGGCCGAGCTCGGGGTGACCCGGTCCCGGGACCTGCTCTCCTACGGCAGCGGGGCGGAGGTGCTCGTGGCCGGGGCGAAGGTGGCCACCCAGACCCCCCCGGTCCGGTCCGGTCGGCGAGTGGTCTTCCTCACCGTGGACGACGGCAGCGGACCCGCCGACGCCACCTTCTTCGAAGACGTCCAGGGGCCCTACGCCGCCACCGTCTTCCACTCCTGGCTGCTCGTGGTGCGAGGCGTGGTGCGACGCACCGGCCCGAGGGGGGTGTCGATCAGGGCGACCGCGGCGTGGGAGCTGGGGGAGATCGCGCAGGCCTGGGAGGCCGGAGGGCGTGCCGCGGCGCTCGCGGCGATGGAGCAGGCCGAGCGGACCGCCCGCCAGGTGGCCCAGGAGGCGGAGGACGCCTCGCGGCGTGCGTCCGAGGAGGCCGGCGCCCCGCCGGGCCGGAGGGTGCTGCTGCACGCCTCCGGCTTCGCCCAGTCGCCGTATGCCGATGTCGCTCCGGCCGGTGAGGCCACCCGTCAGCCCGGCACCAAGCTGTGGCACTCCAGCCCGGGGAGCCCCGGATGGTGACCACGACCTGTGACCGTGCCGGTCCGGTCTCCGACCGCGCGGGGTCCTCGGCCCGGTCCGGGCGAGGATGGGTGCTGCACGTCGACATGGACGCGTTCTACGCCGCGGTCTCCCTGCTGGACCGTCCCGACCTGCGAGGACAGCCGATGGTGGTCGGGGGTGGGTGGCGCAGCGTGGTGCTGGCCGCGACCTACGAGGCCCGCGCCTACGGCGTGCGCTCCGGTATGCCCATGGCCACGGCGCGCCGGCTCTGCCCGGCGCTGGTCGTGGTCCGTCCTGACGGGGACAGCTACGCCCGGGTCTCGGAGGCGGTGATGGCGATCTTCGCCGAGGTCACCCCCCAGGTCGAGCCCGTCTCGATGGAGGAGGCCTTCCTCGACATCTCGACCACCGGGCGGTCCTGGGGCGACCCGGAACGCATCGGCAGGTGGATCCGCAACACCGTGGCCGACGAGCAAGGGATCACCTGCTCGGTCGGTGGCGCCCCCTCCAAGGCGGTCGCCAAGATGGCGTCCCGGGCGGCCAAGCCGGACGGCATGAGGCTGATCACCCGGGACGAGGTGGTCCCCTTCCTGCACCCCATGCCGGTGGGCGCGCTGTGGGGGGTGGGGGAGTCCACCGAGGCCGAGCTGCACCGGTTGGGCCTGCACACGGTGGCCCAGCTGGCCCATGTGCCCCTGCTCACGCTGCGCCGAGCCTTCGGCGAGCAGTCCGCGACGCGGCTGCACACCCTGGCCTGGGGGATCGACCAGGATCCCGTCGTGCCGCAGCGTCGGGAGCGCAGCGTCGGGTCCTCCGAGACGTTCGGACAGGACGTGGACGACCCGGAGCTGGTCCGACGCCAGCTGCTGCACCTCGCAGAGCGGACGGCCAGCCGGATGCGGCACGCGGGGGTCCTGGGCCGCACCGTGGTGCTGACCGTCCGGTTCTCCGACTTCACCACCCTCACCCGGTCTCGCACCGTGGCCGTCCCCACCGATGTCACCCGGGAGATCCACGGCACCGCGTGCTCGTTGTATGCCGCGCTGGGACTGCAGCGAGCCCGGATCCGGATGCTGGGTGTGCGGGTGGAGGGCATCACCGAGGCTGACCGGACGCTGGTCCAGGGTCGGCTCGACGAGCCCGAGAAGGGCTGGCGCGAGGCCGAACGGGCAGCGGATCGCGCCGTCGCCCGGTTCGGGCAGCAGGCGGTGCGTCCAGCCAGTCTGCTGCAGCGGTGACGCACGTGGTCCGACCCGCTGCTGTGGCGCCCCCCGCAGTCCGCCTATGCTCGGTCCTGTTCGACAGGGGCGCGTCAGGGCTGGGGAACTCCGGCTAGTGCTCCGGACGTTGACGCCTTATCCTGAAAGACAGGACGAGGACGTCGGTTCCCGTGCCGGCGACCTACGACTCGCACCACCGGAGGTGAACGTGCCGCTCTCAGACCACGAGCAGCGTGTGCTCGAGCAGATGGAGCAGGCCCTCTACGCCGAGGACCCCCGGCTCGCGAGCCAGCTCAAGCGCCCGGCCGCCGGGAGCGCCGCCGCCGGCCTGGACCGACGCCGCCTCGTCCTCGGTGTCGTCGCCGCTCTCGCTGGCCTCGCGCTGGTCGTCGTGGGCGTGATGTCCTCCATGATCTGGGTCGGTGCGCTCGGCTTCCTGGCCATGGTGCTGGGAGGTGCCTGGGCCGCGTCCCCCTCCCGCAACGCCTCACGGCGCGGGCGGCTCGGGGTCGTCGGCAAGGACGGCCACGTCCGCGGTCCGGGTGCCGGGCCGACGACGAAGAAGAAGAGCTCTCGTGGTGGCACCTTCATGGAGCGGATGGAGCAGCAGTGGGATCGGCGACGGGAGCAGGGTCTCTGACCTCCGACGCCTCTCATGACGACCCGGGCCAGGCCCGGGTCGTCGACGTTTCCCCGTCCGGTCGGCCGGAGCTGATCGAGCTCATCCGCGCGGTGGCCGAGGGCGACCAGAGCGCCCTGGCCCAGGTCTACGACCAGCTCGCTCCGCGCGTCTTCGGCCTGGCCCTGCGCATCGTCCGTGACCGCGCCCTCGCCGAGGAGGTCACCCAGGACGTCTTCCTGCAGATCTGGCGACAGGCGTCCGAGGTGGATCCCGGTCGCGGTTCTCCGGTCGGTTGGGTGATGACCCTGACCCATCGCCGGTCGGTGGACCGGGTTCGTTCCGAACAGGCGCAATCCGATCGGTTGCACCGCTACGAATCAGAGAACAAGACACCACCGTACGACGTCACCGCGGAGGAGGCCGTGGAGCGGATCGAGGCAGGAAGAGTGCAGCAGGCGCTGGACCGGATCGGTGAACCACACCGGACGACCCTCGCCCTGGCGTACTTCTCCGGGTTCACCCACCGTGAGGTGGCTGAGCGCATGGACATTCCGCTCGGAACGGCCAAGACGCGGATCAGGGACGGGTTGCGGAAGTTGCGGACACAGCTGGACGGAGGTGAGCAGGGATGAGCGAGGCGGACATGCACGACCTGGCGGCGGCCTATGCCGTCGATGCCGTCGACCCCGACGAGCGGGCGGCCTTCGAGGCGCACCTCGCCGACTGCGACCGGTGCCGCCGTGAGGTGGAGGAGCTGCAGGACCTCGCCCTCGTGCTCAGCGACGGTCTCGAGGTCGAGCCCCCCGCTCAGCTGCGTGCCTCCGTGCTCGATCTCGTCGCCACCGAGGCCCGAGGGCCCGAGACGGCCGGGGCGGCGCGCGACGCCGCCGGGGGAGAGGCCGCGGCCACCGGGTCGCCGGCAGACGGCGACGCCACCGCAACCGCCGAGCCCCACGAGGACGGTGCGGCCGACGTGACGTCCCTGGACGCCCGACGTCGGCACCGCGCCCCCACCCGTGGCCCCGGGCGCTGGCTCGCCGCCGCCGCTGCCGCGGTGGTGCTGGCCGGAGGCGTCTGGGGCGTCTCGCAGGCTCTCAACCCCGACCCTGCGACCCAGGTCATCCGCGCCGACGACGCCTCCGAGCACACCGCGGACACCGAGGACGGCCCGGTCGCCGTCATCGTCTCGGCGGCCGAGGGCCGGGCCGTCGTCCAGCTCCCGGCCGAGTTCGCCTCCCCCCGGGCGGGCAGCGTCTACCAGGCCTGGTTCGTCAGCGCCGACGGGACCGCCCGGTCCGCGGGGGTGCTGCAGCCCGAGATGCTGGAGGAGCGCACCGCCCTGCTGGAGGGCTCGCCGGACGACGCCGTCGCGGTCGGGTTCACCGTGGAGCCCACGGGCGGTTCGGACCAGCCGACGACGGAGCCCTTCGTCGTCGTCCCCCTGGCCTGACAGGCCCGCCCCGCTACCGCCGTCGCGCGAGGTTCCCGACCTCGGAGTGACGTTCGTCACATCCGCAATCCGGACCTGGGGCCGCGCCGAATCCCTCCTGTACCCACGCTGTGGCAGACGGGCTGCAGCGGCACCAGATGGAGGAGTGAACCTCGATGAAGAAGCTCACGACGACGATGGCCGCCCTGGCCGCCCCCGCACTGCTCGCGGTGAGCGCCGCGCCCGCCCTGGCGGCGCACGAGAACCAGACGGTCGAGCTCATGACCGAGTTCACCGAGCTGAACGACTCCGGCGGCAGCGGCAACGCCTGGGCCAAGGTCACCGGCAACGAGGTGTGGATCAAGGTCGAGGTGCAGGGTCTGCTCGAGGGCAACCCGCACGCCCAGCACATCCACATCGGTGGCGCCGGCGAGTGCCCGGACCCGAACATGGAGGGCAGCGGCTTCGAGGGTGCCATCCGCACCACGGACGCCATCGACAGCTACGGCGCCGTCCGCGTGTCCCTGACCGGGAACGACGCCGACACCTCCGAGGCCGCCGCGCTCGACGTGGCCAACTTCCCGGCCGACGGCACCTACACCTACGAGCGCACCTTCGAGGTGCCCAACGAGGTGGGCCAGGCGCTGCACCGTGGTGAGGGCGTCGTGGTGATCCACGGTGTCGACCACAACGGCTCCGGCGAGTACGACGGCGAGCAGATGTCCGACCTGGACGACAGCCTGCCCTCGGAGGCCACCGACCCGGCGCTCTGCGGCGCCTTCGAGATGGGTCAGATGAGCGCTCCCGGTGGTGGCGTGGCGACCGGTGGTGGCAGCACCGCCGGCACCGAGAACGCCGGCCTGATCGCCGGTGGTGCCCTGCTGGCCGCGGCCGGTGCCGGTGCCTTCGCGCTGAACCAGCGTCGTCGCACCGACAGCTGACATGTCGCTCGAGAGCAACAGCCGGGGCCGTGGGGGCTTTGCCCTCACGGCCCTGGCCGTGCTCGCCCTGCTGGTCGGGGTCGTGCTGGTCGGGTTCGGTCTCGGCACGCAACGACCCGACCCACCTTCCCCGACCGAGGCAGCCGCGGGCCCGAGCCCTACCGCTGACGACGACACGTCGGACGACAGCGACGCCGGCAGCGGCGACGGCGCCTCCGAGGACACCTCCGGGTCCACGGCGGAGGCTGAGGCCTCGCCCACGGCGACGGAGTCTGCGACCGCCGAGCCGAGCGAGTCCGAGGCCGAGCCGACGGTCCAGGCACTGGACCCGTCCGAGCCGGTGGAGGTGCGCATACCGTCCATCTCGGTCACCAGCCCGCTGCACGCGCTCGGTCTCACCGACGACGGGACCCTCGAGGTGCCCAGCGGTGACCGATACCACGAGGCGGCCTGGTACGACGGGTCCCCGACCCCGGGTGAGGCCGGCCCCACGGTCATCGAGGGGCACGTCACCGGTGCCGGCGGCGTCGAGTCCATCTTCTTCGACCTCGGGGCGCTGGAGCCCGGGGACACGGCCGAGGTCGACCGTGAGGACGGCCGGACCGTGATCTTCGAGGTCTACCGCGTGGACCAGTTCGCCAAGGACGAGTTCCCGACGGTCGACGTCTACGGACCGACGAGCGAGCCCGAGCTGCGGCTCATCACCTGCGGTGGTGAGTTCGACGAGGCCGCCGGCAGCCACGAGGACAACACCGTGGTGTATGCCCGGATGGTCGAGGGCTGACCTCCCGCACCACCCGCAGGACCCACGAGCCACGTCCTCCGGTGCCGTCCGCAGGGAGACAGGCACCGGAGGGCGTCCGCGTGCTCACGAGGGCGTCAGCACGATCGCGCTCACGACGAACATCGCGATGAGGGCGAAGGCCGTGGCGAGCTCGATGAGGATGTTGAGCCCCACGGCGCGCAGCGCGTGCCGGGTCGCCCGGAGCGCCTCGCCCCGGTCGCGCGTGCGGGCCAGGGAGACCAGGAAGATCCCGAGCGGGAAGCCGACGAACAGTCCGACGACGGGGATCAGCACCCCGGTGACCAGCGCGCACAGCACGCCGATGACCAGCGTGGAGGTCCGGACCCCGGCCCGCCGCATCTGCTGGCCGGGGATGGCCCACTGCAGCGCCACCCCGAGCAGGTAGACCAGGGTCGACAGCCCGAAGACCACCCACCCCAGCGCGCTCCGCTCGGTCAGCGCCCAGACCAGCGAGCCGACCAGGACGATGAGCAGGCCCGGCAGGACGGGGATGACGACTCCCACCACCCCGACCGCCATCAGCACCAGGATGAGGATCTCGGCGGGCTCCATGGGTCAGATTCTGCCTGACGCAGCCCGACGCCCGCCCGGCTCTGCAGCCGGGCGGGCGTCGGGTGTCGTGCTGGTGGGGTCAGACCGCGGGGGTCTCCTCCTCCTCCAGCCGGTGCGTCTCGTCCAGGATGTGCACGTCGTCGACCGCGCGCAGCTTGTCCAGGTGCTCACGCCCGTGGTGGGCGCAGAAGTGCAGCTCGAGGCCGTCCCCGAGCCGGGCCCGGACGTAGGCCTGTGCCCCGCAGCGGTCGCAGCGGTCGGCGGTGCTGAGTTCAGGGGTCAGAGTGGCGTTCACGGCGGTCTCCTCTCCAGTGGCCAACCGACGGTTGGTCGTCACAGTCAAACATGTCAACGCCGCCGCACCGTGCCTTTGTGCCCCGGAGCGAGCGCGTTTCGCTGTGCGCGTAAGACGGCGCCGTCGGGGGTGGGGTTCCCGACGCGCCTCCCGGGGCCTGTCGGTGGCGCGCGCTACCCTGCCGGGCGTGACCACTCAGGACTACTCCGCCCGCCACCTGCAGGTCCTGGAAGGCCTGGAGGCGGTCCGGAAGCGCCCGGGGATGTATGTCGGGTCCACCGACGCCCGGGGGCTGATGCACTGTCTCTGGGAGATCATCGACAACGCCGTGGACGAGGCGCTGGGCGGTCATGGTGACCGGATCGAGGTGCTGCTCCACGAGGACGGATCGGTCGAGGTCCGCGACCACGCCCGGGGGATCCCGGTCGACATCGAGCCGCGCACCGGGCTGTCCGGGGTCGAGGTCGTCTTCACCAAGCTGCACGCGGGAGGCAAGTTCGGGGGCGGGTCCTACGCCGCCTCGGGTGGTCTGCACGGGGTCGGCGCCTCGGTCGTGAACGCCCTGTCGGCACGGCTGGACGTCGAGGTCGACCGCGCCGGCAAGACCTACGGCATGAGCTTCCGGCGCGGCGAGCCGGGCACCTTCGACGACCGGGGCGGCAGCCCCGAGCCCACGGCCACCTTCGCCCCGTTCGAGCGCAGCAGCGAACTCGCCGTGGTCGGCAAGGCCAGGCGAGGTGTGACCGGCACCAGGGTGCGCTACTGGGCCGACCCGCAGATCTTCCTCGCCGACGCCCAGTTCGCCTACGACGAGCTGGTCGCCCGCGCCCGGCAGACGGCGTTCCTCGTCCCCGGCCTGACCATGGTGGTCCGCGACGAGCGGCGGCTGCCCGGGACACCAGGCGCGGACGGCCCGGCCGAGGAGACGTTCGCCTACTCCGGGGGCATCGCCGAGTATGCCGAGTACCTCGCGACCGACCCGGCGGTCACCGACGTGTGGCGCCTGCAGGGCTCCGGGAGCTTCACCGAGACCGTCCCGATGCTGGACGAGCTGGGGCACATGGTGTCGCGGGAGACCGAGCGGGAGTGTGAGGTGGATGTCGCGCTGCGGTGGGGGACCGGCTACGACACCGCCGTGCGCAGCTTCGTCAACATCATCACCACCCCCAAGGGTGGCACCCACGTCGCCGGCTTCGAGCAGGCGCTGATGAAGGTCTTCCGCAAGCAGCTGGAGACCAACGCGCGCAAGCTCAAGGTCGGCAACGACAAGGTCGAGAAGGACGACATCCTGGCCGGGCTGACGGCCGTGGTGACGGTGCGCCTGCCCGAGCCGCAGTTCGAGGGACAGACCAAGGAGGTGCTCGGCACCAGCGCCGTCCGTTCCATCGTCTCCCGGACCGTGGAGAAGGCGCTGACCGAGCGACTCACGAGCACGCACCGAGGGGACAAGGCCCAGGCCTCGCTGCTCCTGGAGAAGGTCGTCGCCGAGATGAAGTCACGCATCTCGGCCCGGCTGCACAAGGAGACCCAGCGTCGCAAGAACGCGCTGGAGTCCAGCTCGTTGCCGTCCAAGCTCGCGGACTGCCGGAGCAACGACACCGACCGCTCCGAGCTCTTCCTCGTGGAGGGCGACAGCGCGCTGGGCACCGCGAAGCTCGCCCGCACCAGTGACTACCAGGCGTTGCTGCCGCTGCGCGGCAAGATCCTCAACGTGCAGAAGGCGTCCGTCCAGGACATGCTCTCCAACGCCGAGTGCGCCGCGATCATCCAGGTGATCGGGGCCGGCTCCGGACGGTCCTTCGACCTCGACCTGGTGCGCTACGGCAAGGTCATCATCATGACCGACGCCGACGTGGACGGCGCCCACATCCGGACCCTCCTGCTCACCCTGTTCTTCCGCTACATGCGCCCCCTCGTCGAGGCGGGGAGGGTGTATGCCGCCATGCCGCCGCTGCACCGGATCGAGGTGTCCGGTGGCCGGGGCAAGGGGCGCGAGCGGGAGTTCGTCTACACCTACACCGAGGCCGAGATGCGGCGCACCGTGGCGGCCCTGGAGAAGAAGGGGCGGAGCGTCAAGCAGCCGATGCAGCGCTACAAGGGCCTGGGGGAGATGGACGCCGACCAGCTGGCGGAGACCACGATGGACCCGCGCCACCGCACGCTGCGGCGGATCACCCTGGCCGACGCCGCCCGGGCGGACGAGGTCTTCGAGCTGCTGATGGGCTCCTCGGTCGCCCCGCGGAAGGACTTCATCGTCGACTCCGCCCACGACCTCGACCGAGACCGAATCGACGCCTGAGCCCGCCCTCGGGCGAGGTGTCGGCGAGCCACCCGGCGGACGGCAGGCCGTGCTCGGCCCGCGAGATCATCTCCGCCACGATCGCCCCGGCGACGTCGGACGAGGCCCCGTAGGCAGGGAAGTGGTGCAGCCGCAGGTTCGGTGAGGTGTTGACCTCGTTGATGACCGCACCTCCGGGCCGGGACGGGTCGGCGACGATGAGGTCGACCCCGCACATGCCGGTGCCGAGGGCGCGGGCGACCTGCAGCGCCAGCTCCAGGTGCTCCTGGTGGACCCGGCCGGTGCCGAGCAGCTCGGCCGTCTCGGCGTTGGCCATGATGGCGCGACGCCCCAGCAGCACCACCTCGCCGCGGGCGGGGACCCGGTCCTCGAGGACCGTGCCGAGCGGGGGGAACTCCCCCTCGCGGAAGTGTGCGTGCGCGTGGCGGCGCGCGCGGTGCTCCTGGACCAGCTCCGGGATCGGTCGGACCCCGTCACCGACCACGAACCGGGGCAGCCGCACGCACACGCCGGCTGCGCGGGCACCCACGGTGGTGACGCGCACGTCCATCCCGACGACGTGCTCCTCGACGAGGACGACGCCCGCGGGGTCCAGCTGCTGCGCGGCGTCCCAGGCGGCCTCGACCTCGACCCGCTCGGTCAGGTCGATGGCGACCCCCGCACCCGCGCGTCCGTCGCGCGGCTTGACCACGGCCCGGCCCAGGCCGAGCGCATACTCGACCGCCTCCGCCCGCTCCGCCGCCCGGAAGGACCGGGTGGCCGGCACCGGGAGGCCGGCCCCCCGCAGCACGGCGCTCGTGGACTCCTTGTCCCGGCACAGCGGGGCCACGGGGAGCGGGACGAGCGAGCTCACCATCTTGTGCATCATGCCGATGGTCCGGCCGTCCCGGCGGAGCACCTGGATGCCGCCCGGGTACTCGTCCACCTCCAGGCCGTGCGCGGCAGCCGCGGCCTTGATGGTGCCGCGCGTGCCCCACGAACGCCGGATGTCGCGGTACCCGCCCAGCTCGGGAAGGACGGTGCTCACGAAGCCGGGGAAGGGGTCCGCGTCGGGGTCCGGCACCATGGCGCCGACCCTAGCGCCCGGGCACGTCCCGCGCGTCGGGACACCCCGCCCCGGTCGGCTAGAATGGATGCGCTCGCCCGCTGCGGCGAGGACCCTCCGGGCGATCCGGCCCTGAGGACGACATCGGGCGCCACGACGCGCCTGGAGGTAGGTCCGGTCACGCCTGAGGGCGTCGAGGCGAGAACCCACCTCGACCCCACTCGAAAAGGTGAGCCACCCATGGCCAAGCCCGCCCGCGCCGGCGCGTCCGGCAAGAAGAAGCCCCGTCATACCGCTGCCCAGAAGAAGGCCGCCCGGCAGGCGCGCGAGAAGCAGGCCCGTGCCCAGCTGAAGGGTGGCCGCGGCGACCGCCGGTCCGGCGCCGGCTCGTCCGACCGCCCCCCGCGCGGCAGCAAGGACCGCTGGCGTGACCGTGACGAGCGTGACCCCCGCGGTCGCGGTGACCGTGCCGAGTCCCGGAGCCGTGGCCGCGACGGCGACGAGCGTCCGCGTCGGCGCGATGACCGCTACGACGAGCGTCCGCGTCGGCGGGACGACCGCTACGACGAGCGTCCGCGTCGGCGGGACGACCGGGACGAGCGAGGGGGCCGCCGCGAGGACCGCAGGGGCTACCAGGAGCACACCTGGCGGGCGCACCGCGAGGAGCGCGAGGGCCGACCTGGACGGGGTCGGCACGAGGGACGCCCCTGGGAGGAGCGCCGTCGGGACCGGGGGTGGGACGAGCGCGACGACCGGCGACGCCGCCCCACCGTGGAGCGGGCCGCCTTCGACGACGCGGAGGCGGACCGGGACGAGGCGGACCAGGCATATCAGCAGCGCCTCGCCGGGGCGGCCGCCGAGGACTCGGCCGCGGTCGTCACCGCGGACAACGGCTTCGCCGGGCTGGGGCTGCGCGAGGAGCTGGTCGGCGCCCTCGCCCGGACCGGCATCACGGCACCCTTCCCGATCCAGGCCGCGACCATCCCGGACGCCATGGCGGGCCGTGACCTGCTCGGCCGCGGGCAGACCGGCTCCGGCAAGACGATGGCCTTCGGGTTGCCGCTGCTGGACCGGCTGGCGACCCGGCCGCGTGCGGTCCCGCACCGCCCGAGGGCGGTGATCCTCACACCGACCCGCGAGCTGGCGATGCAGATCTCCGACGCGCTCGCGCCCCTGATCCGGGCGGTCGACCGTCGCTTCGTGCTCGTGGCGGGAGGGATGCCCTACACGCCGCAGCTGCGCGCGCTGGAGAAGGGCGTGGACGTCCTGGTCGCCACCCCGGGTCGGCTGATCGACCTGATCGACCGCAGCGCCGCCGACCTCTCCGAGGTCGAGGTCATGGTCCTGGACGAGGCGGACCACATGGCGGAGATGGGCTTCGTCGAGGCCATCCGCCAGATCCTCGACCTCACCCCGGCGCAGGGGCAGCGGCTGCTCTTCTCCGCGACGCTCGACCACGGCGTGGACGACGTCGCCCGGACCTACCTCAAGGACCCGGTCACCCACTCCACCGACGACGCCCGGGCGAGCGTGACGACGATGGCCCACCACATCTTCCTGGTCCACCCGCACCACAAGAAGCCGATCACCGCCGCCATCGCCAACCGGTCCGGACGCACCGTCGTCTTCTGCCGCACCAAGCTGGGCGCGGACCGGGTCGCGCTGCAGCTGCGCGAGTCCGGCGTCTTCGCCGCGGCCCTGCACGGCGGGCTGAACCAGGCCCAGCGCACGCGTGTGCTGGACGCCTTCAAGTCCGGCACCCTGCCGGTGCTGGTCGCCACCGATGTGGCCGCTCGTGGCATCCACGTCGACGACGTCTCGCTGGTGCTCCAGGTGGACCCGCCGGCGGACCACAAGGACTACCTCCACCGCTCCGGACGCACCGCACGCGCGGGTGAGGACGGCGTGGTGGTGACGCTGGCGCTGCCGCACCAGAAGCGCCAGGTCGCCCGGATGCTCGACGCCGCCGGGGTCGAGACCGAGCCCCGCCCGGTCGCGCCCGAGGACCACGCCGTGATCGAGACCGCGGGCGGTGCGGTGCCGGAGGGCGAGCCGGTGCCGCAGAGCCGCCTCGACGACGTGATGCGGCCCCGGCGGGCACCGCGCCGCGGGGGTCCGGGCCGTGGTCGGGGCCACGGCGGCCCACGCCCGGACCAGCGACGGCGTCCCGGTCGCGGTGGGTATGACCGTGGTCGCGGGCGGCGCGGCGCCGACGGCGACGGTGGCCGCCGCCAGGACTGGCGGCCCCGGGACTGAGGTCGAGCCCCTACCATCGGTCCATGACTTCCACCCACGACGTCGTGGTGGTCGGTGGCGGGCACAACGGCCTCACCGCGGCTGCCTACCTGGCCTCGGCGGGACACTCGGTCCTGCTGCTGGAGCGCTCGGCGGCGCTGGGCGGCGCCACCGTCTCGGCCGAGGCCTTCCCGGGCATGGGTGCGCGGCTCTCGCGCTACTCCTACCTGGTCAGCCTGATGCCGCGACGCGTCGTGGACGACCTGGGCCTGAGCCTGTCCCTGGCCCGGCGCCGCTACTCGTCCTACACCCCGGTCCCGGGCGGTGACGCCGGCCTGCTCATCGACAACGGCGACCCGGCGGCGACGGCCTCCTCGTTCGCGGCAGTGGGGGCGGCTGCTGACGCACCGCGGTGGGAGCGGTTCTACGAGCGCGTGGGCGAGCTGGCGCAGGCGGTCTGGCCCACCATGACCGAGCCCCTGGTGCGGCGCCGGGAGATGGCACGTCGCATCGGTGACGCCGGACTGGTCCGGGACTTCCTGGAGCGGCCGCTCGGTGAGGTGATCGAGGCCAGTGTCGCGGACGACCTGGTCCGCGGCGTCATCCTCACCGACGGCCTCATCAGCACCTTCGCCGACGCGCACGCCGCGCACCTGCGGCACAACATCTGCTTCCTCTACCACGTCGTCGGTGGCGGCACCGGTGACTGGGACGTGCCGATCGGTGGCATGGGGCAGGTGTCCGGTCAGCTGGAGCAGGCCGCCAGGACGGCCGGCGCCGAGCTGGTCACCGACGCCACCGTCACCGGTCTGGAGGAGGGCGCGCTCACCTGGGAGGACGGTGAGGGGACGCCGCACCGCGCCACGGCTCGGTACATCCTCTGGGCGGCAGCGCCGGCGGTGCTGGACGAGGTCGCCGGGGCGGCTCGCGGGGAGCGGGTGGAGGGCGCGCAGGTCAAGGTCAACCTGCTGCTGTCCCGCCTGCCCCGGCTGCGGGAGACCGGGGTGGCCCCCGAGGCGGCCTTCGGCGGGACCTTCCACATCAACGAGACCTACACCCAGCTGCAGCAGGCCGCCGCGTCAGCCGAGCAGGGTCGGGTCCCCGCCCCGATGCCGGCCGAGATCTACTGCCACACGCTCACCGACCCCAGCATCCTGTCGCCGCAGCTGCGGGAGCAGCACCCCGACGCGCAGACGATGACGGTCTTCACCCTGCAGACCCCCGACCGGCTGCTCGACGATCGCGGCCCCGAGGCCCGGGAGGAGCTGCAGCGAGCGGTCCTGGACTCGCTCTCGTCGGTGCTGGCCGAGCCGATCGAGGACGTCGTGCTCACCGATCCCTCGGGCCGGCCGTGCGTCGAGACACGGACGACCCGGGACCTGCAGGACGCCCTGGCGATGCCCGGCGGCAACATCTTCCACACGCCGCTGGACTGGCCCTTCGCCGACGACGACGCGCCGCTGCAGACGGCGGCGCAGCGGTGGGGCGTGGACACGGCCTACCCCGGCGTGCTGCTCGCCGGGGCCGGTTCGCGGCGCGGTGGAGGCGTCAGCGGCCTGGGTGGCTACCACGCGGCGCGCGCGGTCCTGGACGGTGCGCGCAGCTGACGACGGCTCAGCCGGTCGCCAGCTGGTCGACGGCATACCCGTAGCCCCGCACCCCGGCACCGGCCACCACCATCTCCGCGACGGAGGACAGGTAGGACGTGTGCCGGAACGGCTCGCGGGCGTGCGGGTTGGAGATGTGCACCTCGACGACGCGGACGCCGGTCGCCGTGATCGCGTCGTGCAGCGCGACGGAGGTATGCGTGTAGGCACCCGCGTTGAGCACCACACCGACGCACTCGGTGTCCGCGCCCGCCTCGTGCAGCGCCTCGACCAGCTCGCCCTCGTGGTTGCTCTGCCGGCAGCTCACCTCGAGCCCGTGCGCGGCGGCCCGCTCGGCGCACAGCGCCTCGACGTCGGCGAGGGTGGCGGTGCCGTAGATGTGCGGCTCCCGGGTGCCCAGCAGGTCGAGGTTGGGTCCGTTGAGGACCAGGATGCGGCGCGCCATGAGGGCTACGTTCTCACACGCCCACCGGGCGCGGTGGCGTGCTGGCTAGGCTCGTGGCCACCACCGCACGAGGGAGCACCATGAGCACCGGCACCTTCCCGAGCTTCGAGGCGACCGCGCCGAGGGCATACCAGATGCTGATCGACGGGAGCTGGGTGGACGCAGCCACCGGTGAGACGATCGACGTGATCACGCCGATCGACCGGCACCGCGTGATCGCCACCGTGCCGCGCGGGCGGGCGGAGGACGCCGACCGGGCGGTGCGAGCCGCGGCGGCCGCCCAGCCGGGGTGGGCGGCCCTGACCTTCACCGAGCGGCAACGAGCCCTGCTGCGGATCGCCGACGACCTGGAGGAGGTGGTCGAGGACCTCGCCGCGCTCACCGCGCTCGACACCGGCAACGCGCTGCGCACCCAGGCCAGGCCCGAGGCGCAGCTGCTGGTGACGGCCTTCCGCTACTTCGCCGGGCTGGCCGGCGAGCTCAAGGGGGTCACCCTGCCCGTGGGCACCGACGCGCTGTCGCTCAGCCGGCGGCTCCCGCTCGGGGTGGTGGCGGGGATCCTGCCGTGGAACAGCCCGCTGATGATCGCCGCCTTCAAGCTCCCGGCCGCCCTGGTCGCGGGGAACGCCGTGGTGCTGAAGGCCGCGGAGGACGCGCCCACCACGATCCTGGAGCTGGCGCGGGTGTGCGCCCGGCACCTGCCCGCGGGTGTGCTGGGAGTGGTCACCGGCTACGGGCCCGAGGTGGGCCACGCCCTGGTCGAGCACCCGGGCGTGGACAAGGTGTCGTTCACCGGCTCGACCGCGACCGGCTCCGGCGTCGCGGCGCGGGCAGGGGAGCGGCTCGCCCACGTGAGCCTGGAGCTCGGCGGCAAGAGCCCGTGCATCGTCTTTCCCGACGCCGACACCGACGACGTGGTCGAGCAGGTGCTGCTGGCGACCCGCTTCGCCCGGCAGGGGCAGAGCTGCACCTCCGGCTCGCGCCTGTTCCTGCACGACGCGATCCACGACAGCTTCCTGGAGAAGCTGGTGCGGCGGGTGGGTGAGCTGCGGGTCGGTGATCCGCGCGAGGAGGCGACGGACATCGGCTGCATCATCAACCAGCGGCAGTGGGACCGGGTCCAGGGGTTCATCGACGAGGGTCTGGCGGCCGAGGGGGTCCAGGTAGCCTACGACGGTCGGGACACGCTCACGGTCGGGGAGCCCGGGTTCTACCACGCGCCGATGATCCTCACCCAGGTCGACAACGACTGGCGGATCGCGCGGGAGGAGATCTTCGGCCCGGTCCTGTCCGTGCTGCGCTGGCACGAGGAGGACGAGGTGGTCGCGATGGCCAACGACAGCCACTACGGACTCGCCGCCTTCGTCTTCGCCCGGGACCTGGGGATGGCCCTGCGCACGGCGCAGCGCATCGAGTCCGGTTGGGTGCAGGTGAACCAGGGTGGCGGGCAGCAGGTCGGCCAGTCCTACGGCGGGATGAAGGCCAGCGGGCAGGGCCGGGAGTTCTCCCTCGAGGGGATGCTGGAGGGCTTCACCCAGATCCAGCAGATCAACGTGCGGCTGAGCTGACCGACGCGGCGTCTGAGAGGGTCACCTGGTGCGCACCCCCATCACCGACCTGCTCGGCATCGAACACCCCGTGGTCCAGGGCGGCATGATGTGGGTCGGCCGGGCCGAGCTCGCCGCAGCCGTCTCCGAGGCCGGTGGCCTGGGCATCATCACCGCGCTCACCCAGCCGAGCCCGGCCGACCTGGTGACCGAGGTGGAGAGGGCTCGGACGCTGACCGACAAGCCGCTGGGCGTCAACCTCACCATCCTGCCGACCATCGACCCGCCGCCCTACGAGGACTACGTCCGTGCCATCGCCGACTCGGGGGTGCAGGTGATCGAGACGGCCGGAGCCAACCCCGAGCCGTTCATGGACCTGCTCAAGGACTCCGGCCTGACGGTGCTGCACAAGTGCACCAGCGTCCGGCACGCGGTCAAGGCCCAGCGCATCGGCGTGGACGCCGTCAGCATCGACGGCTTCGAGTGCGCCGGTCACCCCGGCGAGGACGACGTCCCCGGCCTGATCCTCATCCCTGCTGCGGCCGACGCGCTCGACATCCCGTTCATCGCCTCCGGCGGGTTCGCCGACGGTCGCGGGCTCGCGGCCGCGCTCGTGCTCGGGGCGCACGGGATCAACATGGGCACCCGCTTCATGTGCACGACCGAGTCGCCCGTCGCCGACGAGGTGAAGCGCGGGATCGTCGAGCAGGGGGAGCTGGACACGGTGCTGATCTTCCGGCCGCTGCGCAACACCGCCCGGGTGGCGGCCAACGAGGTCAGTCGCGAGGTGGTCCGCATCCTGGACGAGGGAGGGGAGTTCGAGGACGTGCGGGAGCTGGTGGCCGGGTCTCGCGGGCGCAGGGTCTTCGAGGAGGGCGACCTCGATGCCGGCATCTGGTCGGTCGGCCAGTCGCAGGGGCTGATCCATGACGTCCCGGCGGCCGGGGACGTGGTCCGCCGGGTCGTCGACGAGGCGCAGCGCGTCCTGCGCAGGGCCCTCGCCACCGGCTGACCTTGCGAATTCGACTGTTGATTTCGTCGCCATGGCGACGAAACCAACAGTCGAATTCGGGAAGATCAGCGGTGCCCGGAAGCGCCAGGTGCGCCGGGGCGAGATGGGCCTCGTGCGCGGGGGCGAGATGGGCCTCGTGCGCCTGGCGAGATGACGCTACGTATGTCGTCGGTCTCGTTTCGGTCACAAACCCTTGACACTCGCGTCCGCGCCGTGCAGCATTCGTGAGAGCGCTCTCACAGTTGAGGCGCAGACCACCAAAGGAGTTGGCATGCACACCACGCGACGCAGGATGCTCCTCGCCACCACGGCCGCCGCCACGCTGGCGCTCGGCGCGTGCGGCGGGGGCAGCGGTGACGGAGACGACAGCGACAGCAGCGCAGGCGGCGGTGAGGGCGGCGGCGACATCACGCTCTCGGTCGCCACCTTCAACGAGTTCGGGTACGAGGACCTGCTCACCGAGTACGAGGAGATGAACCCGGGCATCACCGTTCAGCACGTCAAGGCGGACACCGCCGACAACGCCCGTGCGGCGCTGCGCAACAGCCTGGGCGCGGACTCGGGAGCGGCGGACATCGAGGCGATCGAGGTCGACTGGGTCACCGAGTTCCAGCAGTACCCCGACAAGTTCGCCGACCTCAGCTCACCGGACGTGGAGGGCCGGTGGCTGGACTGGAAGACCGAGGCCGTGACCCTCGAGAACGGCATGCTGCTCGGCTACGGCACCGACATCGGTCCGGAGGCCCTGTGCTACCGCGCGGACCTCTTCGAGCAGGCAGGTCTGCCCACGGACCGCGAGGAGGTGGCCGCGCTCCTCGAGGGTGACTGGGACACCTACTTCGAGGTCGGCCGGGACTTCGTCGCCGAGACCGACATCGCCTGGTACGACTCGGCCGGCGCGCTCTGGCAGGGCATGATCAACCAGGTCGAGCAGCCCTACGAGACGCCGGACGGCGAGATCATCGCGACCGACAACCCCGAGATCCGTGACCTCTACGACCAGGTGCTGGCCGCCTCCGTCGACGACGGCCTGTCCGCCGGGCTGGGTCAGTGGAGTGCCGACTGGACTGCCGCCTTCCAGGGCGACGAGTTCGCCACGATGCTCTGCCCCGCCTGGATGATGGGAGTCATCGAGGGCAACGCCGCCGACATCGAGGGCTGGGACGTCGCCAACGTCTTCCCCGGTGGTGGCGGCAACTGGGGCGGCTCCTACCTCACCGTCCCCGCGCAGGGTGACAACATCGAGGAGGCCACGGCGCTCGCCGCCTGGCTGACCGCGCCGGAGCAGCAGATCAAGGCGTTCGAGGCCCGGGGCACCTTCCCGAGCCAGACCGAGGCGCTGGACTCCGACACGCTCGCCGAGTCCAGCAACGCCTTCTTCAACGACGCACCGACCGGCGAGATCTTCGCCGAGCGCGCCGAGGCGGTGACGGTCACCCCGTTCAAGGGCCCGAAGTACTTCGAGGTCAACACCGCGATGCAGGATGCCATCAGCCGGGTCGACGTCGACGAGACCGACGACCCGGAGAGCAGCTGGGCGAAGTTCGTCTCCGCCGTCGACGACCTGCGCTGAGCATGACGGTCGCCACCCCCACGCAGGCCCCGGCACCGGCCCCCCAGCGGGCCGGTCGCCGGGGCCGGCGGGGCGGGGACGGACCTGGTCGCGGCCGTCTCGGACGGCTGGACCACGCCGTCTCGCCCTACGCCTACATCGCCCCGTTCTTCATCCTGTTCTTCGTCACCGGGCTGTTCCCGCTCATCTACACCGGCTGGGTCGCCCTGCACGACTGGGACCAGATCATGGGCCAGGGCGCCTTCGTCGGGGCGCAGAACTTCGTCGACGTGCTCACCGGAGACGACTTCTGGACGGCCCTGGTCAACACGGTCAGCATCTTCGTGCTCTCCTCGGTGCCGCAGGTCCTCGCCGCCCTGGCGATCGCGGGGCTGCTGGACCACAAGCTGCGCGCCGCGACCTTCTGGCGGATGGGGGTGCTGCTGCCCTACGTCGTCGCCCCGGTCGCGGTGGCGCTGATCTTCTCCAACCTCTTCGCCGACCGCTTCGGCCTGATCAACACCCTCCTCGAGACCGTCGGCGTGGAGCCGGTCCGATGGCACTCGGACCGGCTGGCCAGCCACGTGGCCATCGCCACCATGGTCAACTTCCGCTGGACCGGCTACAACGCGCTCATCCTGCTGGCGGCGATGCAGGCGATCCCACGCGACCTCTACGAGGCGGCGGCGATCGACGGGGCCAGCGGGCTGCGCCGGTTCGTCTCGATCACCATCCCGATGCTGCGGCCCACCATGATCTTCGTCATCATCACCTCCACGATCGGGGGCCTGCAGATCTTCGACGAGGCGAAGATGTACGACCAGTACGGCCGGGGCGGGTCCGACGGGCAGTGGCAGACCCTCACCCTGTACCTCTACGAGCTGGGGTGGACCCGCGCCGACTTCGGCCGGGCCTCGGCGGTCGCGGTGCTGCTCTTCCTCCTCATCGTGGCCATCGGGCTGGTCAACTTCGCCTTCAGCCGACGCATCGCGAGCGAGGAGAGCCGATGAGCACCACGCCAGTGCCGGCACCGCCGGAGACCGACGAGGCGCAGGCCGGGCGCGAGCGCCGGCGCGGCCATCGCGGCGAACGGCCGAGCTGGATCGTCTACGGTCTGCTCGCCGCGGTCGTCCTCGGCAGCATGTTCCCGCTGTGGTGGTCCTACCTCATCGCCAGCCACGACTCCACGGTCCTCTCGCGCGACCCGTTCCCGTTCGTGCCGGGAGGCAACTTCCTGCGCAACGCGGCGACCGTCTTCGACACGGTGGAGTTCTGGCGGGCGACGGTCAACTCGATCATCGTGTCGACGACGGTCTCCGCCTCGGTGGTCTTCTTCTCCACCCTCGCGGGGTATGCCTTCGCCAAGCTCCGCTTCCGCGGCTCGGGGCCGTTGCTGATCTTCGTCATCGCGACGATGGCGGTGCCGACCCAGCTCGGCGTCGTCCCGCTCTACCAGGTCATGGCCAGGCTGGGCTGGACCGGGGAGCTCACGGCCGTGATCGTCCCGGGGCTGGTCACCGCGTTCGGCGTGTTCTGGATGACGCAGTACCTGCGGCAGGCCGTGCCCACCGAGCTCATCGAGGCGGCCCGGGTCGACGGCGCCAACATGTTCCGCACCTTCTGGCACGTCGGAGTCCCGGCCGCCCGGCCCGCCGCGGCCATGCTGGGGTTGTTCACCTTCGTCGCCACCTGGACCAACTTCTTCTGGCCGTTCATCGTGCTGGGACCGGCCAACCCGACGCTGCCGGTGGCGCTGCAGCAGCTGCAGGCCGCCCACTTCGTCGACTACTCGCTGGTCCTGGCCGGTGCCGTGCTCGCCACGATCCCGCTGCTCGTCCTGTTCGTCGTCGCCGGGCGCCAGCTGGTGTCCGGCATCATGCAAGGAGCCGTCAAGCAATGACCACGCAGATCACCTTCCCCGACGGATTCCTCTTCGGCTCCGCCACCGCGGCCTACCAGATCGAGGGTGCGGTGCACGAGGACGGCCGGGCGGACTGCATCTGGGGACCGTTCTCCGCCACGCCCGGCAAGGTCCTGCACGGGCACACCGGGGCGGTGGCCTGCGACCACTACCACCGGATGCCCGACGACGTGGCTCTCATGCGCTCGTTGCGGCTCGGGGCCTACCGCTTCTCGGTGTCCTGGGCGCGCGTCTTCCCGGACGGGCGCACCCTCAACCAGCAGGGCCTGGACTTCTACTCCCGCCTCGTGGACCAGCTGCTCGAGGCGGACATCCTGCCCTGGGTGACGCTCTACCACTGGGACATGCCGCAGGCGCTGGAGGAGGCGGGGGGCTGGCCGGACCGTGGTGTCGTGGACCGGTTCGTCGACCACGCCCTGGCCGTGCACGACCGGCTCGGCGACCGGGTCCGGCACCTGACCACGCTCAACGAGCCGTGGTGCTCGGCCTTCCTCGGGTATGCCGCCGGCGTGCACGCGCCCGGTCGCACCGAGCCGTCCGACGCGCTGCGGGCCGCGCACCACCTGCTGCTGTCGCACGGCCGTGCGGTCCAGGAGCTGCGCCGCCGCGACCCGGAGCTGGAGCTCGGGCTGACGCTGAACTTCACCGACACCCAGCCCCAGGACCCCGCCTCGCCCGGTGACGTCGACGCGGCGCGGCGGATCGATGGCCTGGCCAACCGCTTCTTCGTCGAGCCGATCACCCGCGGCGCCTATCCCGCCGACGTCATCGAGGACCTGGGGGAGCTGTGGCCCGCGGACCTGGTGCAGGACGGCGACCTCGAGGCCATCTCGACGCCGATCGACGTCCTCGGGGTGAACTTCTACGCGGGCACCATGGTGACCGGCCCGGAGCCGTCCGGGGCGGCCGAGGCGGCGCGGCAGGCCCGCGCCTTCGACGGTCCCTCGCCGAACGTCGGGTCCGAGCACGTCCGGACGGTGCGCCGCGGCATACCGGTCAGCGACATGGGCTGGGAGATCCAGCCGGACGCCCTGCGCCTACTGCTGCTGCGGCTGCAGCGGGACTACACCGGCCCGGCGGGGACCCGGATCTACGTCACCGAGAACGGTGCGGCGATGCCTGACGTGCCGGACGAGGAGGGCTACGTCGACGACCAGGACCGGATCGCCTACCTGGACGGCCACCTGCGGGCCGTGCACGCGGCGGTCGAGGACGGCGCCGACGTGCGGGGATACTTCGTCTGGTCCCTGCTGGACAACTACGAGTGGGCCTTCGGCTACACCAAGCGGTTCGGCATCGTGCGCGTCGACTACGACACCCAGCGGCGCACGCCCAAGGCGAGCGGGCAGTGGTTCGCCGACGTGGCAGGATCGGGCTCGGTCGGGTAGCGAGAGAGAGGATCGCCATGGTTGCGCGAGCAGAGCGTCGACGCGGCGGTCGAGGAGACGGGGCGGGCCTGGTGGCCCGGTCCCGGCGCCCCACCCTGGAGGACGTCGCCGCGCAGGCGGGCGTGTCCCGGGCCACCGCGTCGCGCGTGGTCAACGGCGACCCACGCGTGCGTGCGGAGGCGCGGGAGTCCGTCACCCGGGCCGTCTCCGAGATGGGATACCGACCGAACCGGGCGGCCCGGGCGCTCGTGGTGCCGGAGCCGGACTCGGTGGCGGTCGTCGTGCCCGAGAGCGAGAAGAGGGTCTTCGCCGACCCGGTCATCATGGGCATGCTGCGGGGGATCAGCACCGGGCTGGAGGAGACGCCCCTGCAGATGGTGCTCGTCCTCGCCCGCGCGGGTCGGGACACCCAGCGGCTGGAGCGGTGGCTGCGCGGTGGCCACACCGATGCCGCCATCGTGCTCAGCGCCCACCTGGACGACCGGGTCACCGCGGTCCTCGGCGAGATCGGTCTGCCGACCGTCGTCATCGGCCGGCCCCCGCCGTCGGGTCAGGGACTGCCGTTCGTGGACCTGGACAACGTGAGCGGAGCCCGGCTGGCGACCCAGCGGCTGCTGGACCGCGGGTGCCGCCGGATCGGCACCGTGGCCGGGCCGGAGGACATGGCGGCCAGCCGGGACCGGTTGGTGGGCTGGCGGGAGACGGTGCGGGCGGCGGGCCTGGCCGGCGACGCGGTGGAGCACGGCGACTTCTCCTCCGAGAGCGGGCGGGTGGCCATGCGGCGCCTGCTGGCCGCGCACCCGGAGCTGGACGGGGTCTTCGTGGCCTCCGACCTCATGGCCGCCGCCGGGGTCAGCGAGCTGCAGGCCAGCGGGCGGGTCGTGCCGCGCGACGTGGCCGTGGTCGGCTACGACGACTCGCCGGCGGCGCAGCTCACCCATCCACGCCTCACGACCGTGGCCAACTCGGGCGAGCTGCTCGCGGGCGAGGCGACCAGGATGCTGCGCGACCTGCTCGACGGGCGGGAGGTCCGCTCGACCGTGCTGCCCACCCACCTGGTCGAGGGCGGGACGGCCTAGCGGCCGGGCGGGAGCCCGTCCAGCAGGTCCGCGGCCTCGAGCATCGCGGGGCCGTACCACGTGAGCACCCGGCCGCTCACCAGCCGGACCGGCGACCGGCGGAAGGCCTCCGGGCCGTCGTCCGGGGTGAAGACGTAGGGCTCGTCCGGCAGCAGCACCACGTCGGCGCCCGCACCGTCCACCGCGTCCACCTCGACGGCGGGGTAGCGGTCCTGGTGCTCGCCGTAGACGTTGACCAGCCCGGCGCGCCGCAGCAGGTCCGTGGTGTAGGTGCGGGCGCCGACGACCATCCACGGGTCGCGCCAGATGGGGACCGCCACGCTGCCCCTGGCCGCCGCGGGGTCGGTGGGAGCCGCCCAGCGCCGCTCGACCTCGACCAGCCACCCGGGCTCCTCCCAGCCGAGGACCTCCACGACGATCGTCCGCAGCACCCGCAGCGCGTCGTCCACCGACTCCACCACGCCCACCCAGACCGGGAGGCCCGCGTCCCGCATCCGCCGCACGTCCAGCTCGCGGTTCTCCTCCTGGACGCACACCACCAGCTCGGGCTCGAGGGCCGCGACCGCGGCCCGGTCGGGGTTCTTGGTGCCGCGCACCCGGGTCACGCCGAGGTCGGCCGGGTGGGTGCACCAGTCGGTGGCACCCACGAGCGCCTCCGGCCGGGTCGCCGCGAGCGCCTCGGTGAGCGAGGGCACCAGGGACACCACGCGCCGCACCGGCCCGTCCGGCAGGGTGAGGTCCCCGCCGAGGTCGTCGACGAGGGCCCTCATGGGCTACCGAGCGTCTCCCCGTCCTCGACGGTGCCGCCCTCGGGTCCCAGCACCGCGGCACCGACGACCCGCACCGAGCTGCCGAAGGACCAGTCGCCCTCGACCTGCAGCCGGGTCGCGTCCACCAGCGAGGGCACACCGGCCGGGAACCGCTGGTCGAAGTCGCCGATCATGCCGTAGTGCGCCTTGGTCAGGTCCACCACCGGCGCGGGGTCGACGCTCCGGCGCAGCCGGTAGGTGCTGTCGTCGACCTGGTAGACGTCGGAGCGCAGCAGGGCCAGCTCGTTGGTGGTCTTGACCGGCACGAACCGGTCGCGGGTGACGGCGACGGACGCCGCGTCCTCGAAGAGCTCGACCGCGCTGCCCATGGCCGACTCGATCTGGATGACCGGGGTGGAGCTCTTGTCCGTGGGGTCGACGGTCTTGGCGTTGCGGATCAGCGGCAGCTCCATGACCCCGTCCCGCTCGGTCAGCATCGCGCGCAGCCGCGCGAGGTCGAACCAGAGGTTGTTGGTGTTGACGAACGGGTGCTTGTCCCCGTCCATGAAGTGCACCATCTCCTCCTCGGCCGTCTGGGCGGTGTCCCGCAGCACCAGGCGCCCGTCGGCCCGGCGCCGCACCAGGTGACCACCCTTCTTGTCCATCTCGGTGCGTCGGCAGACCTCCGCGGCGAAGCCGGCACCGCTCGCGGCGAACCACGCCGCCACCCGCCCGTCCGCCACCGCACCGAGGTTGTCCACGTTGGAGACGAAGGCATACCGGAAGCCCGCGTCGAGCAGCTGGTCGAGCAGGCCGCTCGCGAGCAGCGACGGGTAGAGGTCGCCGTGCCCCGGGGGGCACCACTCCAGACGCGGGTCGGCCTCCCAGGTCACCGGCCCGAGGTCGTCGGCCCGCAGCTTCGGCTCCTGGCTCTGCAGGAAGTCCAGCGGCAGGCCGTCGACGGGCAGGTCCGGGTAGCGGCCCAGCACCTGCAGCGTCGCCTCCTGGGTGGAGAAGCTGTCCATGAAGGTCAGGGGGAGCCGCACGTCGTAGCGCTCGCGCAGCGCGAGGACCTGACGCACCGTGATGTCGAGGAAGGTCAGCTCGTCCCGGACCGGGAGCAGCGACTTGGGACCGGCCAGCCCCATGGAGGTCCCGAGACCCCCGTTGAGGGTGATGACGGCGGTGGCCGAGAGCGCCGCGCGCGCCTCCTCGTCGCTCACCGCGACCTCCTGGAGGTATGCCGCGGGCAGCGCCGGCTCCACGTCGGCCTCGGCGATCAGGCCGGTCGCGCCGGCGGCCAGGTTGTCGTAGTGCCGGGCGAAGGTGTCGCGCGCGGGCTGGCTCACGCCGGCCTGCTGCATACGGTCCAGGGCCTGCTGACGTCCCGATGCGCTCATGGGGACCAACCTAGCGTCAGACCAGGTCAGCCCTTGCCGACGGGGAAGAGCACAGGGGTGCGCTGCTTGTACGCCTCGTAGTCGGACCGGCCGCCCCACTTGTCGTCGGCGCGGCGCTCCAGGGCCGGGACCCCGCTGCCGAAGCGCAGCAGCAGATAGATCAGCACCGGGGAGACGAGGGTGACCAGCTGCCACCCCGACAGGGCGGCGGCGGCCAGCATGGCCACGCCGGTCCACAGCAGGATCTCGCCGACGTAGTTGGGGTGTCGCGACACGGACCACAGGCCGGAGGAGATGAAGTCGCCCTCGTTCGCGGTGTCGGCCTTGAAGGCCGACTTCTGGGCGTCGGCGACCGACTCCACCGTGATCCCGGCCAGCCACACCAGGATGCCGGCATACCCGAGCAGTCCCAGCGGCGTCTTCGTGGCCGAGGTGATGGCGGCCAGCGCGGCGCCGGCGGTGAAGGTCACCCACAGCCCCTGCGTGGTCCAGACCAGCAGGAAGCGGGACCAGCTCTTCTTCAGCTCGTCGAAGCGCCCGTCCTTGCCGGCCCGGACGACCCGCCGGAAGAGGAAGATCCCGAGCCGCAGCGCCCACACCAGGACCATGCCGGCGAGGATCCAGGTGCGGGCGTCCCGCTCCTCCGCCAGGACCAGCGCGAGGACGGCGACGAGCTGGAAGGTCAGCGACCCGGTGAGGTCGAAGTACCGCTCGGTCTGGGCGAGGAACGACGGGACGTAGACCACCCAGTTGATCCCGAAGGCGACGAGGACCAGGAGCAGCAGGACCGGCATGCCGCCGGACAGCTGCTGCCCGCCGTCGGAGCCGGCGAGGGCGAGCAGCAGACCGAGGACGGTGGCGAGGGCGGCCAGCACGAGACTCTTCACACGGGTGAGCGTACGTGCGCGGCAGCCGGGCCGCGCCATCGACCGGCACCATGTCTCTCTTGTTGACGGGCACGTCAACTCCGGCCTCGATGTCCACTACCATCGAAGGGCACGGCCCACTCGACGAGGAGATGCACGGTGAAGAACGACCAGGGCGCAGGGACCGCGGCAGGGGCGGGTCAGGCGAGCGGGAAGCCCTCCCTCAGGGCACCGGAGCACCCGGTCCGCGTCGTCACGGCGGCCAGCCTCTTCGACGGGCACGACGCCTCGATCAACATCATGCGGCGGATCATGCAGAGCCAGGGGGCCGAGGTGATCCACCTGGGGCACAACCGGTCGGTCGCCGAGGTGGTCGAGGCGGTGCTCGACGAGGACGCGAGCGCCGTGGCCGTGTCCTCCTACCAGGGCGGCCACGTCGAGTACTTCGAGTACCTCGTGGAGCAGCTGCGCGACGCCGGGGCCGGGCACGTGAAGGTCGTCGGCGGGGGTGGGGGCGTCATCGTCGACGAGGAGATCGCGCGGCTCCGGGACGCGGGTGTGACCATCTTCTCCCCGGAGGACGGCCAGCGGCTCGGCCTCCCGGGGATGATCAACCAGGTCATCACCGACGCCGACTACGACATGTGGCAGGTCGGTGCGGCCGACGTGGAGGCGGTGCTGGCGGGGGAGCGGACCGCGGTCGCGCGGGCGATCACCGGTGCCGAGCTGGGGTCCCTCCCCGCGGCGGACCGGGAGCGGTATGCCGCGGCGGCGCGGGAGCGCGCCACGCCGGTCCTGGGCATCACCGGCACCGGCGGGTCGGGCAAGAGCTCCCTCACCGACGAGCTGGTGCGACGCTTCCGGGTGGACCAGGGCGACCGGCTCCGCGTCGGCGTCATCGCCATCGACCCCACGCGGCGCAAGGGTGGCGGCGCACTGCTCGGCGACCGGATCCGGATGGGCGCGATCGGCGGGGCCCAGGTGATGTTCCGGTCGATGGCCACCCGGGGCGAGTCGGAGGTGCCCGAGGCGTTGCCGGTGGCGATCGACGTGCTCAAGGCGGCCGGTTTCGACCTCGTCGTCGTGGAGACGCCGGGCATCGGGCAGGGCGACGCCGGGATCGTCCCCTACGTCGACACCTCGCTCTACGTCATGACGCCGGAGTTCGGTGCGGCCAGCCAGCTGGAGAAGATCGACATGCTCGACTTCGCCGACGTGGTGGCCATCAACAAGTTCGAGCGCCGCGGGTCCATGGATGCCCTGCGCGACGTGGGCCGCCAGCTGGTCCGCAACCGGGAGGCCTTCGGCGCCAAGCCGGAGGACATGCCGGTCTACGGCACCTCGGCGGCGACCTTCAACGACGACGGCGTGACGGCGCTCTACCAGGAGCTGCGCTCCGCTCTGGGCGAGCAGGGGCTGACCGTGCAGGAGGGCAGCCTGCCCGTCGTGGACGTGCGCTACTCCTCGATGATCCGCCAGGTGGTGCCGCCGAAGCGGGTGCGCTACCTCGCCGAGATCGCGGACACGGTGCGCGGCTACCACGACGACACGGAGCGGTATGCCCTCGCCGCCCGCCGGGTGGAGCGGCTCGCCGCCGTGGACGACGAGCTGGCGGCCGCGGGGAAGACCGACCACGGCGTCGACGACCTCCTGGCCGACGCGCGTCGGGAGCTGCCCACCGAGATCGAGGAGATGATCACCGGCTGGCCCGCCCGGGTCGAGGCATACTCCGGCGACGAGCAGGTGGTGAAGGTCCGGGACCGTGAGATCCACACGACGCTGACCAAGGAGTCGCTCTCCGGCAACCGCATCCCGCGGGTGGCGCTGCCGACCTACGACGAGGCGGGAGCGCTCGTGCGCTACTGGCGCAGCGAGAACCTCCCGGGGTCCTTCCCCTACACCGCCGGGGTCTTCGCCTTCAAGCGCGACAACGAGGACCCGGCCCGGATGTTCGCCGGGGAGGGCGACCCGTTCCGCACCAACCGCCGCTTCAAGCTGCTGTCCGAGGGACAGCCGGCCACCCGCCTCTCGACCGCCTTCGACTCGGTCACCCTCTACGGGCACGACCCGGCGCCACGTCCCGACATCTACGGCAAGGTCGGCACCTCGGGCGTGTCGATCGCGACGCTGGACGACATGAAGGCGCTCTACGACGGGTTCGACCTCGTCGACCCCACGACGTCGGTGTCGATGACGATCAACGGTCCGGCACCGACGGTGCTGGCGTTCTTCCTCAACACGGCGATCGACCAGCAGGTCGACGCCTTCCGCGAGCGTGAGGGCCGTGAGCCGTCCGGGGCGGAGGCGGAGGAGCTGCGCGCCTACGCCCTGCAGAACGTCCGCGGCACCGTCCAGGCGGACATCCTCAAGGAGGACCAGGGGCAGAACACCTGCCTGTTCACCACCGAGTTCTCGCTGCGGATGATGGGTGATGTCCAGGAGTGGTTCATCGAGCAGGGCGTGCGCAACTTCTACTCGGTCTCGATCTCCGGCTACCACATCGCCGAGGCAGGGGCGAACCCCATCAGCCAGCTGGCGTTCACCCTGGCCAACGGGTTCACCTACGTCGAGTCCTACCTCGCCCGCGGGATGGACATCAACGCCTTCGCGCCCAACCTGTCCTTCTTCTTCTCCAACGGCATGGACGTCGAGTACTCCGTCATCGGCCGCGTCGCGCGACGGATCTGGGCGGTCGCCATGCGGGACAGGTACGGCGCGAACGAGCGCAGCCAGAAGCTGAAGTACCACGTGCAGACCTCGGGCCGGTCGCTGCACGCCCAGGAGATGGACTTCAACGACATCCGCACCACGCTGCAGGCGCTCATCGCGATCTACGACAACGCCAACTCCCTGCACACCAACGCCTACGACGAGGCGGTCACCACCCCGAGCGGGGAGTCCGTGCGCCGGGCGCTCGCGATCCAGCTCATCATCAACAAGGAGTGGGGCCTGGCGATGAACGAGAACCCGAACCAGGGGTCGTTCATCATCGAGCAGCTCACCGACCTCGTCGAGGAGGCGGTGCTCGCGGAGTTCGACCGGATCAGCGAGCGCGGCGGGGTGCTGGGCGCGATGGAGACCGGCTACCAGCGCGGCAAGATCCAGGACGAGTCGCTGCTCTACGAGCACCGCAAGCACGACGGCAGCCTGCCGATCATCGGGGTCAACACCTTCCGCCGGCCCGAGGCCGACCGTGAGGAGGTGGAGGTCGAGCTGGCGCGGGCGACCGAGGCCGAGAAGCAGTCGCAGCTGCAGCGGGTGGAGGCATACCAGGAGGAGCACCGCGACGAGGCGCAGGCGGCCCTGGGCCGGCTCAAGGAGGCCGCGATGGCCGGCGACAACGTCTTCTCCGTGCTCATGGACGCCGCGAGGGTGTGCTCCCTGGGCCAGATCACCGAGGCCTTCTTCGAGGTCGGGGGTCAGTACCGCCGCAACGTGTGACCGGGCCGGTCACTCCGGAGGTCGAGGACGAGGCTGACGCACAGCGCCACCAGGATGAGGGTGAACGGCACCGCGGCGATGACGGCGGCGTGACGGAGGCTGTCCGCCCCGCCGGTCAGCAGCAGCACCGCGGCGAAGGCGGCCGCGAAGGACCACATCAGCCGCAGCGGCCTCGGTGGACGCATCGAGCCCCCTGAGGTGGCGGAGCCGAGCATGAAGGACGCCGAGTCCGCCGAGGTGATGAACAGCAGCGCGAGGACGGGCACCAGCAGCACCAGGGCCAGGGACGTCGAGGGCAGCGTCCCCAGCACCTCCAGGGTGGCGACGGACTTGCTGTCCGCGGCCACCCCGGCGACGTCCACCGCCCCGCTGCGCTCGGCCTCCAGCGCCGTCCCACCGAGGACCGAGAACCACACCAGCGTCACCGTCCCGGAGGTGCCCACCACCCCGGTCACGACCTGGCGGATGGTCCGGCCGCGCGAGATGCGGGCGATGAAGGTGCCGACGAAGGGTGCCCAGGCGATCCACCAGGCCCAGAAGAAGTAGACCCACTCCTGCTCCCAGCGGCGGTCCGACCCACCCTCGGTCGCCAGGCTCATCGGCACCAGGTGCCGCACGTAGTCGACCACCCCGGTGCCCAGGGTCTGCAGGATCACCCGGGTCGGGCCGAGGACCAGGACGAGCAGCAGCAGCATCCCGCACAGCGTCAGGTTCGCCAGCGAGAGGATGCGGATGCCCCGCCCGAGACCGGTCATCGCCGAGATCGTGCTCACCGTCATCAGGCCGACGATGATCGCGATCTTGGGGCCGTAGGCGTCCGGCACGCCGGCGAGGTGCTCCAGCCCGGCGTTGAGCTCCCGGGTGCCCAGGCCGAGCGAGGTCGCGACCCCGAAGAGGATGGCGAAGACGGAGCAGAGGTCCACGACCGTGCCGACCGGTCCGTCCGCGTGCCGCCGCAGCAACGGGCGCAGCGTCGCGCTGATGAGCACCGTGCGCCCGTGCCGGTGGCTGGCGTGGCCGACCGCCACCGCGACGGCGGCGTAGAGCGCCCACGCGTGGAAGCCCCAGAAGAGGAAGGAGTAGCGCAGACCGTCCCGGGCCGCCTGCTCGGACTCCGACGGCGCCATCCCGTGCGGAGGCTCGGCGTAGTGGATCAGCGGCTCCGCCGTGCCCCAGAAGAGGAAGCTCAGGCCGACCCCCGCGCTCAGCAGCATCGCCATCCAGGAGACGAACCCGAACTCCGGGCGCGACCCCGCCTCGCCCAGCCGGATCCGTCCGTATCGGGAGGTGGCCAGGACCACGACGAAGACCAGGATGAGCAGCATCGTGACGGGGTAGATCGGGCCGATCCGCCCCACCACGAGATCCCGGGTCGCCTCGAGCACCGCAGTGAACCGGCCGGGGGAGAGCAGCCCGGCGAGGACGAAGCCGAGCGAGAGCACCAGCGAGACCCAGAACACGGCCCCCAGACGAGGCCGGTCCCTCGCGCCATCCACGGCCGGACGGTCCATGCCCGACCACCCTAGCGACAGCCCGGCCGAGGACCCCCGGGGCTGGCTAGAGTGGGCGCACCCGACGACGACGACGAAGGAGGAGCCCCACGTGCGCACGCTCTACATCGGCGGCGAGTGGCGCGCCTCCGCCTCCGGGCGGACGCGCGAGATCACCTGCCCGGCCGACCGCCAGGTGGTCACCACCGTGTCCGAGGCGGACGCGTCCGACGCCGAGGCCGCGATCGCCGCCGCCCGGACGGCCTTCGACGAGGGTGCCTGGCGGCAGACACCGACCCCGGAGCGGGCCGGCGTGGTGCGTCGCGTCGCCGACCTGCTGGAGGCCGAGCTGGACGAGGTCGCCCGGCTGGAGTCGCTGGACACCGGGAAGCGGATGGCCGAGTCCCGGATCGACATGCAGGACATCATCGGCGTCTTCCGGCACTTCGCCGACCTGGTGCAGGGCGAGGCGGGCCGGGTGGTCGACACCGGTATGCCGGGGGTCTCCTCGCGCGTCGTGCACGAGCCGGTCGGTGTCTGCTCGCTCATCACGCCGTGGAACTTCCCGCTGCTGCAGACGTCCTGGAAGGTCGCGCCGGCGCTCGCGGCGGGCAACACCTTCGTGCTGAAGCCGAGCGAGCTGACCCCGCAGACCGCGATCTGGCTGATGGGGGCGCTGGAGCGCGCCGGCCTGCCCGCCGGCGTGGGCAACCTGCTCACCGGCACGGGCGCCGACGTGGGGCCGACGATGACCTCCCACCCGGACGTCGATCTCGTCTCCTTCACCGGTGGCGTGGTGACGGGACGGACCATCATGGCGGCGGCCGCGCCCACGGTGAAGCGGATCGCCCTCGAGCTCGGTGGCAAGAACCCCAACGTGGTCTTCGCCGACGCGGACCTGCCCGCGGCGATCGACAACGCGCTGACCGCCATCTTCCTGGACTCCGGTCAGGTGTGCTCGGCCGGCGCCCGGTTGATCGTCGAGGAGGAGGTGCACGACGAGGTCGTGGACGAGCTGGTCCGCCGGGCCGAGCGGATCCGGATGGGCGGACCCTTCGACGAGCGGGCCGAGACCGGTCCGCTCATCAGCGACGAGCACCGCGCCAAGGTCGAGGCCTACGTCGCGGCCGCCCGCGCCGAGGGCGCCGTCGTCCGCTGCGGCGGTGAGGTGCCTGGCGGCGAGCTGGAGGTCGGGTCCTACTACCCGCCGACCGTCCTGGACGGGTGCACCAGCGACATGTCCTGCGTCCAGGACGAGTCCTTCGGCCCGGTCCTCACCGTGGAGACCTTCTCGGGGGAGGACCGGGATGCCGCCGAGGACGCCGCCGTCGCGCTCGCGAACGACACCATCTACGGCCTCGCGGGTGCGGTCTGGACCCAGGACGCGGGACGGGCCGAGCGGGTCGCCGGCCGGCTGCGGCACGGCACGATCTGGATCAACGACTACCACCCCTACGTGCCGCAGGCCGAGTGGGGCGGGATGAAGCAGTCCGGCATCGGGCGCGAGCTCGGCGTGGCCGGGCTGCACGAGTACCTCGAGACCAAGCACGTCTGGCACAACACCCGACCCGCGGTCGCGGACTGGTTCGACCGGCACGAGCAGCAGGGCACGAGCAGCGAGGAGCAGGCATGAGGCAGCGCTACGACTACGTCATCGTGGGTGGTGGCTCCGCCGGCTCGGCCCTGGCCAACCGGTTGTCCGCCGACGAGGGCAGCACCGTCCTCGTGCTCGAGGCCGGGCGCGCGGACTACCTCGTCGACCCGCTCATCCACATGCCGGCCGCGCTGATGTTCCCGTCCGGGAACCCGCTCTACGACTGGGCATACCAGACCGACCCCGAGCCGCACATGGACGGGCGCCGGGTGCCGCACGCCCGCGGCAAGGTCCTCGGCGGGTCCTCGTCCATCAACGGCATGATCTTCCAGCGGGGCAACGCCGGGGACTACGACAAGTGGGCCGAGTTCGACGGGATGCAGGACTGGGACTACGCCCACTGCCTGCCCTACTTCAAGCGGATGGAGACCTGCCTGGCGGGCGCCGACGCCTGGCGCGGCGGGTCCGGTCCGCTGAAGATGGAGCGCGGCCCGGCCTCGACGCCGCTGTTCCAGGCCTTCTTCGAGGCCACCACCCAGGCGGGGTACTCCCGCACCGACGACGTCAACGGCTACCGCCAGGAGGGGTTCGCGCCGTTCGACCGGAACGTCTACCGGGGCAGCCGGCTCTCGGCGTCGCGGGCCTACCTGCGACCCGTCCGTGACCGCGCCAACCTGGACGTCGCCACCCTCGCCATGGTCACCGGGCTGCGCTGGTCCGGCCACCGGGTCACCGGTGTCGATTTCGTCCGGCCACCTCGCCGCCAGCACTCGGTCGAGGCCGGTGAGGTGATCCTGTGCGGTGGCGCCTTCAACTCGCCCCAGCTGCTGCAGCTGTCCGGGGTCGGTGACCCCGAGGTGCTGCGGGCGGCGGGCGTCACCCCGCGGGTCGAGCTGCCCGGGGTGGGGGAGAACCTGCAGGACCACCTCGAGGTCTACCTGCAGCACACCAGCCTGCAGCCGGTCTCGATCGCCCCGTGGCTGAAGAAGTGGAAGGCCCCGTGGATCGGGGCCCAGTGGTTGTTCTTCGACAGCGGCGTGGGCGCCAGCAACCACTTCGAGGCCGGCGGCTTCATCCGCACCAACGACGAGGTGGCCTACCCCAACCTGATGTTCCACTTCCTCCCGATCGCGGTGCGCTACGACGGGACCGCCCCGGAGGGCAAGCACGGCTTCCAGGTGCACATCGGGCCGATGAACTCCGACGTGCGGGGACGGGTGCGGATCACCGACGCGGACCCCTTCCACCACCCGTCGATCCTGTTCAACTACCTCTCCACGGAGAACGACCGGCGCGAGTGGGTCGAGGTGATCCGCGCCGCCCGGCACATCCTGTCCCAGCCCGCGTTCGCGGCCTTCGACGGCGGGGAGATCTCACCCGGGCCGGCGGTCGAGACCGACCAGCAGATCATCGACTGGGTGTCGCAGGACGCCGAGACCGCGCTGCACCCGTCCTGCTCGGCGAGGATGGGGAGCTCGCAGGACGAGACGGCGGTCGTGGACCCGGGGTCGATGCGCGTGCACGGGACCGAGGGGCTGCGCGTCGTGGACGCCTCCGTCTTCCCCACGATCACCAACGGCAACATCTACGCTCCCGTGATGATGGTGGCCGAGAAGGCTGCCGACCTCATCGCCGGCAACACCCCGCTGGCGCCGGAGCACCCGCCGGTCTTCCGCGCCGGTGCCGGTATGCCCCTGTACCCGCCGGGCGATCCCCGCAACGAGGCGTGGGACACCCGTCAGGAGGTGCCCAGCGCGGTGCGCGCGATGGCGCCGCACGAGGAGGAGACCCCATGAGTACGACCCGTGACACCGCGCCCGAGACGCTCGCCCCACCCGGCCAGCCCCGCACCAAGTGGACCGTGCTCGCGGTCTCGGGCGCGATCACCGCGGCGGTGGCGCTCTGGGCGCTCATCGCCCCCACCCAGTCCTCCGAGGTGCTCGGTGTCGTGGTCGGGTGGACCTCCGAGTGGTTCGGGTGGTTCTACATCGTCCTGGCCACCGTGATCCTCGTCTTCGTCCTCTACCTCGGGGTCCGGCACTCCCGGGTCCGGCTGGGCCAGGACGACGACCGACCCGAGTTCTCGACCTTCGCCTGGGCCTCGATGCTCTTCGCCGCGGGCATCGGCACCGACGTGATGTTCTACGCCGTCGCCGAGCCCGCCTCGCAGTACCTCTACCCCCCGCAGGGGGAGGGCGGCACCCTCGAGGCCGCCCGTGAGGCGACGGTGTGGACGTTGTTCCACTACGGCATCACCGGGTGGGGCATGTATGCCCTCATGGGCATCGCCCTCGGCTACTACGCGCACCGCATGGGCCTGCCGCTCGCGGTCCGCTCGACCCTCTACCCCCTGATCGGCAAGCGGGTGAAGGGTCCGCTCGGCGACGCCGTCGACATCGCGACCGTGATCGGCACCATCTTCGGGGTCGCGACCTCGCTCGGGATCGGCGTCGTCATGCTCAACGTGGGGCTGGACGTGCTCTTCGGCGTCTCCCAGGGCATACCCGCGCAGATCGGGCTGGTCGTCCTCGCCATCCTGGTGGCGACGATCTCGGCGACCACCGGCGTGGACAAGGGCATCCGGCTGCTCAGCCAGCTGAACGTGCTGCTGGCGATCGGCCTGGCCGGCTGGGTGCTCGTCACCGGTGAGACGGCCTTCCTGCTCCGCGGGATGATGATGAACGTCGGCGACTTCGTCTCGATGTTCCCCGGGATGACCCTGGACACGATGGCCTTCGACTACCCCGCCGAGTGGATGGGCTTCTGGACCCTCTTCTTCTGGGCCTGGTGGATCGCCTGGGCATCCTTCGTCGGGATGTTCCTGGCCCGGATCTCCAAGGGCCGGACCATCGGGCAGTTCGTGCTCGGGACGATGACCATCCCGTTCAGCTACATCGTCATGTGGGTGTCGATCTTCGGCAACAGCGCGGTCAAGCAGATCCGGGACGGCGACGAGGCCTTCGGCGAGGCGGCCGTCAACACGCCGGAGCTGGGCTTCTTCACGCTGCTGCAGCAGTACCCGCTGGGGCTCGCGGTGGTGGCGCTGGCGACCTTCGTCGGGCTGTTGTTCTACGTCACCTCCGCCGACTCCGGGGCGCTGGTCATGGCCAACCTGTCCTCCGAGCTCCCGAGCGGGGAGGCCGACGCCCGGCCCTGGCTGCGCATCGTCTGGTCGGTGGCGACCGGCGTGCTGACGATCGCGATGCTGCTCGTGGGCGGGATCCCGGCGCTGCAGAGCGCGACCATCATCATGGGGTTGCCGTTCGCCTTCGTCATCGTGGCCGTCATGGTCGGTCTGCACCGTGCGCTGGAGCACGAGCGGACCCGCACCTGGGCCTTCCAGGACTCGGTGACGACCTCCCTGGTGGGCCGGGAGGCGAGCGGCGTGCCGTGGCGGCTGCGGCTGGCGCAGTCCTTCGGCTCGGTGACGGTGGACCAGGCCCAGGAGCGGCTGGACGACGTCGTCGTCCCGGCGCTGCACGCGGTGCGTGACGCGCTCGAGGAGCAGGGCGTGCCGGCCCGGGTCGAGGTGAGCGAGGCCGACCCGGAGGCGCGGGTCGTGCGGTCGGCCACGCTGCTGGTGGCCGCCGAGGGAGACGAGGTGGGCTTCACCTACCCGGTCCAGGTCAGGCGGGGCCCGGCGCCGACCTACGGGCTGGGCCGCCTCGCGCACGACCGGACGACCCGGCTGCAGGTCGCGCAGCCGATCGCCGGCGGGTACGACCTCATGTCCTACGACGTCGAGGACGTGTGCCACGACGTGCTGGACCAGTACGAGCGCTGGGCGGCCAGCTCGGCGAGGGTGGCCGAGCAGCGGGAGCTCTAGGTCAGCGGCGCCGGCCGCCGCCGCTCGACGTCGAGAACGCGACGATCGACCCGCCCGAGGAGGTTGCCCGGCGGCCTCCCGTGCGGCGGCCGGCGCCCTGGGCGGTGCCCCGGCGGCCACCGCCGCCCTGGCGCTGACCCTGGCGGCCTGTGCCCTCGCCCCGGTCCTTCCGGCCCTGGCGGTCCCCGCCCCGGCCCCGGCCCCGGTCCTGCCGGCCCTGGCGGTCCCCGCCCTGGCCCTCGGCCCGGCGACGACCACCCTGGCGGCTGCCGCTGCGCCCGCCGGGACGGCCCTGCTTCGGGCCGCGCTGGGCGCCACCGGTCGCCGGTGCCTGCAGCGGAGCCAGACCACCGGGGACCAGGACCCGCTCGCCGGGTGCCAGCTCGGCCAGGATCGGGTGGCGCGCGTCCGCCCGGGTGGTCGTCGGCCGGATGCCCGCGGCCCGGGTCAGCGACCGGACGTCGCGGACCTGCTCGTCGGTCATCAGCGTCACCACGGTGCCGGCCGCGCCCGCGCGGGCGGTGCGCCCGGAGCGGTGCAGGTAGGCCTTGTGCTCGACGGGCGGGTCGGCGTGCACCACGAGGGAGACGTCGTCCACGTGGATCCCGCGGGCGGCGATGTCGGTGGCGACGAGGGTGGAGGCCCGGCCGGAGTGGAAGGCGTCCAGGTTGCGGGTGCGGGCGTTCTGCGCGAGGTTGCCGTGCAGCTCGACGGCGGGCACGCCCGCCCCGTTGAGCTGCTTGGCGAGCTTCCTGGCGCCGTGCTTGGTGCGGGTGAAGACCACCGTGCGGCCCGGGGCCGCCCCGAGGTCGGTGAGGACGGCGAGCCGCTGCCCGGCGTCGATGTGCAGCACGTGGTGGTCCATCGCCTGCACCGGCGACTGTGCCGAGTCCGCGTGGTGGGTGACCGGGTCGCTGAGGTAGCGGCGGGCGATGACGTCCACGCCGGCGTCCAGGGTCGCGGAGAAGAGCATCCGCTGGCCGCGGCGCGGCGTGCGGTCGAGCAGGCGCTTGACCACGGGCAGGAAGCCCAGGTCGGCCATGTGGTCCGCCTCGTCCAGGACGGTCACCTCGACGCCGGAGAGGTCGGCGTGTCCCTGCCCGAGGAGGTCCTCGAGCCGGCCGGGGCAGGCGACGACCACGTCGACCCCGGCCCGGAGGGCGCGCACCTGCGGGTTCTGCCCGACCCCGCCGAAGATCGTCACGTGGGCCAGCCCGGCGCGGGCGGCCAGCGGCTCCAGGGACGCGGCGATCTGACCGGCGAGCTCGCGGGTGGGGGCCAGGATGAGGGCGCGCGGCAGCCGTCCGCGCCGGCGTGCGGCGGCCGGGTCGGCCATCAGGCGCGACACCACCGGCAGCAGGAAGGCGAAGGTCTTGCCGGATCCGGTGCGGCCCCGGCCGAGCACGTCGCGTCCGGCGAGCGAGTCGGGCAACGTCGCCGCCTGGATCGGGGTGGGGACGGTGATGTCCTGGGTCGCGAGGACCGCGGACAGGGGTGCGGGCACGCCGAGCTCGGCGAAGGAAGAGGTCACGGGGGGCTTTCAGCAAAGGGGGTGAGGCGGGTCGGCGCGCAGCGCCGTGCGCCTCATTCTATCGCACGGCGCGGCCCGGCACCGGCATGATGGAGCGATGGAGACCGGCGAGCTGCTGACCCACGAGCACGACGGGCTGAGGCACGAGGCGCTGCTGGCCGGTCCGGGGGACGGCGAGCCGGTCGTGCTGCTGCACGGCTTCCCTCAGGACGCGACCGCGTGGGGGCGGGTCGCTCCGCTGCTCCACGACGCAGGCCTGCGCACCCTGGCGCCGCACCAACGGGGATACGCCGCGGGTGCTCGCCCACCGGCGGTCACGGCATACCGGATGGAGCACCTGGTGGGAGACGTCCTCGCCCTGTTGGACACCGTCGGCCTGCCACGGGCGCACGTCGTCGGCCACGACTGGGGCGGTGCGGTGGGCTGGGCGCTGGCCGCCTGGCACCCGGACCGGGTCTCGACCCTGACCGTCCTGTCCACGCCGCACCCCGCGGCGCTGCGGTGGGCCGTGCGGCACGGCGACCAGGCCCGGCGCAGCTGGTACATCGGGGCCTTCCAGGTGCCCCGGCTGCCCGAGCACGTCATGGCGCGGAGCCTGCGCCGGGGCGGCCTGGCCCGCACCGGTCTGCCGGCGCAGGACGTCGCGCGCTACGCCGCCAGGCTGGGGACGGCGCGGAGCCTGCGCGGTCCGGTGAACTGGTACCGCGCGGCGGCGGGACGCGGCGCACGCCCGGTCGGCGGCGTCACGGTGCCCACGGCCTACCTCTGGGGGCGGCGCGACCCCTTCCTCGGTCGGTCCGCGGCCGAGCGGACGGGCCGGCACGTCACCGGCGACTACCGCTTCGAGGAGCTCGCGGCCGGTCACTGGCTGCCGGAGAAGCGTCCGGACGTGGTCGCGGAGGCCGTGCTCACCGGCGTCCACCGGCACCGCGGGCAGGCCTGACCCGCGCCCGACCCGACCCTGTGGACAGGGCACGGCGTCTGTCGGCGGCGGCACCTACGATCGGTCCATGCCACCGGACCTCGCCGCCGCGGACTGGGTGCTCCGCGTCGAGGACGGTGCCCTGCGCGCGGACGTGGGGGAGCTGACCTTCGCCCGCGCCCAGGGGTATGCCGAGGCCGGGCACGTCCGGACCCTCGTCACCGGGCCGGACGGCGCGGCGCTGGTCGGCACCGTGACCGGCGGGCGGGGGCACGTCTACCAGACGGTCGTGCGGATCCACGACCGCGAGGTGCTGGTCTGGAGCGGGCAGTGCAGCTGCCCCGTGGGCCAGGACTGCAAGCACGCGGTCGCCGTGCTCATCACCGCCCGGTCGCGGTTGCGGTCACGCTCCGGGGCCGCGGACTGGGAGAGCGTGCTGGCGCCCCTGGTGCGCCCGGCGCAGCAGCTCGGCCGGCAGCCGCACCGGCTCGGCCTGCAGGTCTCGGTGAGCCGGGGTCCCGGTGGTCGGGACGAGCGGACGCGCGTCGCGCTCCGTCCCGTCCGGCCGGGCCGCAGCAAGCCGTGGGTCGGCCAGGGGGTCGGGTGGGACGACCTCACCAACCGCTGGTCGACCACTGAGGTCGACCCTCGGCACCGGTCCCTGCTGGGGCAGCTCGCGGCGCTCGGCAAGAGCTCCGGGTTCGGATACTTCTACAGCTCGGCCAAGGAGCTGCCGCTCGGCGAGATCGGGGCCGTCGCCTGGCCGGTGCTGCGGCAGGTGGTGGACGCGGGCGTCCCGCTGGTGGCGGGCGAGGACGTCACCAGCGTCGCGCTGGGGGAGGGACAGGCGCAGGTGGGCCTGGACCTGACCCGGGAGGAGGACGGGCAGCTGGCCCTGCGGGCCGGGGTCCGTGCCGACGGGCTGCCGGCGTCACCGACCGGGGTGTTCCTGGTCGGCCGCCCGCCGCACGGGCTGGGCCGGGTCGACGAGGGGGGCGAGCTGACCCTCTGGCCGCTGGGCGGCGCGGTGCCCGAGGTCGTCGTCGGCCTGGTCGAGTCCGGCCGGGTGATGCGCGTCCCGCCCGAGGACGTGGGCCGGTTCCTGACGCAGTACTACCCGGCGCTCGCCCGGCAGGTCCGCCTCACCTCCAGCGACGGCAGCGTCGTCACCCCGGCCGACGCCCCCCCGCGGCTCCGGCTGGAGATCACCCCGGAGCCGGGGCACGTGCTGCACCTGCGGTGGACGTTCGGGTATGCCCTGCCCACCGTCGACGGGGAGCCGCAGCTCGCGACCGTGGGGCTGTCGGCCGGACCTGACGACCCACCCCGGGACGCCGACGCCGAGCGCCGGGCGACCGGTGCGGTGCTGCCGCTGCTGGAGGGCATACCGGCCTGCGTGGCTCGGGAGCCCCACGGCGGGGAGGCCCTGCGACCCAGGTGCGTCCTGACCGGGCTGCAGACGGCCCGGTTCGTCGAGGAGGTGCTGCCCGTCCTGCAGGACTGCGACGACGTGGACGTCGTCCTGCACGGGGACCTGGCGACCTACGAGGAGGCCGCGCAGAGTCCGGTCGTGCACCTCACCACCAGCGAGGCCCAGGAGGGTGACTGGCTGGACCTGCACGTCAGCGTGACCGTGGGGGACGTCGAGATCCCGTTCGAGCTGCTCTTCGAGGCGCTGGCCCGCGGCGAGGAGGTGCTGCTGCTCGACTCGGGCCTCTGGCTGCGCCTGGACCAGCCCGAGCTGCTCAGCCTGCGTCGCCTCATCGAGGAGGCCCGGGAGCTGGTCGACTCCGACGCCGCGGACGATCCGGCCCAGCTGCGGCTGACCCCCTACCAGGCCGGCCTCTGGGAGGAGCTGGTCGAGCTCGGGGTCGTGCACGACCAGCACGGCCGGTGGCGCGAGCGGGTCGACGCCCTCCTCGCGCTCGGAGAGGGAGACCGGGGTGTCGTGCCGGCACCGCCGGCGCTGGAGGCGACGCTGCGCCCCTACCAGCTGGACGGCTTCCGCTGGCTGGCCGGCCTCTGGGACGCCGGGCTCGGCGGCATCCTCGCCGACGACATGGGGTTGGGCAAGACGCTGCAGGCGCTGGCCATGGTGGTCCGCGCCGAGGACCGCGCCGACCTCGCGGAGGGTCCCGTCCTCGTGGTGGCGCCGACCAGCGTCGTCGGGGCCTGGGCCGAGCAGGCCGCCCGCTTCGCCCCGCACCTGGCGACGGCGACGATCACCTCGACCGGCCGCCGTCGCGGCACCGACCTGGCGACCGCCATCGGGGCCGCGGACCTGGTCATCACCTCCTACACCCTGCTGCGGATGGACGCGCCGGAGTACCACTCGATGCCGTGGAGCGGCGTCGTCCTGGACGAGGCCCAGGTGGTCAAGAACCGCCGCTCGGCGACCTACCAGGCCGTCCGTCGGTTGGATGTCGGTCGGACCTTCGCGATGACCGGCACCCCGTTGGAGAACACCCTGATGGACCTGTGGTCGATGACCTCGCTGGCAGCACCAGGCCTCTTCCCCCGCCCCGAGGTCTTCACCGAGCGGTATCGCAAGCCGATCGAGGCCGGCTCGGCCCCGCTGGAGCTGGATCGGCTGCGCGCGCGGATCCGCCCGTTCATGCTCCGGCGCACCAAGGCGGAGGTGGCCGCCGACCTGCCGGACAAGATCGAGCAGACCCTGACCATCGACCTGCACCCCGCGCACCGACGCGTCTACGACCAGCACCTGCAGCGGGAACGACAGCGGGTGCTCGGGCTCCTGGCGGACATGGACAAGAACCGCATCCGGATCTTCCGTGCCCTGACCGTGCTGCGTCAGCTCTCGCTGGACCCGGCCCTGGTCGACGCCGACCACGCCGGCCTCGCGACCTCCGCCAAGGTCACCGCCCTGGTGGAGCAGCTCACCGAGGTGGCGGCCGAGGGCCACCGTGCCCTGGTCTTCTCCAGCTTCACCGGATACCTCGCCCTCGTGCGGGAGGCGCTGGAACGGGCGGGCATCGACCACGTCTACCTGGACGGGCGCACCCGGGACCGCCCGGCGCGGATCTCGTCCTTCCGGGAGGGTCGGCAACCGGCCTTCCTCATCAGCCTCAAGGCGGGCGGGGTCGGTCTGACCCTGACCGAGGCCGACTACGTCTTCGTCCTCGACCCGTGGTGGAACCCTGCCGCCGAGGCCCAGGCCGTCGACCGCACCCACCGCATCGGCCAGCACCGGCCGGTGCACGTCTACCGCCTGGTCTCCCGGGGCACGATCGAGGAGAAGGTGGTGGCGCTGCAGGATCGCAAGCGGCGCCTCTTCACCACCGTCGTCGACTCCGGCGAGTTCGCCACCGGCACGGTGACCGCGGAGGACATCCGCGGGCTCGTCGACGGGTGAGAGGCTGAACGCATGACCACCACCGGGGGCAGCCCGACCTGGGATCTCGTGCAGGCCGAGCGACGTGCCCTCGTTGAGGACCTCGCCGCGCTCGAGGAGCCGCTGTGGGAGCACGCGTCCCTGTGCCCCGGGTGGACGGTCCACGACGTGGCGGCGCACCTGGTCGACAACGCGCGGACCACGACCCCGCGCCTGCTCCTGGCGATGGCGCGCGCCCGCTTCGACTTCGACGCCCAGAACGCCGCCGGCGTGGCGCGGGAGCGTGGTGACACCCCTCGGGAGACCCTGGCCCGTCTCCGGGCCGTCGTCACCCGGACCTCCGGACCACCTGCCCCGCGGGCCAGCAGGCTGGTCGAGGAAGTGGTGCACGGCGAGGACATCCGTCGACCGCTGGGCCTCGAGCACGCCTACGTCCAGGAGGCGGTCGAGCGTGCCCTCACCTACCAGCTGGCCACCGCCGTGGGCCTCGGTGGCGCCCGGGAGCGGGTGGCGGGCCTCACGGTGCGCGCCACGGATGCCGGGATCGCCTCCGGCTCGGGGCCGGTGGTCGAGGGGCCTGCCCTGGATCTGCTCCTCGTCGTCTCCGGCCGCGTCGTCCCAGGCGTGCTCCGCGGTCCGGGCCTGGCCGAGCTGGAGGCGCGCGCTGCCGCGGGCTGACGACGTGCCCGAGCCTGGCCGAGCCGGCGGGGTCGGGCGTGTCGTCGGCTCCAGCGTTCACGTGAACGGGTGAGCCGGTGGGGTGGGGCGTGTCGTCGGCACGACGCCCCGCCGGAGGTCAGTCGCTGATGCCGGTGCGCTCCACGCCCTGGACGATCCACCGCTGGAGGAAGAGGAACATCAGCAGCAGCGGGAGGATGGCGATCAGCGCCGCCATGAAGAGCTGGCTGATCTGCGAGGTCTGGGCGGTCAGGTAGGTGGACAACGCGATCTGCACGGTCCACGAGTCGGGCGTGCGCCCGATGACCAGCGGCCACAGGAAGGCGTTCCAGCTCCCGATGAAGGTGATCGTGCCGATCGCGGCGGCGAAGCCACCGGAGTTGGGGACCACGACTCGCCAGAACGTCCCCCACCAGGACAGCCCGTCCAACGCCGCGGCCTCCTCGATCTCCTTCGGGAAGGACAGGAAGAACTGGCGGAAGAGGAAGGTCGCCAACGCCTGGAAGAGCCCGGGGATGATCAGCCCGCGCAGCGTCGAGATCCACCCCAGCGAGCTGACCAGCACGAAGCTGGGCACGAAGGTCACGGCGGCCGGGATGAGCAGGGTGATGGTGATCAGCCAGAACACGGCGTTCGACCAGCGGTAGGGGATGCGTGCCAACCCGTAGCCGGCCATCCCGGACAGCACCAGCACACCGATCGTCTGGGTCACCGCGATGACGGTGCTGTTGAGCAGCGCCCGACCCATCGGCACGGTCCGGTCGCCGAAGACGGCTGCCAGGTTGCCCCACTCCCACGAGGGCGGCAGCCAGTGCCACTCGGCCGAGGCGAGGTCGGCCTCGGTGCTGAGGGCGCCCCGGAGGAGCAGGTAGAAGGGCAGCAGGAACAGCACCGTCCCCACCAGCAGCAGGGCCCAACGCAGGAGGGCGTAGCGCCGTCGTTCGTGCAGCACCGTCAGTCCCTCCCGCCGAGCCGGAGCAGCCGGGTCTGGGCCAGGGCCACCACCGCGATCATCACCGTCAGGATCACCGCGCCCGCGCTCCCGTCGCCGAAGTTCTGGCCCGACCCGAGGGCCGTGTAGTAGAGGTAGACCAGCGGGGGTCGGGCGTAGGGCGGGTAGCTGCCGAAGCTGGACAGGATGTTGTAGAACTCGTCGAAGGCCTGGAAGGCGTTGATGAGGAGCAGCAGCAGCACCGCCGTGGACGCGGGGAGCAGCTGCGGCCAGGTGATGTGCCGGAACACCTGCCAGCCCTCCGCCCCGTCGATGGCGGCCGCCTCGTAGAGGTTGGCCGGGACCCGCTGCAGCGCCGCGAGGAACAGGATCATGTAGAACCCCACCTGCAGCCACAGGCGCGCCGAGACGATCACCAGCCAGTACCACGGCGGGTCGGTGATCGAGAGCCAGGGCACGGGGCTGACGCCGACCAGGCCCAGCGCGGCGTTCGCCACACCGGACCGCATGCCCGAGAAGATCGACATCTTCCAGATCAGCGCCGCCACGACGTAGGAGCAGGCGACCGGCAGGAAGAACACCGACCGGAAGAAGGCCTGCATCAGCCGGGTCCGCGCCACGAGCACCGCCGTGAGCAGCGACAGCGCGAAGGTCGTGGGGACGATGAAGGCCGCGAAGACGACGAAGGTGAGCAGCGAGTCGCGGAACGCGCGGTCGGCCAGCATGTCCCGGTAGTTGGCGAGACCGACGAACTCGGTGGGGGTGACGGTGTTGTACGCCTCGAAGAAGGAGAGGTAGACGCTCCAGCCGATCGGGACGTAGATGAACAGCACCAGCCCGGCGAAGAACGGACCGACGAAGACCCAGAACCAGAGGTTGACGTCCTGGCGACCCCGGAGGCGCCCCAGCATCAGGCGGTGACCCGCTCCAACTCGTCCTCCACGATCGGCACCAGGGCCTCGAGCTCGGCCTGCGCGTCGGCGCCGTCCCGCACCACCCGGCTCATCATGTCGTTCCACGCCGTCGCGCACCGCGGCGTCCACAGCAGGGGGGTCTGGGCGTGGCCGTACTCGGTCACGTAGGCCGCTGCGTCTGCCGCCGGACCCGAGGTCAGGACGTCCGCCTCGGGGACCAGGCTGGCCCGCGAGGGCACGTGGAACCCGTAGGACGTCGCGAAGTCCAGCTGCTTGTCGGTCTGGTCGATCCACAGCCAGCGGACGAACTCCCTGGCCGCCTCGACGTCCTGGGCCCGGGTCGACACGCACGAGCCGTAGGCGCCGACCGGCACCGAGGGTGCCCCGCCCTCCATCGCGGGCCAGGGGATCGCTCCGAAGTCGTCACCGAGCGCCTCGCTGATGGCGGGGAAGGTCCACAGGCCGGTCCACTGCATGGCCGCGCGGCCGGAGGTGAAGGCGGTGGCGTCGAACCAGTCCTGGGCCTCGCCGAGCAGCAGCGACTCATCGGTCCACAGCGTCCGCAGCACGGTGAGGGCCTCGGCCGCTCCGGCGGCCTCGAACCCGACCTGGTCCTCGTCGAGGTAGTCCAGCCCGGCCGACCACAGCATCGGGCCACCCAGCAGGCCGGCGCCGCCGTCGTTGCCGAGGAAGAGACCTTTGACGTCGCCGCGGCTCAGCTCGCGCGCGGCGGCCACCAGGTCGGGGATCTGCTGGGGCGGCTCGATCCCGGCCTGCTCCAGCAGGCTCGGCCGGTAGACCAGCACCTGCATGTCGAGGACCTGCGGGACCGCCCAGATCATGCCGTCGTAGCTCATCCGCTCGATGAGCGAGGGGGTGAAGTCGTCCAGGGTGTCGCCGAAGAGGTCGGTGAGGTCCGCCACCTGCCCACCCTTGATCATGTCGATGGTGGGGCCGTTGCCGTACTCGAAGACGTCGGGTCCGGCATCCGTGAGCAGCGAGGCGGCGGTGGACTGGTCGTAGTCACCGGGCTTCCACGAGACCGTCACGTCGGCGTCGGGGTAGTCCGCGGCATACCGCTCGACGGCCTCCTGGGTGCCCGCCTCGCCGTACTGGTGGTACCACTGCGCGATGGTCGGACGGCCTCCACCACCGCTGGCGGCACCGGCGTCGTCGCTGGCCGAGGTCCCGCGGCCGGTGTTGTCACCGCACGCGGCCAGGGAGGCCCCCAGGGCTCCCGCCCCGGTCAGCGCCAGCATGCGGCGGCGGGACAGGCTCGAGCTGGGGCGCAGTGGGCGAGCCATCATGGACCTCCTGGTGCGGGACGGGCGCGGTCGTGATGGAGGCAGCATATTCGGCCGCGCGCGGATGTGACGGGTGGGACGACTGAGGTCACGATTGCGCAACAGTGCGAGTGTGCTGGCAACGTGGAGGTGTGCCGATCCCGTCTACTGGAGACGACACTCACGAAGGGGAACCGGAATGCGAAGGCAACGACTGGTGCGAGACGCAGGACGCGTGCTCGCCGAGCCGCTGCAGCGACGCGCGCTCGTCAAGGGCGGCGCGGGTCTGATGGTGGGCGCGATCGTGGGGGGACTGCAGGACGACGGTGCCGTCTTCGTCCGCGCCGAACCGGAGCCGGAGCCCGAACCCGAGCCGGAACCGGAGCCCGAACCCGAACCAGAGCCCGAACCCGAACCTGAGCCGGAGCCGGAACCAGAGCCCCCGCCGGAGCCGGAGCCGGCTCCGCCGTCGATCCTGCAGCGGGGCAACGCCGGGGATGAGGTCTGGGTGCTGCAGGAGCAGCTCAACGCCTCCGGCTACTGGTGCGGTGCGCCGGACGGGGGCTTCGGGCACCTGACCCAGCAGGCGGTGTGGGCGCTGCAGAAGGCGCACGGGCTGGGTCGGGACGGCATCGTCGGCCCCAACACCTATGCGGCCCTCGCGACCGGCTACCGCCCGGCTGCGGCCTACGGCGGAGACCACGTCGAGGTCCATCTCGCCAGCCAGCTGCTGCTCGTGGTCCGCGGCGGGTGGGCGAGCATGATCCTCAACACCTCGACCGGCAACGGCGAGCCCTACAAGTTCGAGAAGCGCAGGTACGACGCGAACACCCCCACCGGCGACTTCGCGGTGTGGCTGACCCACAGCAAGGGCTGGCGCGACGGTGAGCTCGGGAAGATGTACCGGCCGATGTTCTATTACGGCAACTACGCGGTTCACGGCTCGCAGTCCATCCCGCCGTTCCCGGCCTCGCACGGGTGCGCCCGCGTGTCGGTCCCCGCGATGGAGATGATCTGGGCCCAGGGGCTGCTCGGCATGGGTGACCGGGTCGTCGTGATCTGAGGCCGGCCGGAGGCGTCGTGGACTCGTTCCTGGACCCCCATCCGGAGTGGATCACCATCGGTGGTGGCCAGCATCTCGGCTACGTCCTCGCCCTGCTGCTCCTGGCCCTCACCCTGCTCGGCACCCGAGGCTGGGTCCGGGAGCACCAGGTCGGCGTGCGACGCGTCCTCGCCGTCGTGGTGCTCCTGCAGCAGCTCACCCTCTACGGCTTCTACGCGATGACCGGGTGGGACCCGGCGGAGACGCTGCCGCTGCACATCTCGCGGGTGTCCGCCCTGCTGGGCCTGGTCTACCTGCTCACCGGCAACCGCAGGGTGATGGACGTCCTCTTCTACTTCGGGCTGTGGGCGTGGGCGAGCTTCGCCTACCCGCAGAACATCCAGCCACCCACCAACATCCTGGGCTGGAGCTTCTTCGTCAACCACGCGGTCACCCTGCTCATGCCCGTGCTCGCCTGGGTGACCACGGACTGGCGCCCCAGCCTGCGCGGGCTGAGGTGGGCGCTCGCCTGGTTCGCCGCCTACCTCGTCGTGGCCGTGGGCGCCAACGCGCTCTTCGACGGCAACTACTTCTACCAGCGGGAGCGGCCGCTGCTGCCCTGGCTCGGTCAGCCGTGGTACCTGCTGGCGTCGATGGCCGCCACGGTCGCCCTCTTCGGGCTGGGGTATGCCGTGAGCCGCCGGCTCCCGGGAGCCCGACCTCAGCGGTAGGCCGGCTCGCCGGTGAGCGCCTGCCCGACGACGAGGGTGTGCATCTCCTCGGTCCCCTCGTAGGTGAGCACCGACTCGAGGTTGTTCGCGTGCCGCATGAGCGGGTAGTCGCCGGAGATGCCGTTCGCGCCCAGGACGGTGCGCGCCGTGCGGCAGATCTCCAGCGCGGCCGTGACGTTGTTGAGCTTGCCGACGCTGACCTGCTCGGGCCGCAGCCCGTGCTCGTCCTTGCGCCGGCCCAGGTGCAGCGCGAGCAGGGTGCCGGTCGCCCAGGCCTGGTGCATCCGGGCCAGCTTGGCCTGGGTCAGCTGGAAGCCGCTGATCGGGCGACCGAACTGCTCGCGCGTGCCGGCATACTCCAACGCCGTCAGCAGCGCCGTCCGGGCAGCACCCATGGCGCCCCACACGATGCCGTAGCGGGCCTCGGACAGGCAGGACAGCGGCCCCTTCAGGCCGCGCACGCCCGGCAGCACCGCGTCCCCGGGCAGCCGCACCTGCTCCAGGACGACCTGCCCGGTCACGGAGGCGCGCAGCGACAGCTTGTGGCTGATGGTCGGGGTCTGGACACCGGCGGTGCCGGTGGGCACGACGAAGCCCCGGACGCCGTCGTCAGTCCGGGCCCAGACGACCGCGACATCGGCCACCGGGGCGTTGGTGATCCAGGTCTTGGTGCCGTCCAGGATCCAGTCGGACCCGTCCTGGCGGGCGCGGGTGGTCATCGAGGCGGGGTCCGAGCCGTGGTCCGGCTCGGTGAGCCCGAAGCAGCCGATCCGCTCGCCGGCGGCCATCGCCGGCAGCCACTCCTGCCTCTGCTCCTCGCTGCCGAAGGTGTGCAGGGCGTGCATCGCGAGCGAGCCCTGCACCGAGACCATCGAGCGGATGCCGGAGTCCGCGGCCTCCAGCTCGGTGCAGGCCAGGCCGTAGTCGACCGCGCCCATCCCGGCGCAGCCGTAGCCCTCGAGGTGCATCCCGAGCAGGCCGAGCCGGCCGAACTCCCCGACCAGCTCGCGCACCTGCGCAGCAGGGAGGTCGCCGTTCTCGTACCACCCCGCCACGTGCGGGAGCACCAGGTCGGCGCAGGCCTGGCGGACGCTGGCCCGGACCGCGCGTTCGTCCTCGGTGAGCAGCGAGTCCAGGTCGAGCAGGTCGTGGGTCGCAGCAGGCATACCACCATCATGCCGGTCGCCGGTCGCCTCCCGGGGAGGCAGGATGGGCTCATGACCGAACCGATGCGCGGGACCTCGATCCTCGGCACCGAGGTGCGCCGGGTGGAGGACCCTGACCTGCTGCGCGGTCGGGGCGACTTCGTGGGCGACGTCGACCTGGCGGACCCGACCGTGCTGCACGCCGCCTTCGTCCGGAGCCCGGTGCCGCACGCGCTGGTCCGGGGCATCGGGACCGGCGCCGCGAGCGACGCGCCGGGGGTGGTGGCGGTCCTCACCGCGGCGGAGCTCGGCTCCGACCCGGTGCCGCCGTTCGCCCAGATCAACGACCGGATCGGGCGCACCGCGCTCGCCACCGACCGGGTCCGCTTCGTCGGCGAGCCCGTCGCGCTCGTCGTGGCGACCTCCCGCGCGGCGGCCGTCGACGCCGGTGACCTCGTCGACGTGGACTACGAGGAGCTCGACGCCGTCATCGACCTGGAGGAGGCGCTCGGGCCGGACGCGCCGCGGCAGTTCCCGGAGCTGGGCAGCAACCTGGCCCTGGCGGTGAAGGACCCGGAGGGCGAGCCGGACGTCCTGGCCGGGGCGCACCACGTGGCGCGGCTGCGGATGGAGAACAACCGGATGGCCACCAGCCCGATCGAGGGGCACGGCATCCTGGTCCGCCCGACGCCGCTGGCCCCGGCGTCCGGTGAGGCCGGCGAGGTGACCGGGCTGGACGTGACGCTCGGGACGCAGCACCCCCACCTGGCCAAGCGGCTGCTGGTCCGCTGGACCGGGCTCCCGGCCGACGACGTGCGGGTGCGTGCGCCGCACGTGGGAGGGGCGTTCGGCGGCAAGGCCGGGATCGTGCCCGAGCACGCGGCGGTGGTTCGCGCCTCGTGCCGTCTGGGCCGGCCGGTCCGCTGGGTCGAGACGCGCAGCGAGAGCATGCTGTCGATGAGCAGCCGCGGGCAGGTGCAGTACGCCGAGCTCGGCGTGGACCAGGAGGGGCGCATCACCGGGATGCGGGCGCGGCTGGTGGGCGACTGCGGCGCCTACGCCGGTTTCGGCGGCTCCTTCGCCAGCGGCTCCACCCGCACCATGTCCGAGGGCGCCTACCGGATCCCGCGGCTGCGCTACGACGCCGTCTCGGTGCTGACCAACACCGCCCCGACGGGTGCCTTCCGTGGCGCCGGCCGACCGGAGGCCGCCGCGATGGTGGAGCGCCTCGTCGACCATGCCGCGCGGGAGAGCGGGTTGACCCCCGAGGAGTTCCGGCGCCGCAACTACGTGCCGGCCGACGCCTTCCCGCACGAGACCAAGTTCGGGGCGCGCTACGACACCGGTGACTACGCGGGCACCCTCGAGGTCGCGCTGGAGCGGGCGGGCGTCGAGGGTCTGCGGGCCGAGCAGCGTCGTCGGCGTGAGCAGGGGGCGTCCTGGCAGCTCGGCATCGGGATCGCCAGCTACGTCGAGGTCACCGGGTTCGGCGGGTCGGAGTATGCCGGCATCCGGGTGGCCCGGGACGGCTCGCTCACGGTCATGGCCGGGACCTCCGCGCACGGGCAGGGCCATGCGACCGCCTTCTCGATGCTGGTCGCGGACCAGCTGGGGCTGCCGATGGAGCGGGTGACCTACGTGCAGTCGGACACCGCGCAGGTGCGCACCGGGGGAGGCACGGGTGGTGCCCGGTCGCTCCAGCTCGGCGGGAGCGCCGTGCTGGGTGCGGCGGTCGAGCTGCGCGAGCGGGCCACCCGGGTGGCGGCCGACCTGCTCGAGGTCGCCGAGGCGGACATCGAGCTGGTCGACGGCACCTTCTCCGTGCGCGGCGTCCCCGGTGCAGCGGTCGACTGGGACGACGTCGCCCGGTACGCGCACGACGAGTCGGACGGTCTGCAGGTGGACCACGACTTCTCCCAGGACGGCTCGACCTTCCCGTTCGGCACCCACGTCAGCGTGGTGGAGGTCGACGTGGAGACCGGGGCGGTCCGGCTGCTGCGGCACGTCGCGGTCGACGACTGCGGCGTCGTCGTCAACCCGCTGCTGGTGCGTGGCCAGCAGCAGGGAGGCTGCGTGCAGGGGATCTCGCAGGCGCTCTGGGAGGAGTTCCGCTACGACGAGTGGGGCAACCCGGTCACGGCGAGCTTCGCGGACTACACCCTGCCCTCGACGGGGGACCTGGTGCAGCTGGAGACCACCTCGACCACCACCCCGACCGACCGGAACCCGCTGGGGGCCAAGGGGATCGGGGAGGCTGCCACGGTGGGGTCCACCCCGGCGGTGCAGAACGCGGTCGTCGACGCGGTCGCGCACCTCGGCGTACGCCACGTCGACATCCCGTGCACCCCGGAGCGGGTGCTCACCGCGATCCGCGAGGCGCAGCGGGGGGAGCACCACCCCTGGCGGGAGCCGCCCGCCGTCTTCGACGACCTGCCTGACCTCGATGCCGTGGACGACGTCGAGGTCTGAGCCGGCGGCGCGGAGTCGCGCCCGCTGACGGTCCGGTGCCGGGCCGGTCGGGCTCGGTCAGAAGCTCGCCGACGCCTCGTCCAGCTCGGCCACGTCGTCCTCGGTGAGCCGCAGCCCGGTCGCCGCCATGAGCGGCGCCAGCTGCTCGGGCCGGGAGGCGGAGGCGATCGGAGCGGTCACGCCCTTGGCCAGCAGCCAGCCCAGGGCCACCGTGGCCGGCTCGACGCCGTGCCGGTCGGCCACCTGCACCAGGGCGTCCACGACGGCGAGCCCGCCGGCCTCGGCATACCGTCGGGCGGCGCCTCCCCGGGCGTTGCCGTCGAAGTCGGCCTCGGTGCGGTACTTGCCGGTGAGGAAGCCGGAGGCGAGGGCCGGGTAGCAGAAGACCGCGAGGTCGAACTCCGCGACCAGCGGCGCCAGCGTGCGCTCGTAGTCGCCCCGGGAGACCAGGCTGTAGCGCGGCTGGATCGCCGTCGGCAGCGTCGCGTCCTGGCTCGCGGCGGTCTCGAGGAACTCGCGCAGCCGCGCCGGGGTGTAGTTGGACAGGCCGAGTGCTCGGGCCCTGCCGCTGGTCACGACCTCGTCGAAGGTGGCGACCTGGTCGGCGATGGCGACGCTCTCGTCGTCGGCGTGGGCGTAGTAGAGGTCCACGTGGTCGGTCTCCAGCCGGTCCAGCGACTCGTCCAGGGCGGCCAGGACGCTCGCCCGCCCGAGCCCCTGACGATCGGGCTTCTTGCCGACCTTGGTGGCCACGAGCACCTGGTCGCGGTTGCCCCGGTCGGCCATCCACCGCCCGATGATCGCCTCGGACTCGCCGCCCTCGTGCCCGTCGGCCCAGGCCGAGTAGGCGTCGGCGGTGTCCACGAAGGCACCGCCCGCGTCGAGGAAGGCGTCGAGCACCGCGAAGCTGGCGTCGGCGGAGGCGGTCCAGCCGAAGGGGTTGCCGCCGAGGTTGATCGGTGCGAACGGACGGTCGGTGCCGGGGAAGGTGGGGGTCTGCATGGGGCCGACGGTACGCGTCGGCACCGCGCGCCGTCCGCTTGGCCTGGACGGGGTGCACCGGGGGTGCGAGGATCGACAATCCTGGGTTCCACATGTCGATCACGTCGGAGGTGCCGGTGCCGGTGAGCGTCGGACGGCTGCAGACCGCCCTGGGCAGCGCCCTCCGAGCCCGCGTGGCCGGGCAGGACGCGAGCGTCCGTGCGGCGCGCATCTGGGACACCCCCGGCGAGCGCTGGTTCACCGAGGACGACCCGGTCTGGCGTGTCCACGCCGACGCGGCGATGTTCCCCGGTGGCGTGGCGGCCCTGCTCCTGCAGATGCTGCACCCGATGGCGATGGCCGGTGTGGCAGGCCACTCGGGTTACCGGGGGGACCCGTGGGGTCGGCTGCAGCGGACCAGCACCTACCTGGCGGCCACGACCTTCGGCACGGTCGAGCACGCGCTGGAGACCATCGGGCACGTCCGCGACATCCACGAGCGGGTGCGCGGCAAGGACGCCCTGGGCCGGAGCTACCACGCCTCGGACCCGCACCTGCTGCGGTGGGTCCACGTGGCTGAGGTCCGATCCTTCCTGCAGGCCTACCAGGCGTTCGCCCGGCGTCCGCTCACCGAGGACGAGGCGGACACCTACGTCGCGCAGGCCGGGGTCTCGGCCGCGCACCTCGGCGTGCTCGACCCCCCGGGCTCGGTGGCCGCCCTGGAGGAACAGCTGCTCGCCTACCGCGGCGAGCTGGCGGCCACCGAGGCGGCGCGGGATGCGGCGCGCTTCCTGCTGACCGAGCCGCCGTTGCCGGTGGCTACCCGGCCCGGTTACTGGGCCATCGCCGCCGGCGGCCTGGCCGTGCTGCCACGGTGGGCGCGGGTCGAGCTCGGCCTGCCGGCCTCGCCCGCGCTGTCCCGCACGCTGCTGCGTCCTCTGGGCCGGGCCAGCACGTCGACGGTGCGCTGGGCGATGGCTGGTGTCGCACGGGACCGGGAGCAGGACGCGGCCGCGTGAGCCGGGAGCACGCCCTGGAGCTGGTGCTCGCTCCCGACGACGACGAGCGCGTGCGGTCGACCTGGCAGACGTTGGAACGTGGTGGGGTCCGCTCGTCCGCCCGGCACCGCGGCCCCACCCACCGGCCCCACCTGACCGTCGCGTCATCGGCGTCCGCCCCGGACGAGAGCGTGCTGCGCCGGGCGCGCGAGGTGTGGGCGCCGCTGCTGCCGCTGCGGCTGGGGACGGGCGGGCTGGTCCTGCTGGGTCGACGGCGGCTGAGCCTCGCCGTGCTGATCGTGCCGGCCCCGGCCGTCCAGGACGCCCGGGCCCGGACGGTGCGCGCGTGGCCGGGCGTGGACGAGCGGCCGTGGGTCCCGCACGTCACCCTCGGCACCCGCCTGCGCGTCCCCGAGGTGGGTGCTGCGCTGGCCGTGCTGTCCGGCGCACCGTCACCTCGAGAGCCGGTCCGGGCGCCCACCGGGCTGACCGCATGCGGTCTGCGCTGGTGGGATCCCGAGCACGAGGTCGTGTCGGACGTCGCCGGAGCGGCGGCATGAGCGGGCGCTCCACCCGGCTGCGCCTGGTCTACCCGCACCAGCTGCACACGGAGCAGCTGCACGTCCCGCCCGGGACGGTGCTGGTCGTGGTGGAGGAGGACCTCCTCTACCGCCAGTACCCCTTCCACGCGCACAAGCTGGTCCTGCACCGGGCCGCCACCCGGCGGTTCGCGGACCGGGCCAGGGAGCAGGGCCTGGACGTGGAGGTCGTCGAGTCCTCGCCGGACCGCACGAGCGGCCGTGGGCTGGTGGAGCTGGTGGAGCGTCTGCGGCCCGGCCAGGTCACCGTGCTCGACGTCGCCGACGACTGGCTGGGACGGCACTGCCGCGACCAGCTGCGCGAGGGCGGCTACGAGCTGCGCACGGAGGACGTCCTGGACACGCCGGGCTTCCTCACCACCCGCGAGCAGGTCAGGGAGCACTTCGCGTCCGGCGGGGCCCGGATGCAGCACTTCTACGCCTGGCAGCGTCGACGGCTGGACGTGCTCATGGACGGCGACCAGCCGGTGGGGGGCCGGTGGTCCTTCGACACCGAGAACCGCAAGAAGCTGCCTTCCGGTCACCCCGTGCCGGACCCGTCGCTCGGGCCGGCGCGACGGCATACCCGCGTCACCGAGGCCGTCGACTGGGTCGGCGAGCACTTCCCGGACGCCCCCGGCGACCCCGGGACCTTCTGCTGGCCGACCTCACCCGCGGAGGCGGATGCGGCGCTGCGCCGCTTCCTGGACGAGCGGTTCACCCAGTTCGGGCCGTACGAGGACGCGATCAGCCGGGAGCACCCGGTGATCTTCCACGCCGCCCTGACACCCGGTCTCAACTGCGGGTTGATCGACCCGGCGCAGGTGCTGGAGCGGGTCCTGGCGGCCGCGGACGAGCACGACGTGGAGCTCGCCAGCCTGGAGGGCTTCGTGCGCCAGCTGATCGGGTGGCGGGAGTACATGCGCGCGACCTACCGCCTGTGGGGGCGACGGATGCGCACCAGCAACGTGCTCGAGCACGGCCGGAGCCTGGACACGTCGTGGTGGACGGGGGAGACGGGGCTGGAGCCGGTCGACCTCGTGATCCGCCGCGTGCTCGAGCGGGGGTATGCCCACCACATCGAGCGGCTGATGGTCCTGGGCAACGCGCTGTGCCTGCTGCGGGTGCACCCGGACGAGGTGTACCGGTGGTTCATGTCGCTGTTCGTCGACGCCTACGACTGGGTCATGGTGCCGAACGTCTATGCCATGAGCCAGTTCGCCGCGGGCGACGCGATCACGACCAAGCCGTACGTCTCCGGAAGCAACTACCTGAGGAAGATGTCCGACCTGCCCGCGGGGGACTGGCGGGAGGCGTGGGACGGGCTCTACTGGACCTTCGTCGAGGACCACCGTGAGGTCTTCGAGGCCAACAGCCGCGCCGGCTTCGCGGTGCGCACCTGGGACGGGATGGCGCAGGAGAAGCGGCAGTCCCACCGGGACGCCGCAGCGCCCTGGCTGGGCCGGTAGCCCCGTGCCTCAGTCGTCCTGGTCGGCCAGCCGAGGGGGGAAGCCGCCGGTCGCGACCGGGGACCAGCGGGTGGGCGTGATCCGCAGCAGCGACTTGCCCTGGTCCCGCATCGCCTGGCGGTACTCGTCCCAGTCCGGGTGCTCGCCGGAGATGCAGCGGAAGTAGTCGACGAGCGGCTCGATCGCCTCCTCGCCGTCGAGCACCTCGCAGCTGCCGTCGACCTGGACCCAGGCGTCGCCGAAGTCGTCCGACGTGACGAGGATGCTGACCTCGGGCTCACGCCGGGCGTTGTGCGTCTTGGCGCGGTCCGGGTAGGTCGAGATGACGATGCGGCCCTCCTGGTCAACGCCGCCGGTGACGGGGGAGGCCTGCGGGTGGCCATCCTTGCGGCTGGTGATGAGCACGAGGTTGTGCCGCGGGCGGACGAAGTCGAGCAGGGCGTCGCGGTCGACGTCGGTCGTGGTAGCGATGGTGCGTGGCATGACGCCACTGTGTCACTGATCGGTCTCAGAAGGGAGGTGGGGCGTCGGGCCGGTCGCCCCAGGGCTGCTGCGGCCCGCTGTCCTCGCTCTCGGTCTCGCTCTCGGTCTCGTTCTTGCTCTCTGGCTCGGACGGCGAGCCGAATCCGAGGAGGCTGGGGAGGGTGGCCAGGTCCTCGCGGGGCCCGTGGCGCCGCTGCCCGTCGCGATCCCGGTGGGTGAGGCTGATCCAGCCACTGAGTCGTGGGTCGTGGTCGGTGGCGCCGTCCGCGTCGTCGTCATCCGCGAGCAGGGCCGCCGTGCCGCGGTGGGCGAGCGCGGTGTAGAGAGCGCGGCAGGCCAGGTCGAGGTCTTCCTCCTGCCCTCCGCAGACGGTGTTGCGTTCGCCGCCGGCCCCGCCGGCCCCGCCGGCCCCGCCGGCCGCGTCGGCCTGGGCGCGGATGGTGGGGAGGTACTGGCGGTAGTCGTGCGAGCGGGTCCGCTCGATCTGGCCCAGCAGGGTCTCCCAGGTCAGGTCGCGGTTGGGGGCCATGGTCGTGGACCACCAGCCTGCGGTCTTCAGCTGGTGGCTCGCGACGTCCTTGAGGCTCAGGTTGGTCTCGGTCGTCGCGCCGCCATCACCCCAGGGCGTCTCGTGGTCGATCTCGCACGCGGCTGCCGGTCGCCGGTTGCCCGGGGCACGGGAGTAGACGTCCGCGGCGACGATCTGTCGGCGCATCGCGGCGTCCGGACGGTAGGAGGTGATGCTGCGCTCGATCAGTCGCCCGTCCGCTGGGTCGGTGAGCAGTCTCGTCAGCGTGGCACCTGGCGTGAGGGCCAGCTCCCGCGCGTGCCCGGGGGTGATGAAGGCAGGGTGCCGCCCCAAGATCTCGCCGACGGTGCCCGCGGGCCCGGACCGGGGGTCGCCCGAGCGGTCAGTGCCGGGACCATCCGGTGGGGCGGGCGGTGATTCGTCGTGCTCGCCGTGGGTGTCGCGGGCTGGATCGTCGGCCGAGCGCTCTGGACCGGATCGATCCGGTGGGGCGGGCGGTGATTCGTCGTGTGCGTCCGGGGTGTCGCCGGGTGGGTCGTCGGCCGCGTCTGCGGACCGGCTGGTCGAGGGGGACGCGAAGGCGGTCCACGGCACGACGACCTGCAGCGAGATGTGGGGCTGGGCAGTGACGACCTGCGCGATGTGCTCGGCACCGTCCGGTGTGAGCAGCGGATCGGTGTCGCTCTCGGGCGGGTCCACCCGGCCGTGCAGCAGCAGGGTCTGGGCCACGTCCGAGCGCAGCTGCGCCAGGGTCCGCTCGTCGCCGCCCTTGCGCAGCGCCTTGGCGCAGGAGTCCACCCGTTGGGAGATCGCGCAGAGGCTGGTCAGCGGGCCGGTGATCGCGAGCGTGGCCGTCGAGTCGTCGTCGACCCGCATCCAGAGGCGCCGCTCGGCGCGTGCCTCACGGCGACGCTCACGCTCGGACTGCACGTCCTCGCCCTCGACCCGCACCGCCTCCCGCTCGAGGGCGGCCCAGAACTCCGCGGCGTGCCAGGGTCGGTCCAGCAGCTGACCGTCCGGCCCGCGGCGCTCCGGCACCACCGTCGCCGCATCGGACCCGAACAGTGCTTCGGCCACCAGCGCTCCCGACTCGGCAGGCAGGGACCCGCACCGGTCCCAGAAGCCGCGCACATGGCCCCAGCCGGCCAGGCCGCTGCGCAGCGCCTCGTGCACCACGGTGCGCACCGACACCGGCGCACAGGCCACGCCGACGAGCTGCCGTGCCTCCTTGATGCCCACACCCAGGGCGATCTGCAGCTCGGCGCACGCGAGCCGCTTCGTCTCGGCCCGCCAGCGTCGACGCTGACCGGCGGAGAGCTCCTCGACGTCGGAGAACCCCTTGTCCGCCAGCAAGGCGCTGCCGACCTCGGCGGCCAGCTCGCGGGCCGATGTCAACAGCTCCGCCTCGAGCGTGCAGCGGCGGGCGGCGACCTCCCGGACGCGCGCCATGGCGGTCGAGCCATCCGCGCTGCCGTGCAGGACTCGCGGGCTGTCGTCGGTCTTTGGGACGGTCGCGGTGGGCTGTGGTGGAGTCGAGCTGCGCTGTGGTCGACTCGCAGAGGTCTGTGGTGGAGAGGGGGCAGACAGCTCCAGGACCACGCGACATCCCCCGAGCGAGGACGTCTGCACCCGCGGGACGGAGGACATCCGCTGGGAGGAGGAGACGAGTCGGTGCAGCCGTGCCTCGCACGCCGTCGACCCGCGCGGCTGTTCGTGCGCGGCCCCCTGGCCCCTGTGTCGACTCATCGTCCCTCCCTTCGATGGGTTGATGTTAGCACACATGTTCGAACAGCAGAAGGCCCCGCGCACAGAAGCCTCGCGCCCAGAAACTTCGCCGACGCCGGTGGCGAGCAAGGTCCGGGATGGCTGCGAACCCTCCAGTCAGCCACACTGGCCGGGTGCAGGGTGAGCAGTTGGTGCTGAGGTCGGACGACGTGAGGATTGCGGAGTTCGTGGGCGACGGGTGGCGCGTGGTCGCGCGCTCGTGGGCCGCGCAGCTCACCGCGGCGAGGATCGATGCCGATGCCCTCTCGGACATCGTCCGGCGTGGCCGTCGTCACGGCACCCTGCGCGAGCTCGACGGCGGGGATGTCGAGCCGGTCCTGGCGCTGGACTCGGCGACCCTGGGCGACTATCCGGGTGGGATCGCGACCCAGCACACTCCATTGACCAGGTCGACCGCTTGGGCGACGCCCGCGAGACGAGGCTTCGGGGCTTTCGACGAGGCCGGGCGGGCGATCGCGATCACTTTCGTCGACCTCGACGGGCAGCACGCCGAGACCGACTTCACGGTGGTGGTGCGAGAGCGTCGAGGCCTCGGCCTGGGCACGGCTGTCAAGGCGGCATCCGTGCTTACCCTCCGTGCTGAGGGAGTTGAGGTCTTTCGCACCGGAGGGTCCGCGGAGAACAGTGCCGGTCTCGCCTCGAACCTCGCCCTGGGATACGTCGTGGACGAGGAGTGGGTGACGCTCTCCCCGAGCTGACCAGAGCCGGAAGTCAGCGCGCCACTTGCTCGACGATCCCGGCCATCAGAGCCGTCTGCCGGGCCAGCCCGCTCACCAGCACGTGCTCGTGCCGGGCGTGCGGGCCTGCGCCGATCCCGCCGAGCCCGTCCAGCACCGGCAGCCCCCGTGCGGCGATGAAGTTGCCGTCGCTGGCGCCACCCACCGGCTCGTCCCGCACCTCGACGCCGAGGTCCGCGCCGGCGGACCGGGCCAGGGCCAGGAGGCGCTCGGTGTGGGCCGTCGGGTTCATCGGTGGTCGGTTCCGGTCGATCGAGACCTCGAGCCGGCAGCGCTCGTCGGTCGGCCGGAGGGCCTCCAGCGCCGCGACCACGCGGTCCTCCTCGGCAGGGTGCTGGATGCGCACGTCGACAGCGCACGTCGCGTGCCCGGCGACCACGTTGCGCCCCGTGCCTCCGGAGATCGTCCCGCAGTTCACCGTGGTCTGCCGCTCCCTGTCGGCGAGGGAGAGCACCGTGGGCACCAGTCGCGCGAGCTCGTGGACGGCGCTCGCGCCGGCGTCCGGGTCGAGCCCGGCGTGCGACTCGACGCCGTGCACGGTGAGGTCGGCGAACACCATGCCCTTGCGCCGGGTCTTGACGGCACCCGCCGCGCTGGGCTCGGCGATCAGCGTGACGAGGGCGTCACCGGCCGCCTCCTCCAGGTGCGGGCGCCCGCCGCGAGAGCCGATCTCCTCGTCCGCGGTCAGCAGCAGGCGGACGTCGGGGTGCGGCAGGCCCAGCTCGCGCAGCGCCAGGACCATCCACACCGTCTGGACGATCCCCACCTTCATGTCGAGCACCCCCGGGCCGGTGAGCCGGTCGCCGTCCCGACGCAGCGGCCACTGCGCGAGCGTCCCCTCCGGCCACACGGTGTCGTAGTGCGCGAGCGAGAGGACGTGTCCGGCCGGGCCGCTGCCCGTCCACGTCAGGTCGAGCACGTCCCCGTGCTCACCCCCGTCGTGCTGCGTGCGTCCGGACGGCTCACCCAGCCTCCCCACGAGGTATGCCTCGATCCGCGGCAGTGCGGCCTGCAGCAGGTCCCGGCGCTGGCTCGGCGTCTCCAGGCCCACGAGGAGCGCGAGGTCGGCGAGGACGTCGTCGAGGTGGGCGGTCACGTAGTCCCGCGCCGCGGCCGCGTGAGTGGTCGGCATACCCTCACCGTATGTCTGATCCCGCCACGATCCTCGACGACCACCCCGATCTGCGCGCCTCGCTGCACGATCTCTACCGCCACCTGCACTCGCACCCGGAGCTGTCCATGCAGGAGGAGGCGACGGCCGAGCTGATCGAGGACCGGATGAGCGGGCTGGGCTACGACGTCTTCCGGTGCGGCGGGACCGGGGTGGTGGCGACCCTGCGCAACGGCGAGGGACCGGTGGTCGGCTTCCGGGCGGACACGGACGCGCTGCCGGTGCAGGAGGACACCGGCCTGGACTACGCGTCCACGGCGCGCGGGACGCTGCCGGACGGGACCGCGGTGCCGGTGATGCACGCCTGCGGGCACGACATGCACGTCACCGCCGCCATCGGCGCGGCGACCCTGCTGGCGCAGGACCGGGACGCCTGGTCGGGGACCGTGGTCTTCCTCTTCCAGCCGGGGGAGGAGACGGCCCAGGGGGCCGCGTCGATGCTGGCCGACGGGCTCTGGGACCGGGCGGAGCGCCCGGAGGTCATCTACGGCCAGCACGTGTGGCCGGGGGTCACCGGCACGATCGACCTCACCCCCGGTCCGGCGATGACCTACTCCGACGCGTGGAAGGTCACGGTCAAAGGTCGTGGCGGTCACGGCTCGCAGCCGGAGTCGACGATCGACCCGGTGGTCCTGGCCGCCCACATGATCGTGCGGATCCAGAGTCTGAAGAGCCGTGAGGTGCCGGCCCAGAAGGCGGCGGTGATCACCATCGCGACCATCCACGCCGGGCTCAAGGAGAACATCATCCCGGCCACCGCCGAGTTCACCGTCAACATGCGCAACCTGGACGCCGACGTGCGCGAGCACCTGCTCGACGGGCTCCGCCGGGTCATCCTCGCCGAGGCGATGGCCTCGGACGCACCGGAGCCGGAGATCGAGGAGCTCTACACCTTCCCGCTGCTGGTCAACGACGAGGACGAGACGGCCCGCGTCGTGGAGGTGCTGCGCGGGGCGATCGGCGAGGAGCAGGTCGACGAGATCCCGGCGGTCATGGGCAGCGAGGACTTCGGTGCCCTCCCGGACGCGATCGAGGTGCCCGGCGTCTACTGGTTCTTCGGCGGTCTCACCCGCGACGAGGTCGAGGGGGAGGAGCCGACGGTCACCAACCACTCGCCCTTCTTCGCGCCGCAGCTCGAGCCCACCCTCGGTGTGGGCGTCACCGCGGCGCACGCGGTCCTGACCGACCGGCTGGCGCGCGCATGACGGCCGAGGAGACTCGCGACGGGGCCGGCGACCGGGGCGTGCTCGTGCTGTCCAACTCCGCGGCAGGCAGCTCCGAGGGGGACGTCGTGGAGCAGGTCTGCGCCCACCTCGAGTCCTGCTCCGTGCAGCAGCTCGACGTCCGCGCACCGGGGTCGGACGAGGAGTATGCCGCCGCGGTCGCCTCGGCGGCCGGGCGGGACGTCGTCGTCATGGGTGGGGACGGGTCGGTCCACCGCTTCCTGCAGGCCGTGCACGACCAGGACCTGCTGGGGCGCATCGGCGCCGTGGGCGTCGTGCCCCTCGGGACCGGCAACGACCTCGCGAGGGGAGCCGGCCTGCCGCTCGACCCCCGCGAGGCGGCCACGGTGGCGATCGAGGGCAGCCCGCTCCAGCGCGGACTGATGGTGGACCACACCGGGTCGGTCGTGGTCAACGTCGTGCACGCCGGCGTCGCGGCGGAGGCCACCGCGCACGCCAGCGAGGTCAAGGGGACGTTCGGCAAGGCGGCCTACGCCTGGGGCGCGCTCCGGGCGGCCGGGCTGACCTCGAAGGGCTGGCACCTGCGGGTGCGGGTCGACGGCGAGGGCACGGCGGACGACGACCGGCCCGAGCTGATGGTGTCCCTAGCGCTGGGCAATTCGGTGGGGGGCGGGACCCCCGTCGCGCCGCATGCCCGGCCCGACGACGGCCAGGTCGAGGTGGTCGTGGCGCACGGTGTCTCTCCGTGGGCACGGGTGGGCTTCGCCCGGGACCTGCGCAAGGGCCGGCACACCCGGCGCGAGGACGTCACGCTCACGTCGGGGCACGAGATCGTCGTGGAGGCCGCCGACGAGCAGGACGCCTTCCGGGTCAACACCGACGGCGAGGTCGAGCAGGACCGGGTGACCCGGCGGTCCGGGCGGCTGCTGGACCAGGGCTGGACGTTGCGGGTGCCGCAGGAGCGGGCGCGCCGCTAGGGGTGGATCAGCCCTCGTCCGCCACCGGGCGGGGAGCGGCATACCCGAAGAGCTCGCCGTCGGCCAGCGCGTTGCGGTCGTTGCCGTAGGTCGGCAGGCCCCCGGCGGAGCGCAGCAGGTGGGCCAGGTGCATGAGGTTCCAGCTCATGATCGTGGCGTTGCGGCGGGTGAAGTCGCTGTCGAAGCCGACCGGGTCCTGGCCCTCGCGCGGGTCGCCGTAGGACGGTCCGGGGCCGATCTCCCCGATCCAGCCGCAGTCCGCCTGCGGCGGGATGACCAGCCCGAGGTGCTGCAGCGCGAAGAGCAGGGACATCGAGGTGTGCTTGACGCCGTCCTCGTTGCCGGTGATGACGGCGCCCCCGACCTTGCCGTAGTAGATCGACTGACCGGCGTCGTTGAGCTCACCGGACATGGCGTAGAGCCGCTCGATCACGGTGCGGCACACGGAGGACTCCTCGCCCAGCCACAGCGGGGTGCCCAGGACCAGGATGTCGGCGGCCTGCACCCTCGGCCAGAGGTCGGGCCACTCGTCCTGCTCCCAGCCGTGCTCGCGCATGTCCGGCTGCACCCCGGGTGCGATGTCGTGGCCCACGGCGTGCAGCCGGTCGACGGTCACACCGGCCCCGGACATGAGGTGCTCCACGACGTCGAGCAGACGCCCGGTGTGCGACCGGGCGGGCTCGGGCGTGAGCGAGCAGTTGATGAGCAGCGCGGTGAGCTGCTCGTAGCGGGGTGCCTCCATGGCTGACCTCCTGGAGAGTGGGTGGGGTGCCAGCGTGGCACGGTGGGGTTAGCCTGGGGAGCCTGGATCGCCAGGACCGAGGGGACGACCGTGAAGACCACGACCGCTACGACGACCGCGCTCGCGCTCGCGCTGGCACTGGCCAGCTGCGACGGCACCTCCGGATCGGAGGAGAGCGCCCCCAGCGGCACCCAGGTGAGTGACGCGGTGGAGGAGTCCACCGACGCTGAGGAGGACGCGGCCGCCACCTCCGCCCCGCCGGCGGCCTCGGGGATCCCCGAGCTGGTGCCGGTCGAGTGGGCGGACGCCCCGCGCGAGCTGACCGACGTCGAGCGGGAGTTCATGTACGCCCCCGGCCCCTACGCGGGCGATGCCTACGACGAGGACGCGGCCTACCAGGCGGTCCTGGCGATGGAGCCGCAGAGCGCGCAGGAGTGGCAGCGCGCGATCCAGTCCCAGGTGCAGGGCGACTACGCCGAGGACGTCAAGGCCGCGATCCTCTTCGACCCCAGCCTCTCGGACCGCGCGGCCGAGCCGACCGAGGGCGAGGCGCCGCAGGCCGAGACCGTGGGCAGCAACCACTTCGCGATCGTGCTCGACGCCAGCGGTTCGATGGCTGCGGAGGCCAGGAGCGGCACCCGGATGGCCGAGGCCAAGGCGGCGATCGCCGAGTTCGCCGACACGCTGCCGGAGGGGTCGACGGTGAGCCTGCGGATCTACGGCCACGAGGGGGACAACACCGATGCCGGCAAGGCCGAGTCGTGCGAGTCCAGCGAGGTCGTCTTCGAGGGGGACGCGGCCGGCTCGGGGCTGGGTGAGGCGCTGGACGAGGTGGAGTCGGTGGGCTGGACCCCGCTCGCGCGCGCGGTGCGGGACTCGGCCGACGACATACCGGAGGACGCCACCGACGGCATCGTGTATGTCGTGACCGACGGGTTGGAGTCGTGCGGCGGGGACCCGGTGCAGGCGGCGCAGGACCTGGCCGGGTCCGGCGTGGAGCCGATCGTCAACGTCATCGGCTTCGAGGTCGGTGACGCCGACCAGCAGGCGCTGCGGGCGATGGCCGAGGCCGGCGGTGGTGAGTTCACCGCGGTGGGTTCCGGCGCCGACCTGGAGGAGTACTGGGCGGAGGAGTACGACCGGATGATGCAGGCCTGGAACGAGTGGCAGCAGGCGGAGATGCAGCGCATCTCGGACGAGGGCCGGGACAACATGGAGGAGGCCTCGGACGTCGGGCGCCGCCTGATGGAGGGCGCGGACGCCGAGGGCGACCACGCGATGGACCTCGCGAGCCGCCTCGGCGACGAGGACGTCGTCGACTACGACACGGGCAACGACGTCTGGCGCTGGGCCTATGACCGCAAGAACGACATGTGGCGCTGGGCCTACGACCGCAAGAACTCGAACTGGCGGGCGGCCTATGACGAGAAGAACCTCAACTGGCGGGACGTCTACGACAAGGGCAACGACAAGTGGTCGGAGTACTACCGCAAGCAGGTCGGCGACTGAGCCCGACCTGAGGTCCGACCCGTGACGGGGGTCGAGGTGCCCGAGGAGGACGAGCGCTGGCTGGTCGTGCGGGGGCGACGCTGGCGCAGGCAGGATCCGGACCTGCCCGACGACGTCGCGCGACGTCTGCGCTCCCACCTGGGGCGCGGGCGCGCTGCGGTGCGGTCGCGACGCCGGGAGGGCCAGGATCCCAGCCCGGCCCGGCGCCGCGTGGACCTGGCCAAGCACGGCCTGGGGGAGCGCGGCACACCCTGGTGGGAGCAGGACGCCGACCAGCGCAGGGTCCGGTGGCAGGAGGCCCTGGCGGCCCTGGACGAGCTGGACCGCCAGGGCGAGTCGGTCAGACCGCCTCGCGCAGCTCCTCCATCTGGTGGATCTGGGCCTGCTGGGTGACGATCAGGTCCGAGGCGAACTGCCGGACGAAGAAGTCCGAGCCGTTGATGCTCACGTCCACGGCCATGTCCACCGCACCCTCGTGGTGGGGGATCATCAGGTCCAGGAAGAGCGCGTCGAAGTCGGCTCCGTCCGAGGCGCGCAGGGCGCGCATCTCCTGCCTGGTCGCCATGCCCATCATCTCGACCATCTCGGGGTCGCCGAGCATCTCGCGGTAGGCCTTCTTCTCGTTCGTCACCGGGAGGCCGTTGCGGGCCTGCCAGCCCTGCATGGCGTCGATCTCCAGGCCCTGCTCGACCAGGATCCGGGCGGCGAGCGCCTTGACCTGCGGGTCGTCCGCCCGCGACGGGGCCATCCTGCTCATGAGGACCGCCTGGTGGTGGTGCGGGGCCATCATGTGCATGAACATCTCGTCGGCGTCGTTCACCACGGCCGTGGTCATGGACCCGCCCTGGGCGGTCATCCGGTCCGCCTGACCGGCGCTGAGTGACCGGGTGCTCTCGCCGGGTGCCCCCGGGACGATGACCGGGGCGCTGTCGGTGTCGCCCTGGGCCGTCATGGTCGGCATCCGGCCGCGGGAGCGGCCCTCGGCGTACTGGTACTGCGTCTGCGCGTTGAGCACGTCGAAGCTCACCCGACGGTCACCCTTGGTGCCGTTGATCCGCAGCACGTCCAGGCCCTGCTCGATGTCGCTGGAGTAGATGTGGCCGTTGTAGTAGTAGGCCGACCACGACCCGCCGACGGTGAGGAACTCGTCGGAGAGCGCGCCGCGGTCGAAGTAGCCGATCTCCTCCGGCTCCGAGGAGTTGGTGAAGTCGAAGACCGAGACGCCGCCCTGGTACCACGCCTGCACCATCACGTCGCCGCCCTTGACCGGGACGAGCGAGCCGTTGTGGGCCACGCAGTTCTCGTTGTCGGTCTGGTGCCTCGGGATCTTGTAGTAGCTGCGGAACATCAGGTCGCGCGAGCTCCCGGCACCGGCGATGTCGAAGATCGCGTTCGCGCCGCGGTTCGGCCCGACCTCCTCGTTGCACGTGGCCGCGCCACCGCCACCGAGCTCGTCGGTGAAGACGACCTTGGTGCCGTGGTTGTTGAAGGTCGCCGAGTGCCAGAAGGCGAAGTTGGGGTCCTGCACCCGGTCGATGACCTGCGGGTCCACCGGGTCGCCGATGTCCATGAGGATGCCGTTGCCCATGCAGGCGCCGGCCGCCAGCTCACGCTCGGGGGCCACCGTGATGTCGTGGCAGCCGCTGGTGTTCGCCGCACCGCCGCCCGGGAAGAGCACGGGCTCGGCGACCACCTCGGCGGCGCCGGGGTCGTCCAGCGGGACCTCGACGATCGAGATGCTGTCGTGCGGTGGCTGGCAGTTCGGGAAGGCGTCGTTGGGCCCGTAGGACGAGACGTAGAGGTAGGCGTTCTCGCCGGCCGGGTCAGGCACGTAGGTGTGCGTGTGCGAACCGCACTCGGTGGGGATGGCGGTGACGTAGTCGGGGTTGCGCAGGTTGCTGATGTCGAAGACCCGCATCCCCTCCCAGCCGTCCGGGTCGCCGCTGCCCGTCGGCTCGCTGGCGCAGGAGTCGCTGGTGCGGGCGTAGTCCACCGAGAAGAACAGCAGGGATCCGTCCTCGGTGATGGAGATGTCGCCCTGTCCGCCGGGGCAGAGGACCTGGCTGACGATCTGCGGGTTCCGCGGCCGGGAGATGTCCCAGATCGTGAAGCCGTCGTAGTTGCCCTGGAAGGCGTAGTCGCCCCAGAAGGCGATGTCGGAGTTGAAGCTGGCGTCCAGCGGGGAGCGCTTCGGCGTGTTGTCCAGGTGGCGCATGTTGCCGCTCATCTGGATGTCGTCCGGATCGGCCTGGACCGTGCCGGGCACCATGGCGACCGCCATGACGAGGGCGAGGAGCGCCGCGGCCCATCCGCGCAGCTGTCGACGAGTGGATCCTGCAGGACGCTTCATGATGCCAACCCCCGTTGGTTCGACGAGTTCGATAGCGACCCCCTCGACGCTAGTCCTCGGGGTCGGCGGTGAACAGCGTCTTGACCTGATCTTGGACAGACCTTGGGGACACCTTTACCCGGCGTTCGACGACTCGCGGACGGTGAGCCGCCACGGGACGACCGGGTGCTCGGGCGGAGCGGTGGAGCCGTGGATCCGGGCGACGAGCAGGTCGAGGACGGCGGCGGTGAGCGCTCCGAGGTCGGGCGACACCGTGGTGAGCGAGGGCGTGTGGAAACGGCCCTCGGTGTTGTCGTCGAATCCTCCGACCGCGACCTCCTGCGGCACCCGCACCCCCGCCTCGTGGCACGCCCGCAGGGCGCCCACGGCCATCAGGTCGTTGAACGCGAAGACCGCGTCCGGGCGGCGCTCCGGCGGGAGGGCCAGCAGCTGCTGCATGCCGCGGTAGCCCTCCTCGCGGCCGAAGCCGTCGACGGTCACCACCCGCTCGTCCGGCAGGTCCAGGCCGGCGTCGTGGACCGCGGCGGTGAACCCCTCGAGGCGCACCGACGCCGTGCCGACCCGGGTCTGCCGGCCGATGACCGCCAGCCGGCGGCACCCCCGGTCCACGAAGTGCTCGCCCATCGCCCGGGAGGCGGCGACGGAGTCCACGGCCACGTGGTCGAACTGCGTGGGGGTCCGGCGCTCGCCGAGCAGGACGAGAGGTATGTCGTCGGTCCGCGCCGCGATCTCCTCCGCCGTGACGACGAGCGGGCTGAAGATGACGCCGTCCACCATGTGGGCGCGCATCCCGGACAGCACGAGCCGCTCCTGGGCCGGGTCGGCCCCGGTGATGTCGAGCAGCAGCAGGAAGCCGCGCCGGGTGGCCTCGTCCGAGAGCCGGGCGGCGAGCTCGGCGAAGTAGGGGGAGTCCAGCTCCGGCACGGCCAGCGTGATGAACCCGCCGCGGCCGTGCTTGAGCTGGCGCGCCGCGAGGTTCGGGCGGTAGCCCAGCTCGGTGAGGCTCGCCTGGACCCGGGCGCGCATCGTGGGGCTGACGTGAGGGTGGTCGTTGACCACGTTGGAGACGGTCTTGACCGAGACGCCGGCGTGCTGCGCGACGTCCTTGAGTCTGACCGGCATGCGACACATCGTAGGGCACGACACGGTCGGGGAAACGCCGGTGCCACGCCCTTTACAACGGTGAACCGACGCGGCATACTCAGCCCCAACCGCTGTTGGTTATCCGTTGTAAACCAGGACAAGGACGTCTCATGACCCAGCCGAACGCGCACCGTTCCCCCTTCACCCGCCGCAGCTTCCTGTCGCTCGCCGCGGCCGGCGGCATGACCGCGACCCTGGCCGCGTGCGGCAGCGGCAGCTCGCCGCGCGACGCCGGTGGGGGCGAGCCCGCGGCCGCGACCGGCGACGGGGGTGCCGGCGGCTACGACGGGCCGGAGGTCGACCTGAAATTCTGGAACGGCTTCACCGGCGGCGACGGCCCGACGATGAAGGCCCTGGTCGACCAGTTCAACTCCGAGCACGCCAACATCGCGGTCACCATGACGACGATGCAGTGGGCGGACTACTACTCCAAGCTGCCGACCGCCGTCACCTCCGGCAACGGGCCCGACGTGGGGATCATGCACGTCGACTCGGTCGCCACCAACGCCGCCCGCAACGTCATCCAGCCGCTGGACGACGTCGCGACCGCCCTCGAGCTGGCCGAGGGCGACTTCGCCCCCGTCCCGTGGCAGGCCGGCATCTACGACGGCAAGCGGTTCGCGATCCCGCTGGACGTCCACCCGCTCGGCTTCTACTACAACAAGGACGTCATGGAGAGCGCCGGGCTGGACCCGGAGGCCCCGCCGACCGACGCCGCGTCCTACATGGACGCGCTGGAGAGCCTCAAGAGCGCCGGCGTGGAGGGCCACTGGGCCAGTCCCTTCCCGTTCACCGGCGGGCTCTCGCTGCAGAGCCTGATCTACCAGTTCGGCGGGAGCCTGTTCAACGAGGACGGCACCTCCGTCACCTGGGGTGAGGACCCGGCGGTGCAGGCCCTCACCTGGTGGGTGGACCTCATCAACGAGGGGTACTCGCCGGCCAAGGTCGACCAGGACGCGGACTACATCGCGCTGAAGAACGGCAAGTCGGCCTTCAACTGGAACGGCATCTGGCAGATCAACGACCTCAAGCAGACCGACATCGGCTGGGGCGTGGCGCCGCTGCCGAACATCGGCGGCTCCGCGGCGGCGTGGGCCGGCTCGCACCAGTTCGTGCTCCCAGTGCAGAAGTCGGCGGACGAGAACAAGGCGCAGGCGTCCCGCGTCTTCCTCAACTGGATCAGCGAGCAGTCCCAGTCCTGGGCCGAGGCGGGCCAGGTGCCGGCGCGCAACAGCGCCCGCGAGTCCGAGGAGTTCACCGCGTTGGAGGAGCAGTCGGCGCTGGCCGCGCAGATCGACGTGCTGCGCTTCCCGCCGACCGTGCCGGGTATCGCCGACTCGATGAGCGAGTTCGACAAGGCCCTCAACGCGGCCACGCTGGGCGGCACCGACCCCGCCACGGCGCTCGCGGACTCCGCCGGCCGGGCGCAGAAGATCCTGGACGACAACGCGAAGAAGTACGGCGGCTGAGTCGATGCCGCGTGGTGCCCCACGAGGGGCGGACCGGCGCACCGGTTCGCCCCTCGTGCCCTACCTCTTCCTGGCGCCCTACCTGGTGCTGTTCGTCACCTTCGTCGCCGTGCCGGCCGTCTTCGGCCTGTGGATCAGCCTGCACGACTGGGACTACATGCTGGACTCCCAGATCTTCGTCGGCCTGGGGAACTACGCCGACCTGTTCGACTCCACGTCGGTGATCTATCCCGACTTCTGGAACGGGATGCAGAACACGCTGATCTTCACCCTCGCCAGCGTCCCCTTCCTCGTCGTGCTGCCCCTGCTGCTGGCCATGCTGCTGCACCAGAAGTTCCCTGGCCGGACGTTCTTCCGGGCGATGTTCTTCGCCCCCTACGTCCTCGGGGTGGCGGTCATCGGCCTGATGTGGCGCTACCTGCTGGACGCCAACTTCGGTCTGGTGAACTCAGCTCTCGGCACCGAGATCGCGTGGACCACCTCGCAGCCGTGGGCCTGGGTCGGCCTGGTGGCGGTCACGGTCTGGTGGACCATGGGGTTCAACGCCATCATCTACCTCGCCGGCCTGGGGGACATCCCGGTGGAGCACTACGAGGCGGCCTCGCTGGACGGCGCCAACTGGTGGCAGAAGTTCGTCTACGTCACGCTCCCGGGCCTGCGGCCGGTGCTCGTCTTCATCGTCGTCATCACCGTCCTGGCCAGCGCCAACATGCTCGGCCAGTCCTACATCATCACCCAGGGCGGGCCCACCCAGTCGACCCAGACGGCCATCATGGTCATCACCGAGCTGGGCCTGTCCCGCTTCCAGATGGGCGCGGCGGCGGCCGAGAGCTATCTGCTGGCGCTCTTCCTCGCCGTGGTCTCGATCCTCAACTTCTGGCTGATGCGCGACCGGGACGCCGCGGCCCAGCGCCGACTGGTGCGCGACCAGCGCCGGACGGTGCGGGAGCAGCCCGAGGTGGTGGCGCGATGAACCGGGCCGCCCGCAACCCCTTCCTGTGGCTGCTGCTGCTCCTGCTGTCCGTGGTCTTCCTCGGCCCGCTGGTCGTCATGACCCTGACGTCGTTCAAGACGACCGGGGAGTCGCAGGCGGTGCCCCCGACGATCTGGCCGGGGGAGTGGACCAGCCGGGCCTACGACGTGCTCCTGTCCAGCCCGGACAACCCGGTGCTGCGCTGGTTCGCCAACTCGATGATCGCCGCGACGGCGCACGCGCTGCTGGTCGTCCTGGTCGCCTCGATGGCCGGGTATGCCTTCGCCCGGATGGAGTTCAAGGGCAAAGGGGCACTCTTCGCCGTGGTGCTCTCGACCATGTTCGTCCCGGGCTTCATCTTCCTCATGCCGAACTTCCTCATCCTGGACAGCTTCGGCTGGCTGGACACGCTGCTCGCGATCGTCGTGCCGGGGGCCGCCGGGGCGTTCGGGGTGTTCTTCATGCGGCAGTTCTTCCTCTCCCTGCCGAAGGAGTACGAGGAGAGCGCGCGGATCGACGGGGCCGGGCCGTTCACGACGTTCTTCCGGGTCGTGCTGCCCAACGCGATGCCGGCCATGGTGACCCTGCTGGTGCTGAGCTTCCTGACGAACTGGAACGACTTCGTCTGGCCGCTCTACGTGCTGTTCAACGACACCAGCCTGACCCTGCCGATCGGTCTGACCAAGCTCCAGGGGGCCTACACCATCGACTACCCGATCATCATGGCCGGCGCCGTCATCGCCTCGCTGCCGGTCCTGCTGCTGTATGCCTTCGTCCAGCGCTACGTCATCGACGGCGTCGCGAGCTCGGGCGTCAAGGGCTGACCCCACCACCCACGAGGAGAACCCGATGTCCGCTCGAGCCCGCCGTCCCCTGCTCGCCGCCGTCTCCGCGCTCGCCGTGGGAGCGGCGCTGATGACTCCCGGGCTGGCCCTCGCCGAGCCCGGGGCCGGAGCGGAGCCGACGTATACCAACGCGGTGTCCGACTCCTTCGCCGACACCTATGCCGACCCGGCGGTGATCCAGGCCAAGGACGGGTGGTGGTACGCCTACGCCACCGCGGACCCGCTCCGTGCCGGGGACGAGCCGGGGATCGGGCACATCGCCCGGACCAAGGACTGGTCCACGTGGGAGTACGTCGGCACCATCTTCGACGAGACCAACCGGCCGGGCTGGGCGGAGGAGTCCGCCGGGCTGTGGGCCCCGGACATCCGCTACGTCGACGGGCAGTACGTCCTCTACTTCACCGTCACCGACACCACGCTCAACGAGGGTCAGGACTCGGCGATCGGCGTGGCGACCTCGCCGGACCCGGCCGGGCCATGGGTGCCGACGGACGAGCCGATCGTGGCGCCCCGGCCCAGCGGCGACGGCCGGTGGTACTGGACCATCGACCCGGCCGGCTTCACCAGCACCGACGGGCGGCAGTGGCTCTACTTCGGCAACTACTTCGGTGGCGTGCACGCGGTGGAGCTCAGCGCCGACGGGCTGACCTCGATCAGCGATCTCACCCAGGTCGGCAGCTTCGACCGGTACGAGGCGCCCTACGTCGTGGAGCACGACGGCTGGTACTACCTCATGGGGTCCTCGGCGAACTGCTGCGCCGGGCCCGCCACCGGGTACTCCGTCTTCGCCGGGCGGTCCCGCGACCCGCGCGGGCCGTTCCTGGACGCCGACGGGCTGGACCTCAACGCCTCCGTGACCGGGGGCACCACCGTGCTGACGCAGAACGGCAACGACTGGATCGGTGCCGGGCACCACGCGGTCATGACCGACGCCGCCGGCCAGGACTGGATCGTCTACCACGCCCTGGACAAGGACGAGCCCTGGTTGACCGATCCGTTCGGGATCAACCGCCGCCCGATGCTCATCGACCGGCTCGACTGGATCGACGGGTGGCCGGTGACCAACGCCGGCGCCGGACCCTCGGACGGGCCGATGCCGCTGCCGGTCACCGACTCGCTGCTCCCCGGCGACCCCGCCGACCCGACGGGTGCGTTCCCCGGGCTGGCGGCCGGCTCGGACGCGCAGGGGGGTGCGATCGGCGTGGTCGACGGCACGACGAGGAGCGCCACGGACGCGCCCCGCGACGCCGCCCGCCTCCGTCTGGACGTGCGGGCCGAGGACACCGTCACGGTGGTCCTGGGCGAGCACCCCAAGAGGGTCCGCGTCACCTACGACGGCTCCGCGGGGGAGCTGCGGACGGCCGTCCTCATGGGGCGCGGGAAGCCCAAGGGTGAGCAGGTGAGCAGCCTCCCGCGTGGCGCCGGCTGGCGCACCCTCGTCGTCGAGGCGGGCCGCCGCACGGTGACCGCGCAGGTCTCCGCCGACGACCTCGGCGACCCGATGGCCGTGGCGGGCAGCACCTTCCCGGGGTTCTCCCTGGCCGCCGCGCCGGTGGAGCTGACCGGCGAGGGGGCGCGCGTGGACAACGTCGGGCTCCAGCGCCCGGCCGAGCCGGTCACCGACGCGGCGCCCGTGCCGGAGCCGGGCGAGGTGCTCTTCACCGACACCTTCGACGGGACGGTGGACGACTCGTGGTCGTGGGTCCGCCCGCAGCAGGACGTGCAGGTCAGCGAGGGCGACCTGGTCTGGCCGCTGCGCTCGGTCGACCTCGTGGGCGAGGCGAACACCGGGGCGTTGCTGCTGCGCGACATGCCCGCGGGGGAGTGGATCGCCGAGACCGAGCTGACCCTCGACCTGGGTGAGACGACGGTCCGCAACTACCAGCAGGCCGGCCTCGTGGTGCACGAGAGCGACGACGACTTCGCCCGGCTGGGGACGGTCGCGATCTGGCCGACCCGGACCGTCGAGTACGGCCGCGAGCTGGCCGCCAGCACCGACCCGGCCGACGAGCGGACGATCTACGGCGGGGCGATCATCGGCGCCCCCGCACCGACGATGTCGATGCGGATCGCGCACTCGACGAACGAGGAGGGAGAGCACGTCTACCGTGCTGGCATCAGCCGCGACGGCGAGTCCTGGGTCTGGGGTGCGGCCTGGACCTTCCCCGCCGACGCCGAGCCGCGGCTCGGACTGTATGCCGGTGGCGGCGCCGAGCCGCCGACCGAGGCGCGCTTCCACGAGGTCACCGTCTACGAGACCGCGCCGTGACCGGTCGCCGGGCGGTCGGCATACCCCTGATCCTCCTCGCCCTCGCCGGGTGCGCCGGCGGGGGCGAGGTAGGCACCGCGAGCCAGTCACCCACCACCGAGAGCGAGGACGCCGCCGTGAGCTCCACCTCCGGGTTCACCAACCCGGTCTACCCCACCAACTTCCCCGACCCGCACATCCTGACCGATGGGCAGGGCGGCTACCTCGCGTTCGCGACGAACGGCAACGCGATGAACGTGCAGACCGCGACCAGCGAGGACATGGTGACCTGGCAGCAGGGCAGCGACGCCCTCCCGCAGCTGCCGGGCTGGTCGACGCCGGGCAAGGTCTGGGCACCGGAGACGATCGCCTGGTCCGACGGGACCTACCGGATGTACTACACGACCGCGCTCGCCGGCGAGGACCGCCAGTGCATCTCGGTCGCGGTCGCCGACACGCCGGAGGGTCCCTACGTCGACGAGTCGAGCGAGCCGCTGCTGTGCGAGATCGACGAGGGCGGGTCGATCGACACCAGCCCCTTCGTCGCCGCGGACGGCACCGCCTGGCTCTACTGGAAGAACGACGGCAACCACATCGGGGTCGACACCTTCCTGCGGGCCGCGAGGCTGTCCGAGGACGGCCTGAGCGTCGAGGGGGAGACCGTGGACGTGCTGCAGCAGGACCTGCCGTGGGAGGACATGCTGGTCGAGGGTCCCTCGATGTGGGAGCGCGACGGGGTGTTCCACCTGTTCTACTCCGGCAACGGCTTCTGGACCGACCGGTATGCCGTGGGGCACGCGACCTCGGACAGCCCGACCGGACCCTTCGTCAAGGACGAGGAGCCGGTGCTGGTGACCAATGACGTCGCCGCCGGGCCGGGGCACAACTCGCTGATCGAGGTCGGTGGGCAGCTCTGGATGGTCTACCACGCCTGGGTTCCCGGGGCGGTCGGCGACGAGGTGACCGGGCGGCAGATGTGGCTCTCCCGGGTCGACTTCACCGAGGACGGCGGCGTCGAGGTGGAGCAGCCGACGGTGGACCACCCGGTGGCGCCGGAGGCGGGGGAGTGAGCGTGGACGGCGGTCTGACCGAGGAGATTCCCAGGCCGGAGCATCCCCGCCCCCAGTTCGTGCGGCCGGACGGGCGGTGGCTCAGTCTCAACGGGGCGTGGGGCTTCGAGCGGGACCCGGGTGACTCGGGGCTCGAGCGGGGCCTGGTGCAGGCCGAGCTGTCCGGGTCGATCGTGGTGCCCTTCGCACCCGAGTCGGAGCTGTCCGGGATCGGCGACCCGGACTTCCACGAGGCGGTGTGGTACCGCCGCCGCGTCGAGCTGCCCCCGGACTGGCCGGAGGAGGACCGGGTGCTGCTGCACTGCCAGGCGATCGACCACGACGCGACGGTCTGGGTCGACGGCGTCGAGGTGGGGCGGCACCGCGGCGGGCACACCAGCTTCTCGCTGGACCTGACCGATGCCGTGGCCGGGCGACCGGCGGTGACGCTCGTCGTGCGCGCCCGTGACCCGCGGCACGAGCTGCTGCCGCGGGGCAAGCAGGCGACCTGGTTCCACGGCACCCACGCGCAGTACCCCCGGACCACCGGCATCTGGCAACCCGTGTGGCTGGAGTCGGTGCCCCGGGCCTACCTCGACCGGGCGCGGATCACCCCGGACGCCGCCGGTGCCTTCGACGTGGAGATCCCGGTGCGCCACGGCATACCGGGTCAGCGGGTGCGCGCCACCCTCGGCGACGACCGGGGCGAGATCACCGTCACCGAGTGCGCCGTCGGACGGCAGCTGGTGCCACGGGTGCGGCTGGAGGTGCCGCAGGACCGGCAGCGCTGGTGGGGGCCGGGTGACCCGCACCTCTACGACCTGCGGCTGGAGCTGCTGGACGAGGCAGGCACGACGCTGGACACCCTGGAGTCGTATGCCGGCCTGCGCACCATCGCGATCGACGGGCACCGGATCCTGCTCAACGGGGAGCCGGTCTTCCAGCGGCTGGTGCTGGACCAGGGCTACTGGCCGCAGTCGCTGATGACCGCGCCGAGCGAGGCCGCCCTGGTGGCGGACATCGAGCTGGGCCTGGCGGCCGGGTTCAACGGCGCCCGGATCCACCAGAAGATCGCCGAGGAGCGCTTCCTGCACCACTGCGACCGGCTGGGCTACCTGGTGTGGGGCGAGTTCCCCGACTGGGGCGTCTCGGGGCAGGGCGCCGCCGGGCAGAACCAGAAGCCGGGACCGACCTTCGTCGCGCAGTGGGTCGAGGCGGTCGAGCGCGACTACTCGCACCCGGCGATCGTCGGCTGGTGCCCCCTCAACGAGACGCACCAGTTCCTGCACGACCGGTTCACGGTGCTCGACGACGTGACCCTCGCGATGTACTGGGCGACCAAGGGCATCGACCGGACGCGGCCGGTCATCGACGCCTCGGGCTACAGCCACCGGGTGCCGACGACCGACGTGTGGGACAGCCACGACTACACCCAGGACCCGGAGCGGTTCGCCGCCCACATGGCCGGGCTCGCGGACGGCAGACCGCACGAGAACACCGGGTCCAACACCGGCGCCTGCGTCGACGGGGCGCCGGGCTACTCGCTGCCGTATGCCGGCCAGCCCTACTTCTGCAGCGAGTACGGCGGGATCTGGTGGGTGCCGGAGGCGCAGCGCTCCGAAGCCGACGCCGCTCACGACGCGGGCGAGTCGTGGGGCTACGGCGACCGGGTGCGGGACGAGGAGGAGTTCTACGCCCGTGCCGAGGGGCTGACCCGGGTGCTCGACCGGGACCCGATGATGTTCGGCTACTGCTACACCCAGCTCACCGACGTCTTCCAGGAGAAGAATGGCATCTACGGCTTCGACCGGAGCGAGAAGTTCGACATGGCGCGGATCCGCGGGGTCTTCGGGGGTGCCGCGGCCTACGAGGAGTGAGGCGGACGGCCCGTCGGACGGGCCGGGCGGGACACCGCCGCCTGCTCAGTGGCGACCGCAGAGCCAGGCGAGGAAGCCGGTCCGGGCCTGCGGCTGCCTGCCCTCGGAGGGCGTGGCCGTGGCCCGCGCCGCCCGCTCGTCCTCGCCGGCGTGCTGGGTCCGTGCCCCGGCCACCCGTCCCTCGGGCGTGGCGAAGGCGATGTCCTGCACCTCGACGTCCCCGCTGCGCAGGTCCACCAGCTCGCTGAGGTAGCGCAGCAGCACGACGAAGGTGGCGGCGAACGGGACGGCGAGGAAGGCGCCGATGATGCCGAAGAGGGTGCTGCCCCCGGCGACGGCGAGGAGCACGATGCCCGGGTGCATCTGCATGCTGCGGCCCTGCAGGGCGGGCTGCAGCACGTTGCCCTCGATCTGCTGGACGGCGAGGACGATGGCCAGGACCCACAGGGCGGTGGTGAAGCCCTGGGTGACCAGCGCCACCAGGACCGCCAGGCCACCGGCGACGACCGCGCCGACGATGGGGATGAAGCCGCCGAAGAAGGTGAGGACCGCCAGGGTCAGGGCGAGCGGGACCTGCAGGACGAGCAGGCCGATGCCGATGAGCACGGCGTCCACCGCGCTGACGATCGCCTGGGTGCGGATGAAGCCGCCGAGGGTGGTCCACATCCGGGTCAGGGCCTCGGTGAGGTGGCGTCCCACGGTGCGTCCGGTGGTGCGCCGCAGCCACGGGAGGAAGCGTGGCCCGTCCTTGAGGAAGAAGAACAGCAGGACGACCATGAGACCCAGGGTCACCAGGGCAGATCCGACGGCGCCCAGGCCGGAGGCGACCGCACCGGCCGCGACGCTGCTGCGCTCCTGCAGCCAGGAGATGGCGGTGCCCAGGTATTCGTCGATCTGGGCGTTGTCGAGGTTGAGCGGGGGCCCGCCGATCCACTCGCGGACCTCGTCCACCCCGCCGGAGGCCTGCTCGAAGATCTCCCGCGACTGGGACGTGATCGAGGGGGCGAGCGCCGCGAAGACCCCCACCACCAGCCCCAGGGAGAGCAGCAGCGTGAGGATGGTCGCCAGGGTGCCGTGCAGCCCCCAGCGTCGGCCGAGGGCGACCACCGGGGACAGCAGGGTCGCCACGATGAGCGCGAGCAGGATGGGCAGCACGCCGAACCAGACGCGGTCCAGCACCCACCACAGCAGCCACAGGCCGCCCGCGACGACGATCGCTCGGAGGGTCCACGCCGTGATGAAGGTGAAGCCGTCACCGATGACCCGCATCCGGTCGGTGCCGACGTTGGTCGTCGGCTCCGGGGTGTCGGTGGGGTGGGTGCTCGTGCCGGGGACGGTCGGGGGCCGGTGCCCGGGTCGCTCGGCGGGATCCTCGGCGCGGACGCCGAAGGACGCGATCGCGCGGGCCTCGTCCGGAAGGTCGTGGGTGGGCATGGTGCTCCTGTCGTCCGTGACGGTGGCCGCGGGGTGTGCCGTCCGTCCTGCTGCGAGTCTCCCTCGCAGCACCCTCACGACATACGGGCGGGTCGGGATCGTCCCCGGTTACGCCTCCAGGGTCCCCACCCGGGCGTCCGTGCCGAAGGCCGGGTCGCGGCTGCCCACGTCCCGCGCGATGGCGAGGTGCCCGCCGAGGTATGCCCCGACGCCGGAGGCGCCGGCACCGCCGAGCGCGAGCACCGCGCCGAGGCGGTGGTGGCCCTGGCGGCGGGCGATCCAGGATGCGGCGTAGGCACCGGCCGCGACGCCGTTGCTGATCGCATGGACCAGGCCGACGCGCTTGTCCCGCGGGCCGGTCTCGGCCCACTCTGCCCACCCGGACCACGCCGTCGGGCCGGCGGTGAGCAGGCCCAGGCCGACGAGCCGGCGTGCGGCCGCCGCGGAGTCGGGGCCACCGACCAGGTCGAGCACCGTCGCCGAGGTCCACGACCCCAGGGTGAGGTCGGTGAGCACGGGGTGCAGCGCGTGACCGAGCTGCTCGCCGCGCAGGAGCGCGCCGCGCGTTCCGGAGCCGAAGACGGAGGTGATGGTGGGCTCGATCGCACTGACCGGTCCGTCCAGTGCCTCGGTCTCCTCCAGGCGCTGGGTCCACCGCACGAGCGCGGGCGTGGTGTGGGTCTCGTCCATCCCCACATCGTCGAGCCTGGCGGCGAGGGGCGCACGCCGACGCGTCAGGTGGGGCCGGCGGCACGCGTCCCGGGCGGTGCGGGCATGGTGCCGGTCAGGGCACGAGGCGCCCCCTGAGCAGCGCCCGGAAGTAGATCTGCGGCTCGAGATAGCGGTCGAAGAGCCAGAGCGCCCGTCGTGGCACGGCCAGGTCGACCAGGCTCGTCGTCGGGGCCTGGCTGCCGTTGCGGTCGAACTCGGCGAGCAGCAGCCGTCGACGGTCGACGGTCACCGGGATGATGGTGTAGCCGTCGTAGGCGCGCAGCGGCTCCCCGAGCCGTGAGCGCCGGATGTTGTCGGCGAGCACCTCGACCTGTCGCCGGAGCGCACCGCCGGAGGGGCGGGTGCCCAGCGCCGCGACGTCACCGAGGCTCCAGACTCCCGCGACGTCCTTGTGCGCCATGGTGCCGGGGTCGACGTCCACCTGGCCGGTGCCGTCGTCCGCCGAGAGGGGACCCAGCCACCCGGGCCCGCGGTAGGGCGGGACCACGAAGGCGTGGTCCACCTGGTCGAGGACGGTGGTCTCGGTCGCACCGCCCAGGGTGACGGTGCGCGCCCCGTGGTCCACCGCCGTCACCCTCGCCCCGTGGTGGACGGTGACGCCCAGACGCTGCAGCTGCGCGCGCAGACGGTGGTCGACGAAGGGGAGGCCGAGCACGTCGGCGTAGGGCGTGACGAGGTGGACGTCGATGTGGGTGAGCACCCCACGCTGCTGCCACAGGTCCGCGGCGAGGAACAGCGGCTTGAGCGCCGTGCCACCGCACGGTGAGGGCTCGGGAGGCAGGGTGAAGACGACCCGGCCACGCGACATACCGTCGACCGCCTCCCACACGGCGGACGCCTGGGTGTGCACGTGGGCCGAACGCGCCCACCCCGCCTCCATCGCCTCGGCCAGGCCGGTGACCGCGTCGAGGTCCTCCTCCAGGCCGGGCGCCAGGACCAGGTCGCGGTAGCCGACCCGTGCACCTCCGGCGAGCTCCAGCTCCCTCTCGTGGGTGTGCACGGCGACGGCGCGGTCGTCGACCCAGGTGCACCCGCGGGGGACCACCGAGGCGGCGCTGCGCGTCAGCTCGCTCATGGTGGCCTGTCCGCCGGCGACGTAGTTCAGCGTCGGGCGGAACAGGTGCGGGCGGTCGGGTGAGACCACGGCCACGTCCCGTGCCCCGAGGCGTCGCAGGCGCGCAGCCAAGGAGATCCCGGCGTTGCCGCCACCGACGATGAGCACGTCGTGTCGTGCCATGGGGGCTCCGTTCTCGAGGGGCGCGGACCTCACCACAGTAGTGATCCTGGAGCTGGTGCGGGCGACGTGTCGGTTGGGGGGAGTCGACCTGGACACCGACGTCACCTCCGACCCGAATTCGACCTCTCGAATCGTCGCCATGGCGAACATTCGAGAGGTCGAACTCCTGCTGACCCTGCGCCTGCCGGAATTCGACTGTGCCTTTGTCTGCCATGGCGACGATTCGAGAGGGCGAATTCTGGGCGCCAGCGATGCGTCGACCGAGCGGATGTGCAGGGTGGTGCTCACACAGCCCGCCCGAGCAGAACATGCACCACCTCCTGACCACCCCGGAGATCGCCGTCGCCATCGTCATCGGCGCCGCGTCAGCGCTGCTGCTCACCTACCAGGTCACGGTCGGCTACGCCGAGCAGGTCGGCGAGCTCGCCTTCCGCCGGATCTCCCCCGAGTGCGCAGCCCGTGGCGTCGTCTCGTGCGTCGGTGCTGGCGGGGCGACGATGTAGCCGGTCCCGACGTCGCCGTACACCCGCAGCGCGCCGGGGGAGTGCCGCCACAGCCACGCGAGGTGGGCGCAGAAGACGGCGTCGATCTCGTCCTCGACGTGCTCCAGGTGCATCGGCCGGGAGGCGTGCTCGACGGCATACCTGATCTCGCGCCACCGGTCGCTCCCGCTCACGTCGAGATCGCTCAGCCCGTCGATCCGGTCCAGCAGATCCACCGTGGCGGTGCGGCGAGCCTCGACGCTGCGCCCCCGCTTGCCCTTGTAGGGCAGGATCCGACCGAGCCCGAAGAGCCCCACCATCGCCGGGTGCGGGTAGACCTCCAGGCACACCCCTGGCCCTGACGCGGAGGGGTCGGTGACCCAGCCGTGCCGTCCGGCGAGCCGCGCCGCCCTGGGCGGGTCCATGTAGGCCTTGCTGGTGTTGCTGGCGTGACAACCGGCGTCGTAGCGGCCGTAGGCGGAGGTGACCAGCCGCTCGCACGGTCGCTGGCCGGTCGGGTTGGTGACGATCAGCGGCGCGTCGACCGCGACGACCTCAGGGCCGGGGTATGCCCGCAGCCAGGCGTCGATCTCCTCGTCCGAGCGGAAGGTCGCCGAGCCCACGAGCCGGCCGTCGGCGTCCACGGCGGCGAGTCCGGTCCGTGCCCGGTCGTTCCAGGCCAGGTCGATGCCGACGAACATGTCGGGCATCGTGTCATGGTGCCTCGGTCCCTGCCGCGAGGCCGGCACGCCTCGCACGGCGCCCCAGCCGCCACTGGCTCCACCACGCCCACACCACGACCACGCCGGCGACCACCGCGAAGGCCCACCAGGTGTCGGTGCGCAGCACCGGCCCGGCGAATCCTTCCGGCACGCCGGACCCGACCCCGACGTAGCTGTCGGCGTCCCCCGGCGGTGTGAGGTCCGCCCCGGTCGCGATCGCGGCGAGGGTGACCGCCGTCGCCAGACCGATCACGACGGCGGTGGCGCGGCCGAGGGTCCAGGCGAGCGTCTGCATACCCCGCCCCGTCCGTGCCTCCCGACGCGCGGCGACGGTCGCGACGACCGCGGCCACCAGGAACGGCGCGAAGACCAGCAGGCCCACCACCCAGGGGCGGCCCTGACCCTCGGGCGTCCGCGCGACCAGGGACTCCGGCAGGATCTCGGCGAGACCGCGCAGCGGCCCGGAGCCCACCTGCAGCCAGGTGGAGGTGATCATCACGGCCAGTCCCAGACCCCCGACGATCACCAGGAGGACGGCTGCCGCAGCCATGTTGCGCACGCCGATGGCCCAGAGCCGGCCGTCCGTGGCGATGTCGAGCGGGTTGATCTCGCCGGATTGCTGCTTGTCGGGGTCCCAGTTCACCGTGCCGCGTCCGCCGCAGACCATGCACCACTGCTCGTGGGTGTCGCCGACGGGTCTGCCCGACCCACCGCATCCGGGGCAGTACCACTCACCGATGGACGCCTGCTTGGCCATGTCGAGCCTTTCGCGCCCCGGGCTCACGGGCCCGGGTCGAGTCACGGGGATGGCGAGGAGGCTACACCGCGGGGCGCAGACGCGGCTAGGCCTCGCGGCGACGTCGTGCCGCGCCGAGCCGATGGCCGTCGCCTACATTGGGGGGATGACCGACAGCAACGACGGCACCGTCTCCGAGGGCGGGTCCGGCGCGCTCAACAGCGAGACCGCCCACGGCGGGGCCGACGCCGTGCCGGAGACCCCCGACACCAACGACACGGGCCCCGACGACGCCTCCGCCGAGGACTCGTCTGCCGGGGACCCCTCGGCCGAGGACGAGGCGGACGGCACCCGGCACTGACTACGATCGGGCCATGAGCCGCATCTTCACCACCAGCGTCGCGTCGGTCTACCCGCACTACGTCACCAAGGCGGAGCGCAAGGGTCGCACCGAGGGTGAGGTGCGCGAGGTCATCGAGTGGCTGACCGGGTTCGACGACGCCGCGCTCACCCGGCACCTGGACGACGGGACGACGTTCGAGGAGTTCTTCGCCGCCGCCGACCTCAACGACCACGTCGACCAGATCACCGGATCGGTATGCGGGGTGAAGGTGCAGGAGGTGGAGGACCCGTTGATGCGGCAGATCCGCTACCTCGACAAGCTGGTCGACGAGCTCGCCAAGGGCCGACCGATGGAGAAGGTGCTCCGCTCCTGATGCGCGGCGCGACGGGTCGCGGCGGCCGGGGGAGGACGCCGTGAGCGTGCCCGCGCCACTGCCCGGCGAGGACACGGCATACCGCGACAAGAAGGTCGGCAGACGGACGTTGCGCGCGCTGCGTCGCTCGCTCGCGGTCACGCTGCAGCCGGGTGAGCAGGTGGAGGGGCTCTTCGTGAGCTGGCGCATCCGCCGCAGCATCAGCCTGCTCGTCATCACCGACCGTCGGCTGCTGACCCTGGGGGACCCCAGCGCCGGGCTCCCCGTCGTCGACGACGTGCCGCGGAGCGAGGTCACCGAGCTGCACGTCGAGCGGGTCAAGACCTTCAGCATGGGTCGGGTCACCGCCGTCACGGACGCCGACGCGGTGAACCTCGGCACCCTCGACTACGGCCCGGAGACCTTCCTGGGGCTCGACGAGGTGTGGGCCCGGGGTGGCGGACCGCGGCTCCCAGTGATCCCGACGCTCGGGCGGCCAGGTGCCGAGCCCCCGCCGGAGGACGCCCCCGTGGGTCCTTCGGGCGGGCGGCACCCGCTCGTCGCGGAGCTGGAGTCGCTCGCCGACCTGCACCGGCGCGGGGCACTCACCGACGGCGAGTTCGCCGCGGCCAAGGCCCGGCTGCTCCGCGGTCCGCGGGACTGACAGCCCTTTCCCCGGCCCGCCGCGTGGCCGATGATGGACCGATGACCCCCTCGCCCTCCGTCCTGCTCTTCGACGTCAACGAGACGCTGTCCGACATGGCGCCGATGGCCGGGCGCTTCGCCGACGTCGGTGCGCCGACGTCTCTCGCGGCGACCTGGTTCGCCTCGCTGCTCCGGGACGGCTTCGCGCTGACGGTGACGGGCGAGAACCCTGCTTTCGCCCAGGTCGCCCGCGGCGTGCTGGGGTCGCAGCTCACGGAGCACGTGGGCCGGGGCGAGCTCGACGACGCGGTGGAGCACGTGCTGTCCGGCTTCGGTCAGCTCGACGTCCACCCTGACGTCGTCGACGGCGTGCGCGCGCTCGGTGCCGCCGGTGTCAGGCTGGTGACGCTGAGCAACGGCTCGGCCGACGTGGCGCGCGGGCTGCTCGACCGGGCCGGGGTGCTGGACTGCTTCGAGCGTCTGCTCTCGGTGGAGCAGGCGCCGCGCTGGAAGCCTGCGCCGGAGGCCTATGCCTACGCGCTGGAGGTCTGCGGGGTGCCGGCGTCCGAGGCGATGCTCGTCGCGGTCCATCCGTGGGACCTGCACGGGGCGCGGGCGGCCGGGGTGGCGACGGCATGGATCGACCGGGCCGGTGGTCGGTATCCCGATCACATGGCGGCACCCGACGTGACGGCGACGGGCCTCGGCGACCTCGCGCGGCAGCTGGGCGCCGGCGGGGCCTGATCTGCGCTGTCTGTGCAGGTCAAGGGGTCTGTCGGAGGGTGGTCGTACAGTTGTTCGCATGAAGGGGAGGACGGGGGCCTTCGGGGGCTCGAGCGATCCGTCGGGTGGTGCGCCCGGTGGGGATCTGGGGTGGGTGCAGCAGGCCGAGCTGGTGTCGCGGGTGGAGCGGCTGGGTGAGGTGATCGCCTCGTCCAGGGCGTCGCTGGTGGCCCTGGTGCGTGAGGGTGTGGGTCGGGGGTTGCACGTGGAGGCGGGCTTCTCGGTCCCGGACTGGGTGCGGTTGCTGTGCCCGGGGTTGTCGGTGCGGGATGCGACGGAGGTCGCGGTGGTGGCGCGGGCGGGGCAGGACCCGGTGCACCGTGCGCTGGTGGAGGCGGTGGAGGACGGGAGGGTGCCGCTGGCGCGGGCGGCGCGGGTGGTGCGGGCGTTGGAGCGGGTGCGTGGCGGGGTCGAGCGCGAGGAGTATGCCTCGGCGGTCACGCTGCTGGCCGGGGCCGCGGCCCAGGAGAGGTTCACCGAGAAGGACCTGGACCGGGTGTGCCGCCGGCTGGTGGCGGCGTGCACCTCCCGGCGGGAGCAGGACGAGCGAGCGCGAGCCATGCACGGGCTGCGGGACCTGCACGAGACCTCGCTGGGGGATGGGTCGGTGCGCCGCTTCGTGCTGACCGTCGGGGATGACGCGGACTGCGAGACGATCAGGGCGGTGCTGATGTCTCCGCTGGCCGCGCCGGCGAGCCGGGAGGAGCAGGAGGCGACCGGCGAGGTGGACTCGCGCACCGCCGGCCAGCGGCGGTACGACGCCTTCATGACGGTGCTGCGCCGCGGTGTTGCCGGGACCCGGGGGCAGCCGACGACGCCGAAGGCGCAGGTGATGGTGACCGTGACCCTGGACGCGCTGCGGGAGGAGCTCGCCGGAGTCGGCAGCGGTGCGGATGCAGGGCGGACGGTGCACGGGGGTGCGCTGTCGGCCGAGGAGGTGCGGCGGCTGGCCTGCGAGGCGGATCTGATCCCGGCCGTGCTAGGCAGCCGCGGCGAGATCCTGGACCTGGGCCGCGCCCGTCGGTTGGTGACCCCGGGGCAGCGGGTGGCGCTGGCGCACCGCGACGACGGGTGCACCTTCCCGGGGTGCAGCGTGCCCGCGACGTGGTGCGACGCCCATCACGTCGTGCACTGGGCCCACGGCGGGCGATCGGACCTGGGCAACTACGCCCTGCTCTGCCCGAGGCACCACACCTGGGTGCACCAGCACGAGCCGTCGGCCGACGTGGACGCCCACGGCGTCCGGTGGAGACTGCGACCGTGACGCCCCGCACCCCGGCCACAAACCGCCGGGGCGTCCGGCATGCCCAGGCGCGGTGCGACCTCGGGGGTCAGCCGGGATCTGGACGACCGAGCATCGCCGCGACCAGCGCGACGTACTCCAGGGCCAGCTCGTCCGGCGAGAGGGGTCCGCCGGTGCGGTACCACTGCGCGACGGCCGTGCACATCGTGGTCACCGCCCGGCTCGCCTCACGGGGCCGGCGACTCTGCAGCACCCCGTCGGCGACACCCTGCTCGACGATCCGATCCAGGACCCGCTGCTGGCGGTCGCGCCGGGAGATGTGCTCGACGCGGTGCTCGGGCGAGAGGCTGCGGATCTCGCTCCAGGCGATGAAGGCCAGATCCTGCTTGCGGGAGTGGAACAGCACCAGGCACTCGACCTGGGCGCGCAGCTGCGACCAGGGGTCGTCGGCGGCCTCCGCGGCGGCTGCCTCGCTGCGCCACCACAGATCCGCCATGGCGTGCTCCATGATCGCGACCAGGATGGCCTGCTTCGAGGGGTAGTGGTGGTAGACCCCTGGCACCGACAGGCCGGCGCGGGACGCGACCTCGCGGATCGACGTGCCGTGGTAGCCCTGCTCCACGAAGCACTCCAGGGCCGCGGCCAGGATGGTGGGCAGCTCGTCCGTGTCGTGGGTCCGCCAGTCCTGGGCGCTCACACAGATCCCTCGTCCTCGTCGGTGGTCAGGCACCCCGCGCGAGGTGGGTGGTGCCAGCCGCGCGCGGGGTGCAGGTGCTACGCTAGCACCGCCGACCGAGCGATCGCTCGGTCGACGGAGGTGACGATGACGACACGACCGTGGCTGCAGCACTATCCCGACGCTGTGCCGAGCACGCTCCCGCCGGGGCATCGTGACCTCGCCTCGGCCTGGGCGGACCGGGTGCAGCGCGACCCGCACGGGGATGCGCTCCGGCACGGCGATGTCCTCGTCGGGCGCGGCCCGCAGGATCTCGCGGTACCTATCGGGGACTCCCTCGGGCACGATCCTCACGTGCCCGCTCAGCTCCAGGGTGCGGCGTTGCCGGTCGGGCTGGGGCACCGGGGTGATGTCGGTCGCCAGCACCTGGAGCAGCGGTGATCGGTCCCCCCGTGCGGCACGCTCGACGCACGGCCCGGCCAGCACGGCGGCGCGGCCGAGGATGCTGCCGTCGGTCTCGACGAGGTGCCGGTCCAGCGGGGCCATCTCGCCCAGGACGCCGACGCGCAGCGGGCTGCAGGTGCCGATGACGGTGCGGGCACGCTCGGGCCAGGGTCGTCCTCGTGGGAGCCGTCGAGGTCATGTGGTGAGGCTACCCTAAGTATGGATAGCGCATGACGACGAGGCCCATAGTGGCGTCCCTGGGTGCTCTACCCTCCTCACGATGGACAGGCGCGAGCGGGACCGGTTGCGGTCCGTGATCGAGGCGGGACGGCGCTGGTCGCCCGTCGCCGGCCGGGTGCTCACGCACCGCGCCACCACCCGCCGCGCCGCCGAGCAGGCCCTCGACACCCTGCGCGGGCGGCTGGTGACCGTTCGTCTGCCGGCGACCGGGTCGTGGGCGGTGCTGCCGCTCGGGACCGGCGACGACCAGCTGGTGGGGCAGCTGGCGGCCTGGTCTGCCCTGCACCCCGTCGACCCGACCGGCGAGGGTCTGCTCCGGACGCTGGCCGAGGACGTGCCCGGCCAGGCGGACGCGGCCGCGGGGCTGCTCGGCCTGCGACGGTTCCTCACCTTCGGCGGGCGGCGCCAGGAGGCCGGACGGGCGGCCGGTCGGCTGCTCGAGGGTCACGCGCGGTGGGGGTCGGCGGGTTCGGTGTCCTGGCTCCGCCGCCTCGACGCCCAGACGCGCGAGCCCGGCCTGCCGCTCCCGCGCACCTCCGCCCTGCACGAGGGAGTCGGGCTCCGGGAGGCGCTCGCACCGCGGAGCCGGCAGCACGCCGTGCTGCCGCTCGGGGCGATGCGCCACCTCTCTGACCGGGTGCCGCCGCTGGCGTCGGTCATCACCGACGCCGAGCTGGCCCGGGAGGCCGCGTTCCGGGCCGGGGAGCAGGTCCGTGAGGCGGCGGTGGGCCGGCTCCTGGAGCAGATGCCGGTGGACCGCCTCAGGGAGGCCACCGGCGAGCGGCTGCGCATCTCCGCGCTCCAGGAGGCAGGGGTGCGCAGCGTCCAGCAGGTGCTCGACCGCGGTGGGGACCTGGCCGACGTCCCCGGTGTGGGCGCCGTCACCGCCGCCCGGATGCGCGGTGCCGCGCAGACGTTGCGCTCGCTCGCGCTGGAGGACACCCCGCTGCGTCTCGACCCCGACGATCGCAGTCCCGAGGCCACCGACCTGCTGCGCCGACTGCATACCTGGGAGGTGCTGCGGCAGGCCGCCAAGGCGACCGACGTCGTCGCGCAGGCGCAGGCGCTGTCGCCGCTCGCCGCGAGCCTGACGACGGGCACCACCCACCTCGCGGTGCTCGGCGACACCGGCACCGGCGAGCTGCGCGAGGTCGTGGACGCGGTCCTGGAGCACGCCACCCAGCTGGGCGACGCGGTCGAGCGGGCCGCCACCGCAGATCCTTGGCCGGACTTCGCCGCGCGCCCGGCCCACTCTTTTGCCCTGCTCTCCGAGCTCGGGCTGATCGAGGAGACCGGCACCTACGGCGACGTTCCGGACGACGTGGTGCAGGCCGTCCGGGAGCAGCACCTCGACGACACCCGGCTGCACGTCTCGCTGCGGGGCTACCAGAGCTTCGCCGCGCGGTTCGCGCTGGTGCAGCGCAAGGTGGTGATCGGCGACGAGATGGGCCTGGGCAAGACGATCGAGGCGCTGGCCGTGCTGGCGCACCGGGCGAGCGAGGGGGCGCGCTGGTTCCTCGTCGTGTGCCCGGCCGCCGTCCTGAGCAACTGGGTGCGCGAGATCGACGGCAAGACCGACCTGGAGCCCCGGCGGCTCCATGGCGAGCGGCGCGACGGTGAGCTGTCGCGCTGGCGGGCGCACGGGGGAGTGGCGGTGACGACCTACGGCACGCTGGGCTCGGTGTGGGACGGGCTGGACGGCTTCGAGATCGACAGCCTGGTCGTCGACGAGGCCCACTACGTCAAGAACCCCGCGGCCCAGCGGTCCCGGCGGGTCGAGGCGCTCGTCCGCCGGACCCAGCACGTCATGCTGCTCACGGGCACCCCGCTGGAGAACACGGTGGGCGACTTCACCACCCTCATCGACTACCTGCAGCCCGAGCTGCTGCAGGGTATGGGTGACTCGCCGCTGGAGTTCCGCCGCCGCGTGGCCCCGGTCTACCTGCGCCGCAACACCGAGGACGTCCTGCTCGAGCTGCCTGAGCTGGTCGAGGTCGAGGAGTGGCTCGAGCTCACCGCGGCGGACCAGCAGGCCTACCGGGACGCGGTGGCGTCCGGCAACTTCATGGCGATGCGCCGTGCCGCGTTCGAGGCGGGTATGGCGTCGGCCAAGATGGCGCACCTGGTCGAGATCGTGGCGGAGGCCGAGGCGAACGGCCGGCGGGTGCTCGTCTTCTCCTACTTCCGCGACGTCCTGGACCAGGTGGCCGCGTCGCTCCCGGGGCGGGTCTTCGGGCCGTTGACCGGCTCGGTGCCGCCGGTGGAGCGGCAGGCCACGGTCGACGACTTCTCGACCGCGCCGGGCGGGGCCGCGCTGGTCGCGCAGATCCAGGCGGTCGGCGTAGGGCTGAACATCCAGGCCGCCTCGGTCGTGGTGATCTGCGAGCCGCAGCTGAAGCCGACCACCGAGTGGCAGGCGATCGCGCGGGCGCGGCGGATGGGTCAGCTGCACTCGGTCCAGGTGCACCGGTTGCTCACCGAGGACAGCGTGGACGAGCGCCTGGTCGAGCTGCTGTCCACCAAGACCAGCACCTTCGAGGACTACGCCAGGGTCAGCGAGACGGCGCACAGCGCGCCGGAGGCGTTCGACCTCAGCGAGGGCGACCTCGCCCGGCAGGTGATCGCCGCCGAGCGGTCGCGGCTGTTCCCCGAGGACGTTTCTACGCAGGGTCGAGCATGAGGCCGCCGAACCAGGCCGCGAGCTCCTCGGTGGCGGTGAGCGGAAAGATCGCCGACACGTACTGGTCCGGGCGGACCACCACGACGACGCCGTCGCGGGACAGCTCGCGCTCGTCGAAGATGTCGACGTCGGTCCACGTGTTCGGCGCGGCGGCGAAGACCTTCTCCCAGTCGGTGAGCCCCAGCGGTCCGGTGCGCGGGAGGAAGACGTCCGGCACCCGGGCGAGGTCGACGTCCTCGTAGGCCTGCTGGTAGACCGCCTTGACGTCGAAGACGGCGTCGACGTCGGCCCCGGCGGGGGTGAACCGGGTGACGGGGGACTCGGGGGAGGTCACCCACCGCGCCCAGTCCGCCATCACGGAGGTCTCGCCCGGTGGGGGCGCGTCCGAGAAGGCGTAGATCCGCCAGCGTCCGTCGGCGCGTGCGTGGTGCCCGAGGTGCACGGCGTTGCCGTCGCAGACGCGGACCACCTCGACCGACTTGAACCGTTTGCCGAGCGGGAAGCCGGCGGCGAGCCCCTGGTGCTCCGCGTCCGCGACCAGGTCGGAGGCGGCATACTCGGTCATGAAGCCGGAGGGGAACTCGGCCGTGCCGAGGTAGAACGTGGCCAGCTCGGAGGGGTCGGTGATGTCCTGCGGCTTGCGCGCCATGAGCGAGGACCACTCGCGGTCGAAGTCGATGAGCTGCTGGGCGACCGGCTGCCGCTCCGCGGAGTAGGTCGCCAGCAACGAGGCGGGGCTGAGACCGGTGAGGACGTGGCCGAGCTTCCACCCCAGGTTGAAGCCGTCCTGCATGGAGACGTTCATCCCCTGTCCCGCCTTGGCGCTGTGCGTGTGGCAGGCGTCGCCGGTGAGGAAGACCCGGGGCGCGTGGTGCTCACCCTCGGGCACGTCGTCGAACTTGTCGGTGACCCGGTGGCCGACCTCGTAGACGCTGTGCCAGGCGACCTGCTTCACGTCGATCGAGTAGGGGTGCAGGATCTCGTTGGCCCGGCGGATGATCTCCTCGATCGGCGTCCTGCGGATGGCGTGGTCGGGGTCCTCGGGCGACTCGCCGAGGTCGATGTACATCCGGGACAGGTAGCCGCCCTCGCGGGGGATGTGCAGGATGTTGCCGGCCTCCGCGTTGATGGCGCACTTGGTCCGCCAGTCGGGGAAGTCGGTGTTGACCAGGACGTCCATCACGCCCCAGGCGTGCGCGGCGAGCTGCCCCACGTGGCGCCGCCCGATGGCCTCGCGCACCCGGCTGCGTGCCCCGTCGCACCCCGCGACATACCTGGCCCGGATCGTGCGCTCCTCGCCCGCGCGCTCCCCACCCAGGTGGCGCACCCGCACCTCCACCGGGTGGTCGCCGTCGTCGTGGACGGTGAGGCCGAGGAACTCGATGCCGTAGTCCGGCACGATCCGACCCGGTCCGCGCCGGGCGGCCTCGGCGAAGTAGTCCAGGACCCGGGCCTGGTTGACGATGAGGTGCGGGAACTCACTGATCTTGAAGCCGTAGTCCTCGGTGCGCGCCGTCCGGACGATGTGCTGCGGGTTGTCGGGGTCGGGGCCCCAGAAGTTCATGTAGGCGATGTTGTAGGCCTCGGCGACGATCCGCTCGGCGAAGCCGAAGGCCTGGAAGGTCTCGACGCTGCGCGGCTGGATCCCGTCCGCCTGCCCCAGCTCGAGCCGTCCCTCGCGCCGCTCGATGATCCGGGTGCTCACTTGCGGGAACTGGGACATCTGGGCGGCCAGCAGCATCCCCGCGGGGCCGGAGCCGACGATGAGCACGTCCGTCTGGCCGGGGAGCTCGGCGGGGCGGTCGACGCCGGTGCCCGCGGCGTCCTGCACGCGGGGATCGCCGGAGACGTAGCCGTGGTGGTGGTACTGCATCGGGCGATGACTCCTTCGTCATACGATTCTGGACATGATGACGAGCGACGAGGCTCACGAGAACCCTGAGCGCCGGGAGGGGGTCGCGAAGGATCCGCGCTTCGCCAGCCTGCCGTGCCGACCCGGCAAGATCATAGCCGTCCACCTCAGCTACGGCTCACGCGCCGACCAGCGCGGTCGACGGCCGGCGCACCCGTCCTACTTCCTCAAGCCGGCCAGCTCCGTCACCGCTTCGGGCAGCACCGTCGAGCGCCCGGCCGGCACCGAGCTGCTGGCCTTCGAGGGCGAGATCGCGCTGGTCATCGGCACCCCCGCGCACCAGGTCTCCGCCGACGAGGCGTGGGCGCACGTCGGCTGGGTGACGGCCGCCAACGACCTCGGGGTCTATGACCTGCGCGCCAACGACAAGGGCTCCAACGTGCGCTCCAAGGGGCGTGACGGGTATACCCCGGTCGGCCCCGAGCTCATCGACGCCGCCGCGGTGCACCCCGAGGCTCTCCGGGTGCGGACCTGGGTCAACGGTGACCTGGTGCAGGTCGACACGACGGCCGGGCTGATCTTCCCGCTCACCCAGATCGTCGCCGACCTGGCCCAGCACCTGACCCTCGAGCGCGGCGACGTCATCCTCACCGGGACCCCCGCCGGCTCCTCGGTGATCGAGCCCGGGGACGTGGTCGAGGTCGAGGTCGACGCCCCCTCGTCGCCCGACACCCCGACGAGCGGACGCCTGGTCACCACGGTCGTCGCCGGCGACCAGGACTTCGACGCCGAGCTCGGCTCGCTGCCCTCGGTCGATGACACCCAGCGGGCCGAGGCCTGGGGCTCGCGCGAGGCGGCCGGTCTCCCGCAGCAGGGCTCGACCGGCCTGGACCCGCAGCTGCGGGCCAAGCTGCTGGAGGCGCCGACCGCCGGCCTGTCCCAGCAGCTGCGCCAGCGCGGCCTCGACAACGTGACCATCGACGGGGTCCGCCCCATGCACCCGGGGGTCAAGCTGGTCGGGCTGGCCCGGACGCTGCGCTTCATCCCGCACCGGGAGGACCTGTTCGCCAGCCACGGCGGGGGCTACAACGCGCAGAAGCGGGCCTTCGACGCCGTCTCCGAGGGGGAGGTCATCGTCATCGAGGCGCGTGGTGAGACCGGCTCGGGCACCCTGGGGGACATCCTGGCGATCCGGGCGCGGGCCGGCGGGGCCGCGGGCATCGTCACCGACGGTGGCGTCCGTGACCACGACGCCGTCGCAGCCGTCGGGATCCCGGTCTACAGCTCCGGCGCCCATCCCGCCGTGCTGGGCCGACGGCACGTGCCCTGGGACGTGGACCTGACCATCGCCTGCGGGGGCACCGCCGTCCAGCCGGGTGACGTCCTTGTCGGCGACGCCGACGGCGTCGTGGTCATCCCGCCGGGCCTGGCGGAGGAGGTGGCCGACGCGGCCCTCGCCAAGGAGAGGGAGGACGCCTGGGTCGCCGACCGGGTCGCCGAGGGCCATCCGGTCCACGGGCTCTTCCCGATGAACAAGGAATGGCGGACCAGGTACGACGACTGGCTCCGCACCCGGACCCCCACCCAGGAGGACTGACCGATGACCGACACCGCCGCCGCTCAGGGGCGTCACCTGCCGGCCGACCTGCCGGAGCAGATCCAGCACTACATCGACGGCAGCTTCGTCGACTCCGTCGACGGTGACACCTTCGAGGTGCTCGACCCCGTGTCCAACGAGACCTACCTGCGGGCGGCGGCCGGCAAGAAGGCGGACGTCGACGCGGCCGTCGCGGCCGCCCGTCGCGCCTTCACCGACGGCCCCTGGCCGCGGATGCTGCCGCGCGAGCGCAGCCGGGTCCTGCACAAGATCGCGGACATCGTCGAGTCCCGGGACACCCGCCTGGCCGAGCTGGAGTCCTTCGACTCCGGCCTGCCGATCACCCAGGCCCTGGGCCAGGCGCGCCGCGCGGCGGAGAACTTCCGCTTCTTCGCCGACCTGATCGTCGCCCAGGCGGACGACACCTACAAGGTGCCCGGCCGGCAGGTCAACTACGTCAACCGCAAGCCGATCGGGGTCGCCGGCCTCATCACGCCGTGGAACACGCCGTTCATGCTCGAGTCGTGGAAGCTGGGGCCGGCGCTGGCCACCGGCAACACCGTCGTGCTGAAGCCCGCGGAGTTCACCCCGCTGTCCGCCTCCCTCTGGGCCGGCATCTTCGAGGAGGCGGGCCTGCCGCCGGGCGTGTTCAACCTGGTCAACGGGTTGGGGGAGGACGCCGGTGACGCGCTGGTGAAGCATCCGGACGTCCCGCTCATCTCCTTCACCGGCGAGAGCAGCACCGGGGAGCTCATCTTCGGCAACGCGGCGCCCTACCTCAAGGGGCTGTCGATGGAGCTCGGCGGCAAGTCGCCGGCCGTCGTCTTCGCGGACGCCGACCTGGACGCCGCGATCGACGCGACGATCTTCGGCGTCTTCTCCCTCAACGGCGAGCGGTGCACGGCAGGCAGCCGGATCCTGGTCCAGCGCGAGGTCTACGACGAGTTCGTGGAGCGGTATGCCGCGCAGGCGGAGCGGGTGGTCGTGGGCTATCCGCACGAGGAGCGGACGGAGGTCGGTGCCCTCGTGCACCCGGAGCACTACGACAAGGTGATGAGCTACATCGAGCTGGGCAAGACCGAAGGTCGGCTGGTCGCCGGGGGTGGGCGGCCGGACGGCTTCGACACCGGCAACTTCGTCGCGCCGACGGTCTTCGCCGACGTGCCGCCCGACGCTCGGATCTTCCAGGAGGAGATCTTCGGTCCGGTCGTGGCCATCACCCCCTTCGACACCGAGGAGGAGGCGCTCGAGCTCGCCAACGGTGTGCGCTACGGCCTGGCCGCCTACATCTGGACCAACGACCTCAAGCGGGCGCACAACGTCGCCCAGGCGGTCGAGGCCGGGATGGTCTGGCTCAACTCCAACAACGTGCGCGACCTGCGCACGCCGTTCGGCGGGGTGAAGGCCTCCGGTCTCGGCCACGAGGGCGGCTACCGCTCGATCGACTTCTACACCGACCAGCAGGCCGTGCACATCACCTTGGGCGCGGTCCACAACCCCACCTTCGGGAAGGGCGACCGATGAGCAGGCACACCGACAAGACCCTCACCTCCTCGGGCTACTACGTCTCGCAGGAAGCACCGATCCAGACCGACGACCCGATCCCCACGCCGTCGGCGCCGCCGCCGGACATCTTGCGCTGCGCCTACATGGAGATCGTCGTCACCGACCTGGCCGCCTCGCGCCAGTTCTACGTCGACGTCCTCGGGCTCACCGTGACCGAGGAGGACGAGGCGTGCGTCTACCTGCGCTCCATCGAGGAGTTCATCCACCACAACCTGGTGCTGCGCCAGGGCCCGGTGGCGGCCGTGGCGGCCTTCTCCTACCGGGTGCGCTCGCCCCAGGAGCTGGACGCGGCGGTCGCCTTCTACACCGAGCTGGGCTGCCGGGTCGAGCGCCGGGCGGACGGCTTCACGAAGGGGATCGGCGACTCGGTGCGGGTCACCGACCCGCTCGGCTTCCCCTACGAGTTCTTCTACGACGTCGCGCACGTCGAGCGGCTCGCCTGGCGCTACGACCTCTACACGCCGGGTGCGCTGGTGCGCCTGGACCACTTCAACCAGGTCACCCCGGACGTGCCCCGGGCGACGAAGTTCATGCAGGACCTGGGCTTCCGGGTCACCGAGGACATCCAGGACGACGCGGGCACGGTGTATGCCGCGTGGATGCGGCGCAAGCCGACGGTGCACGACACCGCGATGACCGGCGGCGACGGTCCCCGGATGCACCACGTCGCCTTCTCGACCCACGAGAAGCACAACATCCTGGCGATCTGCGACAAGCTCGGGGCGCTGCGCCGCTCGGACGCCATCGAGCGGGGCCCGGGGCGGCACGGCGTCTCCAACGCGTTCTACCTCTACCTGCGGGACCCGGACGGGCACCGCGTGGAGATCTACACGCAGGACTACTACACCGGTGACCCGGACAACCCCGTGGTGACGTGGGACGTGCACGACAACCAGCGCCGCGACTGGTGGGGCAACCCGGTGGTGCCGTCGTGGTACACCGAGGCCTCGCTGGTGCTGGACCTCGACGGCAACCCGCAGCCGGTGGTGGAGCGGACCGACGACTCGGAGATGGGCGTCACCATCGGCGCGGACGGGTTCTCCTACACCCGGCCGGGGGAGCAGGAGGAGATGCCCACCTGGAAGCAGGGCGAGTACAAGCTGGGCCACCAGCTCTGAGGAGGCGCCGATGCTGACACCGGAGCAGATCAGGCAGATCGCCGACGAGCTCGCCGAGGCGGGGCGCACGCACGGCGTGATCCCGCGCATCTCGGCCCGCTACCCGGACGCCACGGTCGAGGACTCCTACGCCATCCAGGGCCTGTGGCGGGACGCGAACCTCGCCGCGGGGCGACGGCTGGTGGGCCGCAAGATCGGGCTGACCTCCAAGGCGATGCAGCAGGCGACCGGCATCACCGAGCCGGACTACGGCGTGATGTTCGACGACACCGTCCACCGCTCCGGGGTGCAGATCCCGGTCGACCACTTCTCCAACGTCCGGATCGAGGTCGAGCTGGCCTTCGTGCTCGGCGAGCCGCTGGAGGGGCCGGACGCCACCCTGGAGGACGCGCTGGCGGCGATCGACCACGCCGTGCCCGCGCTGGAGGTCCTCAACTCGCACATCGAGATGGAGGGCCGGACCATCGTGGACACCATCAGCGACAACGCCGCCTACGGCGCGATGGTCCTCGGCGACGTGCAGCGGCGGCCGGACGAGATCGACCTGCGGTGGGTGCCAGGGGTGCTCGCGCGCAACGGCGAGATCGAGGAGACCGGGGTCGCGGCCGGGGTGCTCGGCCACCCGGCCACCGGTGTGGCCTGGCTCGCCAACAAGTTCCACCAGCACGGTGCCCGGCTGGAGGCGGGCGAGATCATTCTCGCCGGGTCGTTCACCCGCCCGATGTGGGTCTCCCGCGGAGACGTCGTCCACTGCGACTACCGCGAGATGGGCAGCATCACCTGCAGCTTCGTCTGAGGCCGATGTCCGCGAGGACCTCGCCACGTCCGCGGCGGTCCCCGGACACCTCCTCTATCATCGACGGGTCCGGCGCGCGGTGCGCGTCGGTGCTCGAAAAAGGGGCACACCGCCGCGACGGCGCGCGGGACACATACGGACTCACCCCCGTCCCGTCTCGTGAAGGACCCTGCCTGTGCCCACCGTCTCCACGCACGTCGCCCTCGCCCTCGCCCAGCACGTCGACCACGTCTTCGGGGTCATGGGCAACGGCAACGCCTACCTGCTGGACGCCCTCGAGCGCGCCACCGACGTCGTCTACACCGCGGTCCGGCACGAGGCCGGTGGCGTCGTGGCCGCCGACGCCTTCCACCGGGCCTCGGGCCGGCTGGCGGCCGCCACCTCGACCTACGGCGCAGGCTTCACCAACACCCTGACCGCCCTCGCCGAGGCGGTGCAGGCCCAGGTGCCCCTCCTGCTCGTCGTCGGTGACGGACCCACGTCCGGGCCGAGGCCGTGGGACGTCGACCAGATCGCGATCGCCTCCGCGGTGGGGGCGCGCACCTATACCGTCGGCCGGGCCGACGCCACCGCGACCACGGTCATCGCGATCGAGCACGCGCTGACCTACCGGGTGCCGACCGTCCTGGCCATCCCCTACGACGTCGCACGTCTCGAGGTCGGTCCGGTGCCCGAGGTGCCCTCGCCCCGGCCGCCCGACGTGCAGCGACCGGCGGGCGACTTCGCGGACGGGACGATCAGGGACATGGCCGAGGCGCTCGCGTCCGCGCGACGGCCGCTGCTGCTCGCGGGGCGCGGTGCCTGGCTCGCGGACGCCGGTGCGGCGCTGGGCGACCTGGCGGACGCCACCGGTGCCGTGACGGCGTCGACCGCACTGGGCCGGGGGATCTTCCCGCGGCCCGAGTTCGACCTCGGCGTGACCGGCGGCTTCGGTGCCGCGGGAGCCATGGAGCTGGTCCGTGAGGCGGACGTCGCCGTCGTCTTCGGTGCCTCGCTCAACCAGTTCACGATGCGCTTCGGGGAGCTGTTCTCCCCGGGCACGAGGGTCTTCCAGGTGGACGTCGCCCCGGCGGCGACCCACCCGCACGTCGGGGGGTTCGTGCGCGGCGACGCCGCCGTCGTCGCCCGGGCGCTCACGGAGCACCTGGCGCGCCTCCCACGCGATGACGGACCGGGCGGGTGGCGCGAGTCGGTGGACGTCGCCTCCCTGCGCGGCTACGACCCGGGTGTCGGCGTGGCCGAGGACGGGCGTCTGGACCCGCGCACCGTGGCGGCCCGCCTCGGCGAGCTGCTGCCCGAGGACCGGGTCGTCGTCTCCGACGGCGGCCACTTCATCGGGTGGGCGAACATGTACTGGCCGGTCGCCTCGCCGGACCGGATGATGATGATCGGCACCGCCTTCCAGTCCATCGGGCTGGGCTGGCCGTCCGTCCTCGGCGCCGCGCTGGCCCGGCCGGGAGCCACCGTCGTCCTCACCACCGGGGACGGGGGAGGGCTGATGGCGCTCGCGGACCTGGAGTCGGCGGTCCGGGTCGCCGGCGGGAGCGGGATCGCCGTGGTGTGGAACGACGCCGCCTACGGGGCGGAGGTGAACCTCTACGGTCTGCAGGGCCTGGCCCGGGACCCGATGCTCATCCCCGAGGTGGACTTCGCCGCGCTCGCCGAGGGCGTGGGCGCCGAAGGGGTGGCGGTGCGTCGCGTGGAGGACCTGGACCGGCTCGCGAGCTGGGCCGCCGAGCCTCCCGAGCAGCGACGCTTCCTGGTGCTGGACTGCCGCATCTCCGGGGACGTGGTCGCGCCCTACCAGGAGGAGATCATCCGGGTCAACGGCTGAGGCCCCTCGGGCGTGCACCGGGGCGCGTCCGGTCCGTGCTCAGCGCCCGGGCGGAGATGCCTCCCCGGCGAGGTGGTCGCGGATGAACCGGTGGGCGTGCTCGCCGAGGTCGTCCCCCGACTCCCAGAGGTTGCGCCAGATGCCCAGCGCGTTGCTGAGCTCCGCGGACACGACGGCCGAGGAGAAGGACTCGAAGACCACGGGTCCGTCGTAGTCGATCTGCCGCAGCGCGGCGAAGAAGCCGGCGAAGTCGACGGTGCCGGTGCCCAGGTAGCCGCGGTGGCTCTCGCCGATGTGCACGTAGCTGAGCTGGTCGGCGGTCTCCAGCACCGGGGCGGACATCCCCGCCTCCTCGATGTTCATGTGGTAGGTGTCCAGGTGCACCCCCACCCCCGGCTCCAGGCCGGCGACGAAGTCGCGGGCCTGACGAGCGGTGTTGAGGACGTTCGACTCATACCTGTTCGTCACCTCGACACTGACCTGGATGCCGGCGGCCGCGGCGTGCTCGGCCACCCGCCGGACCACCGCGCGGCTGTTCTCCACGCCCTGGGCGGTCGTCGGCCCGGCATACTTCTGCATCGCGCTGTAGATCACCCCGCACAGGTGCCGCGACCCCAGCTCGGCGAGCAGGTCCACCGCACGGAGCAGGAGCGTCTCACCCGCCCGCACCGCCTCCGGGTCCTCGCTGCTGATGTCGGTGCCGGCGGTCAGCCCGAGGCTGCCGGTCGCCACCAGCCCGTGCTCGTCCAGCGCCTCGCGGGCGGCTCGGACGTCGAAGGTCTCGAGGTCCATGAGGGGGAACTCGACGAGGTCGAACCCGGCCGTGCGGGTGCGTTCGACCGCGTGCCGGATGCCGCGGGCGTCATACGTGCCGGTCCACACCAGGCCGTGGCAGCCGATCTTCACAGGGGGTCCTCCTCGGACGTCTGGCGCTCGTGCGCCGTGGATCTCGGGTCAGGTCTCCAGGGGAGGCTGCGCGCCGTGGTGCAGCACGCACGCCGAGGCAGCCTCGGCGGCCAGCGACATCGCGGCCTCGCGCCCCTCGCCCCGGCACAGCGCCGCGGCGAGGGTGCCGCAGAAGGCGTCACCGGCCCCGGTCGTGTCCACCGGCGTGACGGGGACGGCGGGGACCTGGAGGTCTCCCCACCGCGACCCCTCCGCCCCCAGGGTGGTCAGCAACGACCGCGGGGTGATGCCGGCACGGGAGAGCAGGCCGGCCTCGTGCTCGTTGACGACGACCGGGTCGCAGAGGGCGAGCACGTCGTCGGGGAGCTCGGCGAAGGGCGCGAGGTTGAGCACCACCCGCGCGCCCAGCTCGCTGCCGCGGCGGGCCGCGGCGGCCACCACGTCGTGCTGCAGCTCGAGCGGCATGAGCAGCACGTCGTCCGAGGTCAGGTCGTCCAGCCGGTCCACGTCGGAGAGCTGCACGTGGTGGTTGGCCCCCGGCGCGACGACGATCATGTTCTCCCCGCTCGCGTCGTTGTAGATGATCGCCGTGCCCGTCGGCGCACCCTCGACGATCTCCATCCTGGAGGTGTCCACCCCGTGCGCACCCAGCCGCCGGACGTACTCGTGGCCCTGCGGGTCGTCGCCGACCTTCCCGACGAAGACGGAGGTGACCCCGGCACGGGCGGCCGCCACCGCCTGGTTGGCGCCCTTGCCGCCGAAGCGGTACTCGATGTCGCCCGACATCACCGTCTCGCCGGTGCTCGGGTGCCGCTCCATCGGCAGGTGCAGGTCCTGGCTCAGCGAGCCGAAGACGACGACTTTGCCCACGGGTTTCCTCCTCATCGAGCGGGCCTGCCGGCCCTCGGGCGCCTGGCGATGTCGATCACGCCTCTCGCTAGACTGTAGTCAAACATCCGATGGCTGCCTCCGTCAGGTCGGCCATGCCCCGGCCCGTGGAGGAGATCATGTCCGACAGCCACCTGGCCTGGGGTGTCCTGGGAGCGGCGCGCATCGCCGAGGAGCAGGTGATCCCGGCGATCCGTCGGTCCGGTGCGGGCGACGTCGTCGCCGTGAGCAGCGCCAGCGGGCGCGCACCCGGGTATGCCCGGCGGCTGGGGATCGGTCGGGCCTACGACTCGCACGAGGAGCTCCTCGCCGACGCCGGGGTCGACGCCGTCTACGTCGCGCTGCCGAACACCGAGCACGCGGCGTGGGTGGAGCGTGCCGCCGCCGCCGGCAAGCACGTGCTGTGCGAGAAGCCGATGGTCATGGGGCCGGCGCAGCTGGAGGGCGTCGAGCGGGCCGCCGAGGCCGCCGGGGTCGTCGTGGCCGAGGCCTTCATGTATCGCCACCACCCGCAGCTGGAGACGTTGCGCGGACTCTGCTCCGAGGGCGGTCTCGGTGACCTCGTCGCCCTCGAGGCGCGCCTGCACTTCGACCTGGACCGGCGCGACGGCGCCGACGACATCAGGCTCGACCCGTCGCTGGGGGGCGGCAGCCTCCGGGACCTGGGCTGCTACTGCGTCGACCTGTTCGGGATGCTGACCGGCGCCGAGCCCGACGAGGTCTCGACCGTGTCCTCCCGTGACCGTCCGGACGGGGTGGAGACCCGGCTCGCGGCAGCGCTGCGGTACGGCCCGGTCCTGGCGACCTTCGACTGCAGCTTCGATGCCCCGTTCCGCAACTCGGCCACCGTCATCGGCACCCGGGGTGCGGTCACGCTGACCGACGTCTTCCGCGCGGACCGCCACGGCGGCGTCGCGACCCTCGTGGTCGAGGACGAGCGCGGTCGGCGGGAGCTGTCCTGCGAGGGCGACCAGTACGCCGAGCAGGTGCGCGCCTTCGCCCGTCAGGTGGCGCGGGGGGAGCGGGACGAGCCGTCCTGGGAGCTCACCGGGCGGACCGTCCGCACCGTCTCCCGGCTCGCCGCGACCATCGCACCGACCTGACCGCCGACCCGACCCGTCCCGCGACGACCACGACCCTAGGAGCGCCCATGGGCCTGTACATCGACTCCGCCGACCTCGCCCTCGTCGAGGAGCTGTGGCCCACCGGGGTCTTCCGCGGGGTGACGACCAACCCCACCATCCTGTCCCGGGCGGGACTGGCCCAGGACGACCTGCCCGAGCTCTACCGCTCCCTGCGGGATCTGGGCGTGGGGTCGATCTACGCCCAGGTGCTCGGCACGGAGACGGCGCAGATGCTCGCGTCGGCGCAGCGGCTGCTCGAGCTCGGCCCGGTGACGGTCAAGGTCCCGGCCTCGGCAGCGGGGCTCGCGGCCGCGTCCACCCTCGCGCGGGACGGCGTGCCGATCCTCCTCACGGCGGTGTACCACCCGGTCCAGGCCGTGCTGGCGCGGGACCTGGGGCTCGCCGGGGTCGCCCCCTACGTCGGCCGGATGACCGACGCGGGCCGCCCGGGCGTGGAGGCGGTGATCCAGATGCAGCAGGCGATCGGGTCCGAGCCCACCCGGATCCTGGCGGCATCGCTGCGCTCGGCCGACGACGTGGCGCGGCTGGCCGCGGCCGGGGTGCCGGACTTCACCCTGGGTGAGGCCGTGGCCCGCGCGGTGGTGGAGGACGAGCTCACCGCGCGGGCGGTCGCCGACTTCGAGAGCGACGCGCGGGCAGCCGCCTCCCGCTGACGCGACGGCCCGCGGTCAGCCCGGTCCTTCGGGGAGCGGCTGCTCGTCGCCGTCGCCGTCCAGCAGCGCCGCCTGGGACGCGCGTTCCTCGGTGGCGAGGGTGTGCCTCAGCCACGCCTCGACCCCGCCGATGTGGGCGACCAGGCTCGCCTCCGCCAGCTCGCTGTCGTGCGCCTCGAGCGCGCGCAGGATCGCCTCGTGCTCCCGGATCGTCCGCTCCACCGCGCCCTCCTCGGTGAGGCTGCGCCACACCCGGGCTCGGACGGTGCTCGCCGACAGTCCGTCCAGCATCCCCACGAGGTAGTCGTTGCCGGACGCCACCGCGAGCAGCCGGTGGAAGGTGAGGTCGGCGCTCACCAGGTCCTCGGGGTCCAGGCCCTCGGCGTCCGGGATGGAGGCCCACAGCTCCTGCAGCTGCGCGTCGCTGATGCGTGCGGCGGCGCGGCGGACCGCGGCCGCCTCCAGCACCCGGCGGACCTCCATCAGCTCCAGGACGCTGCTGTCCTGGTGCAGGTCCACCACGAACCCCAGGGCGTCCGTGAGCAGCGAGGGGCGCAGGCTCGTCACATAGGTGCCGTCGCCGCGGCGCACGTCGACGACGCGGAACATGGACAGCGCCTTGACCGCCTCCCGCAGGGAGTTGCGGGAGAGCCCGAGCCGCTCGCTGAGCTCCTGCTCCGGCGGCAACCGGTCGCCCGGTCCCAGCTCGCCGGAGATGATCATCTCCTTGATCCTGAGGATCGCCTGGTCGGTCAGGGACATGACGGCATCCTAGGTATGTCGCCCGTCGCCGTGGTGCAGGTCGTGCCGCAGCGGGGGTCCGCGGCGTGGGGTCAGACGATCCGCACGACCGGGTGAGAGGGTCCACCCTGCTCCGAGCGGGTGAGGCTCACCTCGAACCGGGACCGGTCGGCCCGGTGGTAGGCCACGAAGGTCTCCAGGGGCGTCCCGTCGGTGGTGAAGCTCACGCTGGTCAGCTTGAGCACCGGTCCGCCGGGTGGGATGCGCAGGTCCTTGGCCAGCTCGGTGTCGGCGGCCTGGGCCTCCACGACGCGGTCGCTGCGCTCGATCTGCAGGCCGTAGACCTCCTGCAGCAGGTGGTAGAGCGAGAGCCGGGTGAGGTCGTGCGTGAGCAGGTCGGGGGCGAGGGCGAACGGGACGTGGCTGATGGTGTAGACCCAGGGCTCGTCGTCGACGAAGCGGAGTCTCTCCAGGGCGATGACCGGTGTGTCGAGGTCCACCCCGAGACGGAGCCCGAGGTCGTGGTCGGCGGGCTCGACGGTGAACCGGCGGACCTCGCTGCGCAGCGTCCTGCCGAGGGCCGCGACGTCGTCGTAGAGCCCGTGGACGAACTGGACCAGGCTCTGGGAGGTCCGTGGCTCGGCGACGAAGGTGCCGCGGCCCCGGACCCGTTCGAGCACGTTCTCGCGGTGCAGCTCCGCCAGCGCCTGGCGCACGACGGGACGGGACACGCCGTACCGCCGGCCGAGGTCGTGCTCCCCCTCCAGCTGGTCACCCGGGCGCAGCAGCCCACTGCTCACCTGGTCCTGCAGGATGTGCTTGAGCTGCAGGTAGTACGGCGTCGACGCGCTGCGGTCGATCGTGCCGCTCGGCGGGGTCTCGGGCTCGGCGGTCATGGCGATCAGCTCCGGAGCGAGGCGGCGGTGGTGGCGAGGGCGGTCACCCGGTCCCAGTCGCGCTCGGCCAGCGCCGTCGCGGGGGTCAGCCAGGACCCGCCGACGCAGGCGACGTTCGGCAGCGTCAGGAAGGTGCCCGCCGTGTCGGCGGTGATGCCACCGGTGGGGCAGAAGACGGCCTGGGGGAGGGGACCGTGCACCGCCGCGAGGTAGGGGGCGCCCCCGGCCGGGACCGCGGGGAAGAACTTGAGCGCCCGCAGGCCGCGGTCCAGCAGCGTCATCATCTCGGTGAGCGAGGTCGCTCCGGGGAGCACCGGCAGCCCGGTGCCCAGTGCGGCGTCGACCAGCCCGGCAGGGCCGCCGGGCGTGACGAGGAACTCGGCTCCGGCGCGTGCGGCCTCCTCCGCCTGCCAGGGCGAGGTGACCGTCCCCGCGCCGACCACCACGTCCGTGACCTCGTGGGAGATCCGTCGGATCGCGTCCAGCGCCGCGCTGGTCCGCAGCGTGATCTCGACGACCTGCACACCGCCGCGGGCGAGGGCGCGTGCCAACGGGACCGCCGTGGCGGCGTCGTCGATCACCACGACCGGGATCACCGGTCCGCGGTGCATCAGGTCCACCATCGCGGACGGGGCGTCAACCTCGGTGCTGGTCATGGACCACGGAGCCTTTCTCTGGACGGTGCCGGGGGGCGGGTCCGGGTTCCCAGCTCAGCCAGCGGGCCGGGTTCTCGGTGAGGATCTGGTCGGTCGCCTCGTCGCCCACCCGGGCCCGGACCCGCGGGACGAAGCGGTCGAAGAGGTAGGCGAGGCCGGGCATACCACCGTAGGAGACGTAGCGGGATCGCCGGGCGACGTCCCCGCCGAGCAGCAGCCGCCGCCCGCCTCCGCCGGCGACGACCTCGGCCAGGCAGTCGAGGAGCATCGAGTCGGGCCAGCGCTGGTGCCGGGCCGCCCCGTCGTACCCCAGGTAGGCGCCCCGCGCCGCCAGCTCGAGATGCAGCCCGGGGTCGGGGTTGCGGTCCACGTGCGCGAGCGCGACGCGGTCGGGCGGGCAGCCGCTCTCGTCGAGCAGGTCCAGGACCTTGTGGGCGGCGCTGCCGTGCTCCAGGTGGACCATCACCGGTGCCCCCGTCTCGGCCGCCAGCTGCCCCACCGCGTCCAGCACCGTGCGCTCCACCTCGTCCGCGGACCAGTAGCCGACCCCGGCCTTGAGCAGACCCGCTCGGACGGCGGTGTCGTCCATCCCGACGAGCAGGTCGGCGCGGAAGCGGGACAGCAGGTCCGACCGGGACAGCTCGGTGGGCTGGTGCGGCCCCGGGTAGTGGGCGTGCCGGTGCAGCCCGGTGGTGTGGACGACGTGCAGGCCGGTGTCCCTGGAGATGCGGGCGACCGCCTGCGGGCGCCGGCCCAGACCCGTGGGCGTCGCCTCGACCATCGCGCTCGCGCCCGAGGCGAGCAGTGCGGCCGCCTCGGCGCGGCTGGCGTCCTCGTCGTCGAGGTCCTCACCGGGCAGCAGCGGGGTCACCTGGAAGAGGTGCTCGTGGTAGTCGGTGGGCCCGAGCGCGTCCGGAGCGATGTCGCCGAGCACCGTGCGGACGACGCCGGTCACGGTGAGGTCCTCGCGGCCTGCGCCAGCGTCTGGACCGTCTCGGGGGGCATGTCGACCCCGAACACCTCGGAGATCACCTGGGTCCACCCGTGGATGAAGTAGCGCCAGCCGTCCACGACGGTGAGGCCCTGCCCGGCCTGCTGGGCGCGTGCCTGGTGCAGGAACTCCAGGCTGCCGCGGTAGTTCAGCTCCCACACCACCGCGCCCCGGGGGAAGGTGGCGCCGTCCGGCACCGGGCTGCCCGGACGGTCCTTGCCCAGCCCGGTGGCGTTGACGACCAGGCTGGCCGGCGGCAGCGAGCGCAGCAGGTCGGACACGTCGGTCTCGTCCAGGAGCCTCGTGCGCAGGTCGAGGTCCGGCCAGCGGGCGGTCAGGGTGGCCCGGAGGTGCTCCAGCCGCTCCGGGGCGGGGTCGACGAAGGTGAGCGGGCCGGTGCGGTCCGTGCGCTGCGCGAGGTACCACCCCAGGGCGGTGCCCGCGCCGCCGGCGCCGAGGCACAGGACGTGCCCGCCGGCCGCGAAGTGGCCCGGGTCGAGGAACTCCTCGAGCGCCAGGCCGGCGGTCACCGGGTCCTTGGCGGCGCCCCGGGTCCCGGCCGGACCGAAGGCGATCGACGACACCTCCCCGACGGCCGCGGCGAACGGGTCGAGGTCGTCGAACATGTCGCGGGTCGCGTCCAGCAGCGCGATCTTGTGGGTGGTCACCAGGGCGCCGACGCAGTCCGGGTCCTCCTGCATCTCGCGCATCGCGGCGCGGTAGGAGGCGGCCGGTGCGTCGAGCGGGATGTCCAGCCCGACCAGCTCGGCGTCCAGGCCGAGCAGCTCGGACCAGACCGGGAAGAGGCGCATGATCGACGAGGAGCCCGTGGTGACGCCGACGAACCTCATCCGCGCGGTCATCGGGTGTTCCCCGCCCGGGTGGGCACCGGGTGCGCGGGTTCGCGTCCCTGCAGGACGTCGAGGACGGCTGCGACGGCCATCGAGCCCATGAGGTCGACCGCCTCGGTGGTCTGGGCGCCCAGGTGCGGGGTGAGGACCACGCGGTCGGCCAGGGCGGCCTCCAGGAGCGGGGAGGTCGCGCTGCCGGACTCGGAGACCAGCGTGTCCGCGGCATACCCACCCAGCCGACCGGAGGCCAACCCGGCGGCGACGGCGGCCTCGTCGACCAGGTCGGCGCGGGCGGTGTTGACCAGCACCTGACCGGGGCGGCTGGCGCCGGTCCAGGTCGGGTCCACGAGCGTCCGTCCGCCGGGTGCGTGCAGCGACACGACGTCGCACTCCTGCACCAGCTCGTCCAGCGTCGTGGGCTCCGGCCCGGCCGAGCGCACCTCATCGTCGGACAGCCAGGGGTCGTGGGCGAGGACGGTGCAGCCCAGCGCGGCCAGCCGCGCGGCGACCGCGCGCCCGATGCGACCCAGCCCCACCACGCCGGCGGTGGACCCCGCCAGCTGCCGTCCCCTCGTGACGCTCCAGTCGGCGTCCCGGACCCGACGGTCTCCCGCGGGCACGGAGCGCAGCACCGCGAGGAGCAGGGCGAGCGCGTGCTCGGCCACCGCCTCGGTGTTCGCCCCGGGCGTGTTGGTGACGGTGACCCCGCGGCGGGCGGCGGCGGCGAGGTCGACCGCGTCCACCCCGACGCCGTAGCGCGCGAGCACGCGCAGCCCGGGGGCCCGCTCCAGGTGCTGGTCGGTGACCGGGCCGGTGCCGGCGATCCAGGCGGTCGCGTCCACGAGGTAGGCCCCGAGCGAGGCGAGGTCGTGGTCCGCCGGACCCCGCACCACCCGGAGGCCGGCCTCCTCCAGGCGGCCGACGAGGTCGAGGGAGCCGGAGGAGAAGGACCGCGAGGTGACGAGGACGGTGGCGCTCACCGGGTGACCGTCCGGGTGCTGAACCAGGGCTCGAGCCGGTCGTAGGCGCCCAGGAAGACCTCGTGCTGGGCCGCCGCCAGGTCACGACGCGTGGCGTCGGGCGTGAACTCGTCGGTGAGGGAGGACAGGGTCCGGGCGACGTCGAAGCCGTCGACGAGGTCGAGACCGACCGCGGCCGTGACCGCGGCACCGAGGCTGTTGGCGTCGGCGACGATGGTGCGTTGCCGCACCGGGACCTGCCACACGTCGGCGAGCACCTGCATCCAGACCGCGCTCTGCGCGCCGCCACCGATGACGTCCACGGCCTCCATGCCCACGCCGTTCTCGGTGAAGGCGTCCATGCAGGTCCTCAGGTTGAAGGCGACACCCTCGAGCACCGCGCGGACCAGGTGCGCCGGGCCGTGGTGGCGCTGCAGCCCGGCGAAGGTGCCGGCGGCGTCCGCGTTCCAGTTCGGCGAGCGCTCGCCGAGCAGGTAGGGCAGGAAGAACAACCCCTCGTCGGCGGCGGCCACGTGCGCGGCCTCCGAGAGCAGCCGGTCGTAGGCGCCGGCACCGCCGAGCAGGTCGATCACCCAGCTCAGGCTCGCGCCACCGGCCTGCATCGTGGCGGTCGGCACGTAGTGGTCCGGGACGACGTGGTTGAAGGTCATCGACCGCAGCTCCGGGTCGTGCAGCGGGCGGGTCGAGGAGCAGGAGATCCACGACGACGAGCCGAGGCAGGCGTAGGCCGCGTCGTCGGCGGTGAGGACCCCCGCGCCCACGGCCGCCATCGGCCCGTCGCCACCGCCCAGGACCACGGGGGTGCCGGCATCCAGACCGGTCGCCGCGGCGGCCTCCGGGGTGAGCCCGCCGACCACCGTCGTCGACGGCACCACCTCGGGGAGCAGTCCCTCGTCGACACCGGCCGCGTCCAGCATCCGCGCCGACCACCGGCCGGCCACCTGGTCGAAGGCGTCGGTCCCGGAGGCGTCCGAGGGGTCGGTGACGAGCACCCCGGTGAGTCGATGGACGACGAAGTCCTTGGCCAGGCAGACGTGGCGGGTGCGCCCCCACACCTCGGGCTCGTTCTCCCGCACCCACATCATCTTGGCCAGCGTGTAGGTCGGGTGGATCCGGTGCCCCAGCTCGCGGTATGCCGTGTCCTGCCCGACCTCGGCCAGCAGCCGGTCGGCCTGCGGCGCGCTGCGGTGGTCTGCCCAGATGATGGCGGGTCGGGTGACGTGATGGGCCCCGTCCAGGAAGACGGCACCCATCATCTGCCCGGAGAGCCCGACCCCCCGGACCTCGCTGCTCGGGGTGCCGGTCTGCTCCAGCAGGCCCCGGGTGGCGGTGCCGACGGCCTGCCACCACTGCTCCGGGTCCTGCTCGGCGACGCCGTGCGCGTCGAAGCGGGTGGGGTACTCGGCGGTGAAGGTGGCCAGGGTGTGCCCGGCGTCGTCGTGGAGCGAGGCCTTGTCCCCCGTCGTGCCGAGGTCGTGCGCCACGATCATCGTTGTCTCTCCTGCGAGCCGGGGGCCTGATCCGTCTCCCAGAGACTGCCGATGTCATGACAAGTTGTCAACCTCTTGTCATGACAGGTCGTCACGGCTTATCGTCGGCTCTGTCGTCATCGCCGACCACCGCGACCGAGGAGATCCACCGTGCCGAGCCCGCCCCCTGACCCGGCCCGTCTGGCCGTGGCCACCGACGGTCGCCTGACCGGGGCCACCGGGCGCTACACCAAGCGTCTCGGGGACATGGACGGGGTCTACCGCGACCGCACGGCCTACGCCGAGCAGCTCGCCGCCCGGGGTGCTGACGCGGTGGTCTACACGGTCCAGGAGCAGCGTGACGTGGAGGACGACGGCGCGCTGATCGTCGGCACCAGCACCCTGCTGCCCGGCCGCTACGGCGACGAGTTCGCGGTGACCCGCGGGCACCTGCACGCCCGCCCGAACCGTGCCGAGCTGTACTACTGCCTCAGCGGCACCGGGGTCATGCTGGTGGACACCGTCGACGGGAGGACGAAGGCGCTGCCGCTGTCGCCCGGCGAGGCGGTCCACGTGCCCGGCCACTGGGTGCACCGCAGCGTCAACACCGGCACCGAGCCCTTCGTGACGATGTTCTGCTATCCCGCTGACTCCGGGCAGAACTACGCCCTCATCGAGGCCGCGGAGGGCATGGCGTCCCTGGTGGTCGACGACGGTGCGGGTGGCTGGACCACACGCCCCAACCCCGACCACCGCGGATACGACGGAGGAAGCCCGTGCTGAAGAACACCGACCCCCTGCTCACCGGATCGCTGCTGCGGCTGCTCGACGAGATGGGACACGGGGACGTCATCGGTCTGGTCGACCGCAACTTCCCCGCCTACCGCTACTCCGTGCCGGTGATCGACCTGCGTGGCGCGGACACCGCCGCGGCCGCGCGGGCGCTGCTGAGCGTCCTGCCCCTCGACGGCTTCGTCGAGGCCCCGGTCCAGCGGATGGAGATCGACGACGACCCGGAGCGCATCACGGACGCGACCACCGCGCTGGTCGCCGCGGCTGCAGGCGCCGGGGAGGGCGAGATCCGGGTCGAGCCGGTGGCCCGGTTCGACTTCTACGACCTCGCGGAGGGGGCGATGGCCTTCGTCCAGACCGGGGAGACCATCCCCTACTCGTGCTATCTGCTGCGCAAGGGTGTCGTCTGACCGAGATACGTCGTAGTATCGGCCAGACATAGGATGTCTAGTCGGTGAGAGGTCCCTCCCACCGACCGACGAGGATCTGACTTCGATGGAGAAGGTGACGAATGAGTGCACTCCTTGAGATCCGGGACGTCTCCAAGGGATTCCCGGGGGTGCAGGCGTTGCAGGACGTCGACCTCGTCCTCGACCGGGGCGAGGTGCTCGCCCTGGTGGGGGAGAACGGTGCGGGCAAGTCCACCCTGATGAAGATCCTCTCCGGCATCTACGCCAGGGACACCGGGACGATCAGCATCGACGGGGAGCAGGTGGAGATCGCCGGGCCCCGCGCCGCCCAGGAGCTCGGGATCAGCATCATCCACCAGGAGATGAACCTGCTGCCGCACCTCACCGTGGCGCAGAACATCTACATCGGTCGTGAGCCACGGGTCGGACCCATGCTCCAGGAGCGCGCGCTGCGTCGGCAGACGCAGGCGCTGCTGGACGAGATCGGCATCCGGCTGCGGCCCACCGCGGTGGTCGGTGACCTGACCGTGGCGCAGCAGCAGATGGTGGAGATCGCCAAGGCGCTGTCCTTCGAGTCGACCAAGATCTTGGTGATGGACGAGCCCACCTCGGCCATCAGCATCTCCGAGACGGAGGTGCTCTTCCGCCTCATCGCCTCGCTGCGTGAGCGCGGGGTGGGCATCGTCTACATCTCCCACCGGATGGAGGAGCTGCGCGAGATCGCGGACCGGGTGACGGTGCTCCGGGACGGCCGGTATGTCGACACGCGCGACATCGGCGAGGTCACCGACGAGGAGATCATCGCGATGATGGTCGGCCGCGAGCTCTCCGCGCACCACGAGGACCGGCCGGAACGGCAGGGCGGCGACGCGGAGGTCGTGCTCTCGGTCCGAGGACTGTCGACCAGGGGACTGCTGTCGGACGTCTCCTTCGACCTCCACCGGGGGGAGATCCTCGGCTTCGCCGGGCTCATGGGCGCCGGTCGCACCGAGACCGCGAGGGCGATCATCGGCGCCGACCCGATCAGCGCCGGCACGATCTACGTCCGCGGGGAGGAAGTCCGGATCTCGCGGCCGGACCAGGCGGTCCGCCGGGGGATCGGCTACCTGCCCGAGGACCGCAAGCGGCACGGGCTGATGCTGGAGCAGGACGTCGCCTTCAACGTGACCATGTCCTCGCTGGCCCAGGTCCGGGGTCCCCTCGGTGTCCTCCGCGGAGGCAAGGCCCGTCAGCTCGCCTCCTCCTTCGTCGATGCGCTGCGGATCAAGACGCCGTCGACGCGGGCGATGGTCAAGAACCTCTCGGGGGGCAACCAGCAGAAGATCGTCATCGCCAAGTGGTTGGCGCGGGACTGCGACGTGCTGATCTTCGACGAGCCGACGCGCGGCATCGACGTCGGCGCCAAGGAGGAGATCTACCGGCTGCTCCACGACCTGGCGGGCCGGGGCAAGGCGGTGATGGTGATCAGCTCCGAGCTGCCCGAGGTGCTGCGGCTCGCCCACCGGATCGTGGTCATGTCCGAGGGCCGGGTCACCGGTGAGCTCGCCAACGACGAGGCGGACCAGGAGAAGGTGATGGCGCTCGCCACCAAGAACATCGACGAGGGAGATGTGGCATGACTGAATCTCAGGCACCGGCGAAGGAGAGGCAGACCTCGGACGAGGGTGCCGAGGCCCCTCCGGAGCAGTCGACCGGCGGCTGGCGCGGCCGCCTCGGGCAGGGGCTGCAGCAGCTCCTCGCCTTCGGCACGCTCATGGCGCTGATGCTCTTCTTCGCCGTGGCCAGCCCGAACTTCTTCACCGTGAGCAACCTGACCTCGATCCTGCTGGCGACCGCGGTCATCGGCATCCTCGCCGTCGGCACGACCTTCGTCATCATCACCGGCGGGATCGACCTGTCGATCGGCACCGGTATGACGTTGTGCTCGGTCGTCACCGGTCTGCTGCTCACGGACATGGGGCTGCCGCTGATCGTCGGGGTCCTGGGTGGCATCGCCTTCGGTGCGCTCGTGGGCTTCATCAACGGCTTCAACGTCGCCGTCCTGGGGCTGCCGCCCTTCATCGCCACCCTGGCGATGATGATGGTCGCCCAGGGCCTGGCGCTCGTCCTCTCGGGCGTGCGACCGATCTACCTCAGCGGGGTGCCGGGCTTCCAGCAGATCGCGCTGGGTCAGCTGGTGCCCCGCATCCCCAACGCCGTCCTCATCCTCTTCGCCCTGGCCCTGGTGCTCGGGGTGGTCCTCACCAAGACCGTGCTGGGCCGGATGACCTACGCCATCGGCAGCAACGAGGAGGCCACCCGGCTGTCCGGCATCAACACCCGCCGGTGGCTGCTCGGGATCTATGCCCTCGCCGGCGCGTGCACCGGGCTCGCGGGCGTCGTCCTGGCGTCGCGGCTGAGCTCGGCCCAGCCCCAGCTGGGCATGGGCTACGAGCTGCAGGCCATCGCCGCGGTCATCATCGGCGGCACCTCCCTGCTCGGCGGCCGGGGCAGCATCCTGGGCACCCTGATCGGGGCGCTCATCATGAGCGTGCTCATCAACGGCCTGCGCATCATGGCCGTCCAGTCCGAGTGGCAGACGGTCGTGGTCGGCATCGTCGTGCTCGTCGCCGTCTTCGCCGACAACCTCCGCAAGCGCCGGGCCGAAGGGGGTGGCCGCGCCTAGCCCCTCCCGTCCGTCGATCCGCACGGACACCCGTGCCGACCCGTTCCACCACCCCCTGACGTCCTGATCGGACACCCATCCTGCAAAGGAGCAGACCACATGAAGCACAGCAGAGCGACCTTCCTGGCCGTGGCGGCCACCGCCGCCTTCACCCTGTCCGCCTGCGGCGGCAGCTCGGGCGAGCTCGTCGAGGACCCCGGCGCCGAGGCCGAGGCCGAGGGCGGCAGCGGTGGCGAGGAGGGCGGCGCCGAGGACGGTGAGTACGACATCGCCCTCGTCTCCAAGGGATTCCAGCACCAGTTCTGGCAGGCCGTGCAGTCCGGCGCGGAGGAGAAGGCCGAGGAGCTCGGGGTGAGCGTCACCTTCGACGGCCCCGCCTCCGAGACCGAGATCGACGCCCAGCTCCAGATGCTGCGCAGCGCCATCGAGCGCGGGCCGGACGCGATCGGCTTCGCCGCCCTCGACCCGGAGGCCTGCGTGCCGCTCTACGAGGAGGCCGAGCAGGCGGGCATCCCCGTGGTCGAGTTCGACGCGGGCTGCGACTCCGAGGTCCCGGTCAACATCTCCAAGACCGACTCGATGGTGGCCGGTGCCCTGGCCGCCGAGCACATGGCCGAGCTCATCGGCGGTGAGGGCAAGGTCGGTGTCGTCGCGCACAGCCAGATCAACAGCACCGGCGTCGAGCGGCGGGACGGCTTCGTCGACAAGATCGAGGCGGACTACCCCGACATCGAGGTGGTCGACATCCAGTACGGCGACGGGGACCACCTGAAGTCCGCCGACATCGCCAAGACCATGCTCGCCGCGAACTCGGACATGGCCGGCCTCTACGGCACCAACGAGGGCTCGGCCATCGGCATCGTCAACGCGGTCAACGAGCTGGGCATGGAGCCCGGCGAGGTCACGATCATCGGCTTCGACTCCGGTCAGGCGCAGATCGACGCGATCAACAGCGGTGTGATGGCCGGTCTGATCACGCAGGACCCGCAGGGCATCGGTCGCTTCACCGTGGAGTCCGCGGTGCAGGTCATCGAGGGCGAGGACGTCGAGGAGATCATCGACACCGGGTCCTTCTGGGTGGACCAGTCCAACATCGAGGACGAAGAGATCCAGGCGATGCTCTACCAGTGACAGACACCCGACGTCTCGTCGCTGTCCCGCGCGGGGGCCTGGCTTCGGCCGGGCCCCCGTCGCCGTGACCCGCAGGCCCGGACGCGACCGGCCGGAGCCGGTCGCGTCACACCTCGACGGGCTCCGGCCGGCCGAGGACGGGAGTGGCGTCCGTGCGCTCGGTCCCCGACCACGCGGCGCCGGAGGGGAAGGCATACCGCTCCCGGCTGTCCTGCCTCATCTCGGTGCCGGCGCCGGGCGCGAGGGGAGCGCGGTAGCGCCCCCCGTCCAGCACCGTGGGGGTCACGAAGTGCTCGTGCAGGTGGTCGACGTACTCGACGAACCGGCCGTCGGCAGACCCGGACACCGAGACGAGGTCGAACATGCTGAGGTGCTGCACGGCCTCGCAGAGTCCGACTCCGCCGGCGTGCGGGCAGACCCGGACGCCGAACTTGGCGGCGAGCAGCAGGATGGCGATGTTCTCGTTGACGCCGGCCACCCGCGTCGCGTCCAGCTGCAGCACCTCCAGGGAGCCGGCCTGGAGCATCTGCTTGAAGATCACCCGGTTGGCGGCGTGCTCGCCGGTGGCGACCGGGATCGGGGCGATGGCCCGCGCGATCGCGGCATGGCCCAGGACGTCGTCCGGGCTGGTGGGCTCCTCGACCCAGGCGAGGTGCTCGTCGCCGAGCCCGCGGATCCAGTCGACCGCCTCCTGAACGTCCCAGCGCTGGTTGGCGTCGACGGCGATCGCCACGTCCGGCCCGACCGCGTCCCGGGCGATGCGCAGTCGCCGCACGTCGTCGGCCAGGTCGGTCCCGACCTTGAGCTTGATCTGGGTGAAGCCGTCGGCCACCGCCTCCTCGCACAGCCGCCGCAGCTTCTCGTCGTCGTAGCCGAGCCACCCCGGGGTGGTGGTGTAGGCCGGGTACCCGTCTCGGAGCAGCTGCTCCTGGCGCTCGGCGCGGCCGGGCTCGGCACGACGCAGCAGTTCGAGCGCCTCCTCACGGGTGAGCGCGTCGGTGAGGTAGCGGAAGTCGACCAGGTCGACCAGCTCCTCGGGAGCCATCCCCGCCAGCAGCTGCCACAGCGGCAGGCCCGCCCGCTTGGCCTTGAGGTCCCAGAGGGCGTTCACCACCGCCCCGATCGCCATGTGCATGACGCCCTTCTCCGGCCCGAGCCAGCGCAGCTGCGAGTCGTGCACGAGGCGCCGCCAGGTCCCACCCATGTCGTCGAGGAGGGGCTCGACCGGCTGGCCGACCAAGAGCGGCCGCAGCGCCTCGAGCGCAGCCCGGACCACCTCGTTGCCCCGCCCGATGGTGAAGACGAAGCCATGGCCGCTGAGCCCGTCGGCGGCGTCGGTCTCCAGGACCACGTAGGCCGCGGAGTAGTCGGGATCGGGGTTCATGGCATCCGAGCCGTCGTGCGTCCGCGAGGTGGGGAAGCGGATGTCCAGGCTCTCGGCGGACGCGATGGTGCTCATGTCGGGGCGCTCCTCAGCTGGGTGATAGTGTCGCTCAAGATTAGACATCCGATGTTTGACGGTCAATGGGCCGGTGCACGATCATCGGACGACCACCCGATCCGGCGCGGGATCGCGCCACCCGGAGGCCCCGGCGTCCGGGACACGACAGAGAGGCCAGTCGGTGCGATTTCTTCAGGTGGGTGAGCCCGGCGCGGAGACACCCGTCGTCCAGGTCGAGGAGGCGGGGGAGGTGTCGACCTTCGACCTGTCGCCCCTGACGGACGCGATCGACGGGCCGTTCCTCGAGGGGGACGGACTGGCCCGGGCGGCCCGGGCCGCGGGTGAGGGGTCGCTGCCGCGGCTGGACATCGAGGGGCTGCGGATCGGCGCCCCGATCGCCCGGCCCGGCGCGGTGCTCTGCATCGGGATGAACTACGCCGCCCACGCCGCCGAGTCCGGTGCCGCGCCCCCCGAGCGGCCGGTGCTCTTCCTCAAGACGCCCAACACCGTGGCGGGTCCGCACGACACCGTGCGCGTGCCCCCCGGCAGCGAGAAGACGGACTGGGAGGTCGAGCTGGCCCTGGTGGTGGGGCGGCCGGCCTGGCAGCTGTCCTCGCCGGAGGAGGCGCTCGGGTGCATCGCGGGCTATGCGCTGTGCAACGACCTCTCGGAGCGCACCTGGCAATTGGAGGAGTCGGGCGGGCAATGGTCCAAGGGCAAGTGCGCACCGGGATACTCCCCCCTCGGCCCGTGGCTGGTGCCGGCGCAGGAGGTCGACCCCTCGGCCCTGCGGCTGCGGTCCTGGGTCAACGGCGAGCCGCGCCAGGACTCCTCGACCGCCGACCTGATCTTCTCGGTGGGCCAAATCGTGCACCACCTGAGCCAGTACCTCCGGCTCGAGCCGGGAGACCTGGTGCTCACCGGCACGCCGGAGGGCGTCGCCCTCTCCGGGCGGTTCCCCTACCTGCGACCCGGGGACGTGGTGGAGCTGGAGATCGGGGGACTCGGCCGGCAGCGTCAGGAGCTCGTGGCGGACGACCCGCACGGCGCAGGACCGACCCGGTGAGCGGGGAAGGAGATCACATGAGTGGGCAGGAGATGGACGGGCTGACCGCCCTGGTGACCGGGGGAGCGTCCGGCATCGGTGCGGCGGCGGCCGCTGCCCTGGCCGCGCGCGGGGCCCGCGTCGCGGTCCTGGACCGCAGTCCGGGAGGGGCGGAGGCGGCACTCGCGGTGCAGGCGGACGTGGCCGACCGGGCCTCGGTGGAGTCCGCCGTGGCCGAGGTCGTGCAGCGGTGGGGTCGCCTCGACATCGTCGTGAACAGCGCCGGGGTCGGGGCCCAGGGAACGGTGGCGGACAACCCCGACGAGGAGTGGGCCCGCGTGCTGGACATCAACGTCGCAGGCACCGCCCGGGTGGTCGCCGCGGCGCTGCCGCACCTGCGCCGGTCCCCGTCCGCCGCCGTGGTCAACGTCAGCTCCATCGCGGCCACCGCCGGGCTGCCGAGCCGGGTCCTCTACAGCGCCAGCAAGGGGGCGGTGCTCTCGATGACCCTGGCGATGGCCGCCGACCACCTGCGGGAGGGCATCCGGTTCAACTGCGTCAACCCGGGGACCGCCGACACCCCGTGGGTCTCCCGCCTGCTCGAGTCGGCGGCAGACCCCGCCGCCGAGCGCGCCGCCCTGGAGGCCCGTCAGCCGCACGGTCGCCTGGTGTCGGCCGACGAGGTCGCCGAGGCCATCGCCTACCTCGCGTCCCCCCGCTCCGGGTCCACCACCGGCACCGCCCTCGCGGTGGACGGTGGCATGCAGGGGCTGCGGCTGCGCCCCGTGGGCTCCTGACAGGATCAGGTATGCCTCGCGGATTCCTCGGCCTGGACGTCGGCACCTCCAGCACCAAGGCGGTGGTGGTGCTCGAGGACGGGTCGGTCGCGTCCTCCGCGACCCGGGAGCACCGGGTCCGGCGCCCCGCTCCCGGGCACGTGGAGATGGACCCCTCCGTCTGGTGGGAGGAGCTGGTGTCGCTCGTCGAGGAGCTCACCGGTGACGGCGCCGTCGACATCGCGGCCGTCGGGGTGAGCGGGATGGGTCCGTGCGTGGTGCTCACGGACGAGGAGGGCGTCCCCGTGCGTCCGGCCATCCTCTACGGCGTGGACAGCCGCGCCACCCGGCAGATCGAGAGGCTGGAGGGGGAGCTCGGGCGGGAGGAGATCCGCCGCCGGTGCGGGTCGGTGCTCTCCAGCCAGGCCGCCGGACCCAAGATCGCCTGGGTGGGCGACGAGGAGCCGCAGGCCTACGCCCGCGCCCGACGCGTGTTCATGCCGTCCTCGTGGCTGGTGCACCGGCTCACCGGTGCCTACCGGATGGACCGGCACTCGGCCAGCCAGTGCCAGCCGATGCTCGACCTCTCGACCGGGGAGTGGCACCGGCCCTGGGCCGAGCTGGTCGCCCCGGGGATCGAGCTGCCCGAGCTGGCCTGGCCGGGGGAGGTCGTCGGCCGCACCACCTCCCGGGTCGGTGGCATCGAGGCGGGCGTGCCCGTCGTGGCCGGGACGATCGACGCCTGGGCCGAGGCGGTGAGCGTCGGCGCGCAGACGCCGGGCGACCTCATGCTCATGTACGGCACGACGATGTTCCTCATCGCCACGGCCGACCAGCCCCGGACCAGCGAGGTCCTGTGGGGGACCGTCGGCGCGTTCCCCGGGACCTTCAACCTCGCCGGTGGGATGGCCTCCTCGGGCTCGGTGACCGCCTGGGTGCGGGAGCTCACCGGCGGCGCCGACTTCGGCACCCTGCTGGACGAGGCCGAGGCCAGCGGTGTCGGGGCCGGCGGGCTGCTCATGCTGCCCTACTTCGACGGCGAGCGGACGCCCGTGTCCGACCCGCGGGCGCGAGGGCTCGTGGTGGGCCTGACCCTGTCGCACACCCGGGGCGACCTCTACCGCGCGGCGCTGGAGGCGACGGCCTTCGGGGTGCGGCACAACATCGAGGCCCTGCGTGCCGAGGGGGTGGAGGTCCGGCGGGTGGTCGCTGCCGGTGGGGGTGTGCAGCACCCGCTCTGGCCGCAGGTGGTCACGGACGTCACCGGCCTGGAGCAGGTCATTCCGGAAACCACGGTGGGCGCCAGCTACGGGATGGCCCGTCTCGCCGCCGCCTCCACCGGCGACGTCGACGTCGACCGCTGGAACCCTCCGGCCCGCACGACCGAGCCGGACCCGGAGAGCCGGCGCCGCTACGACGACCTGTACCCGATGTACCGGCAGCTCTACCCCGCCACGGCCGAGGTCGCGCACGCCCTGGCCGACCTGCAGCACGATCTCGCCACGACCAGAGAGGACCCCTCATGACCTATCTCTTCCCCGAGGCCCCGGCGACACCCACGGCGCCCGAGCGCACGGCATACCTCATCGCCAGCGGCGACCTGCGCGAGTCCGCCAACACGGCCGGCTGGCCGGTGCAGCAGGAGCTGGAGCGGATCGTCGGCGGCGCCCTCGCCGAGCACGGGTGGGAGGTGGTCCGCGCGATCGAGGTCGACCCGCGCACCGGCCACGGCTTCATCTCCTCCCAGCGGATGGGCCTGGGGGCCTTCAAAGCCATCCCGCCGGACGCGCCGCTCGTCGTGGCCGAGGCGGTCTGGCAGTACAGCCACCACGTGCTGGCCGGGCTGCGCACCCACCGGGGCCCGATCCTCACCGTCGCCAACTTCGCCGGCGAGTGGCCGGGGCTGGTGGGCCTGCTCGGGCTCAACGCCGGCCTCACCAAGATGGGCCGTGACTACTCCACGCTGTGGACCGTGGACGGGACCGACGACTGGTTCCGCGAGGGGATCCGGGAGTGGCTGACGACCGGCGAGGTCACCCACGACGACGCGCACGTGCGCGACCTGCCGGCCCTGCCCGAGTCGGCCGAGCGGGACCTGGGTGTCGCGCTGGCCGAGCAGCTGCTGCGCGACAAGGCCATCATCGGGGTCTTCGACGAGGGCTGCATGGGGATGTACAACGCGATCATCGACGACGAGCTGCTCAACCCCGTCGGGATCTACAAGGAGCGGCTCTCCCAGAGCGCCCTCTGGGCGGAGATGCAGCGCGTCGACGACGCCGAGGCCAGGGCCGTCGGCGACTGGCTGACGGAGGCCGGGATGACCTTCCGGCTCGGGGAGGACGAGGACACCGAGCTCACCGAGCGGCAGCTGCTGTGGCAGTACAAGATGTACGTCGCGGCGCTGCGGATCTCGGACGACTTCGGCCTGGACGCCGTGGGCATCCAGTACCAGCAGGGGCTGAAGGACCTGGCGCCGGCCTCGGACCTGGTGGAGGGGCTGCTCAACAACGTGCAGCGGCCGCCGGTCACCAGCAGGGACGGCTCCCGCGAGCTCTATCCCGGCGTCGCGCTGCCGCACTTCAACGAGGTGGACGAGGGGGTGGCGGTGGACGCCCTGGTCACCAACCGGGTGTGGACCGCCATGGGGCTCGACCCCGCCACCACGCTGCACGACGTGCGGTGGGGCGAGGAGTTCGAGGGCGACTTCGTCTGGGTCTACGAGATCTCCGGGTCCGTGCCTCCCTCGCACTTCGCGCAGGGGTATGCCGGTGCCGAGGGATGGCGCCAGGGCAACGTCTTCTTCCCCGCCGGCGGCGCGACGATCAACGGCGTGTCCAAGCCCGGCGAGATCGTGTGGTCACGGGTCTACGTCGCGCAGGGCGCGCTGCACGTCGACATCGGCCGGGCCTCGGTGGTCGAGCTGCCCGAGGAGGAGTCGACGCGGCGCAAGGAGGCGACCAACCCCGAGTGGCCGGTCGCCCACGTCGTCCTGCACGGCGTCACGCGCAACCAGTTCATGGCGCGGCACAAGGCCAACCATGTCCAGATCGCCTACGGCGAGGACGCGGACAGCGCCGACCGGGCGCTGCTGGCCAAGGCGGCCCTCTTCGACCGGCTCGGCCTGCAGGTGCACCTGTGCGGCGACGTGCCGGTGGCTCAGGCCGGGAGCGGGAGCCGGTAGGTCCGGGCCGCGGTGCCGGACCAGACCGCCTCCGCCTCGGCCTCGCTGAGGCTGCCGATGAGCTCGGCGAGCACCTCGAAGGTGGGCACGTAGTCGTCGGTGAGCCGGGTCATCGGCCAGTCGCCGCCATACATCATCCGGTCCGGGCCGAAGGCCTCCAGGGCGACCTCGAAGGACGGGCGGAGCGCGTCGGCGGTGTAGGGGATCCCGTCCAGGTGCAGGCCGGAGAGCTTGACGACCGTGGTGGGCACCGCGGCGCTCTCGCGCAGGCAGCGGGCCCACGCGTCCCAGGCGTCCGGGTCGCTGGGCGGCTTGGCCAGGTGGTCGATCACGACGGTGAGGTCCGGGTGGCGGCGCGCGGTGGCGGCGATGTCTGCGGCGAACCAGGGCCACGCGTCGGGGAGGTCGAGCGTGAGCCCTGCCTGCGCGAGGCGGTCCAGGCTCGCGTGCACGGGGTCGAGGCGCAGGAACTCCTCGGCCCGCGGGTCGCGGTGGATGAGGTGCCGGACCCCCTTGACGAGGGGATCGGCCAGCAGGCCCTCCACGTGCTCCGCGGTGGCTGCGGGGTCGTCCAGCGGCGCCCAGCCGACGACACCGGTGATCCGGGTGGGGTGGGAGGCCGCCAGCGCGCCGGGCAGGCGTCCGTGCGCCATGTCCAGCATGTATGCCGTGTCCGTCGCCGAGTCCTCGGCCTGGACGAGGACGACCTGGTCGACGCCGCACCGTGCCAGCGCGTCCGCGTTGCGCTCGGGGGTGTGCACCTCGAGCAGCGGGCCGAGGTCGTCGGTGATCCAGTCGTAGTCGCTGACCGTGCGGTCCCACACGTGCATGTGGCTGTCGATGATCACGGGATCAGTCCTTCCTCTCGCAGGTCCGACCACAGCTGAGCGGGCACCGAAGCGCGCATCCGGGCGACGTTCTGCCGCACCTGGTCACCCGTCGCCGCCCCCATGACGACCGCCACCACCTGGGGGTGCTGGAGGCCGAACTGCAGCGCGGCGGCGGGCAGCTCGGTGTCGTGGGCGGCGCAGACCTCGGCCAGGCGCACCGCCCGCCGGTGCTTGTCCTCGGGGACCTCGGCGTACTCGTAGTGGGCGTCGCGCGCGGGGGTGGGGCTGGCGAGCAGCCCGGAGTTGAACTGGGCGGTGTTGACGATGCCGATCCCGGCGGAGCCGCACTCGTCGAGCAGCTCGGGGTGGGCGGGTTGCTCGAGCAGGGTGTAGCGGCCGGCCAGCATGAGCAGGTCGATGCCCCCGATGGCCGCGGCGGCACGGGCTGCTGCGACCGAGCCGGTGCCCACGCCGGCGTGGGCGACGACACCTTCCTCGCGCAGCCGGCACACCGCGGGGAGGGCCGACTCGAGGTGGGGCAGTGTGCGCTCGGCGCCGTGCTGCTCCGGGTCGTGCACGTAGACGGTGTCGATGCGGTCCAGCCCCATCCGGTCGAGGGAGTCCTCCACCGACCGTCGCACCCCGTCGGAGGAGTAGTCGACGACCCGTCGCCGCGTGGCCGGCACGTCGAACTGGTCGAAGGGGTCGCTCTCCCCGGCGAAGGCCTCGTTCGGGACGAGCAGCCGGCCGACCTTGGTCGAGAGGTGGAACTCTTCGCGCGGCTTGGTGCGCAGGAACGCCCCGAGCCGCTCCTCGCTCAGTCCCAGGCCGTAGTGCGGGGCGGTGTCGAAGTGCCGGACGCCTCCCTCCCAGGCGGCCTCGAAGAGGGCCGCGGCGTCCTCGTCGCTCATCGCGGTGTAGAGGTTCCCGGCGTTCGCCGCGCCCAGTCCCAGCGGGCCGAAGGTGGACAGGGACGGGCCGGACGGCGGGGGAGCGGGCATGGGGCCAGTTAACCAGCCGGCGGTGGCCCGCTCAGCCGCGCCCGCATCGCGGCGTGCAGCACGATCGACGCGGCGACCGCGGCGTTGAGCGAGCTCGCCGAGCCGGCCATGGGGATGCTCAGCACGCCGTCGCACGCCTCCCGCCAGGCCTGCGCCATGCCGCGCGTCTCGTTGCCGACGACGAGCACCGTCGGTGCGGCCCAGGGCACCCGGCCCAGGTCGGTCTCGGCGCCCTCGTCGGTGCCCCAGATCTGGAGGGGTATGCCCTGGGCCCGCTGCGCGGCGACCCAGTCCAGGACGGTCCGTGCGGACGGGACCCGCACGGTCGGGACCGCGAAGCAGGAGCCGGTGGAGGCGCGCACCGCCTTGGGGTCGTAGGGGTCGGCGGCGTGGCCGGTGATCACCAGGCCGGTCCCGCCGAAGGCGTCGACGGAGCGCTGCAGGGTGCCGATGTTGCCCGGTTGCCCGGGCCGGTCGAAGACCGTGACGAGGGGGACGGTGCCGGGCCGGTGCAGCCGCTCCAGGTCGTCCGGCGGCATCCGGACCACGGCCAGCAGCTCGGTGCCCTCGTCCTCTCGCTGGGCCAGCTCGGCGAGCAGCGGCGGGGCCACCTCGTAGCGCTCGCCGCCCGCGTCCGCCCACGCCTGCTCGGCCCACGTCGAGGGGCGGGCGCCGAGGGGACGCAGCAGCGCGCGCACCTGCCAGCCGTGCGCGAGCGCCTGGCTGATCGGGCGCACCCCGTGCACGAGGAACTCGCCCGCGCGGTGCCGCGCGGTGCGGTTGCCCAGCAGCGACTGCCACCGCTGGAAGGTGGCGTTGCGGGTGGTGACGCGCAGCGGGCGGTGGGGTGTGGGCATACCGCCGATCGAACCAGACCGACTCGCGAGGGACGGGATGAAAACGCTTACGGAACCTTTACCCGCAGGGCCGTCCCGGGGCTCTGGCCGGTGCTACGTTGCCAGGAGGTCCCGCTCACAGACGAGGAACAGCGATGAAGCTCCTGCTCGGCACGGCCCTGACCGCCCTGGCCCTGATGACGGCCCAGCTGACCACTCCGGCGACCAGCGACGCGGCGGACGGCCGCGGGTCCGGCCTCGAGATCCGCACGGTGTCCAGCGCACCCGACCTCGTCACCTCGGGCGACGCGCTCGTCGAGGTCTCGGTACCGCGCAAGGTCGACCCGCGGCGGGTCACGGTCCGCCTCGGGCGGGAGGACGTCTCCGACTCCTTCACCTGGGAGCGGGAGCGTCGCGTGCTCGTGGGCGTCGTGGACGGCCTGTCGCTGGGGAAGAACACGCTCACCGCGTCGGCCGGCTGGCGCGACCGTCGTGGCGACCGGCTCACGCTCATCAACCACCCCGACGAGGGGCCGCTGTTCTCCGGTCCGCACGAGGAGCCGTTCATCTGCGAGACGGACAGCTTCGGTGTGCCCGTGGTCGGGGGCACGCTCGGCGCGCCGCTGGACGCGGACTGCTCCATCGAGGACCGGGTCGACTACTTCTACCGGACCGTGGACGAGCAGTACCTCGCGTGGCCGGAGGGGGCGACGGCATACCCGGAGGACCTGGCCCGCACCACGCCCACCGAGGGTGAGGAGGTCCCCTTCATCGTGCGGATGGAGACGGGCACCGCCAACCGGGGCATCTTCCAGCACACTACCCTGCACGACCCGCTGACCGAGCCCGAGCCGACACCGACCGAGCGGGGCGCGGGCTGGAACGGCAAGGTCGTCTACACCCTCGGCGGCGGGTGCACCGGCGGCTGGTTCCGGCAGGGCGCCTCGACCGGCGGCGTCACCGACCCGTGGATGCTGGGCCAGGGGTATGCCCTGGCCTCCTCCAGCCTCAACGTCTTCGGGCAGAACTGCTCGGACCTGCTGACCTCCGAGACCGCGCAGATGACGAAGGAGGAGTTCATCGAGCGCTACGGCCGTGACGACTTCACCATCGGCTTCGGCTGCTCCGGGGGCAGCTACCAGGCGCACCAGGCGGCGGACAACTACCCGGGGATCTTCGACGGGATCGTCGTCGGCTGCTCCTTCCCGGAGGTCGGCTTCGGCACGGTGAACTTCATCACCGACGCCCGTCTGCTGGACCACTACTTCAGCGGCACCGCGACCGCGTGGAGCGAGGAGCAGAAGCGCGCGGTGACCGGCTTCCAGACCCTGGCGACGATGACCAACGTGGCCTACGGCGCCCAGCGCATCGATCCGCGCGTGTTCTGCCCCGACGTGCTCCCGGAGGAGCTGCGCTACGACCCGGACACCAACCCGGGCGGGGCCAGGTGCGACGTCTACGACCACACCGTCAACGTCTACGGCACGGACCCGGAGACCGGCTTCGCGCTGCGGCCGCTCGACAACGTGGGGATCCAGTACGGCCTGGGGGCGCTGCGGGAGGGCGCGATCTCGGTCGACCAGTTCCTCGACCTCAACGAGCAGATCGGCGGCTACGACCAGGACGGCGGCTTCCAGGAGGGCCGGTCGGTGGCCGACCTCCCCGCCGTGGAGGCCGCCTACGAGACCGGGCGTCTCACGAACGGCGGCGGCGGTCTGGCGAGCACCCCGGTCATCGACTACCGCGCCTATTACGACGACGTCACCAACGGCGACATCCACGTGCGCTACCACACCAACTCGATGCGCGAGCGGATGCGGGCGGCCAACGGGTCCGTGGCAAACCACGTGAGCCTCGTCGAGGACAACCGCTACGGCCTCTTCAGCACCGGCAGCCCGCTGTTGCAGCACGCGGTGGTGCAGATGGACGCGTGGCTGTCCGACCTCGACCTGGAGGGCCGGAAGCGGCCGAGCCTGCGCGAGATCGGGCGGGCCAGGCCGCACGACCTGGTCGAGGGATGTATGACGCGCGACGCCGAGCCGACCTTCGTCGCCGAGACCCTGGATCGCGACCCGGAGGGCACCTGCGAGCAGCTCTATCCCTCGGCGAGCTTCCCGCGTGAGGTCGCCGGCGAGTCGGTGCGCGCCGACGTCATCGTGTGCCAGACGCGCGACCCGAGGCGCCGGTCCTACCCGCCCATGAGTGATGAGCAGTGGAGCCGGTTGCGGGAGGTCTTCGCGGAGGGCGTCTGCGACTACCGCCGCCGCGGGGTGGAGCAGCAGGGCCTGGACGGCGTCTGGCTGCGCTTCTGAGGCGGTGTCTCAGCCGGCCCAGGCGGGCAACGTCTCAACCATCGGCTGGTCGGTCTCCCAGTAGCGGACGACCGTCCAGCCGTCCGCGGCGGGCTGCAGCAGCACCGCGGTGTCCCGGACCGGGTCCACCGGGTCGATCGGGACGTCCGGGACCGGTGCCCGCAGGGCCGTGACGAGCACCTCGCCCCCGACCTCCACCGGCCCGTCGACGCAGGACTCACCGGGCAGCATCGCCTCGCACGGCGGGTAGCCGGAGACCTGCCAGAGCAGGAAGGCGGCGTCCTCGGGGCCGGCGGCAGGCAGGACGCTGCCGACCAGGGGGTGGTCGGTGCCGTCGCCCGGATCCGCAGCAGCGGAGCCGTCGCCCGGGTCCGTGCCAGGCTCCTCGTCCCCGAGCCAGACGGAGCCGTCATCAGGGAAGGGGCCGGTGCCCTCGTCCCCGAGCCAGACCGAGCCGTCATCGGGGAACGGACCGGTGCCCTCGCCCTGGAGGCTGTCGTCCTGCAACGTCTCCGGCGCGGCCACGACCCCGCCCTCGGGGCCCGGCTCCACGGCGCCGACGTCGTCGGGCTGCACCTGCACGTCGGTGTCCTCGACGGATGCGTCCTCCTCGGGCTCGGCCGTCGCAGGCTCGGCGGACTCCGCAGCCTGCGCGTCCCGCCAGCCGTCCGGATCCTGACCGGCCCGGGTGTGGATGAGCAGGTCCACCACCCAGGCGGCGCGCAGCCCGGTGGTCTCGCGGGACAGCGAGGGTCGGTAGACGACGCCGTCCTCGTAGATGGTCCAGGTCACCCAGTAGCGCTCGTCGTCCAGCGCCACCTGGGCGCCCCGCTCCACGTTGACGAAGTACGGCACCCCGCCGACCTCGCGCACCTCGGTGTAGTCGTCGTCGTCCTGCGCGTACTCGGCCAGGGTCGCCTCGTGGTCCTCCTGGGTGGAGAAGTCGTCCCATCCCGTGTCGATCGTCACCCGCGCGGAGTCGCCCTCCTCCGGCGGGGTCCCGGCGGTGGTGACGGTGTAGACGCAGAGCCCAGGCAGCTCCTCGTCGGGCGTGATGGTCACCACCTGTTCCTCGACGTGCAGCGTCGTGAGATAGGCGCTCATCGTGTCCTCGGTGAGCGGGCAGCCGCCTGCCTCGGCCGAGCCGCCGCAGCCCGTGAGGGTGAGGCCCGCCAGCACGGCGACGGGGAGCACCGCCCGTGGCCGACGCCAGGACGGCGGGGCAGGAGGGGTGTCGGTGCAGGGGTAGCAGACAGCAGTAGCGGCCATCACGGGCTCCTCGCCAGGCGGCGCCCACGGTGACGCCGGTTCACAGGGTTCGGTCAGGCTACACCCGGGAGGGTGAGGCTCGCAGGCCCTCGACGTGTCCATGAGCGAAAGCCTGTCGATCCGTCGGTGTGTGGTTGTGGGTCGTGGGCAGCAAGTCGCCGCCCGCTATCTCCGCATCAGACTTCGGAGGAAGTCTCTCGTCTGTGGGTCGGTGGAGTAGATCCAGGCGGTCTGCATCCCGCGCGTCAGGAGCACCTTGTAGACGTTGCGCACGAGCCGGTCGAAGTCGTGCTCCGACACCTTCGTGCGGTTGCGCAGGGCCGGGTCCCTGTTCCCTTCGCGCACCGAGCGCCAGTGACCGTCTCGCCAGACGAGGTCGGGCCCGATGATGATCCCGGCATGGTCGTACTCGAAGCCCTGCGCGGTGTAGATGCACCCCACCTGCCCGAAGCCGGCAGGGTCCGTCGCCCACAGCGCGGCCGCCGGCGCTCCGCCGACCGAGCGATCGCCCTTGAGGTTCCACGGGCGCGACCAGTCACCGATCCGCACGTCCGGCACGAGCGTCCCGTCTGGCTCTGGGTCCGACCACGGCCAGCAATAACCTGCCGCCATCCGCGCGGTGTAGCCATCGTCCTGACGCACGGCCAAGACGTGCTCTAGCTCTTCGGGGGAGTCCACGGCGTGCAGCTCGAATGTCCCGTCACCCTCCCAGGTGAAGGGCCCGCCCGGGGCCAGCCCGAGGAGCCGCTCGACCCACTCGACATACAGCGCCGACCCACCGCACCGGAACTGATCGTCGAGGTCGATTTCGTGCACGTCCATGCCCAGTGACTCGGCGTACTCGGTGATCGCAAGCACCGTGCCCATCTCTCCGGGCCGCACGACTTGGTTCTGGTCGAGCAGGAAGACCGGCACCCGGGCAGCGCTGAGCAGCTCGTCGAGCTGTGGCCGCCCGGTCCGGTGCTCCTTGCGGGTGAACCGCGACTCCGACGTCTCCCGGATGCGGTGCGCCTCGTCGAGGATCAGGCACTCCAGCTCGTTCGGCTCCGCCGCCATGAAGCCGTTGAAGTAGCCGAACAGCTTGCGCACCCGCGGTGCTCGGGAAGCCGCCACCTTTCGCAGTGTCTGGGTGAAAGACTGTGAGCCCGTCGCGTGCATGACGCCACGCCCCTGCCGCGACAGCTCACCCATCAGCGACAGCGCGATGACGCTCTTGCCGCTGCCAGGTCCGCCGCTGACGACGACCGCCGTCTTGGTGTTGCCCCGCCGCGCCCTCTCGACCGCGTGCAGGACCAGTTCGTACGCGTCGCGCTGCTCGTCGAGCAGCACGAACTGCTCCCGCCGCTGCACCTCGTCGGCCGCCAGGGCCAAGAGCTGCTTGGAGGGCGCGATGCGGCTGCCCAGTAGTTGGTCGGCATACTCAGCCCCTGGCACGCCGGGCGCGAAGCGGCTCCTCAGGTAGTCGAGAAAGTCACCCCGGTCCTGCCCGCTGAACATCCGTGCTGGCCGCGCGCTGTCAGGGCTCGCCATGTCGCGCAGGTCCGCGATGCCCAGGTTGGTCGCGTTGTGCAGGTATGCCGTGCCGGCGAGCTCGTGCTCGTCCTCAGCCAGGGTCACGACGAAGTCGGTGAGGTAGTCGCAGTAGCCCCGCACCTGTTCCAGCGGGTGCAGCACGGGGCGGTCCCCGTAGCCGTCGATCCGCACGAGGACGTCGCTGTCCTCGAACCGTTCGGCCTCGCTCCACTGCTTCAGCTCGACGACGAGGTATGACGGGCGTCCGGTCTGCGGATGCTGTCCCGCCAGGACGACGTCGGCGCGCTTGCTGGTCAGCGGAAGCTGGTACTCGACGAGCATCTCGACGTCGCCGAGCCCGGCGTCGATGAGATCGGCGCGCAGGCGGGGGAGACTGCGCTCCCACGAGCGGCGTTCGGAGGGGGAGGCTGAACGACCTGTCGTGATGGCCATCTGCTCCGCGATGTGCTGGGCGAGTTGGGCCTCGCCTACGGACAGCCCCTGCGCGGACGATCGAAGCAAGAACACCGGCAGGACTCCCCAGGCAGCACGAAACTCGTGCGGGTGGGGGCGTGTCCGGAGTGGAAGCCCGTCGGGCCGCGTATGACGCGACCCACTCTAGGTCGCAGACGCGATCCTGAGAGAAGGGAGGTTAGGCGAACCCAGTAGATGTCGACGAACTGGCAGCTATTGCGGCCGTCGTCCGGCGGATGCACGGCGGTAAGGAAATTCCGCACCGGCCACGACGACGCTGCACGGAGCCAGGACGCGCAATGCGAGATGACGGACCTGGTCGACTACCTACAACCCCAGCTCAAAAGGTCGAGAAGTGAAGAGGTGGCAAACTCGGCGACGCGCTAGCCGTCCAGACTGGCGGGTACGCGCTCGCCCACCCCAGGCGTGGCATGGCACCGCTAGCGGTGAAGTTTCGACTTCCGGGCTGTTGGGGGCGTCTTTCCGCCCAATATGACGTAGCAGACAGTCGCTCGAACATGCACCGGGGACAGAGCCCTACGAGATCCGCCGTTGGCACGGACGCGGTTGCACGCTGTGCCCAAGCGCGGCGACGGAGTGCGTCGATCCAGAAGTTGGGGCGTCGGGGGTGGGCTTTCGATTCGAGGACGCGCGAGCAGCGCAGAGTCGATGCCTCCCGGGCTTGCTGAAGTTGACATGGCAGTGGGCCGAATCTGAGGGCGAGCCTTCCGAATCGCCGCCGGGCCAGGAAAGATAAGACCATGGCTACGACCTGGGGCATCCACAACAATCAAAGTAGCGTTGATCCTGTAACGGACGGTGCCGTGCGGATCGGCTGGGACGAGATGGGCGACCTCGCGCAGCTGGAGGCTACGCGCGACGCCTTCAAGGCAGCCATGTCGGAGCGGATGCCGCAGATCGACGATGCCAGCATCCCCTACCAGGCAGGCACCGTGTACCGGTTCGTCCACGCGGTGAAGGTCGGCGACATCGTTGTTTGTCCGGACCGCCAGACCAGCACGCTCAACATCGGCCGCGTGTCGGGCCCCTACGAACTTCATCCCACGAGCGACGTGCACAAGCATTGGCGGCCAGTGACGTGGATTCGCACGGGCGTTCCTCGGGACGAGCTGTCGTACCCAGCCCAAGAGGAAATCAGCTCCGCGACGACGCTTTTTCAAATCGTGACAGGCGAAGACGAGATAGGGCACCTCCTGGCAACGCCCCAGCGGGACACGAAGCCGGACTACTCATGGACAGACTTCTACCCGCGACTGGGGGACGCACTCATGCAGTACCGGGGAGATCGGACAGCCCTCCTTGAAAGGTTGTGGGCGGCGTCTACGGCGTCCCAACGCCCCCAGTTGTTCAAGTACCTGCGGGGTGACCGCCGCGTCGACGGATCTAGAGGTCCGGTCCGCGACATAGACCCCTTCACCGTGCTCGGCTCGTTCAACCGCGGCATTCGCAACGACGCACGCGCTCTGATCGCCGCAGCGTTCGGCGAGGAGTTCAGCCTCGGTCCGCCGTTTCCCACGTCATTCGCTGGAGTGCCTGTCCTCAACAACTTGAACTCGTGGTTCTTTCACTGGGAGAAGGACCGTGGAGAGCACGACATCGACGCGCTGTGGGACCTCGGACGTGCCGCAATCGACTACGCGACTGATGCGAATGAAGCAACGCGTGAGCGGCTGGTTGCAACCTTCGATGCGTGCCCGGGTGTTGGTGCGCGAAAGTTGTCCATCGCGCTCTACTGGATCCGCCCCGGGTCGTTCGCATCCTATGACTCCACGAGCACGGCATTCCTGAAGACCAACTTTCCTGCGATCGCCGGCCGCCTTTCTCTCGACGCCAAACTCGGCGGCGAACAGTTTCTAGCCAACACCGAGACCATGGCTGCCTGGATCGCGGATTCCACTTCGCCCTTTGACACGTTCCCGCAATTCTCCCAAGCGGCATGGAACGCTCTGTCAGCACCCGAACCGAACCCGGCTCCTGACGATCTGAGCGACACAGAGGCAGACGTCCTACGTGGCGAGAGTTATGACTTGGAATCAATCCGCGACCAAGGGTGCTTCATACCTGAGGCGGAGCTAGAGCCGATGCTCGAGCGGCTGCGAGCCAAGAAGAACATGATCCTGCAGGGCCCTCCCGGAACCGGAAAGACTTGGTTGGGCCGAAGGCTCGGCTGGGCGCTCTGCAACCAAAAGAACAGCAAGCGGGTCCAAGTGCTCCAGTTTCATCCATCGCTTACTTACGAGGACTTCGTCCGAGGATGGCGGCCGACGTCAACGACTGGACTCGAGCTCACGGATGGCTTCTTCCTGGACCTGTGTACGCAGGCGAGTGCAGACCCGGACAACAACTACGTCCTGGTGATCGAAGAGATCAATCGTGGCAACCCAGCTCAAATCTTCGGCGAGCTACTCACGTTGATCGAGGCGGACAAGCGCTTCCCCGATCAGGCAATGCGGCTGGCGTACCCCCGTAGCAAGGATGAGGCCTTTTTCATTCCACCGAATCTACACTTGATCGGCACAATGAACGTCGCTGACCGGTCGTTGGCTATCGTGGACATGGCGCTGAGGCGGCGGTTTGCTTTCATTGAGCTCAAGCCTGAGTTCGGTGATGACTGGGTGGAGTACGTGTCTGGGCTGGGCTACGACCGAGAGCGCCTGGAGGTGTACGGCAAGCGACTGGAAGCGCTCAATGAGACCATCACTCAGGACTCCGCCCTCGGGCGGCAGTACTGCATCGGCCACAGTTTCTTCACACCGACGGTGAGCCTTGTCCAAACTGGACTGGACACTCGTAGCTGGTGGCAGCGCGTTGTCGAGACCGACGTGCGTCCACTTCTGGAGGAGTACTGGTTCGACAGGCCCGATCTTGCCGAGACCTCCTGCCAGGCTCTGCTCGGACCGTGACTTTAAGAATCCCAATCCGGAACGTGTGGCTGCTGCAGCTCTACGCGTCTTCCCTCTACCGCGCGGTCGGCCACAAGTTCGCGGCCGCCGAGGAAAACCCCGAGGACCTGCCCGCCCTCGTCGCGGGCATTCTCGCCGATGCGGTGACGCAGAGGTTGCACACTGGCCTCTCTGTGGGATTCCGGCAGACTTCGCGCCCGGTGACGAGGATCCGAGGCCGGATCAACGTTCTTCCCACTGCGCGGCACCAGTTATTGCCACGCGGGCAGGTGCACTGCACCTTCGATGAGGTCGTCACCGACACCCCGGCCAACCGCCTAGTGAGGTTTGCGCTCTGGCGGGCTGCAGTGCTTGTTCCTGGCGAGCCGCGTCTGCGGTCGCTTGCTCTCCAGTTCGAGGCTGCAGGTGTCCGCGGCCCATGCCCACCGCTCAGCCATGTGCCAGGCTTGCACCGCGAGCGGCTTCTTGTACGCGACAGACAGATGATCGCGGCCGCAGATCTGTTGCTCGGGCTCGCGCTCCCCGCGACCGATGATGGAAGCAAGTTCTTGCCGGTACCGGACATGAACGAGCACTACCTTCGCGACCTGTTCGAGCGAGCGTGCGTGGGCTTTTACCGGCTACGCCTTCGGCCGCAAGGGTGGAAGGTCAAGCACGGCTCGCGGTTGAAGTGGGACGCCTCCTCCATGTCCTCGGGCATGGATGGACTACTACCCAGCATGAAGCTCGACATCGAGCTCGTCCAGCCGCACCCGACGGGGCCTGGTCGTCGCCGAATCATCGTCGACACCAAGTTCACGTCGGTAACCAAGACAAACCAGTTCGGCGACCTGAAGTTGAGGAGCGGCTACGTCTACCAGATCTATGCCTACCTGATGTCCCAGGAGGCGTCGGAGATCGACCCGAAGTCGGAAGGGTTGATGCTGCATCCAACGGTAGGCGAGCCAGTTGACGAGGAAGTTGTGATTCAGGGGCATCGGATCAGATTCGCGACGGTCGACCTAGCAGCCGACGCGCCGACCATGGCCGACCAGCTGCTTGAGGCGATCACTCCATCCTGTCCGAGTGCCGCTCCAACAGTTCCCGTACGAGCGCGACCGCCCGAGTGAGTGAGCTTGGGGCAGACTTCCGACGGGCGGCGCCACCGCGATAGTCGCGGGCTGACCTACATCGATGCGCCTGCCGCAGGGCGCACCTTCGATATATCGCCATGGGTGGGGACATACCGCCGCGTTCCGCGAGGATGGGGCGTGGTGGCGCAGTCTGTACAAGGCGATTTGCGCGCGTCGTATCTGCCAAGCCGTGTCAACGGCAGGCCAAATCTGACCCCCTGACGGCAGGTGAAAGCTGACCCCCTGCATGTCAGTTCTCTTCCTGGTTTGTGGCCGCGGGGACGCGGCCGAGGTCTCGATCCTTGAGCCGGTAGGAGTCACCGCGCAGGTTGATGACCTCGGCGTGGTGGACCAGGCGGTCGATCATCGCGGCAGCCACGACGTCGTCA
>NZ_VSLG01000030.1 GCF_008919445.1 Serinicoccus kebangsaanensis | reverse complement strand
GCGGCATGAGAGTACGTCAGGCTGCGCGCGTATTCGGTGCTCGCCGGTACCGGTGACCCCTGGCGCTCATCGTCCCTGCGTTGTGGGCGCTATTACGGAATCACCACGTAGGCAGCGCGGCAAACATACCTGTCGAGGTTGAAGGCAGGCTCCTGGTCTGTCGGGAACGAATAAACATTGCCCTCGGCAACCCAACCCTTGTCGGCGAGACACTCTGTGAAGAGGGCTTCGAATTCCGCTGGAGAAACCTCGCCCACGACGTCGACCTCGGGAGGGTTCTCCAGCCCCATGGACTCGGCCAGGCTGGCCAACTGCTCCTCGTGCGTCATGTCGAAGATGTCCTCCACGTGCACACCCGGGTAGGTGTGTTCCTCGAGGTCCGTCACTTCGCCAGCTGGGACAGCTGGCAACGCATCACGGTCGGGGAGGAGCGACTGGCCACCCCACAGCACCGCGCCCGCCACTGCCGCCACGGAGAGCGTCGTCATGCTCGTCCTAACGGCCGTCTTGCGCCGCTTGGTTCGCTTGGCTTGGCTCAGAACGTCGGCGGCCGGCACTCCCAGCCCCGAGGGCGTGGCGACCGAGTGCAGGGCGTCGCCCAGCCTGATCTCATCTGTCTTCATCATCGTGCCCACTCCTCCAATTCCGTGACGTGTTCTCGAAGGGCGCTCAGTCCGCGTGAGGCCGCGCTCTTGACTGCTGACAGGCTCATACGCATTTCCTCGGCCACCTGCTTCTCGGACAAGTCGCAGTAGTAGCGAAGGACAACCACTCGCCGCTGTCTGTCTGGCAGGGTCCTGAGCGCACGCACGAGCCCGTCAATGACATCCGTCTCGTCCACTGGGGACCGTTCAACCGCGGTGTCCCGAGGCTCCCCGGAAAGCACCTCACGTCGGCTGCGCCGCCATTGATCGGTGCGATGGTTGACCATGACTCTGCGGGTGAAGGCGATCTCCTCACCCGGTCTGACCGTTGTCCAGGCGACGTAGGTCTTGACTAGGGCCGCTTGGACCAGCTCGTTGGCACCGTGAACTTCCCCAGTGAGGAACCAGGCAATGCGCGACAGCTCGGGCATAGCGGCGCTGACGAAGGAGGTGAACTCGGCATCCCGCTGAGCCTTACCGCTCAGCACCGGACCGCTCCCTCGTCATGAACCCGATCATGACTCACCTACGCACCAGACTAAGGAAAGGTTGCAGAAGGAAAAGTCGTACTGACGAAGGCGCTGCGTCCGTCGTCCCGGACCGTATGCGCCGCCCCGCCACCCCGCCAGCCAATCACCTGCATGTCACCCTGAAAATGCGCCTGAGCCCCGGTGCGCCAGGCTGGTCGAAGCACCCGCCAGCCAACGCGCTGTATTCGGCGTGAGCGTGAAACCACGCCCGTGGTCACGGCCGCTCGGTGAGGGCGGGGAGCCATAGAAGGATCGCCCGCAGCAGGACAGCGGCGCGGTAGGTCGAGGCGAGCTTGTCGTATCTGGTCGCCAGGCCGCGCCACTGCTTGAACCGCTCGAAGCTGTTCTCGATGACGTGCCGCTTGACGTACCTGCCTGGATCGGTCAGCGGCGGGCGTCCGCCACGCGAACCACGGCGTTTCCGGTTCGACTGCTGGTCCCGAGGTTCAGCGATCACAGCCGTGATCCCTCGACTGCGCAGCAGGGTGCGGTGAACTCGCGAGGAGTACGCCTTGTCTGCCAACACCGCGTCAGGGGTGGTGCGAGGCCGCCCCACCCCGTCGCGCGGGACCCGAACCGCAGCGAGCAGGTGCGGGAACATCTTCGAGTCGCTGCCTTGCCCCGGCCCGACGGCGATGACCATGGGACGTCCCTTGCCGTCGCACAGCTGATGGACCTTCGTCGACAGACCGCCACGCGATCGCCCGATCGCATGATCGACCGGCTCGGGCATCTGCATCATGTAATTCGATGGAGCCCCCCGCGAGGCGCCTGGTGTTCGTCGCGTGCTGGTGGGCACGCGCGATGGTCGAATCGACCGCAACATCCCAATCGATCACGCCCATGGTGTCTGCCCTGGTCAACAAGGCCGTCAGGACCTTGTCCCAGGTCCCGTCGCCTGCGAAGCGGCGGTGCCGCTTCCACACCGTCTGCCACGGACCGAACTCCGCAGGCAGGTCCCGCCACGCAACGCCGGTCCGGTAGCGGTAGATGATCCCCTCGACCACCAACCGGTGATCCGAGAACCGACGACCCCGCCGCCCGTCCGAAGACGGCATGAAGTCCTCGATCAAGTCCCACTCGGCGTCCGAGAGCGTCTGCAACCGCGACATGCGATCACCCTTACCGACGCAGACTGCGGATTTGGGAGACACGCCCTAG
>NZ_VSLG01000029.1 GCF_008919445.1 Serinicoccus kebangsaanensis | reverse complement strand
AGGGACGATGAGCGCCAGGGGTCACCGGTACCGGCGAGCACCGAATACGCGCGCAGCCTGACGTACTCTCATGCCGCTGGTCGAGCGGTCGCCACGCCGATGAGCGAGAGATTAGATCGGCAGAGTAAGGGTCACTCGCTGAGATCCCAGCAGCAGGTTGGCGGGGCTCCGCCCAAGCCTTCAAAGCAAAGTGCCCCATTTCACACGACGTGGGACAAGTACCGAGCCGGCCTCGCCGCTTGGGCCGCCCGACACGGCTCGCTGCACATCGTGGCCCGCTTCAGCCTCCCAACCGGCGTCGTCGACCCGCATCAGGGCATGACCGATCGCGCCAGGGCGATGCGAAACATCGCGAGAGGGCATAAGGCCGCGCGACCAGCAGGAGCAACCCGCCCTCGCCGGTGGCGCGCGTGCTGAGGTCATCCGACTCACCTCAGTCCTGAGCCTCGTCCGACCGCAGTCGGATCACGTCGCGCCGCACAGGACCCCGCAGAGAAGCGAAGTCCTGAACGGACTGCCGCGCACGACGGTGCTCCAGATGGCGCTCGGACTGACGAATGCCAGCACGACCAACCGAGAACACCAGCAGCGCGATCACAGTCTTGACCGGGTCCGCCGAAGCGACCAGCACCTCGGTGAGATCGATGAGCTCCTTCATCGGAAGCTCCCTCCTGCCCGATTTCGGGCATGACAAAGGCCCGGACAAGAAGCCGTCCGGGCCTAGGGGGTCTAAGAAGTCAGTAGGGGAAGAGGGTCAAAGAAGGCATGGCTACGCCCAGGGAGGTCTCAAAGGACACCTCCCCTCGAAGGAGTGGAACTACGGCATCGGGTTCGTCCGACGCGGTCTGTAACCCCTGGCGCGAGCGCGAATCAGGACATCGCCAAGCCGGACAAAGGACTCCCGGTCACGCCGATCATGGACACGGAGGTGGCCGCGCCTGATCCAAGACCTGACCGTTGATCGGGCCACGCCGGCGACCTGAGCGGCTACGCGCGCCGGCACCACAGCATCTACGTCAGGTGCTCCACGTAACAGGTTGCGGACGTCCAGAGGACCGCGGTTGGTGTGGAAGGAGCGGGTCTGAGCCAGGCGCTCCGCAGCCGCGGCGCGAACGTCCTCGACACGGAAGGAGTGAGTGTTGCCCAACCGCCCCATCGGTTGCAGGTGGCCCCGGCGGACCCACTGCCGGATCGTGGCGGGGCGGACACCGACGAGGTGTGCAGCCTCGCGCGTGAAGATGACCTGGCGGGGTGGGTAGAGCTCAGTGCGACCATCCCAGTGGTCGCGCTCGTACCAGTCTTCGAAGGACTCATGGTGTTCTCGCCATGCCTGCGACACGGCCTGCCGGCTGATCTGGCTCGGGTGCAGCGAGCGAGACAGCTCTAGCTGTTCGTCGGTGAGTGATTGGAGAGCACTCCACGCGTCGTGGTTGCCGGAGCGTAGGAAGGCGAGGAGCTCTCGGCTGGTGACGCCGAGTTCGCGGGCGAGTTCGTACGCGCGCACTGTTGGAGCGTGACACTGCATCAGATAGAGCCGGTGGAGGCTCGCCACTAGTTGGAGCGATTCGGGGTGTTTGCGCTGGTGAGAACGCTAAAGGCCCCGTCCGTAGGATCGGGGCCTTTCGGGTTGAGGGTGTAGTTCTCCCCAACTGGTGCTCAGACTAGCAAGAAATCTGCTGGCGCCTGTGGGCGACACGCGGGCATGTCGATCTCCGCGGGTCGGGGGCTCACTGCGGGTGGGCGCCCTGGGCATCCGCTTCTGCCGCGCTCCGGGCGAACGCCCCATGCCGCCTCGGGCGAACGCCCGCGCTCGGTCATACGCTGCCTGCATGCCTGATGTCCGTGCCGTTCTCTGCGCCGAGGGCGAGAGTGCGCTGCAACGTGTGCTCCACCGAGGCCTTGGTAATGCCTGGGCGGTTGGCAGGGATTACGGCTGGTCCCCACAGGGGGCCCCGCACCACTTCCTCCACGGTGCTGTGACGTTGACGGACGAGGCTCCGGGCCGTGCGGTATCCGAGGTGCAGGGCACGGTGTGCGATTCCTTCCGCGACTTTGATGCGTCTGACATGCCGGGCCGTCGACGCGAGGAGTCAAACCCGTGGATGCACCGAGCCCCGGCAGCGTTGAATGCTCAGCCACTCCCGGTCGGTGTCACGATCAGGCCAGTTACCGCCGATTCTCACGTTGCTGCCTGGGAACGAGTGGTGTTCGAATCAAACGGCGGCCCGCCCAGCCGCCCGGGAGAACTTCATCCCGCGGGTTCTCAGCGCCAGCCAGGCCTGTCGCTCCTGCTCGCCAACTTCCGTGGGCGCTCGGTCGGCACTGCTCTGGGACTAGTGACCGGCTCCTGTGTCGTTGTCAGCGCCGTCGCGGTACTACCCGAGTGTCAACGGCAGGCCAAATCTGACCCCCTGACGGCAGGTGAAAGCTGACCCCCTGCATGTCAGTTCTCTTCCTGGT
>NZ_VSLG01000028.1 GCF_008919445.1 Serinicoccus kebangsaanensis | reverse complement strand
GGCTCGAACACCTGCGCGGCTCCGCACTCGGGTTCCGCAACCTGACCAACTACATCGCCCGAAGCCTGCTCGAGACCAGCGGCTTCAGACCCCAACTCCTACACCCCCGATTGGGATGAGCCGGGAATGGTCAGCCGAGTCAATCGCTTGGATCGCCATCGGCGAAAAGTGCGATCTGTGAATGCCAGCGGCCGGCTACTTGATACCCCAAGGACAGTCCTCTCAATCTGTGGTCCGATCAAATGTGCTGGATTGGTGACTACATTAAGAATCCACACCCAACCGGACCCATCCACCGAGAAGCTTAGTTTGAGGCCCCGTCTTCCGTTAGTGCAATCAGCGCCAGGCATAGGAGGCGACCTCGTTGAGAGAATATGTAGCGCGTAAGGTGCAGTTCAGCTGGCGATGTTGATTCCATAACAAACCCCCCGGACAGCAGGCGACGAACTGAGGCTATCACTTCGTACTCCAGCACGCCTATGCTTGTGGCGATCTGGTGGGTGGTATACACATGGCCCAAGTGGTTTCGCGTTGGAGTCTCTCCATTCGACGCCAAGGATTGCTTAGTGGGTGCCCAGGACTCGGGATCGCGCTCTATCCCGTCGTTCCAGCGGATGACGGTGCGTTCTCGCAACCAACGGAAGAGTCCTATGTCCATTACATCCAGGTTACGAATTCCGTTAAGAATCTGACGGCAATCTGACGTCTCGATCTTGCCCGTTGCAGTGGAAGCAAAAGTTGCGGCCATTGCCTCGAGGACCTCATGATCACCCGTCATCGTGGCTTCGTGAAGAAGTTGGGTCAATGGCGGGACCAATTCGGGCCGTTCCTCTAAGAGGTCTGCCACATCCTCCCGCGACATCCCCGAGGAGCGTTCAACCGCGAGCATCACTTGTGAGTGATTCCTACTCCACTCTCTCCGGATAGCACCTAAAGCGCGCTCCACCAGCCATCCCGTGCCTGGGACCACGGAACCCGCGAGCTCTCCGGCCGCGCGTTCGGCGGCCTCCCTGTCCTGTGACACGACTCCCCCTCTTGATCCTGCAATGTAGTTGGCGTTCCTGAGGCGCGGAGGCGCGGGCCCGCTCCGAGGCTGCGGGTATGCTCGGCAAAACGCACGCGACAAAGAGGGCGAGTTCGCCCGTTTCGTTGAGTATCCCGCACATCTCTGACCAGAGTGCGCTGCTCTTCTTACGGCGTCAACCCTACATGCTGTCGAGTGCCGGACTGGATCGCCGATTCAAATCGACAAACAGCAGTGTCGGCCGGAGCGAGAGCCGGTGAACGGACTCGAACCGTCAACCACCTGTTTACAAGACTCCCAGCCACAACGTCCTGACCTGCACAAACAGCCAAGAATGAGGCGTTCAGACCGTTTCGTGCATCATACGTGCATCATGGCTGGCGCCTCATGGTTCGTCTTGGCCACTCCTCCGCCGACCACCCGACGGACGAGAGTCGTGCATACCCCGCAGACGGGGCACCACAACGGACAGCGGTCGAAGTTCGTCCGGCCCTCGACTCCCCTCAAGCCTAGACCGCCCGCCCTTCCCGCCACGTCCACGTCCGCGGCCGTCCCGGCTTCTTCGGTGAGTTGAGTCCTCCATAGTGGTGTAGCGCGGTAGCCGAGGTCGTCGTCTCCGGCGTGTGCGTCAGGCGAGGACGCGGCCACCGCGTGATCCTTCGAGTGAACCTCTCACAGCACCCTCGAACGGAGTCACACGATGACCGCTCCTCACATTGTCGACCCTGCCGGCCTGCTCGGTGAAGCCCTGGCGGAAGCATCGCCTGATCTGATGCGCACGCTGTTGCAGTCGATCATCAACAGTCTGCTGTCCGCGGACGCCGACGCTGTCGTCGGCGCCGAGTACGGACGCCCCAGCAGCGACCGCGTGGCCCAGCGCAACGGTTACCGCCACCGGCCCTTGGACACGCGGGTAGGCACGCTGGATGTCGCGGTTCCCAAGCTGCGCAAGGGCACCTACTTCCCCGAGTGGCTGCTCGAGCGGCGCAAGCGGGCCGAGTCCGCGCTGATCACTGTGGTCGCGGACTGCTACCTGGCCAGCTTGTCCACCCGGCGGATGGACAAGCTGGTCAAGACCTTGGGCATCGACTCGCTGTCCAAGTCCCAGGTCTCCCGGATGGCGGCCGACCTGGACCAGCTCGTCGAGGAGTTTCGCCACCGGCCCCTCGGTGAGGCGGGCCCGTTCACGTTCGTCGCCGCCGACGCGCTCACCATGAAGGTCCGCGAGGGCGGCCGCGTCATCAACGCCGTCGTCCTCCTCGCGACTGGTGTCAACGGCGACGGGCACCGCGAGGTCCTGGGCGTGCGCGTCGCGACCAGTGAGACGGGGTCGGCGTGGAACGAGTTCTTCGCCGACCTCGTCGCCCGCGGCCTAGACGGGGTCCGGCTCGTCACCTCCGACGCCCACGCCGGCCTGGTCGACGCGGTCGCAGCGAACCTGCCCGGCG
>NZ_VSLG01000002.1 GCF_008919445.1 Serinicoccus kebangsaanensis | reverse complement strand
GCTGATCACCTACCCGCCCTCACCACCTGAACCCAAACGAGGGATCACAGCGCTACACCACTCCACTGGGCTTGACCTGCCACCCACCCGACGTCAGCGAGAACCAGGGGTCGAATGCCCACAACGACAAGGTAGCGTCGAATCGCGCGCTACCCCGCGTGCGGCATGCGAAGGGCACCCTTAGGCTTCACCGATGCAAGCGACAACCTCGCGACCTCGGGGACATACCCAGACTGCTTGGTCGTTGACCGCGGCCGCCCTGAGCGGATGGGTATCTGGGTGAGCAGGGCAGCGCGGCCAGTTGGTTGCCCCGGTTTGCCAGAGCTGATCCTCGATTGCCCACTCCTGGACCTGGTCCGCCATGTCCGCGATCCGTTCAGCTGGCGACGCAGAGCGCAACACCGAGACGCCCGAGCCGACGTCGGAGCCCCACAACATGGCCGACGGGGTCTCGGAGTCACCGGTCCACTCGCGGTCCTCGATCCTTGGTGCGTCCAAGCCACCGCGCCTGAGGTCACGCAGAATCGGCTCCAGCGCCTGTCGAAGGACCGCATCCACACACGCATGGTGCCACCCGGGCAGCTGCGGCGTCCGCGCCCGCTGCCGGGAATATCGAGGAGGGCACCCATCTTGTCCCCGTGGTGAGATCAGCTCCCGTCGCAGCAGCCCCCGCACCTTCCCGGCCCAGCACCGAACCCTCCCCGCTGGGCCGACTTCTGCTGTTCGGGGCGCTCGTCGCGATCGGCCCGCTGACGATCGACATGTATCTCGCGGCCTTCCCGGCCGTCGTGGACGACCTGGCCACGACCGAGGCGACGGTGCAGCTGACCCTGACCGCGACCCTGGTCGGGCTCGCCACCGGCCAGCTCGCGATCGGGGCGTTGTCGGACTCCTTCGGCCGGCGCCGACCCCTGATCGCGTCGCTGACCGTATACGTCTTGGTCTCGGTGGCGATCGCGATCTCCTCCTCGATCGAGGTGCTGCTGCTGCTGCGCTTCGTGCAGGGCTTGACCGGTGCGGCCGGGATGGTGCTGTCCCAGGCCATGGTCCGCGACCTCTACAGCGGCTCCCGGATGGCGACCTTCATCTCCCGGCTCTTCCTGGTGGTCGGCGTGGCCCCGATCCTGGCGCCGACGCTGGGCGCCCAGTTCCTGACCTTCGGCACCTGGCGGACCATCTTCTGGGCGCTGGGAGCCTTCGGGCTGCTGCTGGCGGTGCTGGCGCTGGTCTTCGTCAAGGAGACCCTGCCGCCGCAGAGACGGCGCCACTTCGGTCCGCGGACCCTGTGGGCCAGCTACCGTGTGCTGCTCTCGGACCGACGCTACGTCGGCCTGGTCCTGACCGCGTGCACCGCCATGGGCTGCCTGTTCGCCTACATCTCCAGCGCGACCTTCGTCTTCCAGGGGCTGTATGGGATGACCACCCAGCAGTACGCCCTGGTCTTCGCCGCCGGCGCAGGAGCGCTGACCGTCACCAGCCAGGTCAACGGGTCTCTGGTGCGCACGGTGCACCCGGCCTCGGTGCTGCGCGTGGCGCTGCCCTCGATGCTGGCCATCGCTCTGGCCCTGCTCACCGCCGCCCTGGTGGACCTCAGCGTGTGGGCCATCGTCGGCGGCATCGTCCTGCTGATGGGCTCGGTGGGCTTCGTCATGCCCAACAGCCCGAGCATCGCGCTGGCCGACCACGGCGAGCGGGCCGGAGCGGCTGCCGCCCTGCTCGGGGCGACGAACTTCGTCTTCGGCGCGCTCATCTCACCGGTCAGCGGGCTCTTCGGGGTCGACTCGGCGGTGCCGATGGCGGCCATCATGGTCGCCTGCGCCTCGGCGTCATGGTTCTTCTACACCGTGCTGGCCCGCCCGCAGGACATCCTGCGGGACATGCCCTGGGAGTGATCCCCCGCTCAAGCGGCCCCGACCAGGTCCGAGCTAGTGCCACTTGGCCAGGTGGCGGGTCGCGACACGATGGTCAGCGATGCCACCGGCTACGGCGACGACCAGGTCGTACGCGTCATCGTCAGGTGCTTGGAGATCGGTGCCGTTGAGTCCGTAGAACACCACTACCGCGAGCCATCCCAGCCGCTTGTTGCCATCGACAAGTGGATGGTGGACGACGACGGACTCCAACAGCGCGCCCGCCTTGGCATCGACGCCCGGGTAGGCCTCACGCCCGAACACGGTGGCGCTGGGTCGGTGGGCCGCAGAGTCCAGCAGTCCGACATCCTGGACCGTCCCCACATGCAGGTCCGCCGCTTGGGCGAGCAGGTCCTCGGTGGTCAGGTACTCCAAGGATCAGCGCCCAAGACGCTCGAGCAGATCCGCCCACCGCTCTCGCCCACGGGCGGACAACTCGTGCACCCGCTCCTCGTCAAAGTCATGGCCATGCGGTGATGGTGTCACTTTGGTATCGCAGCGCTAGAGCACGCGCTCGAAGAGATGGAACTGGCTCAGCTCGGTCCCTTCGTAGTGCAGCGTGTGGACTCCGAGATCGGTGAAGCCGCACCGGGCGTACAACAGGCGGGCGGCAGCGTTCTCGACGTAGGTGTCCAGCCGGACCACTCGGCACCCCTTCTCCCTGGCGACGTCCAGCGACGCGTCGACGAGAAAGCGTGCGACACCTTGGCGCAGGAAGTCCGGGCATACACCCAAGGCGTGGACGACGAGCACCTCACCGGGGGACGCCTCGACGGCCCACGACGCATGCCGGTATGCGCTGGTTGCATCGTGGTTCAGGGCCACCAGGCCGGCGATCCGCTCACCCCTCTGGTCTACGGCGAGGTACAGCTCTCCGGCTTCGACCCACCCCTGGACCTCGGACGGGGTCGGGCGGTTCTCGGTATGCCAGTGCGGGATCACCGCTGTCGCCGCGAGGTGGTCGATGATCTGCCGGTAGGCGGCCTGTGCTGCCGCGGCGTCGTCGGGTCGAGCCTGGCGGAACTCCAGGCTCACCGGACCATCGCGTCTGCCCACCAGCTACTGCCCTACGAGGAAGTGGGATAGCAGGGTCGCCAGCTGCTCCGGATTCTCCTCCGCCATGTGATGACCGGACTCGACAACTCCGGACACGGGCTCCGCCTCGCACCAGGGCCGCCAGACCGCGACGGGATCGCCATACAGAGACTCCATGTCGTCCCGGCTCGACCAGGCGACGAGGGTGGGGCAGCTGATCTTCCGGCATACCGCACGGTCGGCTTCATCCGCGGCGCGGTCGATGTGGAGCCCCGCGCGGTAGTCCTCGAGCATGGCCCGGACGGTGCGCGGGTCGCCGACCGCCGCGACCGCGTCCTCGTAGTTCTCCCGGCCCATCGCTGCGGCGTCCAACTCGTACCAGGCGAGGGGGTCTGCGGTGATCACCCGCTCCGCCTGCTCGGAGGCGAAGAAGAACCAGTGCCACCACGCCTCGGCGAAGTGCGCATCGGCACGCTCGAGCGCCTCGAGGATCGGGACGCTGTCGAGCACGCCCAGGGAGGTGACCCGCTCCGGGTGATCCAGAGCCGTGCGATAGGCGACATAGCTGCCTCGATCGTGACCGACGAGCGCGAACCGCTCGTGACCCAGGCGCGACATGAGGGCCACGATGTCGCCGGCCATGGCCCGATCACTGTATGCACGGTGGTCAGCGTCAGGCTCCGGTCCGACGGACTGGCCGTAGCCCCGCAGGTCGGGGCACACGACCGTCAGGCCTGCCTCGACCAGTCGTGGAGCCACCGCGTGCCACGTCGTGTGCGTGCGCGGATGGCCGTGCAGCAGGACGACCGCCGGTCCCTCCCCGCCGTGACGCACGCGCAGGACCACGTCCTCGCCGACCCGCACCTGCTCGAGCGCGAAGCCGTCGAAGATTGCCACGACCACATCCAACCATCGCGGCAGACGCTTTCCCTTCCGGCGTCGCTCGCTCCGGTGGCGGGGCTGCTCGTGCGTCACCGTGAGCGAGGCCTCCTGGCACCGGACCTGTGGGATGGTTTCGGGATCATGCCTGCGCCGAACGCCCCCAGACTGGCCAGTGCCCGCGCTGCCACGGCGCTCGGCGCGGTCGCAGCAGCGCTGGCGGTCACGGGGTGTGGCCAGCTCTGGGCCGGGACCGCGGACCCGCCCACGGTGCGACCCGGGGAGCTGACCGCGGCGGACGGCGACCCCTGCCCCGCTGAGCTGCCCACGGGCGAAGACCCTTCGGGTCACGGCTTCGGTGCGACCAGCCCTGCCGAGCAGCTCCCCCACCTCCTGGAGCCTGAGGAAGCATGGCTCTGCCGGTACGACTTCTTCGACCGCGACTCGGACAACACCAACGGCACCGTCCTGGGATGGCGGCATAGCGGGGAGCCCCGACCTGTCGCGCCGGAGGACCTGCCGGCCCTCGAGGCCGCACTGGACGACCTGACCCTGCCCAATCCGCAACAGGGGTGCAACGCGGACCTCGGCCCGCGGTGGATGGTCTCTTACAGCCACGAAGGAGACCTCACCGGTGTGGTCGTCGACGAGTACGGCTGCCGCACCGTCCGTCTCACTGACGACCCGCACTCGACACCGCCCGGCGCTGATGACCAGGACGGCACGGTGGGTGGCGTGCTGGACGGCGGTGGCGCGGTCCTGAAAGCACTCGGCTCGCCGCAGTAGGGCGGGGGCGCCGCTCGGGTCGACGTGCAGGACGCGGTCAGGTCTCACGGCCAGCTGTTGACGAGGATGTTGGCCTGGAGGTCGCTGCCCTCGCAGGCCGGTCGCCAGTCTCCGCCCGAGCTCGGCTCGTCCCACCCGCCGGCGGCGTCGATGACGCCGCCCTCCACGGCATACACCCCACCGGTGACGCGATGGACGACACCCCGGGTGCCGTCCGCGTAGGTGACACCCACCGCCCACGGGAGGACCAGGATACCGTGGCCCACCTCCTCGGTGACCAGGACCGGACAGCCCTCGTCGAGCTCCAGGGTCCCCTGCACCTGAGCGGCCATCCCGCTCAACCCCATCCAGGTCGACGAGGGCACCTCGAAGGTGTCGACGATCTCCCCGTGGTCCGGATGCGCGCGCGGACCCAGCAACGCCACACCTGCCAATGCGACGACGGCGGCGGCCGCACCGGCCACGACGACCCGACGGGCACGACCTGACCGGCGGCCTCCGGTCGAGGCGCTAGGCATCTCCCGGTCGATCTCGCAGCGGCGACCCCACGACGTCGAACCGGAACCCGCCCATCTGGCCCGACAGCAGCGGCCGCGCCTCCTGGATCGCCGACTGCACGCTCTCCAGGCCCAGCGACGCCTGGTGGGCCTCGGCGGACGTCCACAGCTCGGCCACGAAGACGGTGTCCGGCTGCTCCTCGCTCACGCCGACCTCGTAGAGCAGGCACCCCGCCTCCGCGAGATCGGGCGAGCGACGCGTGAGGATCTCGACCAGCTCGTCCCGCTTGCCAGGGACCGCCTCGAGCGTGCCCACATTCGCAAAGGTCATGAACGGACGCTACATCCTGGTCACGGTCGTCGCGCTCCGCAGCGCGCGCGGGATCTCGGCGACGGCGTCCACTTGTTCGAGGAGCCGGTCCCGGTCCGCCGCGACCGCCGGCGAATCGAGCTCCACGGCATACCGCACACCGGTCGAGCGCCACTCGTCGTCGAAGGCTCCGTCAGCGCTGACCCGGATCCCGTCCACCCTGATGCCCAGGGCCTCCGCCTCGCGGTAGGTGTCGTTCAGGACGCAGAGCGCCACCGCCAGGTGCAGCAGCTGTGCGCCGTTGGTGGCCGGCCCTGCGACCACTCCCTCCTCGGTCCACACGTGAGCCAGCACGACCCCGTCGGCAGCCCGGAGCGTCCCGGCCGTGGCGCGCACCCCGAGGGAGGACAGGATCACTGTGCTGACGGTACTCCCGTCCGCGCGGCGAGGGGCAGGCTCGTCAGAGGGCCCATGAGTGCCGCGTGGCGCACGTCTGCTCCGGCCGATGCCAGGATGAGGTATGCGCGTCGCGATCCTGGCCGGGGGCAGCCGGGGTGACTACCAGCCGGTGATCGCCGTCGGCCGGGAGCTCCAGTCCCGCGGGCACCACGTCGGCGTCACCGCCTCCACCGACTACGCGCCCCACCTCCGTGCCGCCGGGCTCGAGGTCGAGGAGATCCACGCCGACGCGATGCGGATCTACCGGGAGGGCACCGTCGCCGAGCGGATGGCCGGGGCGAGCATCGGCCGCCAGGTCGGCGCCCTGCGCCACCAGGCCGAGGCGATGGCGCCCGAGCTCGCCCGGGCGCTCATCGACCTGTGGCCCCGCTACGACGCCGTCGTCTCCACCGCCCTCACCTTCCCCTGGGCCGGCCAGCTCGCGGCGCACGACCCGCGCCCGCAGGTGCTGATGCTCTTCGTCCCCGCACTCCCGTCGGTCTGGGGTGACGCCAGCATGTTCGCCACCCGCCCCGGCCGCTCCGCCCGCAACCTGGTCGACGGCCTGCGCGGGCTCGGTCCCGGCATGGCCATGGGCTCCCCGGTCACCGACGCCCTCGCCGAGCACGGCGTCCCGCGCGGCCCGCGCCTGCGGGCGGCCCGGCATACCCTCACGGTGCCCGCGTTCATCGCGCACACCCCGCGGCTCATCACGCCGCGACGGGTCAGCGGCCGGCAGATCGTGCTCACCGGCTACCCCTTCCGCGACTCGCCGCCCGGCACGACCCTGGATGCCGCGCTCGAGGGCTTCCTCGCCGACGGACCGCCTCCGGTCTACGCCGGCTTCGGGAGCCAGAGCCTGGAGCAGACCCGCGAGGCGCTGCGCCACACGATCGAGGGTGCCCTCGCCGCCGGGCACCGCGTCGTCGCGCTGCGCGGCACCGGCCTCGCGGAGACGTCTGACGAGCGCGTCCTCGTCGTCGACGGCGCGCCGCACGACCTGCTCTTCCCCCGGGTGGCGGCGATCGCCCACCACGGCGGGGCGGGCACGACCGCGGAGGCCCTGCGCTCGGGCCGACCGCAGGTGGTGCTGCCCTTCGCCCTGGACCAGCCATTCTTCGCCCGCCGCGTGCACGAGGTCGGGGCGGGTGCCGCGCCGGTGCCCGTCGGTCGGACGTCGGTCGAGGCGCTGCGCCGGTCGTTCGAGGCGACCGAGGATCCCGCGCTCCGCCGGTCTGCCGCCCTCGTCGGTGACCGGGTGCGCGCCGAGCGAGGAGCGGCAGCGGCGGCCGACCGGATCGAGGCGGCCCTGACCACCTGACGCGGACCACGTGCTGAGCGTCCCCTCCGCCGCCACCGCGGCGACGACCTCCCGGCTCAGTCGCCGGCCAGGAGCTGGCGGACCAGCTCGACCTGACGCCGCACCTGGCCCTCGTAGATCTGCTCGCGCGGATGCCCCCTGAGCTTGAGCCGCCGGGCCGGGTAGGCGCTGATGAACCAGGCGTGCGCCAGGACGAGCTGCTCCCGCGGGGGCGAGGCCGCGCCCGGCGGCCCCGGCGGCCAGGCGGCCAGCAGGTCACGGGCCGTCCGCTCCGGGTCGGTCGAGAAGAGATGCAGCTTGGCGGCGTCCAGCATGACCGGAGCCGCACCGGAGGTCTCCCAGTCGACGAGGACGTGGCCGGTGGGCGTGGACAGGATGTTTGACGCCGCGAGGTCCCCGTGGCACCACGAGACGGACCACGCCTGGTGCGGGTCGGCGAGCAGGCGCCGCACCGGCTCGGCGAGGTCGTCCGGGAGCAGCTCGGTCGCCGACACGGCGGCCCACCGCTGCGCGAACGACCCCTGCCGCCAGGTCGCGATGTCGGAGGCGGAGACGCCGAAGGACTCGTGGACCCGACGCAGCCGGGCGGCGAGCTCGGGCACCACGTCGGCCAGCGCCTGCCGACCGCTGAGCGGGGTGCCGTCGACCCAGCGCTCGACCAGGTACTCGTGCCGCCCGACCGTGCCGTGGGCGACGAGCGGAGGGATGAGGTCGGGGTCGACGACGGACACGACCTCGTGCGCCTTGACCGAGCGCCGAGCGCCTCCGGATAGTGCCCCACGGACCGCGAGCGTCAGGTCCTGCGCCGGATAGACGGCGCGGAACTTCACCACCCGCCCGAGGTCGAACTTCGCCAGCACGAGCGCATCGGCCGCGACCCGCGCGCGGTGCTGAGCGGCCGGCGCGGCCGCCGCCTCTCCCCGGTCGCCACCCGGGAGCAGGCTGGCGTGCCGCGTGTCGAGCGTCCCGCGCCTGACCACCGTGCCGTCGGCGCGGAAGAGCCGGGGCAGGTGCGACCGTGGCAGCGCCGGCTCGGCCCGCTCCACCTCGGAGGCCACCGCGAGCGCCAGCCGGTGCCGCGCACGCACCGGGTCGGCCGGCCTCCGGACGCGGCCGCGCAGCCGCCGCCACCTCCTCGTCCACCCTGACGCCATCACGACCTGCCCTCTCTCCGCGTCCTCGAGAGTCAAGCCACCGCGCAGGAGAGGGGGATGAGCGGCGGATGAGAGGACGATGAGACGGCAGGTGGGCCAGCGCATACCCTGGAGCGGTGAGCACCCACATCGCCGCCGAGCCCGGCCAGATCGCCCCCCGAGTCCTCCTGCCCGGCGACCCGCTGCGGGCGCGGTGGATCGCGGAGAACTTCCTCGAGGACGCCGTGTGCTACACCGAGGTCCGCGGCATGCTCGGCTTCACCGGCACCTACCGCGGCGAGCAGGTCAGCGTCCAGGGCACCGGGATGGGGCAGCCGTCGGCGTCGATCTACGTCAACGAGCTGATCAGCGAGTATGCCGTCCAGCAGCTCATCCGCGTCGGCTCGTGCGGGGCGCTCACCGAGCGGCTCCAGGTGCGCGACGTGGTCCTGGCGCAGGCGGCCGCGACGGACAGCTCGATGAACTCCCTACGCTTCGGCGGCTACCACTACCCCGCGACCGCCGACTTCGCCCTGTTGCGGGCGGCCGTCGAGGCGGCCGAGGCCGCCGACGCTCCGCACCTGGTCGGCACGGTGTTCTCCTCCGACAGCTTCTACCACTCCCGCCCCGAGCTCACCCAGAAGGTCGTGGAGTACGGCGTCGTGGCGGTCGAGATGGAGGCCGCCGAGATCTACACCCTGGCCGCGCAGCACGGCCGGCAGGCGCTGGCGGTCTGCACCGTCTCCGACCACATCGTCACCGGCGAGGAGACCACCGCCCAGGAGCGGGAGCAGACCTTCGGCGACATGATCACGATCGCCCTCGACGCCGCGCTCCCCACGCCGCTGCCCAGCACCTCCTGACCGACCGCACGGTCTGCGCGCACCGGCCGCACGGTATGCGCTCACCGGCCGCACGGTCTGCGCGCAAAGTGCGCGCTCGGTCGACGCAAAGCGTGCGGCCGGTCGGAGCAAACCGTGCGGCCGGTCGGGTCTCAGGCCTGCAGGAAGGCGCGCACCTCGGCGGTGAAGCGCTCCGGCTGCTCCAGGTGCGGGCTGTGGCCGCAGCCCTCGTAGACGACCTCGGTGAAGCCGCCCGCCCGCTCCAGCACGGCCCGCATCTGGGACACCATCGGCTGGGTCGGGCAGACCTCCTCGCCCGGGTAGCCGGGCACCGCACCGAGCTTGCCCAGCTGGGCCAGGTCGAACATCGAGGTGTCGGAGACGATCTGGTCGGCGTCGCCGCGGATCCACAGCACGGGCGGCACCGGGTCGAGCGCGGCGAAGCCGGACTGGTCCAGATACTTCGGCGACAGCGCGTTGTTCATCCCGGTCGTCCCCGGCGCGACGCCCGGCCAGTTCTCGCTCGTCGTGGTGTCGCCCGGATAGACGTCGTCGCCCACCGAGGTCGCCAGCATCGAGTCGAGGTATGCCTCCTCCACCTCGGGCGCGAAGCTGAACCCGGGCGCGACGTAGAACGCCCGCAGGGTCGTGCGCGGGCTGGTCGGCTCCTCCCCGCGGTCACCGGCCTTCAGCGCCTCGCAGAACTGCGGGTTGGCGGTGCCGCCGCCGCTGCCGGCGAAGTCGTCCGCCACCGGACGACCGTCCTCCCCGGTGCTCCCGCCGAAGCCGAACGGGCTGCCCGGCGCCTCCAGCACCAGCCGGCGCACCCGGTGCGGGTGGTCCATCGCGAGCTGCAGGGCGACGTTGCCACCGGCCGACCAGCCGAGCACGTCGACCGCGCCCTCGACGCCGAGCGTGTCCAGCAGCGCAGCGACGTCGTCGGACAGGTCAGCCACGCCACGGGTGGCGTCGATCGTGGCCCGGGCGGAGTCGCCATAGCCACGGAAGTCCGGGGCGAGCACGTGGCGGTCGGTGGCGAGCTCGTCGATGAGGTCGGTGAAGAAGGCCGAGGACGAGACGTTGCCGTGGATGAGCACGACGGTCGGCGCGGCCGGGTCCCCGGCCTCTCGGACGGCGGTCGTGGTGCGGGCGGTCTGGACGGCACGGGAGGTCATGCCCGCATCCTGCCAGCGATCACGGCTGCGGCGGTATGCCGTCCTCCAGCAGGGTGCCCACGCCCCGTGCCCCGTCCTGGACGAGCGAGGTCAGGTGACGCGCGACATACGGGGCGACGTGGTCGCCGACCCGGTCCGGGGCGACCCAGTGGACCGCGCGGATCTCGCTGGCCTGCAGCTCGGCGCCGTCGGTGATGTCCGGGTGCACCCCGAGGTCGAAGACGAGCAGCAGCGCGTCCTCCCACTGGCGGTAGCGGGGCAGCCAGTTGACCGCCAACAGGTCGCCCACCGTCAGGTCGGCGCCGATCTCCTCTTCCAGCTCACGGCGCAGCGTCGCCCGCGGCGACTCGTCGGGGTCGACCACCCCGCCGGGCAGGTCCCACTCCCGCTTGTAGGTCAGCTCGCACAGCAGGATGCGCCCCTGGTCGTCGCGGACCAGCCCCTGGGCGATGACCCGCTTCTTCGGGAGCGTGGCGTTGAGCATGCCGAGGAAGGCGCCGGGCTCACCCGGGGCCGGGTCGTCGGCCAGCCGCGCCAGCCGGAGCAGGTCGACGGGTGCGCCCTCGGCGGTGCTCCCCCGGCCCCGGCTGACCCCTTCCGGCCGCAGCCCTGCGCGCTGCAGCACCCGGCGGGCCTGGGTGTCGTCGGCGTGCACCTCGGCCTCCACCCGGTGGCGGCCCGCGGCGAAGGCCTCTTCCACCGCCGCGGCCACCGCCGACACGGCGGTCTCGGGGTCCCGGCCGCGCAGTCCGGACAGTCCGGCGAGGGCGACGACCCCGTCGGCGACCGCCCGGAGCCGGATCGCGGCCGGCTCGACCTCGTCCTCGGGGGCGACCCGGGTCACCTGCCCGCCCTCGCGCTGCGCGGGACCGGGCTGCTCGGCCGAAGGCATACCTCTCGGGCCTCAGACGTGGCGCCGGCTGGTGATCACCCGGAATCTGTTGGCCACGAACGCGGCATCCGCGTAGGCGGCGTTGGCGGCCGGGTTGGCGCCCGTGCCGTGGAAGTCGGAGAAGGCGGCCGTCTGGTTGACGAAGATCTGGCCGGTGAGGTTCTCGGAGAGGGCGACACCGGCGTCCGCGGCGGCCTCGCGCGCGTCCTCCAGGACCTGCTCGTCGGTGGAGTAGACCGCGGCCGTCATGCCGCCGTGCTCGGCGACGGTCCGCGCGAAGCGCTGCAGCGAGTCAGCGGTGTCCTCGGTGCGCACGACGAAGGCGACCGGGCCGAAGCACTCCTGCGTGTATGCCGCGTCGTTGGCGGCGTCCACGCCGACCAGGGCGGGGGTGCGCACCACGGCGTCGGGGTAGGTCGGGTGTCCGACCGCGCGGCTGTCGAGCACCACGTCACCGCCGAGGCGCTCGGCCAGACCGTGGATGTCGGTCGCGCGGCCGCGCACGTCGTCGTTGACCGTCGCCCCGAGGATCTCCACCGCCTTGGCGTCGTCGGCGGTGAAGGCGCTGATCGCCTCGCCGAGCTTGCCGGCGAACTCGGCGGCGGACATCTCCCCCTCGTCGGTGCGCACGGTGGCGGGCACGTAGACGTTCTGCGGGGCGGTGCACATCTGGCCGGAGTAGAGGGAGAAGGAGAAGGCGAGGTTGCCGAGCATGCCCTTGAGGTCGTTCGTGGAGTCGACGACGACGGTGTTGAGGCCGGCCTTCTCGGTGTAGACCAGCTTGCCCTGGCCCGCGGCCTCGGTCTCCAGCCAGCGGCCGAAGCCAGGCCCGCCGGTGTAGTCGATGATCTTCACGGCGGGGTGCAGGGCCAGGTCCTTGGCGAGGGTGCCGCCGTCGTCCTCGGCGGCGAGCTGGACCAGAGCCGGGTCGAAGCCCGCGTCGGCGAGGGTCTCCCGGGCGATCTGCACGGTGAGCGCCAGCGGGAGCACGGCACGGGGGTGCGGCTTGATGACGACCGGGTTGCCGGTGGCCAGGCTGGCGAAGATGCCCGGGTAGGCGTTCCACGTCGGGAAGGTGTTGCAGCCGATGACCAGCGCGACGCCGCGCGGCACCAGGCGGTAGTCCTTCTGCATCCGGATCGGGTCGCCCTTGGCCGGCTTCTCCCAGGTCACCGAGCCGGGGATGCGACGCTGCTCCTCGAGCGCGACGACGACCGCCTCGAGCGCGCGGTCCTGCGCGTGCGGGCCGCCGGCCTGGAAGGACATGACGAAGGGCTGCCCCGAGGTGTGCATGACCGCGTGCGCCATCTCGTGGCTGCGGGCGTTGATCCGCTCGACGACCTCGGTGAGGACCGCGGCGCGGACCTCCGGCCCGGCGTCGCGCCAGGCGGGGAGGGCCTGCTGCGCCGCCTCCATCGCGGCGTCCACGTCCAGCTGGGGGTAGCGGACGCCCAGGGTGGGGCCGTAGGGGCTCTGCTCGGAGCCGACCTGGAGGCCGGTGGTGGGCTGCTCGGCGAGCCCCTCGAAATCCTTGTTGAGCGTCTCCTGGTGGGCCAGCTGGCCGCGCTCGGACGACCCCTCGCCGTAGACGCGGGGGCTGGGCGACTCGGGGTACCGGCTGTAGAAGCTGCGCTCCCGCAGCGCCCGCGTCGCCGCGTCGAGGGTCTCCTGGTGGGTCTCGAGCAGGGGGTGCGTCGTCGCCGTGGTCGCCATGCTCCTCAGGGTAACGACGCTCAGCCCGCCCGCGCACAGGGCATACCCGAGCGGTTGCGTCCCGCTCCCCCTCCCGTTCTGGACCTAGGTTTCTGGGACCCGTCTCCCACGAACCTATGTCCAGAACGTCGGGTCAGCGACCGTGGCGGGCGCGGGCGACCCGGAACGCGCGCTCGACCTGGTCGAGGAAGGCCCCGGGCTGCAGCCGCAGCCCCAGCACTGGGATGACCAGGGTCACGACGTCCGGGTCGTTGAGCTGTATGTCGTTGCCGCGCAAGGCATCGTCGATCCCGGTGACCCCCTGCATGTGATGTGCGCCATGGATCTCGACGTGCAGACCGACGCCCTCGAAGAGCACGTCGAGGTAGACCCGCCCGTTGCGACCCTGCCGCACCGCCTGCCGTGTCGGCTCGGGAAGGCCTCGTGCGCGGCAGAGGGCAGCGAAGTCCAGCTCGTTCAGGGAATGGGCACCGTCGCACACGTCGGCGATGACGGCGTCGAGGATCGTCCGCCGTGGGGACGCGATCACCCTGCTCCACCGGTCGAGCACCGCCTCCGGCCGCACCACTCGCTGCTGCACGGTCATCGCCAGGACCGTCGCGGCTTCCCGGTCCGACCTCGCCCACTGGGCCGCACGGATGACCGCCACCTCTGGACGGGTGCGTCGCAGGCCCGGCGTGATCGTCGGTCCGAGGTCCCTCACCCGGTGCAGGCGCACACCGTCGACCTCACGGGCGAGCACGTTGTTCGGGACACTGACATCGATGACGTGGGGGGTGAAGTTCTGCAGGCCGGCGGTCACCAGCGCCGCCACACCGTCGAGGTACGAGCGCGAGGTCGACTCCCACAGGGCGCGCCACATCAGGCCCTCACCCTCGGGCTGGGTGCCGTGCACGACGATCGTGTGACACCCACCCCGGTGCCAGACGCCTCGCTCGACCTCGGCCCGGATGTCGTCGGTGGTCAGGCCGGCACGGTGCAGGTCCTTCCGTCGGGCCACCCCGGAGTGTCTCTCGGCGAGCTCGTCGGCGACCGCCGCCCGCCAGGCCACGCGCGACCGCGAGCGGGAGCGACGCTCGCGCCGGCTGAGCTCGCCGTAGCCTCGGCGGTCGAGGTGCGGTGGTCGCACCGCGACGGTCGGGTCGAGGTCTTCCGCCCTGCGCCCAGCATCACCGGACCGCGGGGGTCGGGTCCGAGGTTGTCCACAGGCCCTGCGGCATACCGTTCTGGACATAGGAATCTGGGGACTGGGCCCCAGATTCCTATGTCCAGAACTGAGGGTGGGGGGCGGCTAGGCGACGGGCTGCTGCAGGTCCACCGACCACCCGGCGCCGCCGCCGTCGAAGGGCGTGACGTCATACACCTCGCGGCACGTGCCGCGCGGGGTAAGGCCCCGCGCCTCGACCTCGGCCACCAGACCCTGCCAGGCCTGCTGTATGCCCGAGAGGTCGGGGCCGGAGTAGCGGACGGTGAGGGCGCGCGGCTCCGCGGCGACCGTGGCCGACTCCAGGCCGTCCGGGGTCGGCGCATCACCGATCTGCTCCGCGGCGGCCGCGATCATGCCGTCCCCGTCCGCGGTGTAGGTCGCGACGCCGGGTCCACGCAGCGGCGTGTCCCCGAGCAGGTGGTTCACCTGCTGGAACATCCCGCTCATGGCCTCCTCGACCTGCGACATCTCCTCGATCCGGACGGACTGCTGCACGAGCACGAGCTCGGGCAGCGGGGTCTCGACGAACTCTGACATCGGATTCTCCTTCTCGATCGATCGGAGCCGCGCCTCGACGGTCGCGAGCCGGTGCTCGTCCGTCTCGATCTGCGCACGCAGCGCGTCGCGCCGGGCCCGCATCAGGGCCACGACCTCTGCCTCGCTCAGCTCGCCGTCCAGCAGCACACCGACCTGCTCGAGCGTGAACCCGAGGTCCTTCAGGCCGATGAGCTGGTTGGCGCGGGCGAGCTGGGCGGCGGCATACGAGCGGTAACCGCTGTGCGGGTCGACCTGCCGCGGGCGCAGCAGATCGAGCTGGTCGTAGTGACGCAGCATGCGCACCGACACCCCGGCCAGCCTGGCGAACTCTCCGATACTCAACATGGCGATCCCACTCCAGATCCTGACACGGTGTGAGAGTCAAGACCTGGGCGCGAGCCCCTGCTCAGCGGCCGAGGAGGCGGGCGAAGAAGCCCTTGCGCGGGGGCGGCTCCGCAGTCCGCTGACCGGTGTCGTGGGTCGGCTCCGCGACCCCCGGGTATGCCCCTGTGCCGGGCTCGGCGGCACTCGGGTCCCCCTCGCTCTCGAGGACCTCCCAGTCCTGCTCGACGACGTGGGCCCAGACGTCGACCCCCGTCACGCCCGCCAGGAGTGCCTGCGTCGTGTCCTCGGTGAGCAGCTCGACGCCCTCCTCCTGCGGGAGCGCCTCGCCGTCGTCCACCTCGCGCCGCCCCATCGAGTCGACGAGGTGTCGCCGTGTCCCGTCCGGCTCGCACACCGCGAAGGAGTAGGTGTCGCCCGTGCTGCCGAACATCGCGGCGACCACCCGACGCCCGAGCGAGCGCGCGAGCATCTCGTCCTCGGTCGCGATCAGCAGGAGCGGGCCGACCAGCACGAGCCAGTCTCCGACCTAACGCGCGACGACGGTCTCCGGGTCGGTCGAGACGATCGCCTCGTCCGCGCCCCGGTCGGTCGCAGCCCCACCGCGGCGAGATCCTCGAGCTTCGCGCCCTCGGCATACACCAGCCCCATGTTCATGCCCATGCGCCCAGTATGCCGATGCACCCTCCCCCGACACCGTCGTCGGCGGCGGGCCGCTCGTGCCAAGGTGGACCCATGCCAGAGCCGTCGACGCCACCTCCCCTGCTCGGTCCCGCTGCCGGGACGACCGTCGCCGTCATCGGCGCCGGGGCGATGGGGGCAGGGATCGCGCAGGTCGCGGCCCAGGCGGGGCACCCGGTGGTGCTGGTCGACGCCCAGCCGGACGCCGCGGACAAGGCGCTGGCCACGCTGCGGCAGATCTTCGACAAGCTGGTCGCGAAGGGCAAGGTCACCCGCGAGGACGCGGACGACACGCTGGAGCGGATCAGGCCGCACACCACCACCGACATGACCACGATCCCCCCGGTCGACCTGGTCGTCGAGGCCGTCGTCGAGCACCTGGACGTCAAGCGCGCCCTCTTCCGCCAGCTGGAGAGTGCCCAGCCGGCCAGCACCGTCCTGGCCACCAACACCTCCTCGCTGTCGATCGACGACATCGTGGGACAGGCGAGCACGGGCCACGACGCCGCGCTCCACGGGGGGACGTCCCCGCCGATGGCGCGGCCGGAGCGGGTCATCGGGCTGCACTTCTTCAACCCGCCGCCGCTGATGAAGCTCGTCGAGGTGATCACCGGAGACGGCTCCGGCGAGGGAGTCCTGGACGCCGCCGCGGAGCTGATGCGCCGCTGGGGCAAGACCCCGGTGCGGTGCACCTCCACCCCTGGCTTCATCGTGAACCGGGTCGCCCGGCCGTTCTACGGCGAGGCCCAGCGGATGCTCGCCGAGGGGCTCGCCGACCCGGCGACCATCGACGGGGCCCTGCGCGGCGCCGGCTTCCGGATGGGCCCCTTCGAGCTCACCGACCTCATCGGGCAGGACGTCAACCTCGCCGTCGGCGAGTCGGTCTGGCGCCAGACCGGCGAGGACCCGCGCTACGCCCCGACCGACTGGCAGCGCGACCTCGTGCGCGAGGGCAGGCTCGGGCGCAAGAGCGGCCGCGGCGTCTTCGAGTATGCCGACGGCCGGCCCGTCGACGCCCGGCCCGACGAGCATCAGGTGCAGGCCCTCGTGGGTGGTCCGCTGCAGACCGACCCCGTCGCCCGCACCCTCGCCATGCTGGTCAACGAGGGGGTGGACCTCGTGCACCGCGGCGAGGCCACCGCCGACGATGTGGACACCGCGATGAAGCTGGGCACCAACTACCCGCGCGGGCCGTTCGAGTGGCTGGCCCAGATCGGGGCCGACACCGTGCGTGCCCAGATCGACCAGCTCGACCGGCTCTACCCGGGCGGGCGCTACCGACCGAGCGAGGCACTGTGAGCGACACCGATCTCACCCACGTCCGGCGGATGTGGGACCAGGACAAGGCGTCCGCGGCGCTCGGCATCGAGCTCCTCGACCTCGCCGTCGAGACCTCCGAGCAAGGCCGACGGCGCGGCCGCGCCCGCACCCGGATGACGATCACCGAGGCGATGGTCAACGGCCACGACATCGCCCACGGCGGCTACGTCTTCACCCTCGCCGACTCGACCTTCGCCCTGGCCTGCAACGCGACCGGCCGCACCACCGTCGCGGCGAGCGGCGAGATCACCTATCTCCTCCCCTCCCGGCTCGACGACGTCCTCGTCGCCACGGCGGTGGAGCGCGTCACCTACGGCCGCAGCGGCATCACGGACGTCACGGTATGCCGGGCCACCGACAATGCCGTCGTCGCCGAGTTCCGCGGTCACTCCCGGACCGTGCGCCAGTCCTCCTGACCGGCGGCAGCGGGTGACGTCGGGAGGAGCGCTCGGGCCGGAGCGGCGAAAGGCGTTGCGTCGGCGCTACCTCTCCCTCGGTCTGGGGGAGCTCGTCGCGGCCGGGGTCTTCGTCGTGCTCGCCTGGTCAGTGCTGGGGCCGCGCTGGAGCAGCGACGCCCGCGTGACCCTGTGGTGGGCGCTCGGCCCGCTGGTCCTCGTCCTTGTCCAGGCCGGCACCTACTGGTTGCTCGCGCGGTCCTGGGTCAGGACCGGCACGATGCCGACCGGGTGGGCGAGGGCATACCGCGCCTTCCGCGTGCTCGACCCGCTGCTGCTGGCGCTGGGGCTGCTGATGATCCTGGTGCGCGGCGCCGACGGCCCCGGGCCGGTGGTGCTGACCCTGGGCGTCTGGGTCTTCGCCGTCCTGGAGTACGTCAACTACTTCGTCGTGCGCCTGGCCTACCCACCGACCACCTGGCACCGCGAGGTGACCCGGTGGCGGGTCCCGCGACTCGTGCAGGACCTCCGCGCGGCCGACCAGGGCGGCCATGGGCGACGCCCGGTCGGCTGAGGGGCAACCACAAGCGACGCCCGGTGGGCTGAGGGGCAACCACGCGCGACGCCCGGTGTGCATGGAAGGGGTCACGGCGTAGCCTGCGGTCATGGCGCCGCTGCCCGAGATCGACTCCCGCCCCGACCTGCACGACGAGGCCGAGACCTGGTCCGTCGACCGGCTGCGCGAGGCCCAGCTCGAGCGGCTCCAGCGGTGCGTCCGCCGTGCCTACGACGGGGTCGATCACTACCGACGCCAGCTGGACGGGCGGGGCATCGCCCCCGAGGACATCACCAGCCTGGAGGATCTCCGGCACATCCCGTTCACGACCAAGGCCGACCTGCGCGAGCACTACCCCTTCGGCATGTTCGCCGTCCCCCGGGAGCAGTGCGTCCGGGTGCACGCGAGCTCCGGCACCACCGGCCGCCCGACCGTCGTCGGCTACACGCAGGGCGACGTCGACACCTGGGCCGGGCTGGTGGCGCGCTCGCTCCGCGCCGCGGGCACACGGCCCGGCGACCTCGTGCACGTGGCCTACGGCTACGGCCTGTTCACCGGTGGCCTGGGCGCGCACTACGGAGCCGAGAGGCTCGGCTGCACCGTGGTGCCGATGAGCGGAGGGCAGACCGAGAAGCAGATCCAGCTCATCACCGACTTCGGCCCGCGCGTGATCATGGTGACCCCGTCATACTTCCTCTCCCTGGTCGACGCCATGACCGAGCAGGGCATCGACCCGGCCGACACCTCGCTGCAGATCGGGGTCTTCGGGGCCGAGCCGTGGACCGAGGCGATGCGCGCCGAGATCGAGCAGCGGTGCCAGATGCACGCCACCGACATCTTCGGACTCTCCGAGATGATGGGGCCGGGCGTCGCCCAGGAGTGCGTCGAGACCAAGGACGGCCTGACCCTGTGGGAGGACCACTTCTATCCCGAAGTCATCGACCCGATCACGGAGGAGCCGCTGCCCGACGGCGAGGAGGGCGAGCTCGTGCTCACCGCGCTGACACGGGAGGCGATGCCGGTGCTCCGCTACCGCACGCGCGACCTCACCCGGTTGCTCCCCGGCACGGCACGGCCAGGTATGCGCCGGCTCGCCAAGATCACCGGTCGCAGCGACGACCTGATGATCGTCCGCGGGGTCAACGTCTTCCCCACCCAGATCGAGGAGCTCGTCCTCGCCACGCCCGGGCTGACGCCGCACTTCCAGTGCGTGCTGACCCGACCGGGCCGGATGGACCAGCTGACGATCAACGTCGAGGGTGAGCCCGGCCTGGGCAGCGAGGAGCGGGACCGCCTCGCCGGTGACCTGTCCAGGCAGGTCAAGGACCGGATCGGCACGACGGCGCAGGTGGTAGTGCTGGCCGAAGGCGGCGTGGAGCGGTCGGTGGGCAAGGCGCGGCGCATCGTGGACCAGCGGGAGGGCTGACCCCGGCGGGGCCTGGCGTCGACGAGGCTGGCGCAGGAAGGGTTGACCCCCGCGGGACTTGGCGTCGACGAGGCCGGCGCCGTTGGGGCCGGTGAGGCCCGTGTGGTGGCCCGCCCCCCTCCCCCCGAATTCGACTACTGGATTGTTCGCCATGGCGACGATTCGAGAGGTCGAATTCCGGCAGCGGCAACCACAGGCGACGCCCGGTATGCCCCAGGGCAACCACAAGCGACGCCCGGTGGGGACAGAGGCAACCACAAGCGACGCCCGGTGGGGACAGAGGCAACCACAAGCGACGCCCGGTGGGGATGGGGGGTCAGGGGGTGAGGGGGCAGGCGGCGCGGGCGTCGGCGTAGCGGCCCTGCTCGGCGGCCTCGAGGTAGGGATGCCAGGCCGGGAGCTGCTCGCGGGCCAGCTCGTGGATGAAGTCCTCGGCCGGGGGCAGGACCGACGTCGGCAGGTCGGCCTCCTGCAGGCACGCGTTGGCGATGAAGTATTCGTGGTAGCGCGCCGTCAGCACCACCCGCATCGACTGGTCCATGCCGTAGCTGCTCGTCTCGGCCGGGAACTCGCCGGTGGCGGGCCACGGACCCTCCGCAGGCTCTTCCGAGGCGGCCAGCGTGACCGGGGAGTCCAGCACCAGCTCGGCCCGGCAGCGCCGCAGGTCGCGGTCGCGCTCCCCGGCCTGGACGCCGAGCTTGGTCGCGGCGAGCCCGCCGTCGTCGGAGACACCGGCGACCTCGTAGTCGAGGTCCTCCAGGCAGGCGGTGTAGAGCGTCCGCCAGACCCGCTCGGCCTGCCCGCCCGGGTCCGTCGTCGCGCCGTCCACCGGCAGCTCGATGGCCGCTCCACCCACGGCGGCGCCCCCGCGGCCGGCCGGTTCGGCACCGGGCAGGTCGGGCCGGGACAGGGTGAGGGCGGTGACCCCCAGGGCGAGCGCTGCGAGGCCGGTCGTCCCGGTGAGCACGAGCCGTCGGCGACGCGATCGCCGACCCCGCTCCCACGTGGACCGGGCCAGGTCCGGCTCGGCCGCCTCGTCCCCCGCCTCCCGGAGGAGCCGCGGCAGGTCCTGGCTCCTCACGCGGTCCCCCTCTCCTCGCCGCGCACGATCCGCGGCACCCATCCCTCGACCTCGGGCAGCAACCCGCGCAGCGTCGTCATCGCGTCGCTGGCCTGGCTCTTCACGGTGCCGCGGGAGATGCCGAGCGTGGTGGCGATGTCCGCCTCGGACAGGTCCTCGTAGTAGCGCAGCACGACCACCGCCCGCTGCCGCGGCGGCAGCAGCAGCAGCGCCTGCCGCACGTGCGCCCCCTCGACCCAGCCCTCGACCGGCTCCCGCGTGCGCAGCCGCGCGAGCTCCCCGCCGGGGTCGTGCTGGTCGACCAGGCGCTCCCGCCGGGTGCGGCGCCAGCGCGAGATCGCGTCGCGGTAGAGGATCCGGCGCACGTAGGCCTCCGGCGCCTCGTCCCGCAACCGCTCCCACCGGCTCGCCAGCTTGATCAGCGCGTCCTGGAGCAGGTCGTGCGCCAGGTGCTCGTCGCCGCAGATGAGGTAGGCGGCGCGCAGCAGCGGCCCCTGCCGGGCGGTGACGAAGGCGACGTAGTCGTCGCCGGTGGGTCCCGGCATACTCCTCCTCCTCGACGTCGCCCGACCTGATTCTCCTCCTGGAACGCGCCAGGCGCCCCCGCGGGTTGGGTGCCGGCTCCCGCGGCGTGCCGGTCCGCCCAACCTCGACAGGGTGCTCGCGCGTTGGGACGTCATGGCGACGGCATCACGATCTGGTCACGGTGGGTGGCCGGGGACGGGTGTGTCGTCGCCGGGTTGCCTAGGGTCCGCCGTATGACGTCCTGGCAGGAGTTCGCGGCAGCACGCGCCCGCGCCTCCTGGGGACTGCTGCTGACGCTGCTCGCGCTCGTCACCGTCACCACCTCGATCATCGCGGGCACGGTCGGCTACTCCGCCGCCGCCGCGAGCAGCGCCGCCCGCGCCGCGCTGAGCCAGGGCGAGCCCACCGAGAGCGGGGTCCAGGTGCAGACCCGTCTCGCCGAGGACCCGCAGCGCCAGGACCAGCTCGCCCGCAGCACGATCAGCGACGCCTTCGCCCCGGCACCGGTGAGCATCGGCCGGCTGGTGGTCAGCGAGCCCCGGCCGGTCGAGCACGACGGGCAGCCCCTCGACGGCGAGCTGGTCGTCACCGGCGGACCGGAGCTCGCACCCGGCGAGGCGCCCCCGGCCGACCTGGTGACACTGGTCGACGGCACCTGGCCCGGCGCCATGGCGCCCGACGGCTCGCCGGACGCCCCGGCACCGGCGGCGCTGCACGTCGGCGCGGCCCAGACCTGGGGCCTGGCGCCGGGCGACGTGCTCGTGGTGGCCGACCGCGCCCTCGAGATCACCGGGACCTGGCAACCGGTCGACCCCGAGGACGCCTTCTGGTTCGGCGACCCGCTGGTGCGCACCGGCGTGACCGACGAGGAGTCGACCCTCGGCCCGGTCGTGGTGGACGAGGCGCTCGCGCAGCAGGTCGGCGCCCCGTTCGTCCGCTGGCCGGTGCGACCGGACACCGACGCGATCACGCCCGACGACCTGCGCGTCCTGGCCACCGGCGCCGAGACGCTGCGCGCGCAGCTGCGCGAGGTGGAGGGGCTGACCGTGCGCGGCGTGCAGGTCGAGGGCGACCTCGCCCCCACCGCCGGGCAGGCCGCCGTCAACCTCGCCACCGCCCGCTCCCTCGGCGTCGTGCCGCTCTCCGTGCTCGTCCTGGTGACGGTGCTCGCGGTGGTGCAGCTCGCGCGGCTGCTGGCGACCACCCGGGAGCCGCAGGCGCAGCTGCTCGTCGCCCGCGGCGCCACCCGCCGGCAGCTGCTGCTCAGCACCCTCGTCGAGTCGCTCGCCGTCACCGTGGTGGGCGCCCTCACCGGGACCACCCTGGCCTGGGCCGGGCTGCAGCTGGTCCCCGGCAGCGAGGGTGCCGCGACCCGCATCGTCGTCGCCGGTGCGCTGACCCTGCTCGGCGTGGGCCTGGCGCTCGCGGCGATCGCCTGGCTGCAGGCACGGCGTCTCGCCGGCGGCCAGGCCGTCACCGACCGCTCCGGGCGGGCCCGTGCCGCGACCGCGGTGGCCACGCTCGTCCTGGTGCTCAGCGCCGCGGCCCTGAGCTGGTGGCAGCTGCGTCGGGCCGGGTCACCCCTCACCCGCGCCGCGGACGGCACCCTGGGCACCGACCTGGTGGCCGGGGCCGCGCCCGCCATGCTGCTCGCCGCCGCCGCGGTGGTCGCCGTCGCCCTGCTGGGGCCGCTCAGCCGGGGCGTGGAGCTGCTCACCCGGCGGGCGCGGTCCACCGCGACGCACCTGTCCTCCGCGCAGGTGAGCCGCCGGCTCCAGGTGTATGCCGTGCCGGTGGTCCTCACCGTCCTCGCCGTGGGCTCCACCACCCTGGCGGCGCTCTACTCCGGCACCAGCGCGCAGCTGCGCGACGACCTCGCCACGGTCGGCGAGGGGGCACCGCTGCGGGCAGACCTGGTGCGACCGCCCGCCACCGTGGAGCCGGGTCGGGTGCCGGAGCCACCGCCCGACCTCACCGAGCTGCCGGGGGTCGGTGCCGCCGCGCTCGTCTGGCTCGAGCCGGACGCCCGGGTCGGTGACGTCGAGGTCCCGCTCACCCTCGCGCCCACCGGCGCGCCCGGAGGGCTCGACCAGGTCGCCAACGTGCCCGCGGGCATACCGGGCGGTCTCGTCCCGCCCGGCCTGGCCCAGGTCCTCGACGCCGACGGGGAGCCGCAGGGCGACGCGGCCATCGGCATACCCGACGGTGCGACCGAGCTGAGTGCCGACCTCGTCGTCGAGCGCGACGTGGACGCCTGGGAGCTGGCCCGGCTGGACGGCTTCGCCGAGACGCAGCGGGAGATCGTCGAGGAGCTCGCGGAGGCGGGCTGGGACCCGGAGCCCGGCTCCGAGGGCGAGGGCGAGCTCCCCGTCGACGCCTCGCGGGAGGGCATCGCGCGTGCCCTGGCCGAGGAGGTCGCCGTCGCCGCGGCGCCGCTCGAGATCCAGCTGACCCTGCTCGTGGAGGACGTCGCCACCGGCATGACCTCGTCCGTCACCGCCGAGCCGGTCCAGGCCGACGGCCCGCAGCTCGCCTACGACCCGGAGACGCTGAGCGACCTCACCTCGACCGAGGCCCGCACGACCGCGAGCCTGCGCTTCGTGCTGCCGGAGGGACGCGAGCACCGGATCCGCGCGGTGACCCTGGCCTCGCCGGAGTCGCAGCCCGGCGTGCCGCTGGATCTCCTCTCCGGCTTCGGCTCGACCACCCTGGACGTCGACCTGACCCTGTCCGCGGACGGCGAGGAGCTGCTCGGCGACGCAGCGGGCTGGGGCAGCGCCGCCGCGATGGACCCCGAGCAGGTGGCGCCGCTGCTGGCCGACGCCGAGGCGGTCGAGGACCCCACCTTCGAGACCGGGATCGAGGTCGACCAGCGCTACGTGGGCGAGGGTGTCCCGGTCTTCTCGACCTTCGTGGACAGCAACGAGGTCTACGTCCCGCCCTGGCTCGACACCTCCGCACCCACGTGGCACCTGCAGGCGCCGGACGTGCGGCTGGGCACGATCGAGGTCGTCGTGTCGCCCGGCGCGACCTACCGCACCGATCCGCTGCTGGGCCAGGACCCGACGGCCCCGGCCGAGGAGGACGAGGAGGACGCGAGCGCCGGCACCGTGCCGGTGGCGCTGACCACGCAGGTCGCCGCCGCGGCGGCACTGGACGTCGGCGACCCGGTGACCTTGCGGCTGGTCGGCACGACCGTGCCGGCGGTGGTCGGTGAGATCGTCACCGCCCTCCCCGGTCAGCGGGGGGAGACGGCGGCGCTCGCCGACTCCCGCGCCGTCTCGCGGGTGCTCGCCGAGCGGCAGCGCAGCCTCACCTGGCCGACGCAGGTCTGGGCGGTCCCGTCCGGGGACGCGGAGTCGGCCGTGGACGCGCTGACCGCCCGGGACGACCTGCGGGCGGTCACCGGACCCGGCGGGATCTCGGTCACCGACGCCACCAGCGCCGCCCGGCTCGTCTTCTGGGTCGCGTCCGCCGGTGCCGTGCTGCTGGCGCTGACCGGGATCGCCGCGGTCGCCGCGACCCAGCTGTCGTCACGCCGTGCCGAGGTCGCGGTGCTCCGCGCCCTGGGTATGCCGCCGGCCCTGCAGTCCCGCTCGCGGGCGATGGAGCTGGTCGGCGTGGTGGCGGCGGCGATCGCCTTCGGGCTGCTCGCGGGGTGGCTGGTCGGGCAGGCGGTCGTCCCGGAGCTGGCCTCGTCCACCACCCAGCCCGGACGGCTGCAGCTGCCGGCCGCCCTCCGGCTGGAGGCCGCGCCGTGGGGTGCGGTTGTGGCGGTCACCGCCGCGGGCACGGCGCTGCTGGCCGGTCTGCTCGGGTCGCGCGTCCGCGTCCAGGCCCTGGACCGGGAGTACCGGGAGGAGATCCGGTGAGCCCGCGCCACGGCATACCCCACCGGGTGCGCGCGGCCGACCTGGCCGGCCGCCAGTTCGCCGCCGACCCCTGGGTCTCGCTCGGCCTCGCGCTGCTCATCGGCACGGTCGCGCTGCTGCTGACCGTGGTGCCGCGGGGGCTCGTCGACGTCCAGTCGCGGCAGCTCGTGCAGGAGATCGACTCGCTGTCCGCCGCGCAGCGCGACCTGCGGGGCGACTGGCAGCGCACCGTCATCTTCGGGTCGGCGGAGGACCTGACCGGGGACCCGTCGACCGACGGGTGGGCGCCCCTGGTGGACGGAGCCGAGCAGATCCGCGCCGCGCAGCCCGAGCCGTTGCGCACCACGCTCGGGCCGGCCCAGTTCCTCGTCCGGCTCGCCGACGACATCGCGTATGCCCCGCCCGTGGAGTCGGGCTACTACGAGGCCACGCTGAGCGTGGCCGTGGACCCCGACCTGACCGAGCACGTCGACCTCGTCGACGGGGACTGGCCCGAGCTGGTGGTCGGCCCGCCGGAGTACGGCCCGCTGGGCAGCCCGCCCGCCGACCGCGAGGACGTGCCGGTGCCGGTCATGATCCTGGACTCGACGGCGGAGGAGCTGCTGCTGGACGTGGGCGACGTCGTCGAGGGCCTGGTCGTGGCGGGCACCTACACCCCGACCGACCCCGACGACCCGCGCTGGCAGCACGTCGACAACGGCGCCACCATGGGCACGCTCTACGACCCCAACCTCGGGGAGAGCGCCTACGCCACCGCCTTCCTGGCGCCGGAGAACCGCGGCAGCCTCGGGCCTCCGGCGTCGGCCCGGATGCGGATGTGGTTCCCCGTCCTGCCGGACACCATCACCGGCAGCACCGGGCAGGTCGAGGCGCTCCGCTCCCAGGTCAACGGCTTCCTGGCCGAGCAGCACACCGTGGCGACCGCGCAGCAGATGGTGGACACGCAGACCGCGCAGGTCCCGCTGTTCACCACCGAGCTCACCGAGGCGCTGGGGCGCATCATCAGCCAGCAGCGCGCCACCTCCTCGCTGCTGGCGGTGGTGGCCGCCGGGCCGCTCGGGGTGGCGGTGGCGGTGGCCTCGCTCGCCGCCCGGCTGGTCGTGCACCGACGTCGGCAGGCCCTGGCGATGACGCTGGCGCGCGGTGCCTCGCCCGGCCAGCTGCGCGGTCTGATCGCCGCCGAGGGCCTCCTCCTCGGGGTGCCCGCCGCCGCGCTGGGGCACGTCGCCGCGATGCTCCTCGTGCCCGGCCCGACACCCTGGTGGCAGTGGGTCGCGACGGCGGCGGTCGCGCTGGTCCCCTCGGTCGCGCTCGCGGCCTCGGTGGACGACGCCTCCCTGCTGCAGCACCGCAGCGACCTGTCGGCGCGCAGCGCCAGCCGCTGGCGCTGGGTGGTCGAGGTGGCCGTCGTGGCGCTGGCGGGGGTGGCGACGTGGCGCCTGCTGGACCGCGGGGCACGCGGGGACGACGCGGCGCAGACCGGCATCGACGTCCTGGTGGCTGCGACCCCGGTGCTGCTCGCGCTGGCCGCGTGCGTGGTCACCCTCCGCCTCTACCCCCTGCCGCTCGGCCTGCTCGCCTCGGCGCTGCGCGGACGATCCACGCTCACCCCCTTCCTCGGGGCGTCCCGGGCGCTCCGCGACCCGGCCGGCGGCCTGGTGCCGGCGCTGGCGGTCGTCCTCGGCACCGCGATCGCCCTCATCAGTGCGGTGCTGCTGTCCACGGTGACGCGCGGCGCCGAGGTCGCCGCCTGGGAGGGCAACGGTGCGGCGGTCCGCCTCAGCGGGCCGGTGCTCACCGACGAGCTGCGCGCCGAGATCGAGCAGATCGACGGGGTCGCGGCCGTGGGCGGGGTCGCGGACACCGGGGCGACCCGGGACCTGCTGGTCGACGGCGAGCGGGAGGCGATCCGCGTCTGGGTGGCCGAGCCGCAGGTGGAGCAGGTGTATGCCCTGTCCGCGCCGGTCCCCGACCTGCCGCCCGCGTTCTGGGACGACGACGGCATACCCTCCGTCGTCACTCTGCGCGGCGCGGGCGAGATGGTGCCGCAGGAGAGCTGGTCCGGCGACGTCGAGGTCTCCCGCCTGGGCGCCGTCGAGGTGGTCGGGCACCGGGAGCAGCTGCCCGGGATCCTCGTGACCGGGGCCGGGGTGCTCGTCGACGGCGAGCGCTGGGTCGCCGCGGGTGGCAGCCTGCCGAGGGTGAGCACCACGCTGATCGGGGTGTCCGAGGGCACCGACCCGCAGGCCGTGGCCGACGCCGTGACCGACCTCGTGGGCACCGGCGGGGTGGTCACGACCGTCACCACCCGGCTGGACGCCTTCGCGGACGCCCCCGTCACGGCAGGGCTGCGACAGCTCTTCGTCGGGGCCACCGTCGTCTCCGGGGTGCTCACCGTGCTCGCCGTGGTCGTGGTGCAGCTCATGGGCTCCACCGCCCGCACCAAGCTGCTCGCCACCCTGCGCACCCTGGGGCTGGCCTCGAGGCAGACCCGGGCGCTCACGGCCTGGGAGCTGGCCCCGCTGCTGATCACGTCCATCGTCGTGGGTGCTGCGCTCGGGCTGGGCGTGCCCTGGGTGCTGCTGCGCGGGCTCGACCTCACCGGGCTGACCGGCGGGAGCACCCAACCCACCCTGTCCCTGGACCTTCCGCTGCTGGGCACGGTGCTCGGCGCGGTGGTCCTCACCGTCGTCATCGCCGTCACCACCAGCGCCTGGCTCGCCGGACGCACCAACCTCGCGCAGGCACTGCGCGTCGGGGAGGAAAGATGAGCACTCCACATCCGACCGGACAGGCCTTCGGGGACCACCCACCCCCGACCGGACAGGCCGTCGGGGACCCCGCAACCCCTGCCCGGTCGGGGCGTGGGGAGATCTGGTGCGAGGACCTGGTCCGGATCTACTCGACCGAGGGCGTCGAGGTCCAGGCGCTGCAGGGCCTCAACCTCGTCGTCGACCCGGGCGACGTCGTCGCGCTGGTGGGCGCGAGCGGGTCGGGGAAGTCGACGCTGCTCGGGATCCTCTCCGGCCTGGACCGGCCCACGGGCGGCCGCGCCCGGGTCGCGGGCGTGGACCTGCTGGCGATGACCCGGGCCCAGCGGGTGGACTACCAGCGGCACACCGTGGGGTTCGTGTGGCAGCAGACGTCGCGCAACCTGCTCCCCTTCCTCACCGCCGCGGAGAACGTCGCCCTGCCGATGGTCATCTCCGGCCGCGCCGAACGCGCCCGCCGGGTGACCGAGCTGCTCGACCTGCTCGACATCGGCGACTGCGCCACCCGCAGGCCCAGCGAGCTGTCCGGTGGCCAGCAGCAGCGCGTCGCGATCGCCACCGCCCTGGCCAACTCCCCCGCGGTGCTGCTCGCCGACGAGCCCACCGGTGAGCTGGACGACACCGCCTCGGCCCAGGTGCTGGAGGCCATGCGCACCTCGGCCGGCGAGCTGGGGACGACGGTGCTGGTGGTGACGCACGACCCCTCCGTGTCCGACCACGTGCGGCGCACCGTCGCGATCCGGGACGGCCGCACCTCGACCGAGGTGCTGCGGTATGTCGTGACCGACGAGTCGGGTGAGCAGCAGCACGTCGCGCGGGAGTACACCGTCATCGACCGGGCCGGGCGGATCCAGCTGCCCAAGGCGCACGTCGAGGAGCTGGGGCTGCGCGACCGGGTGCGGCTGGAGGCCGAGGCCAGCCACGTGCAGGTGTGGCCGGACGACGAGGAGCACGCCACCGGCCGGGCCACCACCGACCGGACCGGCACCCAGGGAGAGGAGCGGTGATGAGCGAGCCGACGGCATACCGGGGCGAGGCGGGGAGCCGTGCCCCCGCGACCGTGCTCAGCGGACGTGACCTGCACCGGAGGTTCGGCACCGGCGCCGGTGAGGTGCACGCGCTCGCCGGGGTGAGCCTGGACGTCCCCGCCGGGCGACTGACCGTGGTGCGCGGGCCCTCGGGGTCGGGCAAGACGACCCTGCTCAACCTGCTCGGCGGCCTGGACCGGCCGACCGACGGGAGCGTGCTGCTGGACGACGGCAGGGTGCTCTCCGAGCTCGCGGAGAAGGACGTGCTCGCGGTGCGGCGCGAGCGGATCGGCTACGTCTTCCAGAGCTTCGGGCTGGTCCCGGTGCTGTCGGCGGCCGAGAACGTCGAGGTGCCGCTCCGCCTGCAGAAGACCCCGGTGGCCGAGCGGAACCGTCGCGTCGAGGAGGCGCTGGAGCTCGTCGGGCTGGCACGGCACAGCAGGCAACGGCCCTACGAGCTCTCCGGCGGCCAGCAGCAGCGGGTCGGGATCGCGCGGGCGCTGGTCAGCGACCCCGACATCCTCATCGCCGACGAGCCGACCGGGCAGCTGGACTCGGACACCGGCGCGATGATCATGGACCTGCTGGTGCAGCTGACGCACGAGCGCGGCATCGCCTCGGTGGTCTCCACGCACGACCCGATCCTCATGGGCCGCGCGGACCAGGTGGTCGAGCTGCACGACGGGGCGCGGGTATCGAGCGAGGGGTAACCGTGGAACCTGTCCCGAGCGGCACTGCCGTCCGACGGCTGGCACCTGACTCATACGCAGAAGTTGTTCCTGTGCGGTGATGCATCAGCGCAGAGGAACGTCTTCTGCGTATGAGTGGTGGGACCGGTCAGCAGCACCGCCCCGGCTCATCGTCGGTCGGCTCCGGCCCAGCGGGAGTGCAGCCGGCGCACCCGCTCGGCCAGCTCCGGGTCGGGACCGTCCACCACGGCCTCCGGCACGACCTCCCGGATCGATAGCGGCGCCACCGGCCCGGGCGGCCGCCCGAGGTCGGCGAGCCAGCCGGTGAGCTGCGCGGTGGACGAGGCATACACGATCCGCCCCAGCCCGACCCAGCCGTGCGCGGCAGCACACATCGGGCAGTGCTCGCCCGAGGTGTAGACCGTGCTGGCGGCCCGGGCCTCGGGCTCCAGGTGCGTCGCCGCCCACCGCGCGATGGCGAGCTCAGGGTGCTGGGTGCGGTCACCACCGGCGACGTGGTTGTGGTCCTCGAGGAGCACCGTGCCGTCGCCGGCCACCAGCACCGACCCGAACGGCTCGTCCCCGGCCAGCACGGCCGCCTCGGCCAGCTCGACCGCACGCGTCAGGTGACCTCTGTCCTCCTCGCTGATGCTCACCCTCCGACGGTAGCCGGACCTGCGCCGTCGGTGCCGAGCCGACGCCCGGTCGTCAGCGGGACGAGGTCGAGCAGCGGTGCGGTGACGACCTGCTGGGCCACCGCCGCCTCGGCCCCGACCGCGAGATCTGCGTCGGTGGCCTCGAAACGTGTGGTCGAGAGATCGACGCCGAAGCCCTTGAGGTGCGGGCGGCGGAACGCCTCCAGCACCGTCGTGGCCCGCGCCGCCGTCACCACCGGGGGGACACCGAGGGGGTCGGTGAGGTCGTAGGAGTGGATGACGTCGTGCGACAGCGCACCGGCCGGGCCGCCACCGGGCGGGCTCCAGGGATGGTCGAGGTTGCGCCGCAGGATCACGACCAGCTCCTGCGGGGTATGCGTCCTGGCGTCCGCACGCGCCATCCGGTCGGCGGCCCGGTCGAAGCTTCCCCTGGCCCGCAGCACCTCGCGCACCACCCGGGTCAGGCGCGACGTGTAGGGCAGCGTCAGGTGCGCGACCAGCTGGTGGATCGTCCACCCCTCGCACCCGGAGGGCTGCCCCCACTGCTCGGGGCTGAGCGACTCCAGCAGCGCCGCGGTGTCCCGCCGCTGCTCGGTGGTCATGGCGCGGATCTCGTCGTCCGGTCGTGGCATGTCTTCCTCCTCGTGGCTCCTGGGGTCGACCACCGGCACCGCGCGGACTCATCGGAGCGGACGGAAGCGGCCGATCGTCATACCCTTGCGGTGCTGGACCCGCTCACCCGTCACCCGTCCAGCGAAGTGGAGCACGCCATGACCTGGACACCGCCGCCGCCGGACCGCGAGCGCGACCAGCCGAGCGGGCCGTCCGACGCGGCGCCGTGGAGCACGCCCCCGATCCCCCAGTACTCCCCCGGGTGGCCGCGTGCCGGCCAGCCCGAGGACACCGTGCCCACCCCTGCGGCACCGCCTCGGCTGCGCCACGCCGACTGGGGTGAGCGGGCCGCGGCCACCCTGATCGACTGGTCCCTCCTCCTCGCCGTCACCCTGGCCCTGGGGGTCGTCAGCAGCCTGGCCGATCCCCTGGAGGACCTGGCGGGTCTGGCCTGGCTGGGCGCCGTCGGCTACCTCGCCTGGCTTAACGGGTCGAAGGGCCAGTCGCCCGGCAAGGCGCTGCTCGGGCTCGAGCTGGTGCGGGACACGGACGGCTCGCACCTCGGCGGCTTCGTCGGGCTGCTGCGTGGGGGGCTGCTCATGATGCTGAGCTTCGCCACCGTGGGCATCTTCTTCGTCATCTGCGTGATGTGGCCGTTCCGCGACCCCAAGAACCGTGCGGTGCACGACCTCATCGTCAGCGGCGCCGTCGTCTCCGGGCATCCGCGGGCGCGGGTGGGCCTGGGCCTGCTCCGGCCCTGACGGGAGCGACCTGCGGGCAGGAGGTGCTCACCCCTACCCGCTGGACCGGATGTCGTTGTCGGCCTCGCGCCGGGTGTCCACCGCCCCGCGCAGCGTGCCGGCGCCGTAGTCGATCTCCAGCGCCTGCACCGAGCCGAAGCCGGCGCGCTCACGGGTCCACAGCTCGACCTGCCAGCCGTCGGCGGCCAGGTCCTGCCGGACCCCGGCGGGCATGGCGTCCTCGGTGAACAGGGTCTGCACGTCCTCGTCGTAGCGGAACCTCGGGGCGGAAACGGCATCGTCGAGCGGCTGGTCCAGCAGCGCCCAGCGGGTCAGCACCGTGCCCATGATGTTGAGGATCTGCTCGCCCCCCGGGCTGCCGATGCCGAGCACCGGCCGGTCCTGCTCGTCGAGCACGATCATCGGGTTGGTCCAGGTCACGGGCCGCCGTCCCGGGCCGGGCTGGTTGAGCGGCGAGGCGATCGCCTCGAACCGGCTCAGGTGGTTGTTGAGGAAGTAGCCGTCGACCATCTGGCCCGAGCCCCAGAAGAACATGATGGTGTTGGTCATCGAGACGGTCGTGCCGTCCTCGTCGACGACGGTGACGTGCGTGGTGTTGGCGGGAGAGCCGGGCTCCGAGGGCTCTTGCGGCGCCGGGGCCGCGGCGGCGACAGGCGTGGCGGTGCGCGGGGGCGCCGCGACGATGTCGTCCACCGGGACGTCGACGAAGCGCGGGTCGCCCAGCCGCGTGCGGACCGTCTCCTCGGCCTGGAGCCAGGCGTCGGACACCTGGCGGACGTAGTCCGCGGAGTCGGGGTCGACGTCCTCGATGCCGCCCGACTCCAGGGTCTGCAGCATCTGGATCATCGCCGCACCGGGCAGCGCGGGCCGGCTCGCGAGCAGGGAGTATGCACCGAGGTCGCCACGCACCGGGTCACCGGAGAGCACCTCGTAGGCACCGAGGGACTCCGGGTCGATCTCGGCGCTGGTGGAGGTCAGCGAGTCGGCCAACGAGCCGGTGTAGAAGTCGTCCGGACCCTCCTCGCGCAGCGTCCCGATCGTGTCCGCGAGGTCGGACTGCACGAGGACCTCCCCGGCCTGCAGCGGAGCCCCGCCCGGCGAGAAGTGCGGCAGACCCGTCACCGCGGCCGGGCCGCCGTCGCTGCGCATCCGCACGGCCAGGAACGGCGTGACCTCGAAGCCCTCCTCCGCCAGCTCCTGGGCGGGGCGCAGCACCCGCTCCCAGGGCAGCGATCCGTGCTCCTCGTGCAGCGTGCCCATCCCCGCCACGAACCCGGGCACCCCGGCCCCGCTCGCCGGGACCACGCCGTCCCGGGGGACCTCCTCGCGGTAGTCGTAGGCGCGGGGCTCGCTGTCCGGAGCGGCCACGATCGTGGCGCCGCCGCCGCCGATGCCGGAGGCGAAGGGTTCCACCACGGACACGGCGAAGGCCGCCGCGACGGCGGCGTCGACCGCGTTGCCACCGGCCTCGAGGATCTCCATGCCCGCCTCGACCGCCAGCGGGTGTCCGGCGCTGACACCGTGCTCGTCCAGCACCGTCTCCGGCGCGGCGGTGGTGGTCGCCGCCTCGGTGCTGGCCGAGGCGTCGTCGGTCGACGGTGACTCGTCGTCCGGAGGTGAGGGGGTCGCCGTCGCGGTCGGCCCGGCAGACGTGGCGCCGGTCGGGGCGTCGGACCCGGGGTCCGTCCCACCCGTGTCACAGGCGGACAGGGCCAGCACACCCACCGCGAGGACGGCCACGCACCGCCGGCCCGATCGGCGCATCCCGGCCGGGCGGGTCACGAGCTCCTCCGCGCCCGGCTCCCGGAGGACCGGGTGAACGTCGGCGGACGCAGCAGGAACTCCGCCGGGCCGTGCCGGAAGGTCCGGAGCCACACGGGGGCGAAGGCCAGGGCGAGGACCGTCAGCACGGCCAGCGTCGCAATGCCGGACCACGGGTCCGGCGGCCACTGCAGCGGGCGGAGAACCAGGGCGAGCAGGACCAGATGGGCGATGTAGTAGGTCAGCGCGAGGCGCCCCGCGGCCGACACCGGCCAGAGCCACGAGCCACGCCGGCCCGCACCGGTCAGACCGGCGGCCAAGGCGCACGCCAGCACCACGCAGCCCAGGCCGAGACTCTCCAGCAGCCAGAGCGGCATACCCGAGTGACCCTCGCCCGAGGCCAACCGGCCCAGGTCCCACGGCATCGCTGCCGCCGCGAGAGGGGACAGCAGCCAGCCCCCGACCAGCCCGGTGACGCTCGCCGCGACGCCCACGACGCCGAGGCGACGCACGAACCGCGCCTCCCCCAGGGGGCGACGCCCCAGCCACAGCCCCACCAGGAAGGGGACCACCCAGACCACCAGCGGGTAGCGACCGGTGACGAGCAGCGCGGCCAGGACCGTGGCCAGGCCGTCCCCGAGCTCGGGCTGCACCACCCCGTGCGGCCGCAGGTGGTCGGTGAGGACCAGGACGACGGGGCCGACCAACCAGCAGACGCCCGCGCCGACCAGCAGGGCACGGTCCGGGAGGCGGACCAGGAAGGGCGCCAGGAGGAACAGCACCGCGTAGGTCGCCAGGATGACCGAGGCACCGTGGTCGAGCAGCTGCAGACTCAGCCCCATCACCAGCAGCAGCCCGGCGCGCCAGAGCAGCGTCGGCACCAGCCCTCGTCCCGGGGTGCGGGCGTGGAGCAGCGAGACCCCGACGCCGGCCAGCAGGACGAACAGCACCGAGGCCCGGCCGTAGGGGAGGTTGAGGATGAGGTCACCGACGCCGGACCGGCCGTCCTCGTCCTGCTGCGGACGCAGGTGCACCGCCACCATCCCCGCGACCGCCGCCGCGCGGGCCATGTCGACCCCGTCCAGGCGTGCGCCCGACGCGCTGCGAGGGACCGCTCCGGGGCCGCTCTCGTCCATAGCGCCCGAACCGTCGGGATGGGTCCTGCTCGTCGGTGTCGCCACTACGTCACCACGATACCCCCGCAGGGCACCGTCGGCCGGGTGAGGACACCGGGCGGCCGACGCCTCCGGCCGGGTCGTGCGTCTGACAGCATGAGGCGTATGCGCGTACTGGTCACCGGCGGTGCCGGCTACATCGGGTCCCACACGGTGATCGCCCTGGCCCGGGCCGGGCACGAGGTGGTCGTGGTCGACGACTTCTCCAACAGCAAGCCCTCGGTGACCCCCCGCCTGGAGGAGCTGGCCGGCATACCCGTCCCGGTGCACGCCTTCGACCTCGCGGACGGCGACAAGCTGGACGCGCTGCTCGCCCAGGAGTCCTTCGACGCGGTGATCCACTTCGCCGCGTTCAAGGCCGTGGGTGAGTCCGTCGCCAAGCCGATCGACTACTACCGCAACAACATCGGTGCCACCCTGCGTCTGGTGGAGGCAATGGTCGCGAACGACGTCCCCTACCTGGTCTTCTCCTCCAGCGCCACGGTCTACGGCGAGGACGCGCCGGTGCCGATGACGGAGGCGCTGCCGACCTCGGCCACCAACCCCTACGGCTGGACCAAGGTCATGAACGAGCAGATCCTGCGCGACGTGACCCACGCCCATCCGCAGCTCAAGGTGGCCCTGCTGCGCTACTTCAACCCGGTCGGCGCCCACCCCTCGGGCCAGATCGGCGAGGACCCGTCGGACATCCCGAACAACCTCATGCCGTTCATCGCCCAGGTCGCCGTGGGCCGGCGGGACAAGCTCTCCGTCTTCGGGGACGACTACGACACCGTCGACGGGACCGGGGTGCGCGACTACATCCACGTCGAGGACCTGGCCGAGGGCCACGTGGCCGCGCTGGGGTGGATCAGCACGCACGAGCGCCCGCTGTCGGTGTGGAACCTCGGCACCGGGCGGGGCACCTCCGTGCTGGAGATGGTGTCGGCCTTCGAGCGGGCCAGCGGCCAGCAGATCCCCTACGAGATCGTGGCCCGGCGCCCCGGCGACATCGCCAGCTCATATGCCGACCCCGCGCTCGCCGAGTCCGAGCTCGGCTGGCGCGCGACGAGGTCGGTGGAGGACATGTGCGCGGACACCTGGCGGTGGCAGCAGGCGAACCCGCAGGGCTACCCGGACTGACGGCATACCGCGCGGCCGGTCGACGCAAAGCGTGCGGCCGGTCGACGCAAAGCGTGCGGCCGGTCGACGCAAACCGCGCGGTCGGTCGACGCAAACCGCGCGGTCGGTCGACGCAAAGCGTGCGGGCGGTCGACGCAGACCGTGCGGCCGGTCGGGTGGGCCGACGGGGGCAGGGCGTAGCCTTGCGGGTATGCCGCTACGCAGCACCTCCCTGGGCGACCTGGAGCGCGTCGTCATGGAGATCCTCTGGTCCGAGGGCCCCGACCTGTCGGTCCGGGACGTCATCGACCAGCTGGAGCAGCGGCAGCACAAGGAGCTCGCCTACACCACGGTGATGACGGTGCTGGACCGGTTGGCCAAGAAGGGGATCGCCGACCGCACCCGGGACGGGCGGGCCTGGCGCTACTCCGCGGCGGCCAGCCGTGAGGAGCTCGCGGCCACGGCCCTGCGCTCCGCGCTGGACACGGTGAAGGCCGACCGCACGGCGGCCATGCTGCACTTCCTCGACGACGCCAGCCCGGGCGAGCTCGACGACCTGCGCGCCGCCCTGGCCGAGGTCGAGCGCCGCCGCGCCTGACGCCGGAGCCCTCCCCATGGCCGGGCCGGTGCTGACCGCGTCGGTGGTCCTGGCGGCCCTGGCCCTCACCCTGGGGGCACCGCGCCTGCTGCCCCGCTGGCGCGCCCTGCGCCGGATGCCGGGGCCCGGCCTGCTGCTCTGGCAGGCGGTCAGCGTCGCTGGCGTCGCCTGCGCGCTGCTCGCCGCACCCGTCGCGGTGAGCACCACCGGGCTGGACCAGCCGCTGCTGCTCGGCCTCGCCCTGGCCCTGTCCGCCCTCATGGTGGCCCGGCTGCTCCTCTCCGGCCACCAGGTCGGCACCGACCTGCGCCGCCGGCGGCAGGAGCACCGGGAGCTGGTCGACCTGGTCGGGCGACGCCTGGACGACACGTCCGCAGCGGCGGGCGACGTCGCCCTCCCGGGTGTCGCGGTGATCGCCCAGGGCAACCCCACCGCCTACTGCCTGCCCGGACGGGACCGGCGCATCGTGCTCACCCAGGCCACCCTGGACCGGCTCGGCGACGCCGAGCTGCGGGCGGTGCTCGCCCACGAGCAGGGGCATCTGGACGCCCGGCACGACCTGCTGCTCGAGCTCTTCACCGTGCTGCACGAGGCGGTCCCCCGCCCGCTGCGGGTCCCCTCGGCCCTCGCCGAGGTGCACCTGCTCGCCGAGGCGCTCGCCGACCGGATCGCCGAGCAGCGCACCGACCACACCGACCTCGCGCGGGCCCTGGTGGGCATGGCCCCGTCCGCGACCGCCGAGGTCACCGCCCGGATCCGGCTGCTCGCCCGACCGCCGGCGCCCGTGCATACCCGGATCGCGGTGACCGTGCTCGCCCTGGCCGTCCTCGCCGTGCCCTGCGCCGTCGCCGTCCTCGCGCTGAGCTGAGCGACCCACCCACCGCCATCCCCTACGTGTAGTAGTATTTACGACGGAACGTAGTTTTAACGCTCTCCGTCGACGAGAGGCACACCGTGGAGGCCCTGGATCTCGCCCGCTGGCAGTTCGGCATCACCACCGTCTACCACTACTTCTTCGTCCCCGTCACGATCGGGCTCAGCCTCCTCGTCGCGCTCATGCAGACGCAGTGGATGCGCACCCGCGACACCCGGTGGCTACGGCTGACGAAGTTCTTCGGCAAGCTCTTCACGATCAACTTCGCGCTCGGGCTGGTCACCGGCATCGTGCAGGAGTTCCAGTTCGGGATGAACTGGTCGGACTACTCCCGCTTCGTCGGCGACATCTTCGGTGCGCCGCTGGCGATCGAGGCGCTGCTCGCGTTCTTCCTCGAGTCGACCTTCCTGGGCCTGTGGATCTTCGGGTGGGGACGCATCCCGGAGAAGCTGCACGCGGCCGCGATCTGGCTGGTGCACATCGGCACCCTGCTGTCCTCCTACTTCATCCTGGCCGCCAACTCCTTCATGCAGAACCCGGTCGGCTACCGCGTCAACCCCGAGACCGGGCGTGCCGAGCTCACCGACTTCCTCGCCGTCCTCACCAACCCGGTGCAGCTGGTGACCTTCCCGCACGTCATCACCGCGGCATACATGACCGGCGGCGCCTTCGTGCTCGCCTTCGCGCTGTGGCACCTGTGGCGACCGGGCACGCCGCGCACCGACGCACCGATGTATCGCCGGGCCGCCCGGCTCGGCGCGGTCGTCGTGCTCCTGGCGGGCGCCGGCTCGGCGATCTCCGGGGACCTCCAGGGCAAGATCATGACCGAGGTGCAGCCGATGAAGATGGCGGCGGCCGAGGGGCTCTACGAGGACGTCCCCGAGGGCGAGGGCGCACCCTTCTCGATCATCACCGTGGGCACCCTCGACGGTCGCGAGGAGGTGTGGGCGCTCACCGTCCCCAAGCTGCTGTCCTACCTCGCGACCGGCTCGCTCGACGGCGCCGTCGAGGGCATCGACCACATCCAGGAGCGCTACGAACTGACGTATGCCGGTGCCGAGCTCACCGCGGCCGAGGACTACCGCCCGGTGATCCCGGTGACCTACTGGAGCTTCCGGCTGATGATCGGCCTCGGTCTGGCCGCGATGGGGGTCGCGCTCGCGGTGCTCTGGCGGCTGCGCGGCTCGGCGACGGCGCGCGACGACCGCGAGGAGGACCGGCCGGTGCTGCGGCACCGGCTCTGGGGCTGGGCCGCGGGGAGCGTGCTCTTCATGCCGCTGCTCGCCAACTCCTTCGGCTGGATCTTCACCGAGATGGGCCGCCAGCCGTGGCTGGTGATGGGGCTGATGACCACCCGGACGGGGGTCTCCCCCGGGACGACGACCGGTGAGGTGCTGACCTCGATGGTGGTCTTCACCCTGCTCTACGGCGCGCTCGCCGTGGTCGAGGTCAAGCTGCTGCTGCGCTACGGCCGGGCCGGTGCCGAGCAGGTCCCCGAGGACGCGTCCTACGACCCCGCCGACCGGGACGACGACGACGCCTTCGTCTTCACCTACTGACGCCACAGGAGTGACCATGGAGCTCACCACGATCTGGTTCGTCCTCATCGCCGTCCTCTGGGTCGGGTACTTCTGCCTGGAGGGCTTCGACTACGGCGTCGGGATGCTGCTGCCGGTGCTGGGGAAGGACGAGACGCGCAAGCGGCAGATGCTCTCGGCGATCGGACCGTTCTGGGACGGCAACGAGGTCTGGCTGCTCACCGCCGGCGGGGCGATCTTCGCCGCCTTCCCGCACTGGTACGCCACCCTCTTCTCCGGCTTCTACCTGCCGCTGCTGCTCATCCTCGTCGGGCTGATCCTGCGCGGCGTGGGGCTGGAGTACCGCGGCAAGGTCGACTCGCCCGCCTGGCGCGCGCGGATGGACGCGATGGTCGTCGCCGGTTCCCTGCTCCCGGCCGTGCTGTGGGGCATCGCCTTCAGCAACATCGTGAGCGGCGTCCCGATCGACGCGCAGATGGAGTATGCCGGTGGCTTCTGGAACCTCCTCGGCCCCGTCGCGCTGCTCGGCGGGCTGACCACGCTCGCCCTCTTCCTCACCCACGGCGCGCTCTTCGTCGCGCTCAAGACGGACGGGGCGCTGCGGCACGACGCCCGGGCCCTGGCGCTCCGCCTGGGGGTCGTGGCGGCGGTCCTCGCGGTGGCCTGGCTGACGCTCCTGCACGGACGGACGGGCACGCCGCTGTCCTGGTGGGCGGCGGGGCTGGCGGCCGCGGCGCTCCTCGGCGGGCTCGCGCTCGCCGCCCGCGGCCGTGAGGGCTGGGCCTTCTCCGGGACCTTCGTCGCCATCGCGCTGGCCACCACGTCGCTGTTCCTCGCGCTCTTCCCCGACGTCATGCCCTCAAGCCTCGACCCGGACTGGTCGTTGACCGCCACCAACGCCAGCTCGACCGCCAAGACGCTGGGGATCATGACCGTGGTGGCCCTCGTCTTCACGCCGGTCATGCTCCTCTACACGGCGTGGAGCTACTGGACCTTCCGCAGACGGATCTCCGGGCACCACATCCCGACCGAGGTGCACCACGCCGCGGTGGAGCCGCAGCGCCCGGGGCGCTGAGCCGCCCCGTGCGACCCTTCGACCCTGCGCTGCTGCGGGCCCTGCCCGCCACCCGCGGTCCGGTGGCCGCGCTGTCCCTCGTCGGTGTGGCCTCTGGTGCGATCGCGATCGCCCAGGCCGTGGTGCTCGCGCTGGTCGTCGGTGCGGTCGCCCGCGGGACCGAGCTCACGGCATACCTCACGGCGCTGGTGGGGCTGCTGGTGCTGCGCGGGGTGCTCGCCGGCGTGGGTGAGGCCGTGGCGCGGTGGGCGGGCCTGCGGGTGGTGGCCGTGGTGCGGGAGGCGGTGCTGCGTCGGTGGCTGTCCCGCCCGGTCGAGCAGCGGCCCACGACGGAGGTGGCGATCACCCGCGCGGGCGACGGGGTGGTGGCGCTGGAGCCGTATGTCTCCCGCTACCTGCCCGCGCTCGTCACTGCCGCCGTGGTGCCCGGGCTGGCGCTCGTCGCGCTGCTGGTCGTGGACCCGTGGAGCGCGCTCGTCGTGGTGCTGACGCTGCCGCTGCTCCCCGTCTTCGCGGCGCTCATCGGCCTGCACACGCGGGACGAGACCCGGCGTCGGTGGCGGGCGATGGAGCTGCTGTCGGGGCACTTCCTCGACGTGATGCGCGGGCTGCCGACGCTGGTCGCCTACGGCCGGGCGCGGGCCCAGGTCGACGTGGTGCGCGAGGTCGGGGAGCGGCACCGTCGGGCGAGCGTCGCCACCCTGCGCACCGCCTTCCTGTCCACGGCCGCCCTGGAGCTGCTGGCGACCATCTCGGTGGCGATGGTCGCGGTGGCGGTGGGGCTGCGGCTGGCGCACGGCGGCATGGACCTCGTCGTCGGGCTCACCGCGATCCTGCTGGCTCCCGAGGCGTACTGGCCGATCCGGCGGGTCGGCGCCGAGTTCCACAACGCCGCCGACGGCGCGCAGGTGCTCGAGGAGCTGTCCGCCAACGGCATCCTCACCTCCCCAGCCGCCGCCTCACCCGACCGGACAGGGGGTCAGGGGCCCGCCGGGCGTGCGGACCGACGTGCACGACGGTCCGATCCAGGCCCGACGGGCGAGAGGGAGGCGCGTGGTGCACGTCCGTCGGCACGGGGGGACGGGGCGATCGGCCTGACCGGCGTCCGGTATGCCCACCTCGGCCGGGCGCAGACGCTGCCCGAGGTGACGCTGAGCACCCCGGCGGGCCCCGGTCTCACCGTCCTCACCGGCCCCAGCGGCGCGGGCAAGACGACCGTGCTCGAGCTGCTGGCCGGGCTGCGCACGCCCGCGTCCGGCCAGGTCGACGCACCCCCGGCGCACCTGGCCACGCAACGTCCGCTGCTGCTGCCCGGCACGGTGCGCGACACCATTGCCCTGGCGGCCCCGGACGCGACCGACGCCCAGCTGGAGCAGGCCCTGGAGCAGGTCGGCCTGTGGACCCACCTCGCCGACCGGCACGGCCTGGACACCCGGCTCGGGGACGACGGGCTGGGTCTGTCCGCCGGGCAACGTGCCCGGCTCGCCCTGGCCCGCGCCCTCCTGTCGCCGGCGCCGCTGCTGCTGCTGGACGAGCCGACGGCCGCCGTCGCCGCCGACGGCATACCGCTCGTGCACGAGGTCCTGCTCGGTCTGGCCCGCGAGCGCCGCGTGGTCGTGGTCACCCACGACCCGCTCCTCATGGCGCTCGCCGACCAGCGGTGGGACCTCGACGGTGGTGCAGGAACGGTGTGTCACATCGGTCGCCAGGACGACGGATGTGACACACCGTCCTCGCACCCCGACCGCGACGACCAGCACCAGGTCCCCCGGCCCGCCGGACCGGGTGGCCGCCGCGGCGGGCTGGCCCTGGCGTGCCTGCTCGGCGGCGCCTCGGTGAGCTGCGGCGTCGCCCTCACCGCCACCTCGGGGTGGCTCATCGTGCAGGCCTCCACGATGCCGGTGGTGCTGACCCTGCTGGTGGCGGTCGTCGGGGTGCGGGCCTTCGGCATCTTCCGACCGGTGCTGCGGTATGCCGAGCGCGTCGTCAGCCACGACGTCGCGCTCGCGGACCTGGCCCGGCGGCGCGCGGGTGTCTTCGCCGCGCTCGTGCCGCTGACCCCGGCGCGGCTGGGGCGGGGCAGCAAGGGCGCGCTCCTGGGGGCCATGGCCCGCGACCTGGACGACGTGGTGGACGACCAGGTGCGGTTCACCGTGCCGGCGTGGTCGGCGGTCGTCGCCACCGCGGTGGGCTCGGTCGTCGCGGCGTGGCACCTGCCGGTCGCCGGCCTGGCCGTCGCGGCCGGTGGGACGCTGGCGGCAGCGGTCGCCGTGCTCGGGTATGCCGTCGAGCGGCTCGCGCAGGACGCGGCCGTGGTGGCCCTCGGACGGGTGCAGGAGCAGGTGACGTCCTGGTGCGCCGACCTGCTCGCGGTGCAGGCGGTGACGGGGCGCGACGGTGGTCACGAGCGGCTGCTGGGACGGCTCGCGGCTCTCGAGGCGCACCAGCGGCGCTGCGAGGCCCGGCTGACGCGGGCCCGCGCGGCGGGTGTGACGGTGGCCTGGGCGGTCGTCGCCAGCACGATCGCCGTGGTCACCGGCGCCGCGTGGTCGGCGCAGGCGACGGGTGGGCTGAGCAGCCCCTATGCCGCGCTCGTCGCGCTCGTGCCGGTCGCGCTCGCCGAGACCTGGGTGGGCCTGCCCGAGATCGCCGGGGCACGCGCCAGGGCGCGGGCGGCCGGCCGACGGGTCGCCGCGGTGCTGCAGCAGGACCCGGCGGTGGACGCTGCGGGTGAGGCCCCGCTGCCGCCCGGCCCGCTGTCCGCGGCGCTGCATCACGTGTCCGCCCGGTGGGATCCCTCGTCCGGCGCCCCCACCCCTCCGGACCTGCACCCCCTGGACCTCACCGTCGAGCCCGGAGACCGCGTCCACCTGACCGGGCCGAACGGCGCGGGCAAGTCCACCGCGCTGGCGGTCCTCGCACGCCACCTCGACCCGACGGGCGGGGCCTACCGCCTAGCCGGCAGCGACGGGCGGACCCGACCGGTGCAGCAGGTGCAGCTCGAGCAGGTCCGGTCGCTGGTCGCGCTGGTGGACGACGAGCCGCACGCCTTCGCCGGGTCGGTGCGGGCCAACCTCGCCCTGGCCCGGCGGGAGCGCCCCCGCGACGCCGAGCTCGTCGAGGCGCTGGAGGCGGTGGACCTGGGTGCGTGGCTCGCCACCCTCCCCGAGGGCCTGGACACCCTCGTGGCCGGGCTCTCCGGCGGTGAGCGAGCCCGGCTGGCGCTCGCGCGGGCGCTCGTCTCCGGCCGGCCGCTGCTGCTGCTCGACGAGCCGACCGCGCACCTCGACGACGCCACCGCCCAGCGGGCGCTCGGGGGCCTGCTGGAGCGGTGGGGAGCGGAGCGCGCCGTGGTGCTGGTCGGCCACGGGCAGCCACCAGTCGGGACCTGGCGCACCCAGCCGGTGGGGTGCGCCGCATACCCGGCGGACGGCCGAGCGGCGGCGCCGCTCATCGGCTAGGTTGCGGGGATGGACAACATGGTCACCTTCTGGATCGTGCTCGCCGCGGTGCTCGTCCTCGCGGCGCTGGTCGTCTGGGCGCTGGTCGCGCGCAACCGGCGGATCGTCGCAGCGCGTCAGGAGGCGGCCGGGCTGCGCGAGCAGGCCCAGTCCGGCGAGTCCTACGCCCAGAGCGCGGAGGAACGCGCCCGCGAGCTGCAGGGCAAGGCCCGGGAGGCGCAGGTGCGCGCGGACAAGCTGCACAGCGAGGCCGAGGAGGCCACCCGCATCGCCCGTGAGCACCGCGACCGCGTCACCGGCGACTACGTCAGCGCCGACGAGGTCGACCCCGACACCAAGCGCCACTGAGCCGCCACCGGCCCCGGGTCCTCACCCGGTGGCCGCGCTCCGACCGGTGTCCCGCACCAGGTAGAGCCACGGGAAGGCCCGGGCGCCGACCTCCCACCCGTCGGTCAGGTAGTGCCGGGCCGGCCGCGTCCACACCACCCGCCGGTGCTCCCACTGCGTGGCGGTCCGCACCATCCGGTGCCGGAACATCCCGGCCTCCACGGTGTGCCACCCGAGCTCGCCCGCGAGCTGCAGCTCCCCCATCTCGTCCACCGCGGTGACCGGCCCGAGCCACCGCACGTCCTCGTCGGCGTCGTCGGCCACCTCGGTGGCCGGCCCGAAGCGCTGCTGGGCCCCCTGGCGGCTCAGCCCCAGCTCCTCGCCCAGCCGCGCCCAGCTCACGCCGGCCGCCCGGGCCGAGCCGACGGCCTGCTGCAGCAGGTCTGCCGTCGCCCCGTGCGCCTCGGCGCTGCGGCGGACCAGCCACAGGTGTGCCTCGGGGGTGAGCGTCTCGGCCGACGACAGCTCCTGCTCACCGCCGACGATCACCCGGCCCAGCTGGGCGAGCAGGTCCTGCCCGCGCTCGGGCTCGGTCGGGGCGGCGTGGCTCATCGCCCGTCCCCCGAGCCGTCACGGCTGGGCAGCCAGTGCTCCTGCTCGTCGCCGTCGGCGCGGCGACGCGGCCAGATGCCGCTGCCGACGAAGAAGGCGCCCAGGACCATGAGGGCGACCGTCGCCCCCTGGAAGAAGCCGTGCCAGAAGCCGCCGTCGATCTGCCGGGAGAGCAGCAGGGTCACGAAGCCGACCATGATGGCGGCCAGCCCGGCCGAGGTCCGGAAGGTGCTCATGGCGGTGTCTCTGCGCGTCGTCATACGTGTCAACATACGGTTGACAGACCTGGTTGTCAACTCCACGTTGACGCCGGGATGCAGGGGTCTATCCCGCTGCCTGCCACAATGCCGGTATGCCGCTGCCCGCCTCCCGCACGCCGCTCGCCGAGCTCGACCCCGCCCCCTCCCTGGGGGCGTTGGACGGTCGCTATCGCGGCGCCGTGGCCCCGCTGGTCGACCATCTCTCCGAGGCTGCGCTCAACCGGGCCCGGCTGCACGTCGAGGTCGAGTGGCTCATCCACCTCGTGACCCAGGAGGCGGTGCCCGGCGCCCCCGCGCTCACCGAGGCGGAGCAGGCCGCGCTGCGCGCCCTGGTCGTCGACTTCGACGCCGCGACGGTCACCGAGCTGGCCCAGATCGAGGCCGAGACGGTGCACGACGTCAAGGCGATCGAGTACTTCCTGCGGCGCCGGCTCGCGGACATCCTGCAGCGCTCCGCGCAGTCCGGGCAGCCCGGCGACGTCGCGACCCGCACCGCAGCGCTTGCCGAGCTCATCCACTTCGCCTGCACCAGCGAGGACATCAACAACACCTCCTACGCCCTCCTCGTCCAGGGGGCGATCATCGAGGTCTGGCTCCCGAAGGCCCACGGTCTGGTGGACCAGCTCGCCGCGATGGCGGGAGAGCTGGCCGACGTGCCGCTGCTCGCCCACACCCACGGGCAGCCCGCGACACCCACCACCATGGGCAAGGAGCTCGCCGTGCTCGCCCACCGCCTCACCCGGCAGCTCCGCCGGGTCGAGCGATGCGCATACCTCGGCAAGCTCAACGGCGCCACCGGCACCTACGGAGCGCACGTCGAGGCGGTCCCGGGGGCGGACTGGCAGCAGGTCAGCCGCACCTTCGTCGAGCACCTCGGCCTGCAGTGGAACCCGCTCACCACGCAGATCGAGAGCCACGACTGGCAGGCGGAGCTCTATGCCGACGTGGCGCGGTTCAACCGCATCCTGCACAACCTGGCGACCGACATGTGGACCTACATCTCGATGGGGTACTTCGCCCAGGTGCGGGGGCAGGGCACCGTCGGCTCCAGCACCATGCCGCACAAGGTCAACCCGATCCGGTTCGAGAACGCCGAGGCCAACCTCGAGGTGAGCAACGCGCTGCTGGACGTCCTCGCCTCGACGCTGGTGACCAGCCGGCTGCAGCGCGACCTCACCGACTCCTCGATGCAGCGCAACATCGGCACCGCGCTCGGCCACAGCGTGCTCGCCCTGGACAACGTCGGTCGCGGCCTGGCCGGTCTGGACGCGGTGCCGGAGGCGATGGCCGCCGACCTCGACGCCAACTGGGAGGTGCTCGCCGAGCCGATCCAGTCCGTCATGCGCGCCCTGGCGGCGCGCGGCGCCGAGGGGATGAGCAACCCCTACGAGCGGCTCAAGGAGCTCACCCGGGGGCGCCGGATCGGGCAGGCGGAGCTGGTCGAGTTCGTCCGCGGGCTGGGCCTGCCGCCGCAGGAGGAGGAGCGGCTCGCCGCGCTGACCCCGGCCACGTATGTCGGCCTGGCGCCGGAGCTCGTCCGGCACCTGGAGCAGCGGTGATCATCCTCGCCGCGGAGCGCGCGGACGACGCGCGGGCCCACTTCGCCCAGGCGGGGTATGCCGTCGCCGAGGTCAGCACGCCGGTCGGCGGGGGTCTGCGCGAGATGCAGGCGCAGGTCGCCCAGGCGCTCCGGCTGCCGCGGACCGCGGCGCTGAACCTGGACGCCCTCGTCGACTCGCTCCGCGACCTCGCCCAGAGCTGGGGCGGGCAGGAGGTGGCGCTGCTGTGGGAGGACGCCGGTCTGTTCGCCGAGACCGAGGGCCGGGCCTGGTGGATCCTCTCCGAGATCCTCGACGACGCCGATTCGCTGGCCGTGGTGGCGCTGGGGCCCCGGCGGGCGGCTGGCGGTGATCAGTCGTGAGGCTGTCCCGCCCGGTCGCCACCGGGCTGCTCGTGCTGTGCGCCGCGATCGTGCTCTGGCTGATGGTCGGCCAGGGCGGTCAGGGCACCGACGACGCGGCGGCACCGACCGGGCAGGGCACACCGGGCGGGTCCACCTCCGAGGACACGACCTTCGGCTCGATGACCGAGGACTCCGGCGAGGAGCAGTCAGGGTCCGGCGTGGACGCTCCCGAGCCCACCCAGGAGAGCGACCCGGCCGCCGACGCCGACCAAGGTGATCCGGTCGGCGTCGACACCCGCGACTGGGACGACGTCGACGCCTGCGCCGAGGGCATGCTCCCGGACGAGCTGGACCCGGTCGTCGACGACATCGAGGTCGGCGGTCCCTACGACTACGGCAGGGATGGCATCACCTTCGAGAACCGCGAGGGCTTTCTCCCGGACGAGTCGTTCGGCTACTACCAGGAGTTCACCGTCGAGACCCCCGGGCTGGACCACCGGGGCGCCAAGCGGGTCGTCACCGGCGGCGGCGAGGTCGACCCCGAGGTCTGGTACTACACCGAGGACCACTACCAGAGCTTCTGCGAGTTCGCCCCGGCAGGCTGACGAGCGAGGACCGGCGCGGCGCGGCGCATCAGTGCGCGGTCGTCCCTGGAGGGCTCGGCGTCCCCGCTCACGGCGCAGTGCGCGGCGAGGCGCCTCGCCACCGCCGCGTCCTGGATGCGCCGGACCTGCTCGCGGTCGAGCAGGCCCGCACCCTGGTAGCGGTTCACGAGACCGGGCTCCACCCCGGCAGCCAACCACTGGGCGGCCCCCCGCCAGGCGCGCAACGTCTCCTCGTCGATCCCGTGAGCGGCGCGCAGCGTCTCGCGGCCGTCGATGCGCTCCAGCGCACGCACCAGCTCCTCGGGGGTGCCGTGGCTGCGGGCCAGCGCGGGGGCGAGCGCTCCGAAGGACTGGATGCCGGAATAGGGTCCCGGCGCCAGGTCCCACTCCTGCATGAGCCCCCGGTAGGGCGCGGAGTCCTCGACCCAGGCCAGGAAGGGGTCAGCCAGGACACCCTTCCGCTGGGCGGCCTCGGGGGCAGCCAGCCGGATCTGCTCGACGCACCGCCGCGCCTGACCCGTCCGCTCGATGGGGAACTGCTCCGGCGTGAGGTGGTAGGCCGTCGCCCACCCGCAGGCCAGGTTGCGGTGATCCGTGCGCGACCCTGCCGTGATGTCCTTCAGCCCGCCGGTGGAGGGGATGGGGCCGGGCCAGGGCCGCAGCGCCACGGCCACCGCCTCCGCCGCGCTGCGGGACGCCCTGACCAGGTAGTCCCACAGCACCTGCTCCTCCGGGTGCGGGGTTCGTCGGGGACGGGCCCCCGGCTCCTGCGCGCCGTCGCTCAGCGGCAGGCCCCGACGCGCCTCCTCGTCGAGGAAGGTCCCCCACAGGTCGAGGGCACGACGGAAGTCCACGCTCCACTGCCGGCTCTCGAGGTCGGGGTCCCGCTCGACGGCCAGGTTCACCAGACCGGTGGCGTACGTGTACCGGATACGCCAGGCGAGCGGGGAGTCACCGCCAGGTGCCTGCTGCTCCTCCTCGCGGAGCAGGGTCCCCAGCTGACGCAGGCTCAGCTCCTGGGCCGGCACGGATGCACCCCGCAGCACATCGGCGCTGGCCATCGCCAGGCGCGCGGCACGGTTGCCGGAGTCACGGTGCCAGGCGCGGGCGGCGAGCGCCCCGGCACCGTCCAGGTCCCCGGCAGCGAGGCGGTGGGCAGCCACCGTGGACAGCGCGAGGCTGCTGGCCGTGCTCGCGCCGTGGAGGCCGGGCATCCTCGAGGGCTTCGGCAGGCGCCACCAGAGGAGGTGCGCCGCCACCTCGGTGGCGGCGTCCCGGGCGGCGCTCGCCTCCTCGGCCTCGGTCGCCTCCGCCCTCGCGACCCGGAAGTCGGCGGCATCGACGAGTCGCAGATGAGCCAGGCGCCGGCCCTCGTACATCGACACGCTCGTCCGTCCTGCTGCCACCGCCAGGACCACGCGGTCCCCCGCGCGCAGCGCCACCGCGTCCCAGAGCTTGAGCAGGCTGCTCACCCATGGATGGGTGACGGCGTCGAGCACGCCGCCGATCTGCTGCTCGTGCAGGTCGGTGCCGTCGACGGCGAAGATGCCCTCGGACCGGCCCTGGGCCAGCTCGTGCAGCTGCAGCACCGTCTGCCGCGCTACCTCCGCCCCGTCGTCTCCCCCACCCGGTGCCAGCTCGATGCGCAACGGCGCGCGGCTCCGGGAGAGCAGCGACGCCGCACCGCCGGCCAGCAGGGCGAGCGTGAGGACGCCGGCCAGCCCGATCAGCCCGCGCAGGTCGTCCGGTGACCACCAGCGCCACGCGACGAGCGCCACGAGGGTCAGTGGGGCCAGGACGAGGGCCATCGCCGCACGCCCGCGCGCCGAGAGCCAGGCGGGACGCCACCAGGCCGTGGCGAGCACACCGGCACCGAAGGCCACCACCGCGAGCAGCAGCAGGAGCAGACCGTCCTTGGTCACCGCGTCGACGACGCGCTGCGGCCAGGCGGCCGTCCGGGCGTCCGCGAGGTCGACCATCCCGGTCTGCCGACAGCTCGTCGCCGCCTCGACCCCCTCGAGCGCGGCATAGAGGGACTCGGCCCGGGCAAACTGTCCGCTCTGTACCGCCGCGTCGGCCTCGGCGCACAGGCCGGGCCGCTGCACGGGCGTCGCCTCCTCCACCAACCTCTGGGCCTCGCCGTTGGCGGAGTCCAGGTCGAGCGCGAGCCGGGCGAGCCGGAGCTGCTCCTCCTGGTCGGACGCCCGTGCGGCACGCTGCGCGAGCGCATCCGATGCTGCTCGCGCCCTCGCGGTCTGCTCGGCGACCCGCGTAGGGCAGTCACCGGCCAACGCCGACGCCACCGTCTCGGCGTCCTCGAGGGCGCCCTCCTGCGCCAGGGAGAGGGCCCGGGCGCAGAGGTCCGTCGTGGTGGCGGCCGAGGACGTCGGCGCAGATCCGAGCGCGCCGATCATCAGACCGATGAGCATCGACGCGAGTGCCCGGCGCAGCGCGGACCAGTCTTTCGTGGCTGCCACCGGCTCAGCCTCCCGCTCCTGATCAGACCTGGTCAAGCGGTCGACCGCACCCCCTGCGCGCACCGGCGGGCCGCGATGGGCGCGGTCTCCGGTCCCTGTATCCAGGACGGCGGGCGAAGAGGACTCGACAACATACCCAGAGGGGGTATGCTGTTGCCATGGCTGTGAACGGATACACCGGCTCCAAGGACGACTATCTCAAGCGCCTGCGCCGCATCGAGGGCCAGGTCCGGGGGATCGCCCGGATGGTCGAGGACGACACCTACTGCATCGACGTGCTCACCCAGGTGAGCGCCGCCACCAAGGCGCTGCAGGCGGTGAGCCTGGGCCTCCTCGAGGACCACATCGGCCACTGCGTCGTCGACGCCGCCGCGGAGTCGGAGCAGGCCAAGGACGAGAAGGTCCGGGAGGCCTCCGCCGCGATCGCCCGGCTCGTCCGGAGCTGAGCCGGTCCACGTCCTCATCTGGCGGCCAAGGGTGCCGCCGACCCACCGCATACCGACCCGCGAAGGAGCACACCATGACCGACACCCCGCTGCAGAACCAGACCACCAAGCTCGTCGTCTCGGGGATGACCTGCGGCCACTGCGTCGCCTCGGTGACCGAGGAGCTGAAGGAGGTCGAGGGCGTGCTCGAGGTGCGCGTCGACGACCTGGTCAAGGGTGGCGACACCGAGGTCTTCGTCGTCTCCGACGGCCCCCTGTCGCTCGACGCCGCGCGTGCGGCCGTCGAGGAAGCTGGCTACACCGCCCAGGCCTGAGGCCACCACACGCGACGCCCGGTCGGGCCCACCGCAACCACACGCGACGCCCGGTCGGGCCCACCGCAACCACACGCGACGCCCGGCCGGCGACAGGCAGGAGGACCTGAGATGAGCAGCACCACCACGAGCGCACCCGGCGAGGACCAGCACGTCGACCTCGCGATCAGCGGGATGACCTGCGCCTCCTGCTCGGCGCGCATCGAGCGCAAGCTCAACAAGGTCGACGGGGTGCAGGCCAGCGTGAACCTCGCCACGGAGAAGGCCAGCGTCAGCTTCCCCTCCGCGCTCTCGGTGACCGACATCGTGGGCGTCGTGGAGCAGACCGGGTACGGCGCCACCCCCCTCGAGGACGAGAGCCCGGGTGAGGCGCCGGAAATGACCCACGACCTCGTGGGAAGCGGGTCGCTGCGGCTGCGGATGGTCGTGGCCAGCGCGCTGGCCCTGCTCGTCGTGCTCGTGCACATGGTGCCGCCGGTGCGGGACGCGCTGGGGATGACCGGCCACTGGCTGCAGCTGCTGCTCACCGCGCCGATCTACTTCTGGGCCGCCTGGCCCTTCCATCGGGCCGCCGCGGTCAACGCCCGGCACGGTGCCTCCACCATGGACACCCTGGTGTCGGTCGGCATCACCGCCGCCTTCGGCTGGTCCGTGCTCGCGCTGCTCACCGGCTTCACCGAGGACCTCTACTTCGAGACCGCCGCGGTGGTCACCGCCTTCCTGCTCATCGGGCGGTTCATCGAGGCCCGGGCCAAGGCCCAGGGGCGCTCCGCCCTCAGCTCCCTGCTGCAGCTCGGCGCCAAGGACGTGGCGGTGCTGCGCCAGGAGGCCGGGAGCGGCGCGATGGCCACCAGCGAGCACCGGGTGCCGATCGGGGAGCTCGTGGTCGGCGACCGGTTCGTCGTGCGCCCGGGCGAGAAGGTCGCCACCGACGGGACGATCCTCTCCGGGCGCTCAACCATCGACGCCTCCATGGTCACCGGCGAGTCGATGCCGGTCGAGGTCGGCCCGCAGGACACGGTCACCGGTGCCACGGTCAACGGCCACGGCCGCCTCATCGTCCAGGCCAGCCGGGTCGGCGCCGAGACCACGCTGGCCCGGATCACCCGGCTCGTCGAGCAGGCCCAGACCGGCAAGGCACCGGTGCAGCGCCTGGCCGACCGGATCTCCGCCGTCTTCGTGCCCGCCGTCCTGGTGATCGCGGCCCTGACCTTCGTCCTGTGGCTGGTCACCGGGCATACCTTCACCGAGGCCCTGGCACCCGCGGTGGCGGTGCTCATCATCGCCTGCCCCTGCGCGCTCGGGCTGGCCACGCCGACCGCCCTGCTCACCGGCACCGGGCGCGGCGCCCAGCTGGGCATCCTCATCAAGGGCCCGCAGATCCTGGAGTCCACGCGCAGGGTCGACACCGTCGTGCTGGACAAGACGGGCACGCTGACCACCGGTCACCCGGTGCTCGCCGACGTCGTGACCGCCGGGTCGCTGCCCCAGGACGCCGCGCTCAAGGCCGCCGCCAGCGTCGAGACCGGGAGCGAGCACCCGGTGGCCGGCGCCATCGTCGCCGGTGCCCGCGAGCGCGGGGTGACGCTGGTCCGGGCCGACGACGTCGTGAGCCTGCCGGGCCTCGGGGTCCGCGGGACGCTCAAGGACACGGTCGTCACCGTGGGGCGGGCCAGCCTCTTCGACGTCGTGCCCGAGGTCCTGGTGGAGGCGACGGAGCGCGCCGACGGCACCACCGTCCTCGTCGGCTGGGACGGCACCGCGCGCGCCGCGGTCACCGTCGCCGACACCGCCCGCGAGTCGTCGCCGCGGGCGGTGCAGCGGCTGCGTGACCTGGGCCTGCGGCCCTACCTGCTCACCGGCGACAACCCCCGGACCGCCGCGGCCATCGCCCAGCAGGTCGGCATCGAGGCGGCCGACGTCACCGCCGACGTGCTGCCCCAGGACAAGTTCGCGGCCGTCGAGCGGCTGCAGCGCGAGGGACGCGTCGTGGCGATGGTCGGCGACGGCGTGAACGACGCCGCAGCGCTGGCGCAGGCCGACCTCGGGATGGCGATGGGCTCAGGCACCGATGTCGCCGCCGAGTCCGCCGACATCGTGCTGATGCGCTCGGACGTCGAGGCCGTCGCAGACGCCATCGGACTGTCCCGTCGCACCCTGTCGATCATCAAGCAGAACCTGGTGTGGGCCTTCGGCTACAACACGCTGGCCATCCCGCTCGCCGCCTTCGGCCTGCTGACCCCGCTGATCGCGGGTGGCGCGATGGCGCTGTCCTCGGTGCTGGTGGTGCTCAACAGCCTGCGGCTCAGGGGCTTCGGACGGGCCTGATCCGGGCGCACCATCACCCCAGCACCGGGTGCAGGTGGGCCGCGGCGCGCACGAGCGCCCGGCTGCGCGCAGCCAGCGCCTCGCGGCGCCGGGTCAGTGCGTCCGCGGCGTCCACCTCGTGCTGGAGTCGCGGCAGCAACGACCGCACGGCCGGTATGCCGTAGCCCGCCAGGCGCAGCTGCTGCACCAGGCGGGCGTCGCGCACCGCCGCCGGCCCGTAACGACGGGCGCCCCGCATCGCCTCGGCGCGACCCGGGTGCAGCAGCCCCTCCGCCTCCCAGTGCCGCAGCGTCGAGCCACGCACCCCGATCGCGAGCGCCAGCTCCCCCACGGACAGGTCGTCGGCCGCGACCGCGTCCCCGACCGGGTCGGCGCCGATCGCGCGCATCGCCTGCGAGACCTCGTCCAGGTCGGCCCGGTCGGAGGCCAACCGGGCGTGCGCTAGGTCCAGTCGCGTCAGGAACCGACCGACGTCCGTGTGCAGGGTCTGCATCAGGTCGCGCGCACCCGACGGTCCGACCGCCGCGGCGAGCGCCGCATAGGCGAGGACGCACGAGAGGTGCGCCGGGGCATACCTCCGGTAGCCCGAAGACGTGCGGGGGACCGGGGGCAGGACGCCAAGCGCCTCGAGCTTGCGCACCTGCTGCACGGAGCACCCCGCGGCTCGGGCCACCTCGATCGTCCTCATCCTCAACCCTCCACACCCACTTCAATGATCCACTTTAGTCATGAGCCATGAGGAGATCAGCCAGTTCGTCCAGGGTCTCGACGGCGTCCTGACCCTGCGGCCGCAGCCCGGAGACGGGAGCCCGGAGCTCGCCTGGGGTGACGAGTTCTTCTACTACGCCCCGGACGGGATCCTGCCGCCCGGGCAGCCGTTCGCGACGATCGTCACCAAGGACTACCCCGGCGAACCGCCGTCCGGGCTGGGCCGCGGCGTCGTCAGGGTGAACGTCGACGCCGGTCGACGAGGTCAGGACCCGCCCGCGGACCCGACCCGCCGTGATGTCCTCATCGCCCACCCGGTGTATGCCGCCCACGGCTGGGTCAGCGTCGTCGCACCCGGCCCGGCCACGGCCGACGAGCTGCGCACGCTGCTGCGCGACGCGCATCGTGCCGCCGCCCGCCGATGGCACCGACGGCACGACGGCACGGACGACGCGTGATCCTGCACCCGGTCCGCGACCCACGGCTCGTCACGACCCGCCGCGGCGGCACGCTGAGCGACGACCACCACCAGCTGCTGGCCCGGTGGGCCGCGTCGTGCGCCGAGCACGTGCTGCCGGCCTTCGAGACCGAGGCCCCCGACGACGCCAGACCCCGCGAGGCGATCGCCGGCGCGCGGGCCTGGGCCGACGGCCGGATGCGGATGATGGCCTCCCGCGCCTCGGCCGGGCACGCGATGGGAGCAGCCCGTCCGCTGTCCGGCGCCGCCCGCCTCGCCGCGTATGCCGCCGGCCAGGCGGCCGCGGTCCCGCACGTCGCCGAGCACGACCTGGGCGCTGCCGCCTACGCGATCCGGGCCGTCATGGCCTCCGCCGGGGACGAGGACCGGGAGGAGGCCCGCCTCCGGGAGCGGGACTGGCAGCGCGAGCAGGTGCCCGACGAGCTCCGCCGGCTCGTCCTCGAGGACCAGGCACGGCGCGACCACCTCTGCTGGGGCGTCTTCGGCGACTGACCCAGACCGCCCTCAGGCGCGCTGGCGCCGGTAGGACCTCCGCGCCCACCACCAGCCCAGCACCGACAGGCCCACGCACCAGGCCACAGCCGCGATGGTGGTCGAGGTCGGCGCCGGCTGGCCCACCAGCAGCCCCCTGATGGTCTCGATGACCGGGGTGAAGGGCTGGTGCTCGGCGAAGACCCGGACGGCGGCCGGCATCGTCTCCACCGGCACGAAGCCGCTGCTGAGGAAGGGCAGGAGCAGCAGCACCATCGGGGTGTTGGACGCCGTCTCCACCGACCCGGCGGCGGCACCCATCGCCACCGAGATCCAGGTGAGCATCACGGCCAGGAGGGTGAAGAACCCGAGCAGGGCCACCCACCCGACCAGGTCGGCGGCCGGCCGGAAGCCCAGCAGCGCGGCCACCCCGAGCACCGCGCCCGAGGCGAGCAGGGTCTGCACCAGGGCACCGACCACGTGGCCGCCCAGCACGGCGACCGAGGCGACCGGCATGGCCCGCAGCCGGGTGACGACCCCGCCCGTCATGTCCATCGCCACGCTGATGGCCGTGGACTGGGCGATGCTGGCGGCCGTCATGACCAGCACGGCGGGGGTGATGTAGTCGAGGTAGGCGGCGCGCCCGGCCGCCCCCGGGACCACGCCGGGTGCCACGCCGGCCCCGATGGCGCCGCCGAAGACATACACGAAGAGCAGCAGCAGGATGATCGGGGTCACGACCAGCAGCACGGTGAGCGAGGGGTAGCGCACCATCCGCAGCAGGCTGCGCCGGGCCATCGTGAGCAGGTGGCGCAGAGCGACGGTCGGCCCGGTGGGGCCGGCCGTGTGGGTGAGGGCGGCGGCGGTCATCAGGCGATCTCCTCGTGCTGGTCGGTGGACGGGGCCTCTGGGTCGGTGAGGGCGAGGAAGACGTCGTCGAGGCTCCCGGCGTCGTGCGCGGTCTTGAGACCTGCCGGGGTGTCGTGCGCGACGAGCCGTCCTCCGTGCAGGACGGCGACGGTGTCGGCGAGCTGGTCGGCCTCCTCGAGGTACTGCGTGGTGAGCAGCACGGTGGTCCCGTCGCTGACGAGCTCGCGGACCTGCTGCCACAGGTCGCGCCTGGCCCGCGGGTCCAGGCCGGTGGTGGGTTCGTCGAGGAAGACGACCCTGGGGTCGCCGACGAGGGTCATGGCCAGGTCCAGCTTGCGGCGCATCCCTCCGGAGAGGGCCTGCGTCGGGGTGCGCCGTGCCGCTGCGAGACCGAAGGTCTCGAGCAGCTCGTCGACGCGGTGGCGTCGTCGTGACCGCGGCAGCAGCCGCAGGTCCGCCATCAGGCGCAGATTCTCCTGGGCGGTCAGCAGCGGGTCCACCGCCGACAGCTGTCCGGTCAGGCCGATGAGCCGGCGCACGGCGTCGGGCTGGGACCGCACGTCGTGACCGAGGACGGTGGCGCTCCCGGCGTCCGCCGGGACCAGGGTCGAGAGGATCGAGACGGTGGTCGTCTTGCCGGCTCCGTTGGCGCCGAGCAGCGCGGTGACCGTGCCGAGCGGGACGGTGAGGTCCAGCCCGTCGAGCACGAGCTGACGGGCGTAGGCCTTGCGGAGACCGGTGATCTCGATCGCCGCGGGTGAGGTGGTGGACATGGTGCTCCTGTGGGTCGTCGCCGGCGCTCCCGGCGACGCCGTGGAGCGCTCAGATGTCGAGGTCCTCGACCTCGGGTTCGGTGGGGATCTCCTCGACGAGTGCGGCCAGGTCGGCCGGGACCCCCGCGCGGAGGTCGTCGAGGGTGTCGTAGACGTCGAGCGCGGCCGAGGCGGGGATCTCGCCCCACTGCTGGTCGGTGGCGAAGTGCTTGCGCCAGCCGGTCAGCTGGCCGTCCTTGCCCGCGCGGTGGACGTAGCTGGCGGATCGGGCGACGTGCACGGCATACCGTCCGCCCCGCGTGCGGAAGACGCGGTAGTGCTCCTCTCCCTCCCCCGTCGCGGAGTGCCAGTCGACGAGGAGCACGCCGTGGAACCGCCGCCACCGGGCGCCGCCGGTGCCCACGGGGACCGAGATCTCCTGGTATCCGGCGAGCCGGCCCTCCTCGGCGTCGACCAGGCGGTGCAGGGCGGTGGAGATGGCCGCCGACAGGTTGCCGCCGGTGAGCTCCTGCGCCCGGGCGAAGACCGCGAGGTCGGCGTCGGAGACGTAGATCGTCTTGTTCGGCATGGTCCCAGCCTACTCATGCCCGGAGTATACGTATATGTGTGCATACATGGCAAGAGGTCCGTAGGCTGCGGCCATGACGGTCATCGGAGAGCGCGGTCCCGCCGTGGTGCTGCTGCCGGGTGGCGCGGCAGGTGCCGACGGCTTCTTTCCCGGTATGCCCGAGGCCCTGGTCGAGGACCCGGGGTGCCGGGTGGTGCTCCACGACCGTCCGGGCACCGGCGCGTCGACGGACCCCGGTGGCCTCGCCGGGGCGAGCGCCCACCTGCACCGGCTGGTCGCCGATCTCGACCTGGGTCCGGTGGTCGCGGTGGGCCAGAGCCTCGGCGGCGCCGTCGCCACCCTGTGGGCCCGGGACCACCCCGAGGACCTGAGCGGTCTGGTGCTGCTCGACGCCACGCCGGTCAACGACCCCGCGCTGGCCGCCTACATCGAGCTGCAGTCGCGGGTGCTCGGCGCTCTGACGCGGGTCCCCGGCCTGGGTGGGCGGCTCGAAGCAGGCTTCGTCGCCCTCGCCCGCAGGCAGGCGTCCACCGCCGCCGACCCGGCACTGGCCGCCGCGATGGAGCAGGCGGTCGACGGTGGGCTGGTGAAGCTGGGTCGCGCCACGGTGGGCCTCGGTGCCCTGGCGCGGGAGCTCCGGGAGGAGGACCTGCCCCGGCTGCCCGCTGCCGTCGTCACCGCCGACCGCCCGGAGCGCTCCCGGATCCGGCGGGCCCACCAGCGCCTGGCCACGGCCTTCGGGGCCGAGTTGATCTCCTGGCCCGGCGCCACGCACGGGGTGCACCTCGACCACGCGGACGAGGTCCTGGGCGTGGTGCGCGGCGTGGTCCGCCGCGCTGCCGGTCAGCCCGGCACGTAGCTCCCGCCGACGGCGGCGACCCTGGTGCGGGAACGGTGTGTCACATCGGTCGTCAGGGCGACGGATGTGACGCAGAGTTCCTGCACGGGCATCAGATGGTGATGCTGCCCCGGGGGGTCTCGAAGGTGACCTCGGTGAGGCAGGGGCAGTCGTCGTCCTCGACGAAGCCGAACTCGATGTCGCTCTCGAAGGCACCCTGGGGCGCGTCGCTGATGCCGAGCCACTCGCGGACCTCGGGGAAGTCGCCGCCGATCGTCAGGCCGGTCAGCCGGGTGGCGCTGCGCTCCAGGTGCGAGGGGTGGTGCTCCGGAGCCGACTCCCAGTGCACGAAGAACGGGCGGTTGCCGTGGTCGATGACGTTGAGGACGCCGATCTGGCGCCACATCAGCTCGATGCCCTCCGGGGTGTGCCGGTGGCCCTCCACCGAGGGCCGGCCCAGCCGCTGCTCGACGGGCGCCAGGTCCTCCACGGCCACCACCCAGGCCATCCAGCCGCCGCCGTGGCTGGACCGGGCCCGGACTGCCTGCCCGAAGGGCGCCTTGTCCGAGGCCGGGTGGTCCAGGACCTCGACCACCTCGACGTACCGCTCGTCGGCGAGCGGGATCACCACGTTGCGGGTGCCGAACCTCGGGTGCACCCCGCCGTCGTGCGGGCTGACCCCGAGCTGCCCCGCGAGGCGCTCCGCCGTGGCCTGGAGGCCGTCCGGCCCTGCCGCATAACTCACGTGGTCGATCCGCATGCCGGACATCGTGGCACACGGATGTTTCAGCGGTGTGAGGGACCTCGACGCCGCTGCCGGACCGCCTCGTAGACCACGATCGCGGCCGAGGTCGCGACGTTGAGCGAGTTGACCCGGCCCGCCATCGGGATGCGCACCCGGTGCGCGGCGCGCTCCAGCACCGCGTCCGTCAGGCCCGTCTTCTCCGTCCCCACCGCGATCGCCACCGGCCCGCGGTAGTCGACCTCGGTGTGCTCGAGGGGGGTGTCCGGCGTCGCCGCCACGAGAGGTATGCCGTGCTCGTCCAGCCAGTCGAGGGTCGCCTCCGCCTCGGCGGCGGCGACCGGGAGGGAGAAGACCGTGCCCTTGGAGGCGCGCACGGTGTTCGGGTTGCCCCAGTCGGTCACCGGGTCCGCGGCGACCACGGCATCCACCCCCGCCGCGTCGGCGGTGCGGAGCATCGCCCCGAGGTTGCCCGGCTTCTCGACCCCCTCGCACACCAGGAGCAGAGGGTCCTGCGGGAGGGTCAGCTCCCCCGGGTGGCGGCCGACCCGCGGGACCACCGCCAGCACGCCGTCGGGTCCCTCCCGGTAGGCCGCCTTCTCGAAGGCCGCGCGGGAGGCGTGCGCCACCTCCGTCGGCAGTCCGGCGACCTCCTCCTCCAGCTCACGCCGCGCCCCCGCCGGCATGAGCTCCGGGCACAGCAGCAGCAGCTCGGGCACGACCCCCGCACCGAGGGCCAGCATCAGCTCCTCGTAGCCCTCGACCACGGTGCGGCCCTCCTGCTCGCGGACGCGGCGCCGACGCAGACCGACGACGGCCTTGATGCGCGGGTTCGCCGGCGAGGTGAGGAGCAGCGGGTCGGTCACGGGCACAGTCTTCCCCACGGCATCAGCGTCTGGTCTCAGGCCAGCTCGTCGAGCACCTCGTCGAGCGCGTCGGCGAGACCGTCCTCGTCCACCGAGCCGGTGGTCCGGTCCGCGGCCCGCAGCACCTCCTCGGGCGCCTGACCCATGGCATACCCCACGGCGGCCCAGTGCAGCATCTCGATGTCGTTGCGCTGGTCCCCCACCGCGATGGTGCGGTGCGGCTCGATGTCCAGCTGGCGACGCACCAGCTCCAGCGCCGAGGCCTTGCTCACCCCTTCGGGGGCGAGGTCGAGCCACGCGCTCCAGCCGACGGCATACGCCACGCCGTGCAGCCCGATCCGCTCGACCAGCGCGGTGAAGTCCTCCGAGCTCAGGTCCGGCTCGCGGAAGGTGACCCGCGTCGCGGGGCGTGCCGTCAGCTCCTCCACCGGCACGACGATCTCCTCGCCCCACAGCTCACCCTCGGGGAAGGGCGTGCTCACCTTGAAGCCCACCCCGATCTCCTCCACCGCCACCAACGCGGTGGGGAGGTGGGTGCGGACCAGCGCGATCGCCGGGGCCGGGTCGAAGGTCACCACGTCGAGGAGCTCGAACGACGACGCACCGCCGGGCGTCGCGGCGACCGTCACGGCGCCGTTGGAGCAGACCACCGGGCGGCGGTGGGTCGCCAGCCCCAGCTGCTCCAGCACCGGCAGCGTCGCGATCACCGAGCGTCCGGTGGCGATCACCACGGTCACGTGCGGCAGGTCGTCCAGCGCCGCCACCGCCTCCCGCACGCGCGGCGACAGGTGTCCGTCGTGGTTGACGATCGTCCCGTCGACGTCCAGCGCGACGAGCAGCGGGGCGGCGGCCGGTTCGGCGGAGGCAGTCACCCCTCCAGCCTAGCGATCCCTCAGTCCTTGCTGAGGCTCATGGCCTTGCGCCAGCCCAGGCTGCCCGAGGTATGCAGCAGCGCCCGCTCGTAGAGACGCGCACCCAGGGTGATGGTCACCGCGCAGAAGCCCAGGACGAGCCCGAGCGCGAGGATCGGCTCCCAGAGCGCCACGTCGCCCTCGATCAGCCGCACCGGCATGAGGATCGTCGACAGGACGGGCACGAAGGACACCACCTGCTGCCAGAAGCCTTCGAGGTAGAGACCCAGGACGAGCGCGATGACGAGGACCATGATGAGCGGCATGGTCGTCTGCTGCAGGTCCTCGGTGCGGGACGCCAGCGCACCCGCCGCGGCCCAGACGCAGGCCAGCGCGAGGAAGCCGAGCACGAAGAACGGGACGTACCACCCGATCGCCCCGGCCAGCCCTGGCAGCGCGACGTCCAGGTCGATGAAGGTCAGCCCGATGAGCGCGGCCGTGGAGATCAGCGCGATCTGGCCGAAGGCCAGCACCGTGTTGCCGAGGACCTTGCCGAGGAGCAGCTGACGGGTCGGGATCTTGGCGGCGAGGATCTCCACGATCCGCGACTGCTTCTCCTCCACCACGCTGTTGGCGATCTGCATCCCGAACACGATGGCCGCGAAGTAGAACATCATCGCGAAGGCGAAGCCGATGGCATACGTCACCGCCTCCGGCATCACCGTGCCGTCCTCGGCGAGGTCGACCATGCCCACGGTCGAGCCCTGGGTGAGCGCGTCGACCGAGGTGCCCGCGGCCTGCGCGTTCTCGGCGAGGGCCGAGGTGCGGACCGTCTCGGTGACCGCCGCCTCCAGCGGGCCGGGCGCGCCGCCCTCGGAGAGCAGCTCCCACTGACCGGGGCCGCCGACGAGAGCGGCATCCGCGTCGCCGTCGACGACGGCGGCCTCGGCAGCGTCGCGGTCGGCGACCCGCTCCGCCGTCGTGGCGGACTCCGCGTTGCCGGCACTGACGACCGTGGCCGCCCCGTCCACCACCGCCTCCCCCTCGTCCGAGGTGACGGCGACCGCGTAGCTCGGGGCGTCCGGGGTGAAGAAGGTGGGCGCGAAGAGCGACCCGAAGACGAGGAGCACGGTCAGCACGGTGCTCACGATGAAGGTCTTGTCGGTCAGCTTGACCATGATCTCGCGGCCGGCCACCAGCCGCCACGGTGCCTGGGCCCTCATGCTGCGGCCACCTCTCGGTAGATCTCGGACAGGGAAGGTCGGACGAGGCTGAACTCGCGGACCCGGCCACGGGCCACCGCGTCGGCGAGCAGCCGCTCCGCCGCCGCCTCGTCCTGCGGCTGGACCAGGACACTGGGTCCGTCGAGGTCGATCACCTCGATGCCCGGTGCGCCTCGGACCCAGCCGGTGTCCTCGCCGGTGGTCAGCCGGTAGCGCAGCGGAGCGGAGTCGCGCAGCTGCTCCGAGGTGCCCTGGGCCACGACGCGACCCCCATGCAGCACCACGATCGAGTCGCACAGCCGGTCCACCAGGTCGAGCTGGTGGGAGCTGAAGAGCACGGGGGCACCCGCGGAGGTGTGCTCGCGCAGCAGCTCGCTCATCTGGTCCACCGCCGCCGGGTCGAGCCCGCTGAAGGGCTCGTCCAGCACGAGCATCTTGGGGTCACCGAGGACGGAGGCGATGATCTGGGCGCGCTGCTGGTTGCCGAGCGACAACGTCTCGACCTTGCTGGTGAGCCGCTCGCCCAGGCCGAACCTGGTGAGCAGGTCGGTGGAGCGGTCGCGGGCGGCGGCCTGGGTCATCCCGTGCAGCTGACCGAGGTAGGTGAGCTGGCCGAGGACCGGCTGCTTGGGGTAGAGGCCGCGCTCCTCGGGCATGTAGCCGAAGCGCACCCGGTCCTCCCGGGCGACGGGTGCGCCGTCCCAGAGGACCTCGCCGGCCGAGGGGGCGAGCACCCCCATGATCATCCGCATGGTCGTCGTCTTGCCGGCGCCGTTGCCGCCGACGAAGCCCACCATGCGGCCGTCCGGCACGGTGAAACCGACATCGTCCACGGCGAGGCGGTCGCCGTAGGCTCGGCTCAGCCCTGTCACCTCGAGCACGTCTGGCCCCTCTCGCTCGTCCCGCCCGGCTCGGTGCCGGGTGGCGTGCTGCTCACGCTATAGACGGGGGGTATGCCGGCACATCGGCCACGACGCCGATCCTCGCCTCCCCCTCGGGACGGAGCCGGGGGTCCGGCGTCGCCCGCCAGGACCCTCAGGCGCTCTCCGGCCGGACCAGGCCGGACTCGTAGGCCGCGACGACGGCCTGCACCCGGTCGCGCACGCCCAGCTTGGCGAGCACGTTGGAGACGTGGGTCTTGACGGTCGCCTCGCTGACGAAGGCCTCGGCGGCGATCTCGGCGTTGGACAGGCCACGGGCCATCATCCGCAGCACCTCCCGCTCCCGCTCGGTGAGCTGCGGCAGCGCGTCGGTGGTGGGTGTCTCGGTCGGGGACGGCGAGGCACCGGCGGACGCCATCCGGGAGATGACGCGCATCGTCACCTCCGGCGCGAGCAGGGCGTGCCCCTCGGCCGCCGCCCGGACCGCGTCCACGAGGTCGTCCGCGTCGGCATTCTTGAGCAGGAAGCCGCTGGCCCCCGCCTGCAGCGCGTCGAAGAGGTAGTCGTCCCGGTCGAAGGTGGTGAGGATGACCACCTTCACCTCCGGGTGCTCGGTCACGATCCGGCGGGTGGCCTCGATGCCGTCCAGGACGGGCATCTGCACGTCCATCAGCACGACGTCCGGGCGCAGCTCGGGGATGGCGTCGACGGCCTGCTGGCCGTTCTCGGCCTGACCCACGACCCGCACGTCGGGCTCGGTGGACAGGATCATCGAGAAGCCCTGCAGCAGCAGCGGCTGGTCGTCGACGAGGAGGAGGCGCAACGGCTGGGCGGTCACCGGCCCACCCTCTCACCGGCGGGGTCGTCGACGACCGCCAGCGGGTCAGCGGACCCGGAGCCGGTGGGGTATGCCGTCGCGTGCCCCTCCCGGGGCAGCCGCACCCGCACCCTCCACCCGGTGCCCGCCCGCCGGGGCCCTGCCTCGACCTCGCCGCCGAGGTGGTGGGCGCGCTCGCGCATACCGCGCAGACCCAGACCGGTGCCGGACGTGCCGACCCGCGCGGCGCCGTCGTCGACGACCTCCACCTCGACCTGGTCCCGGGCCTCGTCGACCCGCACGCTCACCCGGGCGTGCCGGGCGGTCGAGTGGCGACGCACGTTGGCGAGCGCCTCCTGGACGATCCGGTAGGCGCTGAGCTGCACCGGTGGCGGCACGCGGCCCGCCGCTCCGGGCGTCGACTCGACCAGGTCCAGGACGACCTCGCAGGTCGGCGTGGTGGACTGCTCGACCAGGGCGGGGAGGGCGGCCAGCGTGGGCTGCGGGGCCCGATCGCCGCCCGCGCCGCCGTTCGACCCGGCGCCCTCGCCGGTGCGGAGCGTGCCCAGCAGGTCCCGCATCTGCGCCACGCCGTCGCGGGACGCCTGCTCGATCGCCCCGAGCGACCGGCGGGCGGCCTCCGGGTCGCGGTCCATGACCTTCCGCGCGGCCGACGCCTGCACCCCCATCACCGACACGTGGTGGGCCACCACGTCGTGCAGCTCCCGGGCGATCCGGAGCCGCTCGGCGACGACCGCCTGGTCGGTGAGGCGCGAGGTCTGGGAGCGGATGGTCTCGGCCTGCTGCCGCACCTGGCTGTGCCGCAGCGCGCCCCTCCAGGCCACCTGGCCGAGCCCGATCGCGAAGCCGAAGAAGATGAGGTTGCCGAGCACCGAGAAGAGCACCACCGAGACGACCGGCGGGATCGGGCCGACCTGCTGCACCTCGGACTCACCCAGGTTGGTGCGGATCTCCTCGATGCCCGAGCCGAGGGCGTAGGACCAGGCGAAGAGCAGCACCAGCAGCACCAGCACCACGCCGATGGCCAGGGTGAGGGCGCGCCTGTTCCGGGCCCAGGCCATCCCGGAGAAGATCAGCAGGAAGTAGGTCATCTGGGTGGGGAGCTGGGACATCGTCATCGGCATCCACAGCGACATCGCGAGCATGTGCACCCCGCCGAGCAGGGCCACACCCACCGGGTAGCGGCGCCGCACGGCGACCATCGCCACCAGGGTGAGGACGCCGGCATACTGCCCCCAGGCGCCGAAACGCTCGTCCTCGAGCATCCCCATCGACCGGATGAGCTCCTGGCCCAGGGCGATGACGGCCAGCGCCAGCACCGCCCACCACAGGTCGGCGCGCCGCTCCCGGGGGCCGGGCACGGGTCGCTCCCAGTGCTCGTCGACCCCGAACCAGCGCTCGATCGCCTCGACCACAGGACTCTCCCTCGTCGACGTCTCCCGGACCCCGCTCAGCCTAGGCCGCGCCGGGCCGCCGCGCCTCCGTCGAGCGGGGGAGATTCACCCCGCGGGGGCGAGCAGCTCCTGGCCGCCGAGGAAGGGGCGCAGCGCCTGGGGCACCCGGACCGAGCCGTCGGCCTGCTGGTGGTTCTCCAGCAGCGCCACGATCGGGCGGGTGCTGGTCGCCACCGTGCCGTTGAGGGTGGCCACCGCGCGCGTCCCCGAGCCGTGCGGGTCGCGCTCGCGGGTGGCGAGGCGGCGGGCCTGGAAGGTGGTGCAGTTCGACGTCGACGTCAGCTCGCGGTACCTGCCCTGCGTCGGCACCCAGGCCTCGCAGTCGTACTTCCGGGCCGCCGGGCCCCCGAGGTCGCCGGCCGCGACGTCGATGACCCGGTAGGGCAGCTCCAGCGCGTCGAGGAGCCGGCGCTCGATGCGCAGCAGGTTGTCGTGCTCGGCGACGGCGTCCTCCACCCGGCAGTAGACGAACATCTCGGTCTTCTGGAACTGGTGCACCCGGAAGATGCCCTTGGTGTCCTTGCCGTAGGACCCGGCCTCGCGCCGGTAGCAGGTGGAGGTCGCGGTATACCGCAGCGGGCCGTCGCTCAGGTCGAGGATCTCGTCCGCGTGCAGCCCCGCCAGCGCCACCTCCGAGGTGCCGATGAGGTAGAGGTCGTCGGCCTCCAGGCGGTAGACCTCGTCCGCGTGCGCGTCGAGGTAGCCGGCGCCGGCCATCGTCTCCGGGCGGACCAGGTTGGGCACGATCGCGGGCACGAAGCCCTCCTCCTGGGCGAGCTGCCGGGCCAGACCCATGAGCGCGTGCTCCAGCCGGGCGCCGTCGCCGAGGAGGTAGTAGAACCGGGCACCCGAGACCTTGGCACCGCGGACCGTGTCGATCGCCCCCAGCCCCTCGCCGATCGCCAGGTGGTCCCGCGGCTCGAAACCCTCGGCGGCGAAGTCCCGCGGCGTGCCGACCTCCTCCAGGGTGACGAAGTCGTCCTCGCCCCCCACCGGCACGCCGTCGAGGACGAGGTTGCCGATGTGGCGCATCGCCTGGTCCCGCGCGGCGGCGGCGTCGTTCGCCTGGGCCTCCAGCGCCTTGACCCGGGCGGCCAGGTCCTTCACCTCGGCCAGCAGGGCCCGCTTCTCCTCGCCCTGGGCCTGGGCCACCCGCTTGCCGAAGGCCTTCTGCTCGGCCCGGGCGGCCTCGAACTCCGCGAGCGAGCTCCGGTGCGTCGCGTCCGCGGACAGCACCTGGTCCACCACGGACGGGTCCTCGCCCCGGGCCTGCTGGCTGGTGCGGACGCGGTCGGGCTCGGTGCGCAGGTCGCGGATGTCGATCATGCGCGCAAGCGTACTGGCGCAGGGTTACCCTCTCGCCATGGATTCTTCGCCCCGCGCCGGGGTCATCGTCAACCCCACGAAGTTCGGGGACGTGGCCCGTGTCCGTCGTCGGGTGGAGCAGGTATGCGGCCGGCACGGGTGGGCGGACCCGCTGTGGCTGGAGACCACGGCGGAGGACCCCGGGACCGGTCAGACGCAGGAGGCGGTGGATGCCGGCGTCGACGTCGTCTGCCCGCTCGGCGGTGACGGCACGGTCCGGACGGTGGGTGCCGCGCTGGCGCACTCGGGGGTGCCGGTGGGTCTGCTGCCGGGAGGGACCGGCAACCTGCTGGCGCGCAACCTGGACCTGCCGGTCGAGTCCCTCGACCGGGCCCTCGAGGTGGCCCTCACCGGGGAGTCGACCCCGATCGACACCTGCCGGCTCGAGCTGATCCGCCCGACGTCGGCCCAGCTGGCGGCGCGGCTCGAGGACGAGGAGGGTCAGCCCGCGCGCAGCGTCGACTTCGACGACGCCGTCGACGACCGCGGCGACCCGGACGTGCGGGAGGAGCACCGCTTCCTGGTCATGGCCGGCCTCGGCTTCGACGCCGAGGTGATGGCGGCCGCACCGGAGAAGCTCAAGGCCAGGGTGGGGTGGCTGGCCTATCTCGTCACCGGGGTGCAGCACCTCAAGGGACCGCAGTTCACGGTGGACGTGCGCCTGGACGGCTCGGGCCCGCTGCACCGGCGGGTGCGCTCGGTCGTGGTCGGCAACGTCGGCAAGCTGCAGGGCGGGATGGAGCTGCTGCCCGACGCGCTCGCCGACGACGGCACCATGGACGCGGTGCTGCTGTCCCCGGAGGGCATCGTCGGCTGGGCCGCGACCATCGCCCAGCTCAGCACCCGCCGGATGATCGGGCACAAGCGGGTCGACCACCTCCAGGCGCGCGAGGTCCGCATCGTGTCGGACAAGCCGGTCGAGCTGGAGATCGACGGGGACACCCTGGGGTCTGCCCTGGCGATCCGCGTCGCGATCGATCCCGGGAGCCTGCTGGTGCGGCTGCCGCAGGGCTCCCGCGGCATCCTCCACCACCCCTGACCGACCGCACGGTTTGCGCCCACCGACCGCACGGTTTGTGCCCACCGACCGCACGGTTTGCGCGCACCGACCGCATGGTTTGCGCGCACGGACCGCATGGTGTGCGGCCGGTCGACGCAAAGTGCGCGGCCGGTCGACGCAGAGTGTGCGGCCGGTCGACGCAAAGTGTGCGGCCGGTCAGTCGCCCTGGCCGGTCCGGGCGGCGTCCAGGGCCTGGCGCTCCTCCGGTGTGAGCACGATCTCGGAGTCACCGCCGACGATGCCCTTGGCATACGTCCGGCTCTCGCCCCGGGCGTGGATCGAGCTGATGACCATGCCGTCGCCGGTGTCGTCCACGACCGCCGCGGAGAAGCTCATCCGGCCGCCCATGTCGCCGAAGGCGTCGTAGCGCACGACCGCCACGTGCCGCAGTGCCTGCGCCAGATCGCCGCGCACCGTCGCCAGCTCGGCCTCCAGCGCCTCGATCCGGTCCCGCTCCGGGGTGGTGGGCGCGCCGGCGTCGACCAGCTGGGTCAGCCTGCGGTCGACCACCCGCAACCGCCGCCACGCGATCGCCACCACCAGGAGAGCGAGCAGCGCGACGCCGCACGCGATCCAGGAGAGCAGCTCGGGGTCCACCCGCTCAGGGTATGCGCTCGCCCACCTCCGCAGCGCCCGGCATACCCCCGCCACACGCCGGTCCGCCCGGGGAGGATCGGCCAGCCACGCCCGGACGCACGCCTGTGCACAAGCCTGGGACACAGGCGTGCCTCGGAGCACGCCTGTGACACGAGCTGCTGCACGACCCGATGCACAGGAGTGCCGCAGGTCAGGTCACCGCTCGCGCCGGGGTGCCGTGGGACGATGCACCCGCAGGAGGTGAGGCAATGGGACACCGCGGGCTGGCGTGGACGCTCGTGCTCGCCGTGGTCGGCTCGTGGTGCCTCGCCGCCCTGGCGGTCGTCGCCGGCATCGCCCCCGCCCAGGCACCCCGCACCGAGCCCCTCGACACCGGGGCGGACGGCGCGGTGGTGCTGGTCGGCATACCCGGCCTGACCTGGGACCACGTCGGTGAGGCGACACCGGTGCTGCGCTCCATGGCGCAGGACGGTGGCAGCGCCGCCCTGGTGCTGCGCGGGCCGGACGAGGTGACCTGCGCCGCCGACGCCTGGCTGACCGTCGGCGCGGGGACCCGGGTCGACCGCGAGGCGCTCGGTTGCGGGTTCGACGCGCGACCGCTCTGGGACGGGCAGGGTGCGACCGAGCCGCCTCTCGGGAGGCTCCGGGACTCCGCGGCGGCGGCCGGCACGTGCGTGGCGACCTACGGGCTGACGACCTCCCCCGGCAGCGACGGCCGCCCCCAGCTCGACACCGAGAGCGCCGGGTTGCTGTCCCGGCCGTCGCTGGACCCCACGTGCGGCATCCACCTGGTCGCCTCGCCCGCGATCCAGGAAGGCGACCGCACCGACCTGCTGGAGGACACCGACGCCGCGCTCGGCGAGCTGGCCGCCGCGCTACCCCCGGCGTCGACGCTCGTCATCTCAGGTATGGGACAGGTCGGCACCCGGCCGGACGCGCAGGTGCTGGTCGTGGCTGGCTCCGGTCCGTCACTGCTGACCTCCGGCTCGACCCGGCAGGCCGGCCTGGCGCAGCTCGTCGACCTCACGGCGACGCTGCTACAGCTCGCCGGGGTGACCCCTCCCGCTGACCTGCCCGGCGCGCCGGTGGCCCAGGTGACCGGGACGGTCGGGGCCGACGGCACCGCACAGCGGGCCGCCGACCTCGCGCTCGCGGTGAGCTCGGCGAAGTGGCTGGCCCCGTGGACGCTGGGCCTGCTGGCCGCGATCTGCGTGCCCCTCCTCCTCGCCGGAGCCGCCGTCCGCCGCTGGGGGCGGGCTCGCTCCGGCACCCTGCTGACCGGCTCGGGCCTGCTGGTGATGAGCCTGCCCGCCGCCACCTTCGCGGCCGGCCTCGCGCCCTGGTGGCTGGCCAGCCAGCCGTGGGCGGCCCTGTCCGCGCTCGTGCTGGGAGCCGCCGCGCTCGTCGTCGCGCTCGCCTGGTGGCTGCCGTCGGCGCAGCGCAGCGCGCTCGGACCGCCCGCGGTCGTCGCCGCCGTCACCCTCGTGCTGCTCGGCGTGGACACGATCTGGTCTTCCCGGCTGGGCCTGGTCGGCGTGCTCGGCCTGCAACCGGTGACCGCGGGCCGGTTCTACGGCCAGGGGAACGTCGGCTTCGGCATCGTCCTGGGGGCGATGCTGGTGCTCATGTCGGCGCTGCTCACGTGGATCGGGCACCGGCGGCGCGAGGCCGGCGCCGCGGTCGCCCTGCTCGGCGCCTCGGTGATCGTCCTCGGTGCCGCGCCGCAGGCCGGGGCGGACTTCGGCAGCGTGCCGGCCACCGCCGTGAGTGCCGGGCTGGTGCTGCTCGCCGCACTCGGGGTGCGGTGGAGCCCCCGCTCGCTGCTGCTCGTCGGTGTCGGTGCCGCGCTCCTGGCCGCGCTGGCGATGGTGCTCGACTGGGCGCGCGGCCCGCAGGAACGCACCCACCTCGGGGCGTTCGTGCAGTCCGTCATCGACGGGGAGGCCCTGGGCATCGTGACCCGCAAGCTGCAGCAGAGCCTGGGCATCCTGGTCGACTACCCGTTGTCCTGGCTGGCGGTGCTGGCGCTGGTCGCCATGGCTGTGGTCGTGGTCCGTCGGCCCACGTGGTCGCGACCGCTCTGGGAGCACCGTGGGGTCGCCCCGGTGGCGGCGGCCGCCGTGGTGGGTATGACCGTGGCCTGGGTGCTCAACGACTCCGGCATCGCGGCGGTCGCCCTGTGCCTGACCGTGCTGCTGGCCGCCGGGATCGTGCTCCTCGCCGGCGGCGGGGCTCAGCGCTCGGTGGGTCCGCGCCGGCCCTCGTAGGCGGCGCGCGCCCGGTCCAGCAGGGGCCGGCCGTGCCGCTGCAGCTGCTCGCCGGCCTGCTCCGCCGCGCGGCGCGCCGCGGGGACGCCCCGCTCCCGCGCGACCTGGGCCAGGCGGGTGCCCTGCTCGCGGACGATCCGGCCGCCCTCGATGCCGCCCTCGCGCACCTTGTCGGGGACACCGGACCGCTCGGCCAGGGCGAGCGAGACGTCGGCGAGCTGGCGGGCCCGGTGCACCTGGGAGGCGACGTCCCGGCCGGTGGCTCGGTGCCGGAGCTCGCACGGGATCTCCAGCACGCGGCCGCCGGCGCGGATCACGTCGACCGTGAGGCCGACCTCGACACCCCAGCCCCGCGCCAGGGGCATGGCGTCGATCAGGGCCTCCCGGGTGATGCACCGCTGGCCGGACAGCGGTGCGCCCGGCTCCCAGCCGGTGAGCTGGCCGATGCCGGCCCGCGCGCTCCGGACCACCAGGCCCAGGCCGGCCGCCCCCGGCTGGGGCGGCAGCGCCGCGATCGTCATCTCCGCCTGGCCCACCAGGACCGGTGTGATGATCGGGCCGAGCTCGGCCGCCGACGCCTCGAGGTCGGCGTCCACGAAGAGCAGCGGCGCGCCCGGGACGAGGTCGTGCGCCCGGGCCGCACCCGTGGTCAGCGCGGCCGCCTTCCCGCGGTTGCGCTCGTGCCGGACGACCTCGACGCCCCCGGCCCACTCCGCGACGTGCGCGGTCTGGTCGGTCGACCCGTCGTCGACGACGACGATCGCTGCCACCGCCGGCAGCCGTCGCAGGGCGGCGATGGTGGCGCCGATCCGCGCCTCCTCGTCCTTGGCCGGGACGACGGCCACGACCTGCCGCTGCAGCACGCCCTCGACCGGGCCCTCCGCTGTGCTCATCCCTGTCCTCCTCCGGCTCCGTGGGCCGTTCAGCGCAGCGTGACCTGGCGGGAGACCAGGGCGTTCTTGGCCCGGCGCTCCTCCTGGGTGAGCGGGGCGTCCTGACCCAGCGCGGCGTCATACCGCTGCTGCAGCGCGGCGAGCGCCTCGGCGTGATCCTCCGCCGAGCTGTCGGCCGGCACCTCCAGCACCGGCACCAGCACGCCGCACGCCCGGAACGCCCCGATGAGGTCGGTGCCCTCGCCCAGCGTGTGCTCGTGCGCGGCCTGCAGCCGGGCCAGCGCCTCCAGCGCGGTGTCCTCGTCCTGCCCGAGGATCCAGCGGATGTAGGACCGGCCGGACATGTGGCACCAGTAGGCGGTGGGGGCTCCCTCGACCCGGGCCATCGGCACGGCCGACTCGTTCATCTGCTCCAGCGCGGCCCGCATCTCCTCGGTCGCGTCCTCACCGAGCCAGAAGCCGAAGTCCTCGTGGACCGCGACGTCGAGCTCCTGCCCGGTCTCCAGCACGTCCTGCAGCCGCGGGGTGTCCGTCGTCGCGGGTCGGACCGAGTTGACCGAGGTCCCGGGGTCGCTGGCCAGCGCCGTGAACGCCGCCGCGACGACGTCCCTCGAGGCGTCGCCGCTGGAGGTGCGGGACTGCAGCGCGACGAGGACCTCGCCGGAGTCGCGGTGGATCGCGGGCATCGCGCCCGGCAGCACCGTCACCAGGGTCACCTGCTGCTGACCGGCCGGGACGTCGTGACCGGACACCTGCGTGCCGTCGGGCACGGTCACCGTGACGTCGGCCGACGCGGCCGGCAGGATCTCCCGCATCGCCACCCACTCGGTCTCGCCGGACAGTCCCTCGAACGGGCGCGCGACGAACGGTGCGGGGCGTGCCTTCGGCGCGGCCTGACCGGCGCCCTGCCGCTTCTTGCGTGATGCCTTACCCATGGCGGGGAGTCTACGTGCGCCATGAGAGCCTCGACGCATGAGCGACGACGCCTCCCTGTCCTGGTGGCCGGCCGCGGGTCACGGCGACGAGGTGCTGTATGCCGTCGACGGGCCCCTGGGGCGGGCACGGCTGAACCGCCCGCGCGCGATCAACGCCCTGGACCGCGCCAGCGTCGACTCGCTGCTGCACCAGCTGCAGGAGTGGGCCACCGAGGACCGGATCGCCGCCGTCGTGCTGGACGGTGCCGGCGAGCGCGGTCTGTGCGCGGGCGGTGACGTGCGCGCCCTGCGGGATGCGGTCCTCGCCGGTCGCACGCAGGAGGCGGCCGGCTACTGGGAGACGGAGTATGCCGTCGACGCGCTCGTCGCGAGCTATCCCAAGCCCTACGTCGCCTGGATGGACGGCATCGTCATGGGGGGCGGCGTCGGCGTCTCGGCGCACGGCTCGGTGCGCCTGGTCACCGAGCGCACCCGGCTCGCGATGCCGGAGACGATCATCGGCTTCTTCCCCGACGTGGCCGGCCTGCACCTGCTGGCCCGTGCTCCCGGCGAGACCGGCACGCACGTGGCCCTCACCGGGGCACCGGTCGGGGGAGCCGACGCCGTGGACCTGGGCATGGCGGACGCCCTCGTCCCGTCCTCGGCCCAGGGCGACGTGCTGGGCGCGCTGCGCGAGGACCCGACGCTGGAGGCCACGGCACTCGCCTCCACGCTCACCACCTCCGCGACCGGACAGGCCTTCGGGGACGACACCGACTCCTGGCTGCTGGCTCAGCGCGGCTGGATCGACGCCTGCTACGCCGGGGACGACGCGGCGGTGATCCTGGAGCGGCTGCGGGGCCGCCCCGAGCCCGAGGCCCAGGAGGCGGCCGGGCTCGTCGCGGCCCGCTCGCCGCACTCGGTCGCGGTCGCCCTGGAGGCGCTGCGTCGGGCCGCCAGCATGAGCGTCGAGGAGGTGCTGGCCCAGGACCTGCGCCTCGCCCAGCACTTCGCCGGGCACCCCGACTTCGCCGAGGGGGTCCGCGCCCAGCTGGTGGACAAGGACCGGCAGCCGCGCTGGCAGCGGGGCTCGGTCGCCGAGGTCACGCGGGACGAGGTCCTCGCCGCCTTCGGCACCTGACCGACCGCACACTCTGCGCCGACCGACCGCGCACTCTGCGTCGACCGACCGCACACTCTGCGTCCAAACCGTGCGGCCAGTCCGCACAAACCGTGCGGCCAGTCCGCGCAAACCGTGCGGCCAGTGCACGCAGACCGTGCGGCCGGTCGGCGGAGGCGCGCGAGGGCATACCCAGGAGCACCAGATATCGTCACGACCGTGCCGATCCTGACCGACCTCGCCCTGCTGGCCGCGAGCTCCGGCGGCGACGCGCCGCTGCGCTGGGAGGACCTGGGGCTGTCCCAGGGCATCGACCTGGGCATCTTCACGCTGCGCTACTACGCGCTGGCCTACGTCCTCGGCATCCTGCTCGGCTACTGGCACTTCAACCGCATGTCCAAGGCGCCGGGCAGCCCCATCACGCCGCGGCAGGTGGACGACCTCATCATCGGCCTGACCTTCGGCATCATCATCGGCGGCCGGCTCGGCTACGCCACCTTCTACAACCCCTCGTTGTGGACCTCGTGGGAGATCCTCATGCCGTGGAACGGCGGCATGAGCTTCCACGGCGGGCTGATCGGCGTGCTCGTGGCGATGGCGTGGTTCTGCTGGCGGCAGAAGCTCCCGGCGCTGCGCGTCACCGACTACATCGCGGTCAACGTGCCGATCGGCATGATGCTCGGCCGGATCGCCAACTTCATCAACGGCGAGCTGTGGGGGCGGCCCAGCGACGTGCCCTGGGCGATGGTCTTCCCCGGCGCCGGGGAGGAGCCGCGCCACCCCAGCCAGCTCTACGAGGCGGCGCTCGAGGGCGCCCTGCTCATCCTGGTGCTCTTCTGGCTGTTCTGGCGCACGCGGGCGCGCTGGCGGCCCGGTCTGCTCGCCGGGGTCTTCGCGATCGGGATCGGGCTGGGACGGTTCGTCGTCGAGTTCTTCCGGGAGCCCGACGCGCAGCTGTCCGACTTCGCCGAGGCGACGGGGCTGAACATGGGGCAGTGGTTGACCATCCCGCTCGTCGTGGCCGGCCTCGTCCTCGTCGTCCGGGCGCTCCGGCGCCCCGAGGTGGAGACGCCCGAGCCGGAGCCGGAGCCCGCCGAGGCCGGGCATACCTCCGAGGAGCGGGGCGACCCCGCCGCCTGAGCCCGAATTCGACCTCGCTCTTCGTCGCCATGGCGACGAAAAGCACAGTCGAAAAGCGGCAGGTCGTGCAGGAAGGGCGCGACGGCTCGTTTTCGACCTCTGGTTCTCGTGCCATGGCGACGAAAAGCACAGTCGAAAACGGGAGGGACCGCGCAAGGTCGCCGGACGAGAGAGGGACAGGCGAGGTCGCCGGAGGGGAGCGGGCCGGGCGACGTCGACGAGGGGGTCAGGCCGGGTCGCCGCGCCGGGCCGCGAGCGCCGCCCGGGCCTGCTCGATCTCCTCCCACGGCACCAGCTCGGTGCCCCGCTCCATCGTCTCCTCCGGGCCCTTGCCGGCCAGCACGACGGTGTCGCGACCGTCAGCCTCGCGGACGGCATACCTGATCGCCTCGGTGCGGTCGCCGATCGAGACGAAGTTGGCCCGGCCGGCCTCACGCGCCCCGCGCTCCATCTCGTCCAGGATGTCCTGCAGCGGCGTGGTGCGGTGGTCCTCCTCGGTGAAGACGACCCGGTCCGCGAAGCCCGTCGCGACCCGGCCGAGCGGCGCCCGCTTCGAGGGGTCGCGCGGTCCGCCGGCCGAGCCGAGCACGACCCACAGCGCCCCGTCGGTGGTGACGCGGACCGTCTCCAGCGCCTTCTCCAGGCTCGGTGGGGTATGCGCGAAGTCCACGATGACCCGCGGCTCGCCGTCGCGGCGCTCCACCATCTCCATCCGCCCGGCGACGCCGCCGAAGGTCGCCAGCGCGGCCACCAGGGCGTCCAGCTCGACCCCGGTCGCGGCCACGCCCGCCATCGCCGCCAGCGCGTTCGCCACGTTGAACCGGCCGATCATCGGCAGCCGCGCGTGCGCCCGGCCCGTCGGCGTGTGCACGGTGAAGGTGATCGCCTCCGGCCCCTCCTCCACGTCGGTGGCGCGCCAGTCTGCCGCGCCGCCCTCGGCGGAGTAGGTCGTGACCGTGCCCACGTCCGCCGTCGCCAGCGGGCGCAGCTGCTCGAACCACGGGCCGTCGTCCACGTTGAGGATGCTGTGCCGGGCCCGCTGCACCAGCTTCGCCTTGTCCGCGAAGTACTGCTCCATCGTGCCGTGGAAGTCCAGGTGCTCACCGGTGAGGTTGGTCCACACGGCGACGTCGTAGTCGACGCCGCGCACCCGGTCCAGCGCGAGCGCGTGGCTGGAGGACTCGACGACCGCATCGGTCGCGCCCGCCTCAACCATGTCCCGGAGGATCTGCTGCACCTGCGGCGCCTCGGGGGTGGTGAAGTGCGAGGGCGGCTGGCGCAGCACGCCGTCGGGCAGCTGGTAGCCGATCGTGGACAGCAGCCCGGTCGCCCGGCCGCTCTCCCGCAGCAGGTGCAGGGCGAGGCAGGAGGTGGTGGTCTTGCCGTCGGTGCCGGTCACGCCGATGACGCTCAGCCCGTCGCTCGGGCGACCGGCGATCGCGGTGGCGGCGTCCGCCAGGGCGGGTCGCACCGCGTCGACCTGCAGGTAGGGCACCGGGCAGGCGGCACCCTCGGGCAACCCCTCGCCGATCACGGCGACCGCGCCCCGGGCGACGGCGTCGCCGATGAAGGTATGCCCGTCGAACCGGGCGCCGCGCACCGCCACGAAGGCGTCGCCCGGGCGGACCCAGTCGGCCTGGTGGCTGACGCCGGTGACCTCGACGTCGGCGGGACCGTCGACGCCCGGCGTGGGTCGGGCTCCGAGGGCGGTGACCAGGTCGCTCAGCAGCATGGCGACACAGTATGCGCCCGGGACGGCCGGGGAGGTGCACGCACCGCCGGTGTCCACCCGCGGCTCGTCAGCCGCGGACCAGCCAGACCGGTTGGTAGGTCGAGAGGTAGATCGAGCCGTCCGGCTGGAGGCTGGGCGGGTAGCCGTTGAGGGCGTCCACGGCCTGCTCCAGCGGCAGCCCGAGCTCGCGCACCCACCAGCCCGGGACGCTGCGCCCGGTCCCGGTGAGGTTGTAGAGCCCGATCATCGGCCCCACGGGGTGGCGCCGCACCACCACGAAGACGGCCGGGTCGGGAGCCGCCACCACGGCGGCACCGACGCTCGCGTGCAGGTGCGGGAGCGAGCTCCGCGCCGCGGCGAGATGGCGCATACCCGCCAGCACCCGGCCCTCGGGGGAGTCGGGGTCCGCGCCCGCGTGCGCCAGCCTGTCCCGGTCCAGCCGTGGCCGGTGCACCCACCGGTTGTCGTCGGCGTGCTCGGGCACGGCATCCCAGTCCTGGTCGTTCAACGTGGCGATCTCGTCGCCGGACCAGATGACCGGGATCCCGCCGAAGCCGTAGACGATCGCGTAGCCGAGCAGCACCCGGGCCACCGCCTGGTCCACGTCGGCCTGCGCCTCCTCGAGGGCGTCCTGCCCGACCGCCTCGTCCAGGGACGTCACCGCCCGCTCGAGACCGGCCAGGCTGGCGGCCGACCCGGAGATGCGCTTGTCGCCGGTGGCGGGGTTGTGCTGGAAGACCAGCCCGCGGGACCAGGAGCCGTCGAAGTCCCCGGCGTAGTAGTCCGAGAGGAAGGTCCGGTGGCCGTGGCCGTCGACCATCACCGACCGCGCGTCGTCGTCGTCGATGGCCCAGCCGATGTCGTCGTGGCAGCGCAGGTAGGTGATCCAGGCCGTGCTCGCCGGCACGACCGGGAACCGGCCGAGCGCGTGCGTCGACAGCCGTGCGTCGCCGCTGGCGAGCATCGACCAGATCTGCACCATGAGGCTGTTGTGGTAGGCGAGGTCGGACACCTTCCCGTGGTGTCTGCCCCGCCCGAGGTAGTGGACCACCTGGTTCGGCCCGACGATGGCCTCGGCCTTGAAGATCAGCGCGGGCGCCGTGATCCGGGCCAGGGAGCGCAGCGCCTGGGTGAGCTGGTGCACCTCCGGCTGGTTCTGGCACTGCGTGCCCATCCGCTTCCAGATGAAGGCGATGGCGTCCAGCCGCAGGATCTCCACGCCCTGGTTGGCCAGGTAGAGGATGACGTCGGCGAGCTCGCAGAAGACGTCGGGGTTGTCCCACGCGAGGTCCCACTGGTAGCTGTTGAAGGTCGTCCACACCCAGCCCCGGAGCTCCTCGTCCCAGGTGAAGTTGCCCGGCGCGAAGTCCGGGAAGACCTCCAGGAGGGTGCGCTCGTAGGCGTCGGGGATCTCCCGGTCGGGGTAGATGTGGAAGTAGCGGCGGTAGCGCTCGTCGCCCGCCCGCGCGGCGCGGGCCCACTCGTGCTCGCGGGCCACGTGGTTGAGCACCAGGTCCAGGCACAGGCTGATGCCGCGGGTCCGCAGGCTGGCGGTGAGGTCGCGCAGGTCGTCCATGGTGCCGAGGTCGGTGCGCACGGACCGGTAGTCGGCCACGGCATACCCCCCGTCGTTGGGCGACGGGCGTGGCTGCAGCAGCGGCATGAGGTGCAGGTAGCCCACGCCGAGGCCCTCGAGGTGGTCGGCCAGCCCGGGGAGTGCGGCGAGCGTGCCTTCGGGGGTGAGCCGCTCGGCATACCCGGCGTAGCCGACCATGCCCGGGCGCTGGAACCAGTCCGGCTCCAGCGAGCGGCGCTCGTCCAGCAGGTGCAGCTCCTCGTCCCGGTCGAGGTATGCCCTCGCGGCCAGCTCGAGCGAGCGCGCGGCCACGGCGAGGGGATCGGGATAGGGCGCCAGGCCGGCGACGAGGTCGTCCCACCACCGGGCCACGCGCAGGGCGAACGTGGTCCGGCGGTGCTCGGCCAGTGGGGCGAGGATCGTCTCGACCCGGGAGCGCGCGTCCTCCGGGAGTGCCACGGGCCAGGGGAGTTCACGTGTCACAGGCTCATCCCACCACACGCGGCGCCCGGTGGGGTCAGGGGCAACCACACGCGACGCCCGGTCGGGTCAGGGGCAACCACACGCGACGTCCGGTGGGCTCAGGGGCAACCACACGCGACGCCCGGTCGGGTCGGACGTGCGGTGGCGGGGGTGCCCTGCCCGGCACCCCCGCCACCTCGGTGCGTGCTCAGCCCTTGACGGCACCGCTCGTCATGCCGCGCACCAGGAAGTTCTGGAGCACGAAGAAGACGATCATCGGCAGCACCATCGAGATGAAGGCACCCGCGGTCAGCAGCTCGGCGCCCTGGCCCTGCGTGCCCAGCAGCTGCTGCAGCTTGACGATCACCGTGGTGTTGTCGTTGGCGAGGAACAGCTTGGCGATGAGCAGGTCGTTCCACACCCACAGGAACTGCAGGGTGGCGAAGGCCGCCATCGCGGGCATCGCCATCGGCGCCACCAGCTTCCAGAAGATCTGGAAGTTGGTGCACCCGTCGATCCGCGCCGACTCGACCACACTGAAGGGCAGCGAGGACATGTAGTTGCGCAGCACGTAGATGCACAACGGCATGCCGAAGCCGGTGTGCAGCAGCCACACCGCGAGGTACTGCCCCGCGATCCCGAGCCCGTTCGGTCCGAACAGGTTGAGCAGCGGCTGGAAGGCCACGTGGATCGGGACCACCATCACCGCGACGATGGTGATGAACAGCGTCTCCTTGAAGCGGAAGTCCAGGAAGGTGAAGGCATAGGCGGCGAAGGCTGCGAACATGATCGGGATGATCGTCGCCGGGACGGCCACGACCACACCGTTGAGGAACGCGTTGCCCATGTCGGACATCTCGAAGACACGTCGATAGTTGTCGAAGGTCCACGAGGTGCCGAACGGGTTGACGATCGCGGACCACCACCCGCTGTTGAGTGCATCGTCCCGGCTGCGGAAGCTGGTGACCAGCAGGCCCAGCGTCGGCAGCGTCCACAGCACCGCGAGGACCAGCATCGTCACCATGGAGACGGGGCTGCGTGGACGCCCGTCCTTGAGGCGTCCGCGCCCGCCAGCGCGGGGCGCTGTCGTCGTGGTGGTGCTCATCGCATGGCCTCCTGCTTCCGGAAGTCCCTGACCTGGTAGATCAGGATGGGGATGATCGCGACGAGCAGGACCACGATGAGGGCCGTCGCCCGACCGCCGTCACGGTTGGTGAACATCTCGCGGAAGAACATGTTCGCGATGACGTCGGTGTTGTTGCGCCCGTTGGTGAGGACGTAGACGATGTCGAAGACCTTCATCACCAGGATGAGCACCGTGATGAAGACGGTGATGATGGTCCCCCAGATCTGCGGGATGATCACCTGCCAGAAGATCTGCCACTCGGAGGCGCCGTCGATGCGCGCGGCCTCGAGGGTGTCCTCCGGCACTCCCTTGATCGCCGAGCTCAGCAGCACCATCGCGAAGCCGGTCTGCAGCCAGATGAGGATGACCATGAGCAGCAGGCTGTTCAGCCGCGCGGTGTCGATGTCCAGCCAGCTGGCCGGGTCCTGGCCGAACCAGTTGACCCAGATCGCGTTGAGCGAGGCCGTCTGCGGCTCACCTGGCGGGCGGTAGCCGTAGACCGTGGTCAGCCAGATCGCCGACGCCGCGACGAAGCTGATCGCCATCGGCATGAAGATGAAGCTCTTCGACCACTTCTCGCTGCCGGCGGACAGCTTGTCCGCCAGCACCGCGACCACGACGCCGAGGGCGACGGTGATCGCCGGGACGATCGCGATCCACAGCAGGTTGTTGAGCATCGCCGACCAGAAGTCAGCGCTGCCGAACAGGCTCGCGAAGTTGGCCCAGATCGGGTCGACGTATGCCGTGGAGCGGGCGTTCGCGAAGCTGTAGTGGATCGTCTGCACCGTGGGGAACAGCAGCATCAGGCCGATGAGCGAGAAGCCGGGGAGCAGGAAGGCATACGGCATGACGCCGTGCTCCAACCTGCGCGGGAGCGCCTCGATCGCCATGTTGAGGAACCAGAACAGGACGGCCGCGCCGCCGACACCGACGACCAGGCCGAGGATGCCCATGAGGATCTTGCTGTCGAAGAACCACTGCGGGTACCACGCGAAGGCGAGGAAGAGGTTGCCCATCAGGTAGACGGACACGGCGATGCCGAGCACTCCGAGGAGCAGCTTCACCGGTTGCAGACCGGCGTCGGAGGGGACGGTGGCCTCCGGCGAGGATCCTGCGTCGTCGGGGACCTGGGGCACCTCCTCCCCCACGGGTGGGGTCGAGGACGTGGTGCTCACTGGTCCTCACCCTCCTCGTCGGTCGGCTCGGCACTCTGCGGCCAGCCGTTCTCGATGTCGTCGGCGACCTGCTGGGCCGTCTTGTCACCGGACTGGAACTCGACCATGCCGGTCCAGAACGAGCCGGAGCCGACCTCGCGCGGCATGACGTCCGAGCCGTCGTAGCGGAAGACGTCCGCGGTGTAGCCCATCTCGGCGATCTGCCGGGTCGTCTCGTCGGGGTAGAGGGAGGCGTCGAAGGTGGTGTGCGGGCTCAGCCAGCCACCGGCCTGCGCCCACGGACCACCGAACTCGTCCGAGGAGAGGAACTCCATCACCGCGGCGACGTCCGTGTCGTACTCGAAGGCCGCCGCGAGGTCGCCACCGCCGAGGATGGGCTGGCCGTCGAAGCCGTCCGCCGCCGGCGGGAAGACGAAGATGCCGATCTCCTCGTCCAGGTTGGCCTGGATGTCCTCGGGGAAGAACCCGGTGGCGAAGTTGCCCTGGCGCATGAGGTAGCACCCGGGGTCGTCGGCGAAGGCCGGGTTCATCGCCTCGGCGAAGGGCGTGTTGAGGATGCCTCGGGCGCCGCCGAGCACGTTGCCGTCGGTGTTGGCGAGCTCGCCGTAGGTCTCGATGGCCTCGACCACCCGCTCGTCGTTGAACGGGATGCGGTGGTAGATCCAGTCGTCGTAGACGTCCGGACCGTGCAGACGGAGCATGTACTCCTCCACCCAGTCGGTCCCGACCCAGCCGGTCGCCTGGTCGGACTGCCAGCCGATGCACCACGGCGGGGTGTCGCCCTGGGAGCGGATCTGCTCGGCGACGTCGGACAGCTCGGCCAGGTCGGCCGGCTCGGTGTTCCAGCCTCCCTCGTCGTAGGCCTGCTTCGGGTACCAGACGATCGACTTGACCGCCATGCGCATCGGGGCGGCGTAGACCCGCCCGTCGTAGCGCGCCGAGTCGAGGAAGCCGTTGACCAGGGTCGCGTCGATCGCGTCGTAGTCGAGCATCGCGTCGATGGGCACGAGCGCTCCGCGCTCGGCCAGGTCGAGCACGCCACCGGGCTGCGGGAACAGGCCGATGTCCGGCGCGTCGCCGGCGTCCACGCGCACCTGGATGGTGTTGGTGAAGTCCTGGTCGGAGACGTACTGGATGTCGATCCCGGTCTCCTCCTCGAAGGGCGCGAGAGAGGCGTTGAACTGCTCCTCCTCGGCGCCACCGAAGGCGCCGAAGATCGTGACCGATCCGTCACCTTCCTCGGGCTCCGCGCCCACGGCACCGACACCACCCCCCGAGCCGGCATCCGGGTTCTGCAGGCATCCGGTCAGGGTCAGCGCCGCAGCTGCCGTCAGCGCGGGCACCGTGGCACGTCGCCACCTCGTAGTCGCCACCATTGGCTCCCTTCTCCATCCGTGCCCGTGCGGCCACCTCACGGAGTTGGGGCGTCGTCACCAGGGCAACTCATGGGCAACATAGCCCAGTCACCCGCCCTCCGGACCCCCTCCAAGGTCACGCTTTGATCACGGATTGTTCACCCTGGATCGAGCTGACGACCACTCGGGTGCCGTCACGTCAAGGTGTGCAACCGTTGCAAGGTCTCCCGCACCGCCGGACCCAGCTCGGCGTGGTCGACCGGCCGCCCGTCGTGGCTCCACGAGATCACCCGGTCCAGCGCTGGCACACCCCGGCAGCGGGTGCAGACCAGGACCCTCGTGGGACGTCGGTGCCGGTGCACGACGTGGCCGGCGGCGCAGCGACCCTGCCACCGACCCGCCACGACCGGCACCTCCGCCTGGTAGCACCGGTCGCCCGTGGAGCCGATCGCCCGGGCCTGCGACCGCCACACGGCGTCGTGCCCGTGCCGCGGTCCCACCAGGGCGTGCGCGACCTCGTGCAGCACGGTCTCGCGCACCTGCTCCGCGTCGTGCGCCTGCGTGATCGGTGCGCTCAGCGTGATCCGGTGGGCCGCCCAGTGGCACGCCCCGGCGCGGACCTTGGCCCGGTCGAACCCGAACCCCCATCCCCGCAGTCCGTGCTCCCCCATCAATCCTCGGGCCATCCGGCCCGCCTCCTCCAGATTCATGACCCGCATCATAGAAAGCAGCGCCGACAGACCTGCGGCGTTATCGTCGGTGGTGTGAATCTTGAGAAAGTCGTCTTCGGCTTCTTCGTGCTGCTCGCGGCGACCCTGAACTTCGGCTACGTGATCGGGGACATCGACAACCCTCGCCTGCACAACGTCTACGAGCTCTATGCCGCGGTCGTGGTCAACATCATCGCCACGATCCTCAAGTTCGGCGACCGGACCCAGATCGGCGCGGTGCATCTCGCGACCAGCCTGGTGGCCAGCATCCAGCTGATCGTCGCGGCCCTGGTGTGGATCTGGGCACGGCACGTCGACCCGGGCGGCCTCACCGGCCAGCACATGAGCAGCGTGGTCTCCATCGCCGCGGGCGCCCTGCTCGCCAACATCGTCTCGATCATCCTGCTCGTCGTCGAGACCGTCTCCTACCGCCGCCGCTGACCGGCATACCCGGCGCCCATGGCCAACCTCCTGCAGCTGCTCGGTCGCGGCAAACCCGCGCGCCCGCGCCCCGACTCGCTCCGCCGCTACCGGGTGGACGTGCCGGCCGAGCTGCCCACCACCGACGCGGTCTTCATGGTGCTGCGACGGATGCGGGCGCCGCTGGTGGTGCTCGTCAGCGTGTTCGCGATCATGACCTTCGGGCTGAGCACCATGCCGGGGACCGAGGAGAACCCCGACCGGCTGACCGTCTTCGACAGCTTCTACGTCATCAGCTACACCGGGCTGACCATCGGCTACGGCGAGGTGCCGCACGAGTTCAGCTACGCCCAGCGGCTCTGGGTGACCCTGACGATCTACGCGGCGGTCGTCGCCTGGTCCTACAGCATCGGCGCGCTGCTGTCGCTGTCGCAGGAGCAGACCTTCCGGCAGGCCCTGCGGCTGCAGCGCTTCGGCCGCAAGGTCCGCAGCATCCAGACCCCGTTCGTGCTGATCGTGGGCTACGGCCAGGCCGGGGAGGCGGTATGCCGCGCGCTGGAGGACCAGGGCCGCGACTTCGTGGTGCTCGACGAGAACCCGGACCGGATCCAGCAGCTGGCGCTGGACGGCTACGCGAGCGACCACCCGGGCTTCTCCGCCAGCGGCCGGGACCCGCGGATGCTGGGCATCGCCGGGCTGGCGCACGACCACTGCGAGGCGGTGCTCGCGCTCACCGACAACGACGAGACCAACCTGTCGGTCGTCATGACGGTCAACCTGCTGCGTCCCGAGCTGATGGTGATCGCCCGCTGCAGCGACCGGGAGCACGCCCAGCAGATGCACGACTTCGCGGCCGACGTCATCATCAACCCGTTCGACCGCTACGGCGCCTACCTCGTGATGGCGCTCCGGCGGCCCGCCGGCTTCCGGCTGGCCTCCTGGCTGATGAGCAAGCGCGGCTCGGTGCTGCCGCACCGGTTGCAGCACCTGACCGAGGGGCAGTGGGTGGTCTGCGCCGACGGCACCTTCGGCTTCGAGGTCACCCGGGACCTCGAGAGCGCCGGGCTGGACGTCATCCTGGTCGACCCGGCGGACGGGCGCCCCGACGTCTCCGACGCCGTCGGCTTCATCGCGGGTGCCGAGTCCGACATCGTCAACATGGCCAACGCCGCTCACGCGCGGATCGAGAACGACCAGCTCTTCATCGCCGTCCGGCAGAACTCCGCCGTCAACTCCGCCCCGCTGCAGGCCTTCGACGCCGACTCCGTCTTCATCCCCACCGAGCTGCTCGCCCGGGAGGCCGTCGCCCGGATCACCTCGCCGAACTACTGGAGCTTCATCGACCACGTGCTGCACGAGGACGACGAGTGGGACAGCAGGGTGATGGACGAGATCGTGGCCGTCGTCGGGGACGAGACGCCGATCTCGACCCGGCTTGACCTCGACTTCACCAGCGCACCGGCTGCCGTCCGGTGGGTGAGCGAGCACGAGCTCACCCTGGGCGACCTGCTCCGTGACCCGGACGAGCGGGACGTGCGGCTCGCCGTCTACCCCGCCGTGCTGGTCCGCGCGGGTCGGCGCATCTTCACCCCGGGCATGGACCAGCAGCTCAAGGAGGGTGACACCCTGCTGCTGCTGGGTCGGGAGCTCGACCTGGCGGTGGTGCGGTCGACGGTCTTCCACGACTCGGCGGTGGAGTACGTCAGCACGGGCCGTGAGGTCGCCACGTCCTGGGTGATGCGGCGGGTGCAGAAGCTCACCGGCCGGCCGAAGGACCCGGCCCCGCGCGAGACGGTGCCCCCGCCGGAGAGCTGAGGAGCACGGCGCCGACGGCTCAGCGGCTGCGGACCTCGACGATGTGGCCGACGACCTTGGGCACCCACCCGCGCTCCCGACGCATCCACCGCACCGCGACGAGGTTCGACGGCACCACCACGAAGTCGCCGGCGCACACGCCCAGGTCGGTGCCGAAGACGTCGGTGACCACCTCCCAGGCCAGGTCGGTCCGCCGGTGCAGGTGCTCGCCGACGGCCATGGCATACCGCTCCACGATGTCGTCGTGGTCGCTGCCGCCGCCCCCCAGCCAACCAGCGAGCGCCCGGTCCAGCCCGGCCCCGATCGAGGCGAGGTCGTCGACGTCCACCCCCTCGGCCTGCACCGCGGCGAGTCCGGCGTCGATCCTGGCGCGCTCCTCGCCGGAGATCGTGCGCGACTCCGGTGTCAGGGGCAGCTCGGTGACCGTGGTCTCGCCCGGGTCCGGCAGCGCGCGCACCCGTGGACCGTCCTGCTGCGTCCGACCCCGCCCCAGCAGGCCACGGACCTTGCCGAGCCGCGCCGCGACGCCCCGCTCGCGCTCACCCATCCGTGCAGCGTAGCGTCTGCCCGTGGCTCCGCGCCGCCTGTCGGTTGGGCCGTGGGTGGCAGCCGCCCTATGGTCGGGGTATGTCTGCACCGACCGAGTCCGTCTGGGACTACCCGCGACCGCCCGCGCTCGACACGAGCGGTGGCGAGCACGTCCAGATCCGGGTCGGCGGCCAGACCATCGCGGAGACCGTCGCCGCGATCCGCGTGCTGGAGACCTCGCACCCGCCGACCTACTACCTCCCGCTCGGCGCGTTCGTCACCGGGGTGCTGCAGCCCGCACGGGACAACCGGCGCACGACCTGCGAGTTCAAGGGGTCGGCGACCTACTTCGACCTGGTCGTCGACGACGCCCGGCTGAGCCGGGCCGCCTGGACCTACCCCGACCCGCTCCCGGGCTTCGAGGAGATCGCCAACTACGCCGCCGTGACGCCCGGCGTGGTGGACGGTGCGACCCGCCCCGACGACGGCTGCTACGTCGACGGCGAGCGGGTCGTGCCGCAGGAGGGTGACTTCTACGGCGGCTGGATCACCTCCCGGGTGAGCGGGCCGTTCAAGGGCGCCGAGGGGACGCAGGGCTGGTAGGACCCGGCCCGTCCCGCCCCTGGCCGGTGAGAGAGGATGGATGCTCGCCCGCCGACCCCCTGTCGTCGTCGGCGCGCGTGTCCCTGGCCGTCCACGGTGGACGGTCCCCCCACTCTGACCAGGAGGAATGTTCCCATGCGACGTGCCCTGACCGCGGCCACCGTGATGAGCCTGGCGGTGCTGACCGCCTGCTCGGCCCAGGACGAGGACGTGAGCGCCACCTCTGACTCCGCAGCTGCGGACACCGGGTCGACCGGCGAGGAGTCCGCCGACGCCGGTGCGGCTGCCGAGGTCTCCGACGACCCCGTCTGCCAGGCGTTCCTGGCCGGGCAGGGCACCCCGCTCGCGGAGCGTACGGTGACCCAGCTCGAGGTGGTCGGGGCGGGAGACGACCTCGACCCCGTCTCGTTCTCCGAGGTCACCCTGCTCTCCGGTCGCCTGATGGCGCTGGCCGAGCAGGCCGACGGCGACCAGGCAGACCTGCTGGAGCGGATCAACGCACCCTTCCAGGAGGTGAACGACGCGGTCGTGGAGGCCGGCACGCGGACCGAGGACGTCATCGACATCCCCGACGTCGAGGTCGACGACGCCGACACCGCGCGCGCCGAGCTCGAGGAGTCCTGCGCCGCCTGAGCCGCTGACGCATGCGAGTGGCCCGGCCCGCAGGCACCCTCAGGGTGCGCGGGCCGGGCCACTCGTGCGTGACGCGGGTGCGTCCGGGTGCCGGGGTCAGCCGATGGTGAGGACCTGGCCCTCGATGATCAGGTCGGGGTCGGCGATGTCGTTGGCCGCGACGAGGGCGTTGATGTCCACCCCGTGCTCGGCCGCGATGGTGGCCAGGGTGTCACCGCGCTGGACGGTGTAGTCCGCGTCGCCCGCGCCGTGCGCAGGCACGAGCAGGACGTCACCGGCGAAGATCAGCCTGCCGCCGTGGGAGAGGTCGTTGATGCCCACCAGCTCGGCCACGGTGGTGCCGTGGTCGGCGGCGATGGTCCCGGTGGTCTCGCCGGCGACGATGACGTGCTCGGCGAGCACGGGGTCCTCGGCCGGGGCGGCCGGCTGGGCCTGCTGCTGCGGGGCCGCCTGCTGCTGCGGGGCTGCCTGCTGCTGGGGAGCCGCCTGCTCCTGGGCGGGCTGCTCGGCGGGCTGCTCCGGAGCCGGCTCGGCCGGTGCGGGACCGCCTGCGGTCAGGCCGGCCTCGACCGAGCACACCGGCCAGGCGCCGGGGCCCTGGCCGGCCAGGACGTTCTCGGCGATGGCGATCTGCTGCTCGCGGCTGGCGAGGTCGGCGCGCGCGGCATACTGCGTGCCGCCGAAGCCCTCCCAGGTGCTCTGCAGGAACTGCAGACCGCCGTAGAAGCCGTTGCCGGTATTGATGCTCCAGTTGCCGCCGGACTCGCACTGGGCGACGCGGTCCCAGGTCTCGCCGCTGGCGGCCTGTGCCGAGCCGGCGGAGACGGTGCCGGCAAGGGCGGCGAGGCCGGTGGCGGCGACGGCGGCGCCGAGACGGCGCGGGCGGGTGGCACGGTGCTGCATGTGAAAACCTCACGGGGTCGAGTTCCAGGGATCATGGTCGCGGGCTCCCCCGCGACCACTCCCCACCGTGCGCGAGAAGTCTGGACGTCACACCCACGTGACGGTCAGACTCCGGTCAGGAACGGCCTCGGCACCCCCGTTGACCAGCAGGAGCACCGCCTCTCGTGAGTCTGCTCACACCGCCGTCGATCAGCGCTCCGGCTCCCGCTCATCCTCGGGCGTCGGCAGCGTGGGGTGGTCGGTGGGATAGATGCCGACCGCGAAGCCGTAGGAGACTGCACCCGACCTGGGCAGCCGGTCGAACTCGTCGACCAGCTCGGCCATCCGGCTCCAGAACGCGGACGCCTGGTCCGGTGAGATCCGGGCGTGCCGGATGAATCCCCACAACTCGCCCTGCTCGTAGGCCGTGGCGGACTCGTGCGCCGCGACGGCGAAGTCGTTGAAGTCACGAGGCATCGCCTCGCCGCCGGCGGCCGGCTCGGGCGCCACGTGGAACAGCCGGGCGGTGCGGCCGTAGAACCGCTCCTCGATGGCGCGGACCTTGCGGGTGCGGACGACCTGCAGCAACCCGGTGCCGGCCAGCACCTGGACGTGGTGCGCCACCGTGCTCTTGGGTCGCCCGAGCGCGGTTGCCAGCTCGGTCACGGACGCCGCCCGCTCGTGCAGCAGCTGGAGGATCGTGGTGCGCAGCGGGTGCCCGATCGCGCGGACCTGCGCCGCGGTGGTCAGGGCCATCCGGTCGGCCAGCTCGTAGTCGGGGGGCTGGTCATCCACGGCAGATGAGACTAGCATCGTCGAACGTTCCATACTTTTCGATCAATCACGGGAGACACCCATGGCCGACGTGCTGCTCTACCACCACATCCAGGGACTGACCGACGGCGTGCAGGCGCTCGCCGACGAGCTGCGGACCGCCGGCCACACGGTCCACACACCGGACCTCTTCGACGGCCGCACCTTCGACAGCATCGAGGAGGGCTTCGGCTTCGCCCGGGACACCGGCTTCGACGTGCTCCGCGAGCGCGGCGCGGCCGTCGCGAGCGAGCTGGAAGGAGGACTGGTGTATGCCGGTCTGTCCTTCGGCGTCACCATCGCCCAGGCGCTCGCCCAGACGACGCCGGGCGCGCGCGGCGCCCTGCTGCTGCACTCCTGCCTCCCCGTCTCCGAGTTCGGGTCGGCGTGGCCGGAGGGTGTGCCCGTGCAGATCCACGGCATGGAGGGCGACGAGTTCTTCGACGAGGACCTCCCGGCCGCCCGGGAGCTGGCCGACTCCACGCCGGCCGCCGAGCTCTTCGTCTACCCCGGCGACCAGCACCTGTTCACCGACAGCTCACTCCCCGCCTACGACGCCGAGGCCTGCGCCCTGGTGCTGGACCGGGTGCAGCAGTTCCTCACCGCCCTCTGAGGGCTACGCCGGGGCGAGCGGCAGGTGCCGCCAGGTGCCCTCGGAGACCACGGTGACCTCGCCGTCCACCACCTGGATGGCGGTCTCGTCGTCGATGGCGTAGGCCGGGACGCCGAGCGGCGCCGCCCAGCGGTCGGCCCCCTCCATCGGGTTCATGCCGACGTGCGGATAGATCGAGAAGTCGACGACGCCGAGGGTCCGGTCCGTCCCGCCCTCTGGTCGCCAGGTGACGAACGGGCCACCGATGCGCGGGGTCATCACCATGCTGCCGGCGCTCAGCCCGACCCATACGGTGTCGTGCAGGTCCGGCAGCAGGTCGGCGAGCCCGCTGGCGCGCATCCAGTGGGCGAGGTAGGCCGCGTCCCCGCCCGCGGCGAGCAGCACGTCCGCATCCTGCACCCAGCCGACCCAGCGGTCCCGGTCCAGGGTGGGCAGCGCGGTCAGCTCCAGCACACCGAGTGACCTCCACGGCAGGCCGCACATCGGCGGCGGCATCTCCCCGGTGACGAAGCGTCGCGCCGACTCAGGCCCGCACATGGGGTGGGCATACTCCGCCGTCGGGATCGCCAGGGCGCTCGACTCCGCGATCGGCTTGCCGAGCAGCCCGACGAGCGCGGCCTCGATGCTCGCGTTGGTCACTCCGCCCGAGGTGAGCAGCAGTTTCATCGGTGTCCTCCGGTCCAGGTCGACGCCATGGTATGCCTCCGCCGACCGGCGCTGCGGCATGCTGGAGGCGAGCGCTTCGTCGCCCACTCCAACCGTCAGCTGATCAGCGCCCGTCGCCGAGTGGCGTGAAGTCTGTTGACGGGGTGAGAGCACCGGTCACATACTGATGATGTCTTCGGACCACTCGCTCCCCGCCCCTGGCCCGGTCCGTAGCCCTCCCGGCTACCACGTCACACCCGCACCTTGCGTGATGCGGTCGGCGAAGCCATCGCACCACGCCACAGCCAGGAGGGCGCCATGCCCGGCAAGATCAAGACCGACCACACGTTCGACCCCGAGCGAGACAGGATCACCGGAGCCGACCGGTTCACGCCCAGCGTGAAGCAGCGCATCGGCGCCGACCACTTTCCCGTTCTCACAGATCTGCTGGCGAAGGACGCCAAGATCAAGGCGAAGTTCGACGCGCTGGGCGGCGAGGCCGCCCTCGGCAAGCGGGTCGAGACCCTCATCGGCAGCATGTGGCGGTTCTCGGCCTCGGCCATCGTCTACGACGCCGGGACCGACGCGGCGTACGAGATGCACGGTGCGATCTACGAGCGCTGGCAGGAGGCGGGCGGCCTGGGCTACGGCGTCCCCTGCACCGACGAACTGCCGACCCCAGACGGGGTCGGCAGGTTCAACCACTTCAACAACAGCACCGCCTCCATCTACTGGACCCCGCAGACCGGGGCGCACACGATCTATGGCGACATCCGCGCACGGTGGTCCGCCCTGGGCTGGGAGAAGTCCTACCTGGGCTACCCGGTCAGCGACGAGGTGGCTTTCGCGGACGGTGGACGCGCCAACGAATTCCAGCACGGCGGCATCTACTGGTGGCCGGACACCGGAGCCATCGATCTGCGCGATGTGGTCGTGCACTACACAGGGATGCACTGCTTCGGTGAGACCGACTGGGACCAGTCATCCAGTGCGGACGAGCCCTACGCGATCTTCGCGCTCAGCACCCCCCGGCAGGCGTGGGGAGTCAACAGCCAGGTCTACGGGGACGTGGATGCGAAGGAGCAGCGTCCCGACCTGCTCGAGCTCTATCGGGGCCGCCCGTACGGCCTCAACATCGGGGTGGTGCTCATGGAGCACGACTTTGGGGATCCGAACAAGTACCGCCAGCAGATCGTCGACACCTGCATGGCAGTGCACTCCGCGGGCGTGGTCGCGCTCGGGTTCATCCCGATCGTGGGTCCCTTCATCGCCGCGGCCGCTGCACCGAGTCTCGGGGCACTCATGCCTGCCCTCGGTGGGGCGATCAACGACGCCTTCGACTGGGGCGACGACCGGATCGGCACCGCCAACATCACGGTCAGCGCACGAGACATGGTGCTGCTGGCGGCACGGACACAGAACAGCACCTTCGGCGCGATCGGCTACAAGATCGAGAGTCCTCTGCTGGCCGGCCTCGGCGCTTCTTACAAGGTGTACTTCGGAGTGGTGCCGGCCTGACGTGCCCACGGCTCGTTCCTGCGTCCTCCTCGCGGCGTAGGGCTCGACGGCCGGTGGCAGGCTGACCTCATGGGTGGACGACCAGCCTCGGTGACCTGGACGTCGGCCCTGTCGTGGCGGATGAGGCAGCACCTGCTTGAGCCGAGGGGCGACATCTCGGCAACCGATGTGGTGCGCAGGCTGGGGGCCGTCCTCGCGATGGACGAGTCGCTCGCCGACTCGGCGATCACCGCGCGGCAGGCCCATGGACAGGCTGGGGACCTGGCCCGTGCCCACGCCTCCGGTGAGGTGGTCGTGGCCTTCGCCTACCGCGGCTCGTTGCACTACCTGACCCCGGAGGACGCAGGACTCTACCTGTCGGTCCGGTGCGCGGGGCGGCAGTGGGAGCTGCGCAGCTGGGTGGAGCACTACCGGCTCGAGGCGCAGGAGTGGCCGGACTTCCGAGCCGCGGTGCGGGAGGCCCTGCGCGGCGGCCCGCTCACCGTGCCGGAGCTCGGGGAGGAGCTGGCCCGGCACCGGGCATACCGCCACCTCCGGGCCGTCTTCGACGACGGTGCGGGCACGCTGATCAAGCCGCTGTCGTGGCAGGGCGACCTCAGCCTCGGCCCGGGGAAGGACGGGCGGCGCACGGTGCAGAGCCTGGAGAGCAATCCGCGGTGGGCCGGGGTGCCCGACCTGGAGGATGCAGGGCCTCGGGCGGTGCTGGCCTATGTCCGCACCTACGGCCCGGTGACCCGCGCGCACGTCGACTACTGGTTCGGCGAGGGGCTCAGCGCCGGCCGCAGGCGGCTCGACCGGTGGCTCGCCGGCCTCGCCGACGAGCTGGCCACCGTCGAGATCGAGGGCGTGGAGGCCTACGTCGCCGCGGATGACCTGGAGGCGTTCCGGGCGGCGCGGCCGACAGGGAGCGTGCGGCTGCTGCCCGGGCACGACCAGTGGGTCATGGGGGTGAGCACCAAGGACGTGCGGGTCACCCCGCCGCAGCTGCGCGAGTGGATGACCCGCAAGGCCCACCCGGTCGTGGCCGGTGGCGTGGTGTCGGGAACCTGGGCGCGCACGGGAGACGACGTCACCGTCACCTGGCTCGCGGAGGGACGAGCGCCGGTCACGGCGATCAGGGACGAGGTCCAGCGGATGGGTGCCGCCCTCGGCCGAGAGCTGCGCGTCGATCTCGAGTGAGGCGCGGAGCAGGATCGACCCGCGCCTCGGACCGTGCACCCTGTGACGTCCCGGCGACACTCCCGTCCGGGCCGGCTCAGCGACGCACGTGCGCGGATGAGCCGATCGGCACCGGCGCGTCGACGGCACCATCACCGGCTCAGGTGTGCTCGCGCAGGTATCTCCCGAAGTGGGGCACGGTGAAGGCGATCCGGCCCCGCTCGCCGGAGTAGATGAGGCCCTTCTTGAGCAGCGCGTCCCGCGCCGGCGAGAGGGACTGGGGCTTGCGGCCCAGGTGGGCGGCGATGTCGGACGTCGCCACCGACTCGATCTCGTCCTGCTCCTCCCCCGCGTCGGCCCGCTCGGCGGCGAGGTCGGCCATCGCCCGGAGGTACTCCCGCTCCCCCGGCGTCGCCCGCTCGTAGCGCGACCCGAAGAACCCGACCGCCAGCTCGGCCTCCGCCTCCGGCCCGGCGACCCGGACGTCGTCGGCGCCGATCGGCGACTCCGGCGCCAGGTCCCACACCTCCTTGCCGTAGGCCTGGAGGAAGTACGGGTAGCCGCCGGTCGCGGCATACATGGCCGTCAGCGCCTCCTGCGACCAGGCGGCGTCCTCGTCCTCCGCCGGCAGCTGCAGCGCGCGCTCGGCCTGCTCCCGCGACAGCCGGTCGATCCGGGTGTAGCGGAACAGCCGCTCGGAGTAGGACTTGCTGGCCGACAGCACGGCCGGCAGGTGCGGCAGACCGGCGCCGACGACGATCACCGGCAGCGCGGACTGGCTCAGCTCGTGACAGGCCGCGCAGATCGCCGAGACGTCATCCGGCTGCAGGTCCTGCATCTCGTCGATGAAGATCGCCACCCCCTTGCCGACGTCCGCGGCCAGCCCGCCGACGTCGGTGAGCAGCTCGACCAGGTCGATCTCGATGTCGCCCGAGTCGGCCCGCCCGGTGACCGCGGCGACGTCGATGCCCGGGTTCCACCGGTCCCGCAGCTTCGCCCCCGGCTGGTCCTTCTGCGCGAACGCCTTGATCACGCCGAGCACGTGGTCGACCTCGTCGCCCTGCGGGTGCCCCAGCTCGCGCACCGCCACGTGCAGCGCGGCCGCCATCGGGCGCCGCATGCCCTGCTCCGGCCGCGCCTCGTACTTCCCCGTCCCCCAGCGCGCACGCACCGCTGTCCCCCGCAGCGCGTTGAGCAGCACCGTCTTGCCGACTCCCCGCAGCCCGGTCAGCACCATCGACCGCTCGGGGCGCCCGTGCGCGATCCGCTCCAGCACCACCCGGAAACGGTCGAGCTGCTCGTCGCGGCCGGCGAGCTCGGGCGGGCGCTGGCCGGCGCCCGGGGCATACGGGTTCTTGATCGGATCCACGATGGCACCGTATGCGCTTCTCTAGCGGATCTGTCAGAGACACGCAGACACGCCGATCGGGAGGCGGAGGTACCCGCGGTGGGCCACGCCCCGGCGCTCGGTGTCATAGTGAAGCCATGAGCGACATCCCCAGCATCGCCGCCACGGACGTCCCGGACGACGCGGTCGTCGTGGACGTCAGGGAGCCCGACGAGTGGGCCGCCGGCCACGCGCCCGGAGCGGTCCACATCCCGCTCGGCGACCTGCCCGCCCGCATCGACGAGCTGCCCGAGACGACCCGGTCGCTGCCGGTCGTCTGCCGCAGCGGCGGCCGCTCAGGCCGAGCCGTGCAGTGGCTGGTGCAGCAGGGCTTCGACGTGGTCAACGTCGACGGCGGCATGCAGGCGTGGAGCCGGGGCGGGAAGTCCATGGCCGGAGGGCGGGACGGGCAGGACCCCGTCGTCGCCTGACGCGGACCAGCGTGCCCGACCTCACCGACAGACTTCCGCTGGGCGCCCGCGTCGTGGTGCGCCACCTCATCGAGGGGGGTGACCGGGCGACCGACACCCTCGGTCAGCTGGTCGAGCGCACGGAGACCGAGGTCGTCGTGCGCACCCGCTCCGGCGAGACGCGGGTCCCGGTCGCCGACGTGGTGGCCGCCAAGCCCGTGCCGGAGCGCCCGTGGCGGCTCGCGGCCTTCCTGCGACGGGCCGGGGTGGCGGTGCTCGACCTCGACGGGGTGCTCCGGGACTTCGGCACCGACGGGCAGCGCTCCCGCAGCGAGCGCGAGCTCGGGCTGGAGCCGATGGGGCTGCCCGAGATCGCCTTCGCCCTACCGCAGGCGGCGGCGATGGTGACCGGCCGCGGGACGTATGCCGAGTGGATCGACGCGATGCGCGCCCACCTGCTGGAGCTCGGGCATACCGACACCCTGGTGTCGACCGTGATGGAGCGCTGGTCCGCCGACCGCGGCGCCCCCATCCACCGCACCGTCGCGCTCGTCGACGACCTGACCGCGGCGGGCATCCCGACCTACGTCTTCACCAACGGCACCGACCGGGTGCCGGACGAGCTGGCCCAGATCGGCCTGGGGCACCTGGCCCCGATGCTGCTCAACGCGCACGACCTGGGGTTCGCCAAGCCCGCGCCCGAGGCGTATGCCGTCGCGCACGCCGAGATCGAGCGTCGCCTCGGTCGCACCGTGGGTCGCGCGGAGGTCCGGTTCACCGACGACCGCGTGGCGAACGTCGAGGCGGCGCGGGACTTCGGCTGGCACGGCCAGGTCTTCACCCTCCCGGTCGACGACTGACCCCCGAGGGCCTGTCAGGTCGGCCTCAGCGCAGCAGGCGGGACATCCGCCGGTCCGCCAGCGGCTTGCCCCCGGTCTGGCAGGTGGGGCAGTACTGCAACGAGGAGTCGGCGAAGGACACCTCGAGCACGGTGTCGCCGCAGACGGGGCAGGCCTGCCCGGTGCGGCCATGGACGTTCATCCCGGCCCGCTTGGCGTCCTTGAGCTGGGCGGCCGGCTTGCCCTCGGCGGCCAGGACCGCCGCCTCCAGCGTGGTCCGGAGCGCGGCATACAACGTGCTCACCTGCTCGGATGTCAGCCCGGCGGCGAGGGCGAAGGGGGAGAGCCGGGCGGCGTGCAGGATCTCGTCGGAGTAGGCGTTGCCGACGCCGGCGATCACCGACTGGTCCCGCAGCAGCCCCTTGATCTGGGTGCGTCTGCCCTCGAGCAGCGCCGCGAACGCCGCCTCGTCGAAGTCGTCCGCCAACGGGTCCGGGCCGAGCGAGGCGATGCCGGGCACCTGCTCGGGGTCGGTCACGACATAGGCCGCCAGGCCCTTCTTGGTCCCGGCCTCGGTGAGGTCGAAGCCGGCACCGTCATCCACCCGCACCCGCAGGGCGATCGGGCTCCTGCCCGGCCGGACCTGCGTGCCCGGCACCTCGTCGTACCACCGCAGCCACCCGGCGCGGGCCAGGTGGAAGACCAGGTGCGTCCCGTCCACGTCGATGTCGACGAACTTGCCGTGCCGGCCCACGCCGTCCACCGGTGCGCCGACCAGGGCGTCCGGCGGCGGGTTGAAGGTCTTCAGCACCGCGATCGACCCCAGCTCGACATCGGTGACCACCCGCCCCGCGAGCCGGTCGGCGAGGAAGTCGGTGAGGGCCTGCACCTCGGGCAGCTCAGGCACCGGCGCTCCCCCCGTCACGCGACCGGGCGCCCACCAGCAGGTGGTGCAGGCCGAAACCGTTGGCCGCCTTGAGCATCGGCACCTGCACCCGCTTGCCGAGCAGCTCGTCGGTCGGCACCGGCAGACCGCTGGAGAGCACCTGCTCCGCCGGGGTGAGCTCGCGCAGGCAGATCGCCTCCACCGCCTCCGGGTGCTCCTCGGCGAACTGGCCGTAGATCACCGGGTCGTGCTGGCCGTCGTCGCCGACGAGGATCCACCGCATCCCCGGGAAGTCGTCCCGCAGCCGCCGCAGCTCCTCCTCCTTGTGCTCCTGGCCGGAGCGGAACCAGCCGCTGTTCGTCGGCCCCCAGTCGGTGAGCAGCATCGGCCCCATCGGGAAGTCGTGCCGCCGGAGGAAGCGGGTCAGCGCGGGAGCCGTGTTCCACGCGCCCGTCGAGAGGTAGAACACGGGCATGCCCGGCGTCTCGGCCAGCAGCGCGCGATACATGGAGTTGATCCCGGCCACCGGCTGGCGGACCTGCTCGGAGCGCACGAAGGTGTTCCACCCGGCGATGAGGATCCTGGGCAGGTGCGTGACCATGACCGTGTCGTCGATGTCGCTGACCAGGCCGACGGCGACGTCCGGGTCGACGACAAGCACCGAGACGGTCAGCGAGTCGCCGTTGCTGATCTCCAGGTATGCCTCCTGCCAGCCCGGTGCGAGGCCGTGGCCGCTCACCTCGACGTCGACGTAGCCGCCCCGGTCGGTGCGCGTCGTGAGCTCCGCCTCGCCCAGGCGCACCCGCACCGGCACGTCGACGGCCGGTGCGGTGAGGAACAGGCGCCACCCGCGCTGGGCGATGTCCAGCAGGGAGTCCTGGGCGTGGGTGAGCGCGGTGCGGGCCTCCTCCGGCTCGTGCCGGGACAGCAGCACGCGGGCGAAGACGCGGCCATGGGTGGGGGTGCCGTAGCCGGTATACCCGAAGACGCGCTCGTGCCACCCGCGCCGACGCAGCCGGGAGTCCATCCGGCGCCGGACCGAGTCCTCGATCAGGGCGGCGATGTGGGGACGCGCCATGCCAGACACCCTAGCCGCCGAGCCGCGCCCAGGCGGCCGCGAGCAGCAGCCCGGCGGCGGCCACGCTGCCCGTCCGCTCCAGCAGCCGCGAGTGACGGGCGAGGAAGGCCTGCCAGCCCGGCCGGCCCAGCAGGATCCAGGAGAGCACCGCCCACGAGCGGGAGAAGCCGAAGGCGGCGCCCAGGACCACCGCCGCCCACCACGGCGGCACGACGAGCAGCACGAACAGCGCGGCCAGGTAGGACGCGGCCGAGGGCACCAGGGTGCGCCAGCCGCAGCCGTACTCCAGACCGAAGCGGAACCCGCCCCGGCCGATCCCGCGGGCGAAGACCTCCTGCGGGATCAGCGCCGAGCGTTGCGGCAGCGGCAGGGACGGTGAGACCAGGTCGAGGACGGTCAGCGCCAGCACGGCGACCGCGAGGACCACCAGGCGGGCCGTCCCGGGCACCGGGCTGAGCAGCCCGGCCAGCACGCCGAGCGCCGCGCCGGTGGCGGCGCCGCCCAGCGTGGTCCCGGCGGCGAAGGCCACCCACAGGACGAGTTGGAGATGTCGGCCCCGGACCGAGGCCACCAGCGCCCAGGCGCTGTTGACGCCTCAGGTGCTCCCGGACAGCGCGAGGCCGGCCACCACGACGCCGAACAGTGCCGGCACCAGCCAGACCGGGCCGCCCATGGGTGAGAGCAGGACAGTGAACGCGCCGGCGGCGGCGACCAGCAGCAGCAGCGGCAGCGGGTCCGCCACCCAGCGCCGGGCGGCCGGGATGCCGGTCGCCGCATCGGCGACGACCGGGAGGTCGGGATCGTCTAGATCGCCCACGGGCAGATCGTCGCCATGCACGAACCGGAGCCGGAGCAGGTCCAGCCGTCCGAGCAGCGCCACGTCCGCCCGTCGCTGAACTTCCAGTTCCACGAGTCGTAGACGCCGCCCCAGCAGTCGTCCGGCCGGTGGGTGTAGTAGCGGTCGACCCCCGGGCCGTTCTTGTGCCAGGCCACCAGGTTGCCGGCGCCGGAGCGGTACTTCCAGCAGCACGCCTGGTCCCGGCACATCGGCGAGTCACCGCACTGGATGCCGCGCTCGGTGTGGTCCCGGGCGTAGGTGGCGCACGGGCCGGTGGTCGTGTCGGTGTAGTCCAGGAAGTAGGCCGCCTCGGCCTTGACCCGGCTGCCGCCCCGGTTCACCAGGGCGAGCGAGCCGACCCCGACCGCGGTCCCGGCACCGAGCACGCGAGCGAGGAAGCCGCGCCGGCTGGGCGTGCGCCGCAACCGGTCCCGCAGCCGCCCGGTGTCGGCCTCGGGCAGGTCGTCGAACCGCATCATCGATCAGCGCTCCTGTCGCATCGGCAGTGGGGTGCGTGCCTGGCGGAGCCACCCGGCCAGGTCGGTGTCCTCGTCGGGGAGCAGCGCGGCCTGCAGCGTGGCGCGCGCGTCGAGCATCGCGAGGTAGGGCGTCGCGGGCACCGCGAGCCGGTCCATGAGGGCGCGTCCCTGCGGCACGCAGGTGAGGCGGCCCGCACCGGTCGCGTCGGCCAGCCCCGGCTCGCAGGACCCGGCGGACACCAGGGTCAGCGCGAGGGTCCCGTCGCGGACCGCGGGGTCGGCGGCCAGTCCGCGCAGGGTCAGGGAGCACGAGCTGCACCCGGGTGAGACGAACGCGAGGACGGTATGCCCGCTCCCGCCGTCGAGCAGCTGCCCGGCGAGGTCGTCCGGGACGCGGAAGCCGACGAGCTCCTGCGTCGTGCGCGCTCCTGACGTCCCGGAGGTCCGGGCACGGGCGGTCTGCCCGCCCTCCAGCTGGCGGGTGAGCAGGCTGACCTGGCGCAGCAGCCCGGCCAGGCCGAGGGCGAGCAGGGCGATCGCGACGAAGGCGAGGACCAGCGCCGAGGCGGTGAAGCTCATCGGGCCACCTGGCCCACCGTGGTCAGGCCGGCGGGCACGGCGCGAGCGGCCGGCAGGGCCGCGGTGGCCACCGCCAGCGCCAGTCCGGCGCAGCCGGCCACGCAGACCTGGGCCCACACGGGCGCGCCCGGCTCGGCCTGCCACCCGGCGGGGGCCGCGACGAGCACCACTAGCGCGAGCAGGGTCAGCACCCCGGCCCGCAGCACGGCCCAGTGGGTCACCGGCGTCGTGCCCAGGCCGCAGCCGCAGGGCACCTCGGCCCCGGTCCCGGCCACGCGGCGCTGGACGGCCCACAGGTATCCGGTGAAGGCGGAGCACAGCAGGGCGGCTCCGAGGGCGAGCAGGCGGGCCGGACCGGCCCCCAGCGCCCCGGCCCCCGCCGCCAGCAGACCGACCCCCAGCGCGACCTCCACCGGCCCCAGGCCCAGCGCGACAGGTCGGGCCAGGGCGGACGGCAGCAGGGTGTGCGCCCGCAGGGCGCGGACGGTCTCCTGCGGTCGCCGCAGGTGGGCGCTGCCCGCGGCGAGCAGCACCAGGCCCACCGCGAGTCCGGCGGCGCTGCCGAGCAGGCTCATCGGCCCAGCTCCACGACGGTCTCCGACATCGAGGTGATCACGGCGTCGACGATCTCCTCGTTGCCGGGCATGCCGTAGGTGACGAAGTCCGCGTTCTCCAGCACGGCATACGGGTGCCGCTCGGCGTCCGAGGACCGCGACAGCAGTCCCCCTCGCACCCGCGTCCCCGCGGACTGCCCCGGTTGCAGCTGGCCGGTCCGGGCCCGCCGGATGTCGAGCAGATAGCCCAGCTGACCGGTGCCGTCCCCGCCTCCGGGCGAGGTGCCCGCCAGCTCCACCACCTGCGCCACCGTCTGCGTGCGGTAGTCGGACCAGCCGACCCGACCGGAGGGCGTCAGCACCGGGCCGAGCCGATCCCCCTGGACGTCGACGTCGGCGAGATAGCCGGTCAGCTCCTCGATGCCCATGACGGGCACGGTGAAGCCGTAGAGCTGGTGGGCGTCGACCGCGACGGCCCAGCCGAAGCCCTGCTCCGGGTCGCCGCCGAAGCGGCCGTAGCGCAGGGTCCGGCCGTCCCGCAGGCTCACCTCACGCTCCAGCCTGGTCCCGGTGACCTCGAGGTAGAAGGCGAGGTCCGCCTCCAGCCCGGAGGTGACCTCGAGCTGGCCGGCCCCCTCGAGCGCGAGCACGCCCAGCGAGGTCCCGCTCGGCAGCCCGGCGGCGTCCGGCACCTCGATCCGCACCGTCTCGCCGGACAGCAGCCGATGTGTCGTCTCCATGCTGGTCTCCTCCGTCACCCGACGTGCGCGCCGACCTGGTCCATGGCCACCGAGCTGATCGCGGCCCACCCGCCGAGCAGCACGCCCCGGCGGGCCTCGAGCGCGCGCAGGGCGTAGCGCCCCTCGCGGGACAGCTGCGCCTGCGGGGTCAGGACCACCGGCACCCCCTGGCTTCCGCCGCGCGCCGCACCGACGAGCGCGTCCGGGAAGTTCTCGCCGGTGGCGACGTAGACCCGGGCGGGGTCGGGGTCGAAGCGCTGGGCGATGCGCGAGGCGGTGGCATACCTGTTCGGGCCGGAGATGCGGGTGACCGACCCGGCGGTATGCCGTCGCAGCTGGGTGAGGACGGTGTTCGACACGGCGGCCGAGCCACCCACCACGACGATCCGGCCCGGGTTCAGCCGGGCGATCTCGCTCTCCACCGCCGGGTGCAGCCCTCCCTGCGGCGTGAGCAGCACCGGCGCGCCCTGGTCACCGGCCAGCGCGCCGATCGCGAGCGCGTCGGGGAAGTTGTCCCCGGTCGCGACGTAGAGGACCGAGCCGCCCGGGGAGTAGGACGCGGCGACCCCCGCAGAGACGTCATAGCGGGTGGCACCCGTGATCCGGGTCGTCGACCCGGCATAGCCGCCCGCCTCCCGGGCCACCGCGTTGCTCACCGCCGCGCCGCCGCCGAGCACCACGAGCCGCTCGGGCGAGAGCCGGTCCAGCTGCGCCGCGGTGGACGCCGACAGGCTGCCCGGTCGGGTCAGCAGCACCGGTGCGTTGCGGTGTCCGGCGAGGGCGGAGGCACCGATCGCGTCCGGGAAGTTCTCCCCCGTCGCGAGGTAGGCCACCGGGACGTCCGCCGGGTAGGTGGCGGCGATCTGGGCGGCCGAGGCATACCGGTCCGACCCCGAGACCCGGGAGACCGGCGCGTTGCGGCAGGTGTAGATCTGCACATTGTCGAGGTCCCACCGGGTGCTGGCGCCCGCGCTGGTGTGCTCGAACCAGGTGCCGAGCTGGCCGCCCTCGTCGTCGGTGGCCGCGGTGACGTCGTAGACCCGCCCGTCCCAGGACTGGCTCGCCTGCACCCGCAGGTCCACCGAGTTGACCTGGGCACGGGTGTGCGTCGAGTTGCCCTGGGTGCTGCGCGTCGAGAACCCGAGCATGGTCCGCCGGTCGACGTCGACCCGGTCGTAGGGCAGGAAGAGGTGGTCGCTGGTGTCACCGGAGGAGACCGAGGCCCGGGCCGCCGAACCGTCCCTGGAGGAGACCGAGGTCCAGCCGTTGTTGAAGCGTGGCTGTGGCAGCGAGCCGTCCATGCCGTTGCGGTAGATGCTCACCCTGCGGGTCATGCCCTCCGGGCAGGGCGCCGGCCCCAGCCCGCTCCAGCGCACGGCGGTGCTGGTGGCCTGGGTCTCGGGGATGTCGGCGTCGGCGCTGCTCGCCAGGGACGTCAGTCCGGCCCCGCTGAGACCGAGGGCCACGGTCAGCCCGGCCACCGTCGCCACCCATGTCCGCCTCATCGATGCACCCTCCGTCGCCTCGGTCCGGTCCACCCTAGGACGCGACGGGCCCGCTGGCACGTTGCCTCGCCCCGGTGTGTGCTTCCTGGGTCGCCGGGCAGGTCGCGGCAGCCTCGGACCGCTGCGACAGGCTCAGCGGTCGGCGTTGGCGACGGCGGCCTCGTGCTCGGCCTCGCGCCGCTCCTGCTCCTCGCGCTCCTTCTCCTGCGCCTCGCGGCGCTCCTGCTCCTGCGCCTCGCGCTTCTCGGCCTCGCGACGCTCGCGCTCCCGCTGGGCCTCCAGGCCGGGCGCCCCGGCGAGCCGCTCCGTCTCGATGGCGACCTCCTCGACCGCCGCCCAGGTGGGTCCGTCGACGACGCCGGTCGGCTCGAGGCCCGCGGCCTCCTGCAGCTCGGCCACGGCCTCGGCGGTCAGCGGACCGAAGATGCCGTCCGCCTCGACGTCCACCAGCTCCTGCAGCAGGGTGACGGCGCCACCGGCATACGGGCTGTCGGTGCGACCCTCCAGGGTCGCCGCCGCGGCGAGCTCTCCGTCCGGGTCCCCGGCCATGTCCCTGCTGCCCTCGGCGAGCTCGATGTCGCGCAGCGCCATCGTGGGGTGCACGGCACGCTCCAGGAACAGCCAGGTCAGGGGTGTGACCGCGGCCGGCTCGTCGCCCCGCCGCTCGGCCTGCTCGGCCAGCACCGGGACGGTCTCCTCGAAGGCGGCCAGGGCCTCGGCGGTCTTGGGCCCGAAGACACCGTCCGGCTCGGCGCCCAGGGCCTCCTGCACGACGACCACGGCCTTGCCCTCGGCACCCTGGGTGAGCGTCGTCCGCCGGTAGGGGGTGAACTCCGAGACCTGCCAGTCCTCGGGGAGGACCGCCAGCGCCGACTCCGGCACCTCGCCCAGCTCGATCCCCTGGGCCGCCGCGTAGGTGACGGCGTCGGCCACACCCGTGGCCGGGAGGTCGTGCTCGGTCTGCCAGTCGATCAGCGCGGTGCGGGTCGCCTCGTCCAGCACCCCGCTCGGCTCGATCCCGAGCACCGTCTGCAGCATGGAGACGCCCGGCCCGGCCTCACCCGGGCGCACCCGACCGAACTCGGTGGAGGGCGTCCCGATCGCCGTGTCGGAGCACGCCTCGAACCGGGGGAAGGTGTGGATCGCGGCATACTGCGCCGATGTCGTGGCGCACGGCCCGAGGTCGGGCTCGGTCACCGCGACCCCGGTCCACCACGAGGTCCGCATCATGGCGCCGTCCCAGGTGAAGGACAGGTGCACGTGGTCGGTGTGCGGGCTCGCGCCGACGTAGTGACGCCAGGCGTTGTCGTCCTTCATGTAGATGAGGCCGTTCCAGATGACGTACTCGATCCCGAAGCGGCGCATCATCTCGCCGTCGTTCTCGGTCAGCCAGGTGACGGCGGCGTCGCCGATGCGGCGGTCCTGCGGGTCGAAGGCGTTGAGCGACCAGTCCAGCGCGCGGCCGTCGTGATGCTGGCTCATGTAGTCGATGCAGGCGCGGGCACCGCTCCAGGCCGTCCGGCCGTAGTGCTCGGACAGCAGCATCGCGAAGGCGGTCACCCCGGGGCGGTCCTCCGGATCGCAGGACACCTGGTCCTGATAGCTGGTGTCCTCGTCCACCTGGGTCGGGAGAGCGTCGTTCTCCGGCGGTTCGGGGACCGGGTATGCCGGGTCCTCGGGGAGCGTGACCAGGGTCGCCGGGCCGGCCGGCATCCCGCCGTAGCGGAAGCCGGTGCCGGTGGACGGGGACCCGTGCTGGTCCGTCGTGCCGCTCTCGTCGGTGCCCTGGTCGGGAGCGGCGACCACCATCTGGTCGGTCCCGTCCGCGGGCGTGGCGGGTGCGGCCGGGTCGACGACGGTCTGGTCCTCGCCGTCCGCCAGGGCCATCGTCCCGGACAGCACCAGCGCCCCGGTGAGCATGGACGACGCGAGCAGCCGCGCTCCCCCGGGACGTCGAGATCCCCCGCTGCCTGCCATGTGCCCGTCAACCCCTTGACCCGGCGGGCCGAGGCGCCGCCGCATGTGAACCGATTCTGCCTGTAAGCACTGCGTAGCGCCGAGCGACACCGCGATGTGGTCTCCCGACGCTGGTGGGAAGCCTACGTCGGGGGGCGTCCGGGCGGTACCCCCACCTGCACAATGTTTGCCAACTCGTGACGAAGAGTGCACCACGAACCCCATCGATCACATCAGTCACACGCTCCTCATCACCGTTCCCCGGCTGTCCAGGGGCCGTTCACCTGACCGCAGCCCGCTCGCCGGGTCGAGCCGGTGAGGTATGGGCTACGTTGCTGTTGACGAGCTCGACGACGAGCTCGGTCCGACCCCGTGAGGAGATCTGAACGCATGTCCCACCCAACCCTCTTCGCGCGTCGCGGCCTGGTGGCCGCAGGCGCCGCGGCCGCGCTCGTGAGCGGAGGTGCCGCGGTGGCCGCCACCTCGCCGGCAGCCCCGCCGTCGGCGTTGCCGGCAGCCCCCGAGATCGAGGACCCGACGGAGGTGCTGCGCATCTCCGGACCTGACCGCTACGGGACGGCCGCCGAGATCGCCCGAGCCTTCCCGCAGGACGCCACCGGCACCGTGCTGATCGCCTCCGGTGAGCTCTTCCCGGACGCGTTGAGCGCCCAGCTCCCCGCGTCGATGTCGGGTGTCGCCGGTGGCGTGGCCGAGCCGGACGTCGAGGGTGCGGGTCTCCCCACCCCGATGCTGCTCACCAGGCAGGACCAGCTCCCCGACGCGACCGCCTCGGCGCTCACCGACCTCGCACCCAGCCAGATCATCGTCGTCGGCGGCGAGGCCGCGATCTCCGAGGACGTGGAGACCGAGCTCGAGGGCTTCGGGGCCGACGTCGAGCGCATCTCCGGCGAGGACCGCTACGACACCTCGGCCGAGCTCGCGAGCCTCTTCCCGACCGGACTCCCGGTGCTCTACCTCGCGACCGGCGAGGACTTCCCGGACGCGCTGACCGGTGGCGCCCGCGCCGGACGCGACGGCGTCCCGATGCTGCTGACCGACCCGGACACGCTGCAGGACAGCACCGCCGAGGTCATCGCCGACCTGCAACCCGCCTCCGTGGTCGTCCTCGGTGGCTCGGGTGCCGTCTCCGACGACGTCGTCGCGGCCGTGACCGAGCTGGTGCCCGACACCAGTCGGGTCTTCGGCCCGGACCGGTATGCCACGGCCGTGGCCCTGGCCTCGTCCTACGAGTACGACTCGGTCGCCTACCTCGCCAGCGGCGAGAACTACCCGGACGCCCTCAGCGGCGGCGCGTTCGCGGCATACCACGAGGGTCCGCTGCTGCTCAGCCGTCCGGGCGGCATCCCGGCGACCACCCTCGCCGCGCTCGACGCGATGTCGCCGCAGGGCGCCGTCCTCTTCGGTGGTGCGGCCGCGCTCGACGACGACAACGTCGCGGCCGCGCTGGACGCCGCGCTGCCGGCCTGGGTCGACGAGATGGTCCTGCAGATGCTGTCGTTCAACGACTACCACGGTCACATCGAGGAGGAGGACGGCGTCCTGGACCCGGAGCAGGACCCCGACCAGAACCTCGTCGGCGGGGCGATCAACCTCTCCGCCACCCTGGATGCGCTGCGGACCCGCTCCTTCGAGGAGCAGACCCTGACGGTCGCGGCCGGTGACCTCATCGGTGGCTCCACCTTCGTCTCCGGTCTCTTCCAGGACGAGCCCTCGGTCGAGACCCTGGAGGTCGCGGGCCTGGACATCTCCGGTGTCGGCAACCACGAGTTCGACGAGGGCGTCGAGGAGCTGCTGCGGATGCAGAACGGCGGCTGCCACCCCGAGCGTGGGTGCTTCGAGGAGGAGCCCTACGACGGCGCGGACTTCCAGTGGCTGGCCGCCAACGTCGTGGACAACGAGACTGGTGAGCCGATCCTGCCCGCCACCGAGGTGCGCTCGGTCGAGGGCGTCGACGTCGGCTTCATCGGCATGACGCTCGAGGACACCCCGACCCTGGTGAGCCCGGGCGGCGTGTCCACCGTCGACTTCCTGGACGAGGTCGAGACGGCCAACGCCCAGGCGGCCAGCCTGCGCGAGCAGGGTGTCGAGTCGATCGTGGTGCTGCTGCACGAGGGCGGCTACCAGACCGGCGTCTTCAACGGCTGTGAGGGCATCTCCGGCCCGGTCGTCGAGATCGCGGAGAACCTCGACCCGGCCATCGACGCGGTGGTCACCGGCCACACGCACCAGCCCTACGTGTGCTCCATCCCGGACCCGGCCGGTGCCGACCGGCTGGTCACCAGCGCCAACCAGTACGGCCGGGTGGTCACCGAGACGGCACTGACCATCTCCCGGGAGACCGGTGACGTGACGCGTGACCGGGCCCGGGCGGACAACCACCTGGTGCTGCAGTCCATCACCGACGACCCGGAGATGGTCAGCGTGGTCGACAAGTGGGTCGCGCGGTCCGCCGTGCTCGCCGGCGAGGTGGTCGGCACCGTGACCGAGGACATCACCGGCGACGCCGGCGGTGACCGCGGCATCGAGACCCCGATGGCCGGCCTCGTGGCCGACTCCATCCTCTGGGGCACCGACGGCGACGACGAGGGCGGGGCGCAGATCTCGTTCATGAACGTCGGCGGCGTCCGGGCCAGCCTGCTGGTGGACCAGATCAGCAACGAGGAGGCGCCGGGCGAGGTCACCTACCAGGAGACGTACAACGTGATGCCGTTCGGCAACATCCTGGTCTCGATCGACATGACCGGCGAGCAGATCAAGGCGGTCCTGGAGCAGCAGTACGTCCCGGACCGCGGTCGCCCCTACCTCGCGCTGGGCGTCTCCGAGGGCTTCACCTACACCTGGGACGACAGCCAGCCCGAGGGCGGCAAGGTGAGCGACATGCAGCTCGACGGCGTCGCGCTGGAGATGGATCAGACCTACCGGGTCTCGACCCTGAACTTCCTCCAGCAGGGCGGCGACAGCTTCACCGCCTTCACCGAGGGCACCGACCTGGTCGGCGGTCCGGAGGACCTCGCCAACCTGGTCGACTACCTCGAGGCCAACCCGGACCTGAGCGCCCCCGAGGACCGCGTCAGCGGCCTGTGAGGCATCAGGCCGAGTCAGCCTGAGTCCGCGACAGGGCCGCCACCCGTCAGGGGTGGCGGCCCTTCGCCGTCCGTGGTCCTCGCCCCGGCTCAGCCCTTCTCGGCGCCGGCGTTGGCGCCCTGGGTGAAGTAGCGCTGGAAGAAGATGAAGACGATGGCCGACGGGATGGTCATGAGCAGGCCCGCCATCATCGTGATCGGGAACTGGTTGCCGGACCCCAGACCACCGCTGGTCAGGCTCGCCAACCCGCGCGTGAGGGTGTAGAGGTCCGAGTCGTTGGTGGCGATGATGAAGTGCCCCAGCTCGTTCCACGACCCCTGGAAGGACAGGATAGTCAGCGTGATGAGCGCCGGCCTGGCCATCGGCAGCACCACGGACCAGAAGGTCCGGAACGGCCCGGCACCGTCGATCCGCGCGGCCTCCTCGATCGAGGGCGGGATCTGCTCGAAGAACTGCTTCATGATGAACACGCCCGCCGCGTCCACGGCCAGCGGCAGGATCAGCGCCGGGTAGGAGTTGTAGATGCCCAGGTAGTTGATGACCAGGAACTTGGGGATGAGCAGCACGATGCCCGGCACCGACATCACGGCCAGCAGCAGCAGGAAGACGGTGTCCCGGCCGAAGAACTTCAGCCGGGCGAGGGCATACCCCGCCATCGAGCAGAACAGCACCCGCATCACCGTGACGAAGATCGTCACGACGAACGAGTTGGTGAACCACAGCGGGAACTGCGTGTCCAGCAGCCGGTTCCACGCGTCCAGGCTGAACGGGTCCGGGATCAGGGACAGCGGGTGGTCCACCGCGTCCGCGTTGGTCTTGAACGCCGTGACCAGCTGGACCACGAAGGGGTAGATGTAGATGATCGCGAAGGCGATGAGCGCGGCATACACGACCACCTTCTTGACCGAGGTGTCGCGCTCGCCGACGGCGGGCGCGCTCGTCTTCGGCGCAGCCGTCCGGGTCGTCGTACTCATGCGGACACCTCCGAGGTCGGTCGGGCGGGGGTATGCCGTCGCTGCCGGCGCTGCTGCCGCTCGGCCCGGCGCTGGCGCGCCTCGTCGCGGTCCCGCAGCAGGAAGCGCTGCAGCTGGGTCAGCACGAAGATGAGGGCGAACAGCAGGAAGGCGATGGCGGCGCCCTTCGGGAAGTCGATGTTCTCGAAGGCCGTCTGGAAGCTGAGGTAGGCCGGGGTGAGCGTCGTCTTGGCCGGGCCGCCGTCGGTCATGATGTAGACCTGGTCGAAGACCTGCCAGGTGCCGATGATGCCCAGGGTGATGACCAGCAGGATGGTGGGCCGCAGGTGCGGCACCGTGACGTTCATGAACCGCTGCCACCGGTTGGCGCCGTCCACCATCGCCGCCTCGTCGACCTCGGCCGGCAGGTCCTGCAGCGCAGCCAGGAACATCAGCATGAAGGTCCCCGCGGTCGTCCAGACGACCTGCAGCATGATGGCGCTCAGGGCGACGGACGGTCCGGCGAGCCACTCCCACAGGGACAGGCTCAGCACCTCGGTGCCGGCCAGGCCGGAGGGCGGTGCGGAGGCGTCCCACAGACCCACGGCGTCACCGGCGACGTGCAGCACGCCGCGCGAGTCGGCGAACCAGTTGGGTCCGGAGATCCCGAACAGGCCGAGGAACTGGTTCACCGCCCCGGTGCCGGTGAAGAGGAAGAGGAAGACCAGCGAGATCGCCACCGAGCTCACGACGGAGGGGAAGTAGAACGCGGTGCGGAAGAAGGTGCGCCCGCGCAGGAAGCGCTGGTTGACGATCACCGCGAGGGTCAGCGCGAGGACGGTCTGGGCCGGCACCACGCCCAGCACGTAGTAGAACGTGTTGCGCATCGAGGTCATGAAGTCCTGGCGCGCGAGACCGTCGGTGGCGAGCAGGTCGCGGTAGTGCTGGGCACCGACGAAGCTGACCTCGGAGGAGAACGGGCTCCCGCGGCCCGTCCAGTCCGAGACCGAGACCCACAGCGCCATGACGATCGGGGCGGCGAGGAACAGCCCCAGGACGACGAGCATCGGGGTGATGAACAGCCACCCCGCGACCGGCTGGCGCTGCGGGTCCCGGGAGCTCACCGGCCCAGCACCGCCTGCACGTTGCTGTCGAAGGACTCGACGACGGACTCGAGGTCGGCGCTGCCGATGTTCTCCAGCTGGGAGTTCAGGTCGGCCACCACGTCCGCGATGCCGGGGACGTTGATCGGGCCGTGGCCGTAGTCACCGCCGGCGATGAAGGCCTCGTCCTCGGGGTAGGCCGCGGTGTAGTCCTCGGAGGCCGACTGACGGGACGGCATCACCCCGAAGGCGTCGGCGAAGGCCATCTGCTGCTCGGCGCTGGTCAGGTAGTTGACCAGCTCGACGGCCTGCGCCTGCGCCTCGGACTGCGCCGCCACGCCCCAGCACTGGGTGAACAGCAGCGTGCCCGGACCGGCCGGGCCCTCGGGCAGCTCGGCCACGAGGTAGTCCAGGTCCGGGTAGTCGTTGCTCATAGCGCCCTTGATCCAGTTGCCCTCGATCGTCATGGCCGCCCGGCCGGTGCCGAAGGCCTCTCCGCCCCAGCCGGTGTCGACCTGGCTGGACAGGGCCGCCGAGCCCGAGCTGATCATGTCCTGCACCACCTGCAGGCCGGCGACGACCTCCGGGGTGTTCGCCGTCGGGGCGGTGTTGTCCTCGTTCATCCACCAGCCCCCGGAGCCGACCACGAAGGCGCCTGCGCGGTCGATGCCGGGCGAGAGGACCAGCCCGGTCACGTCCCCGGTGGTGAGCGTCTCGGCCACCTGCGCCAGCTCGTCGTAGGTCGTCGGCAGGTCGTCCTCGGTGAGACCGGCCTCCTCCCACATGCTCTGGTTGATGATCAGGCCGAGGGTGGAGAAGTCCTTCGGGGCGCAGTACTGCTGGTCCTCGTAGGTGAAGGCCTCGCGCAGCGGCTCGTAGAAGTCGTCGTTGTCCTCGGCCTCGTAGGCGTACAGGTTGCCGGCCTCGGCGTTCGTGGCGAAAGCGCCGGCGTCCAGGTAGAAGACGTCGGCCGGCGATCCGCCGGCGAAGCCCTGGGCCAGCTCCTGACCCATGTCCGAGGCCACGGTGACGTCCACCGTGTTGCCGCTGTCCTCCGCCCACGCTGCGGCGGCCTCCTCGACCGCCTGGGTCTCGGCGTCGCCGGAGGAGGCGATGAGCATCTGCAGGCTCGCCGGGCCGTCGGCCGACGCCGGGGCCTCGGACTGTCCGGCCTCGCCGTCCCCTCCGCCGTCGTCCTCGAAGCCCTCGCCGCCGCAGGCGGCGAGGCTCAACGTCAGGACCCCGGTTGCGGCCAGGGCGAAGGTGCGGGTGATGTGCTTCATGGGTGGTGCCTTCCTGGTTGGACCGCCGGGGTCACCGACGGTGGTCCTGCTCCGGCGCGGGGAGGGGGATGTATGCCGTCGCCGTCGACCGGTCCGTGGACGGGCCGGGGGTCAACGTCGGGACGAGCAGCTGACCGGAGGGGTCGTCGGCGCCTCCGGTCAGCTGGTCGGTGATCCGTCGCAGCACCGCTGCGGCGATGTCCGCCAGCGGCTGCTGGACGGTGGTGAGCGCGTGCCGGGACGCGGTGAGCGAGCCGTCGAAGCCGACCACCCCGAGGTCCGGTCCGATCCGCCACCGCCGGGCGGACGCGGCATACACGACGCCCAGGGCGAGCAGGTCGGACGCGCAGACGACGGCGTCCCCCGGCTGCAGCTGGTCGAGCAGGGCGCCCGCCGCGAGGGCGGCGTCCGCCAGGTCCTGCTCGCAGGCGCTCTCCGGTCCGAGCGTGCCCAGGGACCCGGCGGTGCGTCGCCAGCCCTCGCGGCGGGCGTCCGCCACGGCCGACGCGGGCTGTCCGTGCGGCCAGCCCAGGTAGGCGACCGTGCGGTAGCCCCGGGCGTGCAGGTGCTCGACCGCCTGGGTGGTGCCCGCCGCGCCGTCGACGTCGGCCCAGCAGGTGAGGTCCGGCTGGTCGTAGATGCGGCCGAAGGCGGCGAACGGGATGCCGCTGTCGAGCAGCCACCCCGGCCTGGTGTCACCGACATGGGTGTCGGAGAGCACGAAGGCGTCGACCAGCCGACGACGGACCATGTCGCGGTAGCCGTCGACCGCCGGGAAGGTACCGGCATCGGCGAAGGGCACGAGGTGCACGTCGAAGCGCGGTGCCGCCACCGTCAGCTCGGTGAGGAAGAGCTGGGCGACGTCCGAGGCGCCGCGGTGGACGGCGTTCAGCTCGATCCCGACGGCGCCCGCCCGCTGGCTGCGCATCCCCTGCGCCGCCTGGCTGGGGCGGTAGCCGAGCCGCTCCACCTCCAGCCGCACCCGCTCCAGCGTCTGCGCCCGCACCAGGTGGGGGCGGTTGAGGACGTTGGAGACCGTCTGCCGGGACACGGCTGCGGCCTGCGCCACGTCGTTGATCGTGGCGCGGCGCGCGGCGCTGGCTCGCGACATGCTGCGTCTCCCTTGACGTCGACCGGGGTGGCCGTGTTGGCTTGGACCTGCGTGATTTGAACGTTCAAAACCCGCTCGATGTGAGCATGGACCCCTGACTCGCCTACTGTCAAGGGTTGACCCGACGTCAGGAGGAACCGGTGCCGCAACAACCCTGGCTCCATGAGCTGGAGATCGCGGTGGACGGCCCCTCCACCGTGCTCAGCGACCGCGAGGGCACGATCGGCGCTCCCGGCACCGGCTGGTTCCTCGACGACCAGCGCGTCGTCTCGCTGCTCGACCTCCGTGTCGCCGGGGAGCGCCCCGTCGCGGTGGCGTCCCACTCGGGCGGCGACACCACCGAGCTCCTCGGGGTCGCCCGCGCCGTGTCCGGCCCGACCCCCGACCCCACGCTCCAGGTGCACCGCCGCCGGGTGCTGCGGGACGACGAGCTCCACGAGCAGATCGACCTGGTGTCCCGTTCGGCCTCGGGCCAGCGCGTCGACCTCACCTTGGACGTCGGCGGAGACGGGGCGACGCTGTCCCGCGTGAAGTCCGGACTCGCCGACTCCTCCCCGGCGCTGGAGACGGCCGTGGAGCACGAGCGGGTGAGCTGGAGCGACCGTCGGCACCTCACCTCCGTGACCGCCGAGCCGCCACCCGCGGACACCGGCCTGCTCGGCGAGCATGGTGGGGCACGGCTGCGCTGGGCCCTGGACCTGCCTGCCCATGGTCGGGCGCAGGTGAGCGTGCGCGTCACCGCCGAGAGGCGGGTCCCGACCTCGTTCGACTCCCGCCCGGGCCGCTGCGACCTGTCCGGGGCGCGGCTGGACGCCGACGCCCGGTGGGAGCTCGCGACGACCACCAACCTGGCGGACCTGAGCCATCTGGCCCAGACCGACCCGGAGCACCCGGAGGACTCGTTCATCGCGGCCGGCTCCCCGTGGTACCTCACGCTCTTCGGGCGGGACGCCATCTGGACCGCCCGGTTCCTCATCCCCTTCGCCCCCCGCCTCGCGCTGGGCACGGCCCGCGTCCTCGCCCGGCGCCAGGCCCGGCACGACGACCCGAGCATCGGGGCCGAGGCGGGCAAGATCCTGCACGAGGTGCGCCGCGAGACGTTCCGCGACCACGAGATCGATCTGGCCCCCGTCTACTTCGGCACCGTGGACGCCACTCCGCTGTGGCTCTGCCTGGTCCACGACCTGTGGCGCTGGGGCGTCCCCACCGACCAGGTCGAGCCCCTGCTGCCCCACGTCCGGGCCGCGCTGTCGTGGATGGAGCGGATGGTGGCGGAGTCGCCGGACGGCTTCCTGCGCTACCTCGACACGACCGGGACGGGCCTGGCCAACCAGGGGTGGAAGGACTCCGGGGACTCCATGCGCACGGCGGAGGGCTCCGTCGCGCCGGCACCGATCGCCCTGCTGGAGGCACAGGGGTATGCCGTCGAGGCGGCCCGTGGCGCCGCGGACCTGCTGGAGGCGGTCGCCGGTCAGGACGGGCGACGCTGGCGCGAGTGGGCCGACGCCCTGTCCGCGCGCGTGCGCGAGCGGTTCTGGGTCGGCAGTGGCGAGGACGCCTACCTGGCGATGGCGCTGGACCGCGACGGCCGCCCGGTCGACGGGGTGGGGTCGAACATGGGGCACGTGCTCGAGACCGGGCTGCTCACGCCGGACGAGGTCACCCTCGTGGCCCGACGGCTCATGCGCCCCGACCTGCTGACGCCCTTCGGCATCAGCACGCTGTCGTCGGAGAACCCCGCCTACAACCCGCTCGGCTACCACACCGGGTCCGTCTGGACCCACGACACCGCCATCGCCCTGCGGGGCCTGGCCGCCACCGGTCACCGCCGCGAGGCCGACACGCTGATCGAGGCGCTGCTGCGACTGGCCGGGGCCACGCAGGGCCGCTTCCCCGAGCTGCTGTCCGGGGAGGCCGTGGGGCGCAGCGCCGCTCCCTACCCGGCGTCCTGCCGGCCGCAGGCGTGGTCGGCCGCCGCGGCCGCCGCCATGATGACCGCGGCCGTCGGCCTGCGCGTCGACGTGCCGGCCGGGATCCTCAGCACCAAGCCCTCACCGCTGCTCCCGCAGGGGTGGGCGCTGCACGGGGTGGTCGTGGGCGGGCGGCCGGTCGAGCTGGACGCCAGCGCGGTGTGAGCGGCGGTCGGCCGCTGCTCAGCCCCCGAGGTTGGCGTCCACGAACTCCCGGGCGACGTCCGCCGGGTCCTCGCCGTCGGTCTGCACCTGCACCATCATCGAGGTGAGGTTGTCGGTGTTCAGCGCGGCCGACACCTCGTTCAGCGTCTCCTCGATCGTGGGGTTGACCGCGTCGGAGCGGATCAGGGGCACGACGTTCTGCGCGGCGAAGAGCGACTCCGGGTCCTCGAGCACGACGAAGTCGTTCTCCTCGATCGCCGGGTTGGTGGTGAAGATGTTGGCGACGTCCACCTGGCCGTTGGCCAGCGACTGCACCGTCAGGTTGGCCCCGGCCGCCAGCGAGCGGAAGCCGCCGAACTCCAGCCCGTAGACCTCCGCCAGGCCGTCGACCCCGTTGGGACGGGTCTCGAACTCGGGCGGACCACCGAGGGTCAGGTCACCGGCGTCGTCGGCGAGGTCGGCGATGGACGTGAGCCCCAGCTCGTCCGCCGTCTCGCGCGTGACCACCAGCGAGTCCTTGTCCTCGGCCTCGCTGATCTCCAGCACCTGCAGGTCGTCGGGGAGGTTCTCCTGCAGGTCGGCGAGCACGTCCTCGGAGGAGGTCGCGGTGATCTCCGGGTTGAGGTAGGTGGCCAGGCCACCGGTGTACTCCGGCAGCGCGTCGATGGACCCGTCCTGGATCCCGGCGATGTAGGCCTCGCGGGAGCCGATGTTCAGCTGGGTGTCGACCTCGACCCCGGCGTCGGACAGGGCGGCTGCGTAGATCTCGGCGAGCAGCTCGTTCTCCGGGAAGTTGGCCGATCCTACGGTGAGGCTGCCGGGAGCGCTCGAGGCGTCGCCGCCGCCGGCGTCGCCCTCACCCCCGCCGGTGTCCATCGGGTCGCCCCCGCCGCCGCAGGCGGCCAGGCCGAGGGTTGCGCTCAGGGCAAGGGTGATGAGGGTGCTACGTCGCACGATGGGGTCCTCCCGGTCGGGTGCGCTCTCTGGTCAGGTCGAACATCTCGCCCGTCACGGGTATGCCTCCGCGCGGGTCACGATCTGGTCACGGTCCACGATGCTGCCGGCCGGTCACCCCGCTCTGGCCTCGACCAGGCCGCGGGAGACGACGACCCGCTGGATCCCGGCCATGACGAGGTCCACCAGCAGCGCCAGCGCGGCCACGACGATGGCCCCGCCGGCCATCACCTCGTACTGCCGCGAGGCCTGGCCGTCGATGAGGTAGCGGCCCAGCCCGCCGATCCCGACGATGGCGGCGATCGTCGCCGTGGCGATGATCTGCAGCATCGCCGAGCGCAGGCCGGAGAGCACCAGCGGCAGCGCGGCGGGCACCTCCACCTGCCACAGGATCTGCGACTCCGTCATCCCGACGCCTCGCGCGGCGTCGCGGGCCGCCGGGTCGACCGCCTCCACGCCGGCATACGTGCCGGAGAGGACAGGTGGGACGGCCAGCAGCACGAGGACCAGGATGACCGGCAGCTCGAAGGCCAGGTCACCGCTCAGCCGGGGCAGCAGGATCAGCGTCGCGACGAAGAGCACCCCCAGCGAGGGGATCGCGCGGAAGGCACCGGCGACGTTGATCGCCAGCCAGCGGCCGCGCCCGGTGTGGCCGATGAAGAGGCCGACCGGCACCGCGACGAGCGCGGCGAGCGCCAGCGCGATGACCGAGATCCGCAGGTGGGTCACGCTCTGCGCGAGGATGCCACCGGGCCCGGTCCACGTCGCCGGGTCGGTGAGCCACTGCCAGGTCAGCGAGATCATCGGGCCGCCCCCGCCCGCAGCCACGGCGTCAGCACCCGGGAGAGCGCCGCGATGCCCGCGTCCAGCACCAGAGCCAGGGCGACGCAGGCGCCGATGCCGACGAGGATCGGGCCCATGTCGTTGCGGTTGAACCCCTCGGTGAAGAGCTGACCCAGCTGGCTCACCCCGATCAGCGCGGCCACCGACACGATGGAGACGTTGCTGACCGCGGCGACGCGCAGGCCCGCCGTGATGACCGGCACGGCGAGCGGCAGGTCGACGACGAGGGTGCGACGCAGCTCGCCGTAGCCCATGGCGGTCGCGGCCTGACGGGTCGCGCCCGGCACCGACCCGAGGCCGTCCGCGACCGTGCGGGTGAGCAGGGCGATGGTGTAGAGCGTCATCGCCACCAGGACGTTGGCGTCGTCCAGCACCCGGGTGCCGAGCAGCAGCGGCAGCAGGATGAAGAGGGCGAGGGAGGGGATGGTGTAGAGCAGGCCGGTCCCGGCGATCATCGGCGGCGCCAGCCAGCGGTAGCGGGTCGCCAGCCAGCCCAGCGGGAGGCTGATGAGGAGCCCGAGCAGCAGCGGGAGCCCGGCGAGGTAGAGGTGCCTGAGCACGAGCTCCCCCACCGTGGACCAGGCGACGCCGCCGATCACGTGCGCTCCAGGGAGTCGACCACCTGCTGGGCCGAGACGGTGCCGATCACCCGGCCGTCCTGGACGACCACCCCGCGTCGCGAGGGGGCGGACAGCGCGGCGTCGAGGAAGACCCGGGCGCTGTCGCCGACCTCGGCGAGCGAGCCCATCCGGTGCAGCTCGTCCTCGCCCACGGGGCCACCCGAGGTGTGCCGGTCCACCCAGCCGAGCGGCTCGCCACCCTCACCCACCGCGAGGACCCACCCTCGCCCGGTCGGCACGTCCTCGCCGAGCCGCACGGTCTGCTCCGGCGCCGGGTCGAGGTCGGCCCCGGTGAAGCCCAGCTTGCGATAGCCACGGTCCTTGCCGACGAAGCTGGCGACGAAGTCGTCCGCCGGCTCGCGCAGCAGCTCACCGGGTGTCGCCAGCTGCGCCAGCCTCCCTCCCTGACGCAGCACCGCGACGTGGTCGCCCAGGCCGATCGCCTCGTCGATGTCGTGCGTGACCAGGACCACGGTGATCCCGAGCTCGCGCTGCAGCCGCCTGACCTCCGCCTGCAGGTCCATCCGCACCAGCGGGTCGACGGCGCTGAACGGCTCGTCCATGAGGACGACCTCGGGGTCGCTCGCGAGCGCCCGGGCCACCCCGACGCGCTGCTGCTGGCCGCCGGACAGCTGGGCGGGGTAGCGCTCGGCCTGGTCGGCGGTCAGCCCGACCTTCTCGATCGCCTCCATCGCGGCCGAGCGGGCCCGGGCCTGGTCCCACCCGATGAGGCGGGGGACCGTCATGACGTTCTTCAGCACCGTGCGGTGCGGGAACAGGCCGGCGTGCTGGATGACGTAGCCGATCGAGCGGCGCAGCTGCGCGGGCTTGCGGGCCGCGACGTCCTGGTCGTTGATGAGGATCCGCCCCTCGGTGGGCTCCACCATCCGGTTGATCATCCGCAGGCTGGTGGTCTTCCCGCAGCCCGAGGGCCCGACGAAGACGGTGATACCGCCCTGGGGAACCTCCAGACTGAGGTCGTCGACCGCCGTGACGCCGTCGGCATACCTCTTGGTCACGCCCTCGAAGCGGATCATTCGTCAGACCCTACGGGGTGGCACCGACAGGGGCACCCTCAAACCCGCCAGCCTCGACGTGCGGTGTGCGCCGTCAGCGCTGCACCCCCGTCCACGAAGTCCGCGGACGTGCCGGGCGGGTGCGGCCGGGGTCAGCTGTGGGCCACGGCCTCTCGCACCGCCTGCCGGTAGGGCGTGGGGCCGCCCGGCGGGACGCCGACGAGCTCGCCCAGGTCGCTCTCCTGGCAGACCACCTCGTGCACCAGCGACCCGACCAGCGGCTTGGCCACGCCGGCGTCCACCGGGGTGACCAGACCCACCCAGTGGCTGGCCAACCACGGGGTCAGCACCGGCACGGTGACGATCAGCCGGTGCGCGAGTCCGGTCTCCTCCGCGAAGCCCTGCATCATCGCCTTGTAGGTGAGGACGTCGGGGCCACCGATGTCGAAGGTGCGGTTGACGTCGCGCGGCAGCTCCGCGGCGGACACGAGGTAGTGCAGCACGTCGTCGATGCCGATCGGCTGGATCCGGTTCTTCAGCCACTTCGGGGCCACCATGACCGGCAGCCGCTTGGTCAGGTGCCGCAGCATCTCGAAGCTGGCCGAGCCGGACCCGATGACCGTCGCCGCCTGCAGCACCGCGGTCGGCACCCCGGAGGCCATGAGGATCTCCCCCACCTCCACCCGGGAGGCCAGGTGCTTGGACAGCTTGCCCTGGGGATGCAGGCCGGACAGGTAGACGATCCGGCCGACCCCGGCCTCCCGGGCCGCGCGGCCGAACTCGCGGGCGAGCCGGCGGTCCCGCTCGACGAAGTCGCCGGAGCCGTCCATCGAGTGGATGAGGTAGTAGGCCAGCTCCACCCCGTCCAGCGCCCGCGCGAGGTCGGACGGCTCGGTCGCGTCGCCCTCGGTGACCTCGACCCGACCGGACCACTCGTCCGGCAGCTTGTCCGGGGAGCGGGTGAGCACGCGCACGGTATGCCCGCGCTCCAGCAGGAGCGGCACGACCAGCCCGCCGATGTAGCCGGTGGCCCCGGTGACCAGGGCGCGGCGGGGGGTGTCGGTGGCGTCGTTCATCGTTCAGCTCACGATCTCGAGGAGGGGCGGGAGGAGCAGGAGCATGCCTGCGGACCAGGTGATGTGGGTGATGGCCGGGCCGAGGATCCCCCCGGTCACCCGCCGCTGGAGGCTGCAGACGAGACCGAGGAGGACGGCGGCGAAGACGAGCAGCGGGACGCCGGAGCCGATGGTGACGAGGGCGTAGAGCGCCGTGGTCGCCGGCACGGTCCACCGCTGCGGGATGGCGGCATACAGCGCACCGCGGAAGAAGATCTCCTCCGCCACCCCGTTCATCACGGTGATGACCAGCACGATCGGGACCGAGGCGAAGCGGACGTGGTCGAGCAGGTCGTTCACCGGACCGGCCAACCAGGGGATCTGGCCGACGAGGAGGGCGCCACCGAGGAAGACCACCAGCAGCAGCAGCCCGAGGGCGAGCGACTGGACCACCGGCCGGGCGTAGTCTCCCGCCCGGGTGTGTCCCCGACCCAGGTAGAGCCGGCCGGACAGGAAGGCGCCACCGACCCACAGCCCGGCCAGCACGGTGGTCCAGGCGTAGAACCACGGGTCCCCCGGCGGCAGCCGCAACGACCACCACAGGACGACGGCACCCACGACGAGGGTCACCCCGGAGACCAGCCGTCGGCGCCGGAGCACCGGGGCGGGGTCCCGGTGGTCCCGTGGCACCGGCGTGACCAGGGCGGCGCGCAGGAAGGCCCGCAGCTCGGTCAGCGGGTTCAGTCGCCAGGGTGACTCGCGGGGCACGGGTCAGGGCACCTCAGCCGGCGGCGACCGGCCCGCGCGGCGGGCGGTCGAGCACGATCTGGTCGACGTCCAGGGCGCCGGCGGAGAAGCCCGCCTGGCAGTAGGCGAGGTAGAACTCCCAGATCCGCCGGAACCGGTCGTCGAAGCCCAGCTCCTCCACCGTCGGCCAGGCGGCCAGGAAGGCCGTCCGCCAGCGGCGGAGGGTCTCGGCGTAGTGCTGGCCGAAGGCGTGGACCGAGCGCACCCGGAGGGCGGTGTGCCCGGCGCAGGCGCGTTCGACGGCCTGGACGCTGGGCAGCGCACCTCCGGGGAAGATGTACTTCTGGATCCACCCATAGGTGTTGCGGGTGGACAGGTATCTCTCGTGCGGGAGGGTGATCGCCTGCACCACGGCCGTGCCCCCGGGGGCCAGCCGGTCGTCGATCGTCCCGAAGTAGGTGGGCCAGAACTCCTCCCCGACCGCCTCGACCATCTCGATCGACACGACGGCGTCGAAGTCCCCGTCCACCTCGCGGTAGTCCTGCAGCCGCACCTCGACCCGGTCGCTCAGCCCCGCCTCGGCCAGGCGCTTCTCGGCGTAGGCCGCCTGCTCCCGGGACAGGGTGATCGTCACGACCTCGGCACCGCGCTCGGCCGCCCGGATCGCCAGGGTGCCCCAGCCGGTGCCGATCTCGAGCAACCGGGTGCCCTCCCCGACGCCGGCCCGGTCCAGGGCGGCGTCCGTCTTGCGCAGCTGGGCGTCGGTGAGCGTCTGGTCCTCCCACGGCTCGTTCTCGTCGAAGAGCGCGCAGGAGTAGGTCATGGACGGGTCGAGGAAGGCCGCGAACATCTCGTTGGACAGGTCGTAGTGCGCCTCGATGTTGCGCCGCGAGCCGGTCAGGGTGTTGCGCGTGGAGCGCGGGAGCGCCTGGTCGGCGAGGTGCCGCATCGCGCGCAGCGGGCGCGGCAGACCGTCGCCCAGCCGCTCGGCGAAGGGCCGCAGCACGGCGGCCAGGTCGTGCCCGGGCGCCGGGCTCCAGTCACCCTCGGTGTAGCCCTCCCCGACGGCGACCTTGTGCGAGGCGCCCAATCGGGCGTAGAAGCTGTCCGGGTCGTGCATGACGATCGCCGGCCGGCCCGCGGTCGCCCTCGCGGGGTCGGTCAGGACGTCGACGTCCACCTTCCGCAGCACCTGGTCCATGACCGTGCGGGCCGCCGCCGCCCTGGCGCGGCCGACGGGGTGGGTGCGGACGGGGATCGGCGCAGGTCCGTTCATCGGACGGCCTCCTTCGGGTGGGTCGGGCGGTCCTGGATGGGGAGTTTGCGCCACAGCCGCAGACCGTGCAAGCGGATCAGCAACGTGACGACCTGGGGCATGAAGGCGTGCCGCAACGCCGCGCGCCGGATGCCACGCCCGGTGGCGGGTTCGGGCACGCCGTCGGTCACGGCGGTGAGCACCCGCTCGTCGTCGCGGTCCAGCCCCACGCTCACGACGACCCGGTGGGGCGTGAGCCGGAGCGAGACGGCATACCGGCCGCGGGTGTCGTTGAACGGCGAGACGTAGAACGCCTTGTCCATGCCCGACCGCCCCGTGCCGTCCACGTCGAGCAGGTAGGCGTGGCGCTCGCCGTAGGTGTTGTGCACCTCGAAGACCACGGCCCGCACGCCGTCGTCGGGGTCGAGGCACCAGAAGACCGTCAGCGGGTCGAAGACATAACCCAGGACGCGGGCGTTGGCCAGCATGAGCACCCGGTCGGTCGGGCGCAGCTGCACGCCACGGTGGGCGAGGAAGCGCTCCAGGTCACCCCGGATCCCGCCGCCGAGCCGCCCCGAGTCGAGGTGGTCGGCGGCGTCGAAGCCGCTGATCCAGCGCAGCGGTCCCTGGTGCTGCGGGAGCTCGTCGACGTCCACCAGCCACTGGTAGGTGCGGTAGCGGAACGCGTGATGCACCGGACGGTGCCGGGTGTGCGCGACGGTGCCCACCACCAGCGCGGGCACCGGTGGTGGCTCGAACGGCGGGTCGGAGGGGCGCGAGCTCATGCGACTCCGTCGAGCGCCCGGTCGCCCTCGAGCCGTTCCACCGCCTGCAGGCCGGATCGTGCGCCGTCCTCGTGGAAGCCCCAGCCCAGGTGCGCCCCGGCGAAGGCGAGGCGGGGACCACCGGCGGAGCGCAGCCGCGCGGCGGCCTCGATCGCCTGGTGCGTGAAGACCGGGTGGGCGTACTCGCGCTCGACCAGGACCTGCGCGGGGTCGACCCGCCCGACGTGATTGAGGGTGACGACGTAGTCGGCGCCCACGTCGGCCGGCAGCCGGTGCAGGTTGTTCATCCAGTAGCTCACCAGGACGCGGTCGTCCCTGGCGGTGCAGCCGGTGAGCCGGTAGTTCCACGAGGCCCTTGCCCGACGCGCGGTGGGCAGCACCTCGGGGTCGGTGTGCAGCACGGTCGGGTTGACCGAGTAGCGGATGGCCTCCAGGTCGGCCCGCTCCTCCTCGGTCGCGTCGGTCAGCAGCCGCAGCGCGACGTCGGCGTGCGTGGCCACCACCACCTGGTCCACCTGCTCGGTCACCGGGTGCGCACCGCCCACCTGAACCTCGACACCGTCGGCGTGCCGGCGGACCCCGGTGACGGGGGCCGAGGTGCGGACCTGCGAGCCGGCGGCGTGCAGCGCGGCACGGATCCGCTCGACGTAGACGCGGCTGCCTCCGACGACCGTGCGCCAGGTCGGCGACCCGCCGATGGTGAGCAGACCGTGGTGGTCGAGGAACTCGAACAGGTGGTGGGCGGGGTAGGCCGCGGCGTCGTCGTGCCCCGAGGACCAGACGCAGGAGATCAGCGGGATGGCGTAGTGCTGCACGAAGTAGGGGTCGAAGGCCTCCCGCTCGAGGAAGCCGCCCCAGGTGATGGGGGGTGCCTCCCCGGCCCTGGCTGAGGCGAGCTCGGCGACCGCGGCCCGGTGGAAGCGGGGCACCTCCCGCAGCAGGCGGCGGTAGCGACGGTCCAGCATCCGGCCCGGCTGCGCCAGCAGCCCCGACAGGCCCTTGGCGCCGGCGAAGGAGAGCCCGCACTCGTCGCACGTGATCGACATCGACATCTCCGTCTCCTGGGTGGGGATGTCGAGCTCGGCGAAGATCTGCCGCAGCACCGGGTAGGTCCGGTCGTTGTGGACGATGAAGCCGGAGTCGATCGACAGGTCCTCGCCGTCCGGCGTGCGGACGTCGTGGGTGTCGGCATGCCCACCGAGCCGCTCGTCGGCCTCCAGCAGCAGCACCCGGTGGGTGCGGCGCAGGTGGTATGCCGCGCTCAGGCCGGCGATGCCGGCCCCGATCACGGCGGCGGTGGGTCGGAGGTCGCTCACGCAGGATGCCTTTCGTGCAGGTCGGAGGGGGCGGACAGGTCGGACGACCGGCGGGCCACGGCCCACAGGCCCAGGCCCGCGACGGCGAGGGCGGTGACCCCGGCCGCGATGCCGACGACCTCGGACCGGAGCTCACCGGTGAGCCGTCCCGAGGACACCCAGGCGGTGCCCCACACGACGGCGGCGGCCAGCCCCAGCCGGAAGAGGCGCTGGTCGGTGCGCAGCAGCAGCCGGGCGGTGATGCCCACGACCACGGCCAGCACCGCCACCGTGATCCAGGTCGACGCGGTGCCGTCGGCGGGGACCCCGAGGCCGACCAGCCACGAGGCGATGTTGGCGCAGGTGGCCACGCAGATCCAGCCGAGGTAGAGCCCGAACGTGGCCGAGACCCAGACGTCGGCGCCCCATCCCTGCCGGTCCAGCCCGCTGGTGGTCCGCAGCATCCACCCCAGCGAGACCACGATGCCGATCATGACGATGACCGACAGCCACACCCACCCGGCGAAGACGACGAGCAGCCAGAGGCCGTTCAGCGCGATCGCCGCCGCCGCGGGGGCACGCGTGACCCTCGCCCAGCGGGAGTCCGCGACGCGTGGGAGCCACTGCCACACGACATACCCGGCCAGCCCGAGGTAGATGACCGACCAGATCGAGAAGGCCGGCCCCTGGGGCGCGATGAGCGTGGCGCTGTCGGAGAACAGCCCGCCGCCCTGGGTCTCGACCCCGCCGCCGGCCACGGCGCCGGTGCCGATCAGCGTCCCGCCGATCCACAGGACGGCGGCGAGGGTGACCAGCAGCTGCTGGGCCCGGACGCTCATCGGTCGCTCCGTCGGCGCAGGACCGCGGTGGCCACGGCCGCGGCGACCCCGCTGGCGACGGCGCCCCAGGCGAGGTCCAGCGGGACGACGTCGGCCGGGAAGCCCTCGATCACGGCCAGGCTGGTGAGGTCGTAGGCGGCATAGGCCACCAGGCCGAGCGCCGCACCCTGGCCCGCGGCCCGGGCGACGCTGCCGGACGCGACGCCGGGTGCCGTGGCGAAGTGGGTCAGGCCCACGGTGTAGATGCCGTAGAAGGCGGCGGCAGCAGGCACGTTGACGGGGTCGGCCATCAGCGACCCGAAGCTGGAGGCGTACTTCTCCTTGGCGAGCACGCCCAGCCACAGGGCGTCGAGCGCACCGAAGGCGACGCCGGTGGCGGCGAGCGAGGCCAGCCAGCGGCCGGCGCCGAGACGCGCGGGACGGAGGGTGTCGCTCACGGCAGCTCCACGACGGTGGGGCCGGCGTCCTGCTGGTCACCCTTGCCCGTGATCATCTTCAGCGTGTCGACGGCGGTCCCGACCAGCGAGTCGCCGCCCCAGTACATCACCGTGTCGCCACTGACCTTCAGCACGACGTTGTCCGGGTTCTCCGGGCCACCGTCCATGAAGGCGTCGGCACCCTTGGACCAGAGCTGCTGGACCAGGCTGCGGTCGTCGATGACGCTCGCCGTGCCGGCGAGCGACACCCACGCCTTCATCGAGGAGTAGGCGACGTTGACGTGCGGGTGGGCGCGCACGTCGCTGGCCACCGCGCTGCTGGCGCGGACGAGGAAGAGGACGTCGCCGTCCTCCTCGTGCACCTGCGTGGACAGCGGACGGCTGGTGAGCCTCCCGTCGCCGGAGCTGGAGTCGACGGTCGTGAGCATGGCGATGTCCATGCCGGACATCACCTCGTGCGCCTTGGCGACCGCCTCGGGGTCGTCGGTGACGGTCGCCGGGTCGGACGGGCTGGAGTCGTGCTGCTCGGTCATGGTCGTGCCTTCCTGGTCAGGTGGGTGGATGTGCTCGGGGGACGTGGGTCAGTCCCGTGGCGGAGGACCGTGCGGTCCGGCGGACGCCTCGCTCAGCTCACCGCGCACCACGCTCCGGCCCCCGTGGGTCGGGTCGCCGTCGAGCTGCTCCCGGGAGATGTCCACCACGGGGTACTCCGACACGTCGACGCCGTCCGGCAGGGCGAACTCGGCCTCGGTCCCGGAGATGACGCCGACAGTGACCATGCCGCTCACGTCGGGGCGCAGCAGCCACACCTCGAGATAACCCTCTCCCGCGTCCGGGCGCTCGGCCAGCTGCAGCCGCAGCCGACGCTCGCCGTCCACGGTGACCACCTCGGCCGTGCCCTCGATCGCGGCGCCGGCCTCGGGGAGGTCCTCCAGGGTGGCGTCGGCCACCACCACCTCGTCCTCGGAGACCCCGCCCAGCACGGCCGTGCCGACCCAGGCCACGAGGGCTCCGACGGCAGCGGCCGCCAGGAGGGGCCAGCGGGCGGGCCGCGGACCCCGCGGCCGCAGGGAGGCGGGCTCGCCGGAGATCTCCGGCACCGAGCTGTCGACCTCGGCCCGGATGCTGGCCCACACGTGGTCCGGGGGCGCGCTCTCCACCGATCCGGCACGCCGCAGCAGCGCCTCGACCCGGTCTGGACCCGGGTCGTCGGTCGGCCGCCGGTCGGCGGCCCGGTCATCGGTCATCGCGCACCTCCGAGGAGTGTTCGGAGCCGAGCCAAGGTTCGGTTCGTATGGGTCTTGACGGTGCCGAGCGGCAGGTCCAGCCGTTCGGCGATCTCCCGCTGCGTCAGGTCTTCCACATAGGCCAGCAGGATGATCCGTCGTTGTGGGTCTCCGATCCGCTCCAGCTCCTCGTAGATCGTGAGCAGATCGGCACTGTCGGCCTGGGACCAGGCGTCGTCCACGCGGGTCTGCGCGGCGAGGGTGGCCGGCGCGGTCTGTCGTTGCCGCACGCGCAGATGGTCGGCGATCGTGCGCCGGGTGATCCCGACGAGCCAGGCGCCCAGCGGGCCGAGCTCCGGGTCGTAGGTGGTCCGGCCCTTCCACGCGGACACGAACACCGCCTGGGTGACGTCGTCGGCCTCGTCCGGGCCGACGGCGCGGCGGGCCAGGCCGTGGACCAGTCCGGCCCACCGGCGGTAGACCTGCTCGAGGACGTCGTGCTCGCCGTCCACCCACGCCAGTGCGATCGCATGGTCGTCACCGCTGGCCGCCTCGGTCATGCCGCAACCCTAGGCGACTGGGTGCGAGGGGGCAGTCCGATCCCGCTAGGGTCGGCTCCATGCCAGCACCTCCCGTCGCGCCACGTCTGCACGACCTCCTCGCGCCGCTCGCCGGCGGCACGGTGCCCGCGCACCTGGTCGCCTGGGACGGCTCCACCGCCGGGGCGGACCCGGCTGAGAGTCCCACGGTCCGGATCTGCTCGCCGCAGGCGTTGCGCCGGCTGATGTGGGCGCCGGGCGAGCTCGGGGCGGCCCAGGCCTTCGTCACCGGTGAGGTCGAGGTCGACGGCGACCTCGGCGACGCGCTGGCCCACGTGCGGGACGAGCTGGTGCGCCGGCAACCCCGCCCGAGCCCGGCCGAGCGCGCGAAGGCCATCGCCGGTCTGGGCGTGCTCGCCAAGGACCTGGGGCTGCTGGGGGCACGTCCGGCCCCGCCCGCCTCGCAGGCCGTGGTCAAGGGCCGGCTGCACAGCCTGGGGCGGGACCGCGCGGCGATCAGCCACCACTACGACCTCTCCAACGACTTCTACGAGCTCATCCTGGACTCCCAGATGGCCTACTCCTGCGGCTACGTGACCCAGGACGGTGCCGACCTGGTGCGGGGACGGGAGGACGAGGCATACACGCTGGAGCAGGCGCAGTTCGACAAGCTGGAGCTGGTCTGCACCAAGCTGGGGCTGCACACCCGCCCGGACCAGCGCTTCGTCGACGTCGGCTGCGGGTGGGGGTCGCTCACCCTCCACGCGGCGCGGGAGCACGGTGCGCGGGTCGTGGCGGTGACCATCAGCCGGGAGCAGCAGGCCTTCGTGCAGGCCCGGGCGCAGGAGCAGGGGGTGGCCGACCGCGTCGACGTGCGGCTGCAGGACTACCGGGAGGTCCCCGAGTCCGACTTCGACGCGGTCGCCTCGATCGAGATGGGCGAGCACGTCGGTGACAAGAACTACCGGACGTATGCCTCGACGCTGCACCGGCTGGCGGCCCCGGGCGCGCACGTGCTGGTCCAGCAGATGAGCCGGCCGGGCAAGAACCCGGGCGGTGGGCCGTTCATCGAGTCCTTCATCGCCCCGGACATGTCCATGCGGCCGGTCGGCACGACGATCGAGCTGCTGGAGCGGGCCGGCCTCGAGCTGCGCGGCGTGCAGGCCCTGCGCGAGCACTACGCCTGGACGATCCGCTCCTGGGAGCAGCGGTTGCGGGAGCGTCGCGCCGACGTGCTCGCCCTCGTGGGCGAGGAGGTGACGCGCGTCTGGGAGCTCTACCTCGCGGGCGGGGCGTGGACCTTCGCCTCCGGCAGGATGGGCGTCGACCAGCTGCTGCTGCGCCGGTCGGGCTGAGCCGGCGTCAGGTCGCCGGCACCGCGGTGAGGACGAGGTTGTCGGAGTAGCTCCCGGCACGCTCGGACCAGGCGCCGGTGCAGGTGACCAGCTGCAGCCTGGGTGGCCCCTCACGGTCGAAGAGGTCATCGAGCCGAAGCTCCTTCTTGTCGGTGGTCTGACGTGCGGTGACGGTGTAGTCCAGCTGCGAGCCGTCCTCGCGCACGATGCTGACGGTCATGCCCTTCTCGGCGCGGGTGAGCGCCAGGAACGCGCCCGGTCCGGCGCGGTCGTCCACGTGCCCCGCCACGACGGCCGAGCCCTCGGCGTCGCCGGGCCGCGGCCCGTGGCGGTACCACCCGGCACGGTCGGCGTCCTCGGGGATCTCCATCAGCCCGGCGCCGGTCACGCCGACCGCATCGAGGGGGACGTCCAGCCCTAGCTCTGGTGCGAGCAGTCGGACCGGGCGGGGACCCCGGTCCGTCGCGGCGGCCTCGACGGACGCCTCGCGCGTGCCGGGCCGCTCGGCACCTGCCCTGGCCGCCGCGGTGGGCGTCGCCCCGGCAGGGGCATCGGCGACACCCGGCGACGGCACGGCATCGCGCCGCTCGACCCCGGCGCCCGGGGTCCCGAAGTCCGCGGCGGCGGGCGTCGGCCCACCGCCGAGCAGCCCCCACAGGGCGACCGCGACGACCGCGAGGGAGCAGAGAAGAGCCGCCGCCGCGGCCGGAGCGATCCGGCCGCGGCGGGGCTGGGTCCGATGCAAGGGTCAGGCGGCCTCGCGACGGACCAGGCGGCTGCCGGCGAGCACCGCGCCGGCAGCGCCAGCCATGAGCAGGATGGCCATGACCGGCCCCGCGCCGGCCAGACCTCCCTGCCCGGACGGCACGCCGCCCGGGTCGCCGTGCAGCCCGTCGATGGTCTGGACCGCGAGGTCCAGGGTGCCGTCCTCCGCGGAGCCCCAGGCATACACGATGGTGTTCGTGCCCTCCATCAGGTCGAGGTCGGCCGGGCCGAGCACGACCTCCTCGGTGCCCGCGAGCACCACGTCCGCCGACACCATGGCGGCCTCGAGGTCGAGCACCTGCTCGCCCGGGTTCGTGAGGCCCTCGACCACCGGGCTGCCACCGGCGCGCACGTCGACCGCAGGCGCGGCCGCCGCGTGCCGGACGGTCAGACGGGCCTGACCGGCGTCCAGCATCGAGGTGTCGTTGGCGAAGGCGGACAGCATCGGGGTGCCGTCCTCGGCCAGGTGTGCGGCGAGCGTGACGTTCGCCCCGCCCGGCACCTCCACGCCCTCCGCGGAGATGGCCGGCTCGGCCGACTCGGGGTCGTCGCCGTCGGCATACACCGCGATGTCGTAGCTACCCTCGGGCAGCGTCAGCGGGTCGGTCAGGGTGCCCGGCTCGAAGTCGGGGACCGTCTCCTCGCCGTTGACGTAGACATCGACCGTCAGGCCGGGGACGGCGTGCAGCACGGAGACGCTCGCCTCGTGGTTGTCCGCCATCGCCGGACCGGCGAGGGCGACGGTGCTGGCGCCGGCCATCAGGGCGATGGCGCTGGTGGTTGTGACCTTCCGCATGAGGGGTGCTCCTTCATCGCAGCTCGGGGCGGACGTGTTCCGCCCTCACCTGAACTACGGGCGGAGAGGGGGCTGCGGATTCACCGTCGGCGGGAAAGGTGGTGTTGCCTTTGTCTCACCCGTTTCCGCTTGTCAACGCGGTGCACCGGGTCAAGACTGACAGGCATTCCACCAGGGTCCGGGCACCTCGTCCGACCCGATGCCAGGAGGCGCATGATGACCGAGAACCAGGGACAGATGACCGGGACCGACGGCCAGCAGGTGTCGTGGACCGATCTCGGCAAGGAGATGTGGAACTACCTCACCGGGCAGGGTGCGGCGATCAACTACACCTTCCAGGACATGGCCGTGGAGGTCCCCCGCGACACGGGTCCGGACGCTCCTCGCGCCACCTGGAAGCTGGACGGCACGCTGCGGATCACGACCGAGGACCGCGAGCACGGCGCAGCCTGACCGACGTCATGGGGCAGCTGCACATCGACGCGGACCTCCGGCTGACGATCTCGGTGCCGGAGACGGACGGTCGACCGTCCGAGCACTTCTCGGCGACCGTCCAGGGCACCGGCACCGAGCTGCAGGTCCAGCTCGACGAGCTCGGCGGGGTGCCGCTGGGGCTGGGGCGCCGCGCCGCCACGGACATCGTGTCCGACATCGCCGCGGCGGCGGCGGACGCCGGCCTGACCGTCTCGATCGCGGGTCCGGACGGTCCGGTGCTGTCGCTCGGGCAGGTCCGGTCGCGTCTGCTGGACCGGGCCGTCACCGGCTCGCGACACGTCGCCGTGCGGGACCGGCGCGCCGCGCTGCGGCTGCTCCGGGCGGCGCGGACGGACGGCCCCTCGCTCGCCGACCTGCTCCCGCCCGGCACGCCGTGGCCCCTCGCACCGACCGTGGCGCGGCTGCGGCGACGCCGGGTCACCACCACCCACGACCCGCTCGGGGGTGGCGAGCCCCGGCTGGTCTACTACCGACCGCCCGGCCCGGAGCAGGGCGCACCGCGGCTGGTCGCGCCGCTGCGGCGCGGCACCACCACCATCGGCTCCGCGCCGGACAACGACGTCGTCGTCCCCGGTCTCGCGGCGCGGCACGCCGAGATCCGTCGCGACGCGACCACCGACGAGTACCTGCTGCACGCGGTGGAGGACGTCGCGAGCGTCGGTGGCGCACCGGCCCACGACGGCATCGTGCTGCGCACTGGCGCCACTGTGACCTGCGGCGACCAGACCTTCGTCTACGTGCGCGAGGAGTATGCCGATCACGGGCGGCCGTACGGCGGTCGTGAGGGTGGGGAGTTCAGCCGCCAGCGCCCCCAGTCCAGGCCCCGCCGCTACGAGCGCTGACCGCGCGCCCCGCCGGAGCGGGCCTCGCCTCCGACGCCGGGCGACGGCGTCAGGAGAGGAATCCGCGCAGGAGGGCCGCGGTGCCCTCCAGGTGCTCGCGCATCGCCTCGTCGGCGGCAGCGGGTCGACCCGCCAGGACGGCTGCGACGACCGCCTGGTGCTGCTCGGTCGAGTGAGCCAGGTTCGGGGGGATGAGGGGGATCCGGTCCAGCATCGCGTTGACCCGGTCCCGCACGTCCGCGACCACGCCGGCGAGGCTCGGTGACCCGCTGAGCTCGGCCAGGGCGAGGTGGAAGCGCGCGTCGAACGGGCGGTACTGCTCCACCGTCGCCGCGGCGCAGTCCGCCGCGGCCTGCTCCACCCGGCCCCGTTCGGCGGCGGAGAGCTCGCGCCGGGCCGCCAGGCCGGCGGCGGCGGGCTCGACGATGAGCCGCAGCGTCAGCAGGTCCTCCACGTCGCTCGCGTCCAGCGGCCCCTGACCGGCACGCGGCGGGGGCTCCTCCGTGACCCGGGTGCCGCCGTACCGCCCCCGCTCCACCCGGACGTAGCCCGCCTCCTGCAGCTGGGCGAGGACGTCCCGCAGCGTGGTGCGCGAGACCCGCAGCGACTCGGCGAGCTCGCGCTCGGCCGGCAGCTTCGACCCTGGGGGGAAGGTGCCGAGCCGGAGCAGCCGCAGCAGGTGCTCCATCGTCTCCTCGAAGACGTTGCCGCTGCGGACCGGACCGACCCGCGGCATCCCAGGCCGCTGCATACGCGCCAATGTAGGTCTCCCGCACCCTTGACGCGAGCGCCGGAGCAGCGACAGACTCGTCCCATCCCCAATGGGCCAGTGATGATCCATTGACTCCCAGGAAGGTTCTCCATGGCCAAGCGCAGGGTCGACTACCAGGACGTCGCCGCCGACTACCACCAGCACCGCCAGCTGAAGAAGGGGGCGGCCGGCTGGGTGCTGCTGGCGGGACTCGGCGTCAGCTACGTCATCTCCGGCGACTTCGCCGGGTGGAACTTCGGGCTGGACGAGGGTGGCTGGGGCGGCCTGCTCATCGCGACGGTGCTCATGGGGGTGATGTACACCTGCATGGTCTTCGGCCTGGCGGAGATGTCCTCCACCCTGCCGACGGCGGGCGCTGGCTACGGCTTCGCCCGGCGCGCGCTGGGCCCGCTCGGCGGCTACGCGACCGGCGTCGCGGTGCTCATCGAGTATGCCGTCGCGCCCGCCGCGATCGCGGTCTTCATCGGCGGCTACGTCGAGGCGCTCGGCCTGTTCGGGCTGACCAACTCCTGGCCGGTCTACCTGGTGGCCTACCTCATCTTCATCGGGCTGCACATCTGGGGCGTCGGCGAGGCGCTCAAGGTGATGTTCGCCATCACCGTGGTGGCCGTGCTCGCGCTCGTCGCCACGGTCGTGGGGCTGCTGCCGCACTTCCGGGTCGACAACCTCTTCGACATCGCCGTCACCGACGCGGCCGGCGCCAGCGGCTTCCTCCCCTTCGGCTTCGCCGGCGCCCTCGCGGCCCTCGTCTACGGCATCTGGTTCTTCCTCGCCGTCGAGGGCGTGCCGCTGGCGGCCGAGGAGACGGCCGACCCCAAGCGCGACATGCCGCGCGGCATCATCGTCGCGATGGGCGTGCTGCTCGTCTTCGCCGCCTTCATGCTGGTGCTGATCCCGGGCTCCGCCGGCGCGGAGACGGTCCGCGAGTCGGACAACCCGCTCCCGCTGGCGCTGCGGACGGCGCTGGGCGAGGACTCCTGGATCGCCGGCTTCGTCAACTACGCCGGGCTGGCCGGGCTCATCGCGAGCTTCTTCTCCATCATCTACGCCTACTCGCGCCAGCTCTTCGCCCTCTCCCGCGCGGGTTACCTGCCGCGGTTCCTGTCGCTCACCGGCAGCCGGAAGACGCCCTGGGTGGCGCTGGTCGTGCCCGGCACCATCGGCTTCCTCCTCGCGGCGCTCACCCAGAACGGCGCCCTGCTCATCAACATCGCCGTCTTCGGCGCCACCGTCTCCTACGTCCTGCTCAACCTCTCGCACATCGTGCTGCGGCGCCGCGAGCCGGACCTGGAGCGCGGCTACCGCACGCCGGGCGGCGTGGTGACCACCGGCGTCGCCCTGGCGCTGAGCGTCGTCGCGGTCATCGCGACCTTCATCGTGGACCGCACCGCCGCCGGGATCACCGCAGCGGTCTTCGTCGCCTTCGTGGCCTACTTCTGGTTCTACAGCCGCCACCACCTGGTCTCCTCCGCGCCGGAGGAAGAGTTCGACCAGCTGACCGAGGCCGAGGGACGCCTGCGATGACCCACCCGCGCAGCGAGCGGATGCTCACCGTCGACCAGCTCCGGGCCGGTGTCGCCGACGAGAGCATCGAGACCGTCGTCGTCGCCTTCACCGACATGCAGGGCCGGCTGCAGGGCAAGTACCTCCACGCCGCGTACTTCGTCGAGCACGCGCTCGGGCACGGCGTCGAGGGGTGCAACTACCTGCTGGCGGTCGACACCGACATGAACACCGTGGACGGCTACGCCATCTCCTCGTGGGAGGCGGGCTACGGCGACATGGAGTTCACCCTCGACCTGGACACCATCCGGTGGATCCCCTGGCTGGAGCGCACGGTGATGATCCAGTGCGACCTGGCGCTCACCGACGGCACACCCGTCCCCATGTCGCCCCGCGCCATGCTCACCTCACAGGTGGAGCGCGCCGCCGGGCACGGGTGGTCGGCGGTCGCCGGCACCGAGCTGGAGTTCGTCGTCTACCGCGACTCCTACGAGGAGGCCTGGACCAAGGGGTATACCGGTCTCACTCCGGCGAACCAATACAACGTCGACTACTCGATCGTCGGCTCCGGCCGGGTCGAGCCGCTGCTGCGCCGGATCCGCTCGGACATGTGGAAGGCGGGGATGACGGTCGAGTCGGCCAAGGGTGAGTGCAACTTCGGCCAGCACGAGATCGGCTTCCTCTTCGACGACGTGGTGACCACGTGCGACAACCACAGCGTCTACAAGACCGGCGCCAAGATGATCGCCGCGGACCTGGACCAATCGCTGACCTTCATGGCCAAGCCGAACGAGCGGGAGGGCAACTCCTGCCACATCCACCTGTCCCTGCGCGGCCTGGACGGCTCCACCGTCTTCTGGGAGGACGGTGAGCGGACCGCGCTCTACGACCACTTCATCGCCGGGGTCCTGGCGACCATGCGCGAGTTCACCCTCTTCTACGCTCCCAACATCAACTCCTACAAGCGGTTCGCCGAGGGGTCCTTCGCCCCCACCGCGGTGGCCTGGGGGCAGGACAACCGGACCTGCTCGGTGCGGATCGTCGGGGAGGGGTCGGCGGCGCGGATGGAGAACCGGGTGCCCGGCGGCGACTGCAACCCCTACCTCGCGGTCGCGGCGATGATGGCCGGAGGTCTGCACGGCATCGAGGCCGAGCTGGAGCTGGAGCCGATGATGACCGGCAACGCCTACGAGTCCGACGCACCGCTCGTGCCGCACACGCTGCGGGAGGCCCGCGACCTGTTCGCCGGCTCGGAGGTGGCCCGGGCGGCGTTCGGGCAGGACGTCGTCGACCACTACGTCAACATGGCGGACGTCGAGATCACCGCCTTCGACGCGGCGGTCACCGACTGGGAGCTGCGGCGGGGGTTCGAGCGCCTGTGAGCCGACCGCGGATCGGGCTGACCACCTACTACAAGGAGGCAGCCTGGGGTGTCTGGCGCCGTCCGGCCGCCGTCGTCCCGGCCGTGTACGTCGAGGGGGTGGCCTCGGCGGGCGGCGCCCCCGTGCTGCTGCCGCCGGTGGGTGCCGACCCCGCGGTCCTGGACGTACTCGACGGCCTGGTCCTGATCGGCGGGGCCGACGTGGACGCCGGGCAGTATGCCGCCGCGCCGCACCCGACCACCGCGCCCGAGCCGGTGCGCGACGACCCGGAGCTGGCGCTGGCACGGGCCGCGCTGGATCGCGGGGTCCCCCTGCTGGCGATCTGCCGCGGGGTGCAGGTGCTCAACGTCGCCCTGGGCGGCACGCTCGACCAGCACCTGCCCGAGCGGCTGGGGCACACGGCATACCAGCCGAGCCCGGGCGTCTTCGGCGAGGTGAGCTTCCGGACCGAGCCAGGCTCGCGGATCGCCGAGGTGCTGGGCGAGGAGGCGTCCTCGCCGTGCTACCACCACCAGGGCGTCGACCGCGTCGCCGACGGGCTGACCGTCACTGCGCGCTCGGACGACGGCGTCATCCAGGCGCTGGAGCCCACCGACGCTCCCGGCTGGGCGGTCGGGGTGCAGTTCCACCCGGAGGAGAACCCGGCCGACCGCCGACTCTTCGACGCCCTCGTGGCCCAGGCCACGGTCCCGCACCCGACCCCGAGGAGGTCCTGAGCAGATGAGCACGACCGATGTCGTCAACCCCGCGACCGAGGAGGTCATCACCACCCTCGAGCTGGCCGACGAGGCGGAGACCGACCGGGTGATCGAGGCCGCCCACCGGGCGTTCGGCAGCTGGCGCCAGGTGTCGCCGGCGGACCGGGCGCGGCTACTGCGACGGTTCGCCGCCGTCGTCGACGAGCACGTCGAGGAGCTCGCCTCGCTGGAGGTCCGCAACGCCGGGCACACCATCGGCAACGCCCGGTGGGAGGCGGGCAACGTCCGGGACGTCCTCAACTACTACTCGGGAGCGCCCGAGCGGCCGGTCGGCGACACCATCCCGGTGGACGGCGGCGTCGCCCTGACGTATGCCGAACCGCTCGGCGTCGTCGGCGTCATCGTGCCGTGGAACTTCCCGATGCCGATCGCCGGCTGGGCGATCGGGCCGGCCCTGGCCGCCGGCAACACGGTGGTCCTCAAGCCGGCCGAGCTCACCCCGCTCACCGCGATGCGGCTCGCCGAGCTCGCGCTCGAGGCGGGGCTGCCCGAGGGGGTGCTGCAGGTGCTCCCGGGCCGTGGGTCCGTCGTCGGCGAGCGGTTCGTCACCCACCCGCTTGTGCGCAAGGTGGTCTTCACCGGGTCCACCGAGGTGGGCAAGAGGGTGATGGCCGGGTGCGCGGACCAGGTGAAGCGGGTGACGCTGGAGCTGGGCGGCAAGAACGCCAACATCGTCTTCGCGGACGCCGACCTGGCCGCAGCCGCCGCGGCCGCCCCCGGCGGGGCCTTCGACAACGCCGGCCAGGACTGCTGCGCCCGCTCCCGGCTGCTGGTGCAGGCGGAGGTGCTGGAGGAGTTCCTGGGCCTGCTGGAGCCCGCGGTCCAGGGCTTCGTCTGCGGCGACCCCGGCGAGGACGCGAGCGGGATGGGCCCGCTCATCTCCGCAGGTCAGCGCGACGTCGTGGCCGGCTACGTCAGTGACGCGGAGGTGCTCATCCAGGGTGCGGCACCGCCGGGACCAGGCTTCTGGCACCCGCCGACGGTGCTCCGCACCCGGTCCGAGACCGACCCCGCGTTCACCGAGGAGATCTTCGGTCCGGTGATCTCGGTGCTGCCGTTCCGGGACGAGGCGGAGGCGTTGCGCATCGCCAACGACACGGCATACGGGCTGTCCGGGTCGATCTGGACGCGGGACGTGGGGCGGGCGATGCGCGTCGGCCGCGGGCTCGAGGCCGGCAACATCGCCGTCAACAGCCACAGCTCGGTGCGCTACTCCACCCCGTTCGGCGGCTTCAAGCAGTCCGGGCTCGGTCGTGAGCTCGGGCCGCACGCCCTGGACGCCTTCACCGACACCAAGACCATCTTCATCGCCACCACCGACTGAGACGAGGGGACGACCATGAGCCACCACGACACGAGCATCGACCTGACCCAGCGGCTCGCCGGCCGCGTCTGCGTCGTCACCGGCGGAGCCAGCGGCATCGGCCTGGCCAGTGCGCGCCGGCTGGCGGCGGAGGGCGCCACCGTCGTGCTCGCGGACATCTGCGAGGAGACGACCGGCGAGGGGATGGCCGCGGAGCTCGGCGGCCTCTTCGTGCGGACCGACGTCACCGACCCCGACCAGGTCGAGCACCTGTTCCGCACCGCGAAGCAGACCTACGGCAGCGTGGACGTCGCCTTCAACAACGCCGGCATCTCGCCGCCGGAGGACGACTCCATCCTGGACACCGACCTGACCACCTGGCGACGCGTGCAGGAGGTCAACCTGACCAGCGTCTACCTGTGCTGCCAGGCCGCGCTGCCCTACATGATCGAGCAGCGCCGGGGGTCGATCATCAACACCGCCTCGTTCGTCGCGGTCATGGGTGCGGCCACCTCGCAGATCTCCTACTCCGCGTCCAAGGGCGGGGTGCTGTCGATGACCCGCGAGCTGGGCGTGCAGTTCGCCCGGTCGGGCGTGCGGGTCAACGCGCTCTGCCCCGGGCCGGTGAACACCCCGCTGCTGCAGGAGCTCTTCGCCTCCGACCCGGAGCGGGCGCAGCGCCGGCTGGTGCACGTGCCGATGGGCCGCTTCGGCGAGCCGGAGGAGATGGCCGCCGCGGTGGCCTTCCTGGCCAGCGACGACAGCTCCTTCATGACGGCCAGCGAGTTCCTCGTGGACGGCGGCATCAGCTCGGCCTACGTCACGCCACTCGACGCCTGACGCCTGAGGGACGATCCCCGCGAGCCCTGTTCCGCCCGCTCCGCCCGAATTCGACCTCTCCTTTCGTCGCCATGGCGACGATTCCAGAGGTCGAAATCCTGCAGAGCTTGTGAGTTCCGTAAGGTCGACCGCATGGCCGAGGGTCACGCCGTCCACGGGATGGCCGGGCGGGTGCGCCAGCTGGTGGGGCAGCGAGGTCGGTCCAGCGGGCCGGCGACCGACGCCTTCGACCCGGAGCTGCTCGACGGGCTGGCGGTGAGCGGCGCCGAGGCGCACGGCAAGCACCTGCTCGTGCACGTCGCCGACACCGCGTGGTCGGGCCACTTCCACCTCGGCATGCACGGACGCGTCTCGGTGCGCCGGCACCGGCGGGCACTGGGGCCGGACGGTCTGCCGCGGACGGATCCTCCCGTCCGCGAGGGCCTGGCCTGGCGCTGGCTCACGTCCGCATACCTCCTGGAGGTCACCCGACCCACGATCTGCGAGCTGCTCGACCCGGACGGCCTCACCGCGCTGCATGCCCGGCTCGGTCCGGACCCGCTGCGCGACGACGCCGACCCGGCGGCGGCGGTCGCGCGGCTGCACCGGTCCCGTCGCGCCCTGGGGCTGCTCCTGCTCGACCAGAGCGTCGTGTCCGGGATCGGCAACGTCTATCGCGCCGAGCTGCTCTGGCGGGCGCGGATCGACCCGCACTCGCCGGGCAACGCCGTGCCGGTCGAGGCGCTGCGCACGCTGTGGCAGGACGCCATCGAGCTCATGACGGTCGGGCTCGGGGCCGGCTGGATCGTCACCCACCCGGAGCAGCTGGTCGCGGCGCGTGACCTGCTGGTCCGGGATGAGCCGGTCCCGCGCTGGCCCAAGAGGTATGCCGTCTACCTCCGACGCGGCCGCCCGTGCCCGCGCTGCGGCGCGGCGGTGCTGGCTGAGCGGATGGGGCTGCAGACGGCTTACTGGTGCCCCGGTTGCCAAGTCCTCCACGGCTGACCGCCCACGCCGCCGGAATTCGACCTCTCGAATCGTTGCCATGGCGACGATTCGAGAGGTCGAATTCGGGAGCCTAGGGTGGATCCGTGCCTGACCTTGGAGAAGCCTGATGCACCGTGACGCGCGACACCGAGATGCCCTGCACCGTGACGCGCACCGTGACGCGATCTCGACCGCCGCGGGGTATGCCGACGGCTCGCTCTCCCCGGTCGACGTCCTCGCCGAGGTGCACGCGGTCGTCGATGCGCGGGAGGGGGAGCTGGGCGCCCTGGCGGTGCGGGCCGACGTCGAGGGGACGATGCGTCAGGCGCAGGACTCGGCGCGGCGCTGGGAGCGCGGAGAGCCGCGGAGTGCGCTGGACGGTCTGACCGTCACGCTGAAGGAGAACATCGCCCGCGCGGGCGTCCCCATGCAGGTGGGCTGCGCCGGGGTCGACCCGGTGGTGCCCGAGGTCGACTCGCCCGTCGCCCGACGCTGCCGCGAGGCCGGCCTGATCGTCCTCGGGTCCACGGTCATGCCGGACTGGGGCATGCTCTCCTCGGGCGTCTCGAGCCTGCACGGCATCACCCGGTCGCCGCTCGACCCCGCCTGGACCACGGGAGGCTCGAGCTCCGGTGCCGGCGCGGGGGCGGCCGCGGGGTACGGCCCGCTGCACGTGGGCACCGACATCGGCGGCTCGATCCGGCTACCCGGCACCTGGCTCGGCCTCGCCACCCTCAAGCCGAGCGCCGGGCGCATACCTCTGCACGCGCCCTATCTGGGTCGCGCCGCCGGACCGATGGCCCGCACCGCCCGCGACTGCGCGCTGCTGATGTCCGCGCTCGCGGGGCCGGACCCGGTGGACTGGACCTCGCTGCCACCGCAGCACATCGACTGGGACGACCTCGACCTCGACGTCACCGGACTGCGGGTCGCGCTGTGGACCGAGGCCGGCTACGGCGTGGAGCCGGAGCCCGAGGTCCGCGCCGCCGTGGAGGCAGCCGCAGACCGCCTCGCCGACGCGGGCGCCCAGGTCCGGCGCGTCGGACCCTGGCTCTCGCAGGACCTGCTCGACGGCGTCAACCGCTTCTGGCAGGCGCGCTCGTGGGCGGACTACTCCCGGCTCGCACCCGACCGCCAGTCCCAGGTGCTCCCCTACATCGCCGACTGGGTCTCCCGGGCGCGTGGGCTGAGCGGCACCGAGGTGATGGACGCCTACCACGCCTTCGCCCAGGTGCAGGCGCGGACGACGGCCGCGTGGGCGGCGGCCGGCGACCCGGACCTGCTGCTGTCCCCCGTCGCCCCGTGCGCGGCCTTCGCCGCCGAGCTCCCGATGCCCTACCCCGACGAGGGCAGAGGCATGTGGCACATCAACTTCACCATGCCGTGGAACATGACCGGCCAGCCGGCCGGGACCGCCGACGTGGGTCGCACGGCAGACGGCCGCCCCCTCGGGGTGCAGGTCGTGGGCCGGCCCTTCGACGACCGCGGGGTGCTGGCCGCGATGCACGTGGTCGAGGCCCAGCGGCCCGGTGAGCACGACCCCTCGCCACAACAGGACGCCAGCTAGACCTGGTCCTACGCTGGAGCGCATGTCCACGTCTGTCGATGTCGTCGTCGTCGGGGCTGGTCTGGCCGGCCTCACGTGTGCCCGCACCCTCCAGGAGCGGCAGGTGAGCGTCCGCGTGCTCGAGGCCGCTGACGCGGTCGGAGGTCGGGTCAGGACCGACGAGGTGGACGGCTTCCTGCTGGACCGCGGGTTTCAGCTGCTCAACCCCGCCTACCCCATGGTGCAGTCGCACATCGACGTCTCGGCCCTGCGACTGCAGCCGTTCCGCGCCGGCCTGGCCGCCCGTTCGGACCGCACCGACCAGCTGCTGGTCATGGCCGACCCCCGACGCGAGCCGCAGCTCATCGGTCAGACCATGCGCTCGGGCAAGCTGCACCCCTCCAGCCTGGCCTCGCTGGCGCGCTGGGCGGCCCCGGCGATGCGGGCGGACTGGACGCTGCGCGACGGCCGCGAGGACCGCTCGCGCGTGGAGACGATGGATGCCGCCGGCCTGCACGGTCCCCTCCGGCGGGTGGTCGACACGTTCCTCAGCGGCGTGCTGCTGGAGGACGACGGGAGCACCTCGACGGCCTTCACCCACATGCTCACCCGCATGTTCGCGCTCGGCCGACCTGCGCTGCCGGAGCGCGGCATGCAGGCGCTGCCCGACCAGCTGGCCGGCACCCTGCACACCCCGGTCGAGCTCGGCACCGAGGTGGTCTCCGTCGAGCCCGGGAAGGTGCGGAGCGCCGACGGCGAGGAGATCACCGCCGAGCTGGTGGTGGTCGCCACCGGCGCCGAGGCGGCCACCGCCCTCACCGGCCACGAGGCGCCGGCGGCCAAGGGGGTCACCACCCACTGGTATGCCGTCCCCGACGCACCGACCGAGCACGCGCTGCTCGTCATCGACCAGCGGGAGGCGCGTGGCCCCGTGGTCAACACGGCGGTCATCTCCAACGCGGCACCGTCCTACGCACCCTCTGGTCGGCACCTGGTCCAGGCCAGCAGCCTGCTCCGGGCGGGGCAGCAGCCCGTCGACGACCAGGCGGTGCTGCGCCAGCTCGGCGGCATCTACGGCATGCCGACCCAGGACTGGGAGCTGCTCCGGCGCGACGACATCCCTTACGCCCTCCCCGCCCAGCCGGCGCCGCTGCGCGACCGGACGGCGCTGGAGGTGGAGCCGGGGCTGATCCTGGCCGGTGACCACATGGACACCGGCTCCATCCAGGGCGCGATGGTGAGCGGGCAGCGGGCCGCCGAGGGCTATCTGCAGCGCCGCGGCGGGACCTCCTAGGACCCGCGACTGCTCGCCGACTCTGGTCAGACCCGCACGCCGAGGGGTATGCCGTGTCCCCGCGGCAGCAGCGGGTCGTCGAAGCCGGGCTGGTCCGGGTGGTGCGCCCGCACGTCGGCCATGGACCGGGGGAGGTCGAAGGGCAGTCGCCCACGGGCCTCGCCCTGCAGCGCCCGCACCAGCGCCGGGGCCCCGGAGCCGAAGCTCGCGACGACCGCGTCGACGGCGTCGATGACGGGGCCCAGCACCGCGGGCCGGTCCAGGGTGACGTCCACGACGACCGGGCAGTGCGCGCGCAGCCGGGCCAGCCGCACCGGGAGGCCGGGCGGGAAGTCCAGCGAGCCCTGGTGGAACCACGCCTCGAGGAAGAGGTCGGAGCGGGGCTCGTGCGGCGCCGCGAGCCGCAGGACCGCCAGGTCGGCGTCCTCGGGACGCTCCACCACGGTGCCGAGCGCGCGGGCCGCCTCCACCGGCATACCCTCGACGTAGACGCGGCGGTCGGTGCCCTCGAGCGGGAGCAGTCCGCCCTCGTCCGCGAGCACGGTGACCGACGCCGCCTGGGCCTCCAGCCCGGCCGCGACCGTGTCGGGTGACCCCACCGCCGCCTCGGCGGCGTCCTCGTCCACGAAGGGGTCGTCGAACAGCCCGAGCTGCATCTTCACCAGCAGCACCCGCCTCGCCGAGGCGTCGATCCGCTCCTCGCTCACCCGCCCGGACCGCACCAGCCCGGCCAGGACCTCCACGCACTCCTCGCCGCCGAACTGGTCGCACCCGGCCTCCAGCAGCAGCTGCATCCGGCCGGCGGGGTCCAGGTGCTCGACGCCCCAGGCGCGGGCCGGCAGCACCTGGTCGCCCACGTGGTTGTCGTTGACCAGCTCCCAGTCGGTGAGGACCACGCCGTCGTAGCCGAGCTCGCCGCGCAGCAGCCCGGTGATGATCCGCTCGTTGAAGCCGAAGCCCACCTCGGGCACCGCGCCGCCGTCGAGGTCGAGCCCGACCGGCATGCCGTAGTACGGCATGACCGCCGCCGTGCCGGCCGCGACCGCCTCCCGGAAGGGCGCGAGGTGGTCGGCGAACCGACCCCCCGGATAGACCTGCTCCCGGCCGTAGGGGAAGTGGGCGTCCTCGCCGTCCGCCTGCGGCCCGCCGCCGGGGAAGTGCTTGGCCGTGCCCGCCACGCTGCCCGGACCGAGCCGCTCTCCCTGCAGCCCGCGGAGGAACTCCAGGCCGAGCTCCGAGACCAGGCGCGGGTCCGACCCGAAGGTATGCATCTGGCGGGCCCACCGCGGCTCGGTCGCCAGGTCCAGGGTCGGGTGCAGCGCGGCGCGGATCCCGACGGCGACGTACTCCGACCGGACCGCCTCGGCGTACCGCCGGCACACGTCCACGTCGCCCAGCGCCGCGATGCCCAGCGGCTCGGGCCACTGGGAGAAGTGCCCGGCGGCGAAGCTGGCCCCGACGTTCTCGCTGAAGCCGTGGCGGGGGTCGGTCGAGATGGTGACGGGTATGCCGTGGGGCGTGGTCTCGGCGAGCTCCTGCACCGCGTTGTGCCACCGGGCCGCCTCGCGGGCGGTGCCGAGGGCGTGCACGTTGAAGTGGTTGACGCCCTTGTCGACGACGACGTGCCGGGTGCCCGACTTGCTGATCGCCCCGGGGCCGTCGAGCACGGTCCCGCCGGGGCCCGACTCGATCACCGTGTGGAAGAGCAGGCCGATCTTCTCGTCCAGGCCGAGCCGGCCGAGCAGGTCCGAGGTCCGCTCGGCCGGGTCGAGCCGGCTGTCCTCGAAGGGGTCCAGCCGGCCGTTGCCGTTGAGGTCGCGGTAGCTGACGCCGTCCGGGGTGGTGCTGCGGCGGAGCCGGCTCATGCGCTGGCGCCGAACTCCTCGGGTGCGATCACCGGGCGCAGCTGCGACTCGACCTCGCCCCGGACGAAGTAGCGCTGCAGCATCCCGTGGCCGAGCACGTTGCCCAGCGCTCCCATGATCATCGCCTGGTCCAGGGACAGGTAGCGCTGCGCCACCTGACCGGACTGGGTGGCGATGGCGTCGTAGAACCCGCCGGGGCCGTAGCTGTCGAAGTCCGCCTCGATGTTGGCGAGGTTGCGGTAGGCCTCCCGCGGCTCGTGCATCATCGCCAGGAAGGCGGCGTGCGGGGTGACGACGCCGTCGCCGTAGTCGGGCTCGGGCTGGCCGTGCACCCGGTCGGTGCGCTCGACGTCGGAGAAGTAGCCCTCGGGGTTCAGCCCGAGCGCGTCCACGCCCCACTCGGAGTAGCCGCCGGCCGGGTGGCTGGCCGGGGAGAAGCCCCAGTAGCCGTACTCCTCCATCCCGTGCAGCCGCTGCACCGCGACGTGGTTCGGGTGGTTGCGGCCCCACGACCTCGGCGCCCAGCGCTCCTCCGGCACGAAGACGTTGGGCATGAGCTCCTCGAACATCGAACCGCCCCAGCCCGGCACGGTCGCCCGGCCCAGGTAGTCGTGCGCGCCCTCGAAGACGTCCACGCCGAGGTAGGTCTGCCACTCGCCCACCGGCGGCATCTCCGGCCAGGTCCAGTCCGGCGGGAAAGTCCGCCAGGCCTGGAAGTAGGCCTGCGGCGGCACCTGGCCCTTGGCGATCGCCAGGTAGGTGGTGATCCGGGTCTCCGACACGATGGTGTCGTAGTGGTGGTCGGCGGTGTACCAGACCGGCTCGCCCGCGTCGATGAGGTCGCGCGGCTCGGTCGCCGGCGGGCTGAGCAGCCGGGTCGGCTCCTCCAGGTAGAACCCGCCGTAGTTGAGGTAGGGCTTGTCGAAGGTCGGGTCGGCGAAGACGTCGAAGCGCATCCGCTCGAACATCCGCCCGGCCAGCCTGCGGTTGGCCCGGTCGGCGTTGCGCACGACGAGCAGGGCGCACCCCAGCCACGCGGCGTCGACGCTGGAGACGAAGGGCACGACCGGGTCGCCGCTCTCCGGCCACTCGTAGATGACCGAGCCGTCGCGGGGGTCGTACCAGTTGAAGTACATCCCGCTGGCCTCGTGGTGCTCCATGCCCTCGAGGGTCCGCAGCGTCTGCCGGATCCGCTTGGACGCCTGGCCGCGGTTGATGAGGCCCAGGTCGCGCGCCACGATGGTCGACCAGAGATAGCCGCCGATGTTGGTGGGCGACGTGTAGAGACCTGGGGTGGCGAGGTCGCCGGTGATGTTGTCCGATACCAGCCCGGTGCCCTCGTCGGTCATGGCGACCATCGAGGCCCAGGTGTCCTTCGTCCAGCGCCGCACGGCCTTGAGGTGCGGTCGCGGGTGCGGGCGGGGGTGCCCCCGGTCACCGGCGAGCGCGGGGACCGGGGCCGCCACCGCGGCGCCGGCCGTGAGGCCGCCGGCGAGGACGGCCCGCCGGGACAGCGGGGTATGACGTGGGTCGAGGTGGGACATCTCATCTCTCCTTCGGAGCGGACTTCTCGGCTGTGGTCACTTGATGCCGGTGGTGGCGATCCCCTGGATGAACCGCCGCTGGAAGATGAGGAAGACGACGAGCACGGGCAGCACGACGATGGTGGCGCCCGCCATGAGCAGGCCGTATTGCTGCTCGTTCTGCCCCGTCGAGTAGAGCGCGAGCGCGACCGGGAGGGTGTAGGTGTCGTTGGTCTGTGCCACCACGAGGGGCCAGAGGAAGTTGTTCCAGCTGCCGAGGAAGGTCAGGATCCCCAGGGTCGCCAGCGCCGGGGTCAGCAGCGGCAGGATGACCTGGAAGAAGATCCGGAACTCGCCGGCGCCGTCGATCCGGGCCGCCTCGACCAGGTCCTTGGGCAGCCCCAGCACGAACTGCCGCATGAGGAAGACGCCGAAGGGTCCGACGAGGAAGGGCAGGAACAGGCCGGGCAGGGTGTCCACCAGACCGAGGTTGGCGACCAGCACGAAGAGCGGCACGAAGGTGACGACGCCGGGGATCATCAGGGTGCCCAGGATCAGCGCGAAGATCAGCCGCTTCCCGCGGAACCGGAGCATCGCGAGGGCATACCCCACCATCGAGCAGAAGAGCAGGTTGCCGACCGTGACGACGACGGCGACGACCGTGGAGTTGCGGAAGTAGGTGCCGAACGACAGCCGGCTGAACAGCTGCCGGAAGTTCTCCAGCGTGGCGTTCTCCGGCCACCAGGTCGGCGGCACCTGGCGCAGCTCGGCGTTGGTCTTGAACGACCCCAGCACCATCCAGATGAAGGGGGTGATGACCACCAGGAGCGCCACGGTCAGCAGCAGGTAGAGCCACCACCGGGAGCGGGCACCGACGCCACCCATCGCTCAGTCCTCCTTCTCGGAGAGGAAGCGGAACTGCAGCGCGGTGACGATCGCGATGACGAGGAAGATGAGGTAGCTGAGGGCGGCGGCATACCCGTAGTTGCCGAAGCTGAACTGCTGGTAGGTGTACATCGACGCCGAGATGGTGCTGTTCAGCGGCCCGCCCTGGGTCATGACGAAGGGCTCCTCGAAGAACTGCAGGTAGCCGATGGCGGTGGTGACCGAGACGAAGAGGATGGTCGGCCGCAGGATCGGCACCGTCACGTTGACGAAGCGCTGCCAGGCGTTCGCGCCGTCGATCGCCGCCGCCTCGTGCAGCTGCTGCGGGACCGACTGCAGACCGGCGAGGAAGATGATCATCGCGGTGCCGAAGTTGCGCCAGACCGCCATCGCGATGAGCGACGGCATCGCCCAGGTGGTGGAGCCGAGCCAGTTGGGGCCGTCGATCCCGACCCAGCCGAGGACGGTGTTGACCAGCCCGCTGTCGGGGTGCAGCAGGAAGCGCCAGACCACCGCCACGGCGACGATCGAGGTGATGACCGGGGTGTAGAACCCGAGCCGGTAGACGGACCGGAACCGCGTGATCCCGGTGTTGAGGGCGACGGCGGCGGCCAGCGCGACCGTCATCGTCAGCGGGACCCCGATGAGGACGAAGTATGCGGTGTTGAGCGCGGCCTGCCGGAAGACCGGGTCGGCGAAGGCCTTGGCGTACTGCTCGAAGGCGACGAAGTTGACCTGGAACGGGGTTCGCAGGTCGCGGTTGGTGATGTCGGTGACGGAGAAGAACACCGACTGGATGACCGGCCAGGCCGTGAAGATCCCGAAGAGCAGCAGGAACGGCAGCGTGAGCAGCCATCCGGCCCGCTCCTCGCGCGCCGCGCCAGGGGCGCGCGAGGAGCGTGACCGGCGGGTGTCACGGGAGCCGGTGGAGCCGGGCTGCTGCGCCGGCGACGAGGACGTCGCGGTGGTCATCGGCGGTGGCTTACTGCCCGGTGCCGATCGAGTCGGCCTGGGACTGCGCGGTCTGCACGGCCTCCTGGCCGGACAGGCCCTGCTTGGCGACCTTCTCCATCTCCGCGTCGAAGGCGGCCGCGACCTGCTCCCAGGTGGGGAAGGACGGCGGTGCCTGCGCGGTGGTCAGCTCCTCGCCGAACTTGGCCAGCTTGTCGTCCTCAGTCAGCGCCGAGTCGTCCCAGGCGGACTGCACCGACGGCAGGGCGCTGGTCATGTCGTACCACTCCACCTGCGTCTCGGGCTGGGTCAGCCAGTCGACCAGCGCCCACGCGGCGTCCCGGTTCTCCGTGTCGGCGAAGACGCCGAGGTTGGAGCCGCCGATGAAGGAGCTGGACTCGCCACCCTCGGTGGCGGGGATCGGCGCGACGTCGTACATCTCGCCGAAGCCGTCCTCGCCACCCTCGGCGGCGAAGTCCTCGACCAGGCTCATCATCCAGGGGCCGGAGACGAACATCGGGACGCTGCCGTCGGTGAAGGTGGCCTCGGTCTGGCCCTCCGGCGGGTTGGCGTCGGCGATCTCGTCGGTGAAGAAGCTGCCGAAGTAGTCGACGGCCGACGCCATCTCCGGGGTGTCGAGGGTGTATGCCTCGTCGCTGGCGATCTCCGCGCCCCCGGACCAGGCGAAGGGGACGACCGTCTGCCAGGAGCCGGTCTGGCCGGGCTGGAGGCTGATGCCCCACTCGACGCCGTCCTGCTCCTGCATCGCGGCGGCCATCTCCTTGAAGCCCGCCTGGTCGGTCGGGACATCGTCGTAGCCGGCCTCGCCCGCGATGTCGGACCGGTAGTAGACCATCCGGGTCTCGACGTACCACGGCACGCCGTAGGACGTGCCGTCCACCTCGGTCGTGCCCTGCGCCCCCTCGAAGAACTTCGAGGTGTCGATCGAGCCGGGGGTCGGGTCCAGGGCGTCCATCCCGGCGAACTCGCCCATCCAGGTGGTGCCGATCATGGCGACGTCCGGCGTCGTCCCGGCGGTGATGGAGTTCACGAACTTCTCGTGGGCGGAGTCCCACGGCACGGGCGTGACGTTGACGGACACGTCGGGGTACTCCTCCTCGAAGCCCGCGACCAGATCGGGCAGCGCCTCACCCTCCGCCCCCATGGCCCAGACCTCGAGCTCGCCGGAGAGGTTGTCGGTGGACACCGCCTCGCCCGTCTGGGGTGCCCCGTCGGCGCCGGAGCCCCCTTCGTCGCGGCCGCAGCCGGTGAGCGCCAGCGCGGTGGTCGTCAGGGCGACCAGCAGGGTGGAACGTCGCATGGAGAACTCCTCATCTTCCTTCGCCGAGGCGATGAGGCTGCGGCGTCCGGGTGGCCGCCGTCCGTCACTCACCGCGTCGTAAGCGCTTACATCTTCGGCTACCGTACACGCACCCACCGGGACGCACAAGGGGGTGACGCGGTTGGTTGCGGTGGTGCGGAGCCAGCGCTAGGTTGACGACAACCACGGGAGGGGTAGGAGTGGATTTCTACGAGGCTGTCGCGCTGATCGCCCTGGCCGGCGTGGTGCTCCTGGTCCTGGCCGGAGTCGGTCTGGTCGGCCAGATGGGGCAGCTCCGCCGAGAGGTGGCACGGCTGCAGCGGGCGGTGAGCGTCGGGGGAGACCGTGATCTCGCTGCCGACGTCCTGCGTCCCTCGATGCCGGCCCGAGTCTCGGCCATCCTGGTGACCTCACCCGGGTGCGAGAGCTGCGAGGCTGTCCTGCCCACCTTCCTGCGCTGCGCCACCGGCCTCCCCGCGACCGTGCGGGCGGTCGTCCTCAGCTGGGACGACACCCCGAGCGGCGTGCCCCAGGACTCCGACGTCGACGTCGTCCTGGACACCTCGGCCTTCCGCTCGGTCGAGCCAGGGTGGACACCCGCGCTGGTCCTGGTGGAGCAGACCGGGAGCATCGTGGGAGTCGAGCCGGTCGGCTCGCCCGAGGTGCTGGCAGACGTGATGGCGCAGCTGACCGCGGATCTGGCGCGGGAGGGCGCGTGACCGCGTCTGACCGGCCGACGGTCCTCCAGGCACTGCTGGGTCGGCCCGCCGCGCCTGCCCTCCTCATCGGCACCCTGGCCGTCCTCGCAGCCACGCTGCCCGCAGGTCAGGGAGTCCTGCCCTGGGTCGTCCTCGCCCTCGCCGCCGGGTATGCCATCTCGGGCTCGGTATGAAGCCACAACTCAGCGATGCTGAGCTCGTCGGTCTGGCGAGGCGCGAGTCACGGATGGTTCGTCGTGGGTCTCCTGGTGGGAGGGGTCTTCACGGCGGCGGCGGCGTGCGTCCTCGGTGCTGCCCTGCTGCGCCCCTGGATGCCGGACGCACTGCTGAACGCCCTGGTCGCCCTGGTGGCCGTGCTGGCGCTGGCCCGCCAGGCCGGGCTGCCGATCCCCCTGCCGCAGAACGCTCGTCAGGTGCCCGAGTACATCGAGGGCCGCGGCCCGCGGGCCGGTCCGCTCCAGTTCGGCGTCGAGATGGGGACGGGGCTGCGCACCTTCATGACCAGTCCCGTGCCTCACCTGGCCCTGGTGGCCGTCGTCGCGTGGGCCGATCTTCCGGCAGCCCTGATCGCCGGGGCATCGTTCGGCGCCGGGCGGGCCCTGATGTCCCTCTCGCGACACGCCTCTCACGACCGGGCGGCATGGGACGCCCGGCTCGCAGCACGGGAGGGGGTGGTGAAAGTCGCGATGCTGATCGCGGCACTCGTCTCCATCGTCACGATCTACCTCACCAACCACTAGCTCAGATCCTCGGAAAGGACTGGAGTTCATGACAGTCGAGGCCAAGACCACGCCCTCGTTGAGGTGCACCATGGCAGACGGCTCCACCGTCGTCCTGGACGTGCCGGGGTTCCAGGTGAACGACATCTGGAACCAACGGGTCATCGTCCGACGCGGCAAGGTCGACGGGCGTCGCCCGGATGCCGCCTTCAACCACGAGTTCAACATCTCGCCGCGCGGAAATGCCCGGGGTCTGATGGAGCACCTGCTCGCCGCCGACGTGGCGCAACAGATCTCCATGCAGGGTGGCACGCTCCTCGTGGCCCACAGCCGGGAGCGGGAGACCCAGGGCATCGCGGTCTGGGAGGGCCGGTGGCACGAGATGTCCACGCTGCTCCTGCCCGGGGAGAAGGACTCCGACGCGCTCTCCCTCTTCGACGGGCTGCTGTTCGACGACACCCCCGACGGCCTGCAGGTCAGGCCCACCGCGGACCGAGAGCTGGGGGTCATGGTCGCCGAGTTCGCGACCGGCGTGGAGGGCGTCGGCGAGGTGGAGATCACCCCGGCCACGGCGAGCCTGGCGGCGGTGCCGCAGTGGTCCGGTGCCCGCGTCCGAGCAGGAGAGGTGTGGCGCGTGGACCTGACCCTGGACGAGGATCCGCGACCGCAGTACGGACTCCGCCTCGCGTCCAGGTCCGCGGTCGTCAACGTCATCCCGACCGACACGGGGGACGCCCAGCAACGCGAGCCACTGCGCTTCCTGGACGAGCTTCGATCGCTCTCCTGGGAGCAGAAGGGAGCGACGTCATGACCCTGTCCCTGCAGGACCTGCCCAGCACGGAGGTCCGCCCACAGACATCGAGCAAGAGCCAGGTCCGGCTCGACATCATCAGGTCGGCCTTCTCGCGCCGCTCGATGTTCCGCGCGGTCGGCGTGCTCAGCGTGAGCCTCGGACTGACGACCCTGCAGTCCGTGCCCGGGGCACGGCCTGCGATGGCGGCGCCGTCGACCTGGTGGTGGTGCCGCGACTACAGCGGCCACCCCACCTACTCGGAGCCGTGGAAGTGGTGCAACCCCAACGGGTCCGTGGACGGCTACGTCGGCACCAGCTTCTGCGTGCCCGGTGGCAAGTACCACCGCACCGACTCCCGTGTCCGGGACGGTGTCCGCTACGAGTACTTCCGCCGGTTCAGCAGCTGCGCCGACAAGAACGCGTGGCGGTGGCTGCGGAACGAAGGGCCCAACACGGGACCACGCAACGTGTTCTGCAGCGACGGCAGGTTCGTCGCCCGCCGCGGCGGTCGGGTCATCTTCCGCCACCCGAGCGTGTGTCGCCGACACGATCGCAAGAAGTTCAACTTCTGAGCAGGGTGGCACCGGCAGGGCCTGCGGACAGTCCCCTCACGGACAGCCGCAGGACTGCCGGACCACCAGCGTGGTCGGGAGCAGGTGCTGCTCCGGCACCGACGTCGGGTCCTCCAGCAGGGCCCGCATGCGCACGGCCACCTGCCGACCCAGCTCGCGGACCGGCTGGCTCACCGTGGTGAGCCCCGGGGTGACGTAGCGCGCGGCCATGCCGTCGTCCCAGCCGGTCACGCTGACCTGGTCGGGCACGGACACCCCGCCGGCGCTCAGGTGCCGCATCACCGACAGGGCGAGCTCGTCGTTGGCGCAGACCAGGGCGTCCGCCTCCAGCTCGCCCTCCAGCAGCAGGGCGGCCACCCGCGGACCGTCCTCCTCCCTGAAGGTCGCGGGGACCGGCGGCGCCGCCTCCAGACCTGCCGCCTGGTGCGCGGCGACGAATCCGGCATACCGGTCGTGGACGTCGTCCGCGATGTCGGGTGACCCGACGAAGCGCAGCCGGCGTCGCCCGTGCACCTCCACCAGGTGGCGGGTGAGCTCCTCCGCGCTGTGCACGTTCTCCGTCACGAAGCTCTCCACCGACTCCTCGTGGCTGTTCGCCAGACCCAGCACCGGCAGCTTGCGCCGGATCGCCGCGACCGTGGTCGGCGCCACCTGCACGGCCCCCATGAGGACGATGCCGTCCACCCGGCCGGCCAGCCGGCGGACCAGCAGGTCCACGTCCGCCTTCCCGTCGGTGAGCAGCACGACCACGCTCGCGCCGCCGTCGGCCGCACCCTGCTCGTACCCCGTGAGCAGGTCCGCGTAGTACGGCCCGCCGAGCTCGGGCAGGACCAGGCCGTGCGCCTCGTGCGACTTGACCGCGAGCGACCGCGCCGCGCCGTCCGGGACGTAGCCGAGCTCGTCCACGACCTGGAGCACCCGGTCCCGTGTGGCGGGCCGCACCTCGTCGGGGCGACGGAGCACCCGGGACACCGTGGCGATGGACACCTGGGCCCGGTCCGCCACCGAGTAGATGGTCGGCCGCCGGCCCGTCCCGTCAGAGCTCATCGGCACCTCCTCGTCCCTGCGCAGCTCACGGAAGGTTACCCTCCGGTCGCTTCCCGGGTCCCCTCCAGCAGCCGCGGCACCGGCTGACCGGGGTGCGGCTCGTCGCCGAGCTCGGCCTGGGCGCGCCACAGCCGGGCCTCCAGCTCCTCCCGCACCTGCGCGTAGGCGGGGTCGTCGGCGACGTTGCGCAGCTCAGCCGGGTCGTCCAGCAGGTCGTAGAGCTCCCACTCCGGCGGGCCTGCCTCGCCGGTCGTGCCCGGCAGCCCCATCGGGTCGTTGTAGTAGTAGACGATCTTGTGCGTCGTCGTCCGGTAGCCGTAGTGGGCGGGGGCGTTGTGGTTGCCGTCCGCGTGCTCCCAGTAGCGGTAGTACAGCCCCTCCGCGGGTGATGGGGCGTCGCCCCCGACGAGGTCACGCCAGAAGCTGCGCCCCTGCATCCGGGGATGGGCCGGCACCCCGCACGCCTCGAGGATGGTCGGCGCGAGGTCGACGTTCGAGACGATGCCGTCGTGGACGCCGCCGGCGCCGACGGACCGCGGGTAGGACACCAGCAGCGGCATCCGGATCGACTCCTCGAACATCAACCGTTTGTCGAACCATCCGTGGTCCCCGAGGAAGAAGCCCTGGTCCGAGCTGTAGGCGAGCACGGTGTCGTCGAGCTCCCCGCGGGAGGAGAGCGCCTCGGTGACCGCCCCCACGCTCTCGTCGACCGCCTGCACGCAGCGCAGGTAGTCCTCCATCCATCGTTGGTACTTCCACCGGGTCAGCTCCGCCCCGGACAGCTCCGGCGGCGGGTCGACCTTGAGGTCCTCGGCGCCCAGGTGGTCGGCCACGCTCATCCAGACCCGTCGCACGGCCTCGGCGCGTCCGTCGTGGTCGTCCTCGAAGGTCTCCGGCAGCGGGATGGGGTCGACGAACATGCCGGTATGCCGTGGCGCGGGGATCCAGGGCCGGTGCGGTGCCTTGTGCCACAGCAGCAGGCACCAGGGCTCCTCACCGTCCAGCGAGTCCAACCACCGCAGCGCGAGGTCCGTGAGCACGTCGGTGGCGTAGCCCGGCTCGGTCCGGGTGCCGGAGGCGCTGACGATCGTGGGGTCGACGTACTCCCCCTGGTCGACCAGGATCTCCCAGTGGTCGAACCCCTGCGGCTGGTGCGCGGGCCCCTCCCCCAGGTGCCACTTGCCCACCAGCCCGGTGCGGTAGCCCGCCTCCCGCAGCAGTGAGGGGAACGTCGGCTGGGTGGGGTCGATCGGGGTGGACAACGTGGTCACGCCGTTGACGTGGCTGTAGGTCCCGGTGAGGATCGAGGCGCGGCTCGGCGTGCAGAGCGAGTTGGTGACGAAGCACCGGTCGAAACGCACGCCCCGGTCGGCGATCCGGTCCAGGTGCGGGGTGGTGTTGATCCGCGAGCCGTAGGCGCCCACGGCGTGGGAGGCGTGGTCGTCGGTGAGGATCAGCAGGACGTTGGGCCGGCGGGTCATCTGGTGGTGCTGCTCCTCCGCTGTCCGTTGCGCCATCGCTCGTAAGCGCTTACTTTGTCCTGTCATGAGCGAAAGCGCAAGCGGCGAGGACGCCTCGGCCGGCCCTGCGACGATCCTGCGCTCGACCTCGAGCGGGGCCCTGCGCTCGGCGTCGTCGCAGGTCGCTGACCTGCTGCTGTATCCGGCGAGCGAGCTCGAGGACGGGGTGGCCGGGCTGTGGCTCAGGCGGCGCGACCACGCGGGGATCCATCCGCTGCCGCTGGTCGGCACCGCCTCGGACGGCCCGGTGGCGCACGTCCAGGTGGACGGGGCCGTGGCCCGCGTGGGGCGGGACCTCGCGGGCGGGCTGGCGTGGCGCTGGGTGCGCCGCGCGCACCACGACTCCCCCGGATGGACCTGGACGGTGGAGGTGACCAACACCGGCGCCTCGACCGTCGAGGTCGACCTGCTCTGCGTGCAGGACCTGGCCCTGGCCGGGCCGGGCGCCGTGGCCGGCAGCGCGCTCTACGTCAGCCAGTACCTCGACGTCACGCCGGTCGACGTCGGCGAGCGCGGCACGGCCCTGGCGATCCGGCAGAACATGCCCGGCCCGACCTCCCCGTGGGGGATGCTGGGGTGCCTGACCGGGGCGGACGCCTTCGCGACCGACGCGATCCAGCTCACCGGCCGGGGGCGGGTCGAGGGTGAGCCCTGGCCCGGGCTGGCGCAGGAGCTGCCCTCCGCCCGGTTCCAGCGGGAGCACACCCTCGCGGCCCTGACGAGCCGTCCGCACCGGCTCGCCCCAGGGGAGTCGCTGACCAGCGGGTTCTTCGTCGTCACCGTGGCCGACCACCCGGACGCGAGCGGGCCGGACGACGCCCGCCACGCCACCGGCATCGAGGCCGACGACCTGGGGCTGGTCGTCGGGCGACCGGGCGAGGACGCGGCCGGATCGGGACCGGCCGCGCCCCGGAGCCTGTTCGCGGCGGACCGCCCCGGCCTCCGGTGCCGCCAGCTCACGACCGCCGAGCTGGAGCAGGCCGTCGGCCCCGCCGAGGAGCGGCGCCAGGTCGAGCTGGACGAGGGCATACCCATCAGCTGGTTCACCCCCGAGGGCGACCACGTCGTGACGCCGCAGAAGCAGGCCGCGGTGCTGCGCCCGCACGGTCAGCTGCTGCGGACCGGGGACCGACTGGTCCCGGACGAGCGGGACGTGACCACCACGGTCTGGATGGACGGCTCCTTCTGCTCCCAGCTCGCGCAGGGTCACGTGAGCCTCGGGGTGCTGACCTCGCTGCGGCGCAGCTACCTGGGCCTGAACCGCGCCCACGGGCTCCGGCTCTTCGTCGACGACGGGCAGGGGTGGGCCCTGCTGGGCACGCCCTCCCTGTGGAGCAACGGGTTCGACCACGCCACGTGGTGGTATGCCCGTGGCGAGCGGATCCTGCGGGTGCGCACCACCGCACCCGCCGCGGGCTCGTCGGTGACCGTCGAGGTGGACCAGCTCGCCGGCGACCCGGTGCCGGTGCTCGTGGCCCTGGGCATCGACTGGGCCGGCGCGCCGGGACAGGTGGGGGCGGTCGGCGCCGAGGGGCCGGACGAGGTGCTCGTCACCGCCCCTCCGGGCAGCAACGCCGCCCGGTCCTCCGCGGCGAGCGCGCTGCGGCTGCGCTGGAGCGTCGGCGCCCTGGACGTGCCGGGCGACGACGGCCCGCTCTTCGACGACGGGGCCTCGCGCGGTGAGCCCTGGGTGACCGCCACCGTCACCCCGCACGCCGCGTGGACGCTGGAGCTGTCCCCTCGTCTCAGCGAGGTGGACGGTGAGCCTGCCGCCCCCGCCGCCGACGCCTTCTGGACCGACCTGGGCGAGCGGCTGGCCCTGTCCGCACCCGGCGGCGACGGGCCGGCCGCGACCTCGCTGTCCGCCCTGGTCCAGGTGCTGCCGTGGTTCGCCCACGACGCCCTCGTCCACTACCTGTCGCCGCGCGGGCTGGAGCAGCACACCGGCGGCGCCTGGGGCACGCGCGACGTCTCGCAGGGGCCCGTCGGTCTGCTGCGCTCGCTCGGGGAGCACGGTGCCTGGCGCGACCTGCTGCTGCTCGTGCTGGGTGCGCAGCAGGAGCGGGGAGACTGGCCGCAGGCCTTCGACTTCCTGCCGCGCCACCGCAGCACGGGTCTCGGCGACGCGCACGGCGACGTCGTCTACTGGCCGCTGCTGGCGACCGGGCAGTACCTCCAGGCCAGCGGCGACACCGGCCTGCTGACCGAGCGGGTGCCGTTCGCCGCCGCGGAGGAGGGACGGGACGCCACGGTCGGCGAGCACCTCCGGCGCGCGGTGGACGCCGTCGAGGGCACCCTGATCGAGGGGACGGGTCTGCCGGCCTACGGGCACGGTGACTGGAACGACTCGCTGCAGCCGGCCGACCCCTCCCTGGCCCGGCGGATGGTCTCGACCTGGACCGTGGTGCTGCAGGCCCACGCCCTGCGCACCCTCGCCGAGGGTGTCGGCGGGGCCGACCCCGAGCTCGCCGAGCGGTGCCGGGCGATCGCCGACCGCGGCGTCACCGACCTGCGGCGACACCTGCTGGTCGACGGGGTGCTGGCCGGGTACGGCGTCCGCGAGGAGGACGGCTCCTTCCGCCCGCTCATCCATCCGCGGGACGAGATGACCGGGCTGACCTACTCGGTGCTGCCGATCATCCACGCCATCAGCGGCGACCTGCTCACGCCGGAGGAGGTGCGACGGCACACCCGCATCGTGCGGGAGCACCTCACCGGCCCGGACGGCGCCCGTCTCTTCGACCGCCCCGTCGCCTACCGGGGTGGACCGATGGAGATCTTCCAGCGCGCCGAGGCGAGCACCTTCTTCGGTCGCGAGGTCGGGATCATGTACATGCACGCGCACCTGCGCTGGGCCGAGGCACTGGCCCGGCTCGGTGACGGCCCGGGCCTGTTGCACGCGCTCGCCCAGGCGAACCCGGTCGGCCTGCAGGACGTCGTCGCCCCGGCACAGCCACGGCAGGCCAACACCTACTTCTCCTCCTCCGACGCCGCGGTGGCCGACCGGGTGGCCGCCGCGGAGCAGTACGCCGAGGTCGTCGCCGGGGAGGTGCCGCTGGAGAGCGGCTGGCGCGTCTACTCCTCCGGGCCGGGACTGTTCCTCGAGATCGTTACCCAGCACCTGCTCGGGGTGCGCCATCACGGCGACCTCGTGCACCTCGACCCGGTCCTGGACCCCGCCCTCGGCACCGTCCAGGCCGAGCTCACGGTGCTCGGGCGACGGCATACCGTCCGTATCCACCCCGGCGCCCGTGGGCACGGGCCCGTCACGGTCCGGGCCGGGAGCACCGACCTCACCACGACCCCGCTGGACAACCCCTACCGCACCGCGGGCGTGGCGGTGCGCAGCGACGACCTCGCCGCGGCCCTCGGGTCCGGTGCCGCCCTGGAGGTGCACTGCGCATGACCCGGATCGAGATCCGCCGCCGGAGGATCCTCGTCGACGGCCGACCCGACCTGGTGCTGGCCGGGGAGGTGCACTACTTCCGGGTGCCCCGCGAGGAGTGGGGTGACCGCCTGGACCTGCTGGTGGAGGCGGGGTGCACCTGTGTCGCGTCCTACATCCCCTGGCTGTGGCACGAGCTGCCGGACGGCACCCTCGACGTCACCGGGAGCAGCCGGGCGGAGCGGGACCTCGGCGCCTTCGTCGACCTGGCCGCCGAGCGTGGGCTGACCTTCCTCGCCCGGCCCGGCCCGTTCGTCATGGCCGAGCTGAAGAACGAGGGACTGCCCTACCGGCTCTACACCGAGCACCCGGAGATCGTGCCCGTCGGCTGGGACTCCAGGCCGGCCCCGACCCGGACCGTCGACTACCTCGCCCCGGCCTTCCTGGCCGAGGTGCAGCGCTGGTTCGACGCCGTCCTGCCCGTGCTCGCCGCCCGCAGCGCCGTCCGCGGCGGCCCGGTCATCGGGGTGCAGCTGGACAACGAGATCGGGATGCTGGCGTGGGTGTCGAACTCCCCGGACCTGACCGACGGACTCGTCGACGACCTCGGCGCCTGGGTGAGCGAGCGGTATGCCGATCGTCCGGCAGCGGGGCGGCTCGTCGCGGCCGCACGCAGCGCCGGCAGCGACCCGGGCTGGTGGCGGTCCCTGGTGCGCACCCCGACCGGGGAGGTGGCGGCCGACCTGCGGGTCGAGCTCGGGCTGTTCATGCGCGAGCGGTTCGCGGCCTACGTCGACGCCCTCGCCTCGATGGTGCGTGGCGCCGGCCTGGACGGTCTGCCGCTCCTCATCAACATCCACGGCACCGAGGGCGGCAACGGCGTGCCCTTCGCGATCGGGGTCAGCCAGCTCTACCGCTGCTACGCCGGCAAGGAGGGCTTCGCGGCCGGGTCCGACCACTACCTGGGGGACATGGACCGCTCCACCACCACGGACATCCACTTCGTCAACGCGGTCATGGAGGCGGTGAACGGACCCGACCAGCCCCTGACCTCGCTGGAGTTCGAGGCCGGGACCGGTGACTACGAGGCCGGGCTGGACCGCCTCACCGACGCCTGCGCCGTCGACCTCAAGGTGCGGCTGTGCCTGGCGCAGGGCAACCGGCTGATCAACTACTACCTGCTGGCGGGCGGGATCAACCCGCCGCTGGAGGAGAAGGTGGGCGACGGCAACGACCGGATCTCCTTCACCGGCCGCCGGCACGGCACCGCGGCACCGATCGGACCGGAGGGGCAGCGCGGCCTCACCTTCGCGGCGACGGCCGCCGTGACCCGCGCGGCGGGCCTGCACGCGCGCTGGCTGGCCGACCACGACGAGGAGCGGGACGACATCGCCCTCGCCTTCTGGCCGGACGCCTTCCTCACCGAGTACCACCACCCCTCCTCGGAGCCGATGACGCGGGTCGTCCGGGACCTGGAGGCGCACCGCGGGCCGGGGCCGCACAAGGCAATGAGCCGGTCCTGGCTGTTCGACGGGTGGAGGTTCAGCGCCGTCGACGTCTCCGACCCCGGGCGGCCGCTCCCGGGCGTCGTGGCGCTGGCCTGCGGCGAGGTGCTGGACGACGGGGTGCAGCAGCGGCTGGTCCGGCACGTCCGTGACGGTGGTGGTCTGCTGCTGCTCGGTCCGGTGCCCTCGACGGACACCCGCGGTCGACCGTGCACCACCCTCGCCGACGCCCTCGGGGTCAGCGCCGGTGAGCGGGTCCGGTCGACCCACCGGCACTACGGCTCCGTGCGTGGCCTCGGGCCGGCCGCGGCCTGGGGCGAGATGCGGGTCGGCTGGTGGCAGGAGCTGCGCGGACCGGAGGGCGCGGTCCCCCTCGTCGAGGACGTCGACGGCCACCTCTGCGGGCTGGGGGTCCGGCTCGGCGAGGGGCGCGCGGCCGTCGTCGCCGCGGAGGTGCCGAGCAGCCCGCAGCTGTTCACCCTGCTGACCGAGTGGCTCGGAGCCCGGCGCGGGCTCGGCCTGGAGACGGACGTGCCGGGCGTGGTGGTCACGACCTCCGGCACTCCCGCGGGTGAACGGATGCTGCACGTCCTCAACCCGACGGGGTATGCCGCCTCCGTCGCCGTGACCCCGGGCGACCCCACCGACCTGCTGGAGCGGCCGCTGGCCGTGCCGCCACGGACCGGCGCGATCCTCGCCCTCGGGCTGGACCTGCCCTGCGGGGTGCGCTTGGACTCCGCCAACGCCGAGCTCACCGAGCTCTGCGACGACGGCTTCGCCGTCGGGCCGGGCCTGGGTCGGCAGACCGAGCTGTGGGTGTCCGGGGGTCGACCCTCCTGCGCGGACCCGGAGGTGGACGTCGTGGCGGCGCAGGGGCGCTGGCGGGTCCTGGCCCCGGACGCGCGCGCGGTGCGGCTCGCGGTCAGGAGTCCCGCAGCTCCCGCTTGAGGATCTTGCCGGTCGCTCCCTTGGGCAGCTCCTCGATCGTGGTCACTGACCGGGGGTACTTGTACGGCGCGACCTGGCTCTTCACGTGCTCGATCAGCTCGGCCTCGGTGGCCGAGGCGTCGGGCGCCAGCACGACGTAGGCCGCGACCTCCTCCCCGAGCTCGTCGTGCGGGACGCCGATGACGGCGGCCTCGGCGACGGCGGGGTGCTCGTAGAGCAGCTCCTCGATCTCCCGCGGGTAGATGTTGAGGCCACCGCGGATGATCATGTCCTTCTTGCGGTCCACGATGAAGTAGAAGCCGTCGCCGTCCCGCCGCGCGAGGTCGCCGGAGTGGAACCACCCGTCGGCGTCGATCGCCTCGCCGGTGGCGTCCGGGCGGTCCCAGTAGCCCTTCATGATGTTCTCCCCGCGGATGCAGATCTCACCGATCTGCGGGTCCTCCTCGTCGCTGTCGCCCACCTCGGCCCCGTCCGGGCCGACGAGCTTCATCTCCACGCCCCGGATCGGTATGCCGATCGACCCGGCCTTGCGCTCGGAGTCCGGGTGGTTGAAGGACGCGACCGGCGAGGTCTCGGACAGCCCGTAGCCCTCGAGGATCGTCGCCCCGAAGGTCTCCTCGAAGCGCTTCATCACCTCCAGCGGCAGGCTCGCCCCGCCGGACACGGCGGTGCGCAGGGTGGACAGGTCGGGCGCCTGCTCCGCGGCGCCGGCGGCGGCGAGCATGGCGCCGTACATCGTGGGCACCCCCTCGAAGACGGTCACGGCGTCCCGCTCGATCACCTGCAGCGCCTTGGCCGGGTCGAAGCGCGGGATCATCGTGAGCGCCGCCCCGGTGTCGAAGGCGGTGTTCATCCCGCACGTCATGCCGAAGACGTGGAAGAGGGGCAGGCACCCCATCACCACGTCGTCCTCGTCGAGGTGGAGCAGGGTCTCGGTGGTGGCCAGCTGGTTGGTCTGCAGGTTGTCGCAGGTGAGCTCGGCGCCCTTGGGACGCCCGGTGGTCCCCGACGTGTAGAGGATCACTGCGGTGTCCTCGCCGGCGCGCTCCACGATCTCCTCGACCGGGTCGACCGCGTCGTCGCCGTGGACGTAGGAGCTCAGGCCCTCCGGCCCGATCGCGAGCAGCTGGACGCCGGTCTGCTCCGCCGCCGCCGCGGCCTCCTCCCCGGGCATCGCGGCGAGCAGCCGCGCCCCGGAGTCCTCGAGGTAGAACTGGATCTCGCGCCGCTTGAAGAGCGGGTTCATCGGCACGACGACCGCCCCGATCCGCAGCGCGGCGTAGTAGATCACCGGGAAGGACGGGACGTTGGGCAGCATCAGGGCGACCCGGTCACCCTCCCCGATGCCCTGGGCCCGCAGCCACCCGGCCAGCTGCCGCACCGAGTGCTCCAGGTCGCGGTAGGGCAGCACGAAGTCGTCCAGGATCACCGCCGGGCGGTCGGGGACCCGCTCCGCGGTCCGGGACAGGTTGTGGGCGAGGTTGGCGGTGGCACTGGTCATCGTTGACCCTCCTGCGTGTCGACGGGTGCTCCGATCGTGCCAAACCTGGGCCGCGATGTCCTCACGAGCGCCGCACCCGTCCCCGTCTCAGCGCAACGCGTCGAGCGTGTCCGCCTCCTCGGCACCCTTGTCGTCCCGGTAGCGCAGCACCCGCGCGAACCGCAGCGCGATGCCGCCGGGGTAGCGCCTCGAGGTCTGCACGGCGTCGTAGGCGATCTCCACGACCTGCTCCGGCCGCACGTGCACCACGTGGCCCTCCCGGCGCGTCTCCAGGCCGAGGAAGCGGTCGGTCTGCCACCGCAGGATCTCGTCCGTCATCCCCTTGAACGTCTTGCCCACCATCACCAGCTCCCCGTCGGCACCCCGGGCCGCCAGGTGGATGTTGGACAGCCAACCCTGCCGTCGCCCGCTGCCCCACTCCACCGCGATGACGACGAGGTCGGCGGTGCGGCGCGGCTTCACTTTCACCCAGCCGGCACCACGGCGACCGGCGGCATACGGGGCCAGCGGGTCCTTGACCACCACCCCCTCGTGGCCCTGGTCCACGACGCGGTCGAAGAAGGCCTGCGCGGCGGCCGGGTCGTCGGTCCGCAGCCGCTCGACCACGAGACCGGGCGCGACCTCGGCGAGCGCGGACCAGCGCCGGTGCGCCGGCTCGTCGACGAGGTCCCGGCCGTCGAGGTGCAGCAGGTCGAAGAGGTATGTCGTCACCGGGGTGGTGCGGGCCAGCTCGGCGGGGTCGGTGCGCGAGGCGGTGCGGGCCCCGGTGACCTGGAACGGCTCGGGGCGGCCGTCCGCGGCCAGCGCGATCACCTCGCCGTCGAGGACGGCGGTGCGGGCGGGCAGGGCCGCGAGCGCCGCGACCACCTCGGGCAGACGGTCGGTGATCTCCTCCAGGCTCCGGGTGAAGAGCCGGACCGGCGCGTCGGGGTCACGGTCGTGGTCGACGTGGGCCTGGACCCGGATGCCGTCCAGCTTGAGGTCGAGGGCCAGCTCCCGGCCCGCCTCGACGGCGGAGCCGATGTCGGGCTCGGACCCGGCGAGCATCGGCCGCAGCGGTCGGCCGACCTCGAGCCGCACCTGCTCCAGGGCCGGCGCCCCGCCGGCCAGGGCCGCCCGCGCCACCGGGCCCGGGAAGCCCGCGAGCATCACCGCTCGCCGGACCAGCGCCTCCGGCACGTCGGCCGCCAGCGCGATCGCCGGGAGCAGCACACCGTCACCGGCGCCCTGCCGCAGCTCACCCGTGAGCAGGCCGACGAGCCAGTCCTGCTCCGGCCCGGTGGCCCTGCTCATCAGCTCACGCACCGCCTCGGCCCGGGCACCGGCCGACCCCTCACCGGCGTGCGCCTTGAGGTCGGTCAGCGCCGCGTCGACCTCCGGCACGGTCAGGGTCGGGCTGGTCGCCGCCGGCGGCAGCTCCCGCAGGCTGCGCCACCCGACACCGACCGTCCGCTGCGGCAGCGTGCCGGCGAGGTAGTCCGCGACCACCTCGACCTCGCGCGCGTCTCCGGATCCGGCCACCAGCCGCAGCGCGTCGGCCAGCAGGGACGTCTTCTCGGTGCGCGACCGGGTGGCCGCCACCGCGGCGGACGTCCCGGTCACCTGGGCCAGCTGCATACCCGCAGTCTGACCCACGCCACCGACACACGTCCTTGCCGCTGCGTCAGGATTTGACCAATTCCTTACCCACGGCATACCCACCCTTTGCCGACCCCGGGTTAGCGTGAGGGAGTCGGCTGCAGTGGTGCCCGGGGCACGCTCCTCGGGTTCGCGGCGGTCGACCGGACACGTCGAAGGCGACGTTGGGTCGGATGCGGGCTTCACCCCCTGCGCGTCCGCCCCCGTCCCGGTCGCCGGGAGGGATCGAGTGTCCGTCGAGGAGGGCGCGTCGGCTGTCACGGGACCGACGCGCCCTCCCTCACGTCTGCCCCCGGACAGCCTGTCCGGGCGCGACCACGCCGACCGGACAGGGGTTGCGGGGGCACCTGCCGGGGGTTATCCCCCAGAGCGCTCGGGGGTGCACACCCTGCACCGCACGCCCCTGCATGACTACGTTGAGGTCGTATGAGCGGAGACACGGCACGGGCTGACGGGTCGCCCGACCTCGAGTCGGCCGGCATGGCCCGACTGGTGCCCGGCCCCACGTCCGGGCAGCAGGGTGGTCCCGTCGACGACGCGGGAGGGTCGACGGCGCCCGCGAGGCCCACATCCGGGATCCCGGGCGCCGTCCTCGGCTGGCTGCTGGATGCCTGGTGGACCGTCTGCTACGTCGTCACCGGACTCTTCACCGCGGTCTTCGCGCTGGCCCTGGCCGGCGTGGCCGTGGGTGGCATGGCGGCACTGCTCGGCATGGGGGCCGGGGTGCTCATCCTGGTGCCGGCGATCTGGGGATCCTTCGTGCTGTCCCTGGTCGAGCGGCACCGCATCGCCGCGTTCCTCGGCGTCGACGTCGGGGAGCGCCCGCCCTCCTCCGCCCCCACCTGGCGACGGGTGCTGGGTCTGGACGAGGTCCGGCTCCGGGCGCTCGGCTGGGCCGGCCTGCACGGACTGTGGGGGTTGATCTCCGGCGCGCTCGGCCTCGCGCTGCTCGTCAACGGCGCCCTGCTCGCGACGATGCCGCTGTGGGCCTGGCTCGGGGACGGCGTCTCGGTCATGGGCCTGTTCCGGGTCGGCTCGACGCTGGGCATGACGGTGGCCTGGCTGGTGGGTGTCGCGGTGGTGCTCGGTATGCCGTGGATCGCCCGCGGTCTGGCCAGCGTGGACGTCGTCCTGGCCCGGTGGCTCATCGGCGAGGACGCCCAGGCCCAGCTCCGCCGGATGAGCGAGCGGGTCGACACCCTGACGACCACCCGCGAGGACACCCTGGACTCGGTCGAGGCCGAGCGTCGGCGGATCGAGCGGGACCTGCACGACGGGCCGCAGCAGCGCCTGGTCTCGATCGCCATGAGCCTGGGGCTGGCCCGGGACGCGCTCGACCGGGACGGCGGCAGCGCCGACCCGGAGACCTCCAGACACGTCCGCCAGCTGCTCGACGAGGCCCACTCCTCCAGCAAGGAGGCGATCACCGAGATGCGTCAGGTCGCGCGCGGGATCGTGCCCCCGATCCTCACGGACCGCGGGCTCGACGCCGCGGTGTCCGCGCTGGCCGCCCGGAGCCCGGTGCCGGTCACGGTGACCAACCGGCTGCCCGCCGGGCGGCTGGACCCGACGGTCGAGGCCATCGCCTACTTCTCCGTCTCCGAGGCGCTGACCAACATCGCCAAGCACGCGCAGGCCGACCGCGCCGGCGTCGAGCTGGGCACCGCCCGGGGCCTGACCGGCGACCTGCTCACCGTCTCGGTGACGGACGACGGGGCGGGCGGCGCGCTCGTCGGCGCCGGCTCCGGCCTCACCGGCCTGCGGCAGCGCGTCGGCGCGGTCGACGGTCAGCTGCACGTCCACTCGCCGGTGGGCGCGGGCACCACCGTCGCGATCACCCTGCCCCTGCGCGAGAGGACCACCCGATGAGCACGAGCGCACCGGACGCACCCCTGCGGGTCATCCTCGCCGAGGACTCGGTGCTGCTCCGCGACGGCATCGTCCGGCTCCTGGTCGCCACCGGCTTCGAGGTGGTCGACGCCTGCCCGGACGCGCAGACCTTCCTCGCCTCGGTCCGGGAGCACCGGCCGGACCTCGTCGTCGTGGACGTGCGGATGCCCCCCACCTTCACCGCCGAGGGCCTCATGGCCGCGCTGGAGGTGCGCTCCGAGCTGCCCGAGGTGGCGGTGGTGGTGCTGAGCCAGTACGTCGAGGAGCGCTACGCCACCGAGCTGCTCGCCGGCCGTCCGCGCGGGGTGGGCTACCTGCTCAAGGACCGGGTCGCCGACACCAGCGACTTCGTGGCCGCGCTGCACACCGTGGCCGGCGGTGGGACGGCCCTCGACCCCGAGGTCGTCTCGCAGCTGATGTCCCGCGCCCGCAACATCGACCCGTTGGAGCGCCTCACGGCGCGCGAGCGTGACGTCATGCGACTCATGGCGCAGGGCCGCACCAACAGCGCGATCAGCCGTGAGCTGTTCATCGGCGAGGGCGCGGTGGAGAAGAACGTGTCCTCGATCTTCGGCAAGCTGGACCTGCCCCCCACCGACGACGACCACCGCAGGGTGCTCGCCGTCCTGCAGTGGCTCGAGCACGGGGAGGAGGCGGGATGACCGGCGGCCCGCAGTCCGACCAGGCACAGGCGCGGGGGATCCGGCACCGGCACGGGTCCTACACCGGCCTGCGCGTGGTGGGCGGCGTCGTCACCGCCGTGCTGGTCGCGGGTGCGGGGATCAGCTCGGTGCCCGGCATGCTCCGCCAGTCCGACACCGCCGTGCTGGACCTGCCGGACGACGTCGACCGGGTGGTCGTCCAGTCCCCCCGGGGCGACGTCGAGCTGCGCGAGCTCCGCGACGGCGAGCAGGCCAGGGTCGACGCCGAGCTGCACTGGTCGATGGCCCGGCCCGAGCTGGGCCTGCTCGACGGGCCGGACGACGGGTCCGTCGTCGTGCAGGCGCCCTGCAACGGCGGCAACATGGGCCAGTGCTCGGCGAGCTTCTCCCTCGTCGTCCCGCCGGGGACCGACGTGGAGGTGGTGGGTGGGTTCGGCGACATCGACATCGACACGACCGGCACGGTGGAGGCCCGCGGCACCGGCGGCGACCTCAGGGTCAGCGGCGAACCCACGTGGATCGAGCTCAACTCCACGATGGGCGACGTCACCATCGAGGGCCTGGGTGCGCCCCCACCGGAGCTGATCCGGGTGAACAGCACGATGGGCGACGTGACCGTCACCCTTCCCCCGCGGATCGCCTACGCCGTCTCCACCCAGACCGATCTCGGAGACGACCCCCAGGTCTCGGTCGCGCGGGACCGCGGCTCGCCCTACGTCGTCGACATCGAGACCACGATGGGGAGCATCGACGTGGCCAACCCGACGCCGGCGAGCGGCGGCTGACCCCGGTCCGCCCGCGGCGCCGGCGGACGGCATACCCGCAGGTGTGGCGCGTGATGCTGGTGTGACTGGCCGGAGAGGGCTAGGCTCAGACCGACGGACCCTGCCGTCCGGCGCTCATCGTCAACGGAGACACCATGAACTCGCTCGTCCTCGCCCTCATCGGGGTGACCATGATCCTGGCCGGGTACGCCTTGTACTCGAAGTTCCTGGCCACCAAGATCTACGCCCTCGACGACAGCCGTCCCACCCCGGCGCACGAGCTGGAGGACGGCGTCGACTACGTCCCCACCAACAAGTACGTCCTGTGGGGCCACCACTTCACCTCGGTCGCCGGGGCCGCGCCGATCGTCGGCCCGGCCATCGCGGTCATCTGGGGCTGGCTGCCGGCCTTCCTCTGGGTGACCATCGGCACCGTCTTCTTCGCCGGTATGCACGACCTCGGGGCCCTGTGGGCGTCGGTGCGCAACAAGGGCCAGTCGATGGGCGCCCTGTCCGGGCGCTACATCGGCTCCCGCGGGCGCAACCTCTTCCTCGTCGTCATCTTCCTGCTGCTCCTCATGGTCAACGCCGCCTTCGCCGTGGTCATCGCGGGGCTGCTGGTGAGCACCCCGACCGCGGTCATCCCCACCTGGGGAGCGCTGCTGGTGGCGCTGCTCGTCGGCCAGGCGATCTACCGGCTGCGCTGGAGGCTGCCGCTGGTCTCGGTCGTGGGTGTGGTCGCGCTCTACGCCCTCATCTGGATCGGCGACCAGGTGCCGGTCGCCCTGCCGGAGACCGTCGCCGGGCTGCCCGCCAACGCCGTGTGGATCATCCTGCTCTTCGTCTACGCCGGGATCGCCTCGATGCTGCCGGTGTGGATGCTGCTGCAGCCGCGCGACTACATCAACGGGCTGCAGCTGTTCATCGCCCTGGGGATCCTCTACGGCTCGGTGCTCCTGGCGCGGCCCGAGGTGGTGGCGCCCGCCGTCAACGGCAACGTGCCCGAGGGCACGCCCTCGATCGTCCCGCTGCTGTTCGTGACGATCGCCTGCGGCGCGATCTCCGGCTTCCACGGCATGGTCAGCTCCGGCACCAGCTCCAAGCAGCTGGACAAGGAGAGCGACGCCCGCTTCGTCGGCTACTTCGGGGCCGTCGGCGAGGGCCTGCTCGCGCTGGGCGCGATCATCGCCGCCACCGCCGGGTTCGCGACGCTGGCGGACTGGGAGGCCACCTACTCGGCCTTCGGCCAGGGCAGCGTCGGCGCCTTCGTCTCCGGTGGTGGCGCGATCGTGGAGAGCGGGCTGGGCCTGCCGGAGTCGTTGTCGGCGACGATCCTGGCGACCACCGCCATCCTCTTCGCCGCCACCACGATGGACACCGGGGTCCGGCTGCAGCGCTTCGTCGTGCAGGAGATCGGCGAGATCGGCGGGGTCCGGCTGGGCAAGGGTGTCGCCACCGTCATCGCGGTGGGCGTCGCGCTCGCACTGACCTTCGGTGCCGGTGCGGACGGCTCCGGCGGTATGCTCATCTGGCCGCTCTTCGGCACCACCAACCAGCTCCTGGCCGGGCTCACCCTGTCGATCGTCGCGATCATGCTGCTGCGGCGCGGCCGGACGGCGCTGCCGGCGCTCGTCCCGCTCGTCTTCGTCGGCCTGATGACGTTGTACGCGCTGTTCATCCAGCTCGGCACGTTCTACAGCGAGGGCAACTGGCTGCTGCTGGTCCTGGACATCGTCATCCTCGTCGCGTCGCTGTGGGTGATGGTCGAGGCGCTCGGTGCCATGCGCCGGGCGAAGGACTACACCGGCGACGACGACGCCGAGCTGGAGCAGGTGTCGGCCGCCGAGGTGGCCGCGGCGGGCAAGGACACCGACCCGGCCGAGCGCGGCGACAGCTGAGCGTGGGCGTGCCGTGCCCGCACGGCATACCCTGGGCCGATGACCGACGCCCCGCAGCACCGGCGCCGCCTCCGCGAGGCGGCGCAGGTGGTGCGGGACGTCTTCGCCGGGCCGTATGCCCGCACCTTCGCCCGGGCGCAGCAGGACGAGGACGACCTCTTCCTGGTGATCGTCATGGCCGAGGCGCTCGGTGTCCCGAACCCGGCCAGCTACTACACCGTCGAGCTGCTCCCGGTCGTCTACGACCAGGTGCACGACTGGCACCGGCGGATGGGCCTGGACAAGAGCCCGCTGGACCACTTCTCGTGCTGCTAGGGCGTGCGGGGTGGGTATGCCCGACCTGACCACCCTCGCGCACGGCCGCGAGGTGCTCTTCGTCGGAGGCAAGGGCGGCGTGGGCAAGACGGCCGTCGCCTCCGCGCTCGGGCTGGCGCTGGCCCGCGGTGGGCGGCGGGTCCTCGTGGTGTCCACGGACCCGGCGCACAACCTGGGACACCTGTGGGACCGGCGGGTCGGCGACGACACCGTGGAGCTCGCGCCGCTGCTGCGTGGGCTGGAGATCGACCCGGCGCGCACCACCGAGCAGCACCTGGCAGCGGTGCGGTCGACGATGCAGCGCCTCATGCCCGAGCACCTGCAGGGCGAGATCCGGCACCACCTGGACCTGGCCCGGGACGCCCCCGGGACGCACGAGGCCGCCGTGCTGGAGCGGATCGCCGAGGTGATCGAGCAGCGGCACCCGGACGAGCTGGTCATCTTCGACACCGCCCCCTCGGGGCATACCTCCCGGCTGGTGGCGCTCCCCGAGCTGATGCAGGCCTGGACCGAGGGGCTGCTGCGGCGGCAGGAGCGGTCGGCCCGCTTCGGTGCCGCGCTGCGCGGCGTCCAGGGCAACCGGGACGCGGGCGAGCGCGCCGCCGCCGACGTGCTGGGGACCGGCGAGCGGTCCCGGGCCGGCAGCACCGACCGCCGTGGCCGCCGGGACGCCGAGATCCGGCAGATCCTGGACCGCCGGCAGGCACGCTTCGCCGAGCTGCGGACGGTGCTGCAGGACCCCGCACGCAGCGCCTTCGTCATCGTGCTCGCCGCGGAGCGGCTGCCGGTGCTGGAGTCCGTCGAGCTGCACGAGCAGCTGACCCGCGCCGGGATGAGCGTGGGTGCCCTGGTGGTCAACAAGCGCTCACCGGCCGACGCCGGGGCTCTGCTCGCCGAGCGGCACGCCGTCGAGCAGCGCTACCTGGGCCAGGTGCGCGAGGCCCTGCCGGACCTGCCGCTCGTCGAGGTGCCGCTGCTCGCCGGTGAGCTGGTGGGCGAGCAGGCCCTGCACCACCTGGCGTCCTACCTGTGAGGCCCTGAGGCCTCTGACCCTGTGGCACTCCCAGGGCTCCTGACACTCCTCGGGCTGCGAGGACTGCTGGGGTTGCTAGGACTGCTGGGGTTGCTGGGGCTGCTGCGTCCGGAGATCCCCGCCTCACCGGAATTCGACCTCTGCTTTGTGCGCCATGGCAGACAAACGAGAGGTCGAATTCCGGCAGTGCCGAGCGGCCAGATGACCGCCGCCGGCCCAGCGCTGCGCGAGCAACCGCGCAGGCGAGCAACGGACGTCGTGGCCGGCATCCGCATCCCGAATCCGCTCGGCGGCGCATGACGAGGCCCCCGGGACGCACATCGCGTCCCGGGGGCCTGTCGGTGTCACTCCGTCAGGTCGGTGACCTCACGGGTAGACGACGTCCTCCAGGGTCTCCTGGACCTCCAGGCTGACCGCGCCGTAGCCACCCACGATGTGCACGTTCTGCGCGCGCATCGCCGTCATGGCGTCGACGGTGTCGGCCGGGAGGCTGCCCGGACGGGTGAGCAGGACGGCCATGTTGTTCATCGCCGCCACCGGTGCCGCCGCGAGGGCGTCCGGGAACTCCTCGCCGGTGGCGAGGAAGGCACCCGGGCCGGGGGTCGGGGAGAACTCCGCGGCCACCGCGGCAGCCGTGCCGTAGCGGTCGGCGCCGAAGAGCCGCACGACCTCGCCCGCGCTGTCACCAGCGGCCGTCGCGACCTCGGCCGAGACCGCAGCCTCACCACCGATGACGTAGACCGTGTCCGGGGACAGACGCTCCAGCTCCTCCGCCGTGGCGGCAGGCAGCGAGGTGGTCCGGGTCAGCAGGACCGAAGCCCCCTCCATCCCGGCCGCCGCAGCCGCCGCCAGGGCGTCCGGGTAGTCCATGCCGCTGGCGAGGAAGACGACGTCGGCGTCCTCCTCGTGGGCCTGGCTCACCTGGACCGCCGTCGCATACCGGTCGGCGCCGGAGAGACGCTCGACGTCGGCATACTCACCCAGCGCCGTCGCCACGTCATCGCTGACCGCGGCGTCACCACCGAGCACCACGATGCTGTCCGGACCGAGCTGCTGCAGCGCCATCCGCGTGGCCGGCGGCAGCGTGCCGGTCTCGGTCAGGAGCACCGGGGCCTCGTCGGTGCCGGCGAGGGCACCACCCGCGAGCGCGTCGGGGAAGTTGTCCCCGTTGGACACGTAGACCGTGTCGACACCCTCCGGGAAGGCCTCGAGCGCCAGCTCGGAGGCGGTGGAGTAGCGGGTCTGGCCCAGGGTCCGCTCCACGGCGGGACGGTCCTCGTTGCCGTAGCCCGAGCCCTCGAAGGCGATCCCGAAGACGGGGCTGTCCCACGTCTCGGTCTGCGCCTCGCGGTCGTCGTTCCACGCCTTGGCCTTGGTGACGGTGAGCTCCAGGATGTAGTCGCCGTCCGGGACTCGGACCTTGGCGCCGTTCTCGTCCAGCATCATCCCGTCCCACGAGTAGGCCGAGAAGCCGTTCCGGCTGGAGGAGCGGGCCAGGTAGTCCAGCTCGGCGACCGTGCCGACGGACTCGCCCTTGGCGCCGTCGGTGGTGGCCGCGAAGACCTCCCACTCCATCCGCCGGGCCTGGTGCTCGAAGTGGACGAGGAACTGCGGGGCGTCCTCCTGCTCCATCGAGTAGGTGTAGCCCTCGTCGACCAGGTCGTAGGTCCCTGCCGGGTCGACGCAGTCGTAGCCCAGCCAGATGCCGCAGGTGGCGACGACCCCGAGAGCGGGCAGCTCCACGGTGACGTTGCCGTCCTCGTCGACCATGTCGGCGAGCACCTCGGTCTCCTGCAGGTCGGCCGCGTGACCGCCGTAGGCCACCGAGTAGGTGTCCGCCTCCTCGCCCTCACCGCTGGTGAAGGTGACGTAGCCGCCGAAGATGGGGCCCATCGCGTCCGGGAGCTCCGGCGAGGTGATGGTCATCGGGACCTCCACGCTGGCACCGGCTGGCACGACCACGCTCGGCGCCACATCGACGACGGCGTCGGCGAAGTCGTAGAACCAGTCGTTGGCCGTGCCGGAGGTCGCGACCGCCGGGAGGTGCTCGGTGGTGTAGACCTGCTCGGTGTCGCTGAGGTTGGTCAGCGTCACCGTCTGCGTGCTCGTCTCACCGGAGAGCTGCTGACCCAGCTGCACCAGGCCGGGCTCGACCATCGCCTGCGCCAGGATCGAGTCGTCGATCTGGATCATGCCCGTGCCCTGCCGGTGCACGATCTCCAGGCCGGCGGTGGGCGCGATGTTCAGCGGCAGCTGGATCGAGCTGTTCTGCAGCTTGAGCTTCACGTCCGCGACACCCAGGCTCGGGTCGGCCTCGAGCATCAGCGCGGCAGCACCCGCCACGTGCGGCGCGGCCATCGACGTGCCGGAGAGCGTCGCGTAGGGCTGGATCTCCAGCGGGTAGGTGGCGTAGATCTGACCACCCGGTGCCGACAGGTCCGGCTTGAAGGTGGTGTCGGCCATCGTCCCGATCGAGCTGAACGAGCTGATCAGCCCGCCCGTCGGGTTCGGGACCGAGACCTGCTCGTCGGTCCAGGTGATGGTGTGCCCCTCGGTCGCCAGCGCGTCGGCCACCAGCCGCTCGCCGTCGGCCTGGCCGATCATCGTGACGGGGATGGTGATCTCCTCCTCGCCCGAGACGCTGGGGTTGATCGAGCCGGGCTCGTTGTTGTAGAGGATCACGCCGAGTGCTCCGGCGTCCTGCCCGGCCAGCGCCTTCTCGTAGAAGGTGCACCCGCCGCGCTGGATGAAGACCCAGTTGCCCTCGATCTCCGCCTGCTGCTCCTCGGTCAGGCCATCACCCACGGACGCGCAGGCCGACGCACCGGGACCACCCGGCTCGGCCACCGCGACCACGGTGCTCTCGCCCGAGGTCGGCGGCTCCGGCGCCGGGGTGCCGATGGTGTAGGGCACCTCGGTCTGCTCCTCGTCGAGGAAGAAGTTGGCGTTGTACTCCGTGTTGTCGACCGACCCGACACCGATGGTGTCCTCGCCGACGCCCGGGGCGCCGACCGAGTGCAGGCCGCTGGCCCCGGAGTTGCCGATGGAGGCGACCACGACGACACCCTCACGCGCCAGCGCGTCGGTGGCCTGCGCGGTGGGGTACTCCCTCCACGCGGAGAACGCCGAGCCGATGGACAGGTTAACCACGTCCATGTCGTCGTCGAGCGTCTGCTCCATCGCGTGCAGCATGATGTCGGCGTCGGTGGATCCCTCGCAGCCGAAGACCCGGTATGCACCCAGCGTCACGTCCGGTGCGACACCGGTGACCTCACCGCTGGCGCCGGTGATGCCGGCCACGTGCGTGCCGTGCCCCTGGCAGTCGTCCGGGTCCTCGTCAGGGAACGGCTTGGGCTGGTAGGCGTCGCCCGCCCCGGGGTCGGCGTTGTAGTCGTCGCCGACGAAGTCGTAGCCGAACGCGACCCGCTCGGTCGGGAAGGTGGTGCTCTCCGGGCTGCCGTTGCCACCGAAGTCGGGGTGGTCGTAGTCGATGCCGGTGTCGATGATGCCGACCTTGACGCCGGCACCCGTGAAGCCCAGCTCGCTCTGCACGATGTCCGCGCCGGTCATCGAGATGGCCGTGAACAGCTCGGGGTCGATCTGGGTGTCCTGGGGCTGCTCCGGCGCGTCGATGACGCCGACCGGGAAGATCGCCTCGACCGCGTCGGACGCGGCCAGGTCCAGCAGCGAGCTCTCGCTGGTGGTGACCGAGAGGCCGTTCCACAGGCTGTCGAACTGCGAGCGCACCTCCAGCTCGACGCCCGCGTCGGCGGCGTCGGCGAGGAAGCGCTCGCGCTGTCCCTGGATCGAGGCCAGGGTGCCGCCGTCGCTGGTGCTCGGGCCTCCCAGCTCGATGAAGTACGCGTCGGGCACCAGATCGGCTCCGGTGGCCTGGTTGTCCTGAATCTTGCTCTCCGGCGCCGGTGAACCCGGCGCGACGTAGGCGTCGTCCGCCGCTGCCGACAGCGGTGCCAGCACGGCACCACCGAGGGACAGGACGGCCACCGCCGAGAGAGCGCGTCGGGGGCGCCCCCCGAACCTTGCACTGCTCACGAAAGATCTCCTTTGACGATCCGGCGCACGCACGGGATCCGCATGGGCCACCAGCGACACTACGTGCTGACGCGCGAGTAGCCTCTGGCCCGAGATCACGATCAGATCACGATCAGGTGACGGAATGTCATTCCTTTCCCTCGCGGAAATAGCACCTGACCAGCGGTTTTCTTCTTTACCTCACCCACGCGAGTGACCCTGTCACCGCGAAGGTGCAGAATCAGTGAGTGCTCACGCAACTCCTGCGACGACAGGTGCGCCCGTATGCCTCGCTCGTCGCCGTCATCCTCGTCCTCCAGCTCGTGGCCACCATGGCCAGCCTCTACCTGCCGAGCCTCAACGCCGACATCATCGACCGGGGGATCGTGCAGACCGACCTCCCCTACATCTGGCGGATCGGTGGGCTCATGTTGGCCGTCAGCGCGGTGCAGGCGGTGGCCCAGATCGGCGCCACCTGGGGAGCGGCCCGCACCGCCATGGGCATCGGGAGGGACGTCCGGGCCAGCCTGGTCGAGCACGTGCTGGGCTTCTCCTCGCGTGAGCTCGGGGAGTTCGGCGCCCCGTCGCTGATCACCCGGAGCACCAACGACGTGCAGCAGGTGCAGCAGGTGACCTTCATGGCGCTGGTGATGCTGGTCGCCGCGCCGATTACCGGGATCGGCGGCGTGGTGATGGCGATGCGGCAGGACGTCGGCCTGTCACCGCTCATCGCCGTCGGCGTCGCCGTGCTGCTGCTCGGGATGGGGCTGATCATCGCGCGGATGGTCCCGCTCTTCCGGGCCAACCAGCTGCAGCTGGACGCCGTGAACCGGGTCATGCGGGAGCAGATCACCGGGATCCGGGTGATCCGGGCCTTCACCCGCGAGCGGGAGGAGCGCGAGCGCTTCGCCCGCACCAACGCCGAGCTCACCGGCATCGGGCTGCGGCTGGGTGACCTGATGGCGCTGATGTTCCCGTTCGTCATGCTGGTGATGAACCTCTCCAGCGTGGGCGTCATCTGGTTCGGCGCCTCCCGCGTGGAGTCCGGGGCGATGGAGGTCGGGGCGCTGACCGCCTACATCAGCTATCTCATCCAGATCCTCATGTCGATCATGATGGCCACCATGGTGGCGACGATGATCCCCCGCGCCACCGTCTCGGCCGAGCGCATCGAGGCCGTCCTGGGGACGAGCACCACGCTGGTCGCCCCGCGCGATCCCGCGCCGCCGGACCGGGTCGGGCGGGGAGTCGTCTCGCTGCGCGACGTCGCCTTCTCCTACCCCGGCGCCGAGGCGCCGGTCCTGTGCGACATCGACCTCACCGCCCGTCCCGGCACGACCACCGCCGTGGTGGGCGCCACCGGCTCGGGGAAGACCACCTTGATGCGGCTGATCCCCCGGCTCGCCGACGTCAGCGACGGGGCGGTCGAGCTGGACGGGACCGACGTCCGGGAGCTGGCTCCGGAGGCGCTCTGGTCCATGGTGGGCCTGGTGCCGCAGCGGCCCTACCTCTTCTCCGGGACGGTCGCCACCAACCTGCGGTTCGGCCGTCCCGACGCCACGGACGACGAGCTGTGGGAGGCGCTCCGGGTGGCGCAGGCGGACGACTTCGTCCGGGCCACCGAGCTGGGGCTGGACCACCCCGTGTCCCAGGGCGGCGGCAACGTCTCCGGCGGCCAGCGCCAGCGGCTGTGCATCGCCCGCGCCCTGGTCGCCCGACCCGCCGTCTACCTCTTCGACGACTCCTTCTCGGCGCTCGACGTCGCGACCGACGCGCGGCTGCGGCAGGCGCTGCGACCGCATACCCGCGAGGCCACCGTCATCGTGGTGGCGCAACGCGTGTCGACCATCGCCGAGGCGGACCAGATCGTGGTGCTCGACCAGGGGCGCGTCGTGGGGGTCGGCACGCACGACGAGCTGCTCGAGAGCTGCGAGACGTATGCCGAGATCGCCCGCTCGCAGCAGCACGGTGAGGTGGCGGCATGAGCGAGCGCTCCGGAGACCGCGCACCGGCGGGAGGACCGCGCCGCGGACCGGGCGGTGCGCACGGCGCGGCGGTGCCCGTCGACAAGCCGAGCAACTTCGCCGCCTCCGCGCGGCGGCTGGCCGGACGCCTCGCGCCCTACCGCCCGATCATCGCGCTGTCCGTCCTGCTCACCCTGGTCGCGGTGATCCTCAGCGTCCTCGGGCCGCGGGTCCTGGGCCGGGCGACCGACTACGTCTTCGCCGGCTTCCTCGGCGCCCGGCTGCCGGCGGGCGCGAGCGTCGAGGAGGTCGTCAGCGGGCTGCGCGCCTCCGGCCAGGACACCCAGGCCGACCTGGTGGCCGGCACGCCCCACCTGGTGCCGGGGGAGGGCATCGACTTCGCGGCCGTGGGCCGCACCATCGCCGTCGTCGTCGTGCTCTACGTCGCCTCGGCGCTGCTCATGTGGGTCTCCACCCGGCTGGTCAACCGGATCTCCATGCGCACGGTGCGCGACCTGCGCGCGGACGCCGAGGACCAGCTGCACGAGCTGCCGCTGGCCTACTTCGACGGGCAGCCGCGCGGCGAGGTCCTGTCCCGCGTCACGAACGACCTGGACAACCTGCAGCAGACGCTGCAGCAGACCTTCGGGCAGCTGCTCAACGCGGTCGTCACCGTGGTCGCGATCCTCACCATGATGCTGTGGATCTCACCGACCCTGACGATCATCGCGATCCTGACGGTCCCGGTCTCGGTGCTGGTCACGGTGCTCATCGCCCGGCGCAGCCAGAAGCTGTTCAAGGCCCAGTGGGCGCACACCGGCACGCTGAACGGCCAAATCGAGGAGGCCTTCACCGGGCACGAGCTGGTGACCGTCTTCGGCCGTCGCGCGCAGGTCACCGACCGGATGCGCCAGATCAACGACCAGCTCTACGACGTCACCTGGCGAGCGCAGTTCATGAGCGGCGTGATCATGCCGGCGATGTTCCTCATCGGCAACCTCGGGTATGTCCTGGTCGCGGTCGTCGGTGCGCTGAGGGTCACCTCGGGCAGCCTGTCCCTCGGCAGCGTGCAGGCGTTCATCCAGTACTCCCGCCAGTTCACCCAGCCGGTCACCCAGGTGGCCTCGATGGCGAACCTGCTGCAGTCCGGGGTGGCCTCGGCCGAGCGCACCTTCGAGCTGCTCGACGCCGAGCGCCAGATCCCGGACCCGGCGGGCGCCGAGAGCGTGCCGCGGGGGCGCGGCGGGAGGATCGCGTTCGAGGAGGTCAGCTTCTCCTACGGCAGCGAGCCGCTCATCGAGGACCTGTCCCTCGTGGCCGAACCCGGCCAGACGGTCGCCATCGTCGGGCCGACGGGCGCCGGCAAGACCACGCTGGTCAACCTCATCCTGCGGTTCTACGAGCTGGACGGTGGCCGGATCACCCTGGACGGGCGGGACATCACGACGATGACGCGGGAGGACCTCCGGTCACGGATCGGCATGGTCCTGCAGGACACCTGGCTCTTCGAGGGCACCATCGCCGACAACATCGGCTACGGCCGGCCGGGGGCGAGCGAGCAGGAGATCCACGCCGCTGCCGAGGCCGCCTACGTCGACCGCTTCGTGCAGCACCTGCCGGACGGCTACGACACCGTGCTGGACGACGACGCCGGGGCGGTGTCCGTGGGTGAGAAGCAGCTGATCACCATCGCGCGGGCGTTCATCGCCCAGCCCTCGCTGCTCATCCTGGACGAGGCGACCAGCTCGGTGGACACCCGCACCGAGCTGCTGGTCCAGGAGGCGATGGCGCGGCTGCGCGCGGACCGGACCAGCTTCGTCATCGCGCACCGCCTGTCGACGATCCGCGACGCCGACCTCATCCTGGTCATGGAGGCGGGTCGGATCGTCGAGCAGGGCAGCCACACCGAGCTGCTGGACGCGGGCGGCGCGTATGCCCGCCTGCACGCCGCGCAGTTCAGCGGCGCCGCCGTGCAGGTGGACGCGGAGGACCTCAGCGCCGCGAGCCCATGATGTCCTCGATCGGCACCGCGTCGTCCGGCGCCTCGACCGGTGGGGCGTCGTCCCAGTCGGTGATGCTCATCGCCAGGTCCTCGTCGCCGCTCTCGTCGGCGATGACCACCCGGAGCAGGTGGTCCGCGCCGTCGGCCGAGACCCAGATGTCGGCCTGGCCGTCCTCGACGACGTAGTGGTAGGCCTCGACGCCGTCGAGCTCGGTCAGCTCGGCGCTCGAGGTCTGCAGGTCGCTGACGTCGGTCGGCACCTCGGCGAAGAACTCCTCCCAGAGCGTGGACAGCGACAGGCTCTCCCCGACGTCCATCCCCGGCGGTGTCTCGATCCACCGGTCCGACATCGTGCCGGCCAGGCTCTCCCCACCGGCCGCGGTCCAGAAGGCCTCGTCACCGTTGATGTAGTAGACGTCCTCCACCCCGATGATCGATACCTCGGCGCCCTGGACGCTGGCGTCCACCTGGAAGTTGGAGTCGTCCAGCTGCCCGGTGAGCGTGGCGTCGATCCCGTCCGAGCCGGTGATCGTCGTGGTCATCGACTCCGCGCTGTCGGCGTTGTCGATGACGGTGGGCCACAGCTCGTCCAGCGGGGGTATGCCGTCGGCGGCCCCGGCGGAGGCCCCCTCGGTGGGCTCCTCGGTCGTCGCCTCCGGCTCCGCCGGCTCGCCGCCTGCCGCGGGGGTCTCGGTGGACCCTCCGCCCGGCTCGGCGGAGGCGGTGGCGTCCGGCTCCTCCCCCGGGCTGCAGGCGGCGAGCCCGACGACCAGGAGACCGGCGGCCAGTGATCCGGACAGGTGACGCGACCTGGACATGGCACCGAGCCTACAGACACAGGCCTGCACCGCCCGGCTCCGCCGACGACGCCTCACATGGCCCGGCTCAGGCTGCGGCGCAGCGCGAGCGACCCGAGCGTCAGGACCACCACCGCCATCGCCAGCAGGGCGCCCACCTCGGGCAGCACGTCCAGCAGACCGGCGTCGCGGCGCTGGATGTCGGCGAGCGCGTCGTAGCCCCACGCGTGCGGGGTGAGGTGCGCGACGGTCCGCAGCCGGTCGGGGAACAGCTCGAGCGGGAGCATGCTGCCCCCGAGGGCCGCCAGGACCAGCCCGAGGCCCACCGAGAGCCCGCTCGCCGCTCCCTCGTTGTCGACGAGCACTCCCACCAGGAGGGCGGCGCCCGAGGCGACGAGGGCGAAGGTCAGGACGACGACCATGGTGACCCAGAGGTTGCCCCACTCCACCCCGAAGAGCACGGCGCTGGCGACCATGATGTAGACGCCCTGGAAGAGCGCGATGACCAGCCGCCCGAGAGTCAGACCCACCATGGTCTGACCGGTCGTGACCGGCGCGGCGACCGTCCGCCTGATGACGCCGTCCCGGCGGGCCTGGATGATGGCGACCGAGGCGGTCAGGGCACTCATGAAGATGAAGAGCAGCAGCTGGCCGGAGGCCCCGACGTCGAACTGTCCGGCCCCGGAGAACTCCTCCGCGAGGGGGTCCTCCGGCTCCTGGACGAGCAGCCGCGGTCCCGGCACCGCCGACGAGGCGTCGGAGAGCGCGTCCCGCGCGGTCGCGGGGTCGGCGAGCCCGGCCAGGGCGCCGACCTGGCGGGCCTCGGAGGCCACCGCCTCCGTCTGGCTGCGGACCGCCTGGGCCACGGCGGGTGCCTGCGACCCGGTGCCCTGGATGATCTGCACCTCCATCCGCTCCCCGTCCTCGAAGGCGCGGGCCGCGTCGTCGCTCAGCACCACGCCGACCTGCGCGTCGCCGCGGGCCACGTCGTCGCGCAGCTGCTCGGCGGAGTCACGGACCGTCACCGCCAGCACGGCGTCCTCCCAGGACTGCACGAGGGCCGTGCGGGCCTCGCCCTCGGGCGCGACCACCGAGACCCGGGCACCGGGCCCGCCGCCACCGAACTGCCAGCCGATGACCGCGACCAGGGCGAGCGGGAAGATGAAGACGAAGAAGATGTTGGACCGGTCGGCGAGGAACCTCTTGAGCTCCACCCAGGCGATCGCGAGCACGGACCTCACAGCGCGTCCTTCCGTCCGGGCAGCAGCCAGCTGAGCGTCAGCATCGCCGCCGTGAAGATGAGCATGGTGAGCAGCACCGGGCCGAGGTCGACGACGCCGCCGCCGCCGGACGTGACGCCGAGGCCGCGGCTCATCGCGGCGACCGGGTTGACCTGCATGATCTCGCTGAGCATCCCGGAGCCACCCACCTGGAAGAAGGCGCCGCCGGCCATCCCGAGGGTGATCGCGACGATCGCCTGGGCCACCCCCGCCTGCTCGGCGGTGCGCGCCACCTTGGCGATGAGGAACATGATCGACGTGGCCGCCGCGACCACCGCGAGCAGCAGCACCGCGACGGCGAGCGGCGAGCCGAAGTCCACGTCGAAGAAGAGGCTGCCGGCGGTGAGCAGCACGGCGGTGGCCACCACGCCGAGGACGAAGCTGGACAGGCCCTTGGACAGCACCACCAGCCAGCTCGGCATCGGCATCGACAGCAGGCGGGCGAGCGTCCCCCACTCGCGCTCCACCACCAGGCCGAGCACCCCGAAGCCGACCGTGAAGAGGAGGAAGAAGCCGGCCTGGCCGGCGACGATGGTCCCCTGCGGGCTGAGCTGCTCGTCGGCGCTCTCCCCGGGCGTCCAGGCCACCGCCGACCCGCCGGCCGAGACCTCCTGGGCGAGCTGCCCCAGCTGGGCAGGGTCGGCCCCCAGCGCCTGGGCCGCGGCGAGGGTCCGGGCGCCGCTGGTGAACTGGGTCATCAGCCCGTCGACGACCCCGGTGACCACGTCCGCCTCCAGGCCGGTCCCGTCGGCGTGCCGGACCGTCACCTCGGGGGCACGTCCGGCCATCAGGCCGGCGGTGAACCCCTCGGGCACGACCACCCCGACCCCGGCTTCGCCCTCCTCCACGCGCGAGGTGGCGTCGGCCGCGTCCACCTGCTGGACGGTGACCGGCATACCCCCGCCGTCGAGGCCGGAGAGCACCTGCGGGACGACCGCGCCGAGCTGGTCGCCGTCGGGCACGCTGACCGCGACGGTGATGGGCTCGAGGTCCTCCGTGAGCGGCGCGAAAACCAGGTTGAAGACGGCCATCAGGGCGAACGGCACCGCGAGACCGAAGATGAAGAACGACTTGTCCAGCACCTGCTGACGCAGGTCGGCGGCGATCATGACCAGGAGCTTGCGCATGTCAGTCCCGCAACGCCTTGCCGGTCAGGTGGAGAAACACGGCCTCCAGGTCGGGCCGGGAGATCTCCACGTCGGAGAGGGTCATCCCCGCCCCGGCGGTCGCGTTGACGATGCCGCTGATCGCCCTCGGGGCACCCTTGACGGCCAGCCGCAGCGCACCCCGGTCACGGTGCACCTGCTCCACGGCAGCGAGGTCCGCGAGCGCCCGCTCGGCCGCCTCCAGGTCACCCGTGCCGGCCAGGGTGACGGTGTCCGTGCCGCCGATCAGGTCGACCAGCTCGTCCCGGGTGCCCTCCGCCTGCAGCGACCCGGCGTCGATGATGCCGATCCGGTCGCAGAGCCGCTCGGCCTCCTCCATGTAGTGGGTCGTGTAGAGCACCGCCATGCCCTCGGTGGACAGGGCCTCAACCGACTCCAGGATGGCGTGCCGCGACTGCGGGTCCACCCCGACCGTCGGCTCGTCCAGGATGAGCAGCCGCGGCTCGTGCAGCAGCCCGATGCCGATGTTGAGCCGACGCTTCATCCCGCCGGAGAACTTCTTGCTCGCGCCCTTGGCCCGGTCGGTCAGACCGACGGTCTCCAGGACGGCGCCGACGCGCTCGCGCAGCCGGGAGCCGGACAGCCCCTGCAGCCGGCCGAAGTAGGTGAGGTTGTCCCGGGCGGACAGCTCGGGGTAGATGGCCAGGTCCTGCGGGACCAGCCCGATGTGCCGCTTCGCCTCGATGGGGCGATCCCCCAGCGGCACCCCCGCGACGGTGACCGACCCGGCATCGGGGCGCAGCAGCCCGGCGATCATGGAGATCGTCGTCGTCTTGCCGGCGCCGTTGGGGCCCAGCAGGCCGTAGGTCTCACCCGGCCGGATCTGGAAGGTGACGCCGTCGACGGCGGTCAGCGAACCGAAGCTGCGCGCCAGGCCGTCGGCGTCGAGCACCGGTGCTGTGGTCGTGGTCACGGGGTTCCCTCTCCATCGTTCGCGTCGTCGGGTCTCACGCTAGGGGTGCCCGCGCCCGGAGCGGTATGACGTTTGTCCCGTCCTCGACGTGCATCCGCGAGGGTCACAGCAGGCGCACAGGCGGGGCACGGGTGGCTGCTGGGGCGCCTGCCTAGCGTCGTGCCCACCACGACAGGAGGACGCCACCATGACCACTCACCGGACCCGGCCCAGCTACCAGGGGCGCGCGCTGCCCCGCCCCGAGGACGACCTCGAGGACCAGGGCCTCGCCTTCGACATCGGGACCCTGCTCAGCCGCCGACGGGTGCTGCACGTCATGGGGATCGGCGCCGCCGGCACCCTCGCCGCATGCGCCTCCCCCACGGCGGGCACGGGGTCGACGTCGTCGGCCCCGTCCGCCTCCACCGCGACCTCCACCACCGGCGGTGACGACCAGGCGGGCACCACCCAGGGCGACCTCACCGAGATCCCGGACGAGACGGCCGGCCCCTACCCGGGCGACGGGTCCAACGGGGCCGACGTGCTGGAGCAGAGCGGCGTCGTCCGCTCCGACCTGACCAGCAGCTTCGGCGACTCGGACGGCGGCACCGCCACCGGCATACCGATGACGCTGGAGCTGACCGTGCTGGACATCGCGGGAGGGGGCGGGGCGATGGCCGGTGCGGCGGTCTACGTGTGGCACTGCACCGACAGCGGGCTGTACTCGATGTACTCCTCCGGCGTGGAGCAGGAGAACTTCCTGCGCGGCGTCCAGGTCAGCGACGCCGACGGGCTGGTGCGCTTCACCAGCGTCGTGCCCGGCTGCTACGCCGGTCGCTGGCCGCACATCCACCTCGAGGTCTATCCCGACGAGGCGAGCATCACCGACTCCACCAACACCATCTGCACCTCGCAGGTCGCGCTGCCGCAGGGCATGTCGGAGGCGGTCTACGCCACCAGCGGCTACGAGGGTTCGACGCAGAACCTCGGGCAGCTCACGCTGGCCGGCGACTCCGTCTTCGGCGACGACGGCGGGGTGCACCAGCTCGCCACCGTCACCGGAGACAACGACAACGGGTATGTCGTGCGCCTCACCGTCCCGATCGACACGACCACCGCGGTCGAGGCGGGTGGGTCGGGCGGACCCGCGGGCGGGGGCGGACCCGGCGGCCGGGGCGGGCCGCCCCCGGGCGGCTGAGGCGACCCGGGCAGGACTCAGCGCTGGGGGAGCTCCCGCTTCTCGGGGCCGACGTACTCGCTCAGCGGGCGGATCAGGGCGTTCGCGGCCTGCTGCTCCCGGATGTGCGCCGTCCACCCGGTGATCCGCGCCATGACGAACAGCGGCGTGAACATCGGGATGTCGAAGCCCATCAGGTGGTAGGTCGGCCCGGCCGGGTAGTCCAGGTTGGGGTGGATGCCCTTGCGGTCGATCATCGCGTCCTTGAGCCGGTCGTAGGTCGCCAGCAGGTCGCCGTGGTCCGCCCCGGCGAACTCGCGCAGCGCCGCGTCCATCGTCGGGACCCGCGAGTCGCCGGTCTTGTAGACCCGGTGGCCGAAGCCCATGATCTTGCGCTTCTCGGCGAGCGCGGTGTCCAGCCACGGCTCGGCCCGGTCGGCGTCCCCGACCTCGGCCAGCATGTGCATCACGGCCTCGTTGGCGCCGCCGTGCAGCGGGCCCTTGAGCGCCCCGATGGCCGCGGTGACGGCGCTGTAGACGTCGGACAGGGTCGAGGTCACCACCCGCGCGGTGAAGGTGGAGGCGTTGAACGAGTGCTCGGCATACAACGTCATCGAGGTCTCGAAGGCGGTGACCGTGGCCTCGTCCGGCGCCTCGCCGAAGACCATCGCCAGGAAGTTCTCCGCGTAGCCGAGCGAGGGGTCCGGTGCGACCGGCTCCTGGCCCCGTCGACGACGCTGCTCCAGGGCGACGATCGTCGGCAGCTGGGCGAAGAGCGCGACCGAGACCGCGAGGGTGTCCTCCGGGTCGTCGGACTCCGAGCGCGGGTCGTTCGCCCCGAGCCAGCTCACCGCCGTGCGCACCGCGTCCATCGGGTGGCACTCCACCGGCAGCCCGCGCAGCACCTCGACCAGCTGCTCGGGGATGGCGCGCAGCCCGCGCTCGGTCTCGACGAAGGTGGCCAGCTCGTCCTCGGTGGGCAGCTCGCCGTGCCAGAGCAGCCAGGCGACCTCCTCGAACGAGCAGCTCGCGGCGAGGTCCTGCACCGGGTAGCCGCGGTAGATCAGGGTGCTGGTCTCGGCGTCGACCTTGGACACGGAGGTCTCGTCGACGACGACGCCGGCGAGTCCGCGGTGGATGGTGGTCTCAGACATGGTGAGTCCTCTCTCAGTGCTCGCCGGGGACGGCGAAGTCGAAGATGTCGGCGTCGAAGGTGCTGTAGTCGGCATACCGCAGCACCTCGTAGAGACGGGCGCGGGTCTGCATCTGCGGGACCAGCTCGGCCTGGGTGCCCTCCTCGGCCAGCGTGGACAGCGAGGCCTCGATCGCGCCCATCGCGAGGCGCTGCAGGGTCACCGGGTAGATCACCATGGACACCCCGGCGTCCGCCAGCTGGGTGGTGGTGAACAGCTCGCTCTGCCCGAACTCGGTCATGTTGGCCAGGATCGGCACGTCCAGCGCGCTCGCGAAGGCCTCGAACTCGGCGAGGTCCCTGAGCGCCTCGGGGAAGATCAGGTCCGCGCCGGCGTCGGCGTAGGCCCTGGCCCGCTCGAGCGCGGCGTCGAAGCCCTCGACCGCACGGGCGTCGGTGCGCGCGCAGATGACGAACTCCGGGTCGGTGCGCGCCACCACGGCCGCCCTGACCCGGCGCAGCATCTCCTCGGTGCTCACCACCTGCTTGCCGTCCAGGTGACCGCAGCGCTTCGGGTTGACCTGGTCCTCCAGGTGGGCGCCCGCCAGCCCGGCCCGCTCCAGCCCGGTCACGGTGCGCGCGACGTTGCTGGGCTCGCCGAAGCCGGTGTCCGCGTCGATGAAGGCGGGCAGGGTCGTCATCCCGGCGATCTCCTGACCCCGACCGATCACCTCGCTGGCCGTGGTCAGCCCGATGTCGGGCAGCCCGCGCTCCGCGGCCAGGACCGAGCCGGAGATGTAGACCCCCTCGAACCCCGCCTGCTCGATGAGCGGCACCGAGAGCGGGGTGAAGGCCCCGACGTAGCGCTGGATCCGGCCGGAGGACAGGCCGGCGCGGAACGCCTGGCGCCGCCGGGTGGGCGCGAGCACGCCGCTCTCGTCGGCGCTCATCGGAAGATCCCCGTCGGGCCGGTCTCCAGCGTCACGGCGTCGGCGACGACGTTGAGCTCGGGGAGGCGGCCGGCTGGCAGCTCGGCGAGCGCGGACACCGTCTCGAGGAACCGGTCCTGCTCGCCGGGGGAGACGATGCCCTCGGCGAGGGTGCGGAACTTCGTGACGTACTGGTCCCGGGCGAACGGCCGGTCGCCGGCCGGGTGCGCGTCGGCCACCGCCAGCTCGTCGGCGACGACGGTGCCGTCCGCCAGGGTGATCTCGACCCGGCCGCCGAAGGCCGGCTCGGTGGCGTGGTAGGCCTCGGTCCAGCGCGGGTCCTCGACGGTGCTGATCTTGTGCCACAGCTCGACGGTCGAGGCGCGTCCGGCGCGCTCGGGGGTGTAGGAGTCGACGTGGTGCCACCGCCCGTCCTCGAGGGCGACGGCGAAGATGTACATGATCGAGTGGTCCAGGGTCTCCCGGGAGGCCTTGGGGTCCATCTTCTGCGGGTCGTTCGCCCCGGTGCCGATGACGTAGTGGGTGTGGTGGCTGGTCTGGATGAGCACCGACTCCACCTGGGACAGGTCGGGGATCTGATCGCGCAGCCGGATCGCCAGGTCGATGAGGGCCTGGCTCTGGTACTCCGCGGAGTACTCCTTGGTGTAGGTCCGCAGGATGGCCCGCTTGGCCTCGCCCGGGCCGGGCAGCGGCACCTGGTAGTGCGCGTCCTTGCCGTCCAGCATCCAGGCGATCACGCCGTCCTCGCCCTCGTAGATCGGGGCCGGGGCACCCTCGCCGCGCAGCGCCCGGTCGAAGGCCTCGATCGCCGCCTTGCCCGCGTGCGCCGGGGCATACGCCTTCCAGCTGGAGATCTCGCCCTTGCGCGACTGGCGGGTGGCGGTGGTGGTGTGCAGCGCCTGCCCGATGGCCTGGTAGGTCACCTCGACCGGCGCCTGCAGCAGCGTCCCGAGCCCGGCCGCCGCCGAGGGACCGAGGTGGGCGACGTGGTCGATCTTGTGCGCGTGCAGGCTGATCGCGCGGACCAGGTCGACCTGGATCTCGTAGCCGGTGGCCAGGGCGCGCAGCAGGCTGGCGCCGTCAGCCCCGACGTGCTGGGCCACGGCCAGGATCGGCGGGATGTTGTCCCCCGGGTGGGAGTACTCCGCCGCCAGGAAGGTGTCGTGGTAGTCCAGCTCGCGCACCGCGGTCCCGTTGGCCCACGCCGCCCACTCCGGTGACACGCGCGCGTCGGGGTCGCCGAGGACGGCGGCACCCTGGGCGCCGTCGACGGGGGTATGCCGGTGCGCCAGCGCCTGGTCCCGTGCGACGACGACCGGTCGCCGGTTGACCGAGGCCAGGGCCACCGACGCGTTGTCGATGATCCGGTTGATGACCATCTCGCCGACCTCGGCCTCGACCGCCACCGGGTCCGCGGCGACCTCGGCGATCTTCCAGGCCAGCTGGTCCTCGCGCGCCAGCTCGTCGGCGCTGGGGTGGACGCGCACGTCGTGCGTGATCATCACTTCTCCTCGGTGGGCGGGAACGGTCGCGGCGCGCACCCGCCGGAGCGACGTGGGCCGCCACGGACGGGGTGGGCTGGCCCCAGGCTAGCCACCCGCCAGGACTGCCGCCGGGTCAAGCCCGGATCCGGTGCTCCCCGGCCCCTCCCGCCCGAATTCGACCTCTGGAGTGTTCGCCATGGCGACGGAACCAGCGGTCGAATTCGGGCGAGGGGGAGAATGGGTCCGTGGAGATCGCTCTCGTGCTGGTGCTGCTGGCCCTCGTCGTCATCATCGGCGAGACCCTCTCGCAGCGCCTCGGCGCACCCGCCCCGCTGCTGCTCACCGTCATCGGCGTCGGCCTGTCCTTCCTGCCCGGGGTGCCGGAGATCCACCTGCAGCCGGAGATCGTGCTGATCGGGCTGCTGCCGCCGCTGCTCTACACCGCCTCGCTGTCGACCTCGCTGGTGGACCTCAAGGCCAACCTGCGCCCCATCATGCTGCTGTCCGTCGCGGCGGTCCTGGTCACGATGGTCGCCGTCGCGGTCGTCACCAAGGCCCTGCTGCCGGACATCGGCTGGCCGGTCGCGCTCGCCATCGGGGCGATCGTCGCGCCGCCCGACGCCGTGGCCGCGACCGCGGTGGGCCGGCGGATCGGGCTGCCGCGGCGGGTGGTCTCGGTGCTGGAGGGTGAGTCGCTGCTCAACGACGCGACGGCGCTGGTGGCGCTGCGCACCTCGATCGCCGCCATGGTCGGCGGGGTGAGCGCCTCCGGGGTGCTCGGCGACTTCCTCGTCGCCGCCGGCGGCGGGGTGCTCGTCGGCCTGGTCGTCTACAAGGTCGTGGCCTGGGTGCGTCGGCGGCTGCACGACCCGCTGCTGGACACCGCCGTCTCCTTCGTCACGCCGTTCGCGGCCTACCTGCTGGCGGAGACGATCTATGCCTCCGGCGTGATCAGCGTCGTCGTCGCGGGGCTGCTGCTCAGCCACCGCTCCTCCACCCTGCAGACCGCGCAGGGCCGGATCGTGGAGAGCACGACCTGGCGCACCATCTCGTTCCTGCTGGAGAACGTCGTCTTCCTGCTCATCGGTCTCCAGGCCCGGTGGATCGTCGAGGACCTGTCAGGCACCGATCTCGCGCTCGGGACGATCGTCGGGGTGCCCCTCGCCGTGCTGGTGACCGTCGTCGTCGTGCGCCTGGCCTGGGTGCACCTGACCCGGCCGCTGCTCGGCAGCCGGCTGGGCGACCGGCGCGAGCCGGCCGGTGCCGCCGAGACGACGCTGATCGGCTGGGCCGGGATGCGCGGGGTGGTCACCCTCGCGGCCGCCCTCATCCTGCCGGTGGACGCGCCCTACCGTGACCTGCTGCTGCTCGTGGCGCTCACGGTGGTCGCCGGCACGCTGCTGCTGCAAGGGCTCACCCTGCCCGCGCTGACCCGCGCCCTGCGGGTGCGGCCGCCGGACCCCGCCGACGACGCCCTGGCCCGGGCCACCCTGCTGCAGCAGGCGACGAGCGCCGGGCTGGCACGCCTGGAGGAGCTGGAGACGGCGGAGAACTCCGCCGTGGCCAGCACCATCCGGCAGCGGCTGGACCAGCGGACCTTCGCCGCGTGGGAGCAGCTGTCCACTACGGAGGGCCGGCAGACGCCCTCGGAAGCGTATGCCGAGCTGCGGCGGACGATGATCGTGCGCGAGCGGGAGCGGGTCCTGCACATCCGGGCCAAGGGGAAGGTGCCCTCCCCCGTGGTCCGCCAGGTGCTCGGCATGCTCGACCTCGAGGAGTCGATGATCGACTCCTCCACGACCGCCCGGGAGGACATCCGGGCCACCGGCAGCGACGGGCACCTGCAGTGCGCCGAGCTGCGGGCATACCCCGTCGCCGCGCGCGCGTCCGACCCCCGGTGCGAGCTGTGCGAGCGCGAGGGCATCGAGGTGGTCGCGCTGCGCCAGTGCCTGGAGTGCGGCCACGTGGCCTGCTGCGACTCCTCCCCCGCACAGCACGCCTCCGCCCACCACCGGGACACCGGGCACCCGGTCATGCAGTCGGCGGAGCCGGGCGAGAGCTGGCGCTGGTGCTACGTCCACCACCTTGCCACCTGACTAGGCTGCAACGGTGACCCACACGCCCGCCATCGTGGTCCTCTCCGGCTCGCACCTGGACACGCTGCTCACGCAGTTCGCGAGGTACAGCGGGGAGTACGCCGTCATCCCCACGAGCACGCCACTGGCCGCCAAGCAGCTCATCGGGACCATGGTCGCCGACGGCATCCCGATCGCGCTGCTGGTCGTCGACCACCCGGTGCAGGGCGTGGAGACCGAGCAGGTGCTCGCCAAGCTGCGCCACCTGGTGCCGACCGCGCGCAGGCTGGCCGTCTCGCACTGGGACCACTTCCGGCAGGGCGCGGTGGAGATGCGCACCCCCGTCGCCACCGGCGCCATCGACGCCTTCATGCTCATGCCGCGCGGCAAGCGGGACGAGGAGTTCCACGTCGCCGTCGGCGAGCTGCTGAACGACTGGAACGCCACGGTCGCCACGCCCGAGGTGGAGTCGATCCAGATCATCAACCCGGAGAAGGACGCGCTGACCCGCGAGCTGCTGGACTACCTGGGCCGGGTGGGCGCACCGACCGGGGTGCACACCCCGGAGAGCGAGGCGGGTCAGCAGGCGCTGGCGCGGCTGGACGAGGCGAGCCCGCAGTGGCCGGTCGTCGCGACCTACAACGGCGACGTGGGGTCGGTCCGGTCGGTCCGGGACGTCGCGACCCGGCTCTACGGCCGCCCCGACGAGATCGAGACCGAGCAGGTCGCGGATGTCGTGGTCGTCGGTGCCGGTCCGGCGGGGCTGGCCTCGGCGGTCTACGCCTCGAGCGAGGGGCTGCGCACGGTCGTGCTCGAGTCGGAGGCGATCGGGGGGCAGGCCGGGACCAGCTCGATGATCCGCAACTACCTCGGCTTCCCCCGTGGCATCTCCGGTATGCGCCTGGCCCAGCGGGCGCGGCTGCAGGCGATCCGCTTCGGCACCCAGTTCTACACCGGGTGGCCGGCGGTGGAGCTCGTCCCGGGGCGGGACGGGCAGCCGCACCGGGTGGTCACCGAGGGCGGTGACGTCAGGGCGCGCACGGTCGTCATCGCCACGGGTGTGGAGTACCGCCGGCTGGGCATCGACTCGCTCGAGGAGTTGGTCGGCCGTGGGGTCCACTACGGGGCGGCGATGGCGGCCTCCCGGGAGATGGAGGGCCGGGACGTCGTCGTCGTGGGCGGCGGCAACTCCGCCGGACAGGCCGCGGTCCACCTGGCCAGGTTCGCCCGGTCGGTGGCCGTCGTCGTGCGGCGCGACGACCTCTCGGCGACGATGTCGGCATACCTGATCAAGGAGCTGGACGCCAACCCCCGGATCACCGTCTACGGTCGGGCGCAGGTGGTCGACGGCGGGGGCGAGGACCGGCTGGAGTGGCTGGAGTTCGAGCACCGGGACAAGGAGCACCGCAAGCGGCTCGAGGTGGGCGGCCTCTTCCTGCTCATCGGGGCCGAGCCGCACTGCGACTGGCTGCCGCAGGAGCTGGCCCGCGACGAGCGCGGCTTCGTGCTCACCGGCCGGCAGGTGCCGCAGGAGAGGTGGGAGGAGGAGCTGCCGCCCACACCGCTGACGACCAGCGTCCCCGGCGTCTTCGCCGCGGGGGACATCCGCGCCGGGAGCATGAAGCGGGTGGCGTCGGCGACGGGTGAGGGCGCGTCCGTGGTGTCGCTCGTGCACGGCTACCTGGACGAGCAGCGCCGCTGAGGAGCGGCGCCGGTCGCCGCCTCCCGCGCTCAGCGACCGACCACAGCGGCGGGGACGCCGTCGTCGGGGAGGTCCTCGAGGGAGCCGTCCTCCGGCGGCGCTGCGGAGGTGTAGCTCCGCGACAGCGCCCGGTAGGCGGGCGAAGCCATCGCCAGCAGGGCCGCGGCGACCATGATCAGACCGGCGACCAGGAAGACCAGGGCGATGCCCCGTGCCTCGCCCTCGCCGAGGAGCCAGGCGACGGACTCCCGGCCCTCCGGCGAGCGCACCCACGGGAAGATCCAGAACTCGGCGAGCGGCGCGATGAGGAACGCGGTGACCGGTGCCGCCGCGGACTCCACCGCCATCGCCAGGCCGAAGACCCGGCCCTGCCGCCGCAGCGGCACCACGCGTTGGATGACCGTCTGCTCCGCCGCCTCGACGGCGGGGATGAGGCACAGGTAGACGAAGATGCCGAGGACGTAGAGCCAGGCCCACTCCCGGATCGTGAAGATGGCCCCGAGGAAGCCCATCACCATGACCGCCAGCAGCAGGGTGCGCATCGGGTTGGCGCCCAGGCCGGTCTTGGCGATGACCAGTCCGCCGACGATGAACCCGGTCGAGGCCACCCCGAAGACGATCCCCCACATCTCGACCGAGAACAGCTCCAGGCCGTAGGGGTCCATCAGCGCCATGTAGACGCCCCCGATGAGGTTGTTGAAGGTCGCGAAGAAGATGAGGGACAGCAGCCCGGGAGCGCTGCGGATCACCGCCAGCGACCCGGCCAGGTCGATCCTGCCGGGTGCGTCCCCCTCCTCCGACGCGGCCGGCACGACCTCCTGCGGCATCCGCAACGTGGCCAGGTGGGCCAGGCCCACGGCGATGAGGCCGATGGCGACGACGATCGTCCAGCCCATGCCGAGCAGCCCGATGGACAGCCCGGAGAGCACGCTGGTGGCGATGAAGGCGATGCCGTGCACGGAGCCGACCAGGCCGTTGGCGTTGGCGCGCCGCTCGTCCGGGATGAGGATCGTGACGCAGGTCGAGAGCGCGATGTTGCGCATGTGCTCGACCACCGCGCCGGCCAGGATGATGACCGACAGGGTCCAGAACCACGGCTGGGTGAGGTCGGTCATGTCCTCGTCCGGGATCGCGAGGTAGAGCAGCCCGGCCACGGTGAAGGCCACCAGCGTCACGGTGCTCGAGAAGCGCATCACCGGCAGCTTGCGGTGGTGATCGACCAGGGTGCCGAAGAAGACGCTGCTGAACGCGACCAGCAGCATGTAGGCGCCGCCGATGATCCCGGTCGCCATGACCGACCGGGTCTGCAGGTAGGCCCAGAAGGTCAGCCCGAACCACAGGTAGGACGTGGTGAGACCGGCGAGCGCGGTGTTCACCAGCAGGTGGTGGAAGGTGCGGTCGGGGTCGGTCCTGACGACCCCGGCCGTCTCGGTCGGACCCATACCGCGAACGTTACTGCCGGACCCTGACGGACCTTCCGGGGTTTTCTCGCTCATACCCCTTCCGACCCCGGCCGGGGCGGTGACTCATCGCAGGTCGTCGTCGACGACCACGGGCGCGTGGTCGCTCAGCCGCGCGCCCAGCCAGGCGCGGCCCAGGTCGCCTTCCCGGCCGGGCGGCTGACCAGCACGGTCCCTCGCGGAGCCCGGATGGTGGCCGCCGCGATGTATCTGGCGGCAGCCACCGGCACTCCTCCTCATGCGTCGCCGACCTGAGGAGGCCCACCGTGGAGACACTGTTCCGGTTCAACATCGTCCGCGAACCCAACCGCACGCCCGACGAGTCCGACCCGATCGACCTCACTGCCGAATCCGAGTTCCAGTCGGCCTGCGCGGCGATCCCCAACGGCGACACTCGGCACGACCAGTTACGCGCGCTCGCGGCGAAGTACGCCACCTCGGCGAAGTTCGTCGGCGACATCGCCGGCAACGCGACGACGGCCGGTCTCGACGCCGCGTCGACCGCGATCGACGAGCTGCTCGCCAACAACGACGCCCCCTCGCGCAGCGACGTCGAGACTGCCCTGACCGACGCCCTGGGAGGCGACCCTGCGGCATACCTCGACCGCGCCGGTCTCCCGGCACTGGAGGTGCGGGTCAAGGACTCCATCCTCGCGATCAAGCTCTCGGCGGCCCACCACAAGCTGCCGATCCGCCGGCTCGGCGCCGTCCTGCGTGCGCTTGAGTTCCTCCGTCGGTATGCCGCGAAGCCCGCCTTCCCGGAGTCGCGCGAGGACCTCGTCGCCGCGGCCCGCCGCGGACTTCGCGTACCCGGGCACGCGCTCCCGACGCGGCCGCCGACGCCGCCGCGCGCGACACCACCCGACCTGTCGGAGAAGCTCAAGGACCTCGTCTCGAGGCACACCGCCATCGACGCCGCCATCGGCGAGCTGCGCGCCATCCGCCCGGACGGCTTCGCGACCGTCGGCGTGCGCGAGCACCCAGCACTCATGCCCGACCCCAAGCTGCGGCCGACCCAGCTCTTCGCCGAGGAGGTGGCGATCCGCCAGGCCGCGTTGCGCAGCATCTTCGCCGCGTCGGGCAAGGACATCGGCAAGGACCGCCCCAACGTGCTCGGCGCCCTCGAAGCCCCGGCAGACGTGGTGCGACGGTCCTTCGAGAACTTCGCGATCGACCAGCTCGGCGTCACCGCGCCCAAGCTGGCTGCACCCTCCGGGGCACGCCTGGCCATCACCGGCTCGCCAGCCATGACTCCGGTCCTGCCCGGCCTGGTCGGCCTGCGCCTCACGCCGGAGACGGTCAAGGGCCTGAGCAAGGAGACCAAGGGGACGCTGAGCGACCTGGGCTACGACCCGAGCCAGCCGATCGCCCGCACGGTCGAGGCCCTCACCGCCGAGCGGCAGCAGATCCACGAGGCCGCGCAGTCGCTCGTGCCGCTCACCCAGAAGTCGTTCAAGACGATGGGCGGCACGTCCGTCGCGCTGACGTCCAAGCCGATGGCCTACATCCTGTCGTTCACGCCGGGCATGCTCCTCGACGCGGTCCGGCCGTTTCTGCCCGAGCGGGTGCCGACGAGCCACGCAGACATCGAGCCAGCCGGGATCATGGACCTCCTCCTCGTCAAGCAGCAGCTCACCGGGTATGCCGGTGCCGAGGTCTCGCACATCGCCACCATCCTCAAGGGTGAGAAGAAGGAGCGGACGCATCGCACCCGGCTCGAGACCGAGGTCATCACGCTCACCGAGCGGGAGGTCGAGACGACGACCGAGCGGTCGCTCGAGACGACCGACCGGTTCGAGATGCGTCGCGAGTCCGAGAAGGCGCTCCAGGAGGAGACCTCGGTCAAGGGCTCGGCCAGCCTCAAGGCGAGCTACGGACCAACCGTCGAGTTCCGCGCGTCCGTCGAGGCGTCGTGGCAGCGCAAGTCGCAGGAGGCCGAGAAGGCCGCGTCCGAAACCGCGCGGACCGTGACGCAGAAGGCGTCGGAGAAGGTCACCGAGCGGGTGCTGTCGCGCGAGACCCGGCGGATCACCCGCGAGGTCGAGAACATCGACCGCCACGGCTTCGACAACACCACCGGTGCCGGGCACGTGTCCGGCGTCTACCAGTGGGTCGAGAAGGTGTACGAAGCGCAGGTCTTCAATTACGGACCGCGCACGATCTACGACCTCATGGTCCCCGAGCCGGCCGCGATGCTCATGGAGGCGTTCAGGACTCGGCGCTCGGCCTCGCTCGAACTGGAGAAGCCGGCCACGTTCGAGATCACGCCGCGTCAGCTCACGCCGGACAACTACCAGACCTACGTGCGCGAGTACCTTGCGACCGACGTCGCCCCGCCCCCGCAGCCCTACGTGACGTCCGCCTACGACTACAACACCGGTGGTGAGGACAAGGACCAGGAGTTCACGAACTCGACCCGGGTCGAGGTACCGGCCGGCTACCGAGCGATCCGCGCCACCGTCGGCCAGGTCGTCACGGTCTGGGACGACTGGGCGGTGGACGTCGTCATCGGTCAGCGCGCGCACCGGTTCTCCGGCGGCGGCAATGTCTGGTCGACCTCGCTCGACGAGGAGACCGGAGCCGTGCCGTTCGCGATGGTCACCGACCGGGTCGGCGACGTCGCCATCGCCGTCGAGGTCATCTGCGAGGCGACGAACCGCGCCTTCGACCTCTGGCGGGCCGACACCCACGCCAAGCTCACCCAGGCCTACAAGGCACGGCTGTCCGAGTACGAAGCGCGGCTCGCCGAGCTCCAGGCATCGGCCCCGGCGGAGATCCAGAGCGGGCCGTCGGCAAAGAACCGCGCCCTCATGCTCGACGAGATCAAGCGGCTCGCGATCTCCACGCTCACCCTCCAGCACTTCGACGCGTTCGACGCCATCGACTCCGGGAGTGCGGGGCTGCCGGAGATCGCCTTCGCGGAGGCGACCACCGAGGGCGCGTACGCGCGGTTCTTCGAGCAGGCCTTCGAGTGGGAGAACGTCTCGTGGGTGCCCTACTCCTACTTCTGGGGGCGCAAGGAAGGTTGGCTCGACAAGCTCGTCATCGAGGACGACGACGCCGACTACGAGGCCTTCCTCAAGGCCGGCGCGGTCCGGGTCCAGCTGCCCGTGCGCCCCGGCTTCGAGGCCGCCGTCGACCACTTCCGGCTCTTCGGCGACCCGTGGATGGGCGGCTCGCTGCCGCCGATCTCGGATGACACCTACCTGCCCATCGCGGACGAGCTCACCGAACGGCTCGGCCGTCCCGGTGACGAGATCCCCGTCGGCGACCCGTGGGAGGTGCGTGTGCCGACCTCGCTCGTGCGGCTGCGCGCCGACGACTCGCTGCCGACGTGGTCCAAGCAGCCGGACGGCTCCTGGGTCGAGAACTGAGGCAGAGCCGACATGACGGGCCGACTCGAGCTCCATGCCGACTTCGACCGGGACGGGCTCCTCACGAGCAGCGCGGACGAGCGGTCGGCGAGGCTCGCCCACCCGGGGTGCATCGTGGTCCCCAACCTCGACCGCGACCAGCGAGCCCTCTCGGGCTCGGTCGGCGGTGGGAGTGGCGGCGACCCGACGCCGGACTACGACCTGGCCACCGCCTTCACCCGCGACGACGAGCTGGTGCCGATCCAGATCCGGGTGCTTGCAGGCGGAGGGCCGGGCCCGGGCGAGGAACTCGTCGCGCACCTACCGGGGATGCTCATGCACACCCGGGTGCGCCTGTCCGACTCGACCGGTGTCATCGTGCCGCACCGGCTCGGCCGGCCGGACACCTACGTCCTTCCGTCCGTCCCGACATCGGGTGTCCTCGACCTCACCCTCCAGGTGAGGACCATCGCGGGCGCGTCGTTCGGGCGACTCGCGAGTATCGACACGGCATACCGGGCCGTCGACGTCGCCGATGACAGGTTCATCCTCGCGATCGGGTACGAGCGGCCGGACGGGACCTTCACCGAGGAGGATCGGGGATGCTTCTCGGTGGCACCGGCGATCCTCGACGACTGCCTGGCTCCGGCCACACGCGTGTATGCCGCGTCGGTGCCGGGCAATGCTCCCTCCCTCGCCGATCTGCGGCGAGCTGCGAGCGCCGCAGGCGTCCCCGTCGTCGAGGTCCCCGAGTCGCTGAACTCCGGTGATGCCTGGCTGCAGGACCAGTTCCAGCACGCGCACGTCGAGGGTCCGAGCGGGTTCCGCCAACTCGTCCTGCACCTGCCCCGAATGGCCAGCAACAGCGCCGTCGGGCCGGATGCTGCCAACCTCAGGGGCTTCGTCGACAGCCACTTCCGGTCGGCCGACCTCGGGGTCTATGCGGGGCTGTGGAGGCGGGAGCTGCCCGTGTCGACGGCATCCGGCGGAGTCGCGCGGTTCACGCCGGTCACGCTCGCCGAGGTCCTCGTCGCCGTCGCGAGGGTCGCTGACCTGCCCCGGCTCTTCCTCCAGTCGGCGTCCGTCCTCACGAGCGCCGCCTCGAGTAGCTCGGGATCCTCGGGGGGCTCGGGGACGCCGAGCGGGCCGTCCGTGACGTTCACCGAGGACTGGGTCGCGACGGTGCGCGCCATCCCCGACAACCTGCGGACCATCGACGACCTCGCCACTGCGGCCAAGTCGGCCGCGCCGAGCCTGCGGCGCGAGGCCGATGTCGACGCCCTCGTCGCGGAGGTCCGTCGTCAGGTCGCGGAGGCCCTGCGCGGCGTCACCGTCGCGGGTCCACAGGGTCGGGCGACGGTGACCCTGCCCGTGTCGGGGTCCGCCGTGGCCTTCTCCGAGGAGATCGCTCGCAAGGTGGTCACCCGAGCCGAGCAGATGCAGGGCTCGGCCGTCTACGGCGGCAACATCGAGTCGACCCCTCCGGTCCCGGGCGCCGACCTCGGCAAGATCCTGCTGGGCAACCGCTCCCTCCAGGGCGGTGCCGAGTTCATGGACCCGGACGTCCTGCGCCTGCTCGTCGCGCAGCGACGCCAACCGATCGTCGAGCTCGACACAACTTGGCTCGACGTCGGTCACGTCGATGAGATGTTCGCCGTCGTGCCCCGCCCCAGCAGCGGCTTCGCCGTGCTGCACGCCTCGTCGGCGATGGCGCTCGCGCTCCTGCGGGAGGCGAGTCGCCTCCAGATGACCGGCCTGCCCATCGAGGACCCCGACAGCAGCCTGCGTCGACCGTCCGGCGTCCTACCCCGCCTCATGGACGGCGGGCCACACCCGGTGACGCGCCTCTTCCGGGGCAAGATGTGGAAGCACCTTGTCGGCTCCGCTCGCCCCGGTGGACCGAACACTGACGTGCAGCCGCCGCGGATCTTCCAGAACCTCACGTTCGAGTTCGGCGACTCGGATGCGTTCAACGTCCACCCGATCGGCATGGTGCGCGGGGCGGGCGAGCGTTACTACCGCGCCGACATCACACCGGCCGAGATCCTGTGGTGCGAGACCGACAGCCGGGGCGACAGCACCCAGGAGATCCTCGACACATCGGTCCTCGAGCCGAGCCGACAGCTCCTGCGCTCCGAGCTGGGGGCTCCCGTCCTCCCGCTCCCCGTCCTCTGGGACGCGGTGCCGGACCTCACGGCATACCGGCCCTGGCCCCCACCCGGATCGCTGCGCACGCCCACGTCCGCCTTCTCCCCGGACTGCGCCAACCTCGTCGTGCTCGGGAGCCACCTGCTCGTGCCGAAGCCCTACGGGCCGCGGATGCTCGTCGACGACGCGGTCCAGGTCGTGCGCACAGTGATGGAAGGTGTCGACGGGCTGGAATCTGCACGGTCCCGGGTGGGGCGCCGTCTCATCTCCGCCCGGCGGATGACGCGCGAGACGACCTGGGTGCGGCGGCAGTCCCCGGCGTATGACGAGACACCGAGCGGCACCATCCGGCGCAGCTACGGCGGGATGCAGGACGTGGACGACCTCGTCGCCGTCTTCAAGGACAGCTTCCCGGGGCAGTCGGCGGAGGAGGTTGGGCGGCGGTTGCGACGGGCCAATGCCGGGGCGCTCGACGGGCGCGGGCTGCTCCGCGACGAGTTCTCCAGGATCCGCGTCGCCGACGGGATGGTTGACCTCTTCGAGCTCTTCATCGCTGCTGTCGTCGAGGACCTCGGGCTCACCCTCCACTTCATCGACTCGTGGTACTACCACCTGCACATGGGCCAGATCCACTGCGGCACCAACGTGCTGCGGCGTCCGACGAGGGCCGGACGACCGCGAGTGTGGGACGTGCCGGAGTGGACCGGCTTCCGGGCGCGGACGGTGATCTTCGAGGACGATCCGGTCACGGCGGCCCCATGACGTGGGTGGTGCACCGACACGCTGTCCCGTGCCACGTTGACCCTCGCCGCCATCCACGCCCAGGTCGGGCACACGCGCACCGCCATCCACGCCCAGGTCGGGCACACGCGCACGCTGTCGCGATGCTACGGACCGGCCGCACGGTTTGCGCCGACCGACCGCACGGTCTGCGCTGACCGACCGCACGGTCTGCGCTGACCGGCCGCACGGTTTGCGCCGACCGCGCTGCGGGCGCACGGTAGACCCATGAGCGACCACCTCTACGAGGACGAGAGCGGCACCCGTGACTACAGCCTGGAGCAGGAGGCGGAGGCCGAGGTGAACCTGGACGAGCCCGACGCCACCGCGGACGTGGCGTGGAGCCCCCCGGAGCGGCGGCCGGTGAGCTCGGAGTTCGCCGACGACGACGCGGCCGAGGAGACCATCGACCAGCGGATCTCCCAGGAGGTCCCGGAGGAGGGCACGTCCTACGGCCGCCCGGAGGTCGGTGGCGAGGACACCGCCGGCGACCGCGAGCCGGAGCTGCTCGGCGGTGACGACCCGGACGCGATCCCGGCCGACCAGGACGTGCTCGGTGGTGACGCCGACCTCGAGCTGGAGCAGCCAGCGGCGAGGTCCGGCGACCCCGCCGAGGAGGCCGCCATGCACCTCAGCGAGGGCGACGAGGGCGAGGACCGTCCCTGACCTGCAGAACGTGCGGCCGGTCCACGCAAACCGTGCGGCCGGTCGACGCAGACCGTGCGGCCGGTCGACGCAAACCGTGCGGCCGGTCAGCAGGTGGCGAGCAGCATCGGGATCAGCGCGTCGTTGATGTCGTAGAGCGCGTCCTGGCCCACGGTCAGGTCCCGACCCGTCACCCCGAGGGCCAGCTGGCGTGACCCGTCCCGCGAGGCGAAGGTCAGGCTCAGGCTGCCGAAGGACGCGCCGTCGTGGCCGTAGAGGAACTCGCCCGGCCGGCACGGATCGGGCAGCGCATACATGCCGAGCCCGTAGTTCATCGGGTTCGCCGACGACGGGGCGAGCATCTGCTCGACCGTCGCCGGGGAGACCAGGTCACCGCCGAGCAGCGACGTGGTCAGGTCGGACAGGTCCTCCACCGTGGCGACGGCGGCGCCGCTGTGCGAGAAGACATCCGGGTCGAAGGTGTCCAGGTCGATCCAGCCGCGCTCGTCGACGAACATCGCCTCGTGCAGCGCGGCGCCCTGCAGCCCCGGCTCCTCCGGGTAGCGGCTCTGGCCCATCCCCGCCGGTCGACGGATCCGCTCGGTGACCAGCGTGCCGACGTCGGTGCCGGTGGCCTCCTCCAGCAGCATGCCGAGGGCGACGTAACCGGTGTTGGAGTAGCTGTAGGCCTCGCCCGGCTCGGAGGCCCACGGCACGGCGTTGACTGCGTCGACGTGCTCGGCGTCGGCGTAGTCGCGGCTGATCGCGGTCACGAAGTCGTCCCAGTCCTCCGGGTCCTCGACGTAGGGAAGGATCAGCTCGTTGGTGCCGCGCGGCATACCAGAGGTGTGGCTGAGCAGGTGCCGGATCGTCACCTCCGGGTGGTCGGGGAACAACCCGGGTATGACGTCGTCGGCCGGGGTGTCGAGGGTCCAGGTCCCGGCCTCCACCTCCTGCATCACCAGCGTGGCGATCATCGTCTTGGTGTTGCTGGCGACGCGCAGCGGGCTGCGCTCGAGCGCCGGCGCGTCGCCGTCCAGGCTCCGCGTTCCGGCGGACCCGGCCCACCGCAGCGTCGGGGTCTCCACCCTCGCCGTGACGCCGATGGCGCCGTCGGCGACGAGCTGCTCCACGCCGGCCTCCAGCGTCGGCTGCGGACTGCGCGGCACCCGCGCCGGGCCGGGGAGCTCACCGGACGCGGACCGCCGCGCCTGGGTCGCCCGGGCCGTGGCGGCGGCGTCCCGGATGGCCGACCGCAGCTCCTCGTCCCGCTCGGCGGCCATGGACGCGGGCGTCGCCCGGTCGTCGGAATCCCCCGTGGTCGGTGCCGCGGTCGTCGCGGCCGGTATGCCGGCGAGCACGAGGCTCAGGGCGATGGTCGAGGTGCGTCGGTGCATGGTGGATCCCTCCCGGTCATGGATGAACCGATGCCTGCCAGCCTGCCCCCATGAGGCGCTGCGCGCCTCCGTCCGCAGCACGACATCGCTCCGCCGCGAGGATGAGATCAGGAGCTGGCGCCCACCCACTCCTGCAGGTGCTCGGCGGTCAGTGTGGCGCCGCTCGCGACCATCTCGGCGGGGGTGCCCTGGAAGACGACCTCTCCCCCGTCGTGCCCGGCCCCTGGGCCGATGTCGATCACGTGGTCGGCGTTCGCGACCACCGCCAGGTTGTGCTCGATGACGATGAGGCTGTGACCCTGCTCGACTAGGGTGTGCAGCATCGTCACCAGCCGCTCGGTGTCGGCCAGGTGCAGCCCGGCCGTCGGCTCGTCCAGGACGATCGTGGTGCCCTTGCCGCCGAGCTGGGAGGCGAGCTTGAGCCGCTGCCGCTCACCGCCGGACAGAGTGGTCAGGGGTTGTCCGAGCCGCAGGTACCCCAGGCCCACGTCGACCAGCCGGGCGAGGATGCCCTGCGCCTTGCCGGTGGTGAAGACCTCGGCGGCCTGCGCGATCGAGAGGTCGAAGACCTCGGCGATGTTCAGCCCGTGCAACGTGTGCTCCAGCACGTCCTCGCGGAACCGCTGACCACCGCACGTCTCGCACCGGGACGGACCGCCCACCAGCATGCCCTGCTCGGGGTAGATGACGCCCTGCCCGTTGCAGGCGGGGCAGGCCCCCTCGGAGTTGGGGGAGAACAGCGCGGCCTTGACGCCGTTCTCCTTCGCGAAGACGGTGCGGATCGGGTCGAGCAGGCCGGAGTAGGTGGCCGGGTTGGACCGGCGCGACCCACGGATCGCCGACTGGTCCACGATGAGGACGTCCTCGCGGCCGCCCAACGATCCGTGGACGAGGGAGCTCTTGCCCGACCCCGCCACCCCGGTGATGGCCACCAGGACCCCGGTGGGGATGTCGACGTCGACGTCCTTGAGGTTGTGCGTGGAGGCCCGCCTGATCTCCAGGACCCCGGCGGGCTCACGGACCTCCTCGCCCGGGCGCAACGGCATCCGGTGGTCCAGGTAGTGCCCGGTCGTCGTGGCGGAGGCGCGCAGGCCGGCGACGTCGCCCTCGAAGGTGATCTCGCCCCCGTCGTTGCCGGCACCCGGGCCGATGTCGATGACGTGGTCCGCCGCCTCGATGACCTCCGGCTTGTGCTCGACCACGAGGATGGTGTTGCCCTTGTCCCGCAGCGACTCCAGCAGCGCGATCATCCGGCGGATGTCGTGCGGGTGCAGGCCCACGGTGGGCTCGTCGAAGACGTAGGTGACATCGGTGAGCGCGCTGCCCAGCTGCCGGATCATCTTGACCCGTTGCGCCTCGCCGCCGGAGAGGGTCCCTGCCTCCCGGTCCAGGGAGAGATAGCCCAGGCCGATCTCGGTGAACGCGTCGAGCATCGCGGCGAGGTTGGCCAGCAGCGGCCCCACCGAGGAGTCCGAGATGCCGCGGACCCACTCCGCCAGATCGCTGACCTGCATCGCGGTGCACTCGGGGATGGTCGTGCCGGCGACCTTCGCGGTGCGGGCCGCCTCGTTCAGCCGGGTGCCGCCGCACTCGGAGCACGGGCCGGTCGTCGCGACCCGCTCCTTGAACTCGATCATGTGCTTCTGCTTCGGCTCCCGGTCGCCGAAGAGGGTGCGCCGGATCCGCACCACCAGGCCCTCGTAGGTGAGGTTGATCCCGGCGAACTTCACCTTGGTGGGTTCCTGGTACATCAACCAGTGCCACTCCCGCTCGGAGTAGTCCCCGAGCGCCTTGTCCATGTCGAGCTTGCCCCCCGCCGCGGCCCCCTCGTCGCCGTACATCTTCCAGCCCCAGGTGCCGACGCCGTAGCCCGGGACGAGGATGGCTCCCTCGTTGAGCGACAGGGACCGGTCGACGACGACGTCCTCGTCGATCGCAGCCTGGTGGCCCAGCCCTTCGCAGACCGGGCACATGCCGCCGATGAACTCGAACGTCGCGACCTCGCCCTTGGGCGGTTTGCCGTCCTTCTCCACGAGCAGCCGCCCGCTGCCGCTCGCCGAGGCGAGGTTGAAGGAGAAGGCCGAGCTGGGGCCGACGTGCGGCTCGGACAGGCGGCTGAAGAGGATCCGGAGCAGGGCATACGCGTCGGTGGCGGTGCCCACCGTGGACCGGGCGTTGGCCCCGAGCCGCTCCTGGTCGACGACGATGGCGGCGGACAGGCCGTCCAGCTCCTCCACCTCGGGCCGGCTGGTCACCGGCATGAAGGACTGCAGGAAGGCGGAGTAGGTCTCGTTGATCAACCGCTGGCTCTCGGCCGCCACGGTCCCGAAGACCAGGCTCGACTTGCCGGACCCGGAGACCCCGGAGAAGACGGTCATCCGGCGCTTGGGGATGTCGACGTCGACGTCCTTGAGGTTGTTGACCCGTGCTCCGCGGACCCGGATCACGTCGTGGCTGTCGGCAGGGTGCATGGGCTGATCGTGCCACGGCCGGTCACCGGCCACGGTGCACCGATCACCCCGGACCAACGTCGGCCTAGCAGAACCCTCATCGGGAAGTTCGCCGATGAAGGTTGTGCTATGCCGACCACACTCCCGATTCAGGGGAGGGGCCGACGGAGACGTCGTTGCACACCTGCGTCATCGACGACTCCAGCTGGGCGCGTCGGTGCCAGCCCGCACTCACCACGGTGCGCCAGCCTGCGCGCGGTCTCGGTGCGGCTGCCGCCCAGCTGGTGCTGGACCAGCTCGCCGGGGTGAACGTCGGGTCGGAGGGCCGCCTGCTCCCCACCGAGGTCGTGGCGCGCGACTCGGCCTGAGGGCGCGACGGCATACCGGACCTGCTAGCGACCGGACGGTCAGCCCATCCCGGTGCCCACCTCCCCACCGACCGGCCCGTCGTCCGATCGACGTGCAAGGATCGGACTCGTGGATGCGCGAGGTCTCGACTATGCGCCCCTGACGAGCTCTCCGGGCCTGGCCAGCCGTATTCGTGGGATCGGGCAGGAGAACCGCCTGGTGATGGCGTCTGTGGTCGCCGGGCTTCTCGTCGCGGTCCCGGTCGTGGTGTTCGTGGCCATGCTGGCCGTCGGCCAGGGGGTGCTCGGCGCCCCGATCTTCGTCGTCGTGTTCTTCCTCGCCATCGGCGGCTATGTCTGGTTCGACCTGCTGCGGCAGTCCTCCGGCGGCGACCGACTCGCCGAGTTCGGCCGGGCCAACCACCTGATCATCGTGCGCAGCGTGTTCGTGCCGCACTATGCCGGCAGCACGTTCGGTGCAGGCAGGGCGTCGGTGCTGCGCAGCGTCCGCACCCGCGATCCCCACTTCCTCGAGGTGGGCGACCGGCTTCCAGCCACCGCTCCGCGCGCCCGCCTGATGCAACCGAGCGGCCGTGCCCAGGTCGAGCCCCACCAGGCCGAGGTCTTCCTGCGTGCGCGTCTCGCAGGCCGCGTCGCGAAGCGCACCACGAGCGAACGCGACGTCGTGCCGCCGGAGGTGCTCGGCGACCTCGCGCGATTCGCCGGCCGTTACACCGTCGAAGTCACGGGCGACGAGCTGACCGTCTTCGGCAGCCGACCCCTCGGGCCCACGACGCCGGGTCGGGTCCACGAGGCCTTCTCCCTCACCGCCGCCCTCGCCAACCACGTCAACCAGACCCTGGTCACCGAGCCGGCTGCGGATCCACGGCCCTCCGAGGACGCCGACCAGCGTGCCCCGCGGCGTGGTCCGCTCGCCACCATCCTGGTCACCCTCGCGCTGCTGATCCTCGGGCCGCTGCTGATCGCGGTGGTGATGGCCAACCTGGGAGACCGCATCGACAACCGAGGCGCGGCCATCGTGATCGTCGGAGTGCTCATCGCCGTGCTCTTCGCCGTCATCGGAGGGCTGCTGCGGTGGTTGAACGCACCCGGACGCCGCGGCTCCGGGACCACCTGAGCCACGCGACCCGGCACACTGGCGGCACGGCCTTCCCGAAGGAAGTGTGGCGCCAGATCTGGTCCGACAACCCCGCCCGCCCCGGACCAGCCGCTGGTTGGGGCTGCTCAGCCTGGCCACCACCCGCGTGAACGACCGGTGTCGACGCCGCCCGTGCGCTGCGACGAGCAGCTCCAGCGAGAGGCTCCACCACCGGTTGGTGTGGCTGGGGTGAGGAAGAGGCTGCCCTGGGTGAGCAGGAGGTACATGTAGAAGAACCCGATGACGTGGCCCTCCTAAGGCGGCGGACTGTATCCGGACGGCACCCGGGAGGCTCTGACAGGGTGAGATCAGGCATACCCGTCGAGAGCGTCGCAGGAGACGACCCATGAACCAGCCGGACCTGTCCGTGGCGACCTTCAACCTCTACAACCTCAACCTGCCCGGCGGGCCGATGTACCGCGACCTGGACGGCTGGAGCGACGAGGAGTATGCCGCCAAGATCGCCTGGTCCGCGCGGATGCTGCGCGAGCTGGCCCCGGACGTCCTGGGGGTGCAGGAGCTGTGGCACGCCGACGCGCTCGCCGAGATCGTCACCCAGGCAGGGATGGACGAGGAGTACGACCTGCTCGCCACCCCCGCGACCGGCGCCAAGATCGTGTGCGGGGCGCTGGTGCGCCGTGGCCTGCTGGTGCCCGACTCGGCACGGTGGATCGAGGACTTCCCGGACGACCTGCGGCTGACCTCCTCCGGTGAGGACCCGCAGACGCCGGAGATCGACGTGGGCATCCGCGGCTTCTCCCGCCCGGTCCTGCGCTTCGAGATCGCCCCGCGCGAGGACGAGCCGGCCACCGCGGTCTACGTCTGCCACTTCAAGTCCAAGGCCCCCACCCAGATCTGGCGGGAGGGGTGGTACACCGCCGACCGCGACCGCTACAAGGCGCACACCACGGCGATCGGGGCCGCGCTGTCCACGATCCGCCGGACCGCCGAGGCGGCCGCGCTGCGGGTCGTGCTCACCGCGGAGACCAAGGGCACGGTCACCCCGGTCATCGTGCTCGGCGACGTCAACGACGGGCAGCACTCGAACACCCTCAACATCCTCACCGAGCAGCCGCGCTACCTCGTCGGCGACTCCCGCGGGGGCGGCGACATCGCGCTCTACACCGCGCAGACGCTGCAGCAGTACCGCGACACCCGCGACGTCTACTACACGCACGTCTACCAGGACCTGCGGGAGTCGCTGGACCACGTGCTCGTCTCCGAGCAGTTCTACGACCACTCCTACCGGCGGCGCTGGCTCTTCGACGGGCTGGTGATCTACAACGACCACCTCAACACCGAGGACCACCGGGCCGACGGGACGGCGGACCACGGCATCGTGCTGGTGCGCTTCCGGCACAGCCCTGCCTGAGGGGTATGCGCGCACTTGCCGTGCGCTAAAGGAGTGAGGTTATCCTTACCTCATGACGAGCACCCCCGCCGCCGACGTCCGGCTCACGCTGCGCGCGGCGACCACCCGATCGACGGCCGCGCGGTTGCTGGGCGGCACCGGTCGCGCCTCGCTCGTCGCCTACCGGGAGCAGCCCGACGTCTCGCACCAGGTGCTGGCGCACGGGCTCACGGCAGCGGACGTCATGGCGGTCGCCCTGCCGCCCGGGTGCCTGGACGCGACGGCCTCGTGCCACGAGGTGCGGATGCGGATCGACCAGCACGGGGCCGACCCGCGGCTGCGGGTGTCGACGGCCAGCGTGCACGCCCTCGCGCACCTGCGGCTCGTGGAGGAGGCGGAGCTGGAGGAGCTGGCGTCGCTGGGGCTGCTGCCGACCGAGGTGGACTGGGCCAGGGAGGCGGGCGCCCAGGTCGCGCTGCTGGCGCTGGACAAGGTGCTGCTCCACGACCAGGGCGGGGTCACCGCCCTGGCCTTCGGCGAACTCGTCGGCCTGGACCGCTTCCCGCACCGCGACCAGGAGTGGCAGTGCCGCGAGATCGTGCAGGGCCTCGGTGCGGACGCCGCGGCGCGGATCGTCTCAGGGGTGTGCCGCGGCGACCGCGACGGCGTGGTCGGTCAGGGGCACCCCACCCCCCGGTCGGTGCGCACCCTCACCGGCGAGACGGTGCTGGCCGACATCGACAGCACCGGCTGCACCTGGCTGCTGGTGGACGCCGAGCGCACGCGCACGGTCTTCGTGCCCTTCGCCGCGCCGGCCACCTGCCTCGACACCCTCGAGACGGCGGTCGGCGGGCTGGATCAGCTGGCGGTGTAGCTCAGGCAGTTGGCGGTGTCGCCGCCGACGGTGATCGCCTCAGCGGTGCACATCAGGTCCGTGTTGTGCACGCACTCGAGACGCTGGCAGGCGCCCACGTGGCCCTCGGCGACGGGCAGCCCGCCGCGGACGTCGAGCTCGACGAAGGTGCCGCAGGCGGCGCCACCGGCGTCACCGGCGATGGTGACTGCCTCGGCGCTGCAGCCGCCCTTGTTGTAGGCGCAGGTGGTCGCGGCGCAGGACGTGATCGCGGTCATGGTGGCCATGTCTGTCGTTCCTCTCATGTCGGTCGAGAATGCTGTCGACAATGGTCGACGATAGGGCGGCTGCTGACCCCCTCACAAGGACATCGTGCCTGATCAGACATAGGGCACCGGGTGTTCGTCAAATGTCGGGAAAAGGTCGTGAAGGCCCGCCTCCAAGCATTAGGGACGCTTTCTCGGCGCATATTCACGGCAGCCGACCCAGGCCCTGCTCCGACCGCGTGTCGTGAGCAGGCAAGATGGGGACATGAGCTACGAGATCACCCTCTGCCCGCGGGAGCCCGACCAGGACTGGACGCAGGCCCTGGCGGCGGCCGACGCCGAGGACACCGGGGTCCAGGACGACCCGGACGCCCTCACCGCAGGGGTCGAGACCTTCCGCCGCATCGAGCAGCGCCTGCGCGACGAGCTCTCCGGCGAGCTGGAGACCTGGGTCGCCGAGGAGACGGGCGGTGACGTCTACGGCGAGCTCACCGCCGTCGACTCCGGCATCCAGGTCGAGCTGTTCGACCGCTCCGCGGCGGTCACGATCACCGACGCCGAGGCGGGGGACGACGAGTCCCGCGAGGCCACCGAGCGGCAGGCCGCGCGTGCGGTCGAGGTCGTGGCGGCGGAGACGGGCTACGAGCCCTACGACCACCAGGCGCAGCGCTCCTTCGACGGGACCTTCGTCACCGCGCCGGCGACCGACCCGGACCCCGCGGCCGGTGGACCCGCGGGTGCCCCCGACCCGGCCGGCCGGTCGGCGGCCGAGGCCGCCCGGCGGGACCCGGCGAGCCTGCGGCGCCGCGGCTGGGTCTACGTCGTGCTCGGCCTGGCGATCGTCCTCTTCGCCGGCAACCGGCTGACCTCGGGCGACAGCGGTGCCCTCACCGTCATCCTGCTGGTCATCGGCGTGCTCGACCTGCTCGGAGGGGCCTTCCTGCTCGCTGTCTCCCGGCGGGTGCCCGACGACTCCTAGCGTCCGCTCAGCCCAGGCCGGACGGGTCGTCCGGCACGTCCACGGCATACCGCTGCAGCAGGTCGAGGGGCACGATCTCCAGGACCTGCTCGTGCGTGCCGGCCAGCACCACCGGAGCCGCGGCGCCCTCGTGGTGCGCCTGCAGCCAGCGCAGCGCCACGACGCACCACCGGTCGCCGGGCTGCAGACCGGGGAAGCCCCAGCTCGGGCGCGGGGTGAGCAGGTCGTTGCCCACGGAGAACTGGTGCGCGAGGAACTCCTCGGTCACCACGGCGCAGATGCCGTGCACCCCCACGTCCTGCGGGGTGACCTCGCAGCAGCCGGAGCGGGTGAACCCGGTCACCGGGTCCGTGCCGCACTCCTGCAGGGGCGTGCCGAGGACGTTGCGCATGCGTCCAGCATTCCACGCACCCGCCGAGGCTGTCCTCGGGCGGACCGTGGGCGGGCCGTAGATCGGGCCGTGGATCAGCCGCCGTCGGAGACCCGGGCGTCCAGCGCCTGCAGCTCGGCCAGCCCGGCCCGGACCACCCGGTCGTCGCCGCTGCGCAGCTTGGCGACGGCACTGCGGATCTCGCCGGGCCTGATGCCCGCCTGCTTCGCCTGGCGCAGATGGGCCTTGCTGTCCAGCTCCAGGTCGAGCACGGCAGCCGCCTGGCTCCGGACGCTCGGCGCCGGAGCGCTCTGGGCGGTGGCCATCCGGCTCGTGCTCAGCGGCGAGCCCACGAGCGAGGGCGCGATCGCCGCGGCATACCCCACGTTGCCGGCACGATTGGGGTGGAAGGACTCGTCGATCGGCAGCGTCAGGTTGTTGATCCACGGTTGCCGGTCGCAGACGGCGTGCCCGGCGAAGTCGTCGCGCACGTCCACGTAGCTGAACCCGGACGCGGCGGACCGGGCCTCGATCAGCTCGTCCAGCTCCGCGGTGCCGTCGTTAAGACGCCGCATCTCGGACCCGGAGAAGAACGTCGCCCAGCTGCAGTCGCGCCCGTTGAACAGGTAGGGGTAGCCGGCGATCGTGACGCTGGCGTTCGGCGCGCGGTCGGCGATCTCGCCGTAGACCTCGTCCAGCCGACCCGGCAGCTCGGTCCGCAGCGTCACCAGCGAGTCGTCGATCTCCCCGTGGCAGTCGCTGAGCCAGCCCGGCAGCGCGCACTCGGTGAGCACGTCGGCGAAGCCGACGTCGTTGCCGCCGATCGTCATCGACACCTGGCCGGTGCCGGCGTCCAGCGCCCCCACCTGGTCGGCGAGCACGTCCGAGGTGTCCGCGCCGGAGCAGGCCTGGTAGTCCAGCGCCAACCCCTTCTGCCGGGCGATGAGGGCCGGGTAGCCGAGCGGTGACCGGTAGCAGCTGTCGGTGCGGGCATACGTCCCGGTCCCCGCCGAGAAGCTGTCGCCGAGCGCGACGTAGGAGGTGCTGGCGGCGTAGGTCGGGGTGAGCGCCAGGGTGGCGCCGATCGCAGTGGCGGAGAGGGTGGCCAGGACGGTGCGTGTCGACGTTGACATGGCCTCACCCTGGCACACGGGCCGGGCGGCCGCTCGTCACGACGGGATCACCGCAGCGGCACGAAGCGATACCACCCGGGGGCCTCGCGGCGCCGCACCTCGGTGCCACGGCGGTCCGCGACGACGAGCCGCCCCCGGTGCGGGAGCACCATCCTGCCCCCGTCGGCCAGCTGCTCGACCAGCTCCCGCGGCCAGCGGTCCGCCATCGCCGAGACCAGGATCCGGTCGTAGGGACCCTCGTCCGGCCAGCCGAGGACGTCCTGCCGGGCGACCACGACGTCGGCACGCCCGACGCCTGCGGCCCGCAGCCGATCACGGGCCGCGTCCACCAGCTCCGGCTCCAGCTCGACCCCGACGACCCGCCCCGACTCCCCCACCAGGTGCGCGAGCAGAGCGGTGGTCCACCCGGAGCCGGCCCCGACGTCGAGCACGCGGTGACCCGCGCGTGCGTCCAGGGCGCTCAGCATGGTGGCGACCGTGCTGGGCTGCGAGCTGGTGGCACCGTGCCCGATCGCCAGCGGCGCGTCCACCGAGGCGCGATGACGCACCCCGGGCGGCAGGAAGTCACCTCGCGGGACCGCGCTCATCGCACGCGCGACCAGGCGGTCCCGGTGGCGAGAACCCTGGTGGCGGAGGCCCAACATCGTCCCTTCTCCGGGGGTGACAGCGGCATCCGGTTCGCACCATACTCGGACGGGACCGTGACGAGAAGGGTGTGCACCATGCCGATCCATGGATCGCTGTTCGACGACTTCAAGGAGACCGAGGGGCGGGACCAGTTCACTCGCCAGAGCAGCAAGATGCTCAAGGTGCGGATGGACTACGGCCCGGTGCTGGCCCGCATCGGCTCGATGGTCGCCTACCAGGGCGACGTCCGCTTCGCCAACAAGGGCTCCGGCGGGCTGAGCAAGCTGGTGAAGTCCTCCCTCACCGGCGAGGGGGTGCCGGTGATGGAGTGCACCGGCCAGGGCGACCTGTTCCTCGCCGAGGACGCGGCGGACATCCAGGTGCTCTATCTCGAGAACGACATGGTGTCCGTCAACGGAGCCAACGTGCTCGCCTTCTCGGCCTCGATCGACTGGGACATCCACCGGGTCTCGGCCCGCGGCGGCATGATGGCCGGTGGGCTGTTCAACGTCTCGCTGCGCGGCAGCGGGTATGTCGCGGTCACCACCAAGGGCGAGCCGGTGGCGCTCGAGGTGTCGTCCGCACCGACCTTCGGCGACGCCCAGGCGGTGGTGCTGTGGACCCAGGGGGTGCAGATGTCCGTGCGGACGGACACCGGCGGGATCGGCTCGATGGTGCGCGGGGGCACCGGGGAGATGCTGCAGATGGCGTTCTCCGGGCGTGGGCACGTGCTCGTGCAGCCGGCGGAGAACGCCGCCAACACAGGCAGCGGCGAGCGACGCAGCGGCGGGTTGAGCGACTTCCTCGGCTGAGTCGGCAGGCGTAGTCTGCCGGGCATGCCCACCCTGATGCGCGTCGTGACCACCCTCCACGCCAAGCTCGTCAAGGCCACCGGCCGGCTCGGCGGCGGGCAGCAGGACGGGGCCGTGCTCGTCCTCGACCACGTGGGGGCCCGGTCCGGGGCGGCCCGCGAGACGCCGCTCATGTTCGTGCGCCACGGCGAGGGGTATGCCGTGGCCGCCTCCGCGAACGGCGCGGACAGTCATCCGGCGTGGTACCACAACCTGCGGGCCACCCCGGACGTCACCATCCACGTCGACCAGCAGGCCATCCCGGTGCGCGCCCGCGAGGCCGAGCCGCAGGAGCGGGACGAGATCTATGCCCGGCTCGTCGCCGCGCAGCCGCGGTTCGCCGGCTACGAGACCAAGACCGACCGGATCATCCCGGTGATGGTGCTGGATCCGCGCTGAGCGGGGCCGCCCTCGGTCAGCCCCAGGTGCCACCCGGCGTAGTCCTCGAAGCAGTGCCGGTCGAGGTAGGCGTTCTCGGCCTCCGCGTCCGGCTGCACCTCACCCCACTCGCTGTCGAGCGATGTACTGCCGAGTCTCGATCAGACGCCGGACGCGCTGAACCCCGACGTCGTTGACGGCATACCTGGCCATGACGGTCATGGTGCTCCCGACCGCGGTCGGGCGCGACCCGGGCGGACTCCCGTGGCGATGCTCGCGTTCTCTACGTCTTTCTTGGCCAATCCGTAGATAGAGGAAGAGAGCCTCATCGGACGGTTCCCCGGCTCCGGCACTTGACAACATACAACCGTTTGGTTGTATGTTGTCTCTCATGGACGAGGCCAACGAGGAACGCGCCGACGCGATGTTCCACGCGCTCTCCGACCGCACCCGCCGGGACATCCTGCGGCGCGTGCTGGCCGGTGAGCACTCGGTCTCGGCCCTGGCGGAGCGCTACGACATGAGCTTCGCCGCCGTCCAGAAGCATGTCGCCGTGCTGGAGCGCGCCGGCCTGCTCACCAAGCGCCGCAGCGGCCGGCAGCAGCTGGCCAGCGGCGACGTGGAGGCCGTGCGTTCGGTCTCTTCCATGCTCGCCGAGCTGGAGCACATCTGGCGCGGTCGCATCGACCGCATCGACACCTTCCTCAAGGAGAACTGACATGCCTGTCACCGACGTCACCACCGACATCGACGCCCGCACCATCACCATCACCGCCGAGTTCGCCGCCCCGGTCGAGCGCGTGTGGGAGCTGTATGCCGACCCGCGCCAGCTGGAGCAGGTCTTCGGCCCGCCCACCTACCCCGCCACCTTCGTCGAGCACGAGCTGACCGCGGGCGGCACGTCGAAGTACTACATGACCGGCCCGGAGGGCGAGAAGTTCGGCGGGATGTGGGACCTCACCGCCGTCGACCAGCCCCGCAGCTTCTCCTTCGAGGACCGGTTCGCGGATGCGCAGACCTGGCAGGCCGCCGACGGTATGCCCGTCTCCCGCAACACCTACGCCTTCGAGCCGAGCGACGGCGGCACCCGCGCCACCTTCACCTCCGTCTACGAGTCCTCGGACGCGCTGCAGCAGGTGCTCGACATGGGCATGGAGGAGGGCGCGACCGAGTCGATCAACCAGATCGACGCCTTCCTCGCCGCCTGACCGGGCGCCGACCGGCGCACGGGTCTTGACCTGGAGTGCACTCGAAGGCAGAGACTGGTGGAATGACCAGCCTGAGCATCGCCGAGGCCGCCGAGCAGACCGGGCTCACCGCCCACACGCTGCGCTACTACGAGCGCGACGGCCTGCTGCTGCAGTCGGTCGAGCGCGCACCCTCGGGCCACCGCCGCTACTCCGACGAGGACCTCCGGTGGATCGAGATGGTCACCCGGTTGCGCTCCACCGGTATGCCGATCCGCGACGTGCGCCGCTACGCCGCCCTGGTGCGCGAGGGCGACGGCAACGAGGCGGATCGACTGGCGCTGCTGCTCGCCCACCGTGAGGTGGTCGAGCAGCAGCTGGTCGAGGTGACCTCCCACCTGCGGGCGATCGACTACAAGATCGCGCTCTACGAGGGCCGGGTCGCGCCCGCCTCCTGACCGACAGCCGCGGGAGTTGACTTCGAGCGCACTCCAGGGAGTTTCGTGGGTGACATGACACAGATCCAGACACGCACGCTCGGCACCACCTCCCCGCTGACCGTCAGCGCCCTCGGCCTCGGCTGCATGGGCATGTCGGAGTTCTACGGCACGCCGGACGAGCAGGGCGGCACGGACACCATCCGCCGCGCGCTCGACCTCGGCGTAACCTTCCTCGACACCGCGGACATGTACGGCCCCTTCACCAACGAGAAGCTCGTCGGCACGGCGATCGCCGGCCGACGCGAGGAGGTCCAGCTCGCCACCAAGTTCGGCAACGAGCGGCTCGCCGACGGCACCATGGTCGGCGTCAACGGCAGCCCCGACTACGTCCGCGCGGCCTGCGACGCCTCGCTGCAGCGGCTCGGCGTCGACCACGTCGACCTCTACTACCAGCACCGTGTCGACGGGTCGGTCCCGATCGAGGAGACGGTGGGCGCGATGGCCGAGCTGGTGGAGGCCGGCAAGGTCCTCCACCTCGGGCTCTCGGAGGCCTCGGCCGCGACCATCCGCCGGGCGCACGCGGTCCACCCGATCACCGCGCTGCAGACCGAGTACTCGCTCTTCACCCGGCACCTGGAGGACGAGATCCTCGGTGTGCTGCGCGAGCTCGGCATCGGCCTGGTGCCCTACTCCCCGCTCGGCCGCGGCCTGCTGACCGGCTCCATCACCTCGGGCAGCGGCGCCGGCGACGAGCAGGACAGCCGCCGCTCGGGCTACTTCCCGCGCTTCCAGGGAGAGGCGCTGGACGCCAACCTGGCGCTGGTCGACAAGGTCCGCGAGCTGGCGACCGCGAAGGGCTGCACGCCCGGCCAGCTCGCGCTCGCCTGGGTGCTGGCGCAGGGCGACGCCGGGCTCGGCGTGGCCCCCATCCCCGGCACCAAGCGGGTGGCCTACCTCGAGGAGAACATCGGCGCCGCCGACGTCGCGCTCACCAGCGACGACCTCGCCGCGCTGGAGCAGGCCGTCCCGCGGGACGCCGTCCAGGGCGAGCGCTACGGCGACATGTCGACGATCGACGCCTGACCGCGCATACCTGGTGCAGAACGGTGTGTCACATCGGTTGCTCGGGCGACGGGTGTGACACACCGTTCTGCACAGGTATGCCGGGTTCGGCGAGGCTCAGCCGGGCGAGACGATGCTGCGCATCTCGCCCCACGCGGCGGCCCGGCAGTAGACGGGCACCACGTCGAGGGGCACGTCGCGCTCGTGCAGCGAGCCACCGGCCACGGCCTCCCCCGTCCACACGTCCACCCAGTCGCCGTGCGGCAGGTAGGTGGACCAGGTGGTGGCTCCCGGCTCGGTCACCGGGTCGACGAGCAGGTCGTCCCCCAGCTGGTAGGTCAGCGGGTGCGCCCAGATCTCCGGGTCCTCCCGGTGGTCGAAGAAGAGCGCCCGCATCAGCGGCCGGCCGGTCTCGATCGCCACCCGGGCCTGCCGGGCGAGGTAGGGCACCAGGCGCTCCCGCAACCGCGCGAAGCCGCGGAAGGTGTCGACGACCTGCGGGGCGTCGTGGGTCCGGGCGACGTGCCAGGGGGTCCGGTCCCGGGCCGGCCGACGGTGGTGGTTGAACTCGGAGTGGTACTGCATCACCGGCATGAACGCCGCCGCACCCGCGGCGCGCAGGTAGAGCTCCGGCTCGGGCACCGGCCCCGAGAAGCCGGCCAGGTCCCAGCCCCAGTAGACGACGCCGCACGCGCCGGCGCTCAGGCCCGCGGTGATGGAGGAGCGGTAGGCCTCCCAGGTCGAGTCCTCGTCCCCGGCCCACACGACCCCGTGCGCCTGGATCCCGGCATACCCCGCGCGGGAGAAAGTGACCGGCGCCCTGCCCTCGTAGCGGAGCAGGTCACCGTAGGCACGCGCGTAGTGGACCGGGTAGAGGTTGTTGCCGCTGGCGCCGGTGCGGCCGTCGGCGTAGCGCAGGTCGTCGCCCCAGGCGTGCTCGCCCCCGTCGGTCTTGAAGCCGTCGACACCGAGGTCGCGGACGAGGTAGCGACGCTTGTCCAACCACCAGTCGCGGGCCGCCGGGTCGGTGAGGTCCGGCATGAGTGACCGGGGGAACCACCAGCCGCGGTTGCGGTATGCCGTCCCGTCGGCCTCGCGCACGACGTGCCCGCGGGCCACCATCAGGTCGCCGTCGACGACGGCCTGGTCGACCAGCTCCTCGCCCAGCTCGTGCCGCGTCTTCTGCAGCGGGATCTGCCAGAGCAGCACCTTGATGCCGCGGTCGTGCAGCTCGCGCACCATCGCGGCCGGGTCCGGCCATGCTCCGTCGGCGGGGAAGGTGAAGTCCGCGAGCGCGTGCGGTGACCCGTCCGGGTGGACGGCACAGCGGGCGTCCCGGAAGGCGACGAACCCACGCTCGTCGCTCCACGCCTCGATCACGACGACGCCGACGGGTATGCCGTGCCGGTCGTGCTGGTCCAGCTGCCGCATCACCTCGGCCTGGGTGTTCCACTCGTTGCCCGAGGCCCAGAGCCGGTGCACCCAGTCCGGGAGCGGCTCGGCCCGGCCCACGTCGGCGGTGAAGGCCTGCACCGCCGCGGCGGGGCCACCCTCGTGGATCACGACCTCGAGGACCGGGTCGGGCGCGCCGTCCAGCTCCACGGTCACCCGGAGCAGGTCGGGGCGGGTGGCACCGACGTCGAACCACACGCGCGTGCTGGTGTCGACGTGGAAGGCCCACGGTGCCTCGGCGGGGTCGTCGGGGAGGACGTGCGCGAAGGGCATCGGCAGGTAGGTGCGTCCGTGCCGCCCCTGCGCCTTGTACTGCTCGAACACGCGCGAGTCCAGCCGGGAGCCGCGGTGGTCGAGGCTGTCGAACCGCTCCCCGAACCCGACGACGTGGTCGCCCGGCCGCAGCCGCAGCGCGAAGGAGGTCCGCCACACCCCGTCCGCGTCGGCGAGCCAGGTCGGTGGCTCGGCCAGCGCGTCCTGCAGGGGGGTGGTGCGGTCCGGGCGGACCAGCCGCAGCACCCCTGCTCCGGCGGCATCGACCAGCGGCGCGACCGCATACGTGCCCGTCGTCAGTCCGTCCTCCCCGTCGCGCGCGGTGAAGGCGTAGTGCACCGGCCCGGTCACCGGAGGGCTGTCGCACACCCACCGGCCCGGCCCGCTGCCGGACGCACCGGCCTGCGCCGCCGCGAGGTGTCCCTCGCCGCCGGCGTGCGCCAGCCCCGAGCCGTCGTCGCCCTCCCAGCGCATCGGGAGGAGCTGCTCCGCCTCACCGGCCGCCCGCCAGTGGCAGGTGACCTCCGCGAGCGACGCGGGGCCGCCGAGCCCGAGCCGGACCGGCTCCCCGACCAGCGGACGCACGGGCACCCGCTGGTCGGGAGAGTCGGCGTAGGGGTGGCCCGAGCCAGCCGGGCGGTGCGTCAGCAGGACGCTCTGATCGACCTCGCGGCCGGCGTCGACGCTCACTCGCCGAGCAGGGGCGCGACGCGCTCGGCGGCGGAGTCGACGGCCTCCTGGGCGGTCTTGCGGCCGGCGGCCGCCTCGGTCAGCTCCTCGGTGACGATGTCCTGCATCTCCTGCTGGCTGGCGATGACCGGCGGCAGGACGACCTCGTCGAGCGCCTCGAAGACCGCGGCGCGGTTCGCCGGGGGCGTCTGCTCCAGGTATGCCGCGTTCAGGCTCTCGTCGTCCACCGGCGGGAGCTCCCACCCGGCCTCGATGCGGGTCTGCGCGGCGACGTCGGAGCCGGTGACGTAGGCGGCGAACGCCTGGGCAGCCTCCTGCTGCTCGGAGCGCTCGGAGACCACGACCGTGTTGGCGAACATGGCCGAGGCCTGGGCCTGCATGCCCGGCTCGACGACGATGTCCCAGGCGAAGTCGGCCTCGGCCATCGCGCCGAACATCCAGATCCCGGTGTGCCACATGGCCAGCTCGCCGTCCATGAACAGGCCGGAGTCGAAGTCGGGGGTGCCGGCGCCGTCCTCCGCGGAGGGCATGGTCGTGCCCGACTTCCCGACCAGCCACTCGGCGGCCTCGACCCCCTCCGGGGAGTCGAAGGCCACGGCCGAGCCGTCCTCGCTGAGGAACGTCCCGCCGTTCTGGGCCAGGGCCTTGTAGAACTCGTGGAAGCTGATCGGCTGGTAGTCGCCCCAGACGCCCGCGCCGGCGTCGGTGAGCTGCTCGGCCGCGGCCCGCTCGTCCTGCCAGGTCCAGTCCGAGGTCGGGGGCTCGACCCCGGCCTCCTCGAAGAGGTCGGCGTTGTAGAAGAGGACGACGTTGGAGAAGGACTCGGGCAGGCCGTAGCTGGTGCCGTCGACGGCGAAGGCCTCCACCAGCGAGGGCACGTAGGCGGAGGTGTCGACACCCTCCATCGCGGCGAGCGCCCCGCTCTCCTGGTAGGTCACGAAGTTCTCGTAGTTCAGCTCGAAGACGTCCGCCTCGGAGCCTCCGGCCACGGCGGTCTGCAGCGCGGTGAAGTAGTCGTCGTAGGGGAGGGTCTCGACGGTGACGTCGACCGAGGGGTTCTCCTCCTCGAAGGCGGTGACGATGGCGTCGAGGTTCTCCTCGTTGCCGCCGTTGGCGCTGAAGTTGGAGTAGGTGATCTGCACCATCTCCTGCGCGGCCTCGTCCGCGGTGTCATCGGCGGCGGCCTCGGTGTCGGTGCTGGGCTCGTCCGCCTGCGGGTTGGTGGCCGATCCCTGCGCACAGGCGCTGAGCAGCAGGGTGGAGCCGGCGAGCAGGACGAGGGTCCGGGAGGGGTGGGAGCTGCGCATCGGTGGAACCTTTCTGGGGGTGACGGGCGTCGTTGCCCGTCGGTGGGGGGTCATTTCAGACCGCTGTGGGCGAACCCGGCGATCACGTAGCGCTGGGCGAGGAGGTAGACGACGGCGATGGGGACGATGGAGACGACCGAGCCGGCCATCATGACGTCCCACTGGGTGGTGTAGCGGCCCTGCAGCGTGGCCAGCCCGAGCGGCAGCGTCATCAGCTCGGGAGAGCGGATGACGACCAGCGGCCACAGGTAGCTGTTCCACGAGGACATGAACGCCAGCACCGCGACGGTGGCCAGTGCCGGCCGGACCAGCGGGAGCACGACGGAGGCGTAGATCCGCAGGTGATTGGCCCCGTCGAGGGTGGCCGCCTCGTCCAGCTCGCGCGGCACCTGGTCCATCGCCTGCCGGAGCAGGAAGACGCCGAAGGCGGAGGCGATCGACGGGGCGAGCAGGGCGAAGTAGGTGTCGTTCAGCTGCAGCCGGGTGAGCTGGATGAACAGCGGCACGATGAGCACCTGCAGCGGGATCATCAGGGTCGCGAGGTAGATCGCGAAGACGACGCCCCGGCCGGGGAAGGCGATCCGGGAGAAGGCATACGCCGCGGTGCTGCCGGTGAACAGCTGCAGCAGGGTGGTCACGGCGGCGATCCAGAAGGAGTTGACCACGATCCGGGTCATCGGCAGCGAGTCGCCGAGGGTGCGGTATGCCTCCAGCGTCGGGTCCTCGACGAGCAGGGTGGGTCCGTCGGCCAGGGAGCCGCTGGGGGTGATCGAGGTGACGAAGGTCCACAGGAACGGGAAGAGCATGACCCCGGCCCCGAGGACGAGGGCCGCCACGAGCGCGGCGGAGCGCAGCCTAGGCATGGGTCACCCACCGGCGCTGCCCGCGGACCTGGACGATGGTCACCGCGAGGATGACGAGGAACAGCAGCCAGGACAGGGCCGAGGCCTCACCGGCGCTGCCGTAGCGGAAGGTGAGGTCGTAGACCTGCCCCACGACGACCTGGCTGGCGCCCGCCGGACCGCCGCCGGTCATGACGTCGACCTGGTCGAAGACCTGGAAGCCGTTGATGAGCGAGATGACGACGACGAAGAAGGTGGCGGGCGACAGCAGCGGCAGGGTGACGTGCCGGAACCGCTGCCACGCGTTCGCGCCGTCGACCTTGGCCGCGTCGAGCAGCTCCTGCGGGACCGCCTGCAGCCCGGCGAGCAGGATCACCATGACGAAGCCCAGGTCCTTCCACGCCGAGGCGAGGATGACCGACGGCATCGCCCACGCCGGGTCGGTCCACCACCCCGGCTGGGGCAGGCCGACGAGCCCGAGCAGGTGGTTGACCAGGCCGGTGGAGGGGTTGAGCAGCCACTGCCAGACGAGGGCGACCACCACCCAGCTGGTGACGACGGGGAGGAAGTAGGCCGTCCGGAGCGCACCCACCCCGCGAAAGGTGTGGTTGAGGCCGACCGCGAGCGCCAGGCCCCCGGCATACACGAGCGGCAGGTAGCCACCGATGTAGGTGAGCGTGTGCCAGAAGCTCGCCCGGGTGCGCTCGTCGGCCAGCAGCGAGCGGTAGTTGTCCAGGCCGACGAAGGTGGGGTCGGAGATGAGGTTCCACTGCTGCAGGCTGACCCAGAGCGAGACCCCCATCGGCAGCAGCGAGAAGAGCAGCAGCGGGACCGCGCTGGGGGCGAGGAAGAGGACCGCCCAGCCGAGCTGGCGTCGGCGCCCTCCACGTCGTGGGGAGGGCGTCGGCGGCGCGGTGGCGGCACTCGCCGTCGTGGAGGCCATCGCCGGCGCGGTCGTCGTCACGCCTCGACCGCCTCGGTGAGCCCGCGGTGCAGACGGGTGCGGACCAGCTCGCCCTGGTCGCCGCCGAGGCCGTCGGTGTCGAACGGGCTGAAGAGGACGAGCGAGGCGGCACCGGCGGCCCAGCGGTCGTCCGGCCAGTCCTCCATGACGATGGGGATGCTGCGGCGGTCCGGGAGCAGGTGGCGCCGCAGGGCCATGGTGAAGGAGGGACGCCACAGCTCCCACACGTCGGTGCCCTCACCCAGGATGACGAGGACGTCGGGGTCGACGACCTGGGCCAGGCCGGCGAGGGTGCGGCCGAGGAGGGTCCCGGCCTCCTCGAAGAGCTGGATCGCGCCCGGGTGACCGCCCAGGGCGCGGTCGTTGAGCTCGCTCTTACCCTCCTGCGGCCCCACGATCCCGCGCTCGCGCGCCCGCTGGGCGAGGGCGTCGTCGCCGACGAGGGCCTCCAGGCACCCGCGGTTGCCGCACCGGCACTCCGGTCCGTCGAGCGCCACGGGGACGTGGCCCAGCTCGCCGGCCCCGCCGCGGAACCCGCGGTGCAGGCGCCCGCCGGCGACGATGGCGCAGCCGATGCCGTGCCCGATCGTGACGATGAGCGGTGAGGGGTGGCGGCCGGCCTCGCCGTACATGTGCTCGGCCACGGCGAGGGTGTTGACGTCGTTGTCCAGCAGCACCGGCACCGGCTGGGGCAGGGTGCGGCGCAGGTAGTCGCCGACAGCCATGCCGGACCAGCCCAGGGTCGGGGCGTCGACCACCCCGCGCGCCTGGTCGTCGACCGCTCCCGGCAGACCCACGCCGACCCCGAGCAGCACCCCGTCGAACTCCTGGACCTGCGTGGCGATCGTGTCGGCCAGCACCTCGAGCGCCTCCGGCGCGCCCGGGTCGAACTCGGCGACGGTGCGCTCCCCGACCGCGCCGTCCATCTGCACCGGGACCACGGTGATCCGGCTCGGGCTGACCTTGACCCCGATCGCCCCCGCCCGGCGGTTGGTGAGGGCGAGCAGCGTGGCCGGGCGTCCGCCACGGCTGGGGACCGAGTCCACCTCACCGATGACACCGGCGGTCAGGAGCTGCCTGGTGAGCTGGGTGACGGTCGCCGGGCTGAGCCCGAGGCCCCGCGCGAGCTGGGTGCGCGACTGCGGGCCGCGCACGCCGAGCGTGGCGAGCAGCGCCGGTGCCCGGCGGTCGAGAGCGTCCATCGCGTCCCTTTGTTCGTGACTAAAGTAAGTCCGAGATTAAGGGGTGTTGGGCGTTCCGTCAAGAGCGTCGTCAGACGTCTCTGGTGCCCTGCGTGCGGCCCCCGGGCACGAAGAAACCCCCGGACCAGGGGTCCGGGGGTCTCGGCGTCCTGCGATGAGGACGAGCGTGCGCGAGGGGGGAGTTGAACCCCCACGCCCTTGCGGGCACACGGACCTGAACCGTGCGCGTCTGCCTATTCCGCCACTCGCGCGAGTGCCGAGCAAGACTATCACTGCGCCCAGCCCGCCCCCTAATCCGCCGGGCGGCCCGGGACGGCATCCGCGCGCGGGGCCAGCCTCCAGGTTCCTCCCACCCGTGGCGGCTACCATCGAGGGCGCCAGCCATGAACCGTGCCATCAGTCAGGAGAGGGCCGTGGGTGTCTTCGACAAGCTCGAGCGGGGGCTCGAGCGCGCCGTGAAGCAACCCTTCGCCAAGGTGTTCAAGGCCGAGGTGCAGCCGGTCGAGATCGCCTCCGCCATGCGGGGCGCGATGGACGACCGCGCCGCCGTGCTGGGGCCCGGCCGCACCATGGTCCCCAACGTCTTCACCGTCGAGCTGGCCGAGAGCGACTACGAGCGGCTGTCCTCCTACTCCCGCGCCCTCACCGACGAGCTGGTGGCCGCGGCCGAGGACCACGCCGACGCCCAGCGCTATGTCGCCCCCGGCCCGTTCGAGGTCCGCCTTGTCTCCGGCGACCAGCTGGAGACCGGCATCTTCCGGGTGCGCCCGGCCGCCAAGGACGGCCGCCGTGGTGGCGACCGCGGCGGGGCCCGCGAGTTCGCCGAGGCGCAACAGGTGCAGGACGCGCGCCGCGAGGCACGGGCCCACGAGCGCGAGCAGGCCGAGCGGGAGGGCGAGCGCCGCCCCCGCCACGAGCACAGTGGCACGGACGACGGCTACGAGGAGTCGGCATACCGCCGCCCCAGCGAGCCCGCACGTCGTCCCCGCCGCTCCGGACCCGCGCTGGAGATCGACGGCCGGCAGGTGCGCCTGAGCGCGGCCGTCACCACCCTGGGCCGCGACGAGAGCTGCACGGTCGTCGTCGCCGACCCGGGCGCCTCGCGCAAGCACGCGGAGATCCGCATCAGCCACGACGGCCCGCACCTGCAGGTGATCCTGCGCGACCTCGGCTCCACCAACGGCACCTACCTCAACGGAGAGCAGGTCGGCAGCGAGGAGCTGCGCAACGGCGATCGCATCACCCTGGGACGGACGCACATCACGGTCCAGCTGGAGGGTTGATGGGTGAGCTGACCCTCAACCTGCTGCGGCTGGGCGTGGTGGTGCTCCTCTGGGCCTTCGTCGTGGCGGTCGTGGGAGCGTTGCGCGGCGACCTCTACGGCACCCGCGTCCTGACCCGCAACGCCGGACCGTCCCGCAAGCCCGAGTCCCGCACCGACCGCAAGCAGAAGCGCAACACCCCGACCCACCTCGTCGTGACCGAGGGTCGGCTGCGCGGCACCTCGGTGCCGCTGCACGACTCCGGGGTGCTCGTCGGCCGCAACCCGGAGTGCTCGCTGGTCCTCACCGACGACTACGCCTCCGGCCGCCACCTGCGCATCTACCCGGGCTCGGACGCCTGGTACGCCGACGACCTCGGCTCCACCAACGGCACCGAGGTCAACGGGGAACGGATCGGCACCGGGGCCAGGCTGGACCCGGGCGCCCACATCCGGATCGGCCAGACCGTCCTCGAGCTGCGTCGTTGACCATGGCGCTCGCCCTGCGCTACGCCGCGCGCACCAACATCGGCCTCGGCAGCAAGGCCCGCAACGAGGACTCCGCGTATGCCGGCCCCGAGCTCCTCGTGCTGTGCGACGGCATGGGCGGGCACGCCGCCGGCGACGTCGCCTCCTCCCTGGTGGTCGGCGAGCTGGTCCACCTCGACGGCGAGTCGCACGGCGCGGACGACGCCCTGGACATCCTCGAGCGGGCGATGGACGAGGCCAACCACCGGCTCTCCGAGGTGATGGAGGTCTACCCCGACTCCGACGGGATGGGGACCACCTGCATCGCGATGATGCGGGTCGACACCAAGCTCGCCGTCGCCAACATCGGCGACTCCCGGGCCTACCTGCTGCGGGACGCCCGCCTCACCCAGATCACCACCGACCACTCGTTCGTCCAGAAGCTGCTCGACGAGGGCCGGATCAGCGAGGAGGAGGCGCAGCACCACCCGCAGCGCTCCCTCGTGACCAGGGTCTTCACCGGTCGGCCCGAGGACCGGCCGGACCTGTCCCTGCGCGAGCTGCGGTCCGGTGACCGGGTGCTGATCTGCAGCGACGGCCTGACCGACTACGTCTCCACCGAGGTGGTCACCGAGATCCTCGCCGAGACCGGCCGCACCCCCGGCCAGGTCGCGGACGCGCTCGTGCACACCGCCCTGCGGGCCTCCACCCGCGACAACGTCACCGTGGTCGTCGCCGACGCGGTCTCCCCCGGTGAGGGCACCAGCAAGCCGCAGGTCGTCGGCGCCGCCAGCGAGCGCCGGGGCACCCGCCCGCTCAGCCAGCTCAGCCCCGCCGAGAAGGCCGCCGCCCTGTCCCGGGAGGCGTCCGGCGTCACCGCGGTCCCCGAGGCCCCGGTGCTCGCCGAGGAGCAGAGCCGGCCGTGGGTGCGCGCCCTGCGCTCGGTCGGCATCGGCGTGGCCGTGCTCGCGGTGCTCGTCGCCGGCGGGTGGGCCGGCTGGGCCTGGAGCCAGCAGCAGTACTACGTGGGCGAGCAGGACGGCATGGTCACGATCTACCGCGGCATCTCCCAGGACCTGGGCCCGATCAGCCTGTCCACCGCCGAGGAGCAGACGGACCTGCCGGTCGAGGAGCTGCCGCGCTACTACCAGCGCCGGGTCGAGGGGACCCTGTCGGCCGACGGCCGCGACGGCGCGGACCGCATCGTGGACGACCTGCGGGCGCTCACCGCGGCCGCCTGCGTGCCCACCGTGCTGCTGCCGGACGGCTCGACGGCGACCGAGATCCCCGACGACATGGCCACCGTCACCGCCGACAGCCTCGACGAGGCCGGCTCACCGACCGTGGAGTCGTTGCAGGACTCCCTCGACCTGGGCAGCGGTGCCCTGGCCGGGTCCGACGCCCCCACCTCCGGCGCCGAGCCCACCGGGGCCGACGCCGAGCCGACCGCCACGGTCGTCTGGCCGGAGGGGTGCCCGTGAGCACCACCAGCCCCGCCCCCTCCACCGTCACCAGCCTGCGGGTGCGCAGCGGCCGCACCGTCGAGCTGCTGCTCGTCGTGCTGGCGGTCGGCATCGTCACCCTCGCCTACGTCACCGTCAACCTCACCGCGGTCGGCGAGCTCCCCACCGACGTGTGGTGGCACGTGGGCCTGTTCGGGGCGCTCGCCCTCGGGCTGCACGTCGTGCTGCGCCTCCGGGCCCGGTATGCCGACCCGCTGCTACTGCCGCTCGCGACCCTCCTCAACGGGCTGGGGCTGGTGATGATCCACCGGATCGACCTGGTCCAGGTGGCGGGCGGGACGTCCGGGGTGGCCAGCCGGCAGCTGTTGTGGACCGGGCTGGCGATGGCGATGGCCGCCGCGGTGCTGGTGCTGCTCCCGGACCACCGGGTGCTGCGCCGCTACACCTACATCGCGATGGCGCTCGGCTTCGTGCTGCTGCTGCTGCCGATGCTGCCCGTCATCGGGCAGACGGTGAACGGCTCCCGGCTGTGGATCCGGATCGGCCCGTTCAGCTTCCAGCCCGGCGAGCTGGCCAAGATCGCGGTCGCCGTCTTCTTCGCCGGCTACCTCGTCTCCACCCGGGACGCGCTGTCGCTCGTCGGGCGACGCGTGCTCGGGCTGCAGCTGCCGCGGGCCCGGGACCTGGGGCCGATCCTCGTCGCCTGGTCGCTGTCCGTGCTCATCCTGGTGCTGCAGCGCGACCTCGGCTCCTCGCTGCTGTTCTTCGGGCTGTTCGTGGCGGTGCTCTACGTCGCGACCGAGCGCACCAGCTGGATCGTCATCGGGCTCAGCCTCTTCGTCGGCGGCTGCGTGCTGGCCTGGCGCCTCTTCGACCACGTCCAGGCGCGGGTCACGCTCTGGCTGGACCCCTTCGCCCCGGAGCAGTCCGACCAGGTGGCCAAGGGGTTGATGGGGCTGGCCCACGGCGGCATCTTCGGTGCCGGGCTCGGCAACGGCTTCCCCTACATCACCTACTACGCCAACAGCGACTACATCGTCGGCAGCTTCGGCGAGGAGCTGGGCATGGTCGGGCTGTTCGCCCTGCTCATGCTCTACGCCCTGCTCGTCGAGCGCGGTCTGCGGACCGCCATCGGCTCCCGCGACGGCTTCGGCAAGCTGCTCGCGGTCGGCCTGTCCTTCACCGTGGCGCTGCAGGTCTTCGTCATCGTCGGCGGCATCACCCGGGTCATCCCGCTCACCGGCCTCACCACGCCGTTCCTGTCCGCCGGCGGGTCCTCGCTGCTGGCGAACTGGATCATCGTGGCGCTGCTGCTCCGGATCAGCGACCACGCGCGCCGCCCCATCTCCGAGCGGAGCCAGGACCCCAGCATCGACGCCGCCGAGCGGACGGAGGCGAGCACATGAACACCCCCATCCGCCGGCTCGCCCTCGTGGTCTTCGCCATGTTCACCGCGCTGCTGCTCTCCACCACCTGGATCCAGTTCGTCCAGGCCGAGGACCTGCGCGAGCGCCCCGGAAACCGGCGCACCCTGATCGAGAACTACAGCCGCGACCGCGGCGCGATCCTCGTCGACGGCACCCCGATCGCCACGTCCGAGCGCACCGACGACGAGCTCGAGTGGTTGCGCCGCTACGACCAGGCGCGGAGGTATGCCCACCTCACCGGCTACTACTCCTTCACCTACGGCGCCGGGCTGGGGCTCGAGCGGTCCGAGGACTCGGTCCTGGCCGGCACCGACGACAGCCTCTTCTACCAGCGGCTCTCGGACGTGGTCACGGGCACCCCCACCTCGGGCGCCTCGATCGAGCTCACCATCGACCCCGCGGTGCAGGCGGCGGCCGCGCAGGCCCTCGGGGACCGGCGCGGCGCCGCCGTGGCGCTGGACCCGCGGACCGGGGAGATCCTCGCCATGGTGAGCCAGCCGACGTTCGACCCGAACGCCCTGTCCAGCCACCAGCTCAGCGCCGTGGACGAGGCATACACCAGCCTGACCGAGGACCCCACCGACCCGCTGGTGAACCGCGCCATCGGCGGCGACCTCTACCCGCCCGGGTCGGTGTTCAAGCTGGTGCTGGCCGCGGCGGCCCTGGAGTCGGGCGAGTACGAGCCGGACACCGAGCTCGAGGGCGGCCTGACCTACACGCTGCCCGGCACCGAGACGACGCTGCCCAACTTCGGCGGGGCGGCCTGCGACCCCGAGGACCGGCCGACCCTGGCGGAGTCGGTGCAGGTCTCCTGCAACACCTCCTTCGCCTGGCTGGCCGGGGAGCTCGGGGCGGACGCGGTGCGTGAGCAGGCCGAGGCCTTCGGCTTCGGGCAGCCGCTGGAGGTGCCGATGAGCGTCACGCCGTCGATCTACCCGGACACCATGGACGACGCCCAGCTGGCTCTGACCGGGATCGGGCAGTTCGAGGTCCGCGAGACCCCCATGCAGGTGGCGATGATCTCCGCCGCGATCGCCAACGGCGGCGTGACGATGACCCCCTACCTGGTGGAGGAGGTGCGCAGCTCCGACGTCGAGGTTATCGAGACCGCCGAGCCGCGCACCCGGTCGCGGGCGGTCTCGCAGGAGTCGGCGAGCCAGCTCACCGAGATGATGACCCAGGTGGTCGAGCAGGGCTCGGGCCAGGCGGCGGCCCTCCCGGGCATCCAGGTCGCCGGGAAGACGGGCACCGCCGAGTTCGGCGAGAACGGCGCGGCGCACGCCTGGTTCACCGGCTTCGCACCGGCGGACGACCCGCAGATCGCGGTGGCGGTGATCGTGGAGTCGGCGACCGACAACTGGGTCGGCGAGACGGGTGGGCTGGTCGCCGCACCGGTGGCCAGGGCCATGCTCGAGGCAGGAGTGCAGCGATGAGCGACGATCCGACGCAGGCGACGACCCCGCCGGACCCGCAGGCCCGCGTGCTGGGCGGCCGCTACGAGCTCGGTGAGCTCATCGGGCGCGGCGGGATGGCCGACGTCCACGTCGGCCACGACCTGCGGCTGGGCCGCTCGGTCGCGATCAAGGTGCTGCGCACCGACCTCGCCCGCGACTCCTCCTTCCTCGCCCGGTTCCGGCGGGAGGCGCAGTCCGCGGCCGGCCTGTCCCACCCCGCCATCGTCGGCGTCTTCGACTCCGGCGAGCAGAGCGTGACCGAGTCCGGCGGGGCCACCGTCCAGGTGCCCTACATCGTCATGGAGCTGGTCGAGGGCAGGACGCTGCGCGAGCTGCTCAACGAGCACCGGACCCTGGAGCCGGACGAGGCGGCCCGGATCACCGCGTCCGTCCTCTCCGCGCTGGAGTATGCCCACGAGCGCGGCCTGGTGCACCGGGACATCAAGCCGGCCAACGTCATGGTCACCGAGGCCGGAGCGGTCAAGGTGATGGACTTCGGCATCGCCCGGGCGATCGCCGACACGGCGGCGACGATGACCCAGACCCAGGCGGTCATGGGCACCGCGCGCTACCTGTCGCCGGAGCAGGCGCAGGGCCTGGACGTCGACGGCCGTTCCGACCTCTACTCCGTCGGCTGCCTGCTCTACGAGCTGCTGGTGGGGCGGACCCCCTTCCAGGGCGACCCGGTCTCCCTGGTCTACCAGCACCTGGGCGAGGCGCCCAAGGCTCCGTCGACGCACGCGGCCCGGCTGCCGCAGGCCCTCGACGCGATCTCGCTGCACGCCCTGGAGAAGAAGCCGGAGGACCGCTACCAGGACGCCGGCGAGTTCCGCTCCGACCTCAACGCCGCGCGCGCCGACGAGCCGGTCTCCTCGGCCGCCCAGGCGACCTTCGCCCGGGTGCTCGGCACCGGCGCCGGCGCGGCCGCCGCCGGTGGAGCCGCCGCCGTGGCCACCCAGGCGGTCCCCGTGGCGAGCTCCTCGGGCGCCGGGGCACCGGCATACCAGGAGGAGCCGACGGGGATCTTCCCCGCGACCGGGGCCGACGACGGCTACGAGCGCACCGACGAGCTCCCGGTGCGCGAGCGACGCCACCCGGGTGCCGCGCTGCTGCTCGGCGCCCTGGCCACGGTGGCGCTCGCCGGGGTGGCGTGGGTGCTCTTCCAGGTGCTCGGTCCGAACGGTGACCAAGGACCCGAGATGCTCGTCGTGCCCAGCACCGTCGGCAGCACCGAGGCGGAGGCGCGCACCACCCTGACCTCGGCGGGGTTCACCGTCGACGAGGACGTCCGGCAGCGCAACAGCGACGCGGAGCCGGGGACCGTCATCGAGCAGGACCCGCCGGGCGGCGAGCTGGCCCGGGGCGCGAGCGTGACCCTGACCGTCTCCTCCGGGCCCGAGGCCCGCACCATCCCGCGGTTGCAAGGACTGGAGGAGCAGGCCGCGCGCGACCTGCTCGAGCGCGAGGGCTTCACCAACGTGCGCGGTGACGCCGAGGAGACCGACGACCCGGACTGGGAGGAGGGTCAGGTCGTCTCCAGCGACCCGGGCGAGGGCCAGGAGATCGCCCCCGACGAGGAGATCGTGCTCACCGTCTCCAGCGGTCAGGTCGAGGTGCCCGACCTCGTGGGCCGGGACCAGAACGCGGCCGTGCTGCTGCTGGACGGGCGCACCCTGCAGTGGGAGGTGGAGACCCGGCGCACGACCGAGGCGGATCCCGGGACCGTGCTGGAGCAGTCGGTGGAGGCCGGCGACCTCGTCGACCAGGGCACCACCATCGAGCTGGTGGTGGCGGCCGAGCCGGTGCAGACCCAGACCGAGGTGATCACCGAGACGCAGACCATCACCCCCACCCCGACCGAGCCCGACCCCACCACGCCGGACCCCACGGAGACGCCCACCGAGGAGCCGACGTCGCCGGAGCCCACCTCGCCCGAGCCCACCGAGCCCGGACCGCCCGACGACCCGCCGTCGGACGAGCCACCCACCGAGGATCCGACGGACAGCTGACCGGCGCCCCGGCATACCCACCGCGGTCGGTATGTGTCGCCCCAGCCGCACCTGCCCACCGCGGTCGGTGGCGGTCGCCCCAGCCGCGCATACACACCGCGGTCGGTATGTGTCGCCCGGGCCGCACCTGCCCACCGCGGTCGGTATGTGTCGCCCCAGCCGCACCTACCCACCGCGGTCGGTACGTGTCGCCCCCGCCGCACCTACCCACCGCGGTGGGGTCAGGGGGCGGTGACGGTGGCGTGCTGGGGGCGCACGGCGCCGGAGTATGCCGGCAGCTCGGTCTCCCCGAGGTCGGCGACGGCGTAGCCCAGGCCGATCGCGTCGGCCCAGTCGCGGTAGGTCGACACCACGGGGTCGGCGGCCAGCGCCGCGTGCAGCGCCTCCGTGTCGCCGACCGCGGTGACGGTGTAGGGCGGCGAGTAGACGCGGCCCTGCAGGTAGAGCGTGTTGCCCACGCACTGGACGGCACTGGTCGACACGATCCGCTGGTCCTGGACCATGACCGCCTCGGCGCCCCCGGCCCACAGGGCGTTCACCACCCCCTGCAGGTCCTGCTGGTGCACCACCACGTCGTCCACGGAGTAGCCCTCCGGCAGGGTGTCCAGGCTGTAGCCGGCGTCGTCGAGGGTCACGCTGATCGCCGGTCCCGTCACGGCGACGGCACCGACGCCGAGGGCCAGCTCGTCCGCGGCCCGGCCGTCCAGCACGGCGGCGCTCGAGGTCTGGCCGGAGCGGAGCTGCTCCACCTCGGCACCGAGGTCGTCCGTCTCCCGCGTCAGCTCGCGCACCTGGGCGTCCCGCTCGGTGATGAGGTCGACCAGGTCGGTCGGGGGACCGCCCCCGTCCCGCGCCAGGGACGCGCTCGTCCCGAAGAGGACGCCGGCGACCAGGCAGATCACCGTCACGCCCACGCCCCGGTACCGGCGCGGCGTCGTGCGGCCCTCCACGTCCTCGCTCATCACCCACAGGATATCGGCCGGTTATCCTGAACACTCCCACCACGAAGGAGATGGACGTGCCCGAGTCCCGTGGCCGAGCAGGTGCGCGCAAGCGCGCCGAGCGCACCAGCCAGACGTCGCCCCAGACCCAGGGCCTGCCGGGCAACCCGTCGTGGTTCGTCCCGGTGATGTGCACCCTGATGATCGTCGGGGTGCTCTGGGTGGCCGTCTTCTACGTCACCGGCGGCGAGTGGCCGGTCGCCTCGATCCGCTACTGGAACCTCGGGATCGGGATGGGGCTGATCATGGTCGGCTTCGCCATGGCCACCCGGTGGCGCTAGTTGTCCACAGGTTGTCCCCATCCTGGGGATAGTCACACGCGTGTAACTTCGCCGTCGCCTGCCGGCAACCTCAGCCCAGGCCGAAGGCCGCCGGCCCGATGACCTGCCACAACCGGGCACCCGCGAGCAGGATCAGCACCAGGAACACGCTGGAGAGCGCCGGCCAGGCGAGCCGGCGGCGACGCACCGCCTCGGCCGACCGCCCGGCGGCGGAGGTGAGCACCAGCAGGCCGCCGATGGCCGCACCGGTGAACGCGCCACCGATGTGCGCCTGCCAGGCGATGCCGCCCACGAAGAAGGGCAGTGCCAGGTTGATGCCGATCATCACCAGCAGGGTGGTGGGCACGGTGCCCTGTCGCAGCGCCAGCACGACGAAGAGGAAGAGCAGCCCGAAGATCGCGCCGGACGCACCCACCACCGGCTGGCCCCAGCCCGGGTTGGGCACGGACAGCAGCAGCACCCCCACCGAGCCGCCGATCGCGCAGAGCAGGTAGGTCACCGCGAACTTCGCCCGTCCCAGCGACTCCTCCAGCATCGGGCCGAAGGCGAAGAGGATGTACATGTTGAAGGCGATGTGCAACAGGCTCTGCGGGGAGTGGACGAAGGCGGTGGTGAGCAGCCGCCACGGCTCCACCCCGGCCAGCACGCCGAAGAAGGCCAGCTCCCGGGTCACCGCCGGGTTGGCGAGCTGACCGACATACACCGCCACGCAGATCCCGAGCAGCGTCCAGGTGACGACCGGTCGCCCGGACTGCGCCGGAGCCCCGAAGCGGGTGCGCGCCACGGGTGCCGTGCGCGAGCCCTCCCGCACGCAGTCGACGCACTGGACGCCGACGGCGGCCGGTCGCTGGCAGTCCGGGCAGGTGGGGCGGTCGCACCGCTGGCAGCGGATGTAGCTGGTGCGGTCCGGGTGACGGGGGCAGACGGGTGCGTCGCCCGGCCCCCGCTCACCGGCCGGCGCTCCGGGTATGGACTCGCTCACCAGGTCCTCGGGCGGTCAGCCCTCGACGCTGACCCGCTCGATGACGACCGGCTCGACCGGCTTGTCGCCGGCGCCCGTCGGCACCGCGGCGATCGCGTCGACCACGTCGCGGGAGGCCTGGTCGGCCACCTCGCCGAAGATGGTGTGCTTGCCCTGGAGCCAGGTGGTGGGCTCCACCGTGATGAAGAACTGCGAGCCGTTGGTGCCCTTGCCCATGCGCTTGCCGGCGTTCGCCATGGCCAGCATGTAGGGCTGGGTGAAGTTGTGGTCCGGGCTGATCTCGTCGTCGAAGGTGAAGCCCGGGCCGCCGAAGCCCTCACCGAGCGGGCACCCGCCCTGGATCATGAACCCCGGGATGATCCGGTGGAACAGCAGCCCGTCGTAGAACGGCTGCGGGTTGGTGCGCCCGGCCTCGTCGGAGTACTCCTTCTCCCCGGTCGCCAGGCCGGTGAAGTTGGCGACCGTCTTGGGCGCCGCGTGCTCGAAGAGCTCGATCGCGATGTCGCCATGATTGGTGTGCAGCGTCACGTTCATGCCCCCAGTTTCGCACGGTCGGTATGCCGCCCCTCCCCGGCCGTGGCGCGGGGCAGGGTGAGGTGGAGTTCGGCAGCGGGACAGGGCAGGATGGGACCAGACCGACAACAGGAGGGACAGCACGTGTTCTTCAAGACCGATGCCGAGCGGGCCGCCGCCGAGGCGGCCCAGGCCCGGCAGGACGCCAGCAGGGCCGGCGCCAGCGCCGCCTCGGGGGCACGCAACCTCGGTGCCGCCGTCCTGGCGACGCTCGCCGAGGTGACCGCCCCCAAGGACGACACCTCGGGCCGACGGCACGCGCAGAAGGCCAGGGCCAAGGCGCTCAAGGCCGCGGGCAAGGACCGCTCCTCCGCGGCGAAGGCCGCCACCAAGGCCAGGGACGCCGCGGGCCGGGCCGGCAAGCACGGCAGGGTGGCCCTGGACAAGCAGTCCGACAAGGCCGGCGGTCGCGCCGCTGCCCTGGGTGGTCTGGCCAGCAGCCACGCCTCCCGCCTGGCGGACGAGGCCCGCACCCAGGGTGCGCACGCCGGCCAGGCGCTGCGCCACCAGTCGGAGGCGCTGCGCCAGCATGGCGGTCACGCGGCCGAGAGCCTGCGCGACCGGGGGTCGGAGGCGCTGCACCGCGCCCGCGACGCCGGCCCGCTCGGTGAGGCGACCGTCGCGAAGGCCGGGGCCGGTGCCGCCGCCCTCGCCGGGCTGGCCGCGACCACCCGCGACCGCGCGGTGTCCGGTCTCGACCACGGGATCGACGCCGCAGTGCCCCGCGCGCAGGAAAGTCTCTCCGGGGTCGCCCCGGTGGTGGACCACGTCCGTGACCTGATCAACGACGAGCTGCTGCCCAAGATCCAGGAGATGCTCGGCGAGGTGCAGTCGGGCAAGGACCGCCTGCTCGCGCAGGACGAGGGCGTCGTCGCCACGGTCACCGGCGCGCCGAAGGCCAAGGGGCGCAAGGGCGGCACGCTCATCGCCCTGGGCCTGCTCGCGGCCGTCGGTGCGGGTGTCGCCTGGTGGCTCAGCCAGCAGCAGCAGCCGGCCGCCGACCCCTGGGCGGACAAGGACACCCAGCGGGACCCGTGGGCCGGCAGCAGCACCTCCTCCGGCTCGGGTGCGGCGACCGCCGCGCCCGCGGTGGCCGCCACCACCTCGGCTGCGGCCACGTCCACCACCGAGAGGGAGACCACCATGAGCAACGACGCTCACGACGACACCACCGGCACGTCCGCCGACGGCCCGGCCGCGGAGCAGGCGGACGGCCCCGAGCAGACCGCCGCGCAGCAGACCACCGCGGACGAGGGCTCCGAGACCGCGGCCCCCGCGCTGACCGACGACGGCTCGCCCCGGATGCTCGACACCGAGCAGATCGACGACCTCGGCACGGACACGCCCAGCTCCGTGGACGAGCAGGGCGTCGGCGAGTCGCCCACCGAGGAGATCGAGCACGCCCGGAGCCACCAGCACGACGCGCTCCCGCACGCGGCGGACGACGACTCCGACGAGGACACGCCGAAGCAGGTCTGAGCCGGCACCCGGCACCTGCCGCCGACGAGGCGCCCACCAGGCGGTGGGCGCCTCGTCGCGTCCGGCGACGCACGCCTGACGACACACCGTCGACCGTCCCCGACCTGCGCCGGAGCCGACCCTAGATTGGGCGACAGCGGTCCCCGGTCCGGTCGACGAAGGAGGTGGCACGGCAGATGTCGCTGCCCGCCTCTCACCCGAACCCGGAGGCCGACGACGCTCCCGTCCCCGGCGGCGAGCGCGCCCTGGTGGATCCAGGACGGCCCGCCACGCACGCGACACCGGCGGCGCGGCATACCGACACCCCGTCGACGCTCGAGGCCGACAGCGCGCCCCGGCGGCCACGGCGCGGCGGTCGCGGCCCGACCGACGTCGACCCGCGCCCGGGTCACATCCCGGGTCTGGACGGGCTCCGGGCCCTGGCGATCATCGCGGTGCTCGCCTACCACTTCGTGCCCGCCACGCTCCCCGGCGGCTTCCTCGGCGTCGACGTCTTCTTCGTGGTCAGCGGCTTCCTCATCACGACGCTGCTGCTGCGCGAGGTGGACCGCACCGGCCGGGTGGACCTGCTCACCTTCTGGCGCCGTCGCGCCCGACGGCTGCTGCCCCCGCTGGCCCTGGTCGTCGTCACCAGCGTGGTGGTCGGCCGGATCGTCGGCGGAGACCTGCTGGTCGGGATCGGCCGGCAGACCCTCGGGGCACTGACCTTCACCAGCAACTGGCTGGAGATCGCGGCCGGGTCGAGCTACTTCCACAGCACCAGCCCGATCCTCTTCGTCAACTTCTGGAGCCTCGCGGTCGAGGAGCAGTTCTACCTGCTCTGGCCGCTCACCCTCGTCGTGGTGCTGGCCTTCGCGCCGGGCACCCGCTCCCGCGTCGGCGCGGTGGCAGCCGTCGGCCTGGCCTCGACCGTCCTCATGGCCACCCTGTTCGACCCCGGGCAGGACGCCACCCGGGTGTACTACGGCACCGACACCCACCTGGTCGGGCTGATGGGAGGCGCCGCGCTGGCCCTGGCCTGGGCGGACCCGCGGCACCGCGCCGGCCTGCGGAGCCGTCGCTGGCGCCGGGTGCGCGGCCCTGCCGTCCTGGGCGCGCTGCTGACCCTGGCCGCCCTCATGCTCTGGACCAGCGAGGACTCGGCGCTGACCTTCCGGGGTGGGATCGCGCTGGCGTCGCTGGCCACGGTCGTCCTCATCGCCGGGCTGCTCGAGGCCCCGTCCGCGTGGCGGCGGCTGATGTCGCTGCGGCCGCTGGTGTGGCTCGGTGGCCGTTCCTACGGGATCTACCTGTGGCACTGGCCGGTCCTGGTCATCGCGGGCGTGCTCGTGCCGTATGCCGCCGGCACCGTCCGCGGCGCCCTCGTCCTGGTCGGGGCGCTCCTGGCGACCCTCGTCCTGGCGGAGGCCTCCTGGCGGCTGCTCGAGGTGCCGGTGCGGCGCCGGGGCATCCGGGCCAGCATCGGCGACGTCGGCAGCTGGTTCACCCGCGGCTGGCACCGCAGCCGACTGCCGCGCATCGTCGCCGCCGGGCTGGTGCTGCTCCTGGTCGGCACCGTGGTCGCCCTCGCGACGGCACCGGAGAAGTCGGCGACCCAGCGGCAGATCGAGGAGTCGCAGGCCCGGATCGACAACACGCAGCCGGCCGCCCCCGACCTCACCCCGGCCGGGCGCGAGGCCGGGGCAGCGGGTGCCTGGCTGGGGAGCACCGCGGGCGGCGGTGCCGCCAGCGGGGAGGACGACGGCGACGCCGGCTCCGGCTCCGACGGGGGCGCGAAGGACGCGAAGGAGAAGGAGACCCAGGACAAGGACCAGAAGGACTCCGCGGCGGCGGCTCCGGCCCCCGGCGAGGTGCAGGTGCGCGGCTCCACCTTCCGCCCGGACGAGGACGGCCTGGTCGTGCCCTCCGGGGCCGACCTCACCGCGATCGGCGACTCGCTCGTCGTGACCAGCGCCGACGGCCTGTCCTACCGCTTCCCCGACACGTCCTACGTCGCCCAGTCGAACCGACAGTGGGGCGATGCCGCGGCGATCGTCTCCTCGGCCCTGGAGGCCGGCGAGATCCGCGGCAACGTGGTGCTGCACCTCGGGACCAACGCGGGGGTCGACGAGGCGGCGCTGCGCGAGGTGCTCGACCTGCTCGGCCCCGAGCGCAACGTCGTGGTCATGGACCTCTACGTCCAGGCGCCGTTCACGCAGGAGTCCAACGAGGCGATCCGCAGGGTCGTCTCCGACTACCCGAACGCCGTGGTCGGCGAGTGGCGCGCCACGATCAGCAAGCGCCCCGAGGTGCTGCAGAGCGACCAGGTCCACCCCGACATCGACGGTATGCACGTGTATGCCGCGGTGGTGGCCCGGGCCTTCGACCAGCTGGCCGACCAGGGCTGAGCGGACGCACCCGCCCCACTCCCGCCCGCCGCCCCGATGTGGCAGGCTCAGACCTGTGAACATCGTCCTCGTCGAGCCGCACTTCCCGAAGAACCAGCGTGAGTTCGCCCGGGCCCTCGCGGGGACCGGTGCCAACGTCATCGGCATCGGCGAGACCCCGCTGGACTACCTGGACGACCAGCTGAAGTCGTGGATGGTGCACTACGAGCAGGTTGGCTCGGTCACCGACCGGCGGCAGATGACCGACGCCGTGCGCCGGGTGCAGTCCATGGTGTGGGTCGACCGGATGGAGTCGACGATCGAGTCGCACCAGCTGGTCGCCGCCCAGGTCCGCGAGGACCTGGGCATACCCGGCACCTCGGTGCGCACCACCTGGCTGTGCCGCGACAAGCCGTCGATGAAGGAGGCGCTGCGCGCCGCCGGGGTGCCGACCGCCGCGTCGACCGGCGCCGACGACGCCGACCAGGTCCGTGACTTCGCCCGGCGGGTGGGCTACCCCCTCATCCTCAAGCCGCGGGACGCCGCCGGGGCGGCCGACACCGTGCGGGTCGACAACGACACCGAGCTCGCCGCGGCGCTGGAGCGGATGGGCCGCTACTCCTCGATCGCGGTGGAGGAGTTCATCGAGGGGCACGAGGGGTTCTACGACACCGTCTCGGTGGACGGCCGGATCGCCGTCGACTTCGCCTCGCACTACTTCCCCGGCGTCCTCGAGGCGATGCGGACCCGGTGGATCTCGCCGCAGTTCGTGGCCACCAACCGGATCGACGGCGGCGGCCTCTACGACGAGATCCGGGAGATGGGTCACCGGGTCAACGAGGCGCTCGGGATCGGCACCTCCGCCACCCACATGGAGTGGTTCCACGGACCCAAGGGCCTGAAGTTCTCCGAGATCGGCTGCCGGCCGCCGGGGGTGGGGTGCTGGGACCTCTACTGCGCGGCCAACGACATGGACGTCTACACCGCCTGGGCCCAGGCGGTGGTGCACGGCGAGGTGCGCGAGCACGCGAGCCGCAGCCACAGCGCCGGCATCGTGGCGCTGCGGCCGGACCGGGACGGTGTCATCACCGGCTACAGCGGCCTGGAGGACATCGAGAACCGCTACGGCCGGTGGATCATCGACGCGCACGTGCCGGTGGCCGGCACCGGCACGCAGCCGGTCGAGGCGGGCTTCATGGCCAACGCGTGGATCCGGATGCGGCACCCGGACTTCGACGCGCTCCGGGGCATGCTCGACGACGTGGGGCGCACGGTGCACGTCCATGCCGGCTGAGGCCGACACCCCCACCGCCCCCGACGCGAGGTCCGATCCGCGCATCACCCTGCTCGGCCCGCAACGGGACCCGCAGCTGGACCAGGTCATGACGTCGCTGGGCCTGGCGACGGCGCGGGTGGCGACGATCACCGCGGGCTGGCGGGACCGGGAGCACGACGACGCCCTTCTCGTGCAGCAGCTCGGGGGGCAGTCGGTCAACCTCGGCCTGTGGCGCCGGATGCAGCAGATCTGGGAGGACGACCCCGAGCTGGAGCGGGCCGACCGGCGTCGCCGCCAGATCCTCACCGAGATGCAGGAGCTGTATGTGATCGGCCTGCAGCACGCGGTCGACGCCCTGGCCCGGATCCGCGGCCACCAGCCCCGGGACGTGCGGGTGCACCGGATGGCGGTGGAGGACGTGCTGGGGATCATGCGCGACCTCGACGAGCGGCACGTCGCCCGGGTGGCCGAGCTGCACCAGGAGTTCTACGCCGTCCACGCCCCGGAGCAGCGGGAGGCCGTGGTCCGCGGGCGGACGGAGGTCGGCCGGCTGGTCGAGGGCTGCGACGCCGTGGTCATCACCGGCGGCCACGTCGGTGTCCTCCTGGGCACGCTGCACATGTTCAACCTGGCCCCCGTGCTGGCGCACGCGGTCGAGGACGAGACCGACCCGTCGGGGGTGCACGCGCGGGTCGACCGGCCGGTCGTCGCCTGGGGGGCCGGCGCGATGGCCCTCACCGAGCGGGTGCTGCTGTTCTACGACGACTCGGTGGTCGCACCAGGAGTCGCGGAGATGCTCATGGACGGCCTGGGTCTCACCCGCGGGCTGGTCACCCTGCCCTCGGCGGCGGACCGGCTGGCGGTCACCGACCCGCTGCGGATGCAGACGCTGGTCAGCCGCTGCCGTCCCCGCCTCGCGCTGCCGCTGGACCGGGGCGACCAGGTCACCCTGACGGCGACCGGGCGGGTGCCCGACGGCGCCCGGGTCTTCAGCGCGGAGGACGGTGCCCGATGAGCCAGCCCCAGGCATACCCCCTGCCGCCGCGGCACAAGGGCAAGCTGGCGATCAACCAGCTGCGGGCGCGCAAGCTGGACGACGAGGTGATCTCCCGGTTCCTGGCCGATCGCGAGGTGCCCGTCGTCGAGGGGGCCAAGTGCACCTTCCTCTACCGCGGCGAGGCCGACGCGGTCGCCGTGCGGCACCGGATCGTGAACCAGCCGCAGCACGTGCCGATGAAGCGGGTGGACGCGCCCGGGCCGACCGTGCCGCTGTGGTACGTCACCATCGAGCTGCCCGCGGCGTCCCGGGTGGAGTACCAGATCGAGGTCCGGGTCGGGGAGGCGGTCGAGACCTTCAACGACCCGCTGAACCCGCACGTCGCGCACAGCCCGGTGGGGTCCTCCAGCGTGTGCCAGGCCGCGGGATACCGGACGCCGGAGTGGGTCACACCGCAGCCGGACGCCCGCCCCGGCGAGCTGGTCGACCTGACCCTGCAGAGCAAGGCGCTGCGGCGCACGACGCACAACCGGGTCTACCTCCCCGCGCGGTTCCGGCGCAGCAGCCACTATCCCCTGCTCGTGGTGCACGACGGCGACGACTACCTCGAGTACGCCGCGATGCGGACCGTGCTGGACAACCTGATCCACGACCTCGACATGGCCGAGACGATCGTGGTCTTCTCCAACCCCGGTGACCGGCTGCGGGAGTACCCGAACTACGCCCCGCACGCCCGGCACCTCACCACTGAGCTGCTGCCGGCGATCGAGGAGCAGCTGCCGGTGATCCGGCGCGCGGACGCGCGGTGCCTCATGGGCGCCAGCTTCGGTGCGGTGGCCTCGCTGTCCACGGCCGCCCGCAACCCCGGCGCGTGGGACAACCTCTTCCTGCAGTCGGGCTCGTTCGTCTTCACCGACATCGGCTCCGACCACGGAGGTGGCCCGGCCTTCGACCCGGTGGTGAAGTTCATGAACCGCTACCGTGAGAGTCCCCGCCGGGTCGCCGAGCGGATGTTCGTCACCTGCGGGGTCTACGAGCCGCTCATCGTGCCCAACCGGTCGATGGTCCCGGTCTTCGAGTCGACCGGGGCGCGGGTGCAGTACGTCGAGTCGCGCGACGGGCACTCGTGGGAGAACTGGCGGGACCGGTTGCGGGACGGGCTGTCCTGGATCTTCCCGGGGCCGCAGAAGCTTGTCTACGAATGAACTGATATATCGACAGAAAGCCGCAGTCATGGAGCGCCTCACCTATCTGCTCGTCGACGGGGAGAACATCGACGCCACCCTCGGCAACTCGATCCTGGGTCGCCGCCCGCAGCCGGAGGAGCGGCCGCGCTGGGACCGTCTGCTCACCTTCACCCAGGAGACGTGGGGGCACAGCGCCAAGGGCCTGTTCTTCCTCAACGCCAGCAGCGGGCTGCCGATGTCCTTCGTCCAGGCCCTGCGCGCGCTCGGCTACGTCCCGGTGCCGCTGTCCGGGACGGCGGAGGAGAAGGTCGTCGACATCGCGATCCAGCGCACGCTGGAGGCGTTGGCGCAACGGCCCGACAACGTCATGCTGGTGAGCCACGACGGCGACTTCCTGGAGGCCGTCACCCCGCTGCTGGACGGCGACCGCCGGGTGGGGCTCATCGCGTTCGAGGAGTTCCGCAACTCGGGATTCCACCAGCTCGTGGCCGAGGGCATGGAGTTCTTCGACCTGGAGCACGACACCCGGGCCTTCAACACCACCCTGCCCCGGCTGCGGATCATCCCGATCGAGGAGTTCGACCCGATGCAGTTCCTCTGACCCGGACCTCAGCGCTGCTGTGACACGAGCACCGCGCTGGTGCCCGGCTCGAGGGCCTCGAAGACGTGCTGCTGGTCCCCCGGGTAGCGCAGGTAGTCACCCGGACCCAACTCGACCGGGTCCGCCTGGTCGCCGGCCCTGGCCCGCCCCGAGATGACCACGACATGCTCCACCGTGCCCGCGGCGTGCGGCTCGGAGACCTTCACCGCCCCTGGCTCGGCCTCGATGCGGTAGAGGTCGCGGCGCACGTGCGGCGGGCTGTGCGAGAGCACGAGGGCGGTGTAGTCGGCCAGGTCGGAGCGGGTCGGGTCGCCCTCCCCGGCGCGGATGAGCGCCCGCTCGGGCTGCGGCGGGTCGATGAGCGCGGAGAACGGCACCCCGAGGGCGGTGGCCAGCGACCACACGGTCTCGACGCCGGGGTTGCCGTGCCCGGCCTCCAGCTGGGACAGGCTGGACTTGGCCATGCCCGCCTGCCGGGCCAGCTCGGACAGGCTCAGTCCGGCCCGTTCGCGCTCGCCACGCACCGCCGCCGCCAGCCGGCTCACCGCCTGGCCGCGTTCTCTATCCCGATCGAAATGTTCGGTTTGACGAACACTACCCATGGTCTGCATCCTAACGGTATGACTGTGGCCGGGCTGGTGCGCGACAGTCCCGCCGTCCGGGCGGGGCTGTCGATCGCGGTGGCCACCGGCGCCTACGGCGTCTCCTTCGGCGCCCTGGGCACGGCGAGCGGGCTCGGTGTGCTCGAGGTCTGCGCGCTGAGCCTGCTGACCTTCTCCGGTGGGTCGCAGTTCGCCTTCATCGGCGTGCTCGGGGGCGGGGGATCGGCGGCGTCCGCGGCCGGGGCGTCCACCCTGCTGGGCCTGCGCAACGGGGTCTACGCCATGCAGATGAACGCCCTGCTGCGGCCGCGAGGATGGCGCCGTCTCGCGGCCGCGCAGGTGACCATCGATGAGTCGACGGCGACCGCCCTGGCCCAGGAGGACCCGCGCGAGCGGGCGCGCGGCTTCTGGACCGCGGGGGTGGGGATCTTCCTGCTGTGGAACCTCATGACCCTCGTCGGGGCCCTGGCCGGGGACGCGCTGGGGGACCCCCGGCGCTGGGGCCTGGACGGCGCTGCCGTCGCCGCCTTCTGCGGCCTGCTCTGGCCGCGGCTGCGGGGCCGTGAGCCCTGGTCGATCGCGGCGGTGTGCGCGGTGGTGACGGTGGCCTGCATACCCCTGGTGCCTCCCGGGATCCCGATCCTGGTCGCCGCCGCGGTGGCCGCCGCGATCGGAGGGTGGCAGCTGCGCCGGGAGCAGGCGCGCCCGACGGAGCAGGTGCCGCGGCGATGACCCTCTGGCTATGGATCCTCGGCGCCTGCGCCCTGGCCTACCTCACCAAGCTCAGCGGCTATCTCGTGCCGCAACGGATCCTGGAGTCCCCGGCCCTCGTCCGGATCTCCGCGTGCATGACGGTCGGCCTGCTCGCCTCGTTGGTGATGATGAATGCCGTGGGCGACGGTCAGCGGCTGGCGTTCGACTCGCGCCTGCTGGCCCTGGGCGCGGCGATCGTGGCGCTCCGGATGCGTGCACCCTTCCTCGTCGTGGTCGTGGCGGGAGCCCTGGCCGCCGCCCTGGGCCGGCTGGCCGGGCTGCCCTGACCTGGGCAAGGGTTTGCACCGGATGCACCGTCGAGACTCGTGCATGTCGTGCACAACCTTGCCCAGGGTGGTGCCAGGCTTGAGAATCGCCAGGTGACCACGACCAGCACCCGACCGGTGGCCTGGCTCCCCCTCGTGCTGGGCCTGGCCGGCGTCGCCGTGGCCGCATGGGTCTGGCTGACGCGACCCGGGGTCCTGCTGGCCGGACACCCGTCATACCTGCTGCTCGTGACCCTGGTCGGCGTCGCCGGACTGGCGCTGCTGGCGCTCAGCCTGCGCCCCCGGAAGCGCGCGGGTGGCACCCGCCGCGGACCGGCCTGGCTCCCTGTCCTCGCGCGCGTCGTCCTGGTCACGATCTCGGTGCTCGTGCTGGCGGCGGTGGCCTGGCTGCGGCCCTTCAGCGCGACCCCCGACGCCGCAGCGCTCACGGCGGGCACAGAACGGGTCACCGTCACCGACAGCTCCACACGGATCACGCTGACGCCCGGCAGTGAGGGATTGACCGACGGCCTGGTCTTCCAGCCGGGTGCCCGCGTCGACCCGCGGGCCTACCTACCGGTCCTCACCGAGGTCGCCGGGCAGGGACACCTCGTCGTGATCGTGAAGCAGCCCCTCGCGGTCGGCTTCACCGCACTGGGAGCGCCCGGCGACATCATCGCCGACCATCCGCAGGTGGACCGGTGGAGCATCGGCGGGCACAGCCTCGGCGGGGTCGCCGCGTCGGCGTATGCCGAGGAGCACCCGGGTGAGGTCGACGGGCTCGTCCTGTGGGCGGCATACCCGATCGGGGACCTGAGCGCGCGGGAGGACCTCGAGGTGAGCACGATCTTCGGGAGCGAGGACGGGCTGGCAACACCGGCGGACATCGAGGCGAGCCTGGACCTGCTTCCGCCGCGGACCTCGGTAATCGAGATCAGCGGCGGGGTGCATGCGTTCTTCGGCGACTACGGCGAGCAGCCGGGCGACGGGACACCCGGGGTGGCGCGCGAGGTGGCGCAGGACCACATCGTCCGGGCGACGCTGGAGCTGCTCGACGACGCGACTGCTGACTGAGTCGGTCGACCAGCAACGGCCCGGACATGAGCGAGTCATCGAGACCATCATCAGCTATCCGGAGTACGGGCACGGCAGAGGCCCTCCCCGAATCCCCTGGAGGGCCTCTGTGCTCGGGTGGAGGCGACCGGACTCGAACCGACAACCCTCTGCTTGCAAAGCAGATGCGCTACCACTTGCGCCACGCCCCCGAGGGGTATGCAGTTGTGTCACCCGGCAGCGCGCCGGGCGGCCAGACTACTGACCCGGCTGGGTCGGCACGTCGTCGGTGGCCTCGGCCCAGAGCTCGCGCTCGGCCTGCTGGTCCTGCATCCGCTTGAGGGCGACCAGTCCGGCCGCGGCAGCGGCCACCATGAGAAGGCGCTTCATCTGTTCCATCAACTCCTGCATCCGGGTCGACGTCGGCCGGCGGGTGGTGGGCCTAACTGGACTTGAACCAGTGACCTCTGTCTTATCAGGACAGCGCTCTAACCGACTGAGCTATAGGCCCTCACACGTGTCTCGCACGCGAAGATCGAGGTTACCCCACGCGCCAGAGCGCCACCAAAATCGCGATCGCGGCAGCGGGAACGAGATAGTGGGTCTTGCACGAAATGTAGCATTCATACTACATTCACCGGTATGCCGCACGATCCGGTCGTCGACTGCCGCGACCTCACCATGGCCTACGGGGACAACCTCGTGCTGGACGGCGTCGACCTGTCCATCGAGCGCGGCCAGGTCGTCGCCCTGCTCGGGCCGAACGGGGCCGGCAAGACGACGACGGTGGAGATCCTGGAGGGATTCCGGCAGCCCTCGGGCGGTCAGGTCACGGTGCTCGGCCAGACGCCGACCTCGGCGCCGGAGGCGTGGCGGGCCCGGGTCGGCGTGGTGCTGCAGAGCTGGCGCGACCACGGCACCTGGAAGGTCCGCGACCTCATCGAGGTGATCGGTGGCTACTACGGCCCCTACGCCACCGCGGCGGTGCCGCGGCCGTGGCCGACCGAGGAGCTGCTCACCCGCGTAGGCCTGGCTCAGCACGCGAGCGCGCGGATCGACAAGCTCTCCGGCGGTCAGCGGCGCCGGCTCGACGTGGCGATCGGCCTCGTGGGGCGACCCGAGCTGCTCTTCCTCGACGAGCCGACGACCGGCCTCGACCCGGCCGGGCGACGGGACATCCACGACCTCGTCGCCGACCTGGCCGACCTGGACACGACCGTCCTCGTCACGACGCACGACCTCGCCGAGGCGGAGAAGATCGCCGACCGGTTGCTCATCCTCGCCGGGGGCCGGATCGTCGCCGACGGCACCCCGGACGCGCTGCGGCTCGAGCTCTCCCGGTCCAGCGAGGTGCGGCTGCGGGACCGCGCCACGGGTCAGGTCACCGTGCACGCCGAGCCGGACCCCACGGCATACCTCACGCAGGTCCTGGGCAGCCGCCCCGGCGAGGTCGAGGTGCTCGAGGTGCGCGCCGCCTCCCTGGAGGACGTCTATCTCGACATCGTGCGCCGCTCCGAGGCCGACGACGCCGCCACCGGTGAGCTGGACACCACCGCGCTGGAGGCCCTGCGATGAGCCAGACCATCCCCACCGCCGTCCTCGCGGCCGCCGCCCGGCAGGCCCGGATCACCCTGGTCCGCAAGTACACCTCCGCCGCCGGGCTGAGCGTCATCGTCGTCTCGCTGGTCGTCCTCGTCGTGCTGTGGTTCCTGCGTGACGCCGAGTTCGGCGCCGCCCAGGTCGGCGCGAGCGGCTACATCTTCAGCGGCTTCCTCGCCTTCGGCGTCATCTCGGCGGCGGTCCTCGGGGTCGCCGGCGAGCTGCAGGCCGAGCGTGAGGACGGCACCCTGCTGCGGGCCAAGGCGGTGCCGCACGGCATGAGCGGTCACCTGCTGGCCAAGCTCCTCGTGGCGCCGTTCGACGCGCTCATCCCGATGCTGCCGGCGATCGTCGGGGCGGCCATCTTCCTGCCCGAGGTCATGCCCCGGGACGTCCCGGGCTGGGTGCTGCTCATCCTCGTCTTCCTGCTCGGCGTGGCCACCATGCTCCCGTGGGGGGCGGTGCTGGGGTCGGTCTTCCGCACCATGATCGGCCTGGCGTGGGCGATGATGACGATGTATGCCGTCGCCGCGCTCTCCGGGGTGTTCTACCCGGTCGGCGGCTGGCCCGCACCGCTGCAGTGGCTGGCCCAGCTCAGCCCGCTCTACTGGATCGGGGTGGCGGTCCGCTCGATCGTCCTGCCGGAGAGCGCGGCTGCGGCCGAGATCGGTGGCGAGTTCCGGCTGGCCCTCGCCCTGCTGGTGCTGCTCGGCTGGGCGGTGGTGGGACTGCTCGTGGCCCCGGTGCTGCTGCGCCGGATGGCGCGTCGGCAGTCGGGCAGCACGGTGCAGGCGGCGCGCGAGCGCGTGCTGGCGAAGGGCTACTGAGCTCCGTGCCGAGCGAGTCCACGCCGCTGCACAACCGGATCGCGATGCTGCGGGTCGAGCGCGGGATCACCCGTCGCGACCTCGCCGACGCGCTCGGCGTGCACTACCAGACGGTGGGCTACCTGGAGCGCGGGGAGTACAGCCCGTCGCTGGTCCTCGCCCTGCAGATCGCCGAGTTCTTCGACGTGACGGTCGAGACGGTCTTCAGCCGATCGCCCTTCCCCCGGATCGGCAGCTGAGCGAAACCCACACTGGACGACATAGCCAGCTCTATCTACTATACTAAGTAGTATAAACGGAGAGGTGATCATCATGGCTGACTCGGAACACACCACCCGCCCACTCGTGGTGGGCTTCGACGGATCGCCGAGCGCACAGGACGCGGTGCGGTGGGCCGCCGCGCACGCGGTCCGGACCGACACGCCCCTGACGGTCCTGCACGCCGCCGACCGCATCGTCTACGCGCAGGACGAGGCCGCCGGCCTCTGGGATCCTGGCACCGAGCAGCAGCGCGCCGTGGATCTCGCCGAGCAGGGCGCCCGGCTGGCGCAGGAGGAGCAACCCGACATCCACGTCGCCGCGCGTGGTTCGCTCCTCGGGCCGCGTCAGGCCCTGGACGAGGCGTCGGCCAGGGCACGAGGTGTCGTCGTGGGCTCTCGCGGACTCGGCCGCATCCGCAGCAGCCTGCTGGGCGCGACGGCCTACGGCATCACCGGTCATGCCCGATGCCCGGTCACCGTCGTGCCAGGGGCCAGCACCATGCCTGGCCCGCAGGCACCGGTGGTCGTCGGTGTGGACGGCTCGCCGGAGTCCGAGCGAGCCGCGGAGGTCGCCGCGTCGATCGCCCAGACCTGGGGTGCCGACCTGCTGGTCGTCAGCAGCTGGGAGCGACCCACCCCCGATCCGTGGGGCATGAGCCCGGACGGCACCCGCTTCATGGAGGAGACCCTCGAGCTCCGCGCGGAGCAGGCCGACCAACGTGCCCGGGACGCGGTAGGGCAGGTGGCGACCTCCTACCCCGAGGTGTCGGTCACCACCAGCACCCCGAGCGGACGCGCCGACGAGAACCTGATCGAGGCTTCGGGCGACGCCGCCCTCCTGGTCCTGGGTCACCGCGGCTCGGGACGTCTGTCGTCCTTCCTTCTGGGATCGACGACCCGCAACATCCTGCACCTCAGCGAGATCCCCGTGCACATCGTGCGCTGAGAGGATCACCGGGCCGGCCGACTCACCGGCCCGGCCCACGCCTACTCGTCGGAGAGCGTCACCTGGGCGCCGCCGACCAACGCCGCGCAGATGTTGTAGAGGAAGGCCGACAGCGTGGCGAGCGCGGTGAGCAGGAAGACGTTGAGCACGCCGAGCACCGCGGCCAGCGCGATCACCCGGCTGAAGCCGAGGTAGTCGGTGAGGTCGATGGTCGGACCGCTGGCCTCGCCGCTGGTGATCTGGGTGAGGAAGTCGTTGATCGTGGAGAAGACGTTCATCCCCGACAGCACCGTCCACAGCACGGCCACCATGACGACACCGGAGATGCCCAGTGCCACCGACACCAGGAAGCTGATCTTCAGGACCGACCAGGGGTCGATCCGCTGGGCGGTGAGCCGCACCCGTCGGGGCCCACCACGTCGCGGAGCGGGCCTGGCCGAGGGACGGTTGCCCGAGGTGCGTGCGGTGCTCGACGGCGCACCGTCGCGCGGGGGGTTGCCCCGCGCGGAGCCTCCGCGGCCGGCGCTCGCCCCGGCGGCGGACCCTGAGGCCAGCCCGGCCGTCGCGCCGCGCAGGGCACGCGCCTTGCGGGCCGCGAGGTCACGGCCCTGGGCGGTGCGGGCGAGCGCACCGTCCTTCATCTTGGCCGCGGCGGAGCGCTCCTCGCCCGAGGACTGCCGGTCGCCGGCCGCCCCGGAACCCTTCGCAGCATCGTCCGTGGAGCCGGCCTTGTCGTGCACCTGCGTCTCGTCGGTGGAGGACGCAGCCTGCCCCGAGGAGCCCGTCGTGCTGCTCATGCTCCATCTCCCTCAGTGCTCTCGGTGTCGCCGTCGGCGGTCGACGCGGCGTCATCGGCCTGACTCGACGGTACGCCATCGGTGCTCGCGCCTGCGGCATCCGCGCCGTCGACCTGCTCCTGCACCGCCTCCTCGAGCTCGTCCTCACCGGCGGCCTCGGCGTTGCGCGCCACCGCGACGATCGCATCCCCCCTGCCCGGCCGGGCGAAGATCACGCCGCTGGTGTCCCGGCCGGTGACGCGGACGCCGTTCTCACCACCGACCCGGGAGCGGACGACGTTGCCGCGCTCGGTCAGCACCAGCACCTCGTCGGTCTCGTCGACCAGCAGCGCACCCACCACCTGGCCGGCCTTCTCGGTGGCCTTGGCCACCTTGATGCCCAGCCCGCCGCGGCCCTGACGGCGGTACTGCGAGACGGGGGTGCGCTTGGCCATGCCGGACTCGAAGACGACGAAGACGAACGGGTCCGCGCCGTGCGCGACGACCTGCATGGACAGCAGGTGGTCATCGCCGCGGAACTTCATCCCGGTGACCCCGGAGGTCGCCCGGCCCATCGGGCGCAGCGTGTCGTCCGCCGCGGGGAACCGGACCGACTGCCCACCGCTGGAGACCAGCAGCACGTCGTCGTCGCCCGAGGCCAGCGCCGCGCCGACCAGCTCGTCGCCCTCGCGCAGGTTCACCGCGATCAGCCCGCCGGAGCGCGGTGAGTCGTAGTCCGGCAGCCGGGACTTCTTGACCAGGCCGTTCCGTGTCGCCAGCAGGAGGTAGGGGGCCTGCTCGTAGTCCTGCAGCGGCAGCACCGAGCGGATCGTCTCGTCCGGCTGGAAGGCCATCAGGTTGGCGACGTGCTGCCCCTTGCCGGTCGGCCCGGCCTCGGGGAACTCGTACGCCTTGGACCGGTAGACCCGGCCCTGGTCGGTGAAGAAGAGCATCCAGTGGTGCGTGCTCGTCACGAAGAAGTGCTGCACCACGTCGTCGGCGCGCAGCGCCGCACCACGACGACCCTTGCCACCGCGGTTCTGCGCGCGGTACTCGCGCACCGGGGTGCGCTTGACGTAGCCGCCCCGGGTGATGGTGACGACGACGTCCTCCTCCGGGATGAGGTCCTCCATCGACATGTCGCCGTCGAAGGGGACGATCGTGGTGCGCCGGTCGTCGCCGAACTTGTCGACGATCTCGGCGAGCTCGGTGGAGATGATCTCCCGCTGCCGCTCCGGCTTGGCGAGGATGTCCTCGAACTCCAGGATCTGCGCCTCGAGCTCGTCGTGGTCGGCCATGATCTTCTGCCGCTCCAGGGCGGCCAGGCGACGCAGCTGCAGCTCGAGGATGGCGCGCGCCTGCAGGTCGTCGATGTCGAGCAGCTCGATCAGCCCGGAGCGGGCGTCGTCGGCGGACGGGCTGCGCCGGATGAGCGCGATGACCTCGTCCAGCTGGTCCAGCGCCTTGAGGTAGCCCCGGAAGACGTGGATCTGCTTCTCCGCCTCACGCAGCCGGTGCTGCGTGCGGCGCACGATGACCTCGACCTGGTGCTCGACCCAGTGCCGGATGAAGGCCGAGATCGGCAGTGTCCGCGGCACCCCGTCGACCAGGGCCAGCATGTTGGCCCCGAACGACTGCTGCAGCTGGGTGTGCTTGTAGAGGTTGTTGAGGACGACCTTGGCGACGGCGTCCCGCTTGAGCACGATGACCAGCCGCTGGCCCGTCCGCCCGGAGGTCTCGTCGCGCAGGTCGGCGACCCCGGTGAGCTTGCCGTCCTTGACCAGCTCGGCGATCTTCTTCGCCAGGCTGTCCGGGTTGACCTGGTAGGGCAGCTCGGTCGCCACCAGGCAGGTCCGCCCCTGGATCTCCTCGACCTCGACCACGGCCCGCATGATGATCGAGCCGCGCCCCGTGCGGTATGCCTCCTCGATCCCCTTCTTGCCCATGATCAGGGCGCCGGTCGGGAAGTCAGGGCCCGGGATGATCTCCAGCAGCGCCTGCAGCAGCTCCTCGCGGGTGGCCTCCGGGTGGTCCAGCAGCCACTGGGCGCCGGCCGCCACTTCGCGCAGGTTGTGCGGCGGGATCTGGGTCGCCATCCCGACGGCGATCCCGGCCGACCCGTTGACCAGCAGGTTCGGGAAGCGTGCGGGCAGCACCGACGGCTCACGGGTCTTGCCGTCGTAGTTGTCGACCATGTCGACGGTGTCCTCGCGGATGTCCCGCACCATCTCCATCGCCAGCGGGTGCATCCGGCACTCGGTGTAGCGCGGGGCCGCGGCCGGGTCGTCGCCCGGCGTGCCGAAGTTGCCCTGCCCCTGCACCAGCGGGTGCCGCATCGACCAGTCCTGCACCAGCCGGACGAGCGCGTCGTAGATCGCGCCGTCACCGTGCGGGTGGTAGTGACCCATCACGTCGCCGACCACGCGGGCGCACTTGTTGAAGCCGCGGTCCGGACGGTAGCCGCCGTCGTACATCGCGTAGAGCACCCGCCGGTGCACCGGCTTGAGCCCGTCCCGCACGTCCGGCAGCGCGCGCGAGACGATGACGCTCATCGCGTACTCGATGTAGCTGCGCTGCATCTCCGCGTTGAGGTCGATGGGCTCGATGCGGTCGCCGCCGTCACCACCGCTCACCGCGGCCTCCAGCGCCGCGTCCGCGCTCTGGGCCGCGCCGGTCGCGTCCGGGATCTCGGGCAGGTCAGGGGTCTGGTCGTCGTCAGCCATGGGTTCCTAGCTCAGATATCGAGGAAACGGACGTCACGGGCGTTGCGCTGGATGAACGCGCGGCGCGACTCGACGTCCTCGCCCATGAGGATCGCGAAGATCTCGTCCGCCTTGGCGGCGTCCTCCAGCGACACCTGCAGCAGCACGCGGGTGTCCGGGTTCATGGTGGTGTCCCACAGCTCGCTGTAGTCCATCTCGCCCAGACCCTTGTACCGCTGCACACCGGTGTCCTTGGGCAGCCGCCACCCCTTGCCCGACCCCTCCTGGACCAGCGCGTCCCGCTCCCGGTCGGTGAAGGCGAACTGGTGCTCGGCGTTGGTCCACTTGATCCGGTAGAGCGGCGGCTGCGCCAGGTAGACGTAGCCGGCCTCGATCAGCGGCTTCATGAAGCGGAACAGCAGGGTCAGCAGCAGGGTGCGGATGTGCATGCCGTCGACGTCGGCGTCCGCCATGAGCACGATCTTGTGGTAGCGCGCCTTGGAGATGTCGAAGTCCTCGCCGATGCCGGTGCCGAACCCGCTGATCAGGGCCTGCACCTCGGTGTTGGCGAGGATCTTGTCCAGCCGCGCCTTCTCGACGTTGAGGATCTTGCCGCGGATCGGCAGGATCGCCTGGTTGTGCGGGTTACGGCCGCGCACCGCCGACCCACCGGCCGAGTCGCCCTCGACGATGAAGACCTCGGAGATCGTGGGGTCGTTGGACTGGCAGTCGCGCAGCTTGCCGGGCAACCCGCCCGACTCCAGCAACCCCTTGCGCCGCGTCGCGTCGCGCGCCTTGCGGGCCGCGATCCGCGCCGTCGCCGCCTGGACCGCCTTGCCGACGATCTCCTTGCCCTCCCGGGGATGGGCCTGCAGCCAGTGGCCGAACTCCTCGTACATCGCGGTCTGCACGAAGCCCCGCACCTCGGAGTTGCCCAGCTTGGTCTTGGTCTGGCCCTCGAACTGCGGCTCGCCGAGCTTGACGCTGATCACCGCGGTGAGGCCCTCCCGGATGTCGTCACCGGTGAGGTTGAGGTCCTTCTCCTTGAGCAGCTTCTGCTCGCGGGCGAAGTCGTTCACCATCCTGGTCAGGGCCGACCGGAAGCCCTCCTCGTGGGTGCCCCCCTCGTGCGTGTTGATGGCGTTGGCGTAGGTGTGCACCGCCTCGGTGTAGGCCCCGGTCCACTGCATCGCGATCTCGAGGCTGAGCATGCGGTCGGTGTCGGTGCTCTCGAAGGCGATGACCTCCTCGTGCACCGGCTCGCTGCGCTTGGACTTGTTGAGGTAGGTGACGTAGTCCAGCAGACCGTGGTCGTAGCGGTAGGTGTGGTGGCGCACCGTGGTGGAGGCCGCCGCGCCCTCACCCCCGTGCTCGACACCGGGGGTGGCACCGTCGGTGTCCTCCTCACCCTCGCCGTCGATCGGGTCGTCGTCCAGGGCGTCCACGTCGGTCTCGACGCTGCTCGGCCGCTCGTCCCGGAGCGCGATGGTCAGCCCCTTGTTGAGGAAGGCCATCTGCTGGAACCGCGCCCGGACCGTCTCGTAGTCGAAGTCGACGGTGTCGAAGATGTCGTCGCTGGGCCAGAAGGTGATCGTGGTGCCGGTGGCACGCTCCGCCTCGGTGGTCGGCTCACGCTCGGCGAGCGGCGCCTGCGGCACCCCGAGGTGGTAGGTCTGGGTGAAGACCTTGCCCCGCTGGCGCACCTCGACGTCGAGTCGCCCGGACAGCGCGTTGACGACCGAGGAACCCACGCCGTGCAGCCCGCCGGAGACCTTGTAGCCGCCACCGCCGAACTTGCCGCCGGCGTGCAGCTGGGTCAGGACGAGCTCGACCGCGGGCTTCTTCTCGACCGGGTGGATGTCGGTCGGGATGCCTCGCCCGTTGTCCACGACACGGCACCCACCGTCCGGCAGCAGCGTCACGTCGATCTGGTCCGCCTCGCCGGCCAGCGCCTCGTCCACGGCGTTGTCCACGATCTCCCACACCAGGTGGTGCAGGCCCCGGGCGCCGGTGGAGCCGATGTACATCCCCGGCCGCTTGCGGACCGCTTCCAGGCCCTCGAGGACGGTGATCGCCGACGCGTCGTAGGCCGAGGCCGTGGCCAGCGACTCCGGGTCCCCGGACCGTGCTGCCGCCTCCGGGAGCTGCGGCATCGTCGGGTCCTCCGCGTCACCGTCTGGACGGGTGCCGTGCTCTGGTCCGGCAGTGGACAAGGGGGCTCCTCGGGTGGATGTGGCAAAGACGTCTCAGTCTACCCTCTGCGGCCGGGGAATCCGAGTTGTGCACAGGGCGATCCCTCGTTGCCGGCCCATGAACGCCGCTGTGAGCGACGCGACCCCTGATCACGAGTCCCCCCACGCGCGAGGGGTGACTCAGCCGTAGGTGTCCCTCGGACCGCGCCCTCCCGAGGACAACGGTCCCTTGCGCCAGTGCGGTCCCGCCGGGCCCTGGACCACGATCTCGCTGACGACCCCCTCGCCGATCGTCTCCTCGATGCGGTGCAGCACCGTGGAGGTGAGCAGCCGCATCTGGGTGGCCCAGGCGGTCGACCTCGCGCGGACCGTCAGGGTGCTCCCCTCGAAGGCCACCACCTCGACGTTCGCCGCCACCTGGTCACCGACGATGCTGCCCCAGCGGCCGACCACGCCACCCACCTGCACGTCGTCCACCCACCCCCGGCCGGCCACCAACCGGTCCACCTCGTCACCGAGCAGCTGCGGGTCGCGTCGCCCGTCCGTCCCGGGCTCCTGCGCCGACGGGGTGCCCGTCCGACGGCGGCTGCGGCCCGCCGGCCCCGGACGCAGCCCTCGGCCGCGCGCCGTCCGGCGCGCCCGGGTCAGCGCCTCGTGCGCCGCGCCCATCGACTCCTCCCGGGGGTCCGTGCCCGGCTCGCCGCCCGTGCCCTCCGTCCCGCCGTCCGGGCCGGACTCCCCGCTCATGCGCTCGCCCCGGCACCGGACCGCGACGTGATCGAGCCCAGGGTGACCTCGAAGACCCGGACCCCGTCCCCGAGCAGCCGCTCCGGCACGTCCGCCGCCACCGCCGCGGTGACCAGCACCTGCTCGCAGTCCGCGACCAGGTCCGCCAGCCGCTCCCGTCGACCGGAGTCCAGCTCGGCGAAGACGTCGTCCAGCACGAGGACCGGGTCGGTGCCCAGGTCGTGCCGCAGCAGGTGGAAGCCGGCCAGCCGGAGGGAGAGCGCGAGGCTCCAGCACTCGCCGTGGCTGGCATACCCCTTCGCCGGGAGGTCTCCCAGGGCCAGCAGCACGTCATCCCGGTGCGGTCCCACCAGGCATACCCCCCGCTCCTGCTCCTGGGTGCGCACGGCCTCGACGGACTCCAGGATGGCGGCCGCGAGCTCCGCCTGCTCCGGGACCTGCCCGGCCGCCACCGCCTCGGCGACCGGCGACCCCGGTGCGAGAGAGCTGCGGTAGGCGGCGTCGGCGTGCGTCCCGCTGTCGCTGATGGTGCGGTATGCCTGCTCCAGGTAGGGGCGCAGGTCCCGCAGCAGGCGCAGCCGGGCATACAGCAGGGCGGCCCCGATCTGCGCCAGCTGGTCGTCGAAGACGGTGAGCGTCGCCAGGGCGGCCGCGCGCCCCTCCTCCAGGCTCTCCCCCGGGGCCAGCCGCGGCCCGCCCGTGCGTCGCGTCGGGGCGCGCCACAGGTGGGCGGCCTGCTTCAGCAGCGCACCGCGCTGGCGCACCACCTTGTCGTAGTCGGCACGGACGGCGGCCCACCGAGGTTGCCGCGCCACCAGGAGGTCGTCCAGGAACCGACGACGCTCACCGGGGTCGCCCTTCACCAGCGCGAGATCCTCCGGGGCGAAGAGGACGGTGCGCAGCGTCCCCAGGACGTCCCGCTGCCGGGTCAGCGGCGAGCGGTTCAGCCTGGCCCGGTTCGCCCGCCCGGGCACGATCTCCAGCTCGACCAGCGACTCGTGGCCGTCCCGGTGCACGGTGGCCCGGATGATGGCCGAGCCGTCGGCACCCGCCCGCACCAGCGGGGCGTCCTGCGCCACCCGGTGGCTGGCCAGCGTGGCCACGTAGCCGGCCGCCTCGACCAGGTTCGTCTTGCCCTGGCCGTTGCGCCCGAGCAGGACGCTCACCCCGGGACCGAGGTCGACCTCGGCGGCAGGGTAGCTGCGGAAGTCGGCGATGCCGAGATGGCTCAGATGCACCGTCGTCGGGAGGGCGTGGGCTAGGAGTCGTCGCCCGGCCGAGCCAGGCCCTCGTCGTGCTTGGGCTCCGCGCCGCCGTGGACCTCGGGCTGGTCCGCGTCGCGGGTGTCCTCGTCGTCGAGCATCTGCACGGCGTGCCCGCCGAACTGTCCGCGCAGCGCCGCGACGGCCTGCATGCCGGGGGAGTTCTCCTGCCGCGAGGCGAACCGGGCGAACAGGGCCGCGCTGATGACCGGCATCGGCACCGCGTTGTCGATCGCCTCCTGGACCGTCCAGCGACCCTCCCCGGAGTCGGTCGTATAGCCGCTGACGCCCTCCAGGTCCGGCGTCTCCTCCAACGCCTTGACCAGCAGGTCCAGCAGCCAGGAGCGCACGACCGTCCCGCGGCTCCAGGCCTGGAAGCACCCCTTGACGTCCTTGACGATCTCCTTGGCCTGGAGCAGCTCGTAGCCCTCGGCGTAGGCCGCCATCAGGCCGTACTCGATCCCGTTGTGCACCATCTTGGCGTAGTGGCCGGCACCGACGTCGCCGGCGTGCACGAAGCCCTCCTCACGGGGACCCTCCGGCCGCAGCGCGTCGAAGACCGGCATCGCCTTCTCGACGTCGGCGGCGCGCCCGCCGCACATCAGGCCGTAGCCGTTCTCCAGACCCCAGATGCCGCCGGAGACCCCGCAGTCGACGTAGCCGATGCCCAGCGGCTCCAGGACGGCGTCCAGCTCGAGGTCCTCGGTGTAGCGGCTGTTGCCGCCCTCGATCACGAGGTCCCCCTCGTCCAGCATCTCGCCGAGCTGCTCCACGGTCGACCTGGTCGGCTTGCCGTGCGGCACCATGACCCAGACCACGCGCGGACTCTCGAGCTGTCCCACCATCTCCTCGAGGGTGTCGACGTCGCGCAGCTGCTCGTCCAGGTCGAAGCCGACCACCTCGACCCCGGCGCGGCGCAGCCGCTCGCGCATGTTGCCGCCCATCTTGCCGAGCCCGATCATGCCGATCTTCATGTGCTGCTCCTTTGTCGAGAGGTGGTCAGGTGCGCATCCTCAGCCCGCGAAGCGCACCGGCATCAGGACGTAGCGGTAGGAGTCGTCGGCGTCGCCGTCGAGCTCGGCCTGCCCGGAGATGACCGCGGGCCGGGAGGACTGGGTGAACGACAGCCGGGTGTAGGGCTGGCCGAGCACCCCCAGCCCGTCGAGCAGGAACTGCGGGTTGAAGGCGATCTCGATCTCCGGCCCCTCCAGCGTGGACTCGATCGCCTCGCTGCCCTGGGCGTCGTCGCCCGTGCCGGCCTCGATGGCCAGCTGCCCCTCCGAGAACCGCAGCCGGACCGGGGTGTTGCGCTCGGCCACGAGGGCTACGCGGCGCACCGCCTCGATGAACACCTGGGTGTCCACCACGGCCACGGAGTCCACCGAGGACGGGAAGATCGAGGTGACCTTGGGGTACTCACCGTCCAGCAGACGCGTCGTCGTCCGACGCTGGCCCGCCTCGAAACCGACCAGGCCGTCACCGCGCCCGGCCTCGCCGAGCGAGAGGTCCACCGCGGCGCTGGCACCCAGCGACTTGGCGGTCTCCGACAGCGTCCGCGCGGGGATGAGGCAGACGTGCTCGGCGTCGGTGCTCCCGGGGGACCAGGTCAGCTCTCGCTGGGCGAGGCGGTACCTGTCCGTGGCCAGCATGGTGATCTTCTCGCCGTCGATCTCCACGCGCACCCCGGTGAGGATCGGCAGCGTGTCGCCGCGGTCGGCCGCGATGGACACCTGCGTGACGGCCTGGGTGAACGCGTCACCGGGGACCGACCCGCTGGTCTCCGACTGGTTCGGGAGCTGCGGGTAGTCGGCCACCGGCATCTGGATGAGCGAGAACCGGCTGGATCCGCAGGTGAGGGACACCTTCGCGCCGTCGGTGGAGACCTCGACCGGCTTGGCCGGCAGGTTGCGGGCGATGTCCGCGAGCAGCCGGCCGAGCACCAGCACCTGGCCCCCCTCGGCGACCTCCGCCTCGACGGTGACGGTGGCCGAGACCTCGTAGTCGTAGGCGGAGAAGGTCAGCGTCCCCTCCGGATCCGCGGTCAGCAGGACACCGGCGAGCACCGGGACGGGCGGACGGTTGGACAGGCCACGCACGACCCAGGCCACCGCCTCGGAGAGCACATCGCGCTCGACACGAAACTTCACGACACCTCGAACCTTCCGGACATGTTGGTCTTGCGAGGCAACTCTGCCACGTCCGTCCGGAGCGCGCTGCAACACGTCCCCAGGGACGCAGGACGAGCACCGGTCGATGGAGAGGGACTCGTCATCGACATCGGGGCTGTGGATGCTGTGGACAACCGGGCCTGCGCAGGTGCGTCCTGGCTGGTCGGGCGGCGTCCGCCGGCGGGCGTCACCCTGTGTGTGCCGGGTGGACATCCTGCTGGACCCGGACCGGTCACCTGGGGACGGCCCCGACCGGTCCCCAGCCGGGATCGCCCGGCACACCTCGCGTCCCCAGGCTGACCTGCGGTGATCCGCATGTTGTCCCCAGCGTGTGCACAGCTCCGGGACCGGGGGGAGGTGGGCGCGTGGACCAGCGCGGACGAGGCGGGTGTGACGAAGGTGAACGCTGAGCCACTACGCACAGGGTTATCCACAGCTGTGGACAAGGAGAGACGGAGCGTTCAGCGCTGCGACGCGCGGCGGATGCTTCCGGTGAGCTCGGCGATCTGGTCGTAGAGGGCGCGTCGCTCGCCGATCTGGTTCCGGATCTTGCGCTCCGCGTGCATCACCGTCGTGTGGTCGCGGCCGCCGAACTCCTGGCCGATCTTGGGCAGGGACAGGTCGGTGAGCTCCCGGCAGAGGTACATCGCGACCTGGCGGGCGTTGACCAGGGTGCGCGAGCGGGAGGTGCCGCACAGCTCGTCGATCGTGATCTGGAAGTAGTCCGCGACCTCTCGGATGATCGTCGAGACGGTGATCTGCGCGGTGTCGCTCCCGGGCACGATGTCCTTGAGCACGTGCGCCGCGAGATCGGTGTCCGCCGGCTGGGAAGACAGCGAGGCGAAGGCGGTGACCCGGATGAGGGCGCCCTCCAGCTCACGGATGTTCGTGGTGATCCGGCTGGCGATGTGCTCGAGCACCTCCGCGGGGAGCTGCATCCCCTCCTGCGCCGCCTTCTTGCGCAGGATCGCGATGCGGGTCTCCAGGTCCGGCGGCTGCACGTCGGTCAGCAGCCCCCACTCGAACCTGCTGCGCATGCGCTCGGCGAAGCCGGACAACCGTTTCGGCGGCTGGTCGGAGGTGATCACGACCTGCTTCTCGCTGTTGTGCAGCGTGTTGAAGGTGTGGAAGAACTCCTCGACCGTCTGCTCCTTGCCCTGCAGGAACTGGATGTCGTCCACCAGCAGGAAGTCGACGTTGCGGTAGCGGCGCTGGAAGGCCCCGGCCTTGTCGTCCCGGATCGAGTTGATGAAGTCGTTGGTGAACTCCTCGGAGTTCACGTAGCGCACCCGCACCCCGGGGTAGAGCTTGCGGGCGTAGTGCCCGATGGCGTGCAGCAGGTGGGTCTTGCCCAGCCCGGACTCGCCGTAGATGAACAACGGGTTGTAGGCGCGCGCCGGGGACTCGGCGACGGCGAGGGAGGCGGCGTGCGCGAACCGGTTGGAGGGTCCGGAGACGAAGGTGTCGAAGGTGTACTTCGGGTTCAGCCGGGCCTCGTCGGCCGCCCCCGTCACCGCCGGGCCGGCCGGGGTGGCCGGACGGGGTATGCCGTTCGTCGACGCGCCCTGGGGGTCGGGGCGGTCCTTCGTCCCGGTCTCGGAGCCGTCCGAGGAGCTCGGCTGCGACGCCGGACGGGTGAGGGACTCCCGGGCCAGCGCGTCGTCCTCGGCCCCGCCGTCGTCGGGAGCCTCGTCCTCCACCTGCTGGCGCAGGTCGTCGTCGACGGTGATGGCCAGTCGGATCTCCCGGTCCAGCTCGCGGGAGAGGTGGTCGACGATCGGCTGACGCAGGCTCGTCTCCAGGATCTCCTTGGTGTGCTGGTAGGGCACCGCCAGCAGGACCGTGGTGTCGAGCAGGCCGACCATCTGGGTGAGCTGCAGGAAGGCACGCTCCCGAGCACCCAGCCCCCCGGCCTCCAGCTCGGCGACCACCCGTTGCCAGAGGTCGTCCGAGGTGGAGGGCTGGGTCATGGCTGGGCTCAGCCCCTCTCGGACGGACAGGAAATCGGGTACGACGCCGGTGACGGACGCTGTCCACAGAGTTATCCACAGGGTGTGGACGAGACGGTGGACATGTGCCGGAAGCGCCGACGCTAACAAGCGCGACCCGAGACCCGCAAGTGTCGGCCTCGAGTATTTCGCGACCGTCGGCGTGTCGTCCGCGGCGAGCGGGTCGGGCATACGGGATGATTCGGGGTTCACCGTCTCCCTGCCGTGCACCGGGCCGCGGGTTTGACCGGTGCCGATGCGCTCCCGTACCGTGGACCAGGCCGATTTTCGGCCGCTTTCGCCTGCCCATCACCTCTGTGTCGCAGAGATGGGCTTCCGTTGGCGGCCGACCCGGCACCCCGGACCTGACCTCCACACCCGACCGGAGCATCGATGAGCAAGCGCACCTTCCAGCCGAACAACCGTCGCCGTGCCAAGAAGCACGGGTTCCGTCTGCGGATGCGCACGCGCGCCGGCCGCAGCATCCTCAACGCGCGGCGCCGCAAGGGCCGTTCCAGCCTGTCGGCCTGAGCGGACCGGCGCCGCCGCCCGGCTGCCGCGATGCTCCCACGCCGTCATCGGCTGACCTCCGGCCAGGACTTCCGCTCTGTGCTCCGGGGTCGGGGTGACGGCCGGCGTCGACGTCGGGCGGGCAACCGCCTTCTCGTCGTGCACGCCTCGCTCCCCGGCACCGGACCCGACGCGGAGACCTCCGCGTCGGCGCCGTCCTGCCCCCGCGTCGGTTTCGTCGTCTCGGCAGCGGTGGGCAACTCGGTGGTCCGGCATCGCACGACCCGGCGGCTCCGGGCCCTCGTGCGCCGGCACCTGGCAGACCTCCCCGACGGCACGGACCTGGTGGTCCGCGCCCTCCCGGTAGCCGGCTCGGCGACCTCTGAGCAGCTGGCAGGCGCGTTGGACGACGGGGTGCGCGGCGTGCTGGCCCGGGGCGTATGAGCGGGGACCAGCTCCGGGACGTGCACCGTGGCGGCGTCGCGCACGGGGAACCGCGCAGCCTGCTCGCTCGTCCTCTGGTGTGGCTGATCAGGTGCTACCAGTGGACGATCTCGCCCCTGCTCGGACCCGTCTGCCGCTACTACCCGTCCTGCTCCGCGTACGGTGTCACCGCACTGGAGCGCTTCGGGCCGTTCCGTGGCGGATGGCTGACCGCCCGACGGGTGCTCAGCTGCCACCCCTGGTCGGCCGGAGGAGTCGACCACGTGCCCGACCGACGTGACGGTGCCTGGCACGCCCGACCTGACCGGACCGAGGACCATCCCGGCCCTGTGACCACCCCGGTGCGCGGCGCCTCCGCCCACCGCCGAGACTGAGGACTCCATGGGATTCTTCGACACCATCCTGTTCCCCTTCATCTGGTTCGACTCCGCGATCCTGGTGGGCTTCGAGTGGCTGCTCACCCGGCTCGGGCTCCCAGACACGAGCGGGTGGACCTGGGTGCTGGCCATCGTGGGCCTGGTGGTGACGCTTCGCGCCCTGCTGACCCCCTTGATGATCAGGCAGATCAAGAGCCAGCGCCGGTTGCAGATCGTGCAACCGGAGCTGATGAAGATCCAGAAGAAGTACAAGGGCAAGAAAGACCAGGCGAGTCAGAAGGCCTTCCAGGAGGAGACCTTCGGGCTGTACCGCGAGGCAGGGGCCAACCCGTTCGGCGCCTGCCTGCCGATCCTCATCCAGATGCCGTTCTTCTTCGCCCTCTTCCGGCTGCTGAACACGGCCGAGACCGTCAGCCGCGGCGAGATCGAGCCGCTCGGACTGTTCACCCGGGAGCTGGCGACCAAGATGGCCGGCTCGGAGATCTTCGGCGCGGGGCTGACGTCCACGTTCCTGCACGACCAGGACCTCTCGGCCAAGATCCTCTCGCTCATCCTCATCCTGGTGATGTCGGGCACGCAGTTCATCACCAGCCACCAGCTGATGCGGCAGAACATGTCGCCCGAGGCGCTGAACAGCCCGATGGCGCGGCAGCAGCAGATCCTCATCTACGTCCTGCCGATCGTCTTCGCGGTGACCGGGGTCAACTTCCCGGTGGCCCTGCTCATCTACTGGACCGTCAGCAACTTCTGGACCATGGGCCAGCAGTTCTTCGTCATCCGCAACATGCCCGCGCCGAACACCCCGGCCGAGGAGAAGTACAAGGCCCGGATGGCGCGCAAGGGCAAGGTGGCCACCGGCGTCCAGCTGAAGAACCCCAACTTCATGGCGGAGCGGGAGGCGGCGGCCGAGGCCCAGACCCAGGCGCGCGGCGCCGGCCAACGCGTCCAGCCGAAGAGCAAGAAGCGCAGCAAGAAGCGCTGACCCCCCGAGCTCACAGCACCTGACCGAGGAGAACACCATGACGACGACGCACGACACCGACGCACCGACCGACGACCCGCAGGATGTGACGCAGGTCACAGAATCGACCGAGGAGCCCGCCGCGGCGGAGGACACCGGCGCCCGCACCGCAGATGTCGAGTCCGAGGACCTGGTCCGGGAGGGGGAGGTGGCCGCCGACTTCCTGGAGACGCTGCTGGACATCGCGGACCTGGACGGCGACCTGGAGGTCGACGTCGACGGCGACCGTGCGGCGGTGGCCCTGGTCGACTCCGAGGACGGGACGGCACCCCGCCGGCTGGTCGGACCCGGAGGGTCGGTCCTGGAGGCGTTGCAGGAGCTGACCCGGCTGGCCGTGCAGGCCCAGACCGGGGAGCGCAGCCGTCTCATGCTGGACGTCGCCGGCTACCGGGCAGACCGTCGCAGCGCGCTGGTCACCCAGGCCCAGGGCGCGATCTCGGCGGTGAAGGAGTCGGGCCGGCGCCAGGAGATGGAGCCGATGAGCGCGTTCGAGCGCAAGGTGGTCCACGACGAGGTGCTCGCAGCCGGCCTGCGCTCGGAGTCCGAGGGTGTCGAGCCCTCGCGCTACGTCGTCGTGCTCCCCTCCGACTGACTCGATGGCGCCCCCCGCGCACGCCCCCGATCCCCCGACGCTCGCCGAGGACGTCTTCGGGCCGCGGATCGACGTCGCGGTGGCCTACGCCGAGCTGCTCGCCACCACCGGCATCGAGCACGGCCTGATCGGGCCGCGGGAGACCGGCCGGCTGTGGGAGCGGCACCTGCTCAACTGCGCGGTCCTGACCGAGCTGCTTCCCCAGGGGACCCCGGTGATCGACATCGGCTCGGGTGCGGGACTGCCGGGGATCGTCCTCGCGATCGTCCGCCCGGACCTCCGCGTGCACCTGGTCGAACCGCTGCTGCGCCGCACGACCTGGCTGGACCACGCCGTGGCCGAGCTGGGGCTGTCGCAGGTGCGGGTGGTCCGGGCACGCGCCGAGGAGGTGCGAGGAGAGCTGTCGGCCCCGGTGGTGACGGCCCGCGCAGTGGCCTCCCTGGACAAGCTGGTCCGGTGGTCCTTCCCGCTGCTCGCCGAGGGTGGCCGGTTGCTCGCCCTCAAGGGTGAGGCCGCCGCGGAGGAGCTGCAGCAGGCCGGTCCGCTGCTGCAGCGGCACGGGGTCGAGGAGTCACGGTTGCACCTGCTCGCCGAGGACACCGACGTCGGGCCGGTGCGGGTCGTCGAGATCGTCCGGCCACCGGCCGACCGGACGACGCCGCGTTCCGGTCGGCGACGCCGGTCGGGCCGTCCGCGCCGACGCTAGGACGGGTCTGCGGAGCTGCCGGACTCCAGCAGGGCGAGGATCCGGTCCAGGTCCTCCCGGCCGGCGAACTCGATGACCATCTTGCCCTTGCGTCGACCCATGGAGACCTGCACCCGCGTGTCCAGGCGGCCGGACAGCGACTCGGCGACATGAGCCAGCTCCGGGGGCGGTGCGGAGCGGGATGAGCGCCGGCGGGGCTGGGCATCGTCGCCGCCGACCGTGACGATCTCCTCGACCGAGCGCACGGACAGTCCCTCGGCGACGATGCGTTGGGCCAGCCGCTCCATGGCCGCGCCGTCCGCCAGGCCGAGCAGCGCGCGGGCATGGCCCGCACTGAGCACGCCGGAGGCGACGCGACGCTGCACCATCGGGGGCAGCTTGAGCAACCTGAGGGTGTTGCTGATCTGAGGTCGGGAGCGGCCGATCCGGCCGGCGAGCTCGTCGTGGGTGCAGCCGAAGTCCTCGAGCAGCTGCTGGTATGCCGCGGCCTCCTCGAGCGGGTTGAGCTGCGCCCGGTGCAGGTTCTCCAGCAGGGCGTCGCGGAGCATGTGCTCATCACCCGTGGCTCGGACGATCGCCGGGATCGCGCCCAGCCCGGCGGCCTGCGCGGCCCGGAGACGGCGCTCGCCCATGACGAGCTCGAAGGACGGGGAGCCTGCCTCGTCGACGTCCTCCACCGGCCGCACCACCACGGGCTGCAGCACGCCGAGCTCGTGGATGCTCGTGACCAGCTCCGCGAGCTCGTCCTCGTCGAAGACCTCCCGCGGCTGGCGGGGGTTGGGACGAATCTGCTGGACCGGGACCTCGGCGAACTGCGCACCAGGAACGGGTGCCAGCGACGTCGTGTCCGGCTCGGGCGCCACCGAGTCCTCGTCCGGTGGCCCTGGCGCCGCGGACGTGGTGTTTCCCGTGAAACCTGCGGCCTGATCCGGCGTGGGGGCCGCCTGCTCCCGGGGAAAGAAGACATCCCTGGGACGGTCCGCCTCGGACTCGCCGCCCTGGGGGATCAGCGCCCCGAGGCCTCGACCCAGCCCGCGTCGTCGTTCAGTCATGGTGCTCCTTCGTGGTGCGCATCTCGGCGGCAGCATCGGCGTAGGACAAGGCCCCGGCACTTCCGGGGTCGTAGGTGATGACCGTCTCGCCGTGGCTCGGGGCCTCGCTGATCCGCACCGACCGGGGGATCGCGGTGCGCAGCACGCGGTCCCCGAAGTGGGCCCGGACCTGGTCGGCCACGTCGGACGCGAGGCGGGTACGCCCGTCGAACATGGTGAGCAGGATCGTGGAGATGTGCAGGTCGGCGTTGAGGTGCTGCTGGATCAGCTCCACGTTCTTGAGCAGCTGGCTCAGTCCCTCGAGCGCGTAGTACTCGCACTGGATCGGGATCAACAGCTCACGAGCCGCCACGAGGGCGTTGACGGTGAGCAGGCCGAGGCTGGGCGGACAGTCGATGACCACGAGATCGACCGGCTGGTGCGGGGAGTCCTGCTCCAGGTAGGCGGCCAGGGCGCGGCGCAGCCTGTTCTCGCGGGCCACGAGCGGCACCAGCTCGATCTCGGCACCGGCGAGGTCGATGGTGGCTGGCGCGCACCTGAGGGTGGGGATCTGCGGGCAGGGTTGGACGACGTCGGCGAGCGGCACGCCCTCGATGAGCACGTCGTAGATGCCAGGGGTTCCGCTGGTGTGCAGGATGGAGAGGGCGGTGCTCGCATTGCCCTGCGGGTCCATGTCCACCACCAGGACCCGCAGACCGGTGGTGGCCATGGCGGCGGCCAGGTTGACCGCCGTCGTGGTCTTGCCGACCCCGCCCTTCTGGTTGGACACGGCGATGATGCGTGTCCCCTCCCATGGCCGGGAGGGCGACGTTTCCCGTGAAACAGCCTCTGTCGGTCCCGTTGTTTCACGGGAAACGTCACCGTCGTCCTGCGGGCCGTCGGCGACGCTGACGGCGTGCGGCCATCCCAGGGGAGAGGTGTGGCGTCGAGTGAAGGGAGAGGTCTCGTCCGGGCCGGTCTCGGGCCAGCCGAGTGTCTGGGGAGCTGCAGTCATGAGGGGTCCATCATCGCTGATCAGGACCGGTGGACCAAGCCCGACGGGCATGAGAACAGCCGTCCACAGGGTTGTGGATAACCCCGGTGGACGGCTGTGGACAACCTGAGCCGCTGTCGCTCAGCGTCAGGTGGTGTACGGCTCCAGCTCGGTCGCGAGCTTCTTCTTCGGCAGCGCGCCGACGATGGTCTTCACCACCTCGCCGCCCGAGTAGACGTGCATGGTCGGGATGCCGGTGATGCCGTAGTGACCCGTCGTCTCGGGGTTCTCGTCGGTGTTCAGCTTGACCACCTTGAGCTTGTCGCCCCACTCCTGCGACAGCTCCTCGAGGATGGGGGCGATCAGCTTGCACGGCCCGCACCAGGGCGCCCAGAAGTCCACCAGGACCGGTCCGTCGTGCTGCAGCACGTCCTCGGTGAACGTGGCGTCGGTGGTGTTCGTGATGCTCATGAAATGCCTTCTCTCGCAAGGGATGTGGACACAAGGGACGGTTCGTCGGCGGAGTCGTCGAGGGCGGCGAGGTAGCGCTCCGCGTCCAGCGCGGCGGCGCATCCGCTCCCGGCTGCCGTGATGGCCTGGCGGTAGGTGTGGTCGACGAGGTCGCCGCAGGCGAAGACGCCGGGCAGGTTGGTGGCCGTGCCGCGCCCCCGGGCGATGACATAGCCGTCGGCGTCGAGCTCGACCTGCCCCTGGATGAGCTCGTTGCGCGGGTCGTGACCGATCGCGATGAACAGCCCGGTGGCCTCGACCTCGCGCTGCTCGCCGGTGCGCGTGTCGCGGAGCGTCACGCCGGAGAGCTTCGGCGCGCCGTGCAGGTCGGCGACGGCGGAGTTCCAGGCGAAGCCGATCTTCTCGTCGGCCAGGGCACGATCGGCCATGATGCTGCTCGCGCGCAGCTCGTCGCGTCGATGGACCACCGTCACCGAGCGCGCGAACCGGCTGAGGAAGGTCGCCTCCTCCATCGCCGAGTCACCGCCACCGACCACGAGGATGTCCTGGTCGCGGAAGAAGGCGCCGTCACAGGTCGCGCACCACGACACGCCGTGACCGGACAGCTCCTGCTCCCTCGGCAGCCCCAGCTCGCGGTAGGCGGATCCCATCGCCAGGATGACCGAGCGCGCCTCGTGCACGGTCCCCGAGCTGTCCGTCACCCGCTTGACCGGGCCCTCGAGGTCGACCTCGACGACGTCGTCACGGACGAGCTCGGCGCCGAAGCGTTCGGCCTGCTCGCGCATGTCCATCATCAGCTGCGGACCCATGATGCCCTCGGGAAAGCCGGGGAAGTTCTCGACATCGGTGGTGTTCATCAGGGCACCGCCGGCGGTGACGGATCCCTCGAACACCAGAGGGGCGAGGTTGGCGCGGGCGTTGTAGACGGCCGCGGTGTAGCCGGCCGGTCCGGAACCGATGATGATGACCTCGCGCAGAGCGGGTGTCGTGCCCCCCTCGGGCGTGCCGGGGCCGGAGATCAGGTCGATGGTCATACAGGCCTTCCTGGAACGCTGGTTCAGGTGCCGCATCGCGGCACGTCGAGGTCAACCGATCCTAGAGCGTCATTGTTCCGGCGCGGGCACGAGGCGAGCCGAGCATCCGGGCCGTCAGCCATCAGTGCTGGTCAGGGACGCGGCAGAGCGACACCGTCGGGGTCCAGGACCGCCACCCCCTGGGTCGAGACGCAGCTCGCGGGGACGGCCCACGCGTGAGCGCGGCCGGGCCGCACCCCGAGCAGCACGACGACCGGCTGAGCCTGCTCGTCCTCGTCCACCAACGTGGCCGTCGCGGCATACCGGGTCGGCCAGGTGCGGTCACCACCGACCTCGTCGACCGACCCCCAGCACTGGGCCGCCTGCGCGTCGGTCAGCGGGACCGCCTCGGTCGCGGCGCCCGCCGCCGGGTCGCCCAGACTGGCGTCGTGCACGGCGGTGGCGTAGTCGTCGGCGCCGACGTCCCCCAGCGGTGGCAGCACCGTGGGTGGGAGCTGCTCGGAGAGCACACTGCCCGCCTCGTCGGACTCGGCCAGCTCCTCCTCGGCGGCGTCGTCGCTGCCCGCCATGTCCTGATCGGCGAAGCTGCTGCCCTCCTCGCCATCCATCCCGCCGGCGTCGTCGGCCGCCCCCTCGTCGGCACCCGCCTCTGCCCGCGACGGGTACTGCGCCACCGCACCGCTGTCGGTGCTCGCTCCCGACCCGAAGATCTGGGTGAACGCCACGGTCGTGACCGCGAGCCCGGCGGCCGCCGCCGTGAGCAGCCCGAGCGTCCTGGCCGGGCGGCGCCTCGCCCGCGCGTCGGCGAGCTCGACCACGCGGTCCGCAGGACCGGTCAACGGGTGGGTCGCCGCGGCACCGGTCAGGTGCTCGCGCTCCACCTCCAGCCGGGCGTGGATCCGGTCGACCAGGTCCGCCGGCATCGGGCCCGGGTCGGGCAGGGCGGACAGCAGGTCACGCACCCCCGTCGGGTCGTGCTCGTCAGCGGGGTCGCCGGGCTCAGAGCGCGTCGGGTACGACGACATACGGGGTCGGCCTCCTCTCCGTGAACATCCGGTCGGCTCCGTGGGGGCCGCGCGCGCAGCGCCGCCCATGGGAGTACGACGAGCGGGACCACGGCGTGGTTCCCTGCCTCCCCCGCCCGCACGGGTGCGTGGGGAGCGAGATCTGCACAGGCTGTGCGGGGCGGGTCACGTGTCCCCCTCCGTGCCGGTGTCGAGCTGCAGCAACCGCGCCATGGCCTCACGCCCGCGCGAGCACCGGGACTTGACCGTCCCCTCCGCCACCTCCAGCACCGAGGCCGCCTCGGCGACGCTGAGCCCGTGCATGTCGACCAGGATGAGCGCCAGGCGCTGGCCCTCCGGCAGCTGGTCCAGGGCGTCCCGGACGTCCAGCCGCACCTCGACCGAGCGGTGCCGGTCACGGGGCTCGACCGGGTCGTGCCCCTCGAGGTCCACCGTGGGGCGCTGACGCCGCAGCCGGTCCAGGCAGGCGTTGACGGTGATGCGGTGCAACCAGGTCGTGACCTGCGCGTCCCCGCGGAACGATCCCGCTCGCCGGAAGGCGTTGAGGAAGGCGTCCTGCACGGCGTCGGCCGCGACGTCCGGGTCGCGCGCGGTGCGCAGGGCCACCGCCCACATACGGTCGCGGTGGCGGCGGAAGATCTCCCCGAAGGCCTCGGCGTCACCGTCCTGGTGCCGCCGCAGCAGCGTCAGGTCGTCCAGCTCCGCGAGCTCGGTGGTCGGTGTCACGATCCCGGCCGCAGTCACCGCACGGTGATCTCGGCCACCCGCACGATCTCGCCCTCGGGAGTCGTGTGCGCCCGGGTGAACCACAGGATGAGGTAGCGCCCCGTCGCCGGCTCGTCGGGGGTGACGGTCCAGGTCCCGGACGCCTCGTCGTCGCTGCCCAGCTCGGTCGCGCCCTCCCGGGACGTGTTGTCCGACAGGTAGAGCGTCGCACCCATGTCGCCCTCGCCCAGCAGCACCTCCACCTCGGCGACGGTGGCGTCCTCGCCCAGATCGAGGATGAGCCCGGTGCCGGACTTCAGCGACCCCCAGCCCTCCGAGAGATAGGTGTGGGACGTCCACTCGGTGGACTCGTCACCGTCCACGGCCAGCGGCGTGAGGTCGTTGCGCTCGTTGCCGTCCCCCTCCGGGTCGTAGGACGTGATGCCCTCGATCGAGACGGGGTCGCTCGGCTCCGGAGCCTGCTCGGTGCTCTCGTCCTCGCTCGGTGAAGCCTGCGCCTCGCCGGTGGCCGTGGTGGCGTCGTCGTCGGAGGACGTCTGGGCCGGGGAGCTGGTCGGGGCGCCCGCCGAGGGGTCGTCCTCCTCGCCGCCGCCCAGGCCTCGCAGCACCCCCCATCCCAGGAAGAGCGCGATGCCCAGCAGGGCCAGGATGATGACCGTCACCATGGCGGTCTGGGCCCCGGTGCCGTGCTCGTCCGGAAGCCCTCGCTCGTCATCCCGGGAGGCGACCGCCGTGGCGGCGCCGGCGGCCTGGGCGCGGTCGGACCGTGTCTGGCGGGCCTCGCCGCCGCGCAGCAGGCCCCCCATGGTGTCGTCGGGCCGCGTCGTCCGCCCACCCGCCTGCTGCTGCCCGGCCGAGCGGTCGGTGCCGGCCTCGGTGCGGTAGTACGGCTGCGGCACCTCGTCCGTGGCATCCCCACGGACCGGCTCCGGCGTGTCGTCGGCATGGCTCGGGTGGGCCGCCGTCGCCGCGGCTGACGCCCCCGCCGCACCGCGCAGGGCGTCGTCCGCCGGACGTGTCGCCGGACGCTCGCCACGCGCCCCCAGCTCGCCGGGACGCTCGGCACGGACCATCTCGGAGGACCAGGGGGAGAGCTGGCGGACCAGCTCACCCGGGGTGTGCGGGGCGGCCTGCAGGTCGGCCTCGGAGCCGTGCGCGAGGCGGCACAGGGCGTCGAGGTCACCGGGGACGCCGGAGACCAGCTCGGACGGAGCGGGCAGGGTGCCGTCGGCCAGCCGGCGTGCCGGGCGCACCCCGGCCAGGTCCTCTCCCGGCCACCGTCCCGTCAACGCGGTGTAGAGGAGGGACACCAGGTCGGCCGAGTCGATGAGCGAGGCCTCGTCCGGGGTGACGTCGTCGGTCCCCTCGAGGGCCGAGGCCACCCCGACGCCGGACACCTTCACGGTGCCGTCCGTCGTCCGCAGCACCGAGTGGGGGTTGAGGTAGAGGTGGTGCAGACCGCGGCGCCGGGCGGACTCGAGCGCGGCCGCGCTCTCGCCCACCAGTCGGCGCGCCTCCTCCGCGGGCAGGGGGTGCTGCTCGACGAGGGACGCCAGCGACTCGGCCTCGGACAGCCCTTCCTCGACGATCCAGCACAGGCCGTCCTGCTCGCCCACGTCGAGGACGCGCACCAGCCGGGGATCGTCGACGGAGGCCACCCGTCGGGCCCCGTCCAGGACGGCCTCGGCGACGTCCGCCGCAGGGCCGCCCGACGGGAGCACCGTCACCGCCACGAGCCGACCCAGGGTGCTGTCCCGGGCGGACCAGTACTCCAGGCCCCCTCCCTCGCGCTCGGCCAGCAGCTCGTCGAGGACATAGCGGTCACCCAGTCGGGTGCCGACCTCGAGCCGATCCATGCTGCCGTCCTCTCCTGGGTGGGGGCGATCCCACCCTAGTGTGCCGCCCCCGGGGCCTCCTTCCGGCGGTGCCGCGCCGTCGCCCCAGGTCGTGGTGTCGTCCAGACCGGACGGTGCCCACGCGTCGTCGGCGGCCGCGGTCAGCCCGAGGGCCGCCGGGCTCGCCCCGGTGACGGGGTCCGAGGCGTCGCCCGCTCCTCGTGGTGCCAGACGGCGCAGGCCGGGTATGCGGCGCAGCACCGGTGCGGCGACGTCGGTGACCTCACGCACCCCCAGACGGTGCGCGAGGACGGCATACACGCCGAGATAGAGGACGCCGGCGACCGCGAGCGTCACCGCCGCACTCAGGAAGGCACCCACACCCTGCGGGTCCATCGAGGTGGTGTCGGGGGGCGCGCCCCGGTCCAGGAGCCGGACGACCAGCCAGCTGGGGACCAGCGCCACCAGGGCCGCGGCGGCAGCACGCAGGTAGGTCTGAGCGATCGAGCGCAGGCCGAAGGTCGGCAGCCGTCGCCGCACGGACCGCAGGCCGAAGACCGCTGCCGTCGTGTGGCCCAGCGCCTGGCCCAGGCCGAGCAGCGCCGCGACCCGGGGTGGAGGGACGAGGATCGCCACGCAGCACACGAGCAGGAGCACGGAGGTGACGGACACCTGGAACAGGAACGGGGTGCGGGCGTCCTCGAAGGAGTAGAAGACCCGGCCGCACAGCAGGTAGATGCCGTAGGGCACCAGGCCCACGACCATCGCCAGCACGATGGCGGCGACCGCGCGGTGCTCGGCCGGGCTGCTGCCGAAGTAGACCACCCGCACCAGCAGGGGCGTGAGCAGCAGCATGCCCAGCGCGATGGGCACCATCGCCGCGCCGAGCAGGCGCAGCCCGCGGCCGGTGTGGTCGGCCATGGCGCGCAGGTCGTCGGCCGCGGCGTCCTTGGACAGCACCGGGTAGATCGCGGTGAGCAGGGAGAGCGCGATCAGCGAGTGGGGCAGGACGAACAGGGAGAAGGCATACGCGTAGGTGATCTTGCCGGGGGCGTCCGGGACCTCGTCGATGACGTTGCTCAGCAGGTTGGTGACCACCAGCATGCCGCCCTGGGCCACGGCCACGTCGGCCAGCGCCCACCCGGCCATCACTGCGGCCGCCCCGAGCCCCACACCGCGCAGGCCCCACCGTGGCCGCCACTGGAAGCCGGTGGCGCGGACGGCGGGGAAGAGGACCAGGGCCTGGACGACGATGCCGAGCGTCGCCGATCCGGCGAGCAGCCCGATCATGCCCCCCGTCCAGTCCTGCAGCGGGATCGTGCCGGCGTCGGGGTAGCGGCGCATGAAGACGGCGATACCGGCGATGGCGATGACGTTGGCGATCGCCGGGCTCCACATGAAGGCCGCGAAGCGGTGGTGCGCCGCGAGGATCTGGCCGAGGATGGTGTGCAGGCCGTAGAACAGCATCTGCGGGATGCACAGGTAGGCGAACAGGATCGCCAGCTGCAGCTTGGGGTCGTCCCACCCCCAGGCCAGCGCGTTGAACTTGGTGACCAGGGGGGCGGCCGCGACGAACACGATCGTGGCCACGACGAGGATCGACACGGAGAGCGTGATCAGCCGGTCGCTGTACTCCTGCCCCTCGCGGCCGCGGGTCATCGCCCGGGTCAGCTGGGGGAGCAGCAGGACGTTGAGCACACCGGCCGCGAGCAGCAGGTAGATCGTGTTGGGGATGGTGTTGGCCGTCTCCCACACGCTGCCCGCCGGGGTCAGCACCCCGATGGCGAGCCCGAGCAGCGCCAGCCGCGCCATCCCGAGCAGGCGCGAGACCAGCGTGCCACCCGCCATGACCGCGCTGGACCTCGCGAGCGACGAGCTGGAGCCGGCGCCGGACCCGGTGCTCACCGCTCTCCCTCGGCCGACTCCGCGTCGCCCGGAGCCTGGGGCGCAGGCGTGGCGGGACCCCCGCGGCGCAGCGACCGGCTCAGCCCGAGGATCAGCACCAGCCCGGCCAGACCCCCCAGCACCCAGTAGACCCAGACGCCGGTGGGCTGCACGCGGACCTCGATCGGCACCGGTTCGCCGAGGGTCGTGCCGGCGGGCGTCCGCAGGGTCGCGGTCAGCGTCGTCTCGCCACGCGTGATCGACCTGGCCTCGAAGGACACCGACGCCCGGCTGTCGGCCCCGATGCTGACCGGGTCCGGTTGCCGGATGACCTGCAGCCGTCCATTGCTGGCCACCAGCTCGAGCACGACGTCGTCCAGGGCCGCGCCGAGCCGGTTGACCACCGTCACGCTGATCTCGCCCTGGTCGGTGAGGAAGTTGACCGTGCTCGGGGTGACGGTCACGCCGTCCCGGGCCGACCGGACGTCGTCGCGGACCGTCTGGCGCGCGATGACCCACTGGTCCTCGTCGTCACGCCACCGGGCGGACCACAGCGTGGCCAGCGCCGAGCGCCAGGACTGGGCGGCGCTCGGGTCGCGCAGGATGCCCTCCAGGTGGTCCAGCTCGGTGCCGGTCGTGGCCATCGCGTCGACCCGCTCCTCGTCCAACGGGCTCTCCCCGGCCGCGAGCCGCTCGGCGAGGTCGCCGAGCACGCGGGGCTGGGGGCCTCGGCCGGTGAGGCGCAGCGCCTCGGTCCCCTCGGCGCGGTCGAGCAGCTCGTGCGCCGCGACGGGCCGGATCCACGGTGCGGCGCGCCACCCCTCGCTGAGCTGCTGGAGCACCTCGGGCGAGGCCGGCGAGAGCCGCGGCGGCGCGATCACCAGCTCGCGGGCGCTGGTCGGGTCCTCGAGGTAGGTGCCCACCGTGTGCGCCAGCACCTCCTGCGCGGCGGCGCCGGATCCGCGGCTGAGCGCGGCGTCCTCGCTCGCGGCGACCAGGGCGCTGGTCCACGAGTCGACCCCCAGCGCCGTCACCCCGTCGACCTGGCGCAGCGGGATGGCGCCGCGCCGGGGCGGCGCCGCGCTGTCGGCCGTGAAGCTCTCCCGGGGGACGAGCACCGCGCCCAGGTCGGTGTCCTGGCCGATGTCCTGGCCGGTGTCTCCCCCGGTGGTCCGGAACAGGTCCTGCACCGCGGTGAGGTCCTCGGCGTCGGGGGCGGACCAGAGGGGCCAGGCCACGTCCCGCCGGCCGGTCGCGAGCACCGGCTGCACGAGCTCGGACGCGCCGGACGGGGTGCTGCTGAGCAGGTCGTCGGCGAGGTCGTCCGGCGCCCCGTGCCGCACCAGCTGCTGCAGGTCGGGGTCGTTGCTGGGCAGCCACCACACCTGGTCGTCAGGCAGTCCGGCCAGGGTGGTGCGCAGCGTGGCCACCACGTCCGCGACGTCCGCCGCCGTCGCGGTCGGCCCGGGCTCGGTCGCCACCGCCTCGTCGTCCGGCGGCTCGGTCGTCGCGGTCACGTCGGGCACCGGGGCCGGTGCGGTGCTGCCCCCGTCGTCCGCGTCGCCGCCCGGCTCGGTCGCCACCGACTCGTCGGGTCCGGCCGTCTCGACGCTGTCGTCCGGGGTGGGGGCCGGCTCGCTCGGGGTCTCGGTCCCGGTGGGTTCGGCGCCACCCGCGGTGAGGGCGGGGGAGGGGCGTAGCCCGACCAGGGCTGCGGGGTCGACGATGTAGGTGACTGCGGGCAGCTCCAGGTCCTGCAGCCACCCGCTGATGTCGGAGTCCGGTCCGACCGCCTGCGTCCACGCGGCGGCGTGCGCGGCCTCCTGCGGGCTGACCAGGTCCGCGTCGGCGGGGAGGGTCAACGGGACGACCCAGGAGACCTCCAGCGGGGTGTCGAGCTCGCCCGACCCGCCACTGACCACGGTCGTGCGCAGCTCGACCGGGTCGGACTCCTCCTCGCCCTCGTCCTCGGTGGCGCTGAGCACCACGGGGAGGACCTGCGGTGCGGCCGGGAGGTCCTCGGTCACCGAGGCCGGCACCACGACCTGGAAGGGCACGGCCGCCCCAGGGGGCACCACCGGTCCCACGGTGTCGTCGCCGAGCGCGACGGACCGGTCCAGCACGAGCTCGCCGGAGAGCCAGTCCGAGACCTGACGGCGAGACGTGAGGCCGGTCGAGGAGGCCGTCGCCGTGAGGAAGGACATCCGGTGCGGCACCGTGCCCCCGTTCAGCAGGCGGCCGGTGAGCGTCACCGGCTCCCCCGGGGTCAGCACCACGGGGTCCACCTCGTCGACCACGACGGAGATGTCCTCCACCGGGGTGTCGGCGGGGACCGGGACCTGTGCCGACCGGGGTGCGGCGGACGTGGGGAGGGGGGTGAGGGCGAGGGGTGCCAGGGCGCCGACGAGCGCCAGGGCAGGCACGATCCGGGAGCGGACCGCCCTCGCGGTGCGACGGACGACGGTGGCCACGGGCGTCTCAGGCGCCTCGGGTGAGACGGTTCCAGGCCTCGCGGGCGATCCGACGTTCGTTGGGGAAGGTGAGCTTGCGGTGCACCTCGTCGAGCGGGACCCAGATCGCGTCGATCGCCTCGTGGTCCGGGTCGTTGTCGATCGTCAGGCGTCCCCCGGTCGCCTCGAGCAGGTAGTGGTGGACCATCTTGTGGATCCGGTGCGACGGCGTGGTGAACCAGTACTCGATCGTGCCCAGGGTGATCAGCACCCGCCCTTCGATGCCCGTCTCCTCCGCCACCTCGCGCTCGGCGGTCTGGGCCAGGGTCTCGCCCGGCTCCACGTGGCCCTTGGGCAGGCACCACTCCACCCGACCACTCCGGTTGCGTCGCGCGATGATCGCGATGCGGGCGCGGCCCTCGTAGACGTCGATCACGACCCCGCCGGCGGAGGTCTCGTTGACCGACGGCAGCCGTCGCGCGCCGAGGTGCTGGCGCGGCGGCGTCGTGGTCATCCACCCACTGTAACGAGTGGGAACAGGTGCGGAAGCGCACGACGACACGGCCCTGTCGCCTCGCCGATTACCCTAGATCCGATGTCCGACACCGACCTTCCCGACGACGGCGCCCTGCTGCTGCGCGCCCTCGGGCAGCTGACCCCGGCCATGCCGCTGCTGACCGAGGTGGGCGAGCGGTTCGCCGCCGCGGGGCACGAGGTGGCGCTCGTCGGCGGTCCGGTGCGCGACGCCTTCCTCGGTCGTGACTCGCCCGACCTGGACTTCACCACCTCGGCCACCCCGGATGAGATCGAGCAGGTCCTCTCCGGGTGGGCGGACACCACCTGGGACGTGGGTCGGGCCTTCGGGACCATCGGCGCCCGGCGCGGTGCGACGGTGCTGGAGCTCACCACCTACCGCGCCGACGCCTACGACCGCGCCTCGCGCAAGCCGCTCGTGGCCTTCGGTGACTCGCTCGAGGAGGACCTGGCGCGTCGGGACTTCCGGGTCAACGCGATGGCCCTGCGTCTGCCGGACCTGACCTTCGTGGATCCGCACGACGGGTTGGGGGACCTCGCGGCACGGAGGTTGCGGACCCCGCAGGCCCCGGAGGTGTCGTTCGCCGACGATCCGCTGCGTATGCTGCGGGCCGCCCGCTTCACCGCCCAGCTCGGCCTGCGGCCCGCGGACGAGGTGGTCGCGGCGATGACCCGGATGGCCGACCGGCTGGAGATCGTCTCGGCCGAGCGGGTGCGCGACGAGCTGGTCAAGCTCGTCCTGGCGGGCGACCCGCGGGCCGGGCTGGAGGTCATGGTCGCCACCGGTGTGGCCGACCAGGTGCTGCCGGAGCTGCCCGCGCTGCGGCTGGAGGTCGACGAGCACCACCGGCACAAGGACGTCTACGAGCACAGCCTGACCGTGCTGGACCAGGCCATCGAGCTGGAGGATCGCCCTGGTGCCGACGGGGAGGACGACGTGCCGGGCCCGGACCTGGTGCTGCGCCTCGCCGCCCTGCTGCACGACATCGGCAAGCCGCCCACCCGCCGGTTCGAGCCGGGCGGGGGAGTGAGCTTCCACCACCACGAGGTCGTGGGCGCGAAGATGACGCGGACCCGTCTCCGGGAGCTGCGCTTCGACAAGGACACGGTGAAGGCGGTCACCCGCCTCGTGGAGCTGCACCTGCGGTTCCACGGCTACGGGACCGGCGAGTGGAGCGACTCGGCCGTGCGGCGGTACGTCACCGACGCCGGGCCGCTGCTGGGCCGGCTGCACAAGCTCACCCGGTCCGACTGCACGACCCGCAACCGCCGCAAGGCGGCCCGGCTGGCCGCCCACTACGACCACCTCGAGGAGCGGATCGCCCGGCTGCGCGAGGAGGAGGAGCTGCAGGCGGTGCGGCCCGAGCTGAACGGGCACCAGATCGGGGAGGTGCTCGGGATCCCCCCCGGCCCCCAGCTCGGGCGCGCCTACCAGCACCTGCTGTCGGTCCGCCTGGACCAGGGCCCCCTCGGGGAGGAAGGTGCGCGGGCCGAGCTGCTGAGGTGGTGGGCCGAGCAGGAGCGCAGCGGTGGGTAGGCATACCGCGCGGCGACGGCACAGCGACACCCCTCCGAGCCACTGGACCCACCTGCTCGCCGGGGTCCCGTGGATCACCCTGGTCCTCGTGCTCACCCTGCTCGGTGCCGGCTGGGAGCTCGTGCGCCCCCGGACCTACACCGCGCTCGCGACCATCACCGCCACCGACGAGCGGGCCGCCGACCGGGCCTCCGTGCGACTGACCGACCCCTCCCTCGAGGGCGAGGTGGAGGCAGCGGTCGAGCTGGACCCCGAGCTGGCGGACGACATCCGGCTCGAGGTGCGGCACCGGCAGTCCGACCCCGTCGTCCGGGTGGTGGCCCACGCCCCCGACCCGCGGCTGGCCGCGCTGGCCGCGGACACGGCGGCGGCCCTCGAGGTGCAGGACGGCGAGGGTGAGCTGGAGTTCACGGCCGCCGCGGAGATCCCGACCCAGCCCACCGACCGGCAGGACCTGCGCTGGCTGCTGCTGGCCGGTCCGGCCCTGGTGGCCGCGCTCTGGGTCGAGGGAGCGCACCGGGCCTGGCTGCGGGATCGCTCCGGACGGCTCGACGCGGTGGCGGAGGCGCCATGACCGCGCCCGAGGCCCCGCTCACCCGCCGGAGGGCCCGCGCCCTGCACGCCGCGCGCCACGCCCTGCGGGTCCCACCCGTCCCCCGTGACTTCCGCGCCGACATCGAGGGGATGCGCGCGGTCGCGGTGCTCGGGGTCATGCTCTGGCACGCCGGGGTGGGCCTCCTGCCGGGCGGCTTCGTCGGGGTGGACGTCTTCTTCGTCGTCAGCGGCTTCCTCATGACGTCCCTGCTGCTCGAGGAGGGGCGCGCGCGCGGTCGGATCGACCTGGGTCGGTTCTACGCCCGACGGGCCCGGCGGCTGCTGCCCGCCGCCCTCGCCGCCCTGGCCGGGACCGCCGTGCTGACGGTGCTCTTCCTGCCCCGCGGACGATGGAGCGAGGTGGGGGCGGACCTGCTCGCGTCCGCGCTCTACGTCGTCAACTGGCGGATGGCGTGGCGCTCCGTGGACTACCTCGACGTGGAGCGCGCGCCCAGCCTGCTGCAGCACTACTGGTCCCTCTCGGTGGAGGAGCAGTTCTACCTGCTCTGGCCGCTGATCCTGCTGGCGATCCTGGTGTATGCCGCGGGCCGGGCCCGCGTCTTCAGCGCTCTCACCTGGGTGGTGACGCTGCTGCTGCTGGGTGGGTCGCTCGTGCTGTCCTGGTGGTGGACGCTGCAGGAGCCGGCGGCCTACTTCGTGACGCCCACCCGGGTGCACGAGCTGATGCTCGGCGCGGTCGTGGCGCTGGGTGCCCGGGCGTGGCCACGACTGCCGCGGTGGCTGGCCGCCGGGGTGGGATGGGTCGGGCTGGGCCTGATCGTGCTCTCCCTCTTCGTCATCACCAAGGAGACCCTCTTTCCCGGTCTGTGGGCGCTGCTCCCGACCGGTGGGGCGGCCCTCGTGCTGCTCGCCGGTCCGGCGGCGGGCCGGGCGGGACCGGTGCTGCTGCTCCGCGCCCGGCCGCTGCAGTGGGTGGGGCGGCTCTCCTACAGCCTCTACCTGTGGCACTGGCCGTTCATCGCCGTGGCCGCCGAGCTCGCCCACGTCGGCCGGGGCGGACCCGCCACGCTCCCGGTCCACTGGGGGCTGCTCACGCTGGCCCTCGCGGCCGTCCCGGCATGGCTGTCCTTCTCCCTGGTGGAGGACCCGGTGCGCCGCCACGGCCGGGTGCTCGCGACGCAGCTGTCCCCGGGGCTCGTCACCGCGCGGACCCTGAGGCTGGGTCTGAACTGCACCCTGGCCGGCGCGATGCTCGGGGTGCTGGTGATGGCGGCCGCCCCGCGGTCCGACACCGACGAGGTCGCCGGGTGGCGGACGCCCGCCGTCGTGGACGAGCTGCGCGCCCCGGTCGGGGCCGACACGCTGGCCGTCGGCGTGGACGACCCCGGGACCGACGGTGGCGCCCCGTTGGACGCCGTGGACGCAGCCCTCGCGGCCGCTGCCGCGGGGAGCGGTGTGTCCGGCGCCCTGGGAGAGCCGCCTCCGGTGGTGCAGATCCCCCAGCAGGTGGGCGAGCTGGCGGTGCCCCTGGAGCAGGTGGTGGACGACAGCCCGGCGCTGGAGCCGCGCGACTGCTTCGTCGGGCTGAGCGGCACCCGCGTCGGCGTGTGCGAGGGCGGGGACCCCGAGGGTGACCGGACCGTCGCGCTCATCGGCGACAGCCACGCCAGCATGTGGTTCACCGCCCTCGACGAGATCGGCAGGGACCGCGGCTGGCGGGTGGTGGTGATGTCCAAGTCCTCCTGCCCGGCTGCCGTGGGACTGACGGTGGAGCGGTCCGGCCAGGCGGGCGACTACCGGCAGTGCACCACCTGGCAGGAGAACCTGGACGGCGTGCTGCTCGAGCAGGACCCGGACGTGGTGCTGCTGTCCAGCGCGTCCTACGGCACCACCGGTGCGCGCAAGGTGGCCGCGGGACTGGGGGCCCGGGTGGAGATGCTCACCGAGGCGGGCATGCAGCCGGCGCTGATCCGGGACGTCCCGAGGGCGCCGTTCGACGTGCCGGCCTGCCTGCTGGAGCACCGGGAGGACGTGCCCCGCTGTGCCTTCGACCGGCAGCAGGGGCTGGACGCGTCGGGCACCGGGCACCTCCTCCTCGCCGAGGAGCACGACGACCTGCCCGTGCTGGACTTCACCACCGCCGTCTGTCCCGGCCGGACCTGCAGCCCCATCGTGGGCGAGGTCGTGGTCTGGAGGGACAGCAACCACCTGTCCGCGACCTACGTCCGCTCCCTGCGGGACGTCGTGGAGGAGCAGGTGACTCCGGTGGTGCTCGCCGGTCAGCTCGCCGAGACGGTGCGTGCCGGGCTCGAGGTCGGCTCGCGCCGCTGACCGGGCCGGGGGGTCCGCACCACCTGCCAGAGGATCCACGACCATGCCGCTGCGCGGAGCACCACGACCAGGGCATACGCGTCCGGCGGCAACCCGCGACCAGGATCGCTGGCGAAGGCGATGTGCAGCCAGGTGGTGAGGAAGGCCAGCGCCTCGGCCCCGGCCCACACGAGGTGGGAGGACCACCGGATGGTCGACAGCGCGAGGAACGGCAGCAGCCAGAGACCGGACTGCACCGACAGCGAGGCGGCGGTGAGGGCCACCACCCCGATCATCAGGGCCGCCAGCTGGTCGACCCCCAGCTCCGGGCGGGACGCTGAGCGTCCCGGTGCCGAGGCCCACACACCCACGCCGAGCGCCGCGAGCCAGCCGGCTACCACCACCGCGGTGGTGACCTCGGTGGGGACGGTGACCCCCATCAGGCGGGGCACCATCTGCAGCGCGCCGTAGCCGGCCGGCTGGCTCCACCACTGCTGCGCGGCCGACAACGCCTCCGGCTGCACCGCGACCAGGGGGACGAGGACGACCAGCGCCCCGAGCGCGGCGCCGACCACGGCCTGGAGCGCCGGCAGCGGCGACCCGCGGCGCCAGGCCAGCAGACCGATGGCGACCAGCACCAGCAGGGGGAACGGGCGGACCAGGACGGCCGGGCCGAGGAGCAGGCCGCAGAGCCAGGGGCGGTCCCGCTGCCAGGCCCACAGCCCGAGCACCATGAGGGTGACGCCCAGCAGGTCGGTCGACACGTGGGCCAGCAGCACCAGCACGGGACTCGCGGCCAGCATCGCCGCCTGCCACGGTCGGCCGGGCGTCATGGACACCAGGGCGACCACGGCGACCGCCACGAGCGGCACGCACAGGAGCGCCCACAGCGCGAACACCCACTGCTGGGCCGCCAGCCCCGGACCCGCCGCCGGGGAGACCTGCGCGATCAGCCACATCACCGCGCCGGGCAGCGGCGGGGTGCCCGTGGCCGCCCCCTCACCCACCCACGGCAGCGCACGGTCCCCCAGCGGGGAGCTGACGTGCACGACGGGCAGGTCGGAGTAGCAGGCGCGCCAGAACTGGTCGGGGGTGCTCCACCCCTTCATCAGGCAGTGGCCCGACCGCCAGACGCCGAGGCCGAGGGCCAGCGTGCCGAGCAGCGTGACCGCCGCCGCGACGCCGGCCAGCCCGGTGCCCCCGACCACGCCGTGCCGACCCAGCGGTCCACCGATGGCGCCGGTGGCCCGGCGGACGACCGGGTCGACCCAGGAGGGGACCGTCCAGGGCAGGTCGACGCGGTCGCCCGGAGGCCGCCCAGGCGCAGGACTCACCCGGTCGGTGCCGGGGCGGTGTCGTCGCCCGGTGGCTCAGGTTGCGAGGGGTCCGGTGTCGTGGGCTCCGGTGTCGTCGGAGTCGGGGCCGGTGTCGTCGGCTCCCCGGTGGTGGGCTCGGGGCTGCTCGGCTGCGTCGTCGTCGGCGGCTCGCTGGTCGTGGTCTCCGTCGGCTCCTCGGTGGTCGTGGTCTCCGTGGGCTCCTCGGTGGTCGTCGCCTCGGTCGTGGTCGGCTCAGGGGCCGGCTCCTGCGTGGTCGGCGTGTCGTCGGTGGGACCGCCGGTGCCGACCCGCGGGGAGAACTCCAGGACCTCCTCGCCCTCCATCGCCACGCGCATGAACTCTCCCCAGACCTGCGCCGGGAACGTGCCACCCGTGATCTGGTCCAGCCCGGCGACGTCCTGCATGGGGACCGTGCCGTCGCCCTTGTACATCACCACGCCCGCCGCCAGCTGCGGCACGAACCCGTCGAACCAGGCGGACACGTTGCGCTCGCTGGTCCCGGACTTGCCGGCGGCGGGGCGACCGAGGTCCCCGGCCGCCATCCCCGACCCCTGGCCGACGACATACGTCATCGCGTCGGTGACGTCCACCGCGGCGTCCCGGTCGACCGCCTGGTCGGTCTCCGGCTCCGCCTCGTAGGTCGTCTCGCCCGTCACCGTCTCCACCTGCCGGATGAGGTATGGCGTGGCTCGCTCGCCCTCGGCGGCCAGCGTGGCGTAGGCGTTGGTCATCTGGATCAGGGTGGGGGAGGCGGTGCCGAGGACGTTCGTCAGGTCGGTGTCGAGGCCGGGAGTGTCGTCGGGCAGCCCGAGGTCGACCGCGGCCTGGCGCGTCCGCTCCGGGCCGATCTCCTCGTTGAGCTGGACGTAGATGGTGTTCACCGACTCCGCGAGCGCCACCCGCAGGTCGATCACGCCGAACGAGAGGTCCCGGAAGTTGTTCACCTCCGTCGCGTCCTCGCCGAACGTCATCGGCGTCGGTCCCTCGTAGGTCTGGAGCGTGTCGACGCCCTCCTCGACCGCCGCCAGCAGGGTGATCGGCTTGAACAGCGAACCCGCCTGGACCCGTGCCTCGGTGGCCGAGTTGAGCTGGGTCTGCTGGTAGTCGTCCCCGCCGTACATCGCGGTGATCGCCCCGTCGCCGGGACGGACCGAGGTCAGCGCGACGGTGATGTCGTCGGTGCCCTCCCCGGTGGGGCGGTAGAGCTCGACCGCCTCGCCCGCGGCCCGCTGGTGCTGCTGCACGATGGTCGTGGTCACCCGCAGCCCGCCACCGTCGATCTCGGCGTCCTCGACCCCCAGGACCTCCTTGAGCTCCTCGCGCGCCTCCTGGGCGATGTAGCCCTCGACCCCCTGGGCCGCGGTGGAGGGCTGCGGCTCCTGGACCTCGGGCATACCCATACCCTCGCGCTCCGCCGCGTCGAGCCACCCCTCCTCGACCATGCCGTCGAGCACGTAGGCCACCCGGTCCTGCGCCCGTTGCTCGTTGCCCTCGGCGTAGTCCGGGTCGAACAGCGAGGGTGCGTTGGTCACCCCGGTGAGGAAGGCACCCTCCTCGACGTCCAGCTCGGAGACGTCCTTGCCGAAGTAGGCCTGGCTGGCGGTCTGGATGCCGTAGGCCCCGCGCCCGAAGTAGATGGTGTTGAGGTAGTTCTCCAGGACCTGGTCCTTGGCGAGCTCGTTGTCGATCTTGATCGCGATGATGATCTCGGTGAACTTGCGCTGCAGGGTCTGGTCCGCGGTGAGGTAGTAGTTCTTCACGTACTGCTGGGTGATGGTCGAGCCGCCCTGGAGACCGTCGCCGGTGAGGGTCCTCCAGGCACCGCGTGCGGTGCCGGTGATCGACACCCCCTCGTTCTCGTAGAAGGAGCGGTCCTCGGCCGCGAGCATGGCGTCGCGGACGTGCTCGGGGACCTCGGACAGCGGCACCGACTCCCGGTCGTAGCCGCCGGTGAAGCGGGCCAGCTCGGTCTCGCCGTCGGCGTAGTAGAGGATCGAGCTCTGCGCCTCGGCGAAGTCGTTGGGCTGCGGGACGTCGGTCCGGGCGTAGGCCCAGGCGAAGACGCCCACGACGAGCAGGATGGCGAGCAGCCCCAGCCCGGTCAGCCAGAGCAGGACCCGGCGCACGACACCGCGCCGACCGGTCCGAGGCTTCCTCCGGGTCGCGGACCGACGGGACTTGGGGGTGGTGCTGGAACGGCTCACCCGACCATTGTGCCTGGGCGTGCCGGACGGGCCCGGAATGCACTTCTGGCCGGGGGCGTTGGCATGACACGAGGGCGGCCCGTCCGGGCCGCCCGCGCCATGTCAGCAAGGAGTGTCGATGTCGTCGGTCAGGGTCGCGGTCGTGGGGGTGGGCAACTGCGCGAGCTCGCTCGTGCAAGGGGTCGAGTACTACCGGGACGCCGCCCCCGAGGCCAGCGTCCCGGGGCTGATGCACGTCGAGTTCGGCGACTACCACGTGGGTGACCTGGAGTTCGTGGCCGCCTTCGACGTGGACGCGGCGAAGGTGGGCCAGGACCTGGCCAAGGCCATCCAGGCGGGTCAGAACAACACCGTCACCATCGCCGAGGTCCCGGACACCGGCGTCACGGTGCAGCGCGGTCCCACCCTGGACGGGCTGGGGAAGTACTACGCCCTCACCGTGGAGGAGTCGCTGGAGGAGCCGGTGGACGTCGTCGCCGCCCTGACCGAGGCGAGGGCCGACGTGCTGGTCTCCTACCTGCCGGTGGGCAGCGAGGAGGCGGACAAGTTCTACGCCCAGTGCGCGCTGGACGCCGGCGTGGCCTTCGTCAACGCCCTGCCCGTCTTCATCGCCAGCGACCCCGAGTGGGCGGCGAAGTTCACCGAGGCGGGGGTGCCGATCGTGGGCGACGACATCAAGAGCCAGGTCGGGGCCACCATCACGCACCGGGTGCTGGCGCGGCTCTTCGAGGAGCGCGGCGTGGCCCTCGACCGCACCTACCAGCTCAACGTCGGCGGCAACATGGACTTCAAGAACATGCTCGAGCGGGAGCGGCTGGAGAGCAAGAAGGTGTCCAAGACCCAGGCCGTCACCTCCAACCTGCAGACCACGATGGCCGAGCGGGACGTCCACATCGGACCCTCGGACTACGTGCAGTGGCTGGACGACCGCAAGTGGGCCTACGTCCGGCTCGAGGGTCGCGCCTTCGGCGACGTCCCGCTGAGCCTGGAGTACAAGCTGGAGGTCTGGGACAGCCCGAACTCCGCCGGCATCATCATCGACGCCATCCGGGCGGCCAAGATCGCGCTGGACCGCGGGCAGGGCGGCCCGGTGATCGGGGCCTCCGCCTACCTGATGAAGAGCCCGCCGGTGCAGATGCCGGACGACGAGGGTCGCGCCGAGGTGGAGGCCTTCATCCGCGGCTGAGCGCCGCATGGGCGGTGGCTAGGATCCGTTCCTATGAGCTTGATCCGAAGAGCCACGGCGCGTGCTGGTCAGGCCCTGCCGAGCCAGGTCAAGCGGCGGATCCGCCGGGTGGCGCCGCGCTGGGCGCTCCCAGGCACGCGGGAACCCGTGACCTACATCGTCTCGCCACACCCCGATGACGAAACCCTCCGCCTCTCCGGATACGTCACCTGGATCAGGGCCAATGACCCCCACCGTTTGGTGCTCGTCGCTGTCGGAGATGGCGGTGGCTCCAAGCGAGCACGACGGATGGGCTGGCCACCCGACTACGAGAAGGAGTACCGGCGTGCCGAGCAGGCCGCAGCGTGGTCGGCCCTGACAGGCGGGCAGGGGTCAATCCTCAGGCTGGGGATGCCTGACGGCAACTACGCGGCCAAGGAAGTCCGTGACTCCTTGGCCCCGCTGGTGAAGCCCGACGCACACTTCGTGCTGGCTGCTCACCCAGACGACTACCATTCCGACCATCTAGCATGCGTCGAAGGACTTCGCCGTCTATCTGCGGGCGGGAAAATGTTTGCCCGCTCTCCTTTGAGTCCTGGCAGGCACGACGACGTGAGGTTCGACCCACCGTCGCAGTACCTGCCGTCCGCCGAAGTCGCCGCAGAGTTCTACCGAGGGTTCGGTCACATCTCCGTTCCACCAGAATTCAAGGCTCTCAAGGCCTCTCACTACAGCTCCCGGGTGACAGTGTGAACCAAAAAGGTCCCCAGTTGGACAAGCGTAAGAACTTCTACGAAAGACTCATTCTACGTGGTTCGAACCATGCAAGAGGATCGTTCGGGGCCGGCATGCTAGAGCCGGCCACGCCGGAAACCATCCAAGAAATGTCAACAACCTACGGCCCCAAAGAGATATCTCAACGCAAGTGCGACATACTCATGCATCGAATCGAAAACCCCGACGAGGATGCCTGGATCCTGCGAGACAGCGCCGGGGCTGTGTGTGGATTCTGTTGTATCTCTTGGGTGGACCGGCATGAGGCTGGTCCAGGCTACTTGATGAAGCTGAGGTCCACGCAGTTTCTTTTCCTAGACGACTACATCTTCAAGGCCCATCGCCGGCGCGGCCTGCACCGAGCAAGTATTCACGACAGATGGGCCAAGGGTGTGGAATGTGGAAAGCCTGAAGGGGTTGTGCTAGTCAGAGGGAACAACGTTCCTTCTCGAGATTCCTTTCTCGCCGCAGGGGCGACGTACTCAGGACGGCTGTACGCTGCCAGCGGCCGTCGCCGAGCAGTCTTGGTGCCCGAAGTGTTGTCTGCCCACATCCGAAGGTGGGACCGTCGGTGAGCGGAAGTGACCCCGACGTCGAGGTCGTAACAACAGACGAGGAACTCGAACGGCTGGCGCCTGAGTGGCTGGAACTGCAGGACAAGAGCACGCCCTTTTACGTGAAGTATGACTCGGTCAAGGCGTGGTGGGGTGCCTACCGTCAGGAGCACGGACATGACCTGTGCATTGTCGTGGCACGCGAAAGAGGGGAGGCTGTGGGAATCGCGCCCCTCGTGTTGACGCCGGGGAGCAGGAACGGCAGAAAAATAAGGCGACTCCGATTCGCGAGTCATGGCGACTACATGGGGTTCGTTCTCACTGCAGACCAGCGGCTCGCCAGCGTCGCCATGAAGAAGATCTTCCGCTACCTGTGGGACCATGCTGAGTGGGACACTCTCTCACTGAGCAATGTGGACGTCAGCAACTACTTGGCCGGACACTTCCTGCGATCGCCAGTGTTCAACCCTTGCTTTAATCTCCACATCGAGAACCCCGTCCTGAATCTCACGCACTACTCCTCGTTCGAGGAGTACGAGTCGGCCCAAGGGCTTGGGAGTGTCAGGAAAAGGGCGGCGAGGTTTCGTCGAGAGATAGAACATCGATTCGTCGTGATTCGAGGCGATTCCAATGGTTCACTTCTGGGACAGATGGGCGACCTTCATATCCGCGAGAAGAACCATCTCCAGGACGAGCACGGCCGCTCTGAACGCCATTCGCTTTTCGAAGATCCGCTTCGAGTCAGGCACTGCGCCGCAATGTATTCGGATCCTGATCGAACGCTCACCTTTGGTTTCATTTCGCCAGAGGGAGATCTTCTCTCGTACAAATCGGCCTACATCGATGGGGGATCGCTCTTATGCTGGAACAGCGCCTATGCACCTGAAGTAGCGAGTTATCGAGTCAACACGGTACTCCAGTACGAGATCCTGCGTCACCTTTTCAAGAGCCGAGAGTTCGAGCGATTCGATTTCGGTGCTGGCCGATATCACTGGAAGTTCACTTGGACACAAGAATTTCGCTCGACTTATCGGTTATTGCTGAGAAGGAATGAGCAGTGAGCGATCAAGGGGCATGACCGGGACGACGGGACAGGGGCTGGAGCAGATCCTGGACACCGTGGTCACGGCGGACTCCGTGACGGCCGCGCGGATCCGGCGCTGGGCGCAGCGGTTGGACGAGGTGGACCCGGGGGAGGCCGGCGCGGTCGACCGGGTGGTGCGGGCCGCCCGCGCGGTGCGGCAGCGGCACGGACTGACCCAGGGTGCGCGGGTGCTGGCAGGGGCGCTGGACCAGCCGGCCTGGCCGTCCGCCGACCGCCTCGCCAGTGGGCTGGCGGCCCGGCGGCTCGCCGCGGACCTGACCCTCGGGACCGCCACCACCGAGGCCGACCGGGAGGTGGCGGTCCGCGGCGCGCTGGCCGGCGCCGACGAGGCCCTGCGCGGTGGTGCGCGCACGGAGGCGCTGGACCGCCTCGGGGACGCGATGACCCTGCTCTTCCACCGTGAGCTGCACGCGGAGACCGAGATGTCCGCGCTGGTGGAGGACCCGCAGGGCTACCTGGCGCCGCTGCTCGGCTCGCGCACCTGGCGGGAGCTGGTCGTGCCCCGGCACCCGGACGGTGCACCACCCACGCACGCGCGGGACGCACCGCACGAGGGACACGCCGGCCCGGCGCGCCGGGTGCTCGTCGCCACCGGCGCCTACGGGAACTTCCACGGACCGGTGGTGCAGGCCCTGCGCGAGGCCGCGTCCGCGCCCGAGGTGCGGGTCGCGGACCTCACCGAGCTCATCCCCTCCCTGGGTCGCAAGATCATGGACACCCAGGTGCTCCCCGACCTGGCCGCCCTGCTCGAGGGGCGGCCGTCGGACGCCCCCGCCGTGGCGCGGCTGCGGGAGCTGCTGGGCTGGGCGGACGTGGTGCTGTGCGACTGGGCGGACCGGTCCACGCTCTGGGTCTCGCACCTCGCGCCACCGGGCACCAGGATGGTGCTCCGGGTGCACGGGCTGGACCTGGTCGACCCGTGGATGCCGCTGCTGCGCTGGGACCGGGTGGAGGTCGTCCTCACCACCAGTCCACCCATGCGCAGCCTGACCCGCAGCGTCGCCGCGGCGGCCGCCGCCGGGTCCGGTGCGCCGATCCCGCCGGTGCGGGTGATCGACAACCTCGTGCCGCTGCGCGAGATGGCGCGGCCCAAGAGCCCCGGGGCGCGCACCACGCTGGGGATGGTCGGCTGGGGCCGGATCGTCAAGGACCCGGCCTGGACGCTCGACCTGCTGGACCGGGAGCCGTCCTGGCGGCTGGTGCTCATCGGTCCGGACTTCGCCCAGCGCCCCACGCCGGCGCAGGCCGCCTACGTCGAGGCCTTCCGGGAGCGGATCGCCGCGCCGGGACTGCGCGACCGGGTGCACGTCGTCGGGCGGACCGAGGACGTGGCGGGCGCGCTGCAGCAGGTCGGCGTCATCGTCTCCTCGAGCCGCCGCGAGGGCTGGCACCTCGGGCTGGTCGAGGGCGCCGCCTCCGGTGCCGTGCCCGTGGTGCGGAACTGGCCGATGGTCGCCTCCCGCGGGGGCCCGCGTGCGCTCTTCCCGGACGAGTGGGTGGTGGACGACCTGGACGCCGCGGAGGCGCGCATCCGGGCCGTCACCGAGCCCGGCGCCTGGCCCGGGTTGGGGGCACGGGCGCAGCAGCAGGCGGACGCCCTCTTCGACCCGGCCCGGGTCGCCGACCGCTACCGGTCCGTCGTGCTCGGCTGAGCCGCCGCCTCCAGCCCTGGCCAAGGCTGGATGTCCAGGCCCGGCAGGGCGTCGGCGAGCAGCACCGGGTCCGCGCCGGGGGCGGCCACCCAGGCAGGGTCCACGCCCCACCAGTGACGCGCCGCCTCACGCACGGCGAGCAGGTCCACCGGCAGCCCGGTCGGACCGGGAAGCACGTCCTGGTCGGCCACCGCGAGCAGCACCCGCTCCGGGCGGAGCGCGCACGGCTGGGCGCTCGCCAGCAGGACGGCGTCCAGGTCGAGGAGCACCAGGGTGCCGACCCGGGCCTCGTGGGTGCGGGTGAGCACGTGCAGGTCGGGTCGGGTCGCCACGGCGTCGAACCAGCTCGGGTGCATCTCGCGCCGGCCGGGCCGCAGCGCGGTGGGCCGCTCGAGGTGCCAGACCCCCCGCACCGTCTCCCGGGCACCGTCGAGGATCCCGTCGGTCGCCGGACGGCTCCCGACGGCGGCGCCGAGGTCCGCGGCAAGGACCAGGTCGACGTGGTCCCCGGCCACCCGCACCCCGTCCAGGCCGCGGGCGTAGGCCGCCGGCACCTCGGGCATCTGCTCGTCGGTCGGTGACGCGCCGTCGTCCGACGCCACCAGGCTCCGGTGCCAGGCGCGGTAGCTGCCACGGAAGGCCACCCGGTCCGGGTGGTGCCAGCCCAGGGTGAAGTCGCCGCGGGAGAGGCTGCCGGCGCGCAGCCGGGTCACGGCGAGCGGGGTGCCGGTGTCGGCGACCGGTCCGAGCAGCGCCACCAGACGCTCGGCATACTCGGAGTCGGCGCTCTTGCGCATCGGCAGGAAGGTGCCGGCCCGGTCGAAGACCTCGCGCCGGACCATGAGCGAGGAGGCGTTGGGGCGCCGCGCGCTGTAGCCGAACCACTGGTGGGTGAGGTCGTCCATGGCCCGGATCGCCAGCGACCGGCTGGCGGGTGCGTCGGGGTGGTCCTGCAGCATCGCGACCTGGTGCTCCAGGCGTTGCGGGTGGCTCCAGTCGTCCGCGTCCTGGGTCGTGACGAAGGCACCGGTCGACTGCGCGATCGCGGCCCGGCGGGCGAGATAGCTGCCGCCGTTGCGCTCCATGGTCAGCACCCGCACCCGGGGGTCGAGCGCCGCCACCTGCTCGAACAGGTCCGCGTGCGCCGGTCCGGACGCGTCGTCGACGACGAGGATCTCCAGGTCGGTATGCGTCTGGGTGGTGAGCGAGGCGACCGAGGTCAGCAGCCCCTCGTCCGGCCGCCACGCCGGCACCACCACGGTCACCAGAGGGCCCTGGACCGTGCCGGCGGCGGCGCCGGACAACCGGTCGAAGGCGTGCCGCCGATCCGGGGCGGTCAGTCGCAGCGGGGCCAGCCCCGCGTCGACGAAGGGCTGGGACAGCAGCCGGACCCACTCCTCCTCGCCGTCGGCGCCGGACAGGGCGGGGTGGGCGAGATCGGTGACCAGGTCGTGCCGGACGTCGTCCGGCAGCAGCGGGAGGCGGGGAAGCTCCCGTCGCAGCAGCGCGTGCCGCCCGGCGAGGAACATCGCCTGGCCCGCGCCCTGGTGGTGCGCCGCGACCTCCGGCAGCGCTCCCACCTCGAGCAGCACGGCATACAGATCCGCGCCGGCGCCCAGCAGGTCGGGCCGCTCGGTGCCACCCGGGGCTCCCGGCCCCTGGCGCACGCCGGCCCACAGCTGCGCCAGGGCGGCTGCTGCCCGCGGGTCGACCACCGTCCCGGCGGCGTCGGGGAGAGCGGCGGCCAGGGTCCTGGCGTCGAGCCGACCACGCGTGGCCACCAGGGCGAGCGCGTCGGCGCACGACGGGCTCGTCGTGCGCAGACCGAGCTGGGCCAGGGCGTCGGGGCGCTCGCGCGCGATCGCGGTGAGCTGCGTGGTGGTCCAGGCGCCCGGTGCACCCGCGCCGGGGGGGACCAGGACCGCGTCGAGGGTGCCGGACACCGTGCTCCTCTCCCGGTCGCTCAGGACCTCGTGGCGGGGGCCGTGACCACCCCAGGATCGTCCCCGCCAGCCTAGCCCGCGGGGTCCGGCGAGAGGCGGCTGCCTTGCTATGGTGGCGAGGCTCGCGGCACGCACGCTCAGCCCTCTCTTGCCCACCGGAAGGTCGCCATGTCGAACCCGCGCCTGGTCCTGGCCGCCGGTGCCCTCGTGGCCGGGCTGCTGACGCTGCTCCTCGTGGTCGGGACGTGGCAGGAGCAGTGGGTCCTGGTCAGCCTGGCTGCCGGCGTCTTCGGTGCGCTCATCCTGGTGGTCCAGGTCGACACCTGGCGGCGGACCCGGACCCTGCGCAACTACCTGCGCGACGAGATCCGGCGGTCGGGCGCTCAGCCCGTCGTCGCCCCGGCGCCCAGTGCCCCCCGGCACCGGGCCCCGGCTCCGACGCAGGACGACGTCCTCGGGGTGGTGCGGGTGATGCAGGCGCAGTACACCGGACGGCTGGACCGGATGCAGACGACCCTCGAGCACGCGCTGGCCCAGCTGCCCCGCTCGGGTCCGGCGCCGGAGCACCCCCGCGACCCCGGTGAGTGACCCGGCCGGCGCCCCCGGGCGGGCGGCGGTCACCCGGGCCTACGCACGCATCGCCGAGGGCCGCCACCCCAGGGCGCTCGTCGCCACCGCGCTGCGGACCCGCTCGGTGCACGCGCGGGAGGTGCTGGCCGAGCTGGCCTGGCCGGGGCGCACGCCGGCGCAGCTCGACGGGTGGGCGCTGGAGGACTCGGGTGCCGCTCGGCACCACCTCCCTCCGGGCGGGGTCCCGGAGCGGATCGCCGACTACGCCCGGGTGCTCGCCGTCCAGCTGGCCGAACCCGTCGACCAGGCGGTCGCCCGGGCGCTCTACGAGGTCGTCGTCCGGGACCCGGTCTGGCCCGAGCTGCGGTCCGAGCACGTCGAGGTGCTCGCCCAGCTGCGGCTCTTCGCGGGAGACCTCGAGGGCGCGCGGGAGCTGGCCCACGACCCCCGGGTGCGCCGCGACGTCGGGGCCGCCGTCCTGGCGGACTCCCTCCATCCCGCGGTGCTGCCGGAGGGCGCCGAGGCGGATCTGGACAGGTGGGTGCAGGCCTTCGACGAGGCGCTGCACGGGCCTGCACTGGCGCCCGTCCTCGCCCCGGACCCGCGCACCGGCCCTGACCTGGACACGCTGAGGGTGGAGCCGAGGCCCTCGATCGACGCACCCCAGCGGATCAGCGTCCTGATGAGTGCCTTCCGCCGAGACGAGAGTCTGCTGACCGCCGCACGCACGGTCCTCGCCCAGACCTGGACCAACCTGGAGCTGCTCGTCGTCGACGACGCCTCCGGCGCCGGTCCGGAGGGGAGGTATGCCGAGGTGCTGGCCGCGGCGGAGGCGTTGGACGAGCGGGTCCGGGTCATCCGCAAGGCGGTCAACGGTGGGACCTACCGTGCCCGCAACACGGCACTGCGCCAGGCCACCGGGGACTTCGCCATCGTCATCGACTCCGACGACTGGTGGCACCCGCAGACGCTGGAGCTGCTCGCCCAGCCGCTGCTGCGCCGGCCCGGCGTGATGGCGACCCGCGCCCAGGGGGTGCGGCTGACCCCTGACCTGCGGCTCAGCAGGGTGGGCTACCGCCCGCGCAAGGCGTCGGCACCCACCGTGCTGTTCCGGCTCCCGGAGACCCTCGCCCGGATCGGGTTCTACGACCCCACCCGCAAGGGTGCGGACAACGAGCACGCCCGGCGGCTGGAGGCGGCCTTCGGCACCGCGATCCTCGACATCCGCGAGACCACCACGCTGCTGCGCGGCGGCGGCGAGACGTTGTCCTCCGACGAGTTCGGCAACGGCTGGCGGCATCCTGCCCGGCACGCCTACAAGCAGGTGTACTCGAGCTGGCACCGCGAGGTCCTCGACGGCGCCGCCTCCCCCTACCTCGACCCGGACGGTCCGCGGCCCTACCCCGAGCCGCACCGGTGGGCCCGCGCGACCCACCCGCTGCTCGAGCCGCCACCGCACCTGGACCTGGTGCTGGCGGGGGACTGGCGCCGCTTCGGCGGCCCGCAGCGCTCCATGATGGAGGAGATCGAGGCCGCCGTCGCCGACGGCCTGCGGGTCGGGGTGATGCACCTGGAGGCGCTGCGCTTCATGGGCAGCAAGGACGAGGACCTGGCCGCCCCCGTCGTCGACCTGGTGCGCTCCGGCGCCGTGCGGTGGGTGCTCCCGGACGACGACGTGGACATCGACCTGCTCCTCGTCCGCTACCCGCCGATCCTGCAGTACCCCCCGTGGCTGGCCCGTCGACCGCGGGTGCGGCAGACCCTGGTGGTGGCCAACCAGGCGCCCTCGGAGCCCGACGGCAGCGACCCGCGCTACCTGCCCGGCGACGTGACCGAGCGGGCCACCGAGCTGTTCGGCGCCCCGGTCCGCTGGGTACCGCAGAGCCCGACGATCCGTCGGCTGCTCCTCGAGCACGACCCCGATCTGCCGTTGACCAGCTGGGACAGCCCCGGCCTGATCGACGTCGACGCCTGGCGCGCCGGCACCCGGCGACCCCCGGAGGGCCGCTGCGTGGTGGGACGGCACTCCCGCGACGACCGGATCAAGTTCCCGACGGCCTGGACCGACCTCGTGCGCGGCTACTCCGTGCCCTCGCTGCCTGCCGCCGAGGTGCGCATGCTGGGCGGGAGCCGGACGATCGACGAGCTCCGGCGGCAGGCGGCGGGCGAGGGAGAGCTGCCCACCGTGCCGGACCACTGGCGCATCCTGCAGCACGGCAGCCAGGACGTCCCGGAGTTCCTCGCCGGCCTCGACTTCTACGTCTACCTGGACCACCCGGAGGCGCACGAGGCCTTCGGCCGGACCGTGCTGGAGGCCGCCGCGAGCGGCGTCCTCACCGTGGCGCACCCGAAGCACCGGGAGACCTTCGGCGACGCCCTGGACTACGCCCGTCCGGAGGAGGTGGACGAGCTCCTGGCGCGCTACGCCGCCGACCCGGAGGCCTATGCCGACCGGGTCCGGCGCACCGAGCAGGCGGTCCGGGAGCGCTTCTCACGGGGCACCTTCGTCGAGCGGGTCCGGGCCGAGCTGCGGCCGGCCGGTCCCGCGCGCGAGGACCCGGTCCCCGCCACCGACAGCTGGGTGCTGCGACCGGGGCGGCCGGGGCCCGACGGCACCGGCCCGGACGCGGTGGAGGGCGCCGGGCTGGAGGTCGTCGCCGTCCCGATGCGCTCGCCGGCCGACGGCGAGCGCGCGGACCGGCTCACCCTGGTGCACGCCGGCTCCACGGACGCGGCGCTGTCCTGCTGGCTCCGCGGCCACGTCGTCGAGGGCGGCAGCCACGGGCTGGACGTGCAGGCGTTGCTGGACGATGCCCCCGCCGGGGTGGTCGGGCTGGTGCTGCGGCAGGAGGGCCTGGGCCGGGCCCTCACCCGAGGACGCTGGGTGGACAGGTCGGACGACGAGGGCCAGGCCGTGCCGTCGGAGGTCCTCGGCCCGGTGCCGGCGGGGTGGCACGATGTGGCCTGGTGGGACGGCTCCGCGCCGCTGCAGCTGCAGGCCGAGCTCCGGGGCGCGGCGGTCGCGCCCGACCTGCAGACCGGACCGGAGGAGACCGCATGACGCTGCGCCGACGCCTCGCGGGGGCGATCCCCCAGCTCGCGTGGCGGGACGCCGCGCTGGCGCGGCAGCAGGAGGAGCTGCTGGTCCGGCGGCAGGAGGTGAAGGACGCCGGAGCGCGGTCCGCGGCCCACGAGGAGACCATCTCCGCGCAGGCCGCGCAGATCGAGGAGCTCACCGCGCAGGAGGGGGCGCGCTCCGCGCAGCTCGAGGAGACCCGCGCCGAGCTGGACGCGGTGCAGCGTCACGCCGCGAGCCTGGTGGACGTCGACGACTACCTTGCCGAGCCCTCCTTCCGGCGCCAGCTGCTCACCCTGCGCCGCACCACGTCCGAGCTGCGCGAGCTCGACCCGCACTACCGTCACCCGCTGCGGCAGATCCCGTTCAAGCTGCGCAACTACCGGCTGGCGGCGAGTCATGGCATCGCCGTCCCCACCGTCTACGGCACCTGGAAGGAGCCGGAGCAGATCGACCTCGACGGGTTGCCGGAGGCCTTCGTGGTGAAGTCCGACGGCGGCGCGGCGAGCCGTGGCGTGCTCCCGCTGCTGGCGCAGGGCCAGGGTCGGTGGCGCACCGCCGACGGCGCCCGGGACTACACCGCCGACGAGGTGCGGGAGCAGATGCGCGACCTGCTCACGCGGAGGAAGGTGATGCGCCCCTTCTTCGCCGAGGAGTTCCTCGTCCAGGACGAGGCCGTCCCGATCCCGGACGACATCAAGGTGTATGCCTGCTACGGCGAGGCGCAGCAGGTCCTGGTGCGCCGGGTGAGCGAGCACGGAGCCGGGGGCGCGCACGTGCGGCGCTACCTGCGGCCGGACGGGAGCGACCTCGGGCAGGTGGTCGCGGGCGTGCCCGTGGACGAGACGATCCCGGTGCCTGCGCGGCTGCCGGAGATCATCGAGGTCGCGGAGCACCTGTCCCGCGCCATGGGCGTCCCCTTCGTCCGGGTCGACGTCTACGACACGCCGGGCGGCATCGTCCTCGGCGAGATCACCCGGGCGCCCGGCGGGGAGCAGCGGATCCGGGCCGACCAGGACCAGGTGATGGGCCGCGCCTGGGAGCGGGCCGTCTACCGGCTCGACATGGATCTGCTGGCCGGCCGCCCCGCAGGGGTGCTGCACGGCAGCCACGAGGCGCCGAGCCTCTACCACGAGTCGCACGTGTCCCGCTCGGCACGGCCGGGCAGCTGGGCCCCCACCGTCGTCGGGTGCGACCGCTGGTGCCGTCCCGCGGGCCGACGCTAGCGGTCGGCGTCCAGGTCGGGCCGTCCGTCCAGCACGCGGGCGTAGAGCTCCTTGCCGACCCGTTGCTCGATCGGCGACCGGTGCATGATCTCGAGCAGCCGCCGGTCGTTGAAGGGCAGCATCAGCCGGTGCCCGAGGTCGCCGTCCAGGAACTTGCGGTGACCCCACCGGCCCATCCGGTGCTCCCAGTAGAAGAGGTCGTGCCGGTCGTAGCCCAGGAGCCGGTCGTCCCGGAACTGCGCGTGCTCGGCCCAGTCGGCGAAGATCGGCGCGAAGCCCGGCACGTCCCGTGCCATCGGTCCGAGCCAGAGCGCCGCCAGGGCGCTCGGGGAGATCGGCTCGTCCGTGCGCGCCCGGGTGTTCGTGGTCCCGATCTCCCCGCCGTTGGACTGCACCTGGACGATGTCCCCCGGCAGGTCGGCCCACATGGCGTGAGCCGCGCCGTGCGACGCCCGGCGCAGCGGGTAGGTCGCCCGGTGCAGCCGGTCGAAGACCGTGCCGTCGGCCGCCTGCCGCCATCGCAGCACCCGGTGCGGGACGCCGAGCCCGGCGGCCAGCCGGTTGGGGACGAACAGGTCGTCCGCGACCTCCGGGGACCGCTGCAGGTCGCGGGGGTTGAGGTAGGTGAAGGTGCCGGTGAGGACCGACGGGCTGCTGTGGGCGAGGGTGACGCGACTGTCCAGACCTCCCGTGAGACTCCACCACAGCGGTCCCAGCTCTCCCAGCAGCCGGAGGTGCTCCCGCATCCGGTCGGCGAACGCGCCGGCCACCTCCCCGAGGTCCGTCTCCTCCGCGCGCTGCTCGAACGGCCAGAACCGTTCGTGCCGGACCCGTCCGGGCACGCCGTCGGGACCGAGCGAGGCGCGCAGCAGGCAGTTCGGGACGAGGGGCAGCACCTCCTCGACCGCCGTGAGCGTCCCCGGGCTGTGGACCACCCCGGTGCGCAGCAGCTGCCCGTGGGCGACCGCCTCCGCCTCGGCCCGGGACGGGGGCAGGTCGTGTGCCAGCGCCACCAGGATCTCCGAGGAGGCCAGGGTCAGCCCGTCGACGTCGGCCCGGTAGAACACCGGCCTGCTGGCCATGGCATCGGGCAGCACCGTCAGCACGGGTGACCGGGAGTCGCCGCCGAGGGCCAGCAGCGTCCATCGGCCGGCGAGGTATGCCGCCTCCCGCACCAGGGCGTCCGGACCCGACCGGGCGAGCGTGCGCCGCAGCCGGCCCGCGATGGCCGCGACGTCGGTGCTGCCGTGGTCGACGTCGACGGGCTGACCGAGGACGACCACGGTGTCGGCCTGCCCCGGGTCCGCGGGCCCGGCGACGGTGACCTGGGTGCGGGGGGCGAGGTGCAGGTGGAGCGGACCCACCTGCTGTCGGCGCCAGTCCCCGAGGAAGCCCGGGAGCACCACCTCGGTCCCGGTCCGGACGAGGTAGCCGTGCCCGAAGGCGCCGCTGCGGATCGCGGCGGCCCGGTCCGGGTCGGCGTCGCGTGCGTAGAGCTCGAGGTCGATCGTCCCCGGGGCCGCGGCAGGACCCGGCGCCGGGGCGCTGGGCGCGGCGGGAGGCCCGGTCAGCCGGCGGCCGGCACGCACCAGCTCCCGGCCCAGCCGGCGTCGGACCCGCCCAGCCAGGTCGGCCACCTGCGTCACCGGTGCCCCGCGCCCGGGTCGTCCGGCGCGGCGGGAGCCACGCGGACGTCGAGATCCTCGGGCAGACGGTCGGCGAGCGCCGCCAGGAGTGCGCGGTCGCGCGGGCCCAGACCCTCCGGCCCGGCGTCCAGCATCGTCCACAGCTGGTAGTGGTCGGTCAGGCCGGCCAGCCGCTCCGCGAGGTAGCGCTCCCAGCCGGTGGGGTCCTCCGGCGGCCAGTCCGCCCGTGCGAGCACGTGCTCGACGACGTACCCGTGCGACCGGACGGCGGCGAAGGCGGCCAGGTCGAGGACGAGCACGGGCCGGAACGACCGGTGCGTCCGCTGCAGGTCGGCGAGCTGATCCAGCAGCCGGTCCACGCCGTCCTCGTCCGCGCCGAGGGCGACGACCCCGACCACCGGCAGCAGGGAGAGGTCCCGGCCGACGAGGTGACGTCCGCCGTGCAGCGGGACGTCGACCTGCCCGGCCCCGTGCCGCGGGGCGAAGACCCGCCAGGCCAGGTCCGACAGGACGGGGTTGCGCCGGACCCGGGGCAGCGCCTCGGTGACGAGCAGCTGGTAGCCCGGCATCCGCTTGGCCGTGCGGGCCAGCCGCTGCTGCACCGCCCGCGTCCGGGGCGAGGGCCCGCTCACCGGGCGGCCGCCGATCGGGCCGTCCCCAGGATCAGGTCGGCAGCCTCCTGCGCACCGTTCCCCGGGTCGGCGGCGAGGGCCGCCTCCGCGAGCGAGGACCCCTCGGTGAGCAGCTGCTCGACGACCCCGCCTGCCGCGCCTCCGGTCAGCGTGTCGACGGACAGCGCCCAGCCGCGCGACGCGGCATACCGCGCCCGCGCCACCTGGTCGTCCAGCGACGTGGCGCGGTTGGGGACGAAGGCTGTCGGCACACCCAGCCGCAGCGCCTCGTGGAAGGAGTTGTAGCCGGGGGCCGCCACCGCCAGGTCGAAGGCGGCGAAGTGCTCGGACAGCGGGAAGTGCCGGACGAGGTGGACGTCCGCCCCGGAGTAGGCGCGCGCCGCGATGGACGGGGCCGTCACGCAGACGCCGACACCCTGGGCGCGCAGCGCGGCCGCTGCGGCACCGACCTCGTCGTCGGTGTCGTTGATGTTCCCCGCACCCAGCGCCACCAGGGCCAACGGACCCTCGGCCGGCAGACCCAGCGCCTCCCGGGCCAGCTGCCGGCTGGTGAGCTCCGCGCGGTCGACCAGCGTGACCGGCGCGACCCGGTGCGCCGCGGCGGCACCGGTGGCGTCGGCGCTCGCCCCCGGGTCGACGGCGCCGGCCAGGTCGCCCGGCTCCAGGACCAGGTCGAACCACGAGGACTTGGCCAGCTGGTCCACGTTGCGCCCGGTCTTCCACATCCCGCGCCGGGACCAGACGGCCCGGGTGCGGGGGTGGGCCGCCAGCGCCGCGTCCAGCCCGGTGTAGGGGTGCGTGCCGTCGAACACCAGGACGTCGGGGTCCAGCCGGTCCAGCGTCCGGGCCAGCCGCTCGGCGAACAACGCGCGCCAGCTCGCCGGGCGCAGGCCGGTCGCCCCATGGCTGGGGAGGTACTCCCAGGGCAGACCCTCGGAGGCCACGACGGGCACGGCCTGGGACAGCGAGAGCACGTGGCGCCGCGTCGTGGCGGGGAGCCGACGGGCATAGGCCAGCAGCCGGGTCAGGTGCCCCATCCCCGCCCCGTTGCTGGACACCAGCAGCACCGACGCCGCGGCAGGCGGTGCCTGCGCTGCGGTGGTGACGGGCATGACAGGGATGATGGCACAGCGCGCTACCATCGACACCGTCTGTCGGACGCCCGCCGAAAACTGCGCCATTCAGGAGGAGACGCCACTGTGGCTGTCGATGCTGTCATCGTCGGACTCGGCTACGTAGGGCTGCCGCTGGCCCAGGAGGCCACCAGGGCGGGCAGGAAGGTTCTGGGGTTCGACATCGACGAGGAGGTCGTGGCCTCGCTCAATGCCGGGGTCTCGCACGTCGACGACCTCTCCGACGACGACATCGCCGAGATGCTGGCCGGCGGCTTCGAGGCCACGACTGACGAGTCCCGGATCGCCGAGGCGAGCACCGCCGTCATCTGCGTCCCCACGCCGCTGTCCAAGGAGGGCGGCCCGGACCTGCGTGCCGTGGAGGCCGCCGTCGCCGGGATCGCCCGTCACCTCACGGCCGGGATGCTGGTGGTCCTGGAGTCCACGACCTATCCGGGCACGACCGACGAGGTCGTCCGCCCGGCGCTCGAGGCCGGTGGCCTGGTCGCCGGTCGGGACTTCCACCTGGCCTTCTCGCCGGAGCGCATCGACCCCGGCAACGAGAAGTTCGGCGCGAAGAACACGCCCAAGGTGGTCGGTGGGCACACCCCGGCGTGCAGCGACGCCGCGGCCGAGTTCTACGGCGCCTTCGTCGACACCGTCGTGCGCGCCAAGGGCACCCGGGAGGCGGAGACCGCCAAGCTGCTGGAGAACACCTACCGGCACATCAACATCGCGCTGGTGAACGAGATGGCGCGGTTCTGCCACGAGCTGGACATCGACCTGTGGGACGTCATCAACGCGGCGAGGTCCAAGCCGTTCGGGTTCCAGGCGTTCTACCCCGGGCCGGGAGTGGGCGGGCACTGCATCCCGATCGACCCGAACTACCTCTCGCACAACGTCCGGGCCCGGCTGGGCTACCCCTTCCGCTTCGTCGAGCTGGCCCAGGAGATCAACTCCCAGATGCCGGCCTACGTGCTCTCCCGCGCGCAGGACCTGCTCAACGAGGACGCCAAGGCGCTGCGCGGCTCGACCGTGCTGCTGCTGGGCGTGACCTACAAGCCGAACATCGCGGACCAGCGTGAGTCCCCGGCGGCGCCGCTGGCCCGGCAGCTGGCCGCCAAGGGTGCCGTGGTGCAGTTCCACGACCCGCACGTGGAGCGCTGGCAGTCGGTGCCGGACGCCGTCAAGGTGGACGACGCCGCCAGCGCGGTGGCCGAGGCGGACCTGACCATCCTGGTGCAGAACCACCGGGAGTACGACGTGGACGCGCTGGCCGGGGCAGCCCGGCTGTTCTTCGACACGCGCGGGGTCTCCACCGAGGGTGAGAGGGTCTCCCGCCTGTGACCTCGCCGGGTGGACCGACCCCGGCTCCGCGCCCCGATGCCCTGGGCGTGGAGGAGGCTGCCGCACTCGCCCGGGAGCACGGGATGTCGCGCGTCGGGGAGCGGCCCGGGTTCGGGGCATACCTGGCCGACCTGTGGCGGCGGCGCAGGTTCGTCCTCACCCTCGCCGAGGGCGACTTCGTCTCCCGCCACCAGAACAACTACCTGGGCATGCTGTGGGCGATCCTCAACCCGATGCTGCTCGGGGGGGCCTACTACCTCATCTTCGGCGTGCTGCTCGAGACCACGCGGGGGACGGACAACTACGTCCTGTTCCTCACCTCGGGCCTGTTCACCTTCATCTTCATCGCCGGGGCGCTCACCTCGGGCTCTCGGTCGATCATCGGCCGGATGGGTCTGGTGCGGTCGCTGCGCTTCCCCCGGATCATCCTGCCGTCCGCGGTCACCGCGGCCGAGCTGCTCCAGGCGCTGCCGGCGTTCGCGATCATCGTCGTCATCGCGCTGCTCACCGGGGAGACACCGAGCCTGGAGTGGCTGCTCTTCCCGGTCGCCGTCCTCATCATCGGGATGATGTTCCTGGGCGTGGTGATGATCCTGGCGCGGGTGCTGCACGCGGTGCGCGACACCGGCAACCTCATGCCGCTGCTGGTGCGCATGCTGCGCTACGTCAGCGGCGTCTTCTTCAGCATCGAGTCCTACGCCAGCGGCATCTGGTCGGTCATCCTGGCCTACCAGCCGGTGGCGATCTCGCTGACCATGGTGCGCGAGACCCTGCTGGGCTCGATGCCGCTGAGGTGGGAGACCTGGGCGGTCAGCGGTGGCTGGGCGGTCCTCTTCCTCGTCGTGGGGACCGTCGTGTTCTGGCGTGGGGAGGCCGACTATGGCCGCGCGTGAGCGGGGGACACCGACGGTGGTGGCCTCCCACCTCGGGCTGACCTACCGCGTCTTCGGTGCCGGGTCGGGCTACCGCGAGCAGGACGAGCACGCGTGGTGGCAGCGAGCCTTCGGGCGCAGCACCCGGGCGGTCGGGGTGCGCGAGGTGGAGGCGGTCAAGGACCTGTCCTTCGTCGCCCGGCACGGCGAGGCGATCTGCCTGGTCGGCCGCAACGGCTCCGGCAAGTCGACCCTGCTCCGGACCGTCGCCGGGCTGATGCCGCCCACGACGGGGTCGCTGTGGATCGCGGGGGAGCCGCGGCTGCTGGGGGTCAACGCGGTGCTGATGAGCAAGCTCACCGGCGCCCGCAACGTCATGATCGGCTGCCAGGCGCTGGGGATGAGCGCGGCGCAGGCACGGGCCAAGTTCGACGACATCGTCGAGTTCTCCGGCATCGGCGACTTCATCGACCTGCCGATGAACTCCTACTCCTCCGGCATGGCGGCCCGGCTGCGGTTCGCGATCTCCACCGCGTCGGTGCCCGACATCCTCGTCGTCGACGAGGCCCTGGCGACCGGGGACGCGGAGTTCAAGGCCCGAGCCACCGAGCGGATCGCCGAGATCCGCGAGCAGGCCGGCACCGTCTTCCTCGTCGCGCACAACGCGGCCACGATGAAGGAGATCGCGCGCCGGGCCATGTGGATGGAGAAGGGCGAGCTCATCATGGACGGCCCGGTGGACGAGGTCGTCGACGCCTACTCCGCCAAGTTCGGGCGGAAGGCTCGCGCCCAGCGGGCTGCGAAGGCGGCGGACGAGGCCGCCGACGAGGCGTCCTGAATGCCGCGTCGCATCCTGGTCATGACGATCGTGCACCACCCGCACGACGCGCGGATCTACCTGCGGCAGATCGGCGCCCTGCTGGAGGCCGGCTGGGAGGTCACCTACGCCGCGCCGTTCACGGACTACGGCCTGCCCGCGCGGGACGAGCGGCTGACCCGGACCGTGGACCTGCGCCGCTCCTCGGGCCGGCGGCGCCTAGGCGCGGCATACCGTGCCCGGTCGGTGCTGCGCGAGCTCGGCCCGCAGCACGACCTGGTGCTGCTGCACGACCCGGAGCTGGTGCCCTGGACCCTCGGCCTGAGCCTGCCGCCCGTGGTGTGGGACGTGCACGAGGACACCCCGGCGACGATCGCCATCCGCACCTGGGTCCCGGACTCCAGCCGCTCGGTGCTGGCCCGCGCCGCGGTCGGCCTGGAGCGGCACGCGGAGCGAAGGATGCACCTGCTGCTGGCCGACGACCACTACGCCGACCGCTTCGCCAGGGCCCACCCGGTGATCCGCAACACCACCGTGGTGCCGGACGCGCCGGTCCCGGCGGGTGCGCGGGACGCCGAGGGCGTCCAGCGGGTGATGTATCTCGGGTCGGTCACGGTCGAGCGTGGCGTGCACGAGATGGTCGCCCTCGGTGGACGGCTGCGGGCGCAGACCGGGGGCCGGGTGCGGCTCGAGGTCATCGGCCCGGCCCACGGCGCTGCCGTGGCCGTCCTCGAGGCAGCGGTGCGTCGCGGCGACCTGCGGTGGCACGGCTTCGTCCCGGGTCACCAGGCCTTGCAGCTGCTCGACGGCGCGCTCGCCGGGCTGTCCCTGCTGCACGACGAGGCGAACTTCCGGCCGAGCATGCCCACCAAGGTGATCGAGTACCTCGCCCACGGGGTCCCGGCGATCACCACCCCCCTGCCGGTGCCCGCCCGGCTGGTCGAGCGCTCCGGTGCCGGCGTGGTGGTGCCCTTCGGGGACGTGGAGGAGACGCTCGCCACGATCCTGCGCTGGTCGGCGGACCCGGGCGAGGCGGCGACGCTGGGGAGCCGTGGCCACGCCGTGGCGCGGGAGGAGTTCGACTGGACCCGGCTCGGGCCGGACTTCGTGACCGTCCTGGAGCAGCTCGCGGACGACGGCGGCGTTCAGTCGCGACCGTAGAGGTCCCGGGTGTAGAGCTTGTCGCCGAACTCGTCGCTGTGCTCGTCCAGCCGGTTGGCGATGATGACGTCGGCCGCGTCGGTGAACGAGGGCAGGTCGCGCAGCACGCGGCACCCCTGGAAGGTGTCGCCCTCGTAGGAGGGCTCGTAGATGACGATCTCGACGCCGCGGGCCTGCAGCCGGGACATGACGCCCTGGACGCTGGAGGCCCGGAAGTTGTCCGACCCGGCCTTCATGATGAGGCGGTAGATCCCGACCCGGCCCGGGTGCCGGTCCAGGATGTCGGCCGCGATGAAGTCCATCCGGGTGGTGTTGGCGTCGACGACCGCGGTGATGAGGGTCTGCGGCACGGTGCCGTAGTTGGCCAGCAGCTGCCGGGTGTCCTTGGGCAGGCAGTAGCCGCCGTAGCCGAAGCTCGGGTTGTTGTAGTGGGCGCCGATCCTGGGGTCCAGGCCGACACCCTCGATGATCTGCCGGCTGTCCAGCTCCCGCGTCTGGGCGTAGGTGTCCAGCTCGTTGAAGAAGGCGACCCGCATCGCCAGGTAGGTGTTGGCGAACAGCTTGATCGCCTCCGCCTCGGTGGATCCCGTCAGCAGGACCGGCACCTCGTCGTCCAGCGCACCCTCGAGCAGCAGGTCGGCGAAGCGCCGACCGCGGTCGGTCGGGTCGCCCACGATGATGCGGGAGGGGTGCAGGTTGTCGTGCAGCGCGCGGCCCTCGCGCAGGAACTCGGGGCTGAAGAGGATGTCCGCGTCCGGGTGCTCCGCGCGCAACCCCTCGGTGTATCCCACCGGGATGGTGGACTTGATGGCGATCGCGGCCCGCGGGTTGATCCGGCGCACGTCGGAGATGACGGCCTCGACGCTGCGGGTGTCGAAGAAGTTGGTCTCGGTGTCGTAGTCGGTCGGCGTCGCGACGACCACCCACTCGGCGTCGGCGTAGGCCTCCTCCGGGTCGGTCGTGGCGCGCAGGTCCAGCTCGCGCGAGGCGAGGTAGTCGCTGGTCTCCGGGTCCTGGATCGGGCTGCGGCGGGCGTTGATCTGGTCGACCTTGGCGGGGTCGATGTCCAGGGCGGACACCTCGTGGTGCTGGGCCAGGATGACGGCCAGGGACATCCCCACGTAGCCGGTGCCGGCGACGGCGATCTTCATGCTTCTCCCTCTCCTCGGTCCGGACAGTATGTCGTGAGGCAGGTGAGAGGCGGATGAGGACCCGGCTGATTAGGTGGTGCCCCGGCGCGGCCGGTATCGTGGTCGGGTTCATCGCGTTCCGCGACCCCGGGTCATCCCCGACGGCTGTGGACGACGCCTGCACGGACCATCACGACGGTGGCATCCTGGCAGGGGGCGGTGAGACGTGTGAAACCCTCCTGTCACGGAGAGACCGTGACCGCTACAGACCGAAGGAGGTGGGTCTTCAGCATGCGTCAGTACGAACTCATGATCATCCTCGAGCCCGAGACCGAGGAGCGCACCCTCCAGCCCACGCTGGAGAAGATGCTCGCCGTCGTCGGCAAGGATGGTGGCTCCGTCGACGAGATCGACATCATGGGCCGCCGCCGGCTCGCCTACGAGATCAAGAAGCAGGCCGAGGGCATCTACGCCGTGGTGCAGATGACCGCCGAGCCCGCGACCGCCCAGGAGCTGGACCGCCAGCTGGGCCTGAACGAGTCCGTCCTGCGGACCAAGCTGCTGCGCCGCGACGCCTGAGTCGCGACCCGGCATACCCGAGCGCCCCACCCGCCAGACGTCAACGCTAGGAGCACCTGAGATGGCCGGAGAGACTCCGATCACCGTCGTCGGCAACCTGACCGCCGACCCCGAGCTGCGCTTCACCCCCAGTGGTGCGGCGGTCGCGAACTTCACCGTGGCCTCCACCCCGCGGCAGTTCGACCGGCAGAGCAACGACTGGAAGGACGGGGAGACGCTGTTCATGCGCTGCTCCGTGTGGCGCGAGGCTGCCGAGCACGTCTCGGAGTCGCTGCACCGCGGTGACCGCGTCATCGCCACCGGCCGGCTGGTGTCCCGCTCCTGGCAGACGCCGGAGGGCGAGAACCGCACGGTCATGGAGATGCAGGTCGACGAGGTCGGCCCGTCCATGCGGTATGCCACGGCCCAGGTCACCAAGGCCCAGCGCGGCCAGGGTGGCTCCGGCGGCGGTTGGCAGGGAGGCGGCTCCGGCGGCCAGGGCGGCCCGCAGGGTGGCCAAGGCGGCCAGGGCGGCGGCCAGCAGGCCGGCGGCCCGGGCCAGCAGTCCTCCGGCACCGACCCGTGGGCCACCGGCGGCAACAGCAGCACCGGCGGCAACGCCGGCAACTCCGGTGGGGGCTCCGGCTGGGGCGGCGCGCCGTCCTACGACGAGCCGCCGTTCTGACCGACGACCCACCACCAGCACACACAGATCACACCCACCATCCCGAGCGATGCGCTCGGGCTCTCACGAAAGGGGAGAGCACCACGATGGCCAAGCCCGTCATGCGTAAGCCGAAGAAGAAGGCGAACCCGCTCAAGTCCGCCAAGATCGAGGCGATCGACTACAAGGACACCGCGCTGCTGCGCAAGTTCATCTCCGACCGGGGCAAGATCCGCGCCCGTCGGGTGACCGGCGTCTCCGTCCAGGAGCAGCGCCTGATCGCCAACGCCGTGAAGAACGCCCGCGAGATGGCGCTGCTGCCCTACAGCAGCTCCGCCCGCTGAGCCCGGTCGCACCAGGAGCGCATCATGAAGATCATTCTGACCCAGCCCGTCACGGGCCTCGGTGACGCCGGTGACGTCCTCGACGTCAAGGACGGCTACGCGCGCAACTTCCTGCTGCCCCGCAAGGTGGCCACCGCCTGGACCAAGGGCGGGCAGAAGCAGGTCGACGCGATCAAGGCCGGCCGGGAGAAGCGCGCCGTCAGGAGCGCCGAGGACGCCGCGGCCGCCAAGGCCCGGCTCGAGGGTTCTCCGGTGACCGTGACCGCCCGCGCCGGGGACAGCGGCCGCCTCTTCGGCGCCGTCACCCCCTCCGAGATCGCCGAGGCGATCGCGGCCGGCGGCGGCCCCGCGGTGGACAAGCGCCGGATCGAGGTCCGCACCCCGATCCGCAACATCGGTGACCACGCCGTGCACGTGCACCTGCACGACGACGTGGACGCCGACGTGACCGTGAGCGTGGTCGCCGCCTCCTGAGCGGCGCTCCGCGCCTCGCGCACGCATATCGGACGGCCCCGGTTTCTCCACGAGGAGCCGGGGCCGTCGGCATACCGCGGTCTCGGAGACCGTCTTCCATGCCCTTCCCGGCGCCCCTCCCGAATTCGACTACTCGAATCATCGCCATGGCGACGATTCGAGTAGTCGAATTCGTAGGTCAGTCGCTGGGGGCGAGGGCCTGCGCCTCCTGCGCCTCGGTGAGGAAGCCCTCCTCGACGAGCCAGTCGAAGGCGACCTGGCCGGGCTCGCGGCCGTCCACGTCGATCTGCGCGTTGAGCTCGAGCAGCACCTCGTCCGTCAGCGCCTCGCTGACCGGCCCGAAGAGCCCCTCGACCTGGGGATACTCCGCGAGCAGCTCCTCCTGCACCACCGGCGAGAGGTTGTATGCCGGGAAGAACTTGCGGTCGTCCTCCAGCACCACCAGCTCCAGCGCCTGGATCCGGCCGTCGGTCGTGAAGACCTCGCCGAAGGTGCAGTCGCCCTGCGCGGTGGCGGCGTAGATGGCGCCGGTGTCGTAGAGCCGCACGTTGTCGTCCGGGACCCCGTCCCCACGGGGGATGTCGTAGGTCTCCAGCATCGGCCCGAAGCCGTCGTTGCGGTTGTTGAACTCCGACTCCACGCAGAAGGTGCGTTCCTCCTCCGGGATGTCCTGGATCTCGGAGAGCTTGGTGATGCCGAGCTCGTCGGCGCTCTCCTGCGTCATCGCGAAGCCGTAGGTGTTGTTCATCGGCGCGGGCGGCAGCCAGACCAGGTCGAACTCGGCGTCCGCCTCCTTCACCGCCTGCCACTGCTCCTGCTCGTCCGGGATCGGGTCGGTCTCGCCCAGGTAGGCGATCCAGGCGGTCCCGGTGTACTCCCACACCATGTCCAGCTCGTCGCCGAGCAGCGCCTGCCGGGTGCTCGAGGAGCCGGGGATGTTGGTGTAGTCCTGCACCTGGGCCCCGGCCGACTTGAAGAGGATGACGGCCATCTTGCCCACGAGCAGCTGCTCGGAGAAGTTCTTGCTGCCGACGGCGACCTCCGCGTCCTCCATCGTCGGCACCTCGGCCAGCGGCCCGGCGAGCTCGCCGCTGGGCACGAAACCGCCCCCGGTGCCGAGCCCGCAGCCGGCCAGCCCGAGCGAGAGCAGAGCCGCGCCGCTCGCCGCGGCCAGCCGCCTACCTCCTGTGCGGTGAGCCATCACATCCCCTTCGGTGTCGCGAGGAACTCCAGGACGCGCCCGGCCCAGTCCACGAGCAGCGCCAGCACCGCCATGAGCAACCCGCCGCTGATGAGGATCGGGCTGCGGAACAACGTGATCCCGACGACGATGAGCGCCCCGAGGCCGCCGGCGCTGATGAAGGTGCCGAAGGCGGCGGTGCCGACCAGCAGCACCAGGGCGGTGCGGACGCCGGTCATGATGACCGGCATCGCCAGCGGCAGCTCCACCCGGCGCAGCACGGTCGCGTTGGACATCCCCGTGCCCCGCGCCGCCTCGACCAGGGTGGGGTCCACCGACTGCAGCCGGACGATGGTGTTGCGCAGCACGGGGAGGAAGGAGTAGAGCGACAGGGCCAGGATCGCCGTCCAGAAGCCGAACGAGAGCCACATCGCGAAGAGCACGATGACGCCGATCACCGGGGCGGCCTGCCCGGCGTTGGCGACGCCGACGACGGGCGTCGCGAAACGCTTCATGCCGGGCCGGGTGAGCGCGATGCCGATCGGCACGGCGGTGGCGACCACGACGAGGGCGCCGACGACCGTCAGCAGCAGGTGCTCGCCGGCGAGGGTGAGGATGTTGCCCCAGGCCAGGGCGCGGCTCTCGATGTCGTCGAGGTCGGCGGTGGCCCGCCAGATGGCCCAGGCCCCGAGCACGACGGCGCACAGGATCGGCAGCCCCAGGAGCAGCCCGAGGTCCTCCCGGGACAGGCGGGACCTGCGCTCGGACCGTGCGGTGGTGGTCTCGGTGGACATGGTGGCTCAGCTGCCCTCGGTGTCGGCGGGGGCCGCGGTCGCGTGCTCCAGGTCGGCGTCGTCGGGCGCCTGGGCGATGGCGTCGCCGCTGGTCTCCTGGGCCTGCTGGTTCTTGCTCGTGATGAGGGAGGTCACCGCGGAGAACGTCGCGACCCCGACGTAGCGGTCCTGGGCGCCGGTGACCGGCACGCCGTCATGGGTGGAGACGAGCATGGAGTCGAGGGCGTCGTTGAGGGTGGCCTGCTGGCTGATCGTGATGAGGTCGCGCTCGTCCGCGGGCTCGCGCACGGTCTCGCCCTGGAGGGCGCGGAGCCACAGCCAGTCGACGGGACGCTCCTGCTCGTCCAGGACGACGACCGAGGTATGCCCGGCGCTGGTCGCGCGCTGCTTGGCGTCCGCCACCGACTCGCCGACCTTGACGCTGGTCTGGTCGTAGAGGTCGACCTCGGCGACGCGGGACAGGCTCAGCGACTTCAGCGCCGAGCCGGCTCCGACGAAGTCCTCGACGAAGGTGTTGGCCGGGGCGGCGAGGACGTTCTCCGGGGTGTCGTACTGCGCGATCTTCGCGCCCTCGGTGAGGATGAGGATCCGGTCGCCGAGCTTGACCGCCTCGTCGATGTCGTGGGTCACGCAGACGATGGTCTTGCGCAGCTCCTCCTGGATGGACAACAGCTCGTCCTGCAGCCGCTGACGGGTGATCGGGTCGACCGCACCGAAGGGCTCGTCCATGAGGATCACCGGCGGGTCGGCCGCCAGGCCGCGCGCGACGCCGACCCGCTGCTGCTGGCCGCCGGAGAGCTCGCGGGGGAACCGGTCGCGGTAGCGGTCCGGCTTGAGGCCGACCAGGTCGAGCAGCTCGTCGACGCGCTCGGCCGTGCGCTGCTTGTCCCAGCCGAGCAGGCCGGGCACCAGCCCGATGTTCTGCTTCACGGTCATGTGCGGGAAGAGCGAGCCGCCCTGGATGACGTAGCCCACGTGCCGGCGCAGCTCGTCGGCGTTCTTGGCCCGGATGTCCTCGCCGTCGATCGTGATGGTGCCGGACGTCGGCTCGTGCAGCCGGTTGATCATCTTCAGCGACGTGGTCTTGCCGCAGCCCGAAGGACCGACGAACATGACGATCTCGCCGGCGGGGATGGTGAGGGAGAGGTGGTCGACGGCCGGCTGGGAGGTGCCGGCATACGTCTTGACGATGTCGTCGAAGACGATCTCGACGCCGCTGACGGCGTCGCCGCGCTCGGTGGACGGGGAGCTGGTGGACTGGGTCATGAGACGCGGATCCCCTCCGAGGTGGTGACCCGCCCGAGCACGAGCAGCAGTGCGTCGAGCAGGAGGGCGAGGATGATGATGGCGATGGTGGCGACGAGGGCGTAGTTGACGGCGTTGACGCCGCCGATCTGGGTGAGGCCGGTGAAGATGTAGCTGCCGAGCCCGGGACCGAGGGCATACGCCGCGATCGCCGCGACACCCATGGACATCTGGGTGGAGACCCGGAGCCCGGCCAGGATGACCGGCCAGGCCAGGGGCAGGCGGACCCGGCGGAACGTCGTCCAGCCGTTCATCCCCATGCCGCGCGCGGACTCCACGAGATTGCGGTCCACTCCCTGGAGACCGACCACGGCGTTGCGCAGGATCGGCAGGCTGGCGTAGAAGGTCACCACCACGACGGCGGGGATGGTGCCGATCCCGACGACGGGGAGCATGATGCCGAGCAGGGCGAGCGAGGGGATGGTGAGCCCGACGCTGCTGACGAAGTTGGCCACCGGCTCGAGCCGCCGGTAGCTCGTCACGAGCAGGGCGAGGGCGATGGCGATCACCGTCGCCAGGGCGACGGACTGCACGACCAGGCTCACGTGCTGGTAGGACCGGTAGGCGATGTCCAGCCAGCGATCGGTGACGAACTGCCACACAGCGCACCCTGCCTGGCGGGATCTCGGAGACGTCGGCCCGGCCGCGGTCGGGCCGACCGGTCCCCCATCTATGCGGGTCTCCGGCGGGATTGCAAGCGGAAGTGACCCGTCGGTCACGGTCGGGTCACGATGCGGTGACGACTGCGATCCTTGAGGACGCAGAGGGTTGTTCTCCCGCGGATCCGCGGGACGATTCGCGCGCGCGGGCGCGCGCCAGGGGCGGGCGACGGGTCCGATAGACTTGGGGGACGCGTCATACACATTCTGGGAGGTCAGCATGGTCCTGACCTTCATCGGAATGCACCTCCTCGCCGCGGTCCTCGCCGGCCCGCTCGTGCGGACGCTGGGGAGGCGGGGGTTCGCTGTGCTGGCGCTGGTCCCGGCCGGGACCGCCGCATGGGTGGCCACGGCCCTCCTCGGACCGGTCCGGGTGGAGCGCACCGGCTGGGTCGGCGAGCTCGGTCTCGAGCTGTCCTTCCGGCTCGACACCCTCGCCGTGGTGATGAGCCTGATCGTCTCCGGCATCGGTGCCCTGGTCCTGCTCTACTGCGCGGCCTACATCGACCCGCGCTCCACCGCGGGGAGCCCCCGGCTGCTCGGCGGGGCCCTCGTCGGCTTCGCCGGGGCGATGCTCGGGCTGGTCACCACCGACGACCTGCTGCTGCTCTACGTCTTCTGGGAGATCACGACGATCCTGTCCTACCTGCTCGTCGGCTACCTGACGACGAGTGCGGTCAGCACCCGGGCGGCCCGCCAGGCCCTGCTCGTCACCGCCGCCGGCGGTCTGACGATGCTGGTCGGCCTGGTGCTGCTGGGCGAGGGCGCGGGGACCTACCGGATCAGCGAGCTGGTCGCCGGACCAGGGGCCTCGGGTGCCGCCGTGGCGTGGGGCGTCGGTCTGCTGCTCGTGGGTGCGGTGACCAAGTCGGCCCTGGTGCCGTTCCACTTCTGGCTGCCGGGCGCGATGGCTGCGCCCACACCGGTCAGCGCCTACCTGCACGCCGCGGCGATGGTCAAGGCGGGCGTCTACCTGGTCGCGCGCTTCGCGCCGGGGTATGCCGACCTGCCGGTCTGGCAGGTCATGGTGCTCGTCCTGGGGTCGGCGACGATGCTGTTGGGCGGCTTCCGCGCGACCCGGCAGACCGACCTCAAGCTGCTGCTGGCCTACGGCACCGTCAGCCAGCTGGGCATGCTCGTGCTGCTGGTGGGCTACGGCAGCGAGGCCGCCGCGCTGGCCGGGCTCACGCTGCTCGTCGGTCACGCGTTGTTCAAGTCCTCGCTCTTCCTGGCGACGGGGGCGATCGACCACGCCACCGGGACCCGTGACATCCGGCGGCTGCACGGCGTCGGGCGCGCCGCCCCGTGGCTCGCCCTGGCCGGGGTGCTGGCGGCCATGTCGATGGCCGGGCTGCCGGTGCTCATCGGCTTCGTCGGCAAGGAGGCGGCGCTCGCCGCCCTGCTGGAGCCCGCCCCGGGCTGGCTGTCCCTGCAGGGGGTCGCGGCCGCGTCCTTCGTCGCCGGGTCCGTGCTCACCGTCGCCTACTCGCTGCGCTACGTGGTGGGGGCCTTCGGCCCCGGGTCTCCGGGTGGCGGGAGCGCACCAGGGGCGGGCTCGGGCGCGCACTCCTGGCACGCACCCGGACCCCTCCTCGTCGGCATCCCGCTCGCCCTGGCGCTGGGCGGCCTCGCCCTCGGCGTGACCTCCACCGCGCTCGAGGAGGTGCTGGCGCGGCATACCTCCACGGTGTCCCTGCTGCCCGGCCCCGAGGTCCACCTCGGCCTGTGGCACGGGCTGTCGCTGCCGCTGCTCGTCTCCGTCTGCGTGTGGGTCCTCGGCGCGCTCTGGTGGTGGCGGACGAGGGACCCGGAGCGCGCGACGGCACCGTTGGTGCGGGTGGATGCGGGCCGCGCCTACGACCGGCTGATGCGGGGCGTGGACCGGGCCGCGCTGGAGAGCACCGGCTTCCTGTCCCGCGGGTCGCTGCCGGTCCTGCTGGGGACCATCTTCGTGGTGCTGCTCGTCCTGCCCGGGCTGCAGCTCGCGCTGGGCGGGACGACCTGGCCCTCGCGGCTCCGGCTCGCGGACAGCGCGGCCCAGGTGGCCGTGGCGCTGCTCGTCATCGCCGCCGCCGTCCTCGCGACCCGGGCGCGCCGCCGGCTCCGGGCCGTCTTCCTCGTGGGCGTCACCGGCTACGGCTGCGCCATGCTCTTCCTGCTGCACGGTGCACCCGACCTGGCGCTGACCCAGATCCTGGTCGAGACCGTCTCGCTCGTCGTGCTGGTCCTGGTGCTGCGGCGGCTGTCGGGACGCTTCCCGGACGACCCGAGCGTGCTCACCCGGCGGCTGCGGGCGGCGCTGGGGGCCGGGGTCGGGCTGGTGGTCGGGCTGCTCGCCGTCGTCGCCACCTCGTCCCGCATCCATGAGCCGGCCGGGGCAGGTCTGCCCGAACGGTCGGTCGACTACGGCGCGGGGAAGAACATCGTCAACGTCATCCTCGTCGACATCCGCGCGTGGGACACCATGGGCGAGCTCTCCGTGGTGCTGGCCTGCGCGACCGGCGTGGCGAGCCTGGTCTGGCTGCGCGAGGAGGCGCTCGAGGGGGTGCGCAAGGGGCTCCGCTCGGCCCGCGGGGCCCGGGCGGGGTGGCGCGCCCGGCCGGTCCCGACGGACACCGGGTCGCTCCCGACCAGCCGGTGGATCGCGGTGGCGGACCGGCTCGACCCGGAGCGGCGCTCGGTCATCCTGGAGATCGTCACCCGGATGGTCTTCCACACCATCCTGCTCTGGTCGGTCTACCTGCTGCTCGCCGGCCACAACCAGCCGGGCGGAGGCTTCGCGGCCGGGATCGTGGCCGGCCTGGCGCTGTGCCTGCGCTTCCTGGCGGGTCGCGGCTACGAGCTCGGTGCCGCGCTCCCGGTGATGCCCGCGGCCGTGCTCGGCACCGGCCTGTTCATCGCCGCGGGCTCGGCCGTCATCCCGATGCTGCTCGGGTCGCCGGCCCTGCGGACCTGGGACGCCTACCTCACGATCCCGCTGGTCGGGGAGGTGCACCTGGTCACCTCGTTGCTCTTCGACCTCGGTGTCTACCTCGTGGTGATCGGGCTGATGCTCGACGTGCTGCGCAGCCTCGGGTCCGGGCTGGACGCCCAGATCGCGACCGAGCGCGAGACGGCCGGCAGGGGGACCCGATGACCGCCAACCTGACCCTCGTCGTGGTGGCCAGCGTGCTCGTCGGCACCGGGGCATACCTCTTCCTGTCCCGCTCCCTGATCCGCGCGCTCATGGGCTTCCTGCTCATGGGCAACGGCGTCAACCTGCTCTTCGTCATCGGCTCCGGGCCGGCCGGGTCGCCGCCGATCGTGGGCGCCGGGGACGGGGGGCCGATGGCCGACCCGGTGCCGCAGGCCCTGGTCCTGACCGCCATCGTCATCACCCTGGCGATGACGGCCTTCGTGCTCGCGCTGGCGCACCGGAGCTGGCAGCTGGCGCGGGACGACCTCGTCACCGACGACACCGAGTCGGCCCGGATCCACGCCCGGGCCGAGATCGAGGACGGCGGGGACGTGGCGGAGGGGGAGGAGTCGCCGTGAGTCCGGACTACGCCCCGCTGGTGCCGCTCATGGTGGTGCTGCCGCTCATCGGTGCCGGCCTGACGCTCGCGGCCGCCGGCCGCACCGTCGTGCAGCGCGCCGTGAGCCTCACAGTCCTCGTCGGGATGACGGGCCTGGCGGCGGTGCTGCTGTGGGCGGCGGACACCCAGGGCCCGCAGGTGGTCTTCGTCGGGGGCTGGACGGCCACCGAGGGCATCGTGCTCGTGGTGGACCGGCTGGCCGCCCTCATGATCATCGTGTCCAGCGTGGTCATGCTCGCGGTGCTGTCCTACTCCGTCGGTCAGGGCGCCAGCAGCTTCGACGAGGAGAGCGACGGGCACTCACCGCTGCCGGTCTTCCACCCCGCCCTGCTGGTGCTCGCGGCCGGGGTCACCACCACCTTCATCTCGGGCGACCTGTTCCACCTCTACGTCGGTTTCGAGATGCTGCTGTCCGCCAGCTTCGTGCTGCTCACGCTGGGCGGCACGGTGGAGCGGGTCCGGGCCGGCACGACCTACGTCCTGGTCTCGTTGCTGAGCTCGGTGATCTTCCTCGCCGCGATCGGGCTGGTGTATGCCGCCACCGGCACGATCAACCTGGCGCTGCTGAGCGAGCGGCTGGGGGAGATCCCGCTGGGCACGGTGGCGCTGCTCAACCTGATGCTGCTCATCGGCTTCGCGGTCAAGGCGGCGGTCTTCCCCATGTCGGGCTGGCTGCCGGAGTCCTACCCGACCGCGCCCGCGCCGGTCACCGCCGTCTTCGCCGGCCTGCTCACCAAGGTCGGTGTCTACGCGATGATCCGGACCCAGACCCTGCTCTTCCCGCAGGCGCGGTTCGACGACCTGCTGCTGGTGGCCGCCCTGCTGACGATGATCGTGGGGATCCTGGGGGCCATCGCGCAGGACGACATCAAGCGGATGCTGAGCTTCACCCTGGTCAGCCACATCGGCTTCCTCATCTTCGGCATCGCCGTCGGGAGCACCCACGGCCTGGCCTCGGCCATCTTCTACGTCATCCACCACATCACCGTGCAGACGACCCTCTTCCTCGTCCTGGGGCTGGTCGAGCGCGTCGGCGGGTCCTCGGACACCACGAAGCTCGGTGACCTGGCCCGGATCTCCCCGGTCGTGGGCGTGCTCTTCTTCGTGCCCGCGATGAACCTCGCCGGCATCCCGCCGTTCAGCGGCTTCCTCGGCAAGGTGGGGCTGGTGCAGGCCGGGGTCGCGGAGGGGTCGTGGCTGGCGCTGCTGCTCGTGGCCGGGTCGGTGCTGACCTCCCTGCTCACCCTGTATGCCGTCGCCAAGGTGTGGGGGCGCGCGTTCTGGTCCGAGAACGTCGCGGGGATCACCGGCGGCGGGCCGCTGCGGGGCGGGCACCACCAGGCGCTGGAGGCCGGGGTGCTGGTGCCCACCGCCGCCCTGGTCGTGGTCGGCCTGGCGCTGACCGTGCTGGCCGGGCCGCTCTTCGACGTGGCGACCCGGGCGGCGGTCGACCTGACGCTGCGCGAGCCCTACCTGCTCGCGGTGCTCGGGAGCGGGGGAGCGCCGTGAGCGCGGGAGGCGTGGGTGCGCGCGACCGGCTGAGCAGGGCCCGGCGCCGACTGCCCGGGGTGTCGCCCGCGGCGGTGCTCTGGCTGACGGCGGTCTGGGTGCTGCTCTGGGGCAGCCTCGACGTGCTCAACGTCGTCGGCGGGGTGCTGGTGGCCCTCGTCGTGCTCGTGCTCTTCCCGCTGCCTCGGGTGGACCTGCGGCTGCGGCTGCGGCCGCTGGCGTTCACGATCCTGGTCGTCCGCTTCCTGGCCGACCTAGTTCGGGCCTCGGTCGAGGTGGCCTGGCTGGCGGTGCGACCGGGACCGGTGAGTCGTGGTGTGGTGATGGACCTGGAGCTGGCCAGCGACGACGCCTTCCTGCAAACCCTCACCGCCGAGATGGTCTCGCTCGTCCCCGGCTCGGTGGTGATCGACCTCGAGCCGGGCACCCGCCTGCTCACCCTGCACGCCCTCGGGGTGCGCACCCGCGCGCAGGCCGAGCGGGTGCGGCACAAGGTGCGCGCGCAGGAGGCGCGGGTGCTGCGGGCGCTGCACCCCGACCCGGAGGCGCTGCTCGACCCACGGCGCCGACGGCATACCCCGGGCGCGGAGGTGACCGGATGACCCTGGACCTGCTGGAGGTGGTGCTGACCTGGCTGGTCGGTGGACTGCTCGCGGCCTCCGCCGCCCTGACCCTGGTGCGCATCACCATCGGCCCGAGCGTGCTGGACCGGGTGATCGCGACCGACGTGCTCGTCTCGATCGTCGTGTGCGCGCTCGGGGCCTACGCCGCGCTGACCGACGCCTGGACCACGCTGCCGCTGCTCATCTCGCTGTCGCTGGTGGGCTTCCTCGGGTCGGTCGCGGTGGCCCGCTTCGTGGCGCGCGACCGCGACGCCCCGGCCCCCGACCCGGTGCCCGACCGGCTGGAGGAGGAGTCGTGACCCTCACCGACGCCCTCGACGTCCTCGGGCTGGTCTTCCTGCTCCTCGGGGCGCTGCTCTGCCTGGCCGCGGCGATCGGGCTGCTCCGCTTCCCCGACCTGCTCACCCGGATGCACGCGGGCACCAAGCCGCAGGTCCTGGGCCTGCTGCTGGTGCTCGTCGGGGTCGGCCTGCGCAGCCGCTCCGGCCTCGACGTGGGGATGCTGCTGCTCATCGGCGTCTTCCAGCTGCTGACCATCCCGGCCGGGTCGCACATGGTCGGCCGGGCCGGCTTCCGCACCGGCCAGGTCGCCCCCACCGACATCCACCCCGGCCGCCGGGACGACCCCGCCTGACCGGGCACCGACACGCCCAGCCCTGCCGCACCCGGCCGCCGACAGCCCGGCCCCCTCCTGCCCGATTTCGACCTCTCGAATGTCTGCCATGGCGACGCTTCGAGAGGTCGAAATCCTGCGGGTGGGGCGGCTGCCGGAATTCGACTGTGCTTCTGCCTGCCATGGCGACGCTTCGAGAGGTCGAAATCCGGCGGTGGGCGCGCAGGAGCAGGACCCGGCACCCACCTGAGCAGCTCACGCCCAGGGGATCAGCCGGCGCGGCGGGCGCCTTCCTCGAGGGCCTGGCGGAGCTGCCGGAAGAAGGGCTCCGGCGTCGTACGCAGGCCCAGCACCGGGATCTGCAGGCTGATGAGCGCCCGGTCGCGCAGCCCCAGGTCGTTGACCCGCAGGGCGTCGTCGATCACCGCCGTGCCCTGGTAGTGCTGCGCGCCGTGGATCTCGACGTGCACGCCGAGCTCTTCCCAGAGGACGTCGAGGTATACCTGTCCCTTCGGCCCCGTGCGCACGACCTGTCGGCTGGGTTCGGGCAGGCCGCGGTGGCGGCACGCCTGGGCGAAGTCGAGCTCGTTCAGGGAGTGCGCGCCGTCGCAGACGTCCCGGATGATCCCGTCCAGCACCGCCCGGCGGGCGGAGTACCCGACGGCGTCCCACCGGTCGAGGAGCGCCGCGGGCGGGACCAGCCGTTGCTGCACCGTCATCGCCACCAGGGTCGCCGCGGCACGGTCGGTGGTGGCCCACTGGGCTCCCCGGACGACGGCGACCTCGGATCGCGTGCGGCGCATGCCCTGGTCGATGCGCGGACCGGTGTCGCGCAGCCGGTGGTGCCGCACCCCTGGGAGGTCTCGCACGATCGCGCCGTTGCGCACGCTGACGTGGATCAGGTCCTCCGTCCACCCGGTGAGGCCCGCGTCGATCAACGAGCTCGGACCGTCCAGCACGGCGCTGGCGCCGGACTCCCACAGCGCGCACCACGACGCGGCCCTCGGCCCGAGGTCGTCGACCTGCACGGTGTGCACGCCCCGCTTGCTCCACGCTCCCCGCTCGATCTCCACCAGGATCTGGCCGCGGGTGAGCCCGTGCCTGCCCAGCATCTTCAGCGTCACGACCCCGTCGTAGGGCGCGGCGAGCTCCCGCGCGAGGCGATGGCGGCGGTGGTGCTCCAGCCTGGCGAGAGCAGCGCGCTCGGTGCGGGACGGCATACCGCCAGTGTTGCCGAGTCCGCCCCAGGACCGGGTTCGTCGTCCACAGGCCAGCGACCTGCCCGAATTCGACCTCTCGAATCGTCGCCATGGCGACGAAAGCAGATGTCGAAAACGTGGGAAAGAGTTGTCAAACCGGTTGACCTCTGCTGTCAAACCGGTTTACTCTGACCAGGTCCAACCGCACAAGGAGCGTGTGATGGGTCGACCGACGATCGGTGACGTCGCCAGCGCAGCTGGCGTGACGAAGGCGACCGTCTCGCACGCCTTCAGCGGCAAGCGGCCCATCAGCGAGGCCACCAAGGCGCGCGTCATCGCGGCAGCGGAGGAGCTCAACTGGGTGCCGAGCTCGCCCGCTCGGGCCCTCGCCACCCGTCGGGCCAACGCCATCGGCATCGTGCTCGCCCGCGACCCGGAGATCCTCGCCTCCGACACGTTCTTCCCCGCCTTCATCGCCGGCGTCGAGTCGGTCCTCGCGCCGCGCGAGGTGGCCCTCGTGCTCCAGGTCGCGAGGACGCGGTCCGGTGAGGAGCGTGCCTACCGGGCGATCGCGCAGGGGAGGGCCGACGGCGTGATCGTGCTGGATCTGCACCAGGACGACTGGAGGGTGCCGCTCCTCCAGGGTCTCGGGACCCCGGCGGTGCTGCTCGGCGCCTACGACGGCCAGAGCTCCTTCTCGTGCGTCCGCACCGACGACGCCGCACCGGTCCACGAGCTCATCGACCACCTGCTGGCGCACGGGCATACCCGCATCGCCCACGTCTCGGGGCCGATGGGCTACGTCCACTCCCGGGTCCGCGCCCAGGCCTACCTCGAGCGCGTCGGCGACGAGGAACTGCTGCGCCAGGGGGACTTCACGGCCCGCAGCGGCCGCGACCTCACCGCCGAGCTGCTCCAGCTCCCTGACCGGCCGAGCGCGATCGTCTATGCCAACGACACGATGGCGATCGCCGGTCTGTCCTACGCGCGGTCGCTCGGACTGCGCGTGCCGGACGACCTGGCCGTGGCCGGTTTCGACGACGACCATCTCTCCGCCCACCTCTCGCCCGGCCTGACCAGTGTCTCCACCGATCCGCACCGGCGCGGCGAGGTGGCGGCGGAGCACCTGCTGCACGACATCGCCGGTGGAACCCCTCGGTCGGTCACCCTCGACTGCACCCGCCTGCGGCTCCGGGACAGCACAGCGTCCCGGCGCTGAAACCACACCTCATCCAAGGAGTAACCATGAGATTCATCCGACCCTGTGCCCTGGTGACGAGCGGACTGCTGGTCGCGTCGTGCGGCGGCGGTGGCAGCGAGAGCGGCGGAGACAGCGAGGCTGCTGCGGCGACCGGGGCGATCGAGATCTGGTTGTCCAACAACGAGCAGGAGCTCGCCTGGGGCGAGTCGGTGGTCGAGGCCTGGAACGCCGACAACCCCGACCAGCAGGTCACGGCGCAGGAGATCCCCGCGGGCTCCTCCTCCGAGGAGGCCATCACCGCGGCCATCACCGCCGGCACGGCGCCGTGCCTGGTGTTCAACATCGCCACCGCGGCCGTGTCCGGCTGGGTGCGGCAGGGTGGGCTGGTGGACCTGTCCTCGTTCGAGGACGGCACGAGCTACATCGAGGAGCGGGGCGGCGAGGGCGCCGGGGCGTATGCGATCGACGGCAGCTACTACCAGCTCCCGTGGAAGTCCAACCCGGTGATGATCATGTACAACAAGACCCTCTTCGAGGAGGCGGGGCTGGACCCGGAGGACCCGGGGATGACCACCCACGAGGACTTCCTCGCCGGGGCACGGCAGATCGTCGAGTCCGGGGCGTCCGACAGCGCGATCTGGCCCTCGCCCACGAACGAGTTCTACCAGCCCTGGTTCGACTTCTACCCGCTCTATCTCGCCGAGACCGGCGGCACCACGCTGGTCGAGGAGGGTGCGGCGACCTTCGACAGCGACGAGGGCCGTGCCGTCGCGGAGTTCTGGGCCACGGTCTACGAGGACGGGCTGGCCCCGAAGGAGGCGTCGACGGACGACGCCATGTCAGCAGGCACGACGGCCATGCAGCTGGCCGGCCCCTGGGCCATCCCCTCGTATGCCGAGACCGTCGACGTCGGCTTCATGCCGGTCCCCACCAGCTCGGGGACCGAGGACGTCTACACCTTCGCGGACTCCAAGAACGTGTCGATGTTCACCACCTGCGAGAACCAGGGCACGGCGTGGGAGTTCCTCAAGTTCGCGACCAGCACCGACAGCGACGGCCAGCTGCTCGAGCTGACCGGCCAGATGCCGCTGCGCACGGACCTGGCCGGCACCTACGCCGACTACTTCGAGGCCAACCCCGACTACGTGGCCTTCGCCGAGCAGGCGGAGCGCGTGGGGGACGTGCCGAGCATCCCGAACTCGGTCGAGGCATGGCAGGCCTTCCGGGACGGCTACTCGGCGGCCGTCATCTTCGGGTCGACGTCGATCGAGGACTTCCTCAGCCAGACGTCGACCGAGGTCGACGAGCTCGCGCAGGGCTGACGACGTGACCGCTGCCCCGGCAGCCGACCGTGTCCGGCTGCGCACCCGGGTGCTGGGTGCGCAGCCGATCGGCGGGCTGTTCGCGCTGCCCTACCTCGTCTTCGTGGGGGTGATCTTCGCCTACCCGCTGGGCTTCGCGGTCTACATCGCCTTCCACGACTACTTCTTCACCGCGCCCGGTGTCGACGTGGCCAAGCCCTTCGTCGGCTTCGACAACTTCGTCAGCGTGCTCACCGACCCGCAGGTGCTGCGCTCCTTCCGCAACACCGCGGTCTTCCTGGTCATCAACGTGCCGCTGACCGTCGTGCTCGCCCTGGTGCTGGCGACCGCGCTCGACAGCGGGGTCCGGTGGGTGTCGGCATACCGCATCGCCTTCTACGTCCCCTACCTCACGGCCAGCGTCTCGCTGGTGGGTGTGTGGATGCTGCTCTTCTCCTCGGGAGGTCTGGTCAACAGCGTCCTCGGACCGCTGGCACCGTCGCCGTCGTGGCTCATCAACTCGGCGTTGGCGATGCCGACGATCGCGCTCTACGTGACCTGGAAGCAGCTCGGCTTCTACATCCTGCTCTACCTCGCCGCGCTGCAGAACGTGCCGAGGGAGCGGCACGAGTCGGCCATGACCGACGGGGCCAACGCCTGGGAACGCTTCGTGCACGTGACGGTCCCCGGCGTGCGGTCGGTGACGACGCTCGTGCTCATCCTGGCCATCATCACCGGCGCCAACCTCTTCACCGAGCCCTACCTGCTCACCAACGGCGGCGGGCCCGACGGCGCGTCGGCGACCCCCGTCCTGCTCATCTACCAGCAGGGCATCCAGCAGCAGAACCCCGACACGGCGGCGGCGATCGGCATGCTGCTGGTCATCGTCGTGGGCCTGCTCTCGCTGGTCGCCAACCGGGTCAACAGGGAGGCCTGACATGGGACGGCCCCGCTTCGTCTGGGTGCGCTACCTGCTGCTCACCACCGCCGCGCTGATCTTCGCCTTCCCCTTCTACTTCATGGTGGTCGGCGCCTTCCAGGAGGCCCCGACCAACACCCCGGACAACCTCTTCCCCACCTCGGGGTGGACGTTGGGCAACTTCGCGGCGATCGACGCCCGGGTCGACCTGGTCAGGTCCCTGCTGAACTCGCTCATCTTCACCAGCGGGGTTCTGCTCGGCACCGTCGTCTTCGGGCTCCTGGCGGGGTATGCCATGGCCCGCCTGGACTTCCGCGGTCGCGGGGCGACCTGGGTCCTGATGCTGCTGGTCCAGATGGTCCCCTTCCAGCTGCTCATGATCCCGCTCTACGTGCAGATCACCCGGGGCTTCGGACTGGGTGACACCTATCTCGGGATGATCGCGCCGTTCGCGATCAACACCACCGCGGTGTTCATCTTCACCCAGTTCTTCAAGGCCCTCCCGCAGGAGATGTTCGAGGCAGCCCGGATCGACGGTGCCGGCGAGCTGCGGATCCTCACCTCCATCGCGGCGCCGCTGGTGCGGCCGGCCCTGGTCACCGTGATCCTCGTGACCTTCATCGGCCCGTGGAACGAGTTCCTCTGGCCCTTCCTCATCACCAAAGACGCCAGCCTGCAGCCGATGGCCGTCTCGCTCGCCAACTACATCTCGAACGTGGCCCAGTCCACCGCCAACCCCAACGGCGCCATCCTGGCTGGCGCGGCTGCGCTGGCCTTCCCCGTCGTCGTCCTGTTCGTTCTGTTCCAGCGGTACTTCACCGCCTCAGACCTCGGCACCGCCGTGAAGGGTTGATCCTCATGTTCACCGGAGCGCACTTCCCCCTGGGTCCCTTCGTGCCCTACGAGCACAACCCCATCCTGCGGCCGCGCGGGGGTTCCTGGGAGTCGGCCAACCTCTACAACCCGGCCGCCCTGGTCGACGGGGACGAGGTGGTGCTGCTCTACCGGGCCCACGCGGAGGACATCGTCTCCCACGTCGGCCTGGCCCGGAGCCGTGACGGCTACACCTTCGAGCGGGAGGAGGAGCCGATCCTGTCGCCGAGCGAGGACTACGAGCGCTACGGCTGCGAGGACCCCCGGATCGCGCTCGTCGACGGCACCTACTACCTCACCTACACCGGCTGGGACAGGCACAGCGCGCAGCTGTGCCTGGCGACCTCGACCGACCTGCATACCTGGACCAAGCACGGGCCGCTGTTCGCCGACTTCGACACCTTCGCGACCGTCGACCCCCGCGGCTTCAACTGGTCCAAGGCCGGGGTGATCGTGCCGGTGCAGATGCAGGGGAAGTGGTGGATGTACTTCGGCGAGGGCGGGATCTACTGGGCGACCAGCGAGGACCTGATCCACTGGACGCCGGGCACGCCGGACACCGAGCCGATGTATGCCCCGACGCCCGGCTCCTTCGACGCCGACCTGGTGGAGATCGGCACCTCACCCGTGCTGACCGACAACGGTCTGCTGCTCATGCTGACCAACGGGGCGACCCGCACGGTGCACGACGACGGATCGGTCGACGTCGACTACCGGTGCGGCCAGATCGCGATCGACCCCGACCATCCGACCCGGGTGCTGGCCCGGCTGCAGGAGCCGTGGCTGCGCCCCCAGTCCTTCGAAGACACCCACGGCCTGGTGTCCAACGTCACCTTCGTCGAGGGACTCGTGCACTTCCGGGGCCTGTGGTTCGCCTACTACGGCCAGTCCGACACGACTCTCGCCGTCGCCGTGCACGACCCGAACGAGCGCTGGGGGTCCTCCCTGGGCGCCGCAACCGAGCAGGAGATCCGCGCATGACCACCCGTCGCACCTTCCTCGCCGTGTCCGCCGCCGCTCCCGCCGGGACGCTCCTCGCGCCACCCGCGCTTGCGGGCCCTCCGCGGAGCAGGCGGCGGCTGACCAACCTCGCCCACCTGCGCTTCCTGCTGGACGAGGTGCCGTTGCCACCGCTCGCGACGCACACGACCTTCGACCTCGACGACGACCCGACCGGGCTGGCCCCGTGGACGTATGCCGATGCGGACGGGGACGGCTTCCGTCGCGTCGGGGGCGGGACGCTGGACCCGGCCACCGGCCACTACACCCAGGGTGCCTACAACACCGACGACATCGCGCGCGCCGCCGTGGTCTTCGTCCGGGACTGGCGCCGGACCGGCGACCGGCGGAGCAAGCAGCAGGCCTACCAGCTGCTGCGCACCCTCACCTACCTGCAGAACGACAGCGGACCGGACGCCGGCCGGGTGGTGCTGTGGCAGCAGGCGGACGGCACGCTCAACCCCAGCGCGGAGCCGGTGGAGCTGCCTGATCCCTCCGACTCCGCGGAGTCCTACTGGCTGGCGCGGACCGTCTGGGCGCTGGGTGAGGGGTATGCCGCCTTCCGGCGGGGCGAGCCGGCCTTCGGGCGCTTCCTGCTCCGCCGGCTGCGGCTGTGCCTCGACGCGCTCGAGCGGGAGTCGCTGGGGCGCTACGGCCGGTGGGTGACCAGCGACGGGGTGCCGTTGCCCGGATGGCTGATCGCCGGTGGGGCCGACGCCACCGCCGAGGCGGTGCTGGGGCTGGTGGCGGCTGCCCGGGCCTGCCCGCACGACCGGCGGATCGGCCGGGCGGCGCACCGCTACACCGAGGCGATCGCCGCGATGGGGACCAGCCGCGACGGTGCCTGGCCGTTCGGCGCCGTCCTGCCGTGGACCGGCTCTCTCGGCTTCTGGCACGCCTGGGGCGCCGCCGCGCCGGAGGCGCTGGCGCTGGCGGGCCGCTGGCGCCGCCGCCGCGACTGGGTGCGGGCCGCGGTGGCCGACGCCGGGACCTTCACCCCGCAGGTGCTGACGACGGGAGGGCCGCACAACGCCTGGGCGCCGGTCCCCGCGGAGGCGCAGATCGCCTACGGCGCGCACGGCCGGGTCGCTGGTGCGCTGGCCGCTGCGGACGCGGGTGGTGGCCCGGGGCTGAGGGAGCTCGCCGGGCTGGCGGCGGGCTGGTTCTTCGGCGCGAACACGGCGGGCACGGCCACCTACGACCCGGCCACGGGCGTCACCTTCGACGGCGTGGAGACCGATGGTCGGGTGAACCGCAACTCCGGCGCGGAGTCGACCATCCACGGGCTGCTGACGATGATGCTGCTCGACGACCACCCACGCGTCGCCGCGGTCGCCAGGTCGATCAGGGGCATCGAGTCCTTCGACGGGCTGCAGGCCCTGGACGCCGAGTCGGCCCGGCTCAGCCCGGGGTGCCGGGTCGTGCAGCGGGAGGAAGGGGCGTGGACGGGCGAGGGCAACCTCGTCGGGGGCGGCTACGTCGAGGTGCCGGAGGGCGAGTGGGTCGAGTTCGACCTGGACGTCGCCGAGGGCAGCTGGGCGCATCCGCTGTCCTGGCGACGGGCCGAGGAGGCGGGGTCTGCCTCCTGGGAGGTCGTCGGTGGTGCCGACCTGGGCAGCACCGCCAACGGCGGCACGGGCCCGGCGGGCCTGACCGAGGTCGACGGGAGCCTGGTCCCGCAGCTCCTCCCCACGTCGCTGCCCGGTGGGCCGGTGACCGTCCGGTGCACGAGCGATGGTGCGCTGCGGCTGGACGCGCTCGTGATCCGCCCCGCCGTCGCGACCGTCACCTACGCCACGACGGGCGACAGCGCGGTGCTGTATGCCGGCTCCACCCCGGCGCGGGCCCGGGTCTCCGCTCTGGGTGACACGGCCGGGGCGCGCTTCGACGCGGACGGCGACTTCGAGGGCTGGCAGCCTGCGGGGCGGAGGGTGGTCGTGCCGTCGCGCGGCTTCACCGTGACCCGGGAGCGTCTGGGCAGGGGTGGGCGTCGCGGCTGAGGGTCAGCGCTCGGCGCCGACGACCATCCACGCCTCGCCCCGTGCACGGCGCCACATCAGCACCGACCGCACGGTCATGAAGCCGGTGAAGGCGACCCACAGCCAGACCAGCCCGACGGTGCCGTCGACGCCGCTCAGCCGCACCCCGAGCACCATCGGCAGGTAGGCCACCGTCGCGGCGGTCTGCGCCCACGCGAGCCAGCGGGTGTCGCCGGCACCGATGAGGACGCCGTCGAGGATGAACGCGATCCCGGCGATCGGCTGCCCGATCGCCACCACGATGAGCGCGGCGGCGAGGGCGGAGCGCACCTCGCCGTCCTGGCTGAAGCCCAGCGGGATGACCCGGTGCAGGGCGACGATGAGCACGGCGAGGATGACGCCGAACCAGATCGACCACCTCACCATCAGCCTGGTCGCCGCGCGGGTGCCGTCCACGTCGCTGGCGCCCAGGGTCTTGCCCGTCAGGGCCTGGGCGGCGATGGCGAGCGCGTCCAGGGCGAAGGCCAGGGTCGACCACACGGTCAGCGCCACCTGGTGCGCGGCGAGCTGCTCGTCCCCGAGCCCCGCCGCCGACCAGGTGGTGAGCAGCAGCGCGGCACGCAGCGCGATGGTCCGGACCAGCAGGGGTATGCCCCCGCGCGCCGCCCGGAGCACCCCGGCCCCGTGGAAGGTGAGCGAGGAGCCCAGCCGTCGCGCTCCCCGGACGACCACGAGGACGAGGCCGAGCGCCATACCGGTCTGGGCGATCACCGTCCCGATCGCGGCGCCGGCGATGCCCCACCCGACGCCGTGCACGAGGAGCAGCGAGAGCGCGGCGTTGCCGGTGAAGCCGACGACCGAGGCGACCAGCGGGGTGCGGGTGTCCTGCAGGCCGCGGAGCACGCCGGTGGCCGCCAGGACGACCAGCATCGGGGGTATGCCGATGGCCGACCAGCGCAGATAGGTCACCGCCTCGGCGACGACGGCCGGGCCGGCGCCGAAGAGCTCGACGAGCGGCTGCGCGAGCACGGCCGTGACCACGGCGCCGACGGCGCCGAGCAGCAGGGCGAGCCAGATGCCGTCGACGCCGGCGCTGACCGCGCCGCGCTCGTCGCCCGCCCCCAGCCGGCGCGCGACGACGGCGGTGGTGCCGTAGGCGAGGAAGATGAAGATGTTGACCGCGGTCAGCAGCACCGCGCTGGCGACGCCGAGACCGGCGAGGGCCGAGGTGCCGAGGTGGCCGACGATCGCCGAGTCGGCGAGCAGGAAGAGCGGCTCGGCCACCAGCGCCAGGAAGGCAGGCACGGCGAGGCGCAGGATCTCCCGCGCCTGGCCCTGGCCGCCCACGCCGCCCCGGTCTCGCTCCGCCACGCCGTGAGTCTGTCACGGGCCACCGACTTTCTTTCATCCACAGCGGTGGCGCCGCATCGCCGCAGGTCAGAGGCCCGGTGTGACGAAAGTTCCGTGAGTTTCCACAGGTGTGTCCACACCCCGTGCTGGGCCGTTGCGTCGGTTGTCCCCACGGCGTCCACACGGTGTCCCCAGGTCGTCCACACGGGGATGCTGCGCGCACGTCGTGGTGGCCGTACGGTGGGCCGATTGCGGGTCTGTCGGCGGTGGGTGCTGGACTTCTCGCACGAGCTGACGACAGGTGTGGAGGCGGCATGACGCTGAGCGATGTGGAGGTCTACGGACCGCCGGACCAGGGTCCGCCGAGCGGCCCGGAGGACCGCCTCCCGCCGCAGGACGTCGCCGCCGAGCGCAGCGCTCTGGGCTCGATGATGCTGTCCAAGGACGCCATCGCCGAGTGCTCGGAGATGGTGCGGGCGCCCGACTTCTACCGCCCCGCGCACGAGATGATCTTCGAGGCCTGCGTCGACCTCTACTCGCGGGGGGAGCCGGTCGACGCGATCACCGTCGGCGACGAGCTGACCAAGCGGGGCGACCTGCAACGGGTGGGGGGCACGGCATACCTGCACCAGCTGATCGCGGAGGTGCCCACCGCGGCCAACGCAGCTTTCTACGCCGAGATCGTCGCCGAGCGCGCGGTGCTGCGGCGGCTGGTGGACGCCGGCACGAGGATCGTGCAGATCGGCTACCAGGGCGGTGACGTCGAGGACATCGTCAACGCGGCCCAGGCCGAGGTGTATGCCGTCGCCGACAAGCGCGGGGGCGAGGACTACCAGGCGCTCGGCATGCTCATCGAGCCCACGATGGACGAGATCGAGCACGCCGCCGGGTCCTCGGGGGAGATGACCGGGGTGCCGACCGGCTTCACCGAGCTGGACGAGCTGACCAACGGGCTGCACCCGGGGCAGATGGTGATCGTGGCTGCCAGGCCAGCTGTGGGCAAGGCGCTCGCGCTGGACACACCGCTGCCGACGCCCGCCGGCTGGACCACGATGGGCGAGGTGACCGTGGGCGACGCGCTGCTGGGTGCTGACGGTCGCCCCACGAGGGTCGTCGCGGCGACCGAGGTGATGGAGGGCAGACCTTGCTACGAGGTCGAGTTCTCGGACGGCTCGGTGATCGTGGCGGACGAGGAGCACTTGTGGGCGGTTCGCGGACCGGAGGGGAGCCAGGTGCTCACCACGGGCGAGGTCGGGCGAGCCCTCGAGTCGGGGATCCTGATGGGCGTGGAGCGCGGGGGAGAGGACGCCGACAGCTGGCAGATCCGCGAAGTGCGCGCTCTGGAGTCGGTCCCGGTCCGCTGCGTGCAGGTCGAGGCTGCTGACCATCTATATCTCGCGGGCCGGTCGATGATCCCGACGCACAATTCGACACTGGCCCTGGACGTGGCCCGCTCGGCGGCGATCAAGCACCAGATGGCGACCGTCGTCTTCTCCCTGGAGATGAGCCGCACCGAGATCACCATGCGGCTGCTGTCGGCCGAGTCCGAGATCCCGCTGCAGAACATGCGCAAGGGCAACATGCGCGACCGCGACTGGACCCGGCTGGCCGAGACCCAGGGCCGGATCACAGATGCGCCGCTCTTCGTCGACGACAGCCCGAACATGTCGCTCATGGAGATCCGGGCCAAGTGCCGGCGGCTCAAGCAGCGCAACAACCTCAAGCTCGTGATCATCGACTACCTGCAGCTGATGAGCTCGGGCAAGCGGGTCGAGTCGCGTCAGCAGGAGGTCGCGGAGTTCTCCCGGGCGCTCAAGCTGCTCGCCAAGGAGCTCGAGGTGCCGGTCATCGCGTTGTCGCAGCTCAACCGTGGTCCCGAGCAGCGGACGGACAAGAAACCGCAGATGAGCGATCTGCGCGAGTCCGGCTGCCTCACGGCCGACACGCGCGTGCTGCGCGCCGACACGGGGGCGGAGGTCACCCTCGGGGAGCTGCACGCCGACGGCGCCACGGACGTGCCGGTCTGGTCGCTGGACGAGTCCTTGCGGCATGTCCGGCGGCACCTCACCCATGTCTTCGCCACAGGGACCCGGCCGGTGTTCCGGCTCACGCTCACCTCCGGCAAGACCCTGACGGCGACGGAGAACCATCCCTTCCTGGCCTACGACGGCTGGAAGGCCCTCGGCGACCTGCATGCCGGTGACCGCATCGCGGTGCCACGCCACGTGCCAGCCCCCGAGCAGCACGAGCCGTGGGCCGACGACCACCGTGTGGTGCTGCTCGCGCACATGCTGGGTGACGGTTCGATGGTCAAGCGGCAGCCGCTGCGGTATGCGTCGATCGACGAGGAGAACCTGCGCGCGGTCACCGCGGCGGCGCTGTCGTTCGGTGTGGTCGCCGTGCGCGACGAGTATGCCGCCGCCAGGTGCACGACGTTGCGGCTGCGAGCACCCTTCCGGCTGGCTCGGGGACGGCGGAACCCCATCGCTGAGTGGCTCGACGATCTCGGTGTCTTCGGCCTGCGCAGTCATGAGAAGTACGTGCCCGACCCTGTGTTCTCGCTGTCCAAGCGTCAGATCTCCCTGTTCCTGCACCACCTCTGGTCGACGGATGGTTCGGTGACCGTCGACAAGCACCAGAACGGCGGCCGCATCTACTACGCGTCAACCTCCCGTCGCCTGATCGACGACGTCAGCCGCCTCCTGCTGCGGTTCGGCATCTCCGGGCGGGTGAGGACCGTCAACAAGCAGGGCTATCGGCCGGGGTACACCCTCGACATCTCAGGGTCCGACTCGCAGCGACGCTTCCTGCAGGAGATCGGGGTCTTCGGAGGGCGCTCTGCGTCTGCCGCGCAGCTGTTGGAGATCATCCGCGACCGGCAGGCCAACACCAACGTCGACACCGTGCCCCGCGAGGTGTGGGGCGATGTCCGACGGGTCATGAGCGAGCAGGGCATGACGACGCGCGAGTTCCAGGCCGCGATAGGTACGCAGTACTGCGGGTCCACGCTCTACAAGAGCGCGCCCTCTCGGGAGCGGCTGGGACGGATCGCCACCGTGCTGGGCAGCGCCGACCTCGAGCTCCACGCCGTGAACGACGTCTTCTGGGACGAGGTGCGGTCGGTGGAGCTGGTGGGCGTCGAGGAGGTCTACGACGCCACCGTGCTCGGAGGCCACAACTTCGTGGCCAACGGCATCGCGGTCCACAACTCGATCGAGCAGGACGCCGACGTCGTGATCCTGCTGCACCGCGAGTCACTCTACGAACGGGAGTCTCCTCGCGAGGGCGAGGCTGACGTCATTGTCGCCAAACACAGGAATGGCCCGACCGACACGGTTGTCGTGGCCTTCCAGGGGCACTACAGCCGCTTCACCAACATGGCCAGCAACTTCTGAGCCGGGTCACGAGGACGTCGTGGAGCTGCCGGATCCCGGTGTCGAGATGCAGCCAATCTTGCGCAGCGACCGTCCGTATGTAACATTCCTGCCGCTTATCAATGAGCGGTGGAAAGCAAAGATTTGGTTATGAATGGTCAGGTCGCCGGAGCGTCGCGCAACCGCGTGGCCTACCCCGAGAGCCCGGCAGCTGTCAGTGGTGGCTGTCAGGATGGGCCCGCCCGCAGAGACGGGTCCATGTCCACAAGAAGAAGCGGGACGAGCGCTTGCAACGCTCGCCCCGCCGGAGGTCATCTAGACAACCTCGATGTAGCAGTCGCCAAGTCTAGAGGCCTCCCAGACCCGGCCCAACTTGGGTCGAGAAGGAGGTGGCGATGTCACCGCATCGCTGTCGCGTCAAACTGGTGGGTCGAGCCTGCGAGCACGACCTCTGTGTCACCCTGCAGCGAGGGGTCCCGCCGGACCTGCGCTGTGAGGACTCGGCTCCTAGGGGCTACGGCCCTGGGGGTGGCTCATCCTGCGGCTGCCGGACTCCGGAGGGGTTCGACGAGTTGATCGCCCGCGAGCTGAGAGACAACCTTCAGGAGAGCCGCCGCCGAGGCTTCGTGCTGATTCGGGCGGCCTGACCTTCGGTCTTGCCCGCGCCTCGCACGGCGCGGGCAAGACCGCTCCACCGAGAGGCTGGCCTGATGGGCAAGGATGGGTCCACGCACCACGAGAGGACGCCCCACTGTGCCGTCGAAGCCGGACGCCAACTTCATCTGGTCGATCGCCAACCTGCTGCGCGGGCCGTACAAGCCCAAGGAGTACGGCGACGTCGTCTTGCCGATGACGATCCTGCGCCGGCTGGACTGCGTCCTGGCGGCGACGAAGGACGCGGTGCTGGCCGAGCAGGAGCGCTCAGGTGAACGCACGGCCAAGGACCTGCTGGACGTCAAACTGCGCAAGGCCTCGAAGTACTCGTTCTACAACACCTCGCCCTACACGCTCCCGTCGCTGACTGGCGACAGCGCCAACATCAAGGCCAACCTGCTTTCCTACGTCGACGGCTTCAGCGACAACGTCCGCGACGTCTTCACCCGGTTCGGGTTCGAGGAGCAGGTGCAGCGGCTCGAGGAGGCCAACGCCCTCTACTTGGTGGTCCAGGAGTTCTCCAAGCTGGACCTGCGCCCCCAGCACGTCAGCAACACCGAGATGGGCTCGGTGTTCGAGGAGCTGATCCGCAAGTTCGCGGAGGCGAGCAACGAGACCGCTGGTGAGCACTTCACCCCGCGTGAGGTCATCGCGCTCATGGTCGACCTGCTGCTGGTCGGCGACGAGGATGCGACCACCCCGGGCAAGGCCGTGAACCGCCGCGTCTACGACCCAGCCGCGGGCACCGGCGGGATGCTCTCGACGATGGACGAGCACCTGCGGGAGCAGAACCCGTCTGCCCGCCTGCTGATGGCCGGTCAGGAGATCAACCCCAGCTCGTATGCCGTGTGCAAGGCGGACATGATTATCAAGGGCCAGCCGGTGGACGCCATCGCCCTGGGCAACACTCTCACCGACGACGCCCACGCGGGCAAGGACTTCCACTACTGCCTGTCCAACCCGCCGTTCGGAGTGGAGTGGAAGACCTCGCAGCGCGAGGTCGTCAAGGAGCACAAGCAGCTCGGCTTCAACGGACGCTTCGGCCCCGGCCTGCCCGCCGTCTCCGACGGGTCCATGCTGTTCCTGCTCCACCTGATCGACAAGATGCGCACCGTCGACCCCGACGACGAGAACGTCCGCGGACGGGCCGCGATCGTCCTCAACGGGTCCCCGCTGTTCACCGGACGGGCCGGTTCCGGTGAGTCAGAGATCCGCCGGTGGGTCATCGAGTCAGACCTGCTGGATGCGATCATCGCCCTGCCGACCGACATGTTCTACAACACCGACATCGCCACCTACATCTGGGTGCTCGACCGCAAGAAGCCCGTCGAGCGCCGCGGCTACGTCCAACTCATCGACGGCTCGCAGATGTTCACCAAGATGCGCAAGTCGCTGGGGTCCAAGCGCAAGGAGCTGTCACCGACCGACATCGAGACCCTCGTCAAGCTGTATGCCGCGTTCGACGACGTCGACGACAAGCGCTCCAAGGTCTTCCCGGGCGAGGCGTTTGGCTTCCACACGATCACCGTTGAACGTCCGCTGCGGCTGTCGTTCCAGGCCACGGCCGAGCGGATCGATGCGGCAATCGAGGCCAAGGCGGTGCAGAAGCTCGACGAGACCACCCAGGAGCAGCTGCGCCGGGCCCTGCAGACCCTCGACCGCAAGACGGTGTGGAAGGAGCGGCCCGCGTTCGACCAGGCCTTGGGCAAGGCACTCGGTGAAGCCGACCTCCAGGTCGGATCCCCGGTCCGCAAGGCCATCCACGCAGCACTGGGCGAGCGTGACGAGACCGCGGAGGTCTGCACCGACGCCAAGGGAAACACCGAGCCGGACTCCAAGCTCCGGGACACCGAGAACGTCCCTCTCGGCCAGGACATCGACGAGTATGTCGCCCGCGAAGTCCTCCCCTATGTCCCCGACGCCTGGGTCGACCACGCGAAGACCAAGATCGGGTACGAGATCCCCTTCCCCCGGCACTTCTACGAGTACGTCCCGCCCCGCCCGCTGGAGGAGATCGACGCGGACGTCAAGCGGCTCATCGTCGAGATCCAGGACCTCTTCGCGGAGCTCGACTCGTGACGTTCAGCCGCCTCAGTCACGTCGCCGAGGTCTCGGTGAGCACGGTGGACAAGCACACGGTCGAGGGGGAGGTACCCGTTCGGCTGTGCAACTACGTGGATGTCTACAAGAACAACGCCATCGTGGACGGGCTCATCTTCATGAGCGCCACGGCGACGCCAGACGAGATCAGGAGATTCTCCATCGCGCCAGGCGATACCTTGTTCACGAAGGACTCGGAGACGGCAGATGACATCGGCGTGCCGGCCTACGTCCAGACCTCTTCGCCGCTGGTGTGTGGCTACCACGTTGCGATCGCCAGACCAAGCGAGCGTGCCGTCCACCCCCGCTACCTCTACTGGTCCTTGGCGTCGTCGGCCGCGGCACAGCAATGGCAGGTTCTCGCCACTGGAGTAACCAGAGTAGGGCTTCGCCAGAGCGACATCGGCAAGCTCTCGATCTGGATGCCGGACCTGCAGCAACAGGCTGTTATCGCAGATTTCCTGGACCGCGAGACGGCGAAGATTGACGCGCTCCTCGGCAAGCAGGATGCGCTGGTCGCCCGCCTTCGCGAACATCACCGGTCAGCGAACGCGCAAGCTGTGGAATCGGTGCTCGACCTTGAGTCTGGGGCACGCCTCAAGCACTTCGTGACCGAGATGCGGCAGGGGTGGAGCCCGCAGTGTGAGTCGGTCCCGGCCGACGGGGTGACGGAGTGGGGTGTGCTCAAGACGGGCTGTGTCAATGGTGGAGTCTTCCGGCCTCAGGAGAACAAGTTGCTGCCCGCGGACGCTGAACCGCGCGTCGAGACTGTCGTCCGCCGTGGGGAGATCGTCATGTCGCGAGCAAGTACAAGGGACCTCGTGGGAAGTGCCGCAGTGGTGGAGGCTGACTACCCGCGTCTGATGCTGAGCGACAAAACCTACGCGATCACGGTGGACCGACGGGTCGCCGATCCCTGGTTCGTCTCGTCGTTCCTGGGAACCCCCCGCATTCGTCAGGCAATCGAACTGGAGGCAACAGGGGCCAGCCACTCGATGCAGAACGTCAGCAAGGAAGACCTCCTCAACTTGCCCATGCCATTGCCGCACGTGGAGTCTCAGGTCGAGGTGGCGCGCGCGTTGGCGGCCGATGCACCCAAGGTTGATGCGATGGTGGCCAAGGCACAGGAGCTGAGCTCCAAGCTGAGGGAGCGGCGTGCGGCCTTGATCACGGCGGCGGTGACGGGCAAGTTGGACGTCACCACCTACGGGAAGGCGGGCTGAGGCGTGGCGGTGGAGCACGAGCGGCAGCTCGAGGACGAGTTGTGCGACCACCTCGGGGCGCATGGGTGGGTCTACGAGCCAGGCTCCACCGGCTACGACAAGAAGCGGGCGCTGTGGGCCGATGACCTGTTCGCCTGGCTGGAGGCCACCCAGCCGGAAACACTCGCTGCAATCGTGAAGACCGATAAGGACCGGGAGCGACTGCTGGACCGGCTTGCCGAGTCGCTGGACCGCCCCTTGGACGCGGGCGGCGGGACTCTGGCCGCGTTGCGCTACGGGTTCAAGTCCACCAAGCAACTGGACCTGTGCCAGTTCCGTCCGGCTGAGTCGATGAACCCGACGACGACGAAGCGTTACGCCCAGAACCGGCTTCGGGTCGCCCGGCAGGTCTACTACTCGGAGAACAAGACCGACTCGATCGACCTGGTGTTCTTCGTCAATGGGCTGCCGGTGGCGACAGCCGAGCTGAAGAGCGAGTTCCAGCAGGACGTGCACGAGGCGATCCGCCAGTACCGCCATGACCGCCCGCCGGTGGACCCCAAGACCCGCCGCCGGGAACCGCTGCTGGCTCCAGGGCACCGGGCCCTCGTGCACTTCGCGGTGGACAACAGCGAGGTCTACATGACCACCCGGCTCGATGGTCCGGAGACGCCCTTCCTGCCGTTCAACCGCGGCAACGCCGGTCATGCCGGGAACCCGCCGAACCCGGACGGGGCTGCCACGGCATACCTGTGGGAAGAGGTGCTGGCAAAGGACACCTGGCTCAACATCCTCGGCAAGTTCATGCACGTGCAGGTGAACAAGCGCAAGGACCCGGCGACCGGCAGGGTCACCCGGTCCTCGACGGTGATCTTCCCGCGCTACCACCAGCACGATGCGGTCACCACGCTCCTAGCGGATGCGAAGGAGAAGGGGCCAGGGCAGCGCTACCTGGTCCAGCACTCGGCCGGGTCGGGCAAGACCAACTCCATCGCGTGGCTCTCGCACCAGCTGTCCACGCTGCACGACGCCAGCTCGGACAAGGTCTTCGACTCGATCCTGGTGATCACCGACCGCACGGTGCTGGACGACCAGCTGCAGGACGCGATCTACCAGATCGACCACAAGCGGGGCGTGGTGCTGCCCATCGGGCAGGGCACCGACAGCGACTTCGCGAAACGGTTCTCCTCCAAGTCGCAGGCCTTGACCGAGGCGCTGACCACCGGCGGGGCGATCATCGTCGTCACGATCCAGACGGTGCCGTTCGCGCTAGAGGCGATCCGGGAGTCGAAGTCGCTGGCGGGCAAGCGGTTCGCCGTGATCATCGACGAGGCCCACTCCTCTCAGACCGGGGAGTCGGCCAACAAGCTGCGACAGACCCTGTCGGGCAAGGTTCTCGACGACGTCACCGAAGAGGACGACACGGTCGGCGTCGACGACCTGGTGCGGCTGGAGCTCGAGGGGCGGGGTGCGCTGCCGAACGTCTCCTTCTTCGCCTTCACCGCAACCCCGAAGGGCAAGACGCTCCAGCTGTTCGGCACCTCCGACACCGGAGGGGAGGTCGACAAGGTCCCGTTCCACCTGTACTCGATGCAGCAGGCCATCGAGGAGGGCTTCATCCTCGACGTGCTCAAGAACTACACGACCTACCGGACGGCGTTCCGGCTGGTCCACGGTGGACAGGACTACGACTCCGAGACGGTCGACAAGTCCAAGGCCATGAAGTCAGTGATGCAGTGGGTCAAGCTGCACCCCTACAACATCAGCCAGAAGGTCGCGATCATCGTCGAGCACTTCCGCGTTAACGTCGCGCCGCTGCTGGACGGTCATGCGAAGGCCATGGTGGTCACCGACTCCCGCAAGTCTGCGGTGCGCTACAAGCTGGCGATGGACAAGTACATCGCCGAGCACCACCTCACCGACGTCGCCACCCTGGTCGCGTTCTCCGGCTCGGTCGAGGACCCCGAGTCCGGGCCGGAGGAGTTCACCGAGCACTCGATGAACACCGACCTGCGCGGCCGGACCATCCCGGAGGCGCTGGGGACGCGGGAGCACCAGGTGCTCATCGTGGCGAACAAGTACCAGACCGGGTTCGACCAGCCGCTGCTGTGCGCGATGTATGTCGACAAGCGCCTCGACGGTGTGCAGTGCGTCCAGACCCTGTCCCGGCTCAACAGGGTGTATCCGGGCAAGACCACCTACGTGCTGGACTTCGTCAACCAGGCCGAGGACGTGCTCGACGCGTTCAAGGTCTACTACGAGGGCGCCTACCTCACGCAGGCAAGCGACCCCAACATCGTCTTCGACCAGTGGGACAAGCTCGCCGGGGTCGCCCTCTTCGACGCCATGGACGTCGACGGGTGCGCCAAGGCGTACTGGGGTGACGGGACCACCAAACCCAGCCAGGGGAAACTGTCCGCCGCGCTGGCGCCGGTCAAGGAAAGGTTCAACACGGCATACCGGCGGGCACTGCAGAGTCGTGACGACAGCGAGGTCGACCGGCTCGACACCTTCCGCCGTGACCTGCGCACCTTCGTCGGCACGTATGACTTCCTCGCCGCGATCGTCGACTACGACGACGTCGAGCTGGAGAAGCGTGCGACCTTCGCGCGGCTGCTCGCCGAGGCCCTCAAGGACTCCAACCGGCACGAGGACACCATCGACCTCTCCGACGTCACCCTGACCCACCACGCGCTGCACAAGCAGCCCGAGCAGGAACTCGACCTGGCGACCGGGCAGGCCGAGGGGCTCGCGTCCGTCCTGGCAGCCGGATCCCGTGGCCGCCACGAGGCCGACCTGGTGCCGTGGTCGGAGGTGCTGGCCCACATCAACACCCTCTTCGACGGCGACGGCCTCTCCGACGGCGACCAGGTCTCCGCGGTCGAGACGGTGCTGCGCAAGATGCTCGAGAACGAGGACCTGCGCGCCCAGGCTGCCGCCAACAACAAGCTCGACTTCTTCTCCGGACCGGACCTGTGGCGCACCATCCAGGAGGTCATCGTCGAGGCCACCGACAGTCAGCAGCGCGGACTGGAGCGCCTCGCCGCCGACCGTTCCCGCGAGGAGATCCTGGCGATCATGGGAATGATGAAGCTCTGGGAGACCCTGCGCGAGTCAGCCTGAGCTGCTCCCGGGTGAGGACGTGGGCCGGCCGACCCCCACCCCGGTGTCGGGGTAGCGCTCCAGGGCCCACCGGGGCTGGCCGGCGGCGCGTTCGAGGACGGCGCGATCCTTGGCCAGTAGATCGGCCTGCTGCAGCCACGCCTCCAACGTGTCGACCTCCCAGGCGAGACGTGCTTGCACCCGGTCGAACATCTGACGGCGGCTACGCGAGCAGAACCTGGTCGGTCTGCCGGCCGCGTAGCCGGAGGGCCACGCGCACATCTGATCGCACACGGGATTCAGGCACCGGTACCCGGTCCCCGGCTGCACGGTCTCGTCCAAGCCGCGTACGACGTCGGTCGCCGACGGGTCCGCGACGGACTGCAGGTAAGTCTGCAAGGTTCGCTTCAAAGGCGCCACCTCGGCGCTCGGGATGCTGGTCAGGCATCGTGGTGGGTACTCCCTCGACCCCCAGCAGCAGTACGGGCTCGCCTCCGCCCTGCAGAAACGCGCCTGAGAGCTGCTCGGACTCAGGCTCTTGTCGGTACCCATGACTAGGGTGATGAGCATGACGGTGGGACCTCGCATGCTGATCACGGACCTGGACAACACGCTCTGGGACTGGTTCGAGGCGTGGTATCAGTCGTTCAGCGCCCTGCTCGACGGGCTCGTCTCCATAAGTGGGGCGAACCGGCAGACTCTGGAACAGCAGATCAAGGCGGTTCACCAACAGCGAGGCACCACGGAGTACTCCAACTTGATCCGCGAGGTCCCCGCACTGGTCGAGTTCGCAGATGGACGTGACCCTTTCGATGTCTTCAACGACGCACTGCATGCCCAGAATTCGGCGCGCAAGCACACGACGAGGCTGTACCCCGGAGTGGACGAGAAGCTCCGTGCCCTGAAGAACCGAGGACTACGGATCGTTGCCTATCCCGAGTCCGGCGCGTACTGGACGGAGTCGCGCCTCCGGCACACGGGTCTTGACGGAGTCATCGACGTGCTGTACCCATCTCCGGACCACGATGTTGCTGCGGGGGTCGATCCGGAGGACCTGAGGACTGGTCGGTACACGGGCACGTACGGGCTGCAGGCCACGGAGCACCACCATCTCCCCACAGGCGTGCTCCTCTGCCGCTCAGCGCCACATGGGGAGATGCTGTAGATGCCACTTGCCGAAGGCGCCGTGCAACTCGCGCCGATGCACCTGTCCGTACGCGTGCCTTGGCACGACACCGACTGGACCGGGCGCGTGTGCGACAAGCCTGGAGAGAACCACTTCTGCTCGGTGTTGAAGAACATCAAGGAGAACAAGGACTCCGAGACCGAGTCCGACGACAGCGGCATGGTTTGGTCGGACCTCCCCCGCCGGCGGGTGCCTCCATGCGTGTTCGAGCGGGGCGGCTTCATGCGCGAGAGTGCCTACTCCATCGACCGGGACCATGCCTATGCCGGTGGGTGGACGCGGTCGCACGCGCACTTCGCAACCACGACGCACACCATGCCGGCGTACTCGTTCGAGGCGACGCCGTATCGCTGGGTGATGCGCGACCAGGCTGAGCTGATCGCCGACATCTGGGGCATTCAGTACGACCGGTCCTTGGAAGACCGGGCCGACGAGATCATCGAGAAGCGCACCGAGACGAATTGGGTCCAAGACCACCGCAACCAGTTGGCGATGCTCGACTCGTTCTTCTCCGCCATTGTTCCCACGAGGTCGCTGGTCTTCATCTACGCCAAGGACGTTCCGCTCCTCGAAGATCGACCACCCGGTGGCCGCGTCCTGGTGGGCGCGGGCTTGGTGACGTCAGTGGCGCCGCCCAGCGAATGGGAGTACGACGGCACCGGTCCGCTGCGCTCGATCATGTGGGAACGCGCGGTTGCTCACTCGATCACGCCAAACTGCACCGACGGCTTCCTCCTTCCGTACCAGCAGCTCTTGGCCGACCCGAAGCTCAGCGGCAATGACCTCGCCCGGTTCGTTGCCATCGCGCCGCCGGACTCCTTCGAGGAGTTCTCATACGTCACCGAACTGGTCAGCCACGACACCGCTGTCCAGGCACTGACCGAACTCGCACGCGTAGTGGAGATGCTTCCCGGAATCGTCGACGGTCCGTGGAACCAGGTCGCGACCTGGCTCGAGGACCGGATCGCCGACGCGTGGGCGCAGCGTGGCGCCTACCCGGGACTCGGTGCAGTTCTTACCGCTGCCGGACTCGCTCGGGGAGCGGTCATTGCGCACCGGGTGGTCGCTTCACTCGATGACCCCGCAGACGACCCTTGGCCTGCCCTTGAGTCCGCGATCAAGGACGCGGCCTCGGGCAAGGGACCGGCAACCGGGTTGGTCCACCGCATGGCCAGGAAGGCCTGGGAGCGGCTAGCGGAACAACCAGAACGATACGAACTCCTGAGACTCCTCGCACGCTTTGACCTCACCAGGGATCAGGCACGGCGACTGTTCGACCAAACCGAGCGGAGCATCGATGGCTCGATCGTCACCGACTCCGAGCTCTTGGCCAACCCGTACCAGCTCTACGAGATCGACCGACGGCGTCGCGACGGCCTGACCCTCGGCACCATCGACCGCGGCCTGTTCCCTCGATCCGCGAACGCCCAGGCGACGCTCGATCGATGCCCACTTCCCGACCCGATCGGTGAGGCGGCGGACGATAGGCGTGTCCGAGCCGCATGCGTCCACGTCTTGGAACGAGCGATCGACGAGGGGCACACACTCCTCGACGAGCCGCAACTCAGGAGGCGAATCAGCAACCTGGGCCTGGAACCCACCTGTGACCCGGAAACCGATCTGTTCGAGCTCGCCACAGACGAGTTCCACCCCTTTCTCGCGGAGACGCCGCTCGCCGAGAGTGGCCGGGGCTGGCAACTGGATCGGCTGGCCGCTGCTGGCGACCTCATCGCAGACGAGATTGGTCAGCGCATTCACCTAGGCCCACTCGACGTCACCTGGGACTGGGCCCAAGCAGTCGATGAGGCGATTGCTCAACCCATCGACCCGACGGATGTCGACGAGCCCCTGGCCAGAGCCGAGAAGTCGCTCGCGCTTCAGACGCTGGCTCAAGCACGCGTATCGGCACTCGTCGGCCCCGCCGGCACCGGTAAGACCACACTCCTCAAGGCACTGTGCAGCCAACCGGAGATCCGCGGACGCGTGCTTCTCCTGGCGCCTACCGGCAAGGCCCGCGTCCAACTCGGCGACAAGACCGGTGAAAGGGCGGCGACTCTCGCCAGTTTCCTACGCCCCTCCGGCCGCTGGGACTACGAGTTCGGCTACCACATCAAGGACGGCGCGGCCAAGATCGGCTCCTACCACACGGTCATCGTCGACGAAGCATCCATGCTCACGGAGGAGATGCTCGCCGCGCTCCTCGCCGCGGTCACCGGAGTCGACCGACTCATCCTCTGCGGCGACCACCGCCAGCTCCCACCCATCGGGGCGGGCCGGCCATTCGCAGACCTCATCCGCCACCTGGCCGATCTCAACGCATCGTCCTCTGCTGGCGTCGAGGCACAGCCCACGGGAGGCGGGATCGCCCAGCTCACCATCGGCCGGCGGCAGCGCGGCACCACGGGAACGATCACCGGCTCTGACTCGGGTCGAGACGACCTCGCCGTCGCCGCCTTCTTCGCCACCGACTCCGCCCACCCCGCCGCCGACGAGGCGTTCGCCCGCGTGTTGAACGGCACCGGCGACGGCTCTGTGTTGATCAAGCGGTGGGAGACCGAAGAGGAACTACACGACCTTGTCGTCGACACGCTTGTCGATGAGTACCGACTCGCCCCTGGCACCTCCGATGCGCTGAAGGAATCCCTTGGCGCGACCTCGAGCTACATGGGCCGACCCGCATTCGACTTCGGCACGGGCGGCGAGGGAGCCGAGAACTGGCAACTCCTGTCACCGGTCCGGGCCAGGAAAGGTGGCGTTGACGGCCTCAACCGGCTGGTGCGGCGGACGTGGCGGCGCCAGGACGCGGCCAGCGCCAGGGACAACTACAGGTTGCCCCCACCGATGGGCGCCGACGAGATCCTCTACCACGACAAGGTGATGGTGGTCCGCAATCACGGCATGAAGGCCGAGCGCATCGCCGACAAAGCCAAGGTCAAGGCCGAGGTAGCCAACGGCGAGATCGGCATTGCCACCTGGTGGGCAGGGAACAAGGGCCTCAAGGTCGAGTTGTCCACCCAGCCTGGCCTGCACTTCATCTTCTGGGCATCCGACCTCAACGGCGACAACGACGGAGTCGAGGAACTCGAACTCGCCTACGCGGTCACGGTCCACAAGTCCCAAGGATCCCAATTCGGGCTCACGTTCGTCGTCGTCCCCAACCCTTGCCCACTCCTGTCCCCGGAGTTGCTGTACACCGCACTGACCAGACACCAACGCAAGTGCGTGCTCCTCATCCAGGGAGATCCGTCCGACCTCCGACGCGTCGCCGGTCCGCTCGAATCGGAGACCGGGCGGCGACTTACGCGCCTCTTCCGCCCGCCATCGCCATTCGAGGCCGCAGACGGCCGTCTGCGCGACGGGGCGCATGTCCACCGCACGGCCAACGGAGAACTCGTCATCTCTAAGTCCGAGGTCATCGTGGCCAACACACTGAGGTCACTGGGTGTGGAATACCTGTACGAGCAGCCACTCGTGATGCCAGACGGAACCCGCCGACTCCCGGACTTCACCATCCATCGCCCCGGAACTACGCCGACCTACTGGGAGCACCTGGGAATGCTGGACAAGGCTGGCTACCGCGCCGATTGGGAGGCCAAGAGGCAGTGGTACGCCAACCACGGGATCGCCCCGTGGACCGAAGGCGGAGGCCCTGAGGGAACACTCGTCTGGTCGACCGAAGGCCAACCACCCGACGGCATCGACGCCGCTCAGATCGAGCAACTAGCCCGCGGAGTGTTCGAGGAGTCGGTGTGAGCGGCGTCGCGAAGCTGTCGCCCCTGGAGTCCTTCAAGGCGAACATGGAGGACGCTCACCACCTCGTGCGCCTGGCCGAAGGCTTCACCAATCAACGTGCCTACCGGATGCGCCGCGAGCTCCGTGAGCGGGTGGGCGATGCCATGCGGATCCCTGCCAAGCAACGCGGCGAGTTGGACTGCCTTGAGAGCGGCGACGTCCTCGTCGTGTTCAAACCCGGCTCAGGACTCAGCCGTGCACACTTCTCAGACCACAAGCCACTCCTGCGTCAAGCGCTGGTTGCTGCATGCGCAGCCACCGAGACGTACCTGTCGGACAAGGCCATCGAGCGCGCCGGCGTACTGCTCAGGGCGAACATGAGCGCGACTGACCGGATGCGCAAGGTGCCTCTCACGGTGGGAGACTGGCTCGACATCGAGACCGACTACCAACGTCGGCGCCGAGGACTGCGTGAACGCGTGATGGTGCGTCATATCAACGAACTGGCCAGCACCTCGCCCTCCAAGTTGGGCGAACTGCTGTCACTCATCGGGATCACCAAGTGGACCAATCAGATGGACCACCATCGCAAGGTCCCGAAGGGAACCTCATTCGACCTCCTGGAGCGCATCACCAAGCGGCGGAACAAGATCGTGCACACCGGGGACCGACACGGTCGGGGCCGGGCACCGCTCACCGTGACAGAGGTCAAGCAAGACCTCGAGGCCTTGGAGTCGGTGGTCGAAGCGCTCGAGGCGATGATCGCGTGAGGTGAAGGCCGTGGCCAGCGCGTCGCTGATGGCTGGTCGAGCCCTTTGAGCCCGACCCTCCGAACGGACGGCGCGAAGGCGGAATCACAGTCGTGGTCCCGCGGTCCGCGAAGTCCATGAGGCTGGCGGCGTGCCGCTCAGCCCGATCGAGCTCATCGGCTCTGACTACCCGACGACGAATTGGTCTGGGCACCTCGCTCGAGTCCCGACCATTACAGATCCGGGATCCGCCAGTCGATCGGCTCGCGCCCGTCCTCCTCAAGGAACGCGTTGGCCCCCGAGAACGGCTTGCTGCCGAAGGTAGGAGTCCCGTGGGGTGTGGGGTTTGGGGAGTGGGTGTGGCTCCCTGACGTAGAGGGGTCATCGGCGAGATGCTCGGTGTGTACCGCCAAGTACTCACCAGAGGAGATCTCACCGATGGCCCTTTCCCAGTCTGCCTTGTCCGACTTGCTGGGGCCTCACGGGTATGTCGGAACGCGTGCAACTGCTGGGCGGCACCTTCGCTGTGGTCCCAGGACCCGGTGGTGGCTGGGTCGTCTAGTCCACTTTCCCAGCGGTGGCACGGTTGTGACCATCCGTGTCGTGGTGGCCGACGACCAGGACCTGGTGCGGACCGGTCTCGTGATGATCCTGGCCGAAGAGCCCGACCTCGAGGTGGTGGGGGAGGCGGCGGACGGGCCAGCGGCGCTCGAGGCGGCGACCCGGCTGCGGCCCGACGTCCTCCTCGTGGACATCAGGATGCCTGGCCTCGACGGTGTGGAGGTCACGCGCCGCCTGGCCGGGCCGGACGTGGCTGATCCGATGGCGGTCGTGGTGATCACGACCTTCGACCTCGACGAGTATGTCCTGGGGGCCCTTCGCGCTGGTGCACGTGGCTTCCTCCTCAAGGACGCGGGTCCGGAGCTCCTTGCGCAGGCGATCCGGGCCGCGGCCCACGGGGACGCGCTGATCGCGCCCAACGTCACCCGCCGGCTGCTGGCCACCTTCGCCGACCACGCGCCCGCGACACCGGCCCAACCGGTCGATCCCCTTACCGGACGGGAGGAGGAGGTGCTGCTGCTGGTCGCCCGCGGGCATACCAATGCAGAGATCGCCGGCGAGCTCTTCATCGGCCTGAGCACCGTCAAGAGCCACATCGCCTCCCTGATGGCCAAGCTGGGTGCCCGCAACCGGGTCGAGATCGCGATGTGGGCCTACGACACCCGGCGCGTGCGACCGTGATCGCCCCCGGTTGGCCGCCATGTGGCGAGTCCTGACGGCGGCCGCGCACAGCCGGGGTGCGGCTGCCCTAGTGTCGGCGCATGGGACCCGATGTGCGCGAGAACCTCTGTGCGCACTACGACGCGCGGGAGATGCAGCACCGAGCCGCTCGACCCCTGGGTGAGCGTCGCAGCCGTGCCCTCACGGCCTTTCTCGAGCAGCTGCGCGTTCGCGGGCTCAGGTCGGTGCTGGAGATCGGGTGCGGCGCCGGCCGTGACGGGATGCTCATCGCGCGCGCAGGTTTCGACTACGCAGGGATGGATCTCTCGACCGCCGCAGTCCAGCACTGCACAGGACGCGGGCTGCACGCGCTGGAGGCCGATGCCACCTCCCTCCCCTTCGCGGCTGCCTCCTTCGACGCGGCCTGGTCGATGAGCACCCTGATGCACCTGCCCGGGGAGGACCTCGCCTCGGCACTCGCGGAGATCTCCCGCGTCGTCCGCCCCGGCGGGCTGGTCGAGATCGGCGTGTGGGGCCACACTCAGAACCGTGAATGGACCGGGGACGACGGGCGGTACTTCCGGCACCGCACTGATGGCGATCTCCGGGCCGAACTGACGTGTCTCGGGACCGTCGTGGACTTCGACACATGGGAGTGGATGGATGACGGTGGCCACTATCAATGGGTCCGGGCAGTCGTGCCCTGAGCCCCTGTCCGTCGGGGGCAGCGACGTCCACGCGCGGTCAGGGGCGTGAGATGAGGCCACTTCGCTACGCGATCAACGTCACGCTCGACGGCTGCTGCCACCACGAGGCGGGCCTTTCCGCCCGACGAGGAGTCGATGCGGTTCTGGACCGCCGAGCTGGCACGGGCCGACGCACTGATCTTCGGCAGGGTGACCTACCAGATGATGGAGTCGGCCTGGCGGCGTCCGGCCTCGGGGAGCTGGCCGGCCTGGATGGTCGAGTGGCAGATCCCGTTCGCCGACATCATCGACCGGGCTGCCAAGTGCGTGGTGTCGAGCACCCTGGATGACGTCGACTGGAATGCCCAGCGTCTAGGGGGCGACCTGGGGCGGGAGATCCAGCGGCTCAAGCAGGAACCGGGTGAGGGGCTCTTCGTGGGCGGTGTGACCCTCCCGCTGGCCCTGGCGGATCTCGGCCTGATCGACGAGTACGTCTTCGTGGTGCAGCCGGTCATCGCGGGGCACGGGCCGACCCTCCTCGCCGGTCTGCACGACCGCGTCCAGCTCGAGCTCGTCGACCGGCAGCAGTTCGGGTCGGGGGCGGCCGCCCTGCGCTACCGCCCACGGCCGTAGGTCCCGGTCGCGAGCCGGCTCGCCGATCCTTGACATGCAAGCACACGCTTGCATATGCTCCACGTGTGGGAGACGTCTATGCAGCACTGGCCGATCCCACGCGACGACTCGTCCTCGACGAGCTGCAGCGACGTGACGGGCAGACCCTCTTCGAGCTCTGCGCCCGGCTCGTCACCGTGCACGGAGTGAGCATGAGCAGGCAGGCCATCTCGCAGCACATCTCGGTGCTCACGTCGGCCGGCCTCGTCGAGACAGCACGAGTCGGCCGCAGCAAGGTGCACCACTTCACCCCTTCGCCGTTGCGCGAGATCCATGACCGCTGGCCGGTCGACCCCACCTGAGGAGCCAGATGAACCCCGCGATCACGCACACGTCCGTCTACGTCGACGACCAGGCCAAGGCGCTCAGCTTCTACACCACCGTCCTCGGATTCGTGACGAAGACCGACATCGACCTCGGTGAGGACCGGTGGCTGGCCGTCGTGAGCAGCGAGGCCCCCGACGGGGTCGAGCTGTTGCTGGAGCCGTCAGGTCACCCTGCGGTCCGGTCGTTCAAGGACGCCCTCGTCGCCGACGGCATTCCGCTGACCATGTTCGGTGTCGCCGACGTCGAGGCCGCCTACGCGGAGCTGACGGACAAGGGGGTGCGCTTCACCCAGCCACCCACGGACATGGGCACGGTGCGCACCGCGGTGCTCGACGACACGTGCGGCAACCTCATCCAGCTGACCCAGATGCTCGAGGAGCACGCCGGCGAGGGGTGATCCTCTCAGAGCGCCGCCGCGAGCGACGCTTCCAGGATGTCCAGGCCCTCGAGCAGCTGCTCCTCGGTGATGGTCAACGGAGGGGCGATGCGGAAGACACCGCCCATGCCGGGCAGCTGGACGATGTTCATGTGCAGTCCGCGGCGCAGGCACTCGGTGGTGACAGCGGCGCCCAGCGCGTCGGCGGGGGTGCGGCTCGCCTTGTCGGTGACGAGCTCCAGCCCCTGGAGCAGGCCGCGCCCGCGCACGTCGCCGACCTCCTCGAAGCGATCGCGCAGGCCCAGCAGCCGCTCCCGGAGCACCTCCCCGCGGGCGGCGGCCTGGGCCGCCAGCCCGTCGCGCTGGATCACCGTGAGCACGGTGGAGGCGACGGTCGCGGCGAGCGGGTCGGAGGCATGGGTGGTGAAGAAGAGGAAGCCGCGCTCGTGGCACCGCTCCTCGATGTCGGGGGAGGTGACGACCGCCGCGACCGGCAGGCCCGCGCCGAGCGTCTTGGAGAGGGTCAGGATGTCCGGCGCGACGCCGTCCCGCTCGAAGGCGTACATCTGGCCCGTGCGGCCCAGGCCGGTCTGGGCCTCGTCATAGATCAGCATCATGCCGCGCTCGTCGCACAGCTCCCGCAGCCGCGCCAGGTAGCCGGGCGGCAGCTCGATGATCCCGCCCGAGGAGAGGATCGGCTCCACGAGGCACGCGGCCAGGCTGCCGGAGGAGGCTCGGTCGATCTGCGCGAAGCCGTAGTCGAGCTCGGTGCGCCAGTCGTAGGAGCCGTCGTCGTGGCGGAAGGGCGAGCGGTAGGCGTCCGGGCTGGGCAGGGTCAGGCTGCCCGGCATCGCCGGCCCGTAGCCGCGTCGCCCCGCCGAGTAGGTGAGCGAGGCCGCGCCGGTGGTCATGCCGTGCCAGGAACGGTCGAACGCCACCACCTCGAAGCGCCCGGTGGCGAGCTTGGCCATCTTGATCGCCGCCTCGTTGGACTCCGCCCCCGTGGTCAGCAGGAGGGTGCGTGAGAGCGGCTCGGGGAGGGTGCCTGCGAGTCGCTCGGCGAAGTCCAGGACCGGCCGGCTGAGCATCCCGCTGTAGAGGTGGTCGAGCGTCGAGACGGAGGAGGTGACCGCCCGCACGATGTCGGGGTGCGCATGGCCCAGCACCGCGCTCATCTGCCCCGAGGTGAAGTCGAGGATCCGGCTGCCGTCCTCGTCCCAGATGTATGCCCCCTCGGCGCGCTCGATGATGCGCGGGGAGAAGGCGGAGCCGTAGCGGATCAGGTGCCGCTCGGTCTGAGCAAGAAGGGCTTCGGCGCGAGCATCGGTCATGCCACTCATGCTCACATGCTGGCGCACCGGCATACCGCTAGCATCGCGGAGATGTCGACGACGAGCACCCCCTCCCCGCGCGCCGAGCGCGCCCTCGCGCTGGCGACCACCCTCGCGACCGAGCACGGGCTGCCCACGGACGACCTCCGGGTGCTGCACGACTCGTTCAGCGTGATCGTCCATCTCGCGCCCGCCCCCGTGGTGCTCCGGGTGCCGACGCTGACCGTCCTGCCGCTCGCCGCCGACGTGGCCCAGCGCCAGCGCGAGGTCGACGTCACGGCCTGGCTCGCCGGGCAGGACTTCCCCGTGGTCGCGCCCAGCGACCTGCTGCCGGCGGAGGTGCACGTCGTCGAGGATGTCGCCGTCACCGCCTGGCGCTGGGTGGAGCACCGTGACGAGGGCTTCGAGCCGGAGGTCTTCCTGCGTCGTATGCCGCTGGTCGCCCAGCTGCACCGCGCCCTGGCGGACTATCCCGGGACCCTCGCCGAGTGGGTGCCGCTCGAGGGCTGCGAGTCGATGCTCGACGACGTCGCCGCAGCGGGGTCGCTGCCCGCCGAGGACGTCGCCCGCGCCCGGCGCGAGCTGGCCGTCGTGCGCGAGCGGTGCTCCTCCGTCGACGGGCTCGTCCCGACGCACGGCGACGCGCCCTACTACAACGCGCTGGTCACCCCGCGCGGCACGCTCGTCGGCGACCTCGAGCACGTCGGGCTGGCGCCGGTGGAGTGGGATCTGGTCGGGTGCTCCGAGGAGATGCTCGCGGCATACACCGCGGCCGGAGGCGCGGATCTCGACCCCGAGCGCCTCAGCCTCATGGGCGTCGCCCGCAACGTCCAGCTCGTGGCGGCGCACGCCTTCGTCCCCTCCGTGCCCGAGCTCGGCACGGGCATGGCTCCCCTGATTGAGGCCTGGCGCGAGTCGCCCGAGATCACCTGATCGGCCACCCACGCCCGCCGGATTTCGACCTCTCGAAACGCTGCCATGGCAGACGAAGGCGTAGTCGAATTCCGGCGCACTCGGGGTCTGCAGGACTTCGACCTCTCGAATCGTTGCCATGGCAGACATTCGAGAGGTCGAATTCGAGCAGGTCAGGCGGGCTCGACCCACGTCACCATCACGCAGTTCTTCAGCCCCTTGGGCCGGTCGTAGGTGAACCCCAGCCGCTCGTAGAGCCGCCGCGTGCCGTTGTAGAGGAAGGACGACGACATCTTCTTGGTCTGGTGGGTGAGGTCGTGCGGATAGCTCTCGACCACGCCGCCACCGGCCTGGGCGATCATGTCCAGCGCACCGGTGATCGCCAGCTCGGTCACGCCCTGCCGGCGGTGCCGCCTGTCGACGAAGACGCAGGTGATCCGGTAGTCCGGGTCCGCGCTCTTCTCGGCGTCGTACTGCTTGCGGTGGTGGATGTTGGGCAGCTCCTCCGGCGGGCCGTACTCCGCCCAGGCGATCGCCTCGTCGCCGTCCATCACCAGCGCCGCGTGCGCCTTCCCCTGCTCGACGTAGGCCTTCTTCATCGCCTTGCTGCCCTCATACCCCGGTCCGCGCTCGGCGCACGAGGGGTGGAAGTGGGTGCACCAGCACCCGCCGAAGATCCCGTTGTGGCGCTCGACCAACCCCGCGAAGGCGTCCCAGGTCTGCGGGCTGAGCGCCTCGATCCGGTATGCCGTCTGCGTCGGCATCGCGCGGCCTACGCCTGCCCGGTCGGGTCGTCGCCCGCCACGGCCGAGGTGTCGACGCAGATGACGCCGAGGTTGCCGTCCTGGTCGGCGACCACGGTCATACCGGGCGCCTCGCTGTCGTCGGCCACCGTCCCGCCCGCGGCGAGCGCGGCCGCGATCCGCTCCTTGGCCTCCTCGGGGCCGAGGTAGACCTCGACGTGGAACCGCTGGCGCGAGTCCTCCTCGGACGCGCCGCCGAACCACAGGTTCGGCACCCGCCCGGTGGCGTCCCGGATCTCGTCGCTCGGCGTGCCTCGGCCTTGGGCCTGCGCCTCACCGGCCAGCAGCGCGGCCCAGACCGGGGCGATCGTCCCGGAGTCCGCCGTGTCCAGCCCGAGCTCGATGACGCTGACGCTCTTCGGGTCGGGCGTGAGCCGGTGCTCGGCGGCCACCTCCGTGATCCGTCGGGCCAGGTCGAGATCCTGCTGCGTCGGCCACTCCACGACGTGCTCGGTGCCGTCCTCCTCGCGGTAGATCGCGTCGGCGGTGACCAGCTTGAGGTCGACGTGGCCGGCACTCATCGCCACGGTCGGGTAGTGGTCGACGGCAGCACCCGCCTCACCGACGGCCGCGAGGAAGCGCGCCCCGGCGCCGAAGTCGTCGACGAGGTAGCGGGCGTGCAGGCCCTGGGCGAGCTTCACCCAGTCGGCCAGCTTGGCGGCGGCGATGGCGTCCCCCATGAGCATGTCCATGGCGGCGACCGTACCCGGGATGGTGACGCACCGCGTCCCGTGCCCGCGGGATCGCGGACACGGGACGTCCCCGATGGGGGTGGCGGTGGTCGGGGCTCAGCCCTCGGAGTCCTCCCACGGACCCTCGCGCCAGAACTGTTCCGGGCGCTCCTCGCGCACCTCGAAGATGACCTGGTCGGTGCTCGGGTTGCCGTAGCGGTCGACGGAGGTGACGTCGGCCACGTGGGTGCCGGTCGGCAGGTCCCGCGGCAGCGGCACCGTCCACAGGTGGCTGGACTTGTTCGCCACGCCGCCCAGCCCGATCGACTGCGGCGCGCCGGGCCCGAACTGCGAGCCGGAATAGGCCTGCCAGCCCTGCGCGTCCTCGTTGCCGGACGTGCTCTGGTAGGCGTAGCGCGCGACCTGCAGCTGCCGCACCACGGCGGCCGGGTCGGCATACTCCACGCCCAGCAGCACCTCCTCGCCGCGACCCTCCTGGGTGCGCTCCAGCTCCAGCGGCTCGCCGCCGTTGATCCGCACCGAGACCTCCGAGTCGCGGCTGCCCGCCCACACGTTCGCCGTCAGCGAGACGCCGTCGCGCAGGTCGCGCGGGGTGAACAGGTGCAGGTCGGGCAGGTCGTTGACGTTCACCGGGGGGATCTCGTCGGTGGTCGGCGGGTTCTCCTGGTGCCAGGACCACAGCTGGTCGTACCACTCGCGGAACTGGGGGGTGTTGAACGACAGCGCCATCTGGCGGTCGGCCTGGCCGGAGGCGTGGAAGGACTCCTCGTAGCTCGCGCCGTCGAAGTCGATGGTGAAGTAGCCGCGCGGCTCGCCCAGCCGGCCGGTCGCCTCGGGGATGCCGTCCCGGTCCAGCTCACCGGTGTACCAGTTGCCGGAGACCGCGCCGGCGACGAGGTGGTGGAACGGCGCCTCCTCGACCCCGACCGCCTCCTGCCACCCGGCATACTCCTCGTCGGGCAGCAGCTGCTCGATGGTGTGGGTGTGGCCGGACAGCGACAGCGCCTCGCGGCCCTCCAGCAGCTCGTAGATGTCCGCCGCGTTGTCGGTCTGGTGGATCACCTGCTCGTTGTCCACGAAGGACAGCATCGGTATGTGGTGGTTCAGCACGACGAGCTTGTCCTCCGGGACGGTCGCCAGGTCGTTGGCCAGCCACTCCATCTGCTGGTCGGTGACCCGCCCGTTGTATGCCGTGTCGTCCGGGTCGCCGCACTGGGTGCGGCCGTTCTCCCGGTCCTCCTCGGTGCACGGGTAGACGACGTTGTCCAGCACCACGAAGTGCACCTGGCCGATGTCGAAGCTGTAGTAGGCCGGCCCGTACTCCCGCCGGTAGGTGTCCGCGGAGTCCTCGTCCGTGGTGGCGTCGAAGTCCAGGTCGTGGTTGCCGTGGGTCCAGTACTGCGGCAGCCCGACGGCCGACATCGTGTTCTTGATCCGGGGGTACAGCCCGAGGTCGTCACCCGCGACGTCGCCGAGCAGGAGCATGCACTCGTGCTCCGAGAGGTCCGAGCCGAGCAGGTCGGCGACCGCGCTGTCCCGTGCGTAGCCGACCTCGTTGCCGGAGTAGGTCTGCACGTCACCGAGGGCGGCGCAGCTGAACTCGTCGGTCACCCGCGTCGGCAGCATCGGGAAGTTCACCGCCTCCGGCAACGGCCCGGTCGGTTCCAGGCCACCGAAGCGCAGGTCCGGCGAGCCCTCGGGCTTGTGCTGGTAGGACATTTGCGGGATGTTGTCCTCGTCCATGGGGACCATGTAGTTGGCCGGCTTGCTGACGGTGAGGGCCATGTCGTCGTCGACGGGCAGGGAGTAGCGGCCGTCCTCGTCGGTCAGCACGACCTCGCGGCCGTTGGTCACCCGGACGTCCTCGATGCCGGGCTCGCTGCGCTCCTGGTGCTGACCGTCCTGGTTGCGGTCGTAGAAGACCAGACCGTCGATCGTGTCCGCCTGCGCGGCGGCGGTCGCGCCGGCCTCGGCGGGGATCACCTCGAGGCTGGCGCGGTAGTCGAGCTCGGAGGCCGCCTGGCGGTGCTCGCCCGGCTGCTCCCCCGCCAGCGCGGGCGCCCCGTCCTCGGACGCGCCCACCTCCGGCCGGCTCGTGGTGTCGGTGGTCGGGCCCGGGGTCGGGTCGTCGAGGGTGATGCTCGCCCCGCTGGCGGTGAGGGCGAGCATGAGCAGTGCTGGTTGGAAGACGTGACGTTTCACGGTCCGCTCTTTTCGGTCGGCTGACATGAGGCGGCTGCGCCGCGCTGATCTCGTGCGGCATCGGCCACGCTCCAGCCAAGGGGACGTCGGTGAACGCCCCTGGATGCCCTGACCACGACCCCGTCAACATCGCGCGGCGCGCCGATGGCGATCTGGTCTGGCGCGGGTCAACAACCCCGCTGGCACGGCCCAGGGCTCACTGGTGCACGTGCGCGCGCTGCCCCTCACGGTCGAAGATCATGATCAGCTCGGCGGGCCCACCGATCGCCCCGATGGAGTGCGGCGTCATGGTGGAGAACTCCGCGGCCTCACCGGTGCCGACCTCGATCTCGCGGTCTCCCAGGTGCAGCCGCACCCGACCCTCGATGACCACGAACCAGTCGTGCCCCGGGTGCACCCGCTGGTCCGGCCTGCCTCCCGTCGGCTCGATCCGCATCTTGACCGCGATGGTGCGTCCGTCGGAGCGGCTCAGCGGCCACGTGGTGTGGCCCCCGGAGCTGTGCGGCGCCGGGCGGATCACCACGTCCTCGTCGCCGGGCATCTCGAAGAGCGCGTCGAGGCTGACGCCGAGCGCCTGGGCGAGCGGCACCAGCACGTCCAGACCCAGGGCGCGCTTGCCGGTCTCGACCCTGCTGATCGTGGAGGGGCTCAGGCGGGTGCGGTCGGCCAGCTCCTCCAACGAGTAGCCGAGGGTCGTGCGCAGGCTGCGCAGCCGGGACCGGGCCAGGTCCTCGACGTCCTTCGCGGCGCTCATGGGGCAAGCGTGCCGCAGTCTTGCGAATTCTGCAAACGTGTTCTCACTTACCGCATGGCGGGCGTACCGTTGACCCATGACCGCTGAGCACGCCCACTCCCACGACCACGCCGCCCCACCCCCTGTCGAGCGCCACTGCGACGTGGCGGTGATCGGTGGCTCCGCCGCCGGCCTGGCCGGGGCCCTGCAGATCGCCCGGCAGCGGCGCACCGTCATCGTCGTCGACGACGGCACGCCCCGCAACGCCCCCGCGGCGCACATGCACGGCTACCTCGGGCGGGAGGGCGCCGCGCCCTCGGAGCTCGTGGCCGTGGGCCGCGAGGAGGTGCGCAGCTACGGCGGTGAGGTGCTCACCGGGCGTGCGCTGGCCGTCCGCGCCGGCGACGACGGGCGCTTCCGGGTCGAGCTCAGCGGGGGGCATACCCTCCTGGCGCGTCGGGTGCTCGCCGCCACCGGGATCGTCGACGAGCTCCCCGACATCGAGGGGCTCGCGCCGCGCTGGGGGCAGGACGTGATCCACTGCCCGTTCTGCCACGGCTACGAGGTGCGCGACCAGCGTCTGGTCCAGATCGTCACCCACCCGATGGGGCTGCACCCCAGCCCCCTGCTGCGCCACCTCACCGACCGGCTGACCGTCGTCCTGCACGACGTCGACGGGCTGGACGACCACGCCGAGGCGGCCCTGAGCGGACTGGAGGGCGCCGGCGTGCCCGTCGTGCGCACGGCGGTGCGCCGGGTCACGACCGGTCCGGACGGCGCGGTGACCGGCGTGGAGCTCGCCGACGGCTCCACCCTCGAGGCCGACTCGGTGCTGGTCGGCACCCGCTTCCACGCCCGCCTCGGCGCTCTCGCCTCGCTCGGCCTGGAGGCCACCCCGCACGCCAGCGGCATGGGCGACGTGCTGGAGGTGGACCCGATGACGGGCCAGACCGCGGTCCCCGGGGTGTATGCCGCCGGCAACGTCACCGACCCCTCGCTGCAGGTGCTCCCGTCCGCGGCGCACGGCAGCCGGATCGGCGCCATGATCTCCTTCAGCCTGGCCGATGAGGACGTCCGCGCGCAGCAGCGCCCGTCCGGCGAGGAGGGCGACTGGGACCACCGCTACGCCGGCGAGGCCCGCATGTGGAGCGGCAACCCGAACGGCACCCTGGTCGCCCAGGTGACCGGTATGCCGCCCGGCCGGGCGCTCGACGTCGGCGCCGGCGAGGGCGGCGACGTGCTCTGGCTCGCCGAGCAGGGGTGGGAGGTGACCGCCTCCGACATCTCGGGCAACGCCCTGGGGCACGTCGGTGCCGCGGCACAGGCCCGGGGCCTGCCGGTCACGCTGCTGCGCACGGACGCCAACGCACCCGGTGCCTTCGACGGCCGGACCTACGACCTGGTCTCGCTGCAGTACGGCTCGTTCCTCCGCACCCCGGAGGGCCGGGGCCTGGGCAACCTGCTGGGCGCGGTCGCCCCCGGCGGGACGCTGCTCGTGGTCAGCCACGACCTGACCCCGCTGCGCGAGCCGGTCGACCCCGCCGAGCAGACCCGGATGTGGGACCCCGAGGCCTACGTCGGCGTCGAGGAGATCGCGACCGCACTCGCCGCCCAGGACGGGTGGACGGTCGAGCTCCACCAGACCCGACCCCGCCCGGCCGGAGCCGCGTCGACCCACCACGTCGACGACGTGGTGCTCCGGGCGGTGCGGACCGGCTGACCTCGCACGCTGCTCCGGGCAGCGCTGCTCTGAGCAGCGGGAGGGAGCCGAGGGTCGACCCCGGACGCAGGCTGGCCCCATGAGCACGCAGACCGCACCCCCGCCACCGGGGCGAGACCTCGACGAGGACCTCTACCGACAGCTCTTCGAGCAGCGCACCCTCCTGCTCGGGGAGCCGTTGGAGGAGTGGAACAGCAACCGGCTCTGCTCCGGCCTGCTCATCCTCGCGGCGCAGGACGCGACGGCTGACATCCGGCTCCTGATCAACAGTCCCGGCGGCTCGGTCCCCGGGATGCTGGCGATCCGCGACTGCATGCGCCTCGTCGGGTGCGACGTCGTCACCGTCAACCTGGGGATGGCCTACAGCGCCGGGCAGTTCCTGCTCAGCAGCGGCACGCCCGGCAAGCGCTACGCCCTGCCCCACTCCAAGGTCATGCTGCACCAGGGCAGCGCCGGGATCGGTGGCACGGCGATGGACATCGAGATCCAGGCCGACGACCTGCGGCACACCCGGGACACGGTGCTCACGCTGGTCGCCGCCGACACCGGCCAGGACCTGGCCACCGTCGAGCACGACTCCCGCCGGGACCGGTGGTTCGACGCGGAGGCGGCCCGTGACTACGGCTTCGTCGACCACGTGGTGGCCTCGATGAGCGAGGTGATGCCGGTGCGGCGTCCCCAGGTCGGGCTGGGAGGCGGGCGATGAGCAGCTATCCCATCCCCTACGTCACCACCCGCACCCCGGCGGGCGAGCGCACCCAGGACATCTACAGCCGGCTCCTGGCCGAGCGGGTGATCTATCTCGGCACGGCCGTCGACGACGGGGTCGCCAACACGGTCATCGCCCAGCTCATCCACCTCGAGTCGGAGAGCCCCGACCTGCCGGTCCAGCTCTACCTGAACTCGCCCGGCGGGCAGATCCCGGCGGTGCTCGCCATCTACGACGCGATGCAATATGTCCGGCCCGCCGTGCACACCACCTGCGTCGGTCAGGCGGCGTCCACGGCCGCGGTCCTGCTGGCCGGTGGTGCCGCGGGGCACCGGGCGATGCTGGCGCACGGCCGCGTCGTCATCCACGCCCCGGCCGGTCAGCAGCGCGGGACCATCCCGGACCTCATCCTGGAGGCCGAGGAGGTCGCCCGCGTCCGCACCATGCTGGAGGAGCTGCTGGCGGCGCACACCGGCAAGTCACCCGCGCAGATCCGGGAGGACACGCAGCGCGACCTGATCCTGACCGCTGCGGCCGCCCTCGACTACGGCGTGGTGGACGCGGTGCTGACCAGTCGGGACCCCGTGGAGCTCGAGTGAGGCAGGTCTCGCGGTCTGCTCAGGCGGCGAGGCAGAGCGGTCCGGAGCTGCGGGTCATCCGGTCGGCGGCCCGGGCGGCGACCTCGGCCACGCTGAGGTCCAGTGCTCCGGTGAGGGCGCTGAGCACCTCCGACGAGGGGTCCTTGCGGCCGCGTTCCACCTCGGAGAGGTACTGCGGGCTCACGCCGGCCGTGCCGGCGGTGTCGACGATCCGCTCGCCCCGGTCCTGCCGCTCCTCGCGCAGCACCTCACCGACAGCCTCCCGCCACAGCAGCTCCGGGAGACGCCTTCGGTGGCGACGGTGCAGGGGGACGACGGTGCTCATAGGCCCAGGGTAGCCCCGGCCCGGGCCGTGCGGGACGGTTGAAGGCCCGGGCCGCTACAGGTTGGCGAGCCACTCGGCGTAGAACAGGCCCAGTCCGGCGGCCGCGCAGATCCCGGCGATGATCCAGAAGCGGATGACGATGGTGATCTCGGCCCAGCCGAGCAGCTCGAAGTGGTGGTGCAGGGGCGCCATCCGGAAGACCCGCCGGCCGGTCAGCTTGAAGCTGATCACCTGGATGATGACCGAGGCGGTGATGATGACGAAGAGCCCGCCCAGCACGACCAGCAGCAGCTGGGTCTGGGTGAGGATCGCCATCCCGGCCAGGGCTGCGCCGAGCGACAACGACCCGGTGTCGCCCATGATGATCGCGGCAGGCGCGGCGTTCCACCACAGGAAGCCGGCGCAGGCGCCGGAGATCGCCGCGGCGACGACGGCGAGGTCGAGTGCGTCCCGGACGGGGTAGCAGTTGGCCACCGGCGAGATCTCACAGCTCTGCGCGGCCTGCCACATCGCAATCACGGTGTATGCCCCGAACACCATCGTCGACGCCCCGGTCGCCAGTCCGTCGAGGCCGTCGGTGATGTTCACGCCGTTGGAGGCGCCGGTGATGAGCAGGTTGGACCAGAGCAGGAAGAGCACAACCCCCAGGACCGGTCCGGCGAAGGCCAGGTCGAGCGGGGTGTCGCGGACGAAGGAGACGGCCGTGGACGCCGCTGACCTGCCCTGGTCGTCGGTCACGAGCAGCGCGGCCAGCGCGAAGACCACGGTCACCAGCGTCTGACCCACGAGCTTCTGCCGCGAGGTCAGGCCCAGGCTGCGCTCCTTGCTGATCTTGGTGAAGTCGTCGAAGAAGCCGATCAGCCCGAGCCCGGCCAGCAGGAAGAGCACGAGCATCGCGCTCAGCGAGATCGGGCTGGCGCTCACGTCCAGCCAGCCGGTGGCCCCGAGCACGAGCAGCACCGCGTGCGAGCCGAAGTAGCCGAGCAGCGTCGCCCCGATGATCACCGCCCCACCCATGGTGGGCTTGCCCCGCTTCACGTGGTGGTGGGTGAGGTCGTCGCGGATGAACTGGCCGTAGCGACGGCGCACCAGGAAGCGGATGAAGGCCGGCGTGCACAGCAGCGCGACGGCCATCGAGATGCCGCCGGCAAGCATGACGTCGATCATGCGCCTCCCCTTCCGCTGCGGTCGTCCACTGGCTGGGCAGACGCTACCCGACCCCGGGCGCCCCGCCGTCCGACAACCCGGGTGCGGGCGGCGAGCCACCGGCATACCCTCGGCAGATGCCCTCCGCCCCCCTCGTCCCCGCGGGCTTCGACGCCCCGACCTCGCTCGTCACCGACGACTTCCGGCTCGAGCCGCTGGGGCCGCAGCACAACGTGTCAGACCACGCGGCGTGGACCTCCAGCGTGGAGCACATCCGGGCGACCCCCGGCTACCCGGACGGCAGCTGGCCACCGCTCGCCGGGATGTCGCTGGAGGAGAACCTGAGCGACCTGACGCGGCACGCGGCCGACTTCACGGCGGGCACAGGATTCACCTTCACCGTGCTCGACCCGGACGGCGGCGACGTCATCGGTTGCGTCTACCTCTACCCGCCGGAGCGTCCGGGGTATGACGTGAGCGTCCAGTCGTGGGTGCGCGCCGACCGGGCCCAGCTGGACGGCGTCCTCGCCGACGCCGTGGCCGCGTGGCTGCGGACCGACTGGCCCTGGGAGCACCCGGACCGCTACGGCCGCTGAGCGAGCCCCGCACGGGAGCTCGGGCTCTGCCAGGATGTGGGCGTGGCCGAGCGGGTGTGGTTCTCCAGCACGAGCGGGCCCCGGCTGGCCGGCCTCGTCGACCACCCCGAGGGCCAGGTCCGCGGCTGGGGTGTCTTCTCGCACGGGTTCACCCTCGGCAAGGACAGTCCCGCCGCCAGCCGGATCTGCAAGCAGCTGGCCCGCGAAGGCATCGGGATGCTGCGCTTCGACAACCTGGGTCTGGGTGACTCCGAGGGCGACTGGGGCGACGGCTCCTTCTCGCACAAGGTCGCCGACACCGCCCAGGCCGTGCGCCATCTGAGCGAGGCCGGCCGCGACGTCCGGCTGCTCGTGGGCCACTCCTTCGGCGGCGCCGCGGTCATCGCGGCGGCGCACGAGGTCCCCTCGGTGCGTGCGGTGGCCAGTGTCGGTGCCCCCTACGAGCCCAGCCACGTCGAGCACAACTACGACGCCCTGGTGGAGCGGATCATGGGTGAAGGGGAGGCGCCCTTCCTCGTCGGCGGCAAGGCGCTGACCCTGCGGCGCCACTTCATCGAGGACGTGCGCGCGGTGGACCTGCACGACCAGATCCGCACGCTGAGGCGGGCGCTGCTGGTCATGCACTCGCCGACCGACAACACCGTGGGCATCGCCAACGCCAGCGAGATCTTCCGGGCCGCGCGGCACCCCCGCAGCTTCGTGTCCCTGGAGGGCGCCGACCATCTGCTCACCGAGCGCGACCAGGCCCGGCGGGCGGCCAGGATCATCTCCGCCTGGGTCGACCCCTACCTCGCGGGCTGAGCGGAGGCGCTCGAGGGTGTCGGCCCCGGACACTAGCCTTCCGACATGGTCACCTGGGAGTCCGTCACGACCGCCATCGGCCTGGCTCTGGGCGGGGATCCCCCGCAGGGCCGGGCGGACCTGCTCGCGCTCTGGGAGCAGACCGACGAGCACGACCACGCGCAGCGGTGCGTGATGGCGCACTACCTCGCGGACCTCGAGGAGGAGCTGGACGACGAGGTCGCCTGGGACGAACGCGCGCTGGCCGAGCTGCCGCACGTCGGTGACGACGCCCTGGCCCCGGTCGGGATCGGCTCCGCACTCGGGCTGGCGCCGAGCCTGCACCTCAACCTGGGGGACGGCTACCTGCGCCAGGGGCGGGTGGCCGACGCCCGCGATCAGCTCGCCGCCGGCCTGGCGGTGGTCGACGTGCTGCCGGACGACGGCTACGGCCGGATGATCCGCCAGGGCCTCGCCGGTCTCGACGAGCGGGTCACCGGGGCTGCCCAGACCTGAGCCGGGCCGCCTGCCGGGTCAGGTGGTCGCGCTCGGCGGTGCTGCTCGCGCGGGCCGCGGCCTCGGCATACAGCTCCGCGGCGCGGTCGGGCTCTCCCGCCCGCTCCCGCAGGAAGGCGTGCGCCGCGTGCCGGCGAGGTATGCCGTCGGGCACCTCCGCGAGCGCCCGCAGCCCTGCCTGCGCACCATCGGCCTCGCCCACCGCCACCGCGCGGTTGAGGGCCACGACCGGGCTGTCGGTGAGGGCCAGCAGCTCGTCGTACCAGCCGACGATCTGCGGCCAGTCGGTCTCGTCGGCGCTCTGGGCGTCCGCGTGCAGCGCGGCGATCGCGGCCTGCGCCTGGAACTCCCCGAGCCGGTCGGCGGCGAGCGCCCGGTGCAGGATGTCGATCCCCTCGGCGATCGCGCCTGTGTCCCACCGGGTGCGGTCCTGCTCGGCGAGCGTCACCAGAGAGCCGTCGGTGCCGAACCGGGACGGCCGACGCGCGTGGTGCAGCAGCATGAGAGCCAGCAACCCGGCGGCCTCCGGGTCGTCGGCCCGGTCGGCCAGCTCACGGGCCAGCCGGATCGCCTCGGCCGCGAGGTCGACCTCCCCCTGGTAGCCCTCGTTGAAGATCAGGTAGAGCACCCGCAGCACCCGCCCGAGGTCGCCCGTCCCGCCCAGACCCTCGTCGGCCACGGTGCGCTTGGCCCGGCTGATCCGTTGCCCCATCGTGGTCTCCGGCACCAGGTATGCCTCGGCGATCTGACGGGTGGTGAGCCCGCCGACGGCGCGCAGCGTCAGCGCCACCGCCGAGGACGGGGTCAGGGCCGGGTGGCAGCACAGGAAGAGCAGGTGGAGCGTGTCGTCCCGGCTCTCGGTCGGCCCGGGCGGCGGTTCGTCCAGGTCGGCCTGCTCGCGCCGGTGACGCGCCGACTCCGAGCGCACGTGGTCCAGCCACCTGCGCCAGGCGACGGTGACCAGCCACGCCTGCGGGTCCGACGGCATACCCTCCGGCCAGCGGGCGACCGCCTCTATCAACGCCTCCTGGACGGCGTCCTCGGCCGACGCGAAGTCTGCTCCGCGCCGGACGAGGACGCCCAGCACCCGGGGGGCGAGCTGCCGCAGCAGGTCCTCCACGTCTGGCGCCTCAGGCGTCCGCCGAGGGCTCCCGGGTCAGGAACGGCCGCACCTCCAGCCACTCGTGGATGGGCTCACCGCCCCTGCCGGGGGCCGCGGACAGCTCGGCCGCCGCCTCGTAGGCACGCTCCTGGCTGTCGACGTCGATGATCATCCAGCCGGCGATGAGGTCCTTGGTCTCCGCGAACGGCCCGTCGGTGACCGGGGGCCTGCCCTCGCCGCCGTAGCGGACGAAGGTGCCCTCGGGGGAGAGGGCCTGCCCGTCGACGAACTCGCCGCGCTCGCGCAGGCCGTCCGCGAAGTCGTCCATGAAGCGGATGTGGTCGGCGACCTCCTGCTCGGTCCACTGGTCCATGGGGACGTCGGTCCCGGGGAGCGCGGTGGGGCCGGAGCTGCGCCGGTAGTGCTTGAGCAACAGGTACTTCGCCATGATGTCCTCCTGGTGTCCGTGCCGACCATTGTGGTCGCCATCACCCCGGGGACGGAGCCCTCCAGCCGTTCTCGACATCTGACCCCGCCCCGCCGCTGCTCTTCACGGGCGACGACTTGACGCAGACCGACCTCGCTCCGGCGCTCTGACGGCGTCGGCGAGGAGTCGGCGGCGTCACCCTCGGAGCTCGTAGGCCAGGTGCACGACGCCGTTGCCGAAGCGGTGCAGCTCCACCAGGCGCAGGTCGAGCCGCAGCCCGGCGGGCAGCCATGGTGTGCCGGAGCCCAGGACCACCGGGCTGGCGTAGTACTCGACCGCGTCGACGATCCCGGCCCGCAGCGCGTGCGCGGCCAGCTCCGGGCCGCCGATGGACACCTCACCCTCCGCCGCGTCGACGTAGGCCCGCAGCTGTGCCGGGTCCACCTCGCGCTCCAGCCGGGTGTGCGCGGTGTCCACCCCGGTCAGCGTGCGCGAGTAGACCACCTTGGGCCGGCCGCGCCACTGCTCGCCGTACTGCTGCTCCTCCGGGGACGCGTCCGGCCCGGTGCCGTAGGTCTCCCAGACCTTCATCACCTCGTAGAGGCGGCGGCCGTAGAGCTCGGCGGTGACCCGGCGGTCGCGCTCGTTGAGATAGGCGTGGACCTCCGCGTCCGGTGCGCTCCAGTCGAAGCCGCCCTGCTCGTCGGCGACGTAACCGTCCAGCGACCCGATCCCGGCATACACGAGGCGTCCCATGGACCCCATCGTGGCACCGAGGGGCGGGGACGTGAGGCAGGCTGTGCTCATGGCCAGCACGCAGTCGACCCGGATCCGCAGGGCGGTGACGAGGTATGCCGCGGGGCACGACGCGCTGCGCGCCGCCACCGACGCCTACGTCGCCCTGGTCACCCAGCTCCTCGATGACGCCGGCATCAACTATCTCGCGGTCACCGGACGCACCAAGAGCGTGGAGTCCTTCGCGGGCAAGGCGGCCCGGCGCACCGACGGCGGGCGGCTGGCCCACCCCGAGCCGCTGACCGACATCACCGACCAGATCGGTGTGCGGGTGGTGACCTACGTGCTGGCCGATGTCGACGCGGTGGCCCAGCTGCTGGCCGCCCAGCTGGACGTGCGCGACGACCGCGACATGGGCCGGGAGACCGCCGAAGAGGGACGGTTCGGCTACTCCAGCCGGCACCTGCTGGTGGCGCTGGACGAGGAGCGGGCCGCGGAGGCCGGGATCCCGCCCGAGCGTCCCGCGTCGGTCCAGATCCGCACCGTGCTGCAGCACGCGTGGGCGGAGTTCGAGCACGACATCCGCTACAAGGGGTCCGTCCCTGAGGAGCACGCGCACGACTTCGACCGCCGGTTCACCCTGGCCGCGGGCCTGCTCGAGCTGGCCGACCAGCAGTTCTCCGCGATCCGGGACCGGCACCGGGAGGAGCTGACCTCCCCGGCCGACGCCGTCGACGACGATCCGCGGATCAGCCCGACCGACCTCGCGGCCTTCCTGGCCGGCCAGTTCGCCGACGCGGGGTGGTCCAGGACCGACCACTACGCCTGGATCAGCGGTCTGCTCCTCGAGCTGGGCATCACCTCGTTGTCCGAACTGCGCGAGGTGCTGCGGGAGGTGGACGTCGAGGCCATCGAGGCACGCATGGCCTACCGCTACCCGCCGGGTGCGGTCCGGCGGCTGGACGACTCCCTGCTCATGGTCTTCGGGGAGCGGTATGTCCGGCTGCACGGCAACGCGCACCGCCAGGACCTGCTGACGGCGCGGTTGGCGCGGCTGGGCTGAGCAGACGCCCTCCACTCGTACGCAGTTCTTGTTCGTATGCCGTGATGCATCACGACCGAAGAACAACTGCTGCGTACGAGACGCGCGGCGGCTGCGCTCAGGAGCCGGGCGGCGGCGGGGGCGGAGGCGGTGTGCGGCCCTGGGTGCCGGGGTCCACCTCGTCCTGGACGCGGTCGCCCGAGGCCGAGCCGCCCTGGGTGCCGTCGTGCCCGAGCGCGGCCTGGCTGGCCTTGTCGCTGGCCGAGCGGATCTGGCTGGAGTACTTCCCCTTGGTCTGCCGGTCGGCGAAGTCGGCAGCCTTGTCGAGGTAGGACTGGGTCTTCTCCGGGTCCTTGCGGGCGAACCGGCGGGCCGCGTCCACGGCGGCACCGAGGGCGGCGAACTTGCGGGACGGCATGAGGGTCCTCTCGTCGGAGTCTTCGCTGCGCTCAACGTACCGCCACCGAAGGTTGTTTCCCCGCGCGTGCGCTCAGGTGGTGCGCCCGGCCAGCACCTGCTCGATGTCCTCCCGGATGGCGGACGGCTCGGTGGTCGGGGCATACCGCGCCACCACCTGCCCGTCGGGACCGATGAGGAACTTGGTGAAGTTCCACTTGATCCGGCCCCCGAGCAACCCCTTCTTCTGCGATTTGAGCCACGCGAAGGGCGGGTGCGCACCCGACCCGTTGACGTCGACCTTGGCGAACATCGGGAAGCTCACGCCGTAGTTGCGCTGGCAGAAGTCGCCGATCTGCTCCGCGTCGCCGGGCTCCTGGTTGCCGAACTGGTTGCACGGGAAACCGAGGACGACCAGTCCGGCGTCGGCGAGCTCGGCGTGCAGCTCCTCCAACCCGGCCAGCTGCGGCGTGAAGCCGCACTGGCTGGCCGTGTTGACCACCAGCACCGCCCGGCCTGCGTAGTCGCCCAGGTCCTGTCGTCCACCGGTGAGCGTCTCGGCCTCGAAGTCGTGCAGGGTGCTCACAGCGGCACCTCGGAACGGTCTGTGGCGGCGCTGATGTCGGTCACGGGCACGATGTCCTTCCAGGTCGAGGTCCTGCGCGGACTCTACGCCGCTGGCCCATGGGTCGCGGACCCGAGGCGTCCGCGAACGCTTCTACGCTGGGTCCATGGCCACGCACTGGACCCTCGGCTGCGACGCGCAGGACCCCCAGCGCCAGGCGACCTTTTGGGCCGCTGCGCTGGGATACGTCCGGGAGCCGGGGTTCGAGGACCCGGACGCCGCCTCGATCGTGGACCCGGAGGGTCTCGCGCCGGCGATCGGCTGGCTTCGGGTGCCGGAGGCCAAGACAGCCAAGAACCGGCTCCACCTGGACATCCGGGTCGCGGGCGAGCCGCCGTGGGACTGGCCGGCCCGGGCCGAGCTCATCCGGACGAAGGTCGAGCAGCTGCTGGGCCTCGGGGCGAGCACGGTGCGCGAGGAGGAGTACGCCGACGACCAGGGCCGCACCGTCCTCGGTCACGTCGTCATGCTGGACCCCGAGGGCAACGAGTTCTGCGTCGCGTGACCGCGCGGCAACAGCGGGCTGCGCCGACGAGCTGCGGCCGCGGCTGCAGGAGCTGTCGGCCTAGGTCCGGGGACCGGACGGAGCCGGGGCGACGTCGCCGACCTGCAGCTCGTGGCCCACCCGGATCGTCCCGGAGCCGAGCAGCCGGCACACTGCTCCGCCCCGCCCGTGCAGGGCCCGCATCGCCCCCGGGCCGAGCCAGTCGTCGAGCAGCCGGCAGGGCGCTGCGAGCCGGACGACCTGCAGCTCGACCTCCCCGATCCGCAGCAGGGTGCCAGGCCGGGTCGGCACCGAACCGTGGGAGACCGTGACGTTCCGTCGGGTGCCGGTGGCGGGGACCGGCCGGCCCAGGTCGGCGGCGGCGTCGTCGAGGTCGCTGCGGGACTGGATCGTCACGTGCCGGTGCCGGCTGCCGTGGTAGCGGTCGCCGACCAGGCCCACCCCGGCCTCGGCGTCGACCTGATCGAGGGTCCGCACGGGCAGGCGGCTGCCGGGCGCGATCCCGATCTCCACGACCCGCACCGGGTCCTGCGGCTGCGGCATACGCCCATCATGCGTGAGGGAACCGACGGTCCTGCCACCAGGTCTCACGCCTCGATGACGCAGTCCTCCTCCGGCGTGGAGCAGCACAGCAGCACCTTGTCGGCGGCGATCTCGCGAGGCCGGATGCCGCCGCCGTGCCGCATGTCGACCCGGCCGGTGAGCAGCTGGCTCTTGCAGGTGCCGCACACCCCCTCCGCGCAGGACGACGGCAGGCTCAGCCCCGCCTCCGCGGCGGCGGCGAGGATGGTCTGACCGGCCGCGCAGGTCACCTGCCGACCGCTGCGGGTCAGCGTCACGGTATGCGTCCGAACCGGACCGCGGGGGAGGTCACCGGGTGGTCCGGTCACCACGGCCCCCCCGGTGTCGAGCACGAAGGACTCCTCGTGACACCGCGCGGGATCGCACCCCAGCTCGCTCAGCAGCCCGCGCACGCTGTCCATGTACGGCGCGGGGCCGCAGGTGAACACCTCCCGCGCGGCCGCGTCCGGCACCAGCGCCCCGAGCAGCTCGCGCGTGAGCCTGCCCCTGGCCCCACGCCATACCTCGTCGTCGCCGTCCCCCTCGCAGACCACCGCGACCCGCAGCCAGGGCAGCGCCGCCTCCAGCTCCTCCAGCTCGTGCCGGAAGATGATGTCGGCCGGGGTCCTCGCGCTGTGGACGAAGACGACGTCCGTGGGCACGTCCGCCCCGGCGAGCGTCCGCAGCATCGACATGACCGGCGTGATCCCGCTCCCGGCGGAGAGGAGCAGGTAGGCGGGGGCCGGGTGCTCGTGCGTGCTGAAGACCCCCATCGGCCCGCTCACCCGCACCCGTCCCCCGATGCCGAGCCGGTCGTGCAGCCAGCCGGACACCGGCCCCTGCCGCTTCACGGTGAGGGTGATGCTCCCGGTCTGCAGCGGGGAGGAGGCGATGGTGTAGCAGCGGCTGAGCTGCTCCCCGTCGACCTCGACGGTGACCGTGACGTACTGACCGGGCCGGAACCACAGCGCCGCCCCGCCGGGCACCGCGAGCGTGAGGCTGCGCACGTCATGGGTGACCTGCTCGACGGCGACGCAGACCAGGGCCTCGTCGACCTGCTCACGGTGGGTGCCGGTGCTCGGCTCCGCCAGGACGTGCGTCATCGGGCGAGCTCCTCGCGCAGCCGCGCGACGTACCACGCCACGAAGGACTCGACCTGACGCTCGCTCGCGGAGTAGGGGCCCGGCAGGTAGCCGGGGTCGCCGACGCCCTGCTGCGCCCGGGCGCAGAACTCGCCGTCCTCCTCGTTGGTGTGGTCCCACACCTGGGTGAGGCTGGTCAGGTCGTAGTCCTCACCCTCGACCGCGTCCTCGTGCACGAGCCAGGTGGTGCGCACCAGGGTCCGGTCCGGGGCGAGGGGCAGCACGGCGAAGGTCACGATGTGGTCGGAGAGGAAGTGGAACCACGCGTTCGGCTGGGTGTGCACCGAGGCCCGGCCGAGCCGGGCGGTGTCGAAGTCGCCGAGCAGCCGGCGGCAGGCCACCGCCCCGTCGAGGGTGTAGGACTCGCCGGCACCGTCGAGGGCCTCGCGCTGGACCCGGTAGGCCGTGACCCGGTCCTCGTCCAGGGCCTCGACCTCGGCGAAGGCCATGCCGCGCTGCAGGCAGGCGGCCTCCAGGTCTGCCTCGGCCGCCAGGTAGCGCTCGTGGGCCGGCATCAGCCGGGCGGGGATCTGGTCCCGGTCGTAGCCGTAGGTCGGGAAGAAGGTGCAGGTCAGCTCGGGGTGACCGCCCTCGCAGTGGTAGCACTCCCGGTTGTTCTCCATCACCAGCTTCCAGTTGGCGTGCTCCACCAGGTCGTGCTGGGCGGCCACCTTGGTCCGCAGCGGTTGGTGCGGGTCGAGGTAGGGCGCGACGGTGGCGGCCATCTCGTCCACATCGGCCGGCGGGTCGTCGGCGAGGCTGACGAAGATCAGCCCGGACACGGTGCGCACGTGCACCCGTCGCAGCCCGAAGCAGGAGCGGTCGAAGGTGGGTGCCTGGTCGCCGGCGTGCAGCAGGGTGCCGTCGGTCGCGTAGGTCCACCGGTGGTAGCCGCAGACGATGTTGCCCACCGAGCCGGAGCGCTCGGTCAGCACCCGCGAGCCGCGGTGCCGGCAGACGTTGCGCAGTGCGCTGACCTGCTCGTCGTCGTCGCGGACGACGATGACGGAGTGGGGCCCGATGTCGATGGTGACGAAGTCGCCGGGCTCACGGATCTCGGCCTCGGTCGCGACGAAGACCCAGCTGCGCGCCCACACCGCCGCGAGGTCGGCGTCGAAGACCTCCTGGCTGGTGTAGAACGGCGCGTCCAGGCTGAAGCCCGGCGTCCTGCGGGCGACGAGGCCGGCGAGGTCGGTCGCCTCGGTGGCGGCGGTGAGGGTGGTCATCGGGTCCTCCTTCGGGTATGCCGGTCAGATGGGCAGGCAGAGGCGCAGGGCGTCGTAGGTGGCGGCGTGGATGTTGCGGCTGGCGACCGCGTCACCGATCCGGAAGAGCTGGAAGCCCTCGCCGCCGACCGGCTGCGGCCGGACGTCCAGCAGCGCCTGGTGGTCGACCGCGCCGTGGTTGGCCGACAGCGGCACGAGCTCGTGGTAGAGGTCGTCGTTGGGCAGGGTGCCGTGCTCGATCACGACCTGGTCGACCTGCCGCTCGGACTCGGCCCCGGAGTAGTCGTGCCGCAGCCGCGCGACCACACCGCCTCCGGGATGGCGGGTGACACCGACCAGCCGGGTGGCCAGGGTGACCGCCACGGAGTGCTCGTCGAACGCCCGGAGGTAGGCGGGTGAGTTCATCCCTCCGACGAGCGGCGCCAGCGTCCGCTCCGGGGTGACGAACTCCACCCGTGCACCGCGGGTGGCCAGCAGCTCGGCGGCGTCCACCCCGGGCTCGGCACCGTTGTCGTCGTAGACGAGCACGTTGCCCCCGGCCCGCACGTCGCCGGACATGACGTCCCAGGTGTCGCGCACCAGCGACCCGCCCTCGGCGAGGAAGCCGTGGTTCGGCATACCCCCGGTCGCGACGATCACGACGTCCGGCTCCTCGGCGAGCACCGTGTCCGCCTCGGCGAAGACGCCGAGGCGCAGGTCGACCCCCGTGTGCTTGAGCTCGCTGACCCGCCAGTCGACCACGCCGATGAGGTCGCGGCGGCGGGAGGGCCGCGAGGCCAGCCTGACCTGGCCGCCGGGCAGGTCGTCGGCCTCCAGGATGACGACGTCGTGGCCGCGCTCGCCCAGCACCCTGCCGGCCTCCAGGCCGGCCGGGCCGGCGCCGACCACGACGACCTTGCGCCGCACCGTGGCCGGCGGGACCACGTGGCCGAGGGTGAGCTCACGTCCGGTCGCCGGGTTGTGCAGGCACTTGGCGTCGCCGGACTCGTAGATCGCGTCCAGGCAGTAGTTGGCGCCCACGCAGGGCCGCACCCGGTCCTCCTCGCCGGCGGCGATCTTGGCGACGAGGTAGGGGTCGGCCATCTGCGGGCGGGTCATCCCCACCAGGTCCAGCAACCCGTCCCTGATCGCGTGCCGCGCGGTGGCCGCGTCGGAGATCCGCGAGGCGTGCATGACCGGGATGTCGATCTCGCGGCGGATCTCCCCGGCGAAGTCGAGGAAGGGTGCGGAGGGGGTGCCCATCGAGGGGATGACCCTGGCCAGGGTCGCGTCGCTCTCGATGGTGCCCTTGATCACGCTGAGCAGGTCGATGCCGTCCTCGGTGAAGGCGCGCAGCGCGGTCAGCGCCTCCTCACGCTGCAACCCGTCGGGTCGGTCCTCGTCCATCGACATGCGGATCGCGAGGACCGGCTCCGGACCGATCGCCTCCCGGACCGCCCGGATGACCCGGCGCGGGAAGGCCATGCGGTGCTCCAAGGATCCGCCCCACTCGTCGTCGCGGTGGTTGGTCGCGGGGGAGAGAAAGGCGTCGAGCAGGTGGCCGTAGCTCTGCAGCTCGATCCCGTCCAGGCCCGCCTCGACGCAGCGCTGGGCGGCGCTGACGTAGTCGTCGACGACCCGGTCGAGGTCCCACGCCTCGGCGACCTTGGGAAAGGCACGGTGCGCGGGCTCGCGCAACGGGGAGGGATAGATCGTCGGGAGCCAGTCGGCGGTGTAGTTGCTGGTCCGCCGACCCAGGTGGGTCACCTGGCACATCACCGCGGCCCCCTCCGCGTGCACGGCGTCCGCGAGCCGGCGCATCCACGGCACGATCTCGTCGCGGTGCAGCTCCAGGTTGCCGAAGGCCGGGGGGCTGTCGCGCGCGACGACCGCCGAGCCACCGATCATGGTGAGGCCGACGCCGCCGCGCGCCTTCTCCCGGTGGTAGGCCAGGTAGCGCTCGCGCGGGAGTCCCCCCTCGGCGTAGGCCGGCTCGTGGCTGGTGCTGACGACCCGGTTGCGCAGCTGGAGGCCCTTGATCCGGTAGGGGTCCAGGAGGGGGTCGAGGGTGCGCACACCGTGAGTCTGCGGGTGCCTGACGGCGCCGCACCAGCGCCGAAATCTGCACGGTGTCGTGCACACTGGCTGCATGATCGACCGGCGCCTCCAGGTGCTGCGGATGGTGGCGCAGCGCGGCACCGTCACGGCCGCCGCCGAGGCGCTCAGCTACACCCCCTCCGCGGTCTCGCAGCAGCTGCGCGCCCTCGGCCGGGAGCTCGGGGTCGAGCTGCTCGTGCACGACGGGCGCGGGGTGCGGCTCAGCCCCGCCGCGCAGGTGCTGCTGGCCCGGACCGACGACCTGGTGGACCGGTGGGAGCAGATCCGCGCCGAGGTCGCGCGGGTGGCGCAGACCGGGGGCGGGGTGCTGCGGCTCGCGGGCTTCTCCACGGCCGCGTCGGCACTGCTGCCGGGGGTCGCGGCACGCGTCCGGGCCGAGCTGGGCAGCGAGGTGCAGATCATCGAGGCCGACCCCGAGGAGTGCTTCGAGCTGCTGCTCACCGACCGGGCCGACATCGCGGTCGTCGTGGCCGTCGCCACCCTCCCCGCCAGCACCGATGCACGTTTCGAGCAGCGCCACCTGGTGGACGACCCGATCGATCTCCTGGTGCGCGAGGGTCACCCGCTCGCGGCGAGGACGTCGGTCGCGCTGCGCGACCTCGCGGAGGAGCGCTGGATCATGGATCGGCCTGGACGGCCTTACCACCAGCTGCTGCAGACCGCGTGCACCGAGGCCGGCTTCACGCCCTCCGTGGCCCACTTCGCCTCGGAGTGGGACACCGGTGCCGCCCTCGTCGGCGCCGGTCTCGGCATCGCGCTGGTCCCGCGCCTCGCGCAGATCCCCACGGCATACCCGGTCGTGCGGGTGCCGCTGCACGGTGACCCGGCCCCGGCCCGGCACCTGCGGACCGGCATCCGCCGTGGCAGCAGGGAGCAGCCGGCCATCGCGGCGGCGCTCACGGCGCTCGAGGCGGTCGCCCAGAGCCGCCGCTGACCGGTCGGCTCACCGCGAGCCGGCCTGGTACGCCTCCCGGATGATGGCGCAGAGGTCGTCGAGCCAGACCGGTGCGTCCTGGCGCCACCAGATGAGGTGGACGGCCACGGTCGGGGCGTCGCGCACCCGGCGGAAGACGACGCCCTGCCGGGAGTACTGCGCGGCCGTGGCCTGCGACGTCAGGCCGATCGCCCGGCCGGCCGCGATGGTGGTGAGCCACTCGTCGGTGCCCCGCACCTCGCGGTAGGCCCGGGGCGCCTGCTGCGGCGTCCACAGGTCGGGCGTGGTGGTGCCGGTGGCGACGTCGCGCGCGACGACCTGCCCCGCGTAGTCGGCCATCCGCAGGCTGCGACGCCGGGCCAGCTCGTGCCCGGCCGGCAGCGCCGCCACCCGGTCCTCGTGCCCCAGCAGCGCGCTCGCGATCTGCGAGACGCCCGGGTCGCGCCGGACGACGGCCACCTCCGCGATCCCCTCGGTCAGCCCGGCGAAGCGGGTGGTGCTGTTGACGAAGGTCAGCTCCGAGCCTGGGCGGCGCCGCGACCACGCCCGCTGCACGGTGGCCGTGTGCGCGCCGAGGGCGGCCCAGGCATACCCGACCCTGACCTCCCGCCCCTCGTCCTGGGCGGCCCGGACGACGGCGGTGGCCTCGTCCAGCACCCGGCGCGCGTGGCCGAGCACGCGACGCCCGGCGACGGTCAGGGTCACCACCCGCCCGCCCCGCTGCAGCAGCCGCACCCCCAGCGCGGCCTCGAGCGACCCGACGTGGCGGGAGACGCTCGCCTGGGTGGTCCGCAGCGAGATCGCGGCGTCGGTGAACGTCCCCTGGTCGACGACGGCGACGAAGGAACGTAGGTCGCGCAGCGAGGGGTCGGCGTCGGACATACGTGAAGTGTATGTCGATCAAGAGTTGTGCATTTCTCGTATGCCCCGGCACCGCCAACACTGGAGGCATGTCGGTCGCCCCACCCCCGAGCCTCGCCCCGTCGCGCCCTGGACGCACCCGTGCGCGGGACGTCGCGCTGATGCTCACCGCGGCCGGCAGCACGCAGGTGGGGGCCGCCTGGGGCAGCCACGCGTTCTCGGCCATCGGCCCGGCCGGTGTCGTCGCGGTGCGGCAGCTCGTCGCCTCGGTGGTGCTGCTGCCGCTGACCCGTCCACCCGTGCGCCGGCTGACGCGGACCCAGTGGCTGAGGATCGTCTGGCTTGCGGCGATGTTCGCCGGCATGAACCTGTCCCTCTACGCGGCCGTGGAGCGCATCGGGCTCGGCCTGGCGGTCACGCTGGAGTTCCTCGGCCCCCTCGCGGTGGCCCTGCTGGGCTCACGCTCGGCGCGCGACCTGGCGCTCGCCGTGGCCGCGGGGATCGGGGTCTACGTGCTGGTGCTGCCGGGGCCGAGCAGCGACCACGTCGGCGTGCTCCTGGGCCTGGCCGCGGCAGCCTGCTGGGGCGGCTACATCCTCGCGAACCGGGCGGTGGGCGCCGTGGTGCCCGGTGTGCAGGGCACGGCGCTGGCCACCGCGGTCACGGCGACGGCATACCTCCCGGTGCTGGTGTGGCTGAGCGTCACCGGACGGTTCACCACCGCCGCCTTCGGGTATGCCGTGGTCGCCGGGGTGCTGTCGACGGTCGTGCCCTACACCCTGGACCTGCTCGTGCTGCGGCGGGTGCCGGCCGGCGTCTTCGGGATCGCCATGAGCGCCCACCCGGTGCTCGCCGCGCTCGTCGGGATGGTGCTGCTCGGCCAGCTCCTCGCCCTGCACGAGTGGGTCGGTCTGGCCGTCATCGTGGCCGCCAACGCGGTCACCATGTCCACCCGCCGGGCGGGTGACCCGGGTCAGAAGACCGGCTTGCCGCCGGTCACCCCGAGGACCGTCCCGGAGACGTAGCTCGCCTCGTCCGAGGCGAGGAAGACGTAGGCCGCAGCCACCTCCACCGGGTGTCCGGCGCGCCCGAGCGGGGTGTCGGAGCCGAAGCCCTCGACCTTGTCCGCCGTCATCGTCGCCGGGATGAGCGGCGTCCAGATCGGCCCCGGTGCCACGGCGTTCACCCGGATGCCGCGCGGCCCCAGCTCGGCCGCGAGATTGACCACCAGGTTGTTGAGCGCGGCCTTGGTCGCGGCATAGTCCAGCAGGTGGTCCGAGGGCGAGTAGGCCTGGATCGAGGTGGTCACGACGACCGAGCCACCCGTGTCGAGCTGACCGGCCAGTGCACGGACCAACCAGAAGGGGGAGAACACGTTGGTGGCGAAGGTCCGCTCGATCTGCTCGGGCGGGAAGTCCTCCAGCACGTCGTGGGTCATCTGGTATGCCGCGTTGGCGACGAGCACGTCCAGCCCACCGAGTGCCTCGACGGCGTCCCGGGCGACCTGCTCGTTCGCCTCGCGGTCGGTCAGGTCGACCGGGAAGAGGTGGCAGGTGCCTCCCGCCTGCTCCACCAGGTGCCGGGTGCGCTCGGCGTCCTCCTGCTCCTGCGGCAGGTGCGCCACCGCCACCGAGGCGCCTTCCTGGGCGAAGGTGAGGGCGACCGCGCGGCCGATGCCCGAGTCGCCGCCGGTGATGAGTGCCCGCCGGCCGACCAGCCGCTCCCGGCCGGTCCAGGACTGCTCGCCGTGGTCCGGCTGCGGGTCGAGGTCGGCGACGGTGCCCGGCCACTCCTGGTGCTGGCCGGGGATCGAGGACAGGTCAGCTCTGGTCATGGGTGCTCCTGGGTCGGGTCGGTCAGACGTCTCGCGCCCACCGGCGCAGCTCGGCACAGGCGTCGAGGAACTCCTGCGGCGTGACGGACTCGAGGTCGAGGCAGGCCTCGTCCAGGCTGTCGGCGATGCCGCCGGCCTCGAGCATCGCCCGGGCACCGGGGAGGTGGCCGATGACCTTGTAGTGGCTGAAGGCGTCCGCGACGAAGTCGCGGGTGGCAGGGTGACCGGCCAGCTGCTCGGCGGCCGGTCCCGCACCCAGCAGGGCCACCGCGTCGAAGAGCACGGAGGGGGCTCCGGCGACGGTGTGGTCCACGGTGCGGCGCTCGCCGTCGGCGAGGGTGACCCCACCCACCTTGAGCCCGATCGTCTCCACCAGGGCGCCGCCCTGCTCGAAGGTCTGCTGCAGCCCGTCCAGCACACCCGCGTCCACGCCGTCGCTCACGAGGATGCCCAGCTTGCGGCCGGCGAAGCTCTCCGGCGCCCGAGTTGTCATGCTCAGCGCGGGTGAAGCCGGCAGGTCGTGGTTCGGCCGGGTGTGCGGTTCGGTCGCCTCCGGCAGCTCCATCCCGAGACCGTCGGCCACGGCGGCGGCCAGCTCCTCGTCGACGTTGCGCAGGTTGGCGACGACACGCGTGCGGATCTGGGGGATCTCGCACTTGGAGAGCTCGAAGACGAACGACATCCGGATGTGCTGCTGCTCCACCGCGCTCTGGCTGCGCCAGAACTGCCCGGCCTGGGAGTAGTGGTCCGCGAACGACTCCGGCCTGATCCGGCGGGTGTCGCCGCTCACCGGGCGTTCCGCGCTGCGGAAGCCCTTCTCCGCGTCCGCGCGCGGCCCCGCCGCTGCTCCGGTGAAGGAGTTCGGCTCGTAGGTGGCCCGGCCGGCCTGACGCCCGGTCTGCATGTGCCCGTCCCGCTGGAAGTGGGCGACCGGGCAGCGGGGCGCGTTGACGGGGAGCTGGCTGAAGTTGGGGCTGCCCAGCCGCTTGAGCTGGGTGTCCAGGTAGGAGAAGTTGCGACCCTGGAGGAGCGGGTCGTTGGTGAAGTCGATCCCGGGCACGATGTTCTGGGTGCAGAAGGCGACCTGCTCGGTCTCGCTGAAGACGTTGTCGACGGTGCGCTCGAGCCGCATCGTGCCGATCACCCGCAGCGGCACCTGCTCCTCGGGGATGAGCTTCGTCGCGTCCAGCACGTCGAACTCGAACTGGTCGGCGAACTCGTCGTCGAAGGTCTGCACGGCGAGGTCCCACTCCGGCAGGTCCCCGTTGGTGATGGCCTGCCACAGGTCCTTGCGGTGGAAGTCCGGGTCGGCCCCGTTGATCTTCACCGCCTCGTTCCACACCACCGACTGCAGCCCTTGCCTGGGCACCCAGTGGAACTTGACGAAGGTGCTCCGACCGTCCTTGTCGACGAACCGGAAGGTGTGCACGCCGAAGCCCTGCATGAACCGGAAGGAGCGTGGGATGGCGCGGTCCGACATCTGCCACATCAGCATGTGCGTCGACTCGGGCATCAGCCCCGCGAAGTCCCAGAAGGTGTCGTGGGCGGACTGCGCCTGCGGCCAGCCCCGGTCCTGCTCCTCCTTCACCGCGTGGATCAGGTCGGGGAACTTGAGCGCGTCCTGGATGAAGAAGACCGGGATGTTGTTGCCGACCAGGTCCCAGTTGCCCTCGTCGGTGTAGAACTTCGTCGCGAAGCCGCGCACGTCCCGGGCGAGGTCGAACGACCCCAGGTTGCCGGCGACCGTGGAGAACCGGACGAAGACCGGGGTCTGCTTGCCCGCCTTCGCGAACACGGAGGCGCAGGTCAGGTCCGAGAGGTCCTCGGCGGCGGTGAAGGTCCCGTGCGCGCCGTAGCCGCGGGCGTGCACGACGCGCTCGGGGATCCGCTCGTGGTCGAAGTGGAAGATCTTGTCGCGCAGGGCGAAGTCCTCGAGCAGCGTCGGCCCCGCCTCACCGGCCGTCAGCGAGTTCTGGCCGTCCGACAGCGGCTGCCCCTGGGAGGTGGTGAGCGTGGGCTGGTCGGGGCCGGGCTGCTGGTGCAGCTCACCGCCGTGACCGGGCTGCGTCCGCTCGGTGTAGACCGCGTTGTCCGCCGCGGCGCCGGCGTGCCGCGGGGTGGGCGGTGCCGGAGCCTCGGGTGCCGGCGGGTAGTGCGGTGCGGACGGCTCGTGCAGGTCCACTGCTGAGGTGGCGGTGTCGTTCTCGCGCGCGGCCATGTGAACCCCTCGGTGATCGGGTGACCGGTGACGTGGCGGTCGCCGGACGGGACCACGTCGACGTTAGTCACGGCGCGACCGGCCCACACCACCCGTCAGGGTGTGATGGGCGGCCGCACCCCGACCCACTACCGTCGTCCGCAGGAGCCGACCGCGGCGCATACCGGGTGCCGCAGCGAGGAGGAGCAGATGAGACCGCTCGGCGGTGAGGTCACGCTGCACATGGACGCGCCACCGGACCGGGTCTGGGCGCTGATCAGCGACGTCACGCGGATCGGCGAGTTCAGCCCCGAGACGGTCGCCGGGCGCTGGACCGGCGGGTCGACCGGACCGGAGGTGGGCGCGACCTTCGCCGGGAAGGTGGTGCGCAACGGCGTGGGTCCGACCTACTGGTCCGCCTGCCGGGTCACCCGCTGCGAGCCGGAGCGGGTCTTCGAGTTCTCCGTCGGCACGAAGAAGGTCGCGGTCAACAACTGGGGCTACCGGCTCCAGCCGTCCGGTGGCGGCACCGACGTCACCGAGTACTACCGGCTCGAGCCGATGCTCCCGCTGCGGGTCTACTGGGCGCTGCTCGGGAGGATGCGCGGGCGCACCAACGAGCAGGGGATGCGCACCACGCTGGAGCGGATGAAGGCCGTCCTCGAGGGGTGACCTCGACGGTGGTGCAGGAACGGTGCGTCACATCCGTCGTCAGGGCGACGGATGTGACGCACCGTTCCTGCACCAGGGTGGTCAGCCGAGGATCTCGCGCAGCGCTGCGGCGAACTCCTCGGGCTTGCCGGCGGGCTGGCCGTAGACCTCTCCCATGAATCCGCCGTGGTCACCGGGCACGACCACGGCCTCGCCGCCCAGCGCCCGCGCCACGGACCGGGCGCCGCGGGCGGCGAACGTCTCGCCCGAGTCCTCGCCGACGGCCAGCACCAGCCGGTCCCCGAGCGTGCCGAGCCGCTCCACGTCGAGCTCCAGCGCGTTGCACGCGGGCAGGTTGCGAAAGAGCGGGTCGTCGCGCGACCCGTCGTCCTCAGCCGGCATGCCGAAGGCGGCGGGGTCAGGGGCGGGCTGCTGGAGGTATGCCGCGTCCAGCTCACCGGGCGCCATCACGAGCGCGATGAACTGGGCCATCGCGTGGCCGTGGCCGTCCCGCTCGTAGGTCTGCTCCAGGTCCGCGCAGGCGGCGAGCAGCGTCTCCCGGTCCGGCAGGTAGGTGGCCAGCGGCGGCTCGTGGGCCACGACCCGGCGCACGTCCTCCGGGTATGCCGCGGCGTGCGCGAGGGCGTTGACGGCGCCCCCGCTGGAGCCGAAGACGTCCACCGGCGCGGCGCCGAGAGCCTCGACCACGCGGTGCAGGTCCTCGGCGTGCTGCTCCGGGGTCATCGGGTCGGTGCCCCGTGGGTTGCGGCCCGAGCCGCGCGGGTCCAGGGTCACCACCGGCCGGTCGTCGAGCTGCTCGGCGAGCGCCAGGAAGCCCACCGCGTCCATCGGCGAGCCGAAGGCCAGCAGGACCGGGCGGTCGGGCGAGGCGTCCGCGAGATCGCCGTGGACGTCATACGTGATGAGGTCGGCGCCCTCGCCGACGGTGCGGGTGTCGCTGCTGCCCCGGGCTGCGGTCATGGGGTCCATCATGGACCCATGGACAGCGAACAGCGCGTCATCACCGCCAGCCGCGACATCGAGGCGCCGGCGGAGGTGGTCTTCGAGCTCATCGCCGACCCGGGCCGCCAGCCCGACTGGGACGGCAACGACAACCTGGCCGAGATCGTCCGGGGCGAGCGGATCCGCGCCGTGGGCGACGTCTTCTCGATGCGGCTCACCAACGACAAGGTGCGCGACAACCACGTCGTGGCCTTCGAGGAGGGTCGCCGGGTCGCCTGGCGACCGGCGAGCGAGGGCCAGGACCCGGCCGGGCACGAGTGGGGCTGGCAGGTCGAGCCGCTGGGCGAGGGTCGCTGCCGCGTGACCCACGTCTACGACTGGACCGAGCTCACCGACGAGTCCCGCCTGGCCAAGGCCCGCAGCACCACCGCCGACAACCTGCGCGCCTCGCTGGATCGGCTCGCCGCGGTCGCCGAGGGCTGACCGCCTGGCGGCACGCGGAGCCCGGTGCGTAGCCTCGGGGTCCATGGGCGAGGAGACCTGGGACGACCGCGACGCCATGCACGCCGACGGGGTCTGAAACGTCGTCGTCGAGATCCCTCGCGGTAGCCGGAACAAGTACCAGGTCGGAGCCGACGGCGAGATGTGGTTCGACCGCCGGCTCGGTGGACCGGCCGGTTTCCCGGGCGACTACGGGTATGTCATGGGTGCCGACGGGGAGGACGGCGATGCCCTCGACGCACTCGTCCTCATCGACGAGCCGACCTTCCCGGGCATCCGGATCCGGTGCCGGGTGGTCGCCGGCTTCCTGCTGCAGGTCGGTGAGATCGAGGAGACCAAGCTCATCTGCGTGCCGCTGCACGACCACCACCGGGACCACCTCCAGGGGTTGGAGGACCTGCCGCAGGCCTTCCGCGACGAGCTCGACGCCTTCTTCGAGGCCTACCGCATGCTCGAGGTCAAGAAGGTCAGCGTGCTGGAGCACCAGGACCGCGACGCGGCGGTCGGGACGCTGGTCGGCGCTCCGTCCTGACGGCGTGCCGCCGACCCGGCGTCCGGCGCTCCCCAGTCTCCCGACGCGATAGACTGGAGCCGCTGCCCTCGGTGGGTGCCCACCCAGACCGGCCCGGCGGCATATCTCCCTGACACCACCGACGATTCTGCGAGGACTCGCCCTGTCCATGCTGCCTGCCTCCGCGCCCTCGACCACCCCCGACCCGCACTCCGTCCGCGCCGCGCTGCGCAGCCCGGCGCGGCTGCGCACCGAGATCCTGGCCGGCCTCGTCGTCGCGCTGGCCCTGATCCCCGAGGCCATCTCGTTCTCCGTCATCGCCGGTGTCGACCCGCGGGTGGGGCTCTTCGCGTCCTTCACCATGGCGGTGACCATCGCGGTCGTCGGCGGTCGCCGGGCCATGATCTCCGCCGCCACCGGGGCGATCGCACTGGTCATCGCCCCGGTCGTCGCCGAGCACGGCCTGGACTACCTCATCGCCACGGTGCTGCTGGCCGGTGCGCTGCAGATCGTGCTGTCCCTGCTGGGGGTGGCCAGGCTGATGCGCTTCCTGCCGCGCATGGTCATGGTCGGCTTCGTCAACGCGCTGGCGATCCTCATCTTCATGGCGCAGCTGCCCCACCTGCTGGGGGTGCCCTGGCTGGTCTACCCGCTCGTCGCGGCCGGCATCGCGATCATGGTCCTGCTGCCGCGGGTGACGACGGTCGTCCCCGCCCCGCTGGTCGCCATCGTGCTGCTCACCGCGATGGCGCTCGCCGCGGGGTGGAGCCTGCCCGACGTCGGCGACGAGGGGCGGCTGCCGGACAGCCTGCCTTCCCTGCTGGTCCCGGACGTCCCCCTCACCTGGGAGACGCTGCAGATCATCGCGCCGTATGCCCTCGGCATGGCGCTCGTCGGGCTGATGGAGTCGCTGATGACCGCCAAGCTCGTCGACGACATCACCGACACCGGGTCGGACAAGACCCGCGAGGGGTGGGGACAGGGCGTAGCCAACCTCGTCACGGGCCTCTTCGGCGGCATGGGCGGCTGCGCGATGATCGGCCAGACCATGGTCAACGTCAAGGCCTCCGGCGCGCGGACCCGGATCTCGACCTTCCTCGCCGGCGTCTTCCTGCTCGTCCTCGTCGTCGCGCTCGGCGACCTCGTCGCCTCCATCCCGATGGCGGCGCTGGTCGCGGTGATGATCATGGTCTCGGTCGCGACCTTCGACTGGCACAGCATCGCCCCGTCGACGCTGCGCCGGATGCCCAAGAGCGAAAACGTCGTCATGCTCGCGACCGTCGTCACCACTATCGCCACGCACAACCTCGCGATCGGCGTGGTGGTCGGGGTGCTCACCGCGATGGTCGTCTTCGCCCGCCGGGTCGCCCACTTCACCCAGGTCGTCACCGTCCCCGGCGACGACCCCGAGGTGCGCACCTACAAGGTCGTGGGCGAGCTCTTCTTCGCCTCCAGCAACGACCTGGTGCACCAGTTCGACTACGCCGGCGACCCCGGGACGGTGGTCATCGACATGAGCGACTCGCACATCTGGGACGCGTCGACCGTCGCCGCCCTCGACGCGATCGAGCGCAAGTATGCGGCGCACGGCACCACGGTCGACATCCAGGGGCTCAACGAGTCCAGCCTCTCCCGGCACCGCCAGCTCGCCGGACGGCTCGGCAGCCTCTGACCCTGCGCGGCCTCAGTGCTCCGCCGGGTCCACCCAGGCGGTGAAGACGGGGATGCCGTGCCAGGCGCCGCCGTGGTCGAGCGCGACGGCGACCACCGCGTGCGGCCGGTCCAGGCGCAGGTGGATCTCCCGCACCAGGACCTCCTGCTCCTGGGGCAGCCCCGCGGCGCGGACGGCCATTCCGGTGACCGCGGCCGCCTCGAAGCCGGTCGCCGAGTAGGCGGCCACGGCGCTCTGCCGGGCCCCGCACTCGGCCGGTCGCTCGGCCGGCAGGACGAACCGACCCATCGCGGCCATCGCGGCCGGGAAGCCCGGGGCGGCCGACAGGTCGTGGTCGCTGCTGATCCGCCACGCCGGCACCCAGCCGGTCCACTCCTCCACCACGTCCCGGAAGCTAGGCCGCACCTCCCGGCGCTCGGTCACGGTCCAGGCGTGGCCGTCGGCGCTCACCTCGACGCCCTGCAGCATGCGCGGGCTGGCGAAGCGGGCGGCGACCTCGTGCGCCGCCGCGATCACCCGCCCGGGTGGCACCTGGGGGTCGGCGATGACGCTGACGACGGCCAGGCCGGAGGAGGAGGTCGGGGCGACCACGCCGACCTGCCCCGCGGCCCCGGTGTCGAGGACGGCGTGCCGGGCGGTGGCGGCCTCGGTGCCGAGACCACCGTCCGCCTCCTCGGTCAGCGGCGTGGTCCACGAGATGCGGCTGGCCAGCGCGGACGCCAGCACCAGGCGGGTCAGCTCGGTGATCTCCACCGGGAAGCTCTCGATCAGGCCGTCGGTCCGCTCGCTGGCCCAGCGGTCCGCCCCGGCCTGGTCCGGCAGCGGCCCGTCCTCGACCCGCTCCGGCACGGACCACGCGGCGAAGTCCTCGGTGAGGCTCCCGGCGTCCGCCCACCGCGCCACCGCCGCCGCGACGGCGGGGTGCGGGTCGTCCAGCAGCCGGGTCAGCGCGGCCACCGCCTCCTGCGGGCTCAGCCCCAGGGCGTCGGTGAGGGCCGCGGCACCCGGCTCGTCGGCGCTGCCGCTGCCTGCCGCCAGCGCCAGCAGCAGCCACGCGCCCAGGCCCGAGCACACGCCAGGCCCGGTCAGCACCTGCGCGTCGAGCTCGACGGCATACCGTCGCACCGCCTCGAGCGTGCGCGCCTGATCGTCCGACATGACCCCGATCCTGCCACCCGTAGGCTCATCGGGTCGGCCACGGCGAGGAGGACTCTGATGCGCAACCCGGTGCAGGACTATCTCGAGCAGATCGTCGAGCAGTGCGGCGACTCGGGCGGGGAGGTGGCCGCCTACATCCCCGAGCTCGCGGCGGCCGACCCCGACCGCTTCGCGCTGTGCCTCGCGAGCGTGGACGGCCAGGTCTACGAGGTGGGGGAGGCCGACCACCGCTACAGCATCCAGTCGATGTCCAAGCCGTTCACGTATGCCCTCGGCCTGCACGACCAGGGCGTCGAGGCGGTGGCGCGGAAGGTGGACGTCGAGCCGTCCGGTGACGCCTTCAACGAGATCAGCGTCTCGCCGGACACGGGGAGACCGAAGAACCCGATGATCAACGCGGGGGCGATCACCGCGTCCTCGCTGGTCTCCGGCGACAGCGGCGACGCACGCTTCGCCCGGGCGCTGGAGTGGTACGGCCGCTTCGCCGGTCGCGAGCTCGAGCTGGACACCTCGATCTACTCCTCGGAGCTGGGGACGGCCCACCGCAACCGGGCCATCGCGCACATGCTGCGCGAGTTCGGGATCCTCGAGGGCGACCCGGAGGAGGTGCTGGACCAGTACGTCCGCCAGTGCTCGGTGGCGGTCGACACCCGCGACCTGGCGCTCATGGCGGCGACCCTGGCCAACGGAGGACGGCAGCCGCGCACCGGGGAGCAGGTGCTCGACCCCACGCTGGTCGAGCACGTCCTGTCGGTCATGACCACCTGCGGCATGTACGACGCGGCCGGGGACTGGGTGACGGCCGTGGGCATACCGGCCAAGAGCGGGGTCAGCGGCGGCATCATCGGCATCCTTCCCGGACAGGTCGGGTTGGCGGTCTTCTCACCGCGGCTGGACGCGCACGGCAACAGTGCCCGCGGCGTCGCGCTCTTCGAGCGGATGTCGACCGACATGGAGCTGCATCTCATGCACGTCAGCCGAGGCTCGCGCAGCGCCCTGCGCAGCAGCTACTCGCTGGCCACCGCCCGCTCCACCACGCGCTGGCAGGGCGCGGACCAGGAGGTGCTGGAGCGGGTCTCGGACCGGGCGCGGGTCTACGAGCTGCACGGCGACATCCTCTTCGCCGGGGCCGAGGCCGTCGTCCGCCAGGTGGTGCAGGACGCGCCCGAGCTGGCGATCTTCGACCTGACCCACGTCAACGACATCGCCGAGGTGAGCCGGGTGACGCTGCTGGCGCTGCGGGACCGGCTCCGGGAGGAGGGCTCGGAGGGGATCGCGGTCGACCCGGACGGCGTCTTCCCCGACCCGGACGCCGGGACCGACCAGGCCTCGCCGATCTTCACCGACCTGCCCACCGCGATCGAGTGGTGCGAGCGGCAGCTCATCCGCACCCACTGCGGCCCGCGCAAGGAGCCCGACCCGGTGGAGGACCACCCCCTGGTGCGCGACCTCGACGGCGCCGCCCTGGAGGCGGTGCGCGCGGCGATGACCCGGCGCACTGTGCCGGGGGGCGAGGTGGTCCTGGAGGCGGGCGGCGGCTTCGCCGGCATCCACCTCATCGTCGCCGGGAAGGCGGTGGCGGAGGACACCGGGCCGGACGGCGAGCTGATGACGCTGGTGACGATGGGGCCGGGCACGTCCTTCGGCGAGCTCGCCCTCGGCACCGGTGAGGTGCAGGAGACGACGATCCGCGCCGCGACCGAGCTGGAGCTGCTCGTCCTCTCGGCCGACGACCTGGCACGGATCACCGAGGACGACCCCGCGGTCGCGCTGCCGATCTGGCAGGCCATGGCCCGCGACGGCTACCGCGTGGCCGACCGGGCGCTGCGCCGCAGCGCCGTCCGCGCCGGCTGAGCTCGCGGGGCTCCGGCCCACGTGCCCACCGACGAGCCACCGCGTCGTCCCCAGGATGTGCACAGCCTGTGGAGAACTACACCGGTGTCATTCGCCGTCCCCACGTGCGGCCCGACGTGCACCGCGGACCTGAGCACGGGCATACCGTGGGGGAGCAGGCGTCGTGCACGTCCGCCGTCGCACCCGGACCGATGAGTCACCGGCCGGTCGACGGTCGGACCAGCGCCCCATCCATCCATCGGGAGACGAGACGATGAGCGAGCTGACCGACCTGCTGGACCGCCACCTGGACCAGGGCACCGCCCCCGGCATCGTGGCCGCCCTGGGCGACGCCGACGGCGCGATCGAGGTCGCGGCCGTGGGCGAGCTCGCCGAGGACGCGGTCGTGCGGATCGCGTCGATGACCAAGCCGGTGCTCGCGGTCGCCGCGCTCCGCCTGGTGGGCGCGGGGGCGATCACCCTGGACGACCCGGTCGAGCGATGGGTGCCCGAGCTCGCCGACCGGCAGGTGCTGCGGTCGCCCGACGCCGCGCTGGACGACACGGTGCCCGCGCGGGGCAGGGTCACGGTGCGGCACCTGCTCACCTGCACCTCGGGCTACGGCATGGTCCTCGAGGAGTCGCCGCTGCAGGAGGCGATGCGGGAGGCCGGCGTCGAGGCGGGCCCCGACCCGCTCACGCTGAGCGCCCCGGAGTGGCTAGGGGCGCTCAGCTCGCTGCCGCTGGTGGCGCAGCCGGGGGAGAGGTGGCGCTACCACCACTCCTTCGGGCTCCTCGGCATCCTGCTGGGGCGCGTGGCCGGGCGACCGCTCGGCGACCACCTGGCCGACGACCTGCTGAACCCGCTGGGCATGCACGACACGGGGTATGCCGTCGCCCCCGGCGCCGCGGACCGCCTCCCCGCGGCCTACCGGCGGCAGGACGACGGCACGCTGGTGCAGATCGAGCCGGCTGGTGCGGGCCACTACGTCGCCGACGACGCCGCGGACCGGGCGCACGACGAGCTGGTCTCGACGGTGCGGGACTACGCCGCCTTCGCCCGGGTGCTGGCAGCCGGTGGGGTGCACGACGGCGAGCGGATCGTCGGTGCCGAGCTGCTCGCCCAGCTGCGGGTCGACCAGGTGCCGGACGCCGCCAAGGACTCGGGCAGCTTCTTCCCCGGGTTCTGGGACTCCTCGGGCTGGGGCTTCGGCGTCGCCGTCGAGCGGACGGCAGCGCACGCGGGCCGGTTCGGCTGGTCCGGCGGCCTGGGCACGGACCTGTGGGTGGACCCCCGCTCCGGGCGGTATGCCGTGCTGCTCACCCAGGTCGAGATGGACGCTCCCGTGATGCAGCTCTTCAGCGACCTGCAGCAGCTGTGACCTCGGCGGCGGCTCAGCCCTGGGCCACGCCGTAGACGTGCTCCACCCGCAGCCGGACGACGAGCCGCCGGTCGGCCACCATCGCCTGGCGGTACTCGTCCCAGTCGGGGTGCTCGCCGTTCGCGTCGCGGTAGAGCTGGACGAGGTCCTCGACCACCGGGTCGTCCTCCGCCCCGGCGACGGGTGAGAGCTCGACGGTGCCCTGGGCGACGGCATACGACCATCCCGACGAGCTGGTGACGTAGAGGCTCCCGCGCGGGTCGCGGCGCAGGTTGGCGACCTTGGCCCGGCCGTCGGTCGTGGAGACCCGGACGAGGGTCGCCTCGGGGTCGATCACGTAGGTCACCATCGACAGCTGCGGCCGGCCGTCCCGCTTGATGGTCGTGAGGGCGCCGGTGCCGCCCGCCGTCAGGATGTCGCGCAGTGCTGCCTCCATGCGCCCACTATGGCGCATCCTGCTGGACCCTCACCCGTACGTCGGGTACTGCGGCCAGCCCTCCGGGCTGTCCTCCCAGTCCTGCTGCCGCCCGTAGACCGTGCGGTCCATGATGTGCGCGACCGGCAGGATCGCCTCGGTGCCCCGTGCGCCCGTCATGTAGGTGAGGTAGGGCCTGCCGTCGTGCAGCAGGTAGTACGAGTACCCCGGGAGGGGGAAGGGTGAGCCGTCCTCGCCCTCGACAGTCCAGCCCCAGTCGTCGTGGTAGCTCGTCCCCCCGGAGGAGACCCACGTGTGCGGCCAGCCGTGCTGCGCTCGCCACGCCTCCAGCTTGTCGATCGGTGCCTGCGAGATCATCGCGAAGGCGATGCCCTCCTCGCCCATCCGCTCCATGTTGGCCGGCAGGTTGTCCACCGCCCACGTGCAGCTCGGGCAACCCTCGTCCCAGTCCACGCCGTGCATGACGTTCTGCACCAGCAGCAGGTAGTGATCGCCGAAGAGCTCCACCAGCGTCACCGGACCGTCCGGGCCCTCGAAGGTGTAGTTGTCCACCTCCACCATCGGGAGCCGGCGACGCGCGGCCGAGACCTGGTCGCCCAGGCGGGTGACCTCCTTGTCCCGCGCGACCTGCTCCTCCAGGGCGGCGTCGAAGGCTGCGCGGTCGACGACCTGCGGGGCCGCCTCGGGCTGCTGCGTCTTGGGGTTGCTCATGGGTGTCGTCCTCCGGTCGTCCTGGTGTCGACCAGCGTGCCTGGGCGCAGCCGGTCCTGCGAGGTGGACCGTGCCGGCCCTGCGGACTCATCGGTAGGTTGCGGTGGTGCACTCCTTCCACCTGGTGCAGGTGCCGGCACGCACCGGCGCCCGGGCGCTGGCGCGGCCGCTGCGGGACGTGCCCGGTCTGCGGCACGCGGAGACGATGGTCACGATGCGGCTGGGCGCACCGGTCGTCTCACCGGACCGGCTGCAGCTGCGCCGGCTCGCGGTCTTCGCGGCCTGGGAGGACGAGGGTGCGCTGCAGCGCTTCCTGGAGCAGGACCAGCTCGGGCGCGAGCTGGCGCAGGGCTGGCACGTGCGGCTGGAGTTCCTGCGCCGCTGGGGCCGGGTGCGCGAGCTGGGGGACCTGCCCGAGCTCGCCGGACGCTCGGACCCGGCCGAGCCGGTCGTCGCGGTGACGCTGGCGCGGATGCGGCTGCCGGAGGTGCCGCGCTTCGTGCACTGGGGGCGGCCGGTGGAGCGGCTGGTGCGGGACCACCCCGCCACGACCCTGGCGCTCGCCGCCTTCCGGCCATCCCGCACCGTCTCCACCTTCTCGGTCTGGCGCAGCGCCCGCGAGATGACCGGCATGGTCCACGGGCGCACCGACGGGAGCGTCGAGGCACCTCGCCGGCACGCCGACGCGATGGTCGAGCGGGAGCGCCGCGACTTCCACCACGAGTTCACGACGCTGCGCTTCCGGCCCGTCTCCGAGCACGGCACCTGGGAGGGCCGCCGGGTGCTGCCCGGCTGAACGTTGCCTGCACCACGCCCCGGCTACCATCGACATACGCCGTGTCCGACATCGAGAGTGAGCCCGTGGAGACCGTCCAGCGCAGCCGCGACGGCAGCGTCCATGTGACCGACGAGCGGATCAACACGATCTCCCACCTCGTCGCGTCCTGCTTCGCCGTGCTCGGTGCCGCCCTGCTCATCGCGCAGGCGGGCGTCGGCGGCGACCCGTGGCGGGTGGTCGGGCTGTCGGTGTATGCCGCCTCCCTCGTGACCCTCTTCGTCGCCAGCACGGTGCACCACGGGTTCGACCGCGGGCCGAAGGTCAACGACGTGCTGCGGACGCTGGACTACACCTCGGTCTTCTTCCTCATCGCGGGCACGGTCACGCCGATCGTGCTGGTGCTGGACCGGACGGCCTTCGGCTGGGCGGTGCTCGGCACCGTCTGGGGCATCGCGGGACTCGGCATCGCGGCCCGGTCGGTCTGGCGCGAGCTGCCCAAGTGGGTCACCAACACGCTCTACATCGTGCTCGGGTGGATGCCCGTGGTGCTGGTCCTCGGCGGGCTCGAGCTGCCCACCGGAGCGCTGGTGCTCATGGCCGCCGGGGGCGTGGTCTACAGCATCGGCTTCATCATCTTCATCCTGGAGCGGCCCAACCCGGTGCCCGGCGTCTTCGGCTTCCACGAGATCTGGCACCTGCTGGTGATGCTCGCAGCCGCCCTGCACTTCCTGCTGATGTACCGCTACCTCCTGTGACCCGGCGCCTGCACACGGTGCGCCGCCACCGGGATCCGTGCGCCCACGTCCTCGTGCTGCACGGCGGCCAGCAGCGCAGCACCGAGCCGACGAGCTGGCGCCAGCTCTCGGTGCTGCGCAGCCGCCTCTTCGCGAGCGCGGTGGCTCGGGCCGGGGCGCCGCACCGGATCGACGTCTCCTTCCTGCGGTATGCCCGGCGCGGCTGGAACGACGGCGCACCGGTGCGGGACGCGCGGTGGGCGCTGGAGACCGTGCGTGCCGAGCACCCGGGCCTGCCGGTGGGCCTGCTGGGCTACTCGATGGGGGGCCGGGTGGCGCTGCACCTCGCCGACGGGGTCGAGACGGTGGTCACGGCGGCCGCCTGGGTGGACGAGGCCGACCTGTCGGTGCTGCGGCCGCCGGCCAGCGGCCGGGTGCTGCTGCTGCACGGCTCCGAGGACCAGATGACCGCGGCCGAGGGCTCCCGCCTCGCCGCCGAGCGGCTGCGCGGTCTCGGCGCGGACGCGCGGGCGCGGACCGACCTCGCCGACACCCACGGCATGATGCGCCATCGCGCCGCCTGGCACCGCCTGGCCTCCGCCCACCTGGTCGAGGTGCTGACGGGCTCGACGTGCGCCGCCGAGGGCCGCGGGGCAGACTGAGGCGATGGATCATGCCGTCGGGGGAACGAGCCACCTGTCCACCAAGCTCGTCGTCAACGGCCACCCCCAGGAGCTGCGCCACGACGTGCGGGTGACCCTGCTCGACGCGCTGCGCGACCACCTCGGGGTGACCTCGGTGAAGAAGGGCTGCGACCACGGGCAGTGCGGCGCCTGCACGGTGCTCGTCGACGGGCGCCGGGTCGTGTCCTGCCTGTCGCTGACCGCCTCCCTCGACGGCGCGGAGGTGGTCACCGCCGAGGGGCTCGGCACGCCCGACGAGCTCAGCGACCTGCAGCAGGCCTTCGTCGACCGGGACGGGCTGCAGTGCGGCTACTGCACCCCGGGGCAGGTCTGCTCCGCCCAGGCGATGCTCGCCGAGGTCGCGGCCGGTATGCCCAGCCACGTCACCGAGCCCGGTGCACTCACCGACCCCGACACGGCGGTGGAGCTCACCGACGAGGAGATCCGCGAGCGGATGAGCGGCAACCTGTGCCGCTGCGGCGCCTACGTCAACATCGTCGCCGCCATCCGCGACACGGCCGCCCGGCGTGCCGGGACCGGGGCGCAGCCGTGAGGCCCTTCACCTACGAGCGCGCGACCAGCGTCGCCGACGCCCTGCGCCGCACCGCGGGCGCCTCCCGCGAGGGCGAGCGCACGGCATACCTCGCCGGCGGGACGAACCTCATCGACCACCTGCGCCTGGGCATCCGCGAGACCGACCGGCTCATCGACGTCAGCCACCTCGACCTCACCGAGGTCACCGAGCTCGAGGAGGGTGGGCTGCGGATCGGGGCGCTGGCCCGCAACGCCGACGTCGCCGCCCACCCGCTGGTGCGCCGCACCTTCCCGGTGGTGAGCGCGGCGATGCTGGCCGGTGCGTCCGGGCAGCTGCGCAACATGGCGACCATGGGCGGCAACCTGCTGCAGCGCACCCGCTGCGTCTACTTCCAGGACCTCAGCACCCCGTGCAACAAGCGGGACCCGGGCTCGGGCTGCTCGGCGATCGAGGGGCTGGGCACCTACAACGCGCTGATCGGGACGTCCGACTCCTGCGTCGCCGTCCACCCCTCCGACCTGTGCGTGGCGCTCGCCGCCCTGGACGTCACCGTCGTCGTCGAGGGCCCGCTAGGCGAACGGCGGATCGACTTCGCCGACCTGCACCGGCTCCCCGGGGACCGGCCCGAGCGCGACACCACGCTCGAGCGCAGCGAGCTGATCACGGCGATCGAGATCGCCGGCCCGGGCTTCGCCCGCCGATCCCGCTACCGCAAGCTGCGTGAGCGCGCCTCGTATGCCTTCGCCACCGTCTCCGTCGCCGCCGCCCTCGAGGTCCGGGACGGACAGGTCGCGGACGTGCGGATCGGTCTGGGTGGGGTCTCGCACAAGCCGCACCGGGCCCTGCGGGCCGAGGAGGTGCTGCGCGGCGGCCCGGCCACCCACGAGGCCTACGCCGCCGCGATCGCGGTCGAGATGGAGCAGGCCAGGCCGGGGCCGGACAACGGTTACAAGGTCACCCAGCTGCGGCGGGCCGTCCCCGCCGTGCTGTCGGCCCTGACGGAGGAGACGGCATGAGCGACGCCGCGACCGAGCAGGGCCGCGACCGCGCCCGGGTCGACGCCCCCCTCAAGGTCTCCGGCCTGGCGCCGTACGCCTACGAGCACGAGCTGGAGGACCCGCTCTTCCTGGTCCCCGTCCTCTCCACCGTCGCCACCGGTGCGATCACCGGGATCGACGCGGAGGCCGCCCGTGCCGTGCCCGGGGTGGCCCTCGTGCTCACGCACGAGAACGCCCCGCGGCTGGCACTCCCGACGATCCCCACCCTGGCGGTGCTGCGCAAGCCGCGGGTGCGCTACCGCGGCGAGATCGTCGCCGCCGTCGTGGCCGACTCGCTGGAGACCGCCCGGTATGCCGCGTCCCTGGTCCGGGTGGACTACGCCGCCCCTCCGTCCGGGCCCGACGTGCGTCTCGACCCCGAGGACCCCGGCGTCCGGCCGCTGCGCCGGGTGATGGGGGTCTACCCGGGTCAGCACACCGTCGGTGACGTCGACGGCGAGCTCGCGGGAGCGGCATACCGCGTCGAGGGGCACTATGCGACCCCGGTCAACCACCACAACCCGATCGAGCCGCACAGCATGGTCGCGCTGTGGCACGCCGACCTCGGGCCGCTGGCGACCGTGCAGCCGCGCTCGACCCGGCTCACGGTGTGGGACAGCAACCAGGGCGTGGTCGCGCCGCAGGGGGTGCTCGCGGGGGCTTTCGGACTGCTGCCGACCCAGGTCGAGGTGATCTCGCCCTACGTCGGCGGCTCGTTCGGCACCAAGGGCATGCCGCACCCGCACGTCATGGTCACGGCCATGGCGGCGCGGAAGCTGCCGGGGCGGGCGGTCAAGGTCGCGCTCACCCGGCCGCAGATGTTCGCGGGCACCGGCTACCGGCCCGAGACCCGGCAGCGGGTCGCGCTCGCCGCCGACGAGCAGGGTCGGTTGCGCGCGGTGGACCACGAGGTCTTCGCCCCGGTCTCCCGGGTCATCCCCTGGGTCGACCCGACCGCCGGCCCCAGCCTGTCGATGTATGCCTCCCCCACCCGGCGGGTGTCCTACCGGGCGCAGCACCTCGACATCGGGCCTGGCACGTTCATGCGGGCGCCGGGGGAGTACACCGGCATGTTCGCGCTCGAGACGGCGATGGACGAGCTCGCGCGGGAGATGGGGATGGACCCGGTCGAGCTGCGGCTGCGCAACGAGCCGGAGGCCGACCCGGAGTCGGGGAGGCCGTGGAGCAGCAGGCACGTCGCGACCTGCCTGACCGAGGGCGCACGGATCTTCGGTCTCGAGCAGCAGCAGCAGCCCGGCGGACGACGCGAGGGGGAGTGGCTGCTGGGCATGGGCGTGGCCAGCGCGAGCTTCCCGCAGATGGGGATGGGCCCGAGCCTGGCGCGGATCACCTTCACCGGCGGTCGCTACGTCGTGAGCATGCAGGCCAGCGACATCGGCACCGGCGCGTGGACGGTGCTGGCCCAGATCGCCGCGCAGGCGCTGGACGTGCCGCAGGACCAGGTCGAGGCACGGATCGGCACGACCGACGCTCCCTACGCGATCATCGCCGGTGGCAGCACCGGCACCTTCGGCTGGGGATCCGCCGTCGTCGAGGCGGCGCAGGCGTTCCGCGCCGAGCACGGGAGCGACCCTGCCGAGGGCGCCACCACGCGGGCACGCACCCGGATGCCCCAGGGGGTGCGCGGGGTGCGTCGGATGGCCTTCGGCGCCCACTTCGCCGAGGTCGCGGTCAGCGAGGTCTCGGGCGAGGTGCGGGTGCGGCGGCTCTACGGCCACTTCGACGGCGGTCGGATCATGAACCCGCGGACCGCCCGCAGCCAGCTCGTCGGCGGGATGACGATGGGGTTGTCCGGTGCGCTCTTCGAGGAGTCCTACCGCGACCCCCGCTTCGGGCACGTGGTCAACGCCGACCTGGCGGGCTACCACGTCGCCGCGCACGCAGACGTCGTGGACATCGAGGTCGGCTGGGTCGGCGAGCCCGACCCGTGGATGGGCGCGACGGGCGCCAAGGGCATCGGGGAGGTCGGGATCGTCGGCGTCCCCGCAGCGATCGGCAACGCGATCTTCGACGCGACCGGGCTGCGCCTGCGTGAGCTGCCGTTCACGCCCGTCAAGGTGCTCGAGGCCTGGGAATCGAGCGGACCCGCGCCGGCGGCGACGGTACGGTGACGGCCGGACGACGGGTGGCCCGCGCCGCCCCTCCCGGACGAGCGCGGCACCGCACCACGATCCTCGGCCTGACCCTCGCCCTCGGTGGGTCGCTCGTGGCCTGCGACGCCGGGCCGGACGGCAGCCCGGAGCAGGTGGCCGCCGAGCTGGCGGCCGGGCTGGAGTCGGGCGACCTCGGTGGGGTGAGCCTGGTCGACAGCACCCCGGCAGACGCCGCCGCCCAGCTGGAGCGGGCGCACACCGGCCTGGGTGAGGCACCCCTGTCCGTCGAGGTGCTGGACGTGGGGGAGCCGGACGAGGCGCAGCGCGCCCAGGCCCGGCTGCGGCTGACCTGGGATCTCCCGGGCGAGGGGGCGGACCTGGACCAGGAGGTCGCCCTGCGGATGCAGGTCGCCGAGGACCAGTGGGTGGCCTCGTGGGAGCACGCGCTGCTCGGCGTCCCGCGAGGGCAGGAGCTGCGGCTGGAGGAGACCCCGCCGGTGCGGGCCGACGTGGTCGACCGCGACGGCGAGCCGCTCGCGACCGGTCGGCCGGTCTGGCGGATCGGGATCGACAAGACCGCCGTCGAGCCCGAGGCCTTCCGGAGCGCGGCGCGCGACCTGGCGCAGGCGGCGGACCTCGACGCCGAGCCCTATGCCGAGCGGGTCTGGACCGCCGGGGAGCAGGCCTTCGTCGAGCTCATCACCTACCGCCAGAGCGACCCCGACGGGCAGGACCTGGCCGCGGCGACCGAGGGCATACCGGGCGCGGTCGCGATCGAGGACGAGCTCGTCCTCGGGCCCACCCGGACCTTCGCCCAGCCGCTGCTCGGCACGGTCGGGCCGGTGACCCAGGAGCTGCTGGAGCAGCACCCGGACCGGTATGCCGAGGGGGACGAGGTCGGCCGCAGCGGTCTGCAGGCGGCCTTCGACGAGTCGCTGCGGGGCGAGCCCGGGCTGCGCGTGGCCGCGGTGGACGCGGACACCGGTCGCGTCACCGACACCCTGCTCGAGCGGGACCCGGTCGCCGGTGACCCGCTGCGGCTGACGCTGAGCACCAGCATGCAGCGGGCGGCCGAGACCGCCCTCGGCGAGGTCGGGCCGGCCAGCGCGCTGGTCGCGATCGACCACACCACCGGCGACGTCCTGGCGCTGGCCAACGGTCCTGGCTCGGAGGGGCGGTCGACGGCGCTGGCCTCGCAATATCCTCCGGGGTCGACCTTCAAGCTCGCGTCGGCCCTCGGGTTGCTGCGGGACGGGAGCACCCCGCAGACCACGGTGACCTGCACCGAGAGCCTCGTGGTGGACGGCTACGAGTTCACCAACGTGCCGGGATACCCGGTGTCCGCGCTGGGCGAGATCCCGCTCACCACCGCGATGGCCAACTCGTGCAACACCGCTCTCATCGCCGAGCGCGACCGGGTCCCCATGGAGGCGTTGGCGCAGGCCGCGGCAGACCTCGGGATCGGCGGCGTCTGGGACATGCCTGTCACGGCCTTCTCCGGCTCGGTGCCGGTCGAGGCCGCCAGCGAGACCGAGCACGCCGCGAGCCTCATCGGCCAGGGCAGGGTGCTCGCCTCACCGACCGCGATGGCGGTCGTCGCCGCGACCGTCGCGCAGGGCTCCCCGGTCGTCCCCCGGGTGGTGGACGGGCAGGAGGTCCCCGAGCCGGACGGCGCCCTGAGCCCCGAGGAGTCGGAGGCGTTGCGGACCATGATGCGGGCGGTGGTCACCGAGGGCGGGGGCTCGATGCTGGCCGACAACCCCGGCCCACCGGTGCTGGCCAAGACCGGGACGGCCGAGGTGGGCACCGACGACCCGCCACGCACGCCCGTGTGGATGGTCGCCGTCCAGGGTGACCTCGCGGTGGCCGTCTTCGTCGAGGAGGGCGAGCGCGGGTCGACGACGGCCGGCCCGATCATGGACGCCTTCCTCACCGAGGTGGTCGAGGACGGCTGAGCGCGCGGGGCGCGTCCTAGCATGGGGGCCATGACAGACGGTGGGGACGGGTCGGGAACGGTCGTCGGAGGCTTCGACGGGGCGGGTCGCTCCCTGGTGGCCGGTGGCTTCGCGCTCGCCGGGGTGGCGGCCGGGTTCCTGCTGCCGCTGGTGGCGCAGTGGGCGGCAGGACTGCCCTGGGTGCCCTTCCAGGGCCCGTTGGAGCTGTTCTCCTCCTTCGAGGGCACCTGGCTGGTGTGGGGCCGACCGCTCATCGGGGCCGTCCTCGGTCTCGCCTTCGGGCTGTGGGTGATCCTGGAGAGCCCGGTGCTCGAGGTCAGGGACGACGCGCTGGAGGTGCGGCGCTACGGCGAGGTGCAGCGCGTCATCCCCCGGGAGACGGTCGGGGGCGTGCACCGCAGGGGCAGCAAGACGGTCATCGAGGCCAAGGAGGGGCGGGTGCTCTTCGACGACGAGATCGAGGGCGACAAGGACGCCGTCCGTCGCGCCTTCGTCGACCATGGCTACCCCTGGGAGGGCGGGCCCGCGACGGGCGAGAACCGCTGAGCGACGGCGGCCGCAGGCTCAGCGACGCTCGATGTCCTCCAGGGCGAGCAGCATCTGCCGGAGCACCCGCAGGGTCGCGTCGAGCTCGGCACCGGTGAGCTCGCCCCCGACCTCGGCGAGGAGCCCGCGCTCGCGGTCGTGGACCGCTCCGATCGCCTGCCGTCCTGCGGCGGTGAGCTGCACCAGGCGGGAGCGGCGGTGCGCCGGGTTGTCCCGCAGCCGCACGAACCCGGCTTCGAGCGCGTCGTTCACCATCCGCTGGACGAACTGCCGGCTCAGCGCCTGCTCCCTCGCCATCTCCGGCACGGTCAGGTCCCCCTCGTGCCGGAGCTGGTCCAGGACCGCGCGCACCCCGACGGACATCCCCATCACCTCCTGGTCGCGCTCCACGATCCGGGCGACCCGCCGGTAGATCGGCCCGAGCACGCCGTAGACCTCGGCCAGGCGGGGCGCGAGAGCAGTGGGGTCCAGAGGGGTGTCCACGGAGGTCAGTATGACACCTGGGTTGTCAACGAGAACGACATATGACACCTTGGTTGTCATGATCGCCTCCTCGCCCACCTCCGCCCAGCTCGGCTCCCACAGCGTCCGGTATGCCCTGCGCGCCCCCCGCGGCGAGGCCACCGGCACCCCGCTCGTCCTGCTGCACGGCGGGGCGGTGGACCACCGGATGTGGGAGCCGCAGCTCGAGGCCTTCCCGGACCGGCTCGTCCTCGCACCCGACGCGCGGGGCCACGGCGGCACCTCCGACGCGGAGGAGGCATACCGCCTGACCGACGACGTCGTGGAGCTGCTCGACGCGCTCGGGGTCGGGCGCGCCGTGCTCGTCGGCGTGTCCATGGGTGGCGGCATCGCGGTCGACACCGCGCTCGAGCACCCCGACCGGGTGGCCGGGCTCGTGGTGAGCGGCACCGGCACGAGTGAGCCGGACTTCGCCGACAGCTGGACCCTGGAGACCCTCGCCGCCTGGCGGCGCGCCGAGGAGCAGGCCGACCTGGAGGGGTGGATCGCCGCCTTCCTGCGGTTCACGCACGGTCCCGGGCGTGACCGTGCCGAGGTCGACCCGCAGGTGTGGGACCTCGTCGAGACGATGGCGCGGGAGACGCTGGCCGGACACCTGCGGGTGGGGGCCGACGGCATACCCCTGCCTCCCGTGCCACCCACCCCGGTCACCGAGACGTGGGAGCGGGCTGCCGGCATCTCGGTGCCGGTGCTGGCGCTGCCCGGCGCGCTCGACGGGGAGGACCACCGTCGCCTGGGCCGGCGCCTGGCCGAGGTCGTGCCGGACGCGGACCACGAGGAGGTCCCGGGCGGCGCGCACTACCCGAACCTCGAGAACCCGGCCGGCTTCAACGCCGCCGTCACGGGCTTCCTGCGGCGCCACGACCTCTGAGCCTCCTCACCCCTGCGGGTGGAGCAGCGCGCGCCTACCTTCTGGTAACTTCCTGCTGCCCGGGACCCCGGTGTCACCCACCGCCCGTCCTGGAGGCCCCCCATGTTCGCGACCCCTGCCCGACTCCTCTCCGCCCTCTGCGCCGCCGCGGCGCTCACCGGCACCCTGGTGCTCGGCGCCGGCCCGGTGCCGTCGGTCGAGGCGGCGTCCGCGCTCCGGTTCACCACCTTCGTCGCGGACCCGTCGGGGAAGGACAACCGCACCAACGCGCACATCAACCGCGAGAAGATCACGATCAAGAACACCGGACGGAGCACCATCAACCTGTCCGGCTACACCGTGAGGGACAAGCAGAACCACCGGTTCACCTTCCCGAAGAACCTCACCCTGAAGCCCGGCAAGGCGGTCGTCCTGCACACCGGCAAGGGCAGGAACGCCGCGGGCCACGTCTACTGGGGCCAGGGCAACTACGTGTGGAACAACACGCCCGGCGACACCGCCACGCTGCGCAACAGCCGCGGCTCGGTCCAGGACACCTGCACCTTCACCGCCTCCAAGCACCGCTCGGGGACGACCACCTGCTGAGCCCCTTGCCACATTCCCATTCATGAGAATACGCTGTTCTCATGAACGGGAACAGTCCACCGCTCGATCTCCTCGCCCACCCCGTGCGGCTGCGGCTGCTCTCGGAGCTGGCCGGGCGGACCGCGACGACCAAGCAGCTGGCCGAGAGCCTCCACGACGTGCCCTCGGCCACGCTCTACCGGCACGTGAGCGCGCTCCTGGACGCCGGCGTGCTCGAGGTGGCCGACGGCTCCACCGAACGTGACCGGCTGCTGCGGATCGCGGCCGGCATGGACCGGCTGGAGCCCGACGCCCTGCGCGATGCGTCGGTCTCGGAGCACCGGGGCTTCTTCGCCACCTACGTCGCCTCGCTGATGGACACCTTCGCCGCAGCACTGGACGAGTCCACGGTGCCCGAGCTCCTCGACGCCGGCTTGTCCTACAACCGGGTCGTGGTGCACCTCACCGATGCGGAGCGCGGTCAGATGCGGTCCCGGCTGGAGGAGCTCGTGGGGGAGATGCTCCAGCAGGGGCCGCGTGCCGGCACGCGCCCCTACACCCTGGCCTCGGTGGTCGTGCCGAGACCCGACAGGGGGCAGGCATGAGACTCGCCACCCAGGTCCACGCCGGCGGGCCCGACGAGGCGCCCACCGTGGCCTTCCTCCACGGCTTCGGCACCAGCAGCTGGATGTGGGCCGACCAGGTGTCGGGGCTGGCGGGTCGGGTGCGCTGCCTCACGATCGACCTGCCGGGGTTCGGCGGCTCGCGCGAGGTGGAGTGGACCTCCTTCGCCGACACCGCCGACCTGGTGGCCGAGGAGCTCGCCCGGCAGGGTGGCCCGGTGCACGTCGTCGGGCTCTCGCTGGGTGGGTATGTCGGGTGGCACCTGCTGCGGGACCACCCGGACCTGCTGGCCTCCCTCGTGCTCTCCGGGGTGAGCCTGCAGCCGGTGACACCGAGCTGGTTCTGGCGTGGTGTCGCCCGGTGGGGCGCGCCGGTCATGACCTCGAGGGTGCTGGCCCGTGTCGGTGCCCGGGCGATGCAGCTGCCCGCCGAGGCGCACGAGGCCTACGTCGCCGACACCACCGGCGTCCCGCACCGCACCTTCCGACGCGTCTACGAGGAGGTCACCGACTTCGCGCCGCCACCGCTCCAGACGGCCCTCCCCGTGCTGCTGCTGGCGGGCGGGGCCGAGCTCGCGCCGGTGCGGCGGAGCCTGGAGGTGGGCCTGGGGATCATCACCGGTGCCCACGCGGCATCGGCGCCGGGGCTGCACCACGGGTGGAACGGCGAGGATCCAGACCTGTTCAACGCGACGGTCCTGGCCTGGATCCGCGGGGAGGACCTGCCCGCCGACCTGGAGGTCGTGGGTGCGGTCGGGCCGTGAGGCGTCAGCCGGCGAACCCGCGACCCAGCTCGCCCAGGGCTTCCCGGAGCCGCGCCACGGCGACCGGACCGACGCCGTGCAACCCGTCCAGGTCGACCTCGGTCCACCCGGCCAGCTCCTCGACCGTGCTGACGCCAGCGGCGTGCAGTGCGCGCGTCGCCTGGGCCCCGATCGAGCGGGGCAGGCCGGTGCCTGTCGGTCGCGGGTCCCGCCGCCGGGCCGGCCCGCCGTGGTCCAGGACAGCCTCACCGCGGGGGGAGAGGCGGTAGCCGATGGCGAGGGACTCGGTGAGCCCCTTCTCCTTGAGCTTGCGCACGTCCGCCTTCCACGACAGCGTCTCCCGGCCGAGCTCCTCGGCGAGCTCGGGCGCCCGCACGCCGGGGTTCTCGTCGATGAGGCGCAACGTCTCCCGTGTCCACGGGCCATGGCTGGACGCGGCGTCCAGCCGGTCCATCCAGGCGCGCAACCGCCCGATCTCCTCGGCGTCGGGGATCTGCTCCCGGAGCTGGGTGCGCGGGTCCGGACCGGCATACCGCAACCCCACGCGGTATGCCGGTCGCTCCGCCTTCGACGCGAGGCCGGCCCGGAGCGCGGCCAGGCTGGCGGCGCCGGCCCGGCGGGCGTCCTCGGCCCGCAGCGAAGAGGTGGCGACCTGATCCACCGAGGTCACCTCGATGAGACCGACCGAGGTGCGCAGCCGGGTGCCGACCTTGACCCGGGGCCGGTCCCAGCGGCGGAAGGCCAGGTCGATCTGACCCTGCCTGATCGCCGTCAGCTCGGCGGGCCGGATCATCACCGGTCGACACCTGCCCGGGGGCCGGTGTCGGTCGCCGCCAACCAGTCGACGAGGGGACGCACCTGCTCCCACAGCCCACGGACCTCGTCCAGCAGCCGCGGGGTGGTGACGATGTCGCCGTCCTGCTCCCAGCGCATGCAGGTGAGGTTCTTGTGCCGCAGCAGCTCGATCCGCTCATGCTCGCGGTCCCAGCCGCGCGGGGCGGTCTTGACGCGGTCGCCGCCGATCTCCCAGCCGCCCTCGCGGAGCCCGGCCACCAGGCTCTCCAGCTCCTGACCGGTGCCGGGGCTGTCCACGGCGGCGCGGTAGGCCCGCAGCCGGGCGGCGTCCATCTGGTAGCAGCCGCCGCCGAGCATGAGGCCGTCCGCGGACACCTGGACGTACCACCCGGTCGCCTCCGCGACAGGGACGTAGGCCCCCTGGTGCGTCTTGTAGGGGCTCTTGTCGGCGGAGAAGCGCACGTCCCGGTGCGGGCGGAAGAGCTTGGCCTCACCGAAGTCGTCGGCGAGCCTGTCGGTGAGCGCGCGCAGCGGCCCGGCCACGTCGCGCTCGTAGTCCTCCCGGTGCGCCGCCCAGAACTCCTTGGTGTTGTCCTGCTCCAGCCGCGCGTAGAAGTCGGTCGCGGCGTGCGGGATGCCGGTGAAGGAGGCCATGGCCCTCAGTGTGCCCGAGGAAATGCGGTGGCGACGAGGACGGCCGCGGCGGCAGGCTGGCGCCATGACGACCAGCGACCTGTGGGACGAGGGGACGGCCGCGCGCTACGACGAGAGCTCGGCGGCGATGTTCGCGCCGGAGGTGCTCGACCCCGCCGTCGACCTGCTCGCCGACCTCGCCGGCGCCGGCCGCGCCCTGGAGCTGGCGATCGGCACCGGGCGCGTCGGCATACCCCTGGCCGAGCGCGGCGTGGACGTCGTGGGGATCGAGCTGTCCCGACCGATGGCCGACCAGCTCCACCGCAAGGCGCCGGACCTGCCGGTGACCGTCGGCGACATGGCGACGACGAGGGTCGAGGGTCTGTTCTCGCTCGTCTACCTCGTCTTCAACACCATCGGCAACCTCACCACGCAGGAGGAGCAGGTCGCCTGCTTCGCGAACGCCGCGCGGCACCTCGAGCCGGGCGGACGCTTCGTGGTCGAGGTCGGGGTGCCGTCGCTGCGGCGGCTCCCGCCCGGCCAGGCCGCGGTGCCCTTCGACGTCAGCGAGGAGCACGTCGGGCTCGACACCTACGACCCGGTGACCCAGCAGGCGATGTCGCACCACTACTCGCGGCAGGCAGACGGGTCCTACGCCTACTTCCCGCACCACTTCCGCTACGTCTGGCCCAGCGAGCTGGACCTCATGGCCCGTCTGGCGGGGCTGCGGCTGGAGCGGCGGACGGCGGACTGGCGCGGTGCGGAGTTCACCGGGGAGAGTGAGAGCCACGTGTCCATCTGGCGGAAGGAGTGACCGGTATGCCCGGCCTCCGGCAGCTCTGCACGCTCGCCGAGGCGCTGGTGGACGGGGCGGAGGGTGGCCGGGCGGTGCTGGGGATTGCCGGGGAGCCGGGGGCGGGGAAGTCCACCCTGGTGCGGCTGCTGCTGGGCGAGCTCACCGCCGTCCACGGGCAGGGGTGGGCCGCGCACCTGCCGATGGACGGCTTCCACCTGGCCGATGCACAGCTGGCGCGGCTGGGTCTGACCGACCGCAAGGGTGCCCCGGAGACCTTCGACGTCGAGGGGTATGCCGCGCTGCTGCACCGGGTGCGCCGCCCCGCGCCGGGGTCGGGGCCGGTCTACGCCCCGGGCTTCGAGCGCGACCTGGAGCAGCCGCTCGCGGCCGCTCTGCACATCCCGCCGACCGCGCGCCTGGTGCTCACCGAGGGCAACTACCTGCTGCTCCGGGACGACCGGTGGCGGGCGGCGCGGGCCCAGCTGGACGCGGTCTGGTGGGTCGCGGTGGATGCCGGGGTGCGGCAGGCCCGCCTGGTCTCCCGGCACGAGGCGTGGGGCAAGGGGGCAGAGCGGGCCCGGGCGTGGGTGGCGCGGGTGGACGAGGTCAACGCCAGCACGGTCCGGGACCGGTCGGACCCCGCGGACCTGGTGCTGCGCGAGACGGACACCGGCTGGTCGGTCCGCTCGGGGTGAGGTTCGTCGGTCCCTCGGGCTAGGTTCGGGGCCACCGGCCACCACCGAGGAGGACCCATGACCACCACCAGCCCGTTGCGCGGGATCGCGACCCTGAGCTACTTCGCGGACGACGTCGCACAGGCCCGCGACTGGTATGCCGAGCTGCTGGGGGTCGAGAGCTACTTCGCCATGCCGGAGCCGCCCGAGCCGCCGCAGTACGTCGAGTTCCGGATCGGTGACGACCAGACCGAGCTCGGCATCGTCGACCGGCGCTTCGCGGGCCCGAAGGGCACCGAGGGTGGCGTCGTGGCCTACTGGGCCGTCGACGACCTGGAGGCCGTGTGGTCCCGGCTGCTGGAGCTGGGTGCGACCGCCTACGAGGAGCCGACCCCGCGTGGGGAGGGATTCGTCACCGCCGCGGTGGCCGACCCCTTCGGCAACATCCTGGGGATCATGGCCAACCCCCACTACCGGGAGCAGCGCGCGAGCCGCAGCAGCTAGCGCTCGAGGGTCAGGACCCGCACCCCGGACTCCAGCAGGACCTGGTCCACCGGGCGGAAGACGTGCGGCTGGAACGGCCCGGCGAAGAGCGGCACCCCGGCCCCGATCACCGTCGGGTTCTGCTTGAGCACGAGGCGGTCGATCTCGGGCAGCAGGGAGTGCGCGAGGGTGCCTCCGCCCACCAGCCACAGGTCCCTGCCCTCCTCCGCCTTCAGCGAGCGCACCCGCTCCAGGGCATCGCCGCGGACCACCTCGACCGCCGGGTCGTGCCGCTGCAACGTGCTGGAGAAGACGAGGTGGCGCAGGTGCGGGTAGGCGTCCGTCATCCCGGCCGCGAGCCCCAGCTCGTAGGACGCGCGACCCTCGAGGACGGTGTCGAAGGTGGTGCCCGGCCCGTCGATCCCCATCGCCTGGCGTGCCGGTGCGGGGAGCGTCTCGGGGTGGTGCCGGGCGATGAAGGACACGAGATCCGGCGTCACCGGGAGGAAGTCCGACCCGCTCGGGTCTGTCCCGTCGGGGCCGGCGATGAAGCCGTCGAGCGTGGTGGCCACGTAGTACACGAGCCTGCGCATGGTTTCCTCTCGTCGCGGTGTGCGGGATGCCGCCGGTGCGCGACGATGGTGCCATGACCGACCTGTCGACCCCGACCCGCAAGCCCGACCGCTACACCGAGGACCGGGCGCGCCTGGACGAGCTCCTCGACAGCATGCCGGTGGGGGTGCTGTCCACGGTCGTGGACGGGATGCCGTGGTCCGTGCCGCTCCTGGTCGCCCGGGACGGCGACCGCGTGCTGCTGCACGGCTCCACCGGGGCCGGCGCGCTGCGACACCTCGTCGCGGGCGCGCCGCTGACCCTGACCGTCGTCGCGCTGGACGGTCTGGTGCTGGCCGAGAGCGCCTTCGACTCCTCGGCGAACTACCGCAGCGCGGTGCTGCGCGGCACGGCCGTCGAGATCGGCGGCGAGGAGGCCTGGCAGGGTCTGGAGCGCCTGACCGACCGTCTGCTGCCCGGCCGGACGACCGAGATCCGGGCGAGTACCCGGCGCGAGGTGGCCGCCACGACCTGCCTGGTGCTGCCCATCGAGGAGGGGTCGTGGTTGTTCAAGTCCCGCACGGGGGGTGCTGACGCCCCGAGCGAGCGCAGCGTCTGGACCGGCGTCGTGCCGTTGCGGCTCGTCGCGGGGGAGCCGGAGCCCACTCCCGGCACCACCGCGCCCACGCCCGCCTCGGTGCACGCCGTGCGGGCGGCATACCCGGCATTCCCGTAGGAGGTCAGCGCACCACGGCGCTGACCGCACGCTCCACCATCGGCCGCACGTCGTCGGGCGTGAAGATCGTGCCCGGGGTGATGAGCTGCACGCAGATGCCGTCCAGGACGGTCATGACCTGCAGCATGGCCGTGCGGCGGTCCACCAGCAGCGCGTCCTCGTCCTCCACCTGCGTCAGCCACCGCTCGATCCGTCCACGGGACACCTGGGCCATCCGCTCCAGGGTCCTGGTCCCGTGCTCGGTGGCGGTGGGCCCGACGGCGACGGCATACGAGGCGAACCAGAGCGACACCGTGTCCGGTCGCAGGAACTCTGCGGGGAAGTACTGCATGAGGCACTCGGTCAGCCGGCGCCGTGGTGCCACACGTTGGTCGTGGATCCGCAGGTCGGGGAGCATGCGCTCGACGGCAGGCTCGATGAGGACCTCGAAGAGGTCGGCCTGCGTGGGGAAGTAGTGGCGCAGGGTGCTGGCCCCGATCCCGGCCTCCCGGGCGACGCTGCGCACGCTGATGGACTCGATCCCCGAGCGCTGCACCAGGCGGTGGGCGGCGTCGACGATCTGGGTCCGCCGGTCCTCGGTCACCCTGCCTCCCTCGTTGGTACGCTGTGCTGGTACACCGTGCTAACATACAGCTAGTACGCCGTACTAACAACGACGAGAGGGGTATGGCTGTGATCGAGGGTCTTCAGGAGTGGACCGCCGGGCTTCCCGCGGTGCTGCAGTGGTTGGGGGTGATCGCCGTCTCGGCCATCCCCTTCGTCGAGAGCTACTTCGGGTCGGTCATCGGGGTGGTGGCCGGGCTCAACCCGGTCGTGGCCATCGTGGCGGCGGTCGTGGGCAACGTCATCAGCATGGTGCTCGTCGTGCTCTTCGGCGACCGGATCCGTCGGCTCAGGGGGGTCGAGGCTCCCGAGGACATGTCACCGCGGAAGCAGCGGCTGCACCGCATCTTCGACCGGTTCGGGGTGCCGGGTGTGAGCCTGCTCGGGCAGACCGTGCTGCCGAGCCAGATCACGTCGGGGGCACTCGTGGCCTTCGGCGCCAACACTCGAGGCGTCATCGTGTGGCAGGTCGTGTCCATCATCCTGTGGGGCGTCCTCTTCGGAGTGCTGGCCACGTTGGGCGTCGACCTGCTCGCGACCGCCTGACTCAGCTGCCGGTCTTCTCCCGGTGGCTGCAGCCGGGCCAGCAGCACGGTCGGCGCATGCCGTCCTCGAGCTCCTCCCGCGTGCGACGGATCCGGCGGGCGCGGGTCTGCTCCTTCTTCGCGTCCTCGACCCAGCAGATGAACTCGTTACGGGCCAGCGGCGTGATGTCCAGCCACGCCGCGAGCGCGTCGTCGTGACCGGTCAGCTCGGCCCGCAGGTCGTCGGGCAGGTCGTGCACTTTGCCACCGGGGACCGTCGACGTCGCCATGTCGCGAGGATATCCCCCGGTCCCGGTGGACGTCCGGTCCGCGACCTGCGAGCGTCGACCGCATGAGGACGGGGCCAGCGGGGCGGAGCCGATGATGCGGGTGGTCGTCGCAGGGGGTGGGATCGGCGGGCTCGCGCTGGCCCAGGGACTGCTCCGCCGGGGGTATGCCGTCACCGTGGTCGAGCCGGACGTCGACCTCGCGCGCACCGGCGGCTACAAGCTGCACCTCGGGCCGACGGCGCTCGCGGCCCTGGAGACCCTGCTGCCCGGCGAGCGGCACGAGCTGTTGCTCGGCTCCTCGATGGGCTCGGAGGACTTCCGGATCGCGGTGCGTGACCACCGCGGACGACTGCTGGTACGCGCCTCGGACGACCAGGGTCCCGGCACCTCGGTGGAGATCGACCGCGTGACGCTCCGGCTGGTGCTGGCCGAGGGGCTCGGGTCGGCCCTGCGGACCGGGTTGCGGGTCGTGGGGCACCGCACCGTGCGACAGCTCGTCGAGGTGGACCTCGACGACGGCACGAGCCTCGAGGCGGATCTGCTGGTCCTCGCCGACGGCGCGGGGTCCGAGCTGGCGGCCGCGCTGGCCGGGTCGCCCACGAGCACCCCCACGGGGCTGGTGGGGGTCGCCGGACGCACTCCGTGGGCCTCGCTCCCCGAGGGGGCACAGGCACTGGTCCGGGAGGACCCGATGCTGGCCGTCGGACCGGCAGGCGCCGGGCTCTTCGCCTCGCTGCACGACCCCCGGGGGCGACCGGCGCACGTCGGCGTCCGATCACTCGCCCGGACCACCGAGCCGGTCGTGATCTGGGGGTTCCTGGGGACGGAAGGGCTGCTGCCGGAGCGGCTCAAGGAGGTGCCCCCGTCGGACCTGGTGGACCGGGTGACCCAGGTCCTCGGGGAGCGGTCCTGGGCCGACGCCACGCTCGACCTGCTGACCTGGTCGGACCGGCGCACGGTCGGTGGCTTCCGCTTCCTCGCCGCGGACCCTGCCGGGATCGCGCCGTGGTCGGCCGGTCCCGTCACCGCGATCGGTGACGCGGTGCACGCCATGCCCCCGACCGGCGGGCAGGGCGCCGCGACCGCGGTCCGGGACGCGGCCGCACTGGTCGAGGAGCTGGGCCGGGCCGGCGCGAGCACAGGTGTGGTCGGTGCCGTCGCGGCCTATGAGCGGCGGATGCGGGAGTATGCCGCCCGCGCGGTGAACGACTCGTTGGAGCCGGTGTCGTGGATCCGGCGCTCGGCCACGCCGTCGGGTCGTCTGGTGCTCCGGCTGGCGCTGCCCGTCGCGGCAGGTGCCGCCGCACTGGCGCGGGGCCTGCGCCGCTCGGGGTGAGCGGGCAGGCCCCGGACCCTCAGTCGCGCAGGAAGGACAGCAGCGCCTGGTTGAACTCCTCGGCGTGGGAGACGTTCAGCCCGTGCGGCGCCCTCTCGACCACGGTGACCGTGGAGCCGGGAACGGCTGCGGCCGTGCGCTGGCCGGAGGCCTCGAAGGGCACCACCGCGTCGGCATCGCCGTGCAGCACCAGGGTCGGCACGGTCAGGGCCTCCAGGTCCTGCCGGAAGTCGGTCCGGGCGAAGGCGTCGATGCATCCGACGACCGCCTCGTCCCGAGCCGGAGTCTGCATCGTCAGGGCGTCCTGTCGCTGCTCCTCGTCGACGACGAGCTCGCCGTCGACGCTGAAGAAGTTCGTGGTGAAGCCGTCGAGGAAGGACTCGCGGTCCTCGCGCGCGCCCTGCTCCATCTCCTGGACGTCCGCCTCCTCGAGCGCGCCGTCGGGGTTGTCGTCCGTCGTGAGCAGGAACGGCGGGACGGCGGCGGCGAAGACGACGGACCGGAGCCGGTCGGTGCCGTGACAACCGACGTAGCGGGCCACCTCGCCCCCACCCATGGAGAAGCCGACCAGGCTGGCGTCGGTCAGGTCCAGACCGTCCAGGAGGGCGGCCAGGTCGTCGGCGAGGGTGTCGTAGTCGTAGCCGTCGGCCGGCTTGTCCGAGTCGCCGAAACCGCGACGGTCGTAGGTGATGACCCGGTATCCGGCCTCCTCCAGCGCGGGGACCTGCGAGGTCCAGGACGACCCGCGCAGCGGCCAGCCGTGGATGAGCACGACGGGGCGGCCCTGGCCCCCGGAGTCGGTGTAGGCCAGCGAGATGTCCTGGGCGTTCAGCGTGGGCACGGTCTCTCCTTCGGTCGAGATGTCTTGTGCACAAGATATGCTAGTGGTGTCCGGTGGTGCCGCAACCCGGAGCTACACTCCCGGTCACCCGAGACGTCTGGAGTGTGTCGTGAACCGTTCCGCGGGCGTGGACCTGGAGGAGCTGCTCTGCTTCGACCTGTATGCCGCCTCCCGGGCCATGACCCGGCGCTACCGGCCGCTGCTCGAGCGGCACGGACTCACCTATCCGCAGTACCTCGTGGTGGTGGTGCTCGGCGGTCGTGGTCCGCTGTCGATCAAGGAGCTCGCGAGCCTGCTGCACCTGGACCATGGCACCCTCACCCCGATCCTGCGACGGCTCGAGGGGAGCGACGTCATCAGGCGTGGCCCGGCGCCCGGGGACGGCAGGTCGTGGGTGCTGGAGCTGACCGCCGCGGGCCAGGCGATCTTCGAGGACAGCGACCGGGTGCAGTGCCGTCTGCTGGAGGTCCTGGGCCTGTCCGCCGACGAGGTGCGTGAGCTGCAGCTGCAGCTGCGGCGGGTGGCGTCCTCGCTGGACGCCGAGCAGGCGGGCGGCCTCACCGCACCGGTCTGAGCCCGACGCCTCGCCGGGCGTATCTGCGCGGCAACCTTTCTCCTCCCCCGTGCGACATGAGAGCACCACTGCACGACGAGGAGGTCGTCATGAGAACCACACCACGTGCCCTCCTGGCCAGCGCCATGCTGGCGGGGTTGGCACTCACGCCGGTCAGCAGCATCGCCGCGGCGCCCGCCGCCCAGGCGGCGCCGTACTGCGGCATCCACTGGGGCTCGCTGCCCAAGGTCACGGGGTATGACGTGGAGCAGGCCCCGCTGACCGACGTCCGCGCCGGACGGCACGACTGCTTCGACCGGGTCGTCCTGGACGTCTCGGGCGACGCGGGGGAGTACTCCGTGCGCTACGTCAACACCTACCGTGCCCCCGGGAGCGGGCAGGCCCTGTCGCTGCGCGGCGGAGCCAAGCTCGAGGTCCTGGTCGGCAACCCGACCTACGACGCCGACGGTGACCCGGTCTACGACCCGGCCCGCCCCGCGGAGCTGGTGGGGACGACGGGCTACCGGACGCTGCGCCAGGTGCGCCTCGGCGGGAGCTTCGAGGGTCAGACCTCCATCGGCATGGGGGTTCGCGCCCGGTTGCCGATGCGGGCCTTCGTCCTCGACGGCCCGGGCGACGGACAACGGCTGGTGATCGACGTCGCCCACCGCTGGTGACGGACCACTCCCAGCCGGTTCGTCAGCTGTCGGCCTGTTCCTCCAGGCTGATGGTGGACGGACCGGCTGGGAGTGCCGGGGCCGGGCAGTCCCTCCGCACCAGAGGGTCGTGCTCGCGGGGTCGTGGGGGACCATGGGGCCATGGACCCCGCCCCAGAGCCTGCTGCGCGGTGCTGCGCGCCCCAGGGTGAACGCCCGGTCATCGACCGTGACCGAGGGGCGGCGGAGGGGTCGCCGGCCCCGGCCGGCCTGCTGGACCTGGTGCACCTGGACGGGGGGAACTTCCAGATGGGGTCCGAGGACCCGGACGCCAACCCCGGGGACGGGGAGGGGCCGCTCCGCGAGGTGCGGCTCAGCCCGTTCTCGATCGGCAGGACCGCGGTGACCAACGCCCAGTTCGCCGCCTTCGTCGAGGCCACGGGCCACCGCACCGGCGCGGAGCGCTTCGGGTGGTCCTTCGTCTTCGCGGGGTTCCTGCCGGGACGCCTGCGCGGCGGCGAACGACCTCCGGGCGCGCCCTGGTGGTGCCGGGTGGACGGTGCCGTCTGGTCGGCGCCCGAAGGGCCCGGCAGCGACATCTCCGAGCGCCCCGACCACCCCGTCGTCCACGTCGACCACGACGACGCCCGGGCCTTCTGCGCCTGGGTCGGCGGCCGGCTCCCGACGGAGGCCGAGTGGGAGTGCGCCGCGCGCGGCGGCCTGGTGGGCGCACGCTACGCCTGGGGTGAGGACCTGCTGGTCGGAGGCGAGCACAGGTGCAACATCTGGCAGGGCAGGTTCCCCGTGCGCAACACGGCGGAGGACGGGTATGCCGGGACCGCGCCGGTCGGCAGCTTCCCGCCCAACGGCTACGGCCTGTTCGACGTCGCCGGCAACGTGTGGGAGTGGTGCTCCGACTGGTGGGGCACCGCGCATACCGCCGCGCCGACCCAGGACCCGCAGGGTCCCCGCAGCGGGTCCGCGCGGGTGATGCGTGGCGGTTCCTACCTGTGCCACGACTCCTACTGCAACCGCTATCGGGTGGCCGCGAGGACGAGCAACGACCCGGACTCCGCCAGTGGCAACCTCGGCTTCCGGTGCGTCGTCCCGGCGGTCGCCGGTGGTCGCGGGCTGGCACCCTGATCCCTGACCGTCATCCAGTCCCAGCAGGAGGTAGCCGCAGTGTCCGTCGCTCAGCTCAAGGTGTATGTCGGGGGCGAGGTCGTGCCCGCGGACCAGCCGCAGATCTCGGTGTTCGACGCCGGCTTCCAGTCCGGTGATGCCGTCTGGGAGGGGATGCGTGTCTACAACGGCAGGGTCTTCCGGCTGGAGCAGCACCTGGCACGGCTCCGGGCCTCGGCCCACGCGGTCCGGCTCGTGCTCCCGCTGGACGAGGCGGGCATCGCGGCCGCGATCGAGGAGACGCTGGCCGCGAACGGCATGACCGGTGATGCGCACATCCGGCTCATGGTGACCCGCGGGAGTCGCTCGACGTCCGGGATGGACCCGCGCAACGCGCCACCGTCGGGGACCCTGGTGATCGTCCCGGAGCACAAGCCGGTGGCCCCGGCGCCGGCGCCGCAGCGACTCCGGACGGCGAGCATCCGGCGGCCCACCCCGCAGGTGCTGGACCCCTCCATCCACCACTCGAACCAGCTGAACTCCATCCTGGCGAGGCTGGAGATCCTGGACGAGGAGGAGGTGGACGCCACGCTGATGCTCGACACCGACGGCTTCGTCGCGGAGGCGGACACCGCCAACGTCTTCTGCGTCACCGACGGCGTCCTGCGCACCCCGGTGGCGACGGCCTGCCTGCACGGCATCACCCGCGAGATCGTCCTGGGGCTGGGGCGTGAGCTCGGCGTCGAGACCCACGAGGACAAGCTCACGCTCTTCGACCTCTACACCGCCGACGAGGTCTTCGTCACCGGGACGGTGTGCGAGCTGGTGCCGGTCACCACGATCGACGCCCGCCCGATCGGGACCGGCGAGCCCGGTCCGCAGTGGCGCCGGCTGCTCGACGCCTACCGTGCCCTCGTCCAGCAGGAGACGGCCGGCTGAGGCGCGCCGTCCCGCGACTCGGGTCGGCCGACCTCAGAGCGCCCGCACGTCGGTGCGGTCCTGCGTCACGACCTGGGCCGCCTGGTGCAGGGCCGCCCGCACCGCCTCGACCCCCGGGCTGCCACGGAGCGCCTCACGGGTGGCGGAGAAGATCGTCCGCACCAACGGGGTGCCCTCGACCGGCCGGACGGCCACCTGCGGGGTGGCCGTCCCGATGAGGGCCGGCAGCAGGGTCACCGCGTGGCCCGACGACACGAGCGCCCGCAGGATCAACGAGTCGTCCGTGCGGTGCCGGATGTCCGGGGCGAAACCACCGTGGCGGGCACAGACATACTCCACCGCGGCGCTGTGCCCGCTGCCCGGTCGGCTCGCCGCCCACGCCGCGGACTCCAGTGTCCGCACGTCGATCGGGACGCCCAGGCGGGGCCGCGTCCGGGCCGGCACAGCGACCAGCACGTCCTCCTGCAGCAGGTCGGTCCGGTGCACGTCCCGGTGCCGGCTGGTCGGGACGGGTTCGTAGTCGATCCCCACGACCAGATCCAGGCCGCGGGCCCGCAGCTCGTCCAGCGCCGCCTCGGTCTCCCTGCCCACCACCTCGACGCGCAGCTCGGGAGCGCTCCGGGCCAGGCCCGCGAGCACCGGCGGGACGAGCGCCAGGGCGGCCGTCTGCACGACGGCGATCCGCAGCCGCCCGCCGGGCCGCTCGGCGGTCGCCGCCATCTCGGCGCGCACGGCCTCGTCCGCCGACAGCGCTTCCCGTGCGTGCTGCGCGAGCAGCCGGCCCGCCGCCGTGAGCTGGACGCCCCGCCCGACCCGCTGCAGGATCACCGAGCCGGCCTCGCGCTCCAGCTCGGCGAGCTGGACCGAGACCGAGGACGGGCTGAAGGACAGGGCCTCGGCGACGGCGGCGATCGTGCCGCGGTGCTCCAGCTCGGCCAGCAGGCGGAGGCGACGCAGCTCCATACATCGGATTATCACATGAGATTGCGTCATAAAGCATCGCTTGTGCCCACGTGATAGCCGCGTCACGCTGGAGAGGTGCCCCACCCCTCGCTGTTCCTCGTCCCCCTCGTCATCCTGCTCGCCGCCGCCATGGAGCGACGCTTCGGCCCGGCCGCCGCCGGCATGGTCACCGCCCTGCCGCTCAGTCCGGTCCTCGCCGTGACGGTGATCGGGGGTGAGTCCGGGACCGTCGCCGCCGGGGTGCTGGCCGGCAGCCTCGGGTCGCACGTGGTCGCGCAGTGTGCCGCGCCGCTGGTCTTCCTCGCGACGAGCCGTCGGTGGTCGGCGGCGTGGGCCTTCCTCGCCGCCTGCCTGGCGTATGCCGGCACGGCCTGGTTGGTCGCACGGGCGCCGGCGGTCGCCGCCCTGGTGGCCGGTGCGGCCGTGATGGTCGGTGCGCGGTGGTGGGTCGCCCGACGCCGCGGCACGACCTCGATCGGAGCCGGTGCGCCGCTGAGCGTGGGCAGCCTCGCGGCGCGGGCCCTGGTGGGTTGGCTCGCCGTGGCCGGTCTGGTCGCCGCGGCCGGGCTGCTCGGCCCGCGGATGGGCGCCGCGCTGGGCGCCTTCCCGGCGGTCTCGACCTTCGTCGCGCTGCTGGTCTGGCGGCACCAGGGGTCGCCGGGAGCCGACGCGGTGGCGACCTCGCTGCTGCGCACCCTGCCCGGCTACTTCGTCTTCTGCACCTGCTTCGCCGCGCTCGCCGGCCATCTCCCCCTGGTCACCTCGGTGGGGCTGGCCGCCGGTGCCACGGCGCTCACCCTGGCACTGGTGCTGCCCGCCCGGGGCCGAGGACTGAGACGATGGGGTCATGGCCACCACCGCGCCCGGCGCCGCCCGTCTGCTCGACCACGCGATCTGGTGGCACGTCTATCCGCTGCGCGCCCTGGGGGCACCCGACGTCCTCGAGGGCGAGGTGGCCGACGCCGCGGTGGAGCACCGGCTGCCCCGGCTGACCGACTGGCTCGACCACCTGGTCGAGCTCGGGTGCTCCGGGCTGCTGCTGGGTCCGGTCTTCGCCTCGCGCAGCCACGGCTACGACACGCTGGACCACTCCTGCATCGATCCGCGCCTCGGTGACGAGGCCGACCTGGACCGGCTGCTCGAGGAGTGTCGCGAGCGCGGCCTGTCGGTGCTGCTGGACGGCGTCTTCAACCACGTCGCCGCCGACCATCCGCTGACGCGGGACGAGGAGCGGGCCGGCATGCTCAAGCGGTCCGCCGACGGCGGGGCCGCGAGCTGGGAGGGGCACGAGGGCCTGGTCGAGCTGGACCACACCGACCAGCGGGTCGAGGACCTGGTGGTCGAGGTGATGCTCCGCTGGCTCCGGCGCGGGGTCGCGGGCTGGCGGCTGGACGTCGCGTATGCCGTGCCGGAGGAGGCGTGGTCCCGGATCACCGCGCGGGTGCGCGAGGAGTTCCCGGACGCGCTCTTCGTCGGGGAGGTCATCCACGGCGACTACGCCGCGATCGTGGCGGCGAGCGGGCTGGACACCGTCACCCAGTACGAGCTGTGGAAGGCGGTCTGGAGCTCCATCCTGGACACCAACTTCTGGGAGCTCGCGCACGCCCTGGAGCGCCACGACGCACTGCTCCAGAGCTTCGTGCCGCAGACCTTCGTGGGCAACCACGACGTGACCCGGATCGCGACCCGGGTCGGTGACCCCGGCGCGGTCCTGGCGCTGGCCGTGCTCATGACCGTCGGGGGCATGCCCTCGATCTACTACGGCGACGAGCGGGCATACCGCGGGCTCAAGGAGGAGCGGCTGGGTGGTGACGACGAGATCCGTCCCGAGCTGCCGACGAGCCCGGCGGACCTCGGTGACGACGGGGCCTGGATGGAGTCGCTGCACCGGGGGCTGATCGGGCTGCGCCGGCAGCACGCCTGGCTGGCCCGGGCGCGCACCACCGTGGACGACCGGAGCAACGAGTCGATCACCTACACCTCGGCGGGGCAGGACCAGTGGATCCGCGTGACCCTCGACCTCGCACCGGAGGCCTCCGTCACGGTGTCCGGCGCGGACGGCGAGCTCTTCGCCTGGTCGGCCGACGCCGACCGCTGACGCCGACGGCGCAGCGCATACCGTGGGGTCATGAGTGAACTCGTCCTCGTGGCCAACGCCGCAGACAGCACGATCAGCACCTTCCGCCTCACCGGCGGCGAGCGCGAGCCGTCCCTGGAGCGGATCGCCGTCAGCGAGGTGGGGCAGGGGTGCGGCACGTTCGTGATCGACGCGGACCGCGACCTGGTGTATGCCGCGGCCAAGGGCGATCCCCCCGGCATCGATGTCTTCGCCGTGGACCGGGAGACCGGCCGGCTCGAGCACCTCTCGCGCACCGACGTCGAGGCGTCGATGACCTACCTGGCGCTGGCGCACGGCGGCAGCCTGCTGGTGGGGGCGTCCTACGGCGGCGGGAGCGCGCACGTCTTCGGGGTCGACGGGGACGGTCACGTGGACGACCCGACGGCGTCCGTCTCGTGGCCGAACGCGCACTGCGTGGCGCTCGCCGGTGGTGGTCGACAGCTCTACGTCGTGTCGCTCGGCGGCGACGTCGTCGCGCAGTACGCCCTCTCGCCCGCGGGCGGGCTCTCCCCGCTGGCGCCCCCCACCGCCGGCGCGCCGGAGGGGTCCGGGCCCCGGCACCTCGTGCTCGACGAGGACGAGTCGCACGCCTACGTCCTGACCGAGTTCTCCGGCGAGGCGCTGACCTACCGGCGCGACGCCAGCGGCGACCTGCTGCTGGAGGGTCAGACCCCGGCCTACGCCCAGGACCGGGGGCTGCGCCACAGCGAGCTGGGCGCCGACCCGGTGGAGGGGCACCTCGTCTGGGGTGCGGACCTGCACCTGGCTCGGGGCGGGAGCTTCCTGCTGGCCAGCGAACGCTCCGAGTCGACCCTGGCCAGCCTGCCGGTCCTGGCCGACGGCTCGCTCGGCGAGCCGGTGTCGATGATCGGGACCGTGGCGCAGCCACGCGGCTTCGCCGTCCTGGGCGGCGGGACCCTCGCGGTGGTCGCCGGTGAGAAGGACACCGACGTGGCCCTGGTCTCCGTCGGTGCGGACGGTGCGCTCACCGAGCTCGGCCGCTACGACACCGGCGCCGGCGCCAACTGGGTCCGCGCCCTCCCGCTCTAAACCCACGCCCCGCCTTACCCACCCCCACCACGCCCACCGCCCCACCACCTCACCCCACCGAGCGTCGCGAATGGTTGGCTCAGGACCGACCGAGCGTCGCCTGTGGTTGGCTCAGGACCGACCGAGCGTCGCCTGTGGTTGCCTCAGGACCGACCGAGCGTCGTGAGTGGTTGGCTGAGCACCGACCGAGCGTCACGAATGGCCGGTTCCGACTCGCGTCCACCCAGGACCCGGTGAGAACTCGTGGAACCTCTGTCGTGTCGGGCCTGATCAGGTCTTGAGCCTGACTCGGTGACGACCGATCTCGAGCGGGCTCCGGACGCTGTCCGCTCCTTGGATGAACCTAAGGTGTGGGTCATGCGCGGAGGAGCCCCGAAGGACCCGATCGAGGAGTTCCCGCCGGTGGCGGACACCTTCGACATCGTGCAGTGGCTGCGGCCCAGGGGCGGTCCCCGGTCGGTGGTGCAGCAGTACCACGCTCTACGAGGGATCCCGATGCAGCCCGTACGGACGGGCCATCGGTTGGGCGAGTTCCTTCTGACCGAGGAGGACCCTGAGGTCGTCGCCTTCGGGACGGACGAGCACACGTACTCATGGCCAGCACCAGCATCCTGAGCCTGGACCCGCGGATCGAGCCCTGGCGCACCCTGGACATCACCGCGGGCGAGATGAGGCACGTCGCCCGCAACACCAAGGTGGGGTGGGAGGAGTTCGACTGGTGGGAGCGCGGCCGGCTGAAGCGGCGGCTGAGCTACGGCCTGGACGAGTCCGACACCGGCGACCTGGTGGGGGACCCGGCCGAGTTCGAGATCCCCTTCTGGACCTGGGTGGCCAACGCCGAACCCGTTCCTGGCGAGGACGGACGTCTGCCCGACCGGGACGGGCTGTGGGTGGAGGTCTCCGACGTGCTCATGGCGATGGTGATCACTTCGCTGCTGGACCTGGACCCGCACGACATGAGCGCCTGGGACTGGAAGGTCGACACCTACCAGGTGCCGCCGCTATAGCGCTGGCGAGCGCGCGGGCGCGTCACGTCCGGTGAGTGGGACCTGGCGCCTCACCGGGGTCGACGTCCTGTCCTTCTCGCTCGCTGTGGCGCGAGGACCCGAGCGCAGGACTTGTCGACAGGTCGGCCAGGTCGTTGATGCAGTGTCGGCGACCGTTCTGTGGTTTGACCGAGCTATAGATCTACGCGTCTGAAGTTCTCAACGCGGGTGGCGAGGTGGCCTGGCGATGTTCTGTTTCGAGCAGATGCACGAGCGTGCCGCCGGCGAGCAACACGATGGCCACCCAGATGGGGAAGAGGAACGAGAAGTGCCCCCAGGAGTGATCAGGTGCGGGCCACAGGCCGGCCGCGAGTAGCCACGAGATCAGGAAGTAAAGGGGCCAGGCAGTACCCCACGTCAACAGAGCGACGATCGGCCCCCACAGGGCGACGCATACCCGCCAAAGACAGACGACGACAAGGCCAAGACTCGCGAGCAACGCCTTGTGGCCCACGTCCGAGCTGGGGTCGGTAAGCATGATGAAGGGAGCCAGCATCAGCAGCAACATGATCGCGGCTGCGATGTTTCGACGAGTGCTCGCGTGCATCTAGAACCTCCTCTCACCGAACCCCGTGGGTACGCGAAACGCAGACTACTCCAGCGACTGAGGGGTCTAGCCCTCATTCTCTACAGCCGATCTACGTCCTCAGCTGTCACTCGTGCGCGAGGCCCCTGGCAGGTGTCGCGAATCGAATGGTCCCGCGGCGCGGCACGCGTCCAAAAGGCGTCTCACAGGCTTGAGGCGATGGACCGATTGTTGGCCCGGTGACCACCCTTTTCGAGCCGATGGTGGTGGCGGTCTCTAGGCATCTGGCGTAGGGGTCGGGGTGCTGCCGGTGATGTGATGCCTGGGTAGGCGGTAGGCGACCACGGCCGCGAGGAGGGCGACGGCGATGCCGCCACTCAGCGCGATGGTGAGTGCATGGTCGTAGGCGGAATCGGAAGGGCTCTTTGCGGTTGCCGTGATGGCGAAGTAGGTGCTGCCGACGGTGGCGAAGCCGAAGCTGGCTGAGAGTTGTCCGACGCTGTTGAACAGGCCAGATGCCTCCGAGGCGTGGTCGCGACTCACTCGGGCCAGGGCGGTCTCGGTTAGCGGTCCGACGACCAGTCCCATGCCGAGCCCGCCGATGGCGGTACCAGGCAGGAACGAAGCGAAGGCGGGCTGGTCGGAGGCCAGAAGGACGGCGAGGATCACCATCGCCATGCCCAGGCTCATGGTGAGAAGGCCGATTTGTATGACGAGACGTCCCAGGCGTGGCAGGAGCGCGGTGGTGCCGATGCCCGCGCCGACTCCGGTGAGGATCGCCCAGGGCAGCACGACGAGACCGGCAGTGAGGGCGCTGTAGTCGAGATGGCTCTGGACGTACTGGGTGATGACCAGGGAGAAGCCCATCACGGGAATGAAGAACAGCACTTGGACCGCCATCGCGGACCGGAAGGTGCTGCGCTGCTGCAACGCCAACGGCACCAACGGCTGACCGCCACGGCGGTCGCTGGTGCGCTGCTGGATCAGGAACACCACGAATAGCACCGCGCCGCCGGCGATGGCGGCGGCTTCGATGAGCGGCGTGTCGGTGTCGGCGAGCCCCGCTAGTCCTCGCAGAATCAGGAAGAGCGCGGCCGCCGACAGCGCCAGACCGAGCAGGTCGAGTTGGACCCGAGTCTCGGAGCGTGCCGCCGGCAGGGTCCGCAGCGCCAGGATGACGACGGCGATGCCGATGGGCACGTTGACCAGGAACACGCCTCGCCAGCTCGTGCCGAACAGGTCCAGGGCGATGAGCACGCCGCCGAGGATCGGACCCGCGGCGGCGGCGATGCCCAGCAGAGCGGAGAACGCGGCCATTGGCTTGGCTCGCTCGCTCGGTTCGTACATGAGCTGGATGAACGCTAGGACCTGCGGGACCATGAGCGCCGCGAACAGTCCTTGAATGACGCGGGTGGCCACGAGCAGCGACGCGGCATCGGCGAGTCCGCAGGCTAGGGAGGCGAGGGTGAAGCCGACCACGCCGATGACGAACGCGCGCAGTAGGCCGAGCAGTTTGCCCAGCCGGGCGCCAGTGATGAGCCCGACCGCGAAGGTCAGCGTGTAGCCGGACAGCACCGCTTGGGCTTGGGCGGCACTGGCGTCCAGGTCGGTGGTGATGGAGGGCAGGGCAACGGTCACGATCGTCACGCCGAGCAGGTCGACGAAGACTGCCAGCAGGATCGCGACGAGGCCAAGAGTTCGAGTGCGCATGCCCACATAATATCTGAATGAATAAGATAATGAGTAGTTCAGGTACACTATCGAGATGGCGAGTGATGGCAAGACCCCGGCGGAGCCCGATGCGGTGGAGCGGATCGCACGCGCCCTGCCCCCGTGGCTGTCGGCGGTCGATGCGGTGAACGAGGCGGTCGCCCGTGAGGCAGGCATCGGTCCCTCTGATCTAGCGTGCCTGCACGAAGTCATCGTGGACGGACCACTGCCGGCCGGCGAGCTGTCACGCAGGCTGCGGCTGACCACCGGGGCGATCACGCACATGATCGACCGGCTGACCGAAACCGGGCTGGTGCAGCGGGTCCGCGATGGCGCTGACCGGCGCCGCGTGCTCATCCAAGCCGTCCCGGCGGCGCGTGAGCAGATGCTGGACCGTTACGGGCGCCTGGATGCGCAGACCCGCGCGACCCTGGCCGGGTTCACCGCACGCGAGCAGGAGGTGATCGCACGATTCATCGAGACCAGCCTGCACAACACCCGCGCCCTGCTGGACGAGAGTCCGTGACCGCCGACTCACAACTGACCTACTTGCCTGAGCGTGCGAGCTGGTTCCTCTGGACGCCCGACCCGGCCACGCTCGACGACTCCGGTTCACCCGCCGACACCACGGCGACGATGCGACTGGCGATCCCTGACGGCGACATGATCGTGACCCGAGACGTCCCCGGCCACGAGATGAGCCTGCACGAGGGATGGCACTGGCTCCGTGACCGTGAGCCAGCGCAGACCGACAGTGACTCGCTGCGGGCCTGGACACACATCGCTCGAGACCCCGACGCCGACACTGCGCTCCTGCCGGTGGCGGCGCACTGCGCCGTCGTCACCGACGGCGCTCACATTCACACCGCCAAGGCCACCACACGGCACCTCCACAGCGCACTACGTCTCACCGACACGCTCGCGAACGCAGGACTGGCGGCGAGGCTGCGTGGTTATCAGCTCGCAGGCGTGCAATGGCTCACCGGCCACGAGGACGGCGCAGTAGCTGAGTCCCGCATAGTGGTGTAGCGCGGTAGCTGAGGTCGTCGTCTCCGGCGTGTGTGCCAGACGAGGACGCGGC
>NZ_VSLG01000027.1 GCF_008919445.1 Serinicoccus kebangsaanensis | reverse complement strand
TCGACGAGGACAGGATCTCGGCAAGGGTCAACTTTCACCTGCCGTCACGGGGTCAGTTTTCACGTGCCGTCGACAAGAGCCACTCGCGCTCGCGTCACGTGCAACAGCCTCCCCTGGTGCTGCGATAGCGAGCAGCGTCGGAACCCACGCTGGTCGAGACAGTTCGCACTCGACGGCTCAACGGATCCAGGCTGAGACCGAGCGGTCCTCAACTCTCGGAAGCGTGCTCGATCTCCTCGGGCAAGTCCGCAGGAGGGCGCACTGGCACCGGCGCGCTCGAGGGGCGCCGTGGCGCCCCTCGCGTGTCGGCGGCGCTCGAAAACTGAGCAGGTACGGCGCTCGAAATGTGAGCACTCTTCGACGATTGGAGTGTGATCACCATGGAGGACTGGGCGCTGATCAGGAGGCTGGCCGCCGACGGTGTGCCGAGGGCCAGGATCGCCAGGAGGTTGGGCATCTCGAGGAACACGGTCGCTGCGGCCGTGACCTCGGACGGGCCACCGAAGTACGAGCGAAGAGCGGGTCCGACGTCGTTCACGCCGTACGAGGCGCGGGTGCGTGAGCTGTTGAAGGAGACACCGGACATGCCGGCGACGGTGTTGGCCGAGCGGGTCGGGTGGACCGGCTCGATCCGGTGGTTCCGGGACAACGTGAACCGGGTCCGGGTCGATCACCGCCCGATCGACCCGGCGGACCGGTTGACGTGGGCGGCTGGGGACGTGGCGCAGTGCGACCTGTGGTTCCCGCCGCGCAAGATCTTGCTCGAGGACGGTTCACGGGCCCTGTTGCCGGTGCTGGTCATGACGTGCGGTTACTCGAGGTTCACGGTGGGTCGGATGCTCCCGACCCGCAAGACCCCGGACCTGCTGCTGGGCACGTGGGACCTGCTCAGTGAGCTGGGGCGGGTGCCGCGCCGGTTGATCTGGGATAACGAGCCCGGCATCGGGCGACGCACGGTGACCGAGCCGATCGCGGTGTTCGCCGGGACCCTGGCCACGAAGGTGGTGCTGCTGCCGCCACGGGACCCGGAGTCCAAAGGGCTCGTGGAGCGCCGTAACCGGTTCTTCGAGACCTCCTTCATGCCCGGGCGGCACTTCGAGTGCCCGGCCGACTTCAACGCCCAGTTCACCCACAGGCTCACCAGCGCGAACGCCCGGGTGGTGCGCACGACCAAGGCCCGCCCGGTCGACCTGCTCGCGGCGGACACCGAGGCGATGCTGCCGTTGCCGCCGGCGGTGCTGCACCTGGGATGGCGCAACCACGTCCGCCTGGGCCGGGACTACTACGTGCGCGTCGATACGTGCGACTACTCGGTCGACCCCCGCGCGATCGGTGCCCGGGTCGACGTGGCCGCCGACCTCGACGTCGTCCGCGTCCGGCACGGTGGCCAGCTGGTGGCCGATCACCCGCGCCGCTGGGCCCGGAGCATGACCGTCACCGACCCCGCCCACGTCACCGCCGCCGCGGCGTTGCGGCACGCCTACCAGCACCCCAGGACCCGTCCCGAGGCCGACGAGCTGATCCGGGACCTGGCCGACTACGACAAGGCGTTCGGGATCGACGCCGGCGAGCTGGAGTCGCGATGAGCCGCAAACCGAACTCCGCCGGGACCGAGTCGCTCAAGCAGATCACCCACCTGGCCGCCGCGCTGAAAGCGCCCCGGATCACCGAGGCCGCCGCCCGCCTGGCCGACCACGCCCGCGACGCCGGGTGGACCCACGAGGACTACCTGGCCGCAGTCCTGGAACGCGAGGTCGCCGCCCGCAACGCCTCCGGAGCCCGACTACGGATCCGCGCCGCTGGCTTCGGCGCGGTCAAGACCCTGGACGACTTCGACTTCGACCACCAACCCAGCGCCCGCACCCCCGCCCAGGCGTTAGCGTCCGGTGCCTACCTGGCCGAGCACCGCAACGTCGTCCTCCTCGGCCCACCGGGCACCGGCAAGACCCACCTGGCCACCGCCCTCGGTGTCGCCGCCGCCCGGCAAGGGCACCGGGTGCTGTTCGCGACCGCGACCGACTGGGTCACGCGCCTGTCCGAGGCGCACAACCGGGACCGGCTCGCCGCCGAGCTGACCCGGCTACGCCGCTACGGGCTGATCATCGTCGACGAGGTCGGCTACCTGCCCTTCGAGCAGGACGCGGCCAACCTGTTCTTCCAGCTCGTCTCATCCCGCTACGAGCACGCCTCGCTGATCCTGACGTCCAACCTGCCGTTCAGCTCCTGGGCCGGCGTCTTCGGCGACCAAGTCGTCGCCGCCGCCATGATCGACCGCATCGTCCACCACGCTGACGTCATACCCCTCAAAGGCGCCTCCTACCGGCTCCGCGACCGCGGCGTCGACACACTGCCCAGCATCAAAGCCGAACAAGAATCCCTAGACTGAACCTGCTCACTCTTCGACCGCCGAAACCGTCCAGTTTTCGAGCGCCGTCGACATCCGGGCTGCGGAGGTGGATGAAGCAGGCCGACATCGACGAGGGCACGCAGGAGGGCCTGTCCAGCGATGAGCGGGCCGAGTTGGTCCAGTTGCGCCGCGAGAAGCGCACGCTGGAGATGGAGATCGAGATCCTCAAGCGGGCCAGTGCGTACTTCGCGAGGGAGAATGTGCTCCCAAAATGATCTACCCGGTGGTCCGTGAGCTCGCTGCGGAGGAGACCCCTGTCGCGGTGACCTGCCGGTACTGAAGGTGTCGACGTCTAGCTACTACGAGTGGCGCTCCCGGCCTGCCAGTCGCCGCGACCTGGAGCAGGCATATCTGATCGAGGAAATCCGCGACGTCCACGCAGCCTCCTATGGCACCTACGGCCACCGGCGGGTCCACGCCGAGCTGACGATGGGCCGTCGTCGGGAGGTCAGCCAGGGCCGGGTGGAGCGGCTGATGCGCGCCGCTGGTCTGCAGGGCGTGCACCGCCGTCGGCTGCGCGGTTGCACCCGGCGTGACGAGGCCGCGGCGCCATCGCAGGACCTTGTGGAGCGGAACTTCACCCCCGATGCGCCGGACCGGCTCTACGTCGCCGACGTCACCCAGCACCGCACCGGCCAGGGATGGCTGTACTGCGCGGTGGTCATCGACTGCTTCAGCCGCCGTGTGGTGGGCTGGTCGATGGCCGACCACATCCGCTCCGAGCTGGTCGTGGACGCGCTGCAGATGGCGATCTGGAACCGTCGGCCACTACCCGGGGCGGTCCATCACAGCGACCACGGCTCGACCTACACCAGCTGGGCCTTCGGGCACCGGCTGCGTGAGGCCGGGTTGTTGGGGTCGATGGGATCGATCGGCGACTGCTTCGACAACTCCGTGGCCGAGAGCTTCTTCGCCACGTTGCAGACCGAGCAGCTGGACCGCTCGTCATGGCCGACCCGCGAGGGCCTGGCCAACGCGATCTTCAGCTTCATCGAGGGCTTCTACAACCCCCATCGACGGCACTCGACCATCGGCTACCTCAGCCCCGCCGACTACGAGGCCAAGTACCACCACTCGGTCCCTACTGGACCACAGACCGAGACCGCAGCATGATCAACACCAACACACCCGCACCGTCGGGCAGACAAGGTCACTTCAACAACGCCCGCCCCCGCATCACCGTGCACGCGGTGTCGCCCGATGAGCGCAGCAGGCAACCTGACGGCTAGGGCGTGTCTCCCAAATCCGCAGTCTGCGTCGGTAAGGGTGATCGCATGTCGCGGTTGCAGACGCTCTCGGACG
>NZ_VSLG01000026.1 GCF_008919445.1 Serinicoccus kebangsaanensis | reverse complement strand
TGACGACGTCGTGGCTGCCGCGATGATCGACCGCCTGGTCCACCACGCCGAGGTCATCAACCTGCGCGGTGACTCCTTCCGGCTCAAGGATCGAGACCTCGGCCGCGTCCCCGCGGCCACAAACCAGGAAGAGAACTGACATGAAGGGGGTCAGCTTTCATCTGCCGTCAGGGGGTCAGATTTAGCCTGCCGTTGACAGGGACACAGCGACGACCTTGCAGATACGCTGGTCCTGCCCGAGGAGAAGGGAGACCGATATGCCGAGACCTCGCCTCACTGGGCTCAGTGCCTGGGGAGCGCAGTGGGAGTACGTTGCCACAAACAAGGACCTCGCGACGCGCGTCGTGCGGTTCCTCTCTGACCGACGAGTGCTCACAGAGCAGCACTCTCGGGAAGACTTCGAAGAGTGTCGACAGTCAGCGGACACGATACGCAACTTCCTCACGCTGGAGCTGTTGAACGTGCAAGGATCTGGACCCCTAGCGCGCTCGCTTGAACATATGCGGACAGCCTGCCGTGCGTTCATAACCGCTGCCGGCAAGAATTCTGAGCACTTCTCGCGTGATCCTCATTACTTCAACGCCGCGCTTGCGGCGATGCGCGAAGTGTTCGGGCGAGAGCTAGGGGAATTAGAGGTGACTTTCGGAGTTGAGCTGCCGGACCAACTGTACGATTTGGTGCCGCAACAGGACCTCTCCTGGTTACCCAATAAGGACTAGGCGCAAAGCAGTTCAGCCCGCCGCGGCATCGTTGCGATGCATCGTATGAGTAGACGAGCCAGACCGACGGCTCACGACTCCAGTACTTATCGCCTAGGGTCGACGCGCCGCAGTTGCGGCGATCCTCAACTGCAGGCCGCGGCGAGGAAAGCCATCCGGGAGCGTGTTCTTAGCAGAGCCGCAGCCGATTAGCGTCTGTCATCGAATAGAAGCACGGAAGGCACATCGACCCGTCGAGCCCAACATCCGGATCTGCCGCTGACCGCGCCGTTCCCCTCGCGGCGCCGGCGTGTGGGAGGTCGAGGTGCGCACGGAGTCGGAACGCATCAAATGCCGGGATTGGGAGTAGTGGGCACGGGCACTCGAGTGGGCCAGCCTCACTGGGTTGGGAAGGGCTCGACGTCGGTTTCGGGAATCGCGTCCAACCAGACGTTGCCGGCTTCGGCAACGTCTGCATACAGTTCCTCCTCGACGCCGTCTACAAGGACGAATGCTTCAAGAGCCCCAGCTTCCATGGCCAGGAGCGCAATCTCGGCAGTGCCGCAAGCTCCTAGTAGCTCCTGTGGCAAGTCGTCCGTCCTATCAATCACGTCATCTACGTCCTGGACAAACTGGCCGACGTACTCCTCGTGATCAGCCGAACCTTGAGAGGCTAGAGCGCGCCCCCAGCTGCGCTGCAGCAATGGCACCGTGGATGGATTGAACCCGCAGTCGAAGATCGTGACGTCCGTCAGCTGCTCGGTGTCCACATCTTCTGTTGCAGTACTAGAAGCAGCAGTGGGCGCATCGGCTGTGTGCGTCAGCGTGGCTGTAGCAGCGCTTGGAGCCGGCGTCGCCGTAGCCGTGCTCGCAACCGGCGCAGTGGTCTCCTCCTGCGCGCCTTCGCCGCAACCGGCGAGGCTCATAGAGGCCACAACGATGGCGGTCGCAGATAGCTTCCTTTTTACGTTCACGCATTCCCCTTGCCTGGACTGCAGAGAGGCTACAACACGCGGTCGTTCAAGCCCTCCCCGGCTCTGCCAGGAGGATCCCCTTGTCAAGCGGGTCGTCTGGTGAACGGGACGCAACTAAAGCACCCACTCTTGGCGCGTCAAAGACACCCCCTGACGCCAGCAGTGTGGTCGCACGCTAATGCCGCCAGGAAGTGACCGCAAGCTACCGTGTGGGTGCGCTGCTGACCTTGATGGCAGCGGATCTCACAGAAGTTTGTCTCGCAAACTGTCGAAGCTGCGCGTTTCTGGGACCTGACTTGCTACCTGCATCCACTCCGCATTTGCCGACTCGAACTTGGTCTGCTGGATGTTGCCGGGGGGCCTGGTCACCGCGAGCAAGAGTGCCTCCATCTCTCGGATGGCCACCGTGTCATCAGCTTCGACGCTGATCCACTGTCGGTGCCTGAGCACACCGTCGTCATACTTGTCCGTCTCTGAGGGCCCGTCGAAGGCGAACCAGGAGAATCTGGTCCAGCCATACGCGTGCTCATCGCGAGTGTGGTCGCGAAGGCGACCACCGATTCCTTGGGTCCCTGACGCCAGGCCAACGTAGTAGATGCCCGTGTCGCTGTACAAAGCGTAGACGCCTCGAGCCCGTCTGAAATCGGCGACCTTGACCGTCCCTCGTTGGAGACCCTGCCGCCCCAGAAGGCGCCAGCCGCGACCATGCCAGTCGACGAGGTCCGGGTCCCAGAAGGTTCCGTAAGCTCCTATCAGCATGGGGTCAAGGTAGATCAGTCTGGGCGGGTGCGGCTGCAATTGCCGACTACGGCGACCTTCTGGCGAGCCTCGCCCTCATTCCTGACCGCCGACTCGCGCGTTTCATCGATCTGAGGGGTGCTCTTGTGGGCCGGCCGGTAGATGTGCCTTCGGGCGACGGCAACCACGATGACGCGGATTGGCTGGTCCTGGTCGACGGCGAGGCGAACCGGGTGGGTGACCTACAAGTGAAGAAGGACACCGCCCCATACACATGGCCGTCAGAAGACGTGCCGATGCGCACATGGACTTCAGGGGCCCCGCCGGTCGAGGACCTAGAGCAGCATCGCAAGCACGCTCTACGGTTGGGCGCCCGATTGCTGTAGGACCGTTCGCCAGACGAGGGCGAACCCCTCTTCGTGCTCGCCGACCAGGCGGGCCATCCGTTCTGACTGCTCGCCCAGGAGGGCGGCGGCCCGACACACTCATCTGGCTCCCTTCTGTGTCAAGCGGGGGTCTTGAGGGGGGTCCTATGGTGGGTGGTGACGGGTCCGGGAAGTGACTGATCCGAAGTGTCGGTGTGGGGCTGTGAGCCGGCCGCGCTGGATGACAGTGACGCGCCCTGGTGTCCTCCCGGGCCCGTCCCGGCGGTGGTGACGATGTCATCGAGCATGGTCCGGTAGACCACGTCGGACAGGCGACGCTTCAGGCAGCGCATCGCCGCGTTGGGCGTCTTCCCGGCGGCGGCCTTGCGGTCGTAGTAGGCACGTCCCTGGGTGGTCCGGGTGCGCAGCTGCACGGTGGCCATGATGTGCGGCACCTGGTTGATGTGCCGGTTCCCGCCCCGGGACAGACGTTGCCGCACGTTGTCCCCCGAAGAGGCGTCGATCGGGGCGGTACCGGTCCAGGACGCGAAGTGGCCTTTGGTCGGGAACCGGGTGATGTCCCCGACCTCCACCAGCAGCCGGGCCGCACCCGTCGGGCCGATGCCGTGCAACCCGAGCAGGCTGGTCCCGGTAGCGGCGACGAGCTCGGTGAGCTCCTTGTTCGCTTCCTTCTTGCGCCGGTAGGTCTTCTCCAGGTCGGCCACCATCTCCAAGGCCACACGCTTGCGGGTCTTGCCCACCACGTCCCGGGGCCGGACCGTGGCCAGGATCGCGCGGGCCTGCGCCGCAGATAGGTCCTTCTTCGCCCCACCAGGCACGATCTCCAGCAGCAGGCCGTGCAGCTGGCACACCACCCGGGTGTGGTCCTCACCGATCCGGCGCCGCCGGTCCACCAGCAACCACAGCACCTCGAGCTGTGCGTCGTGGACCACGCTACGCAGCCCGGCCATCCTCACCCCGACCAGGGCGATGGAGTGGGCGTCAGTGTCGTCGGTCTTGCGGCCCTGTCCGGTGGCGAAGACCCGCATCCGCGCGGACAGCTTCGCCGGCACGTCCACCACCGGCTCTCCCAACGGCAGCAACCGGGCCACGACATGTCGGCCGATGCCCTCACACCCCTCGATCGCCCACGTGCGGTCACGCCAACGCCGCGCGTACTCCAGCATCTCGGTGAAGCCGGCCTCGTCCGTGGTAAACCTGCCGTGCCCGACGATCTGCTCGGTCGAGGTCATCACCTCGATCGTGACCGTCCGCTTGTGCGGGTCCATCCCGATCACGACCGGACCCCATTCCTGCTCGCCCATGAACTGCCCCTTCCTGACGACCTCGACGTGCTGGATCGGTCAGGAGGGCACCGCTACTACCAGCAGAGCATTCCCTTCTTCAGCCTCTCCCAACCATGCCGGCAGCCGGAGTGACGCAAGCCAAATGAGAATCACACCACCAGGATGGACAGCCGCGAACGAGCGACCACCCCGACCACCTAGGGCGTGTCTCCCAATTCCATGCGACGTCTCGCTCACGACGCGCGCTTCGCGGCAATACCGGACGTCTGAGT
>NZ_VSLG01000025.1 GCF_008919445.1 Serinicoccus kebangsaanensis | reverse complement strand
GGTATAGCGCAAGGGCCCACCCGTGTGGGTGGGCCCTTGCGGGGGTGTGGTCCGGCGGTGTCCTACTCTCCCACACTGTTTCCGGTGCAGTACCATTGGCGCTGTCAGGCTTAGCTTCCGGGTTCGGAATGTGTCCGGGCGTTTCCCTGACGCTATGACCGCCGTAACGTTGTCGACCTGTTGTTTCCCCTGGGGGTGGGGTTGTGGGTCGGGAACCGTGCAGTGGACGCGAGCAATCATGTGGTGTTTATGGGCCACCACTGTTGGTGGTGGGGGTTTGTTAAGTTGTCGGCTTATTAGTACCGGTCAGCTACGCACATTGCTGTGCTTCCACGTCCGGCCTATCAACCCAGTAGTCTAGCTGGGAGCCTCTCCACCCCGTGGGGTGTTGGAAACCTCATCTTGAAGTGTGCTTCCCGCTTAGATGCTTTCAGCGGTTATCACGTCCGAACGTAGCTAATCAGCGGTGCTCCTGGCGGAACAACTGACACACCAGTGGTTCGTCCATCCCGGTCCTCTCGTACTAGGGACAGCTCTTCTCAAGTTTCCTGCGCGCGCAGCGGATAGGGACCGAACTGTCTCACGACGTTCTAAACCCAGCTCGCGTACCGCTTTAATGGGCGAACAGCCCAACCCTTGGGACCGACTCCAGCCCCAGGATGCGACGAGCCGACATCGAGGTGCCAAACCATGCCGTCGATATGAGCTCTTGGGCAGGATCAGCCTGTTATCCCCGGGGTACCTTTTATCCGTTGAGCGACGGCGCTTTCACGAGCCACCGTCGGGTCACTAGTCCCGACTTTCGTCTCTGCTCGACATGTCTGTCTCACAGTCAAGCTCCCTTGTGCACTTACACTCGACACCTGATTGCCAACCAGGCTGAGGGAACCTTTGGGCGCCTCCGTTACTTTTTGGGAGGCAACCGCCCCAGTTAAACTACCCACCAGGCACTGTCCCTGATCCGGATCACGGACCGAGGTTAGGAATCCAGAACGACCAGAGTGGTATTTCAACGTTGACTCCACAACCACTGGCGTGGCTGTTTCATAGTCTCCCACCTATCCTACACAAGCCGTACCGAACACCAATACCAAGCTATAGTAAAGGTCCCGGGGTCTTTCCGTCCTGCTGCGCGTAACGAGCATCTTTACTCGTAGTGCAATTTCGCCGAGTTCGCGGTTGAGACAGTGGAGAAGTCGTTACGCCATTCGTGCAGGTCGGAACTTACCCGACAAGGAATTTCGCTACCTTAGGATGGTTATAGTTACCACCGCCGTTTACTGGCGCTTAAGTTCAGAGCTTCACCCACGAGTGGGTTGACCCGTCCCCTTAACGTTCCAGCACCGGGCAGGCGTCAGTCCGTATACATCGTCTTGCGACTTCGCACGGACCTGTGTTTTTAGTAAACAGTCGCTTCTCCCTGGTCTCTGCGGCCTTCAGTGCTAACCCGCGAGGGGTTTCACACGTCCGGCCCCCCTTCTCCCGAAGTTACGGGGGCATTTTGCCGAATTCCTTAACCACGATTCACTCGATCGCCTCGGTATTCTCTACCTCACCACCTGAGTCGGTTTGGGGTACGGGCGGCTCGAACCTCGCTAGGAACTTTTCTTGGCAGCATAGGATCACCCTGCTTCCCGCATACGCGGTCACGATCAAGCCTCGGGCACTCGTGGGGCGGATTTACCACTCCCCGGCCCTGCGCTCTTCGACGTGGACTACCATCGCCACGCGGAGGCTACCTTCCTGCGTCCTTCCATCGCTTACCTACTACCAGTTCGGGTCACGCGTTCCACCACCCGCCCCCTACCGCGAACGGCAGAGGTTGTGGGTGGCTTCAGGCGCTTAGCATCCCCGGATTCGGTACTGGGCGGTTCTTCGCCGGTTCCGGAATATCAACCGGATGTCCATCGACTACGCCTGTCGGCCTCGCCTTAGGTCCCGACTTACCCAGGGCAGATTAGCTTGACCCTGGAACCCTTGGTGATTCGGCGGAAGAGTTTCTCACTCTTCATTCGCTACTCATGCCTGCATTCTCACTCGTGCCGGATCCACACCTCGATCACTCGGATGCTTCACTCCCGGCACGACGCTCCCCTACCCATCAACACGCCTGAACACCACCCCGTGGGTGGTGCTGAGCAAAGTGCTGATGCCACAGCTTCGGTGGTGTGCTTGAGCCCCGCTACATTGTCGGCGCGGAATCACTTGACCAGTGAGCTATTACGCACTCTTTCAAGGGTGGCTGCTTCTAAGCCAACCTCCTGGTTGTCTTCGCAACTCCACATCCTTTCCCACTTAGCACACGCTTAGGGACCTTAGCTGGCGATCTGGGCTGTTTCCCTCTCGACTACGAAGCTTATCCCCCGCAGTCTCACTGCCATGCTCTCACTTACCGGCATTCGGAGTTTGGCTGACGTCAGTAACCCGGTAAGGCCCATCAGCCATCCAGTAGCTCTACCTCCGGCAAGAAACACATGACGCTGCACCTAAATGCATTTCGGGGAGAACCAGCTATCACGGAGTTTGATTGGCCTTTCACCCCTACCCACAGCTCATCCCCTCAGTTTTCAACCTAAGTGGGTTCGGGCCTCCACGCGGTCTTACCCGCGCTTCACCCTGGCCATGGGTAGATCACTCCGCTTCGGGTCTAGACCCAGCGACTCAAACGCCCTGTTCGGACTCGCTTTCGCTACGGCTTCCCCACACGGGTTAACCTCGCCACTGAGCACTAACTCGCAGGCTCATTCTTCAAAAGGCACGCCGTCACCCACCACAAGGGCAGGCTCCGACGGATTGTAAGCGCACGGTTTCAGGAACTATTTCACTCCCCTCCCGGGGTACTTTTCACCTTTCCCTCACGGTACTTGTCCGCTATCGGTCACGAGGGAATATTTAGGCTTAGCAGGTGGTCCTGCCAGATTCGTACGGGATTTCTCGGGCCCCGTACTACTCGGGAAAATGCCGCACACAGTCACGGGCGTTTCGGCTACCGGGGTCTCACCGTCTCCGCCAGGCCTTTCCAGACCCTTCACCTACACCCGCGATTTCTCACTGTGCACCAGGGTGGTAGCCCCGGTACGCGACACTCCCACAACCCCGCAGCTGCAACCCCTACCAGGTATCACACAACTACGGTTTAGCCTCATCCGCTTTCGCTCGCCACTACTCACGGAATCACATATTGTTTTCTCTTCCTGTGGGTACTGAGATGTTTCACTTCCCCACGTTCCCTCCACACACCCTATACATTCAGGTGCGGGTGACCAGCGATGAAGCTGGCCGGGTTTCCCCATTCGGACACCCTCGGATCACAGTCTGGTTATCGACTCCCCGAGGCTTATCGCAGATTCCTACGTCCTTCTTCGGTTCCTCGTGCCAAGGCATCCACCGTGCGCTCTTAAAAACTTAACAAAAAGCCACAAAGATACAGATGCTCGCGTCCACTGTACAGTTCTCAACCAACAACCAGCCACCACACCCACACCAGGCCACCACACACCCCCACCCCCACACACACGTGCGGGAGGCGGGAACGGGTATGACCACCAGGCGCAGCCCCAGCCGAAGCACCCAACCCCCACCAAACGGGGGGCCCGATCCTCCAGGACCCAACAGCGTGCTTGCACCACACCCATCCACCACCACCACCAGCTTTCCCCACCCACCCCCACAACTTGGGGGGCAGGCCGTACTCACCAGCCGGCAGCACCACACAGGCACAGCGACAGTTCTTCGATGTTCCACCCACGAGCAACCCCGGGCACCACACACGGGTGCACCACGAGGCCACCCACACCCACCACCACGGGCAGATGTGAACGATGCTCCTTAGAAAGGAGGTGATCCAGCCGCACCTTCCGGTACGGCTACCTTGTTACGACTTAGTCCCAATCACCAGTCCCACCTTCGACAGCTCCCTCCACAAGGGTTGGGCCACCGGCTTCGGGTGTTACCGACTTTCGTGACTTGACGGGCGGTGTGTACAAGGCCCGGGAACGTATTCACCGCAGCGTTGCTGATCTGCGATTACTAGCGACTCCGACTTCATGGGGTCGAGTTGCAGACCCCAATCCGAACTGAGACCGGCTTTCTGGGATTCGCTCCCCCTCACGGGATCGCAGCCCTTTGTACCGGCCATTGTAGCATGCGTGAAGCCCAAGACGTAAGGGGCATGATGATTTGACGTCATCCCCACCTTCCTCCGAGTTGACCCCGGCAGTCTCCCATGAGTCCCCAACCACCCAAAAGGTGTTGCTGGCAACATGGAACGAGGGTTGCGCTCGTTGCGGGACTTAACCCAACATCTCACGACACGAGCTGACGACAACCATGCACCACCTGTACACCAGCCACAAAGGGAAACCACATCTCTGCGATCGTCCGGTGTATGTCAAGCCTTGGTAAGGTTCTTCGCGTTGCATCGAATTAATCCGCATGCTCCGCCGCTTGTGCGGGCCCCCGTCAATTCCTTTGAGTTTTAGCCTTGCGGCCGTACTCCCCAGGCGGGGCGCTTAATGCGTTAGCTGCGGCACGGACCCCGTGGAATGGGACCCACACCTAGCGCCCAACGTTTACGGCGTGGACTACCAGGGTATCTAATCCTGTTCGCTCCCCACGCTTTCGCTTCTCAGCGTCAGTAATGGCCCAGAGACCTGCCTTCGCCATCGGTGTTCCTCCTGATATCTGCGCATTCCACCGCTACACCAGGAATTCCAGTCTCCCCTACCATACTCTAGCCTGCCCGTACCCACTGCAGACCCGGAGTTAAGCCCCGGGCTTTCACAGCAGACGCGACAAACCGCCTACAAGCTCTTTACGCCCAATAATTCCGGACAACGCTCGCACCCTACGTATTACCGCGGCTGCTGGCACGTAGTTAGCCGGTGCTTCTTCTGCTCCTACCGTCACAAAAAGCTTCGTCAGAGCTGAAAGAGGTTTACAACCCGAAGGCCGTCATCCCTCACGCGGCGTCGCTGCATCAGGCTTCCGCCCATTGTGCAATATTCCCCACTGCTGCCTCCCGTAGGAGTCTGGGCCGTGTCTCAGTCCCAGTGTGGCCGGTCACCCTCTCAGGCCGGCTACCCGTCGTCGCCTTGGTAGGCCATTACCCCACCAACAAGCTGATAGGCCGCGAGTCCATCCACCACCAAAAAATCTTTCCACACCAACCCATGCAGGCTGATGTCACATCCAGTATTAGACACCGTTTCCAGCGCTTATCCCAGAGTGGAGGGCAGGTTACTCACGTGTTACTCACCCGTTCGCCACTAATCCACCACAACAAGTTGCAGCTTCATCGTTCGACTTGCATGTGTTAAGCACGCCGCCAGCGTTCGTCCTGAGCCAGGATCAAACTCTCCGAAAAAACCTCAAAAGAGATCAATACCCAGCAAAAACCACAACACGCCCACCGGGGGCGGCACACGCATCATGGCACAAACAAAATGGCATCAAAAAACAAACACGCTGTTGAGTTCTCAAGAATCGGACACACACC
>NZ_VSLG01000024.1 GCF_008919445.1 Serinicoccus kebangsaanensis | reverse complement strand
AGGGACGATGAGCGCCAGGGGTCACCGGTACCGGCGAGCACCGAATACGCGCGCAGCCTGACGTACTCTCATGCCGCCGATCGCACCGTGATCTACGCGTAGGGGATGGGGTAATGGATCTCGCGCAGCGTGCTGCCGGGCTTTCCTCGCGGTGCCGTGCGGGTACTTTCGCCTAGGAGTAGTCAGCTGTCACGCGTCGCGCTGATGAGTCGACGGTGATGTGGCCGCCGTGGGGCAGGATCCACTGCGGTCGGGTATGTCCAAATGGGATGCCTACGCACACCACGGCATCGGGGTTGTACCGGCTGATCACCTCAAGCACCGTCTCGCGTTGCTGGGTCCGGCGGCGTTCTCGTTCTCGTTCATCCGGCCGGTCGTCAAAGTTGGACGCGGGTGGCCTTGCCACCAGGACTGCGTCAACGGCGGACAGTAGTCCGCGTTCACCCATCGCCCGGAGTATCCACCCGACCTCGGTGGCGGACGGCAGCTCTTCCGAGGTCTCCAGGATCAGGACGCCGCCGGCCAGCACGCTGGCGTCGTGCGAGAAGCGTCCAGCGGTGAGGATCCACTGCAAGATCTCCACGCACCCGCCCCAGGTCGGGCCGGTGACGGTTCGGGCGGGGCCCGACCACGTCCAGGGTTGTGTCGGCTCGCGATCTCCGTACTGGGTGAGCGCGCGTGGGTCATCCCAGGGCCAGCCCATGTCCTCCGATTCCCCGGGTTCGGTGATCTGCAGCGTCTCGCCGGTCAGGAGAGCGGCAACGAGAGACCTGGCGTGGACTTCGTCGACCGCTGGACCGGGACCCAGGTGCACCTGTGTCGAGCCGCCATAGAAGCTTGCGACCCCTTGAACCCACAGCCAGTTGTGCAAGTTGGTGTTGTCGCTATAGCCGATGAAGGGTTTGGGGTCGGCGGCGACGTTCTGAGGGTCGAGGTAAGGAATGACGGTGATCTGGTCCTCGCCTCCAATGGTGGAAATAACGCCACGGATGCTCGGATCGGCGAAGGCCTCGTTCAGGTCGCGGGCGCGATCAACGGGCGTCGCGTCCAACTGCCGCGTCGTGGGGTACTCAACGGGCACGAGCCCGGTCAGTTCCTGAAGGCGGTGCATCGCCTGCTCGTGCAGTTGCGGAGCGACCCCCGGTGCCGCAAAAGATGGCGACACGACCGCGACGCGATCACCGGGTCGGGCCTTGGGCGGACGCAGCAATTCGACTGTCACATCCGCCAGACAATCACAAATCTGCCGGGCACCAGGGGAACTCAGACGTCCGGTATTGCCGCGAAGCGCGCGTCGTGAGCGAGACGTCGCATGGAATTGGGAGACACGCCCTAGGTCCGAACCCCGCACTGCGACGCGGTTTCATCATCCCGCGCCGGGTCGCACCGCGAGCGGATCCCGCAGTGACGGATCCCGCTGCGGCACCTCCGCGTACCGATCCTCACGATGAAGACACCCCATGACAAGGTGGTTGAGCCTGTGACTGCTGTCCAGCCGCAACTTTTGGGTTGACCCAGGGCGGGCTGCCGTTGTCCTCGACGAGGAGACGTTCACCCATTGAGTGCGTCCGTTCTGGGGTCAGGCGAACTATCGCAGGGCTTCGCCGAGGCGAGCGGCGGGCGTGAGGTCGGCGGCGAGACCGCCGCCGGTCGCAGCCCGGGCAAGAGCGCGACCCAGCGCAGGTGCCTGCTTGAACAGATTGTGACCGGCGAGGAAGAAGATGCTGCCTGCCTCCCAGACGGCCACGCCGTCCTCACTCCACGGGAGGTCGGTCACCCAGCAGTGAACGAACTCACGCGGCTCTGGGTCGAGGCCGGGCAGCGCCCGTGTCACGTATGCGCGCGCGCGTTCGTCCAATGACCGAATGGCCGCAGGGTCGATGAACGTGCCGTCGTCGCGGACGCCGACGGTTTCGCTGAGTCCGACCGAATAACTGCTGTTGCCCGGTAGCGGCGTCGCGTAGACGCCGACCTCTCCGAACTCACCACTGCTGTCCTGCAGGCACGCGACTCGTGCCGGGGCGGCGGCTTTCACGTCGAAGGTCAGCCGGACGTGTGCGGCAAGGCGAACCGGCAGCGACAGGCCGACGCTGCGCGCCAGGCGGGCGGTCTCACGTCCGGCGCACACGACCACCTTGGAGTAGACAGCCCGGTCGGTGACGCTGCGCACCTCGACCGTCCCATCGGCGCGGGGATCGATGGAGATGACCTCTGCGGTGGTGACGGCATCTGCTAGGGCATCCGTGAGTGCCGTGATCGCGGTGCGGGTGCGGATCGCGCCGCCCGACTCGTCGAGCACCGCTGGCCCCGAGTACCCAGCGAGCAGCGGCATTCGCTGGGCGAGCTCGGCTGCATCGATCTCACGTGCCGCCACGCCGACCTTGTCGAGCACTCGCAGCCGTTCGAGCGCGCCGTCGCCGATCGCCACGACACCGTCTGATGAGACCAGCTCGACGTCGAACCGTTCGGCCCACTCATCCCATACGCCGCGGCTTTCGCGCGCGAAAGCGACGAGTCGCGGGTCGTCGTGGGCATGCCGGAAGATCCGCGACTCGCCTGCGGACTGACCCGTTCCGGGCAGCCCGGCCTCGTACAAGCGCACCGGCACGCCCTGCTCCCGCAGCGCGTACGCCGTCGACAAACCGACGATCCCGCCCCCGATCACTGCTACCTCGGGTGAACGCGTCGGGGCAACGTCGCCGTCAGTTCCTGTCATCGCGGTTCCTCGATCTGTTAGGGATGTGCGATAGGCCGCAAGAGAAGGGGCCGCTGCCACGACGTCAACGGGCTGTGTCAGCCCGAAGTCACCGCGCGCAGCGACCCCTCATGTCGGGGTCAGTACTCCCGGTCTGTGGTGTCAGGCGGGAAGTTTGGAGCCCAACACGTCGAGCTTCTCGATCGTCGGTTCGGAGAACAACGCACCGGTCTGCTCGCCGAGAGCTACCGCAACAGGGCCGGACAGGTGAGCGTCACGGCCGGCGTCATCGGGGAACACGTCGAAGATCCCGAACGAGGTCGGCCCGAGGCGGATCGCGAACCACGCGGTGGTCGCCGGCTCCTGCTCGACCAGCCCACGCCCGGTGTCGAGGAACTCCTTCACGTCGTCCTCCTTGCCGGGCAACGCGTCGAACCTAACCAGTAGTCCCTTCGTCACGCTCATGACTTCTCCTCTTCCTTTGTCGTGGTGCCCGCGAGTTGGGACACGATCGCCTCGGAGAACGCCGGCAGGTCCTCCGGCGAGCGGCTGGTGATGAGATTCTTGTCGACCACGACCTCCTGGTCGACGACGTTCGCGCCGGCGTTGCGCAGGTCGGTGCGGATGCTCGGGAAGGACGTCAGGGTGCGACCGGTGGCCACGCCGGCCTCGATCAACGTCCACGGCCCGTGACAGATCGCCGCCACGGGCTTGCCGCTCTCGACGAAGTCGCGGACGAAGGCGACAGCGTCCTCGTCGACCCGGAGCTGGTCGGGGTTCACCGTGCCGCCGGGAAGCACCAAGGCGTCGTAGTCGCCCACCGAGGCGTCGGCGACCAGCCCGTCGACGGTGAACGTGCCCGCTTCATCCAGGTCGTTCTTACGGGCCTTGATCTCGCCGTCGTGGATCGAGAGGACCTCGGTCTGAGCGCCCGCGCGGTCCAGTACTTCGCGGGGTTGCTCGAGCTCAACGCGTTCGACTCCGTCGGCGGCGAGGATCGCGACCCTCTTGCCCTGAAGATCTGCTGCCATATCAGTTTGCCTTCTTTCCGTTTGACATGCCGGGCTTGATGACGACCTTGGTCCAACCCTCGGACCTGGAGTCGAAATTCCTGTAGGCGTCGGCAGCCTGATCCAGCGAGATCTCGTGGGAGACGATCCAGGACGGCTTCGCCTTGTCAGCCGCGATGAGGTCTCGCAGCCGGCGGTTGTACCTCTTGACCGGGCACTGACCGTTGCCCATGGTCTGTCCCTTGAACCAGTGCATGCCGAAGTCGATGGCCGCCTTGCCCTGCTTGGCCAATTCGCCCTTGGCCCCCGGGTCCTCGGGGACGAACACGCCGACGGTGCCGATCCCGCCGGTGAACCGGACCGAGTTGATGAGCATGTTCAAGGTGGCAGCCGGGTCTTCGTTGCCCTCAGGGTCGTGGGCCTGGTAGCCGACACACTCGCAGCCACGGTCGGCTCCGAGCCCCATCGTCTCGTCCAGCACAGCCTGCACGGGGTCGACCTTGGAGTCGTCGATGGCGATCGCTCCGATCTGCTCGGCCAGCGCGAGCCGGTCGGGGTGGCGATCGACCACCATCACCTTCGCGGCGCCCTTGATCGTCGCGGACAGGGCGGCCATAAGTCCCACGGGTCCGGCCCCGGCGATCACGACGCTGTCGCCCGGTATCACGCCGGCCATCTCGGTGGCGTGGTAGCCGGTGGGGAAGATGTCGGAGAGCATGACGTAGTCGTTCTCCTTGTCCTGCGCGTCCTCACCCAGGCGCAGCGCGTTGTGGTCGCCGAAGGGCACCCGGAGCAGTTCTGCCTGCCCGCCGCCGTACGGGCCCATTTCGGCGAAGCCGTAGGCCGCACCGGCGGCCGACGGGTCAGGTTGCGTCGTCAGGCAGTAGTTCGTGAGCCCACGCTCGCAGTTCTTGCAGAACCCGCACGAGATGTTGAAGGGCAGCACGACCCGGTCGCCCACCTTGACCTTCTCTACTCCCTTGCCGATCTCCACCACCTCTCCCATGTTTTCGTGACCGAACGTCCGGCCCTTCTCGAAGGAGGTCCGCCCCTCGTACATGTGCAGGTCCGAGCCGCAGATGTTGGTCGTGGTCATCTTGACCAGCACATCGGTGGGCCGCTCGATCTCCGCGTCCGGAACATCCGTGACCGCGACATCGCGCGGTCCCTGATAGACAACAGCCTTCACAGTGAATCTCCAATCGTTGCGGGGGACTCTCCGGACCCTACGCTCTCCACCGACAAGATGCGCCCCCGAGCCACACCTCCGGGTTCACGGGTGAGCCGCTCTCGACCTGACAGTCACCGCCCGGCTCATCGTGCGCCGCGTCAAGCGCTTCGACCCCACGGCGACCAGCACAGGACAGGACGAGCTGTTCGCGACCTGGCGCCACCACGCCGTGTTCACCGACTCATCCCTGTCGATGCTGGGCGCGGAGGCATCCCACCGCGACCACGCGATCGTCGAGCAGGTCATCGCCGACCTGAAGTCCGGCCCGCTCGCCCACGCCCCCAGCGGGTCCTTCTGCACCAACGGTGCCTGGACGGTGCTGGCCGCGATCGCGTTCAACCTGACCCGCGCTGCCGGCGTCCTGGCCTCGGCCCGGCACGCCCGTGCCCGACCAGCCACGATCCGGGACCAGCTGATCAAGATCCCGGCCCGGATCGCCAACCGCGCCCGACGTCTCCACCTGCACCTGCCCACGCACTGGCCCTGGCAGGACGCCTGGCAAGGCCTCCACGACGCCGCCTACGCCGCGGCTGAACCCCGCCCCCTGCCCCTACGAGGAACGACCCCACGTGGAAGAGCCGGGCAGACCGGCGAATTCCCCCTGCCCCGAACCCGGACCCACCTCCCAGACCGATTTCCGACATTCCGGACGACGTTCACGAAACCCGCTCGGCGGATCGAGGCTCAGGCCCCGACTACACCCTCCATTGTGAAGAGCCTTCCCGGCTCTTCCCAGATGAGGGTGTAGGTCGGCCGGGCGCGTCGGTCCGCAGATAGACGTCGAGGTCTCCCGACGACGGA
>NZ_VSLG01000023.1 GCF_008919445.1 Serinicoccus kebangsaanensis | reverse complement strand
ACCCCGAAGGGGCGACAACGACCCTATGAGCCAGACACCAGGTGCTCAGGATCCAACCAGCCGCCGAAGGCAGCAAGCCTCACCCTGACACTGACGCCGACCCTACCGGCCGGGCGCGGCGCGCCGAGGAGCCGCAACAGGGGACAGCCCTGGCTGCCGGGGATACAGTTCGCCTGTGAGGAGCCTCTTCGGACCGGGGAGCTCGAGCCTCTCGGAAAGGTGTCGACGTGGACAACTTGGCCGTGCTCAGCCTGTTGGCGATCTCGCCGATCGTGGTCGTGGGGGTGCTGCTCGCGGGCCTGCGCTGGCCCGCGAAGTACGCCATGCCGGTGGGCTACGTGGTGACGGTCGTCATCGCGATGTTCGTCTGGCAGATGCGTCCCACCGCGGTGGTCGCGGCCACCCTGGAGGGGCTCATCATCGCGGTGACCCTCCTCTACATCGTCTTCGGCGCCCTGCTGCTGCTCGCCACGGTGATCGCCAGCGGAGCCATGGCCACGATCCGGTCCGGCTTCACCGCCATCTCTCCGGACCGCCGGGTGCAGGCCATCATCATCGGCTGGCTCTTCGGGTCCTTCCTCGAGGGCGCCTCGGGGTTCGGGACCCCGGCGGCCGTCGTCGCGCCGCTGCTGCTCGCCCTCGGGTTCCCCGCGATGGCCGCCGTGATGGTCGGGCTCATCATCCAGTCGACACCCGTCTCGTTCGGCGCCGTCGGGACGCCGATCATCGTGGGTGTGGGGACCGGGCTGCAGGGCGGCCCGGGCGTCGAGGAGCGCGCCGCCGAGCTGGGTCTGGGCTACGACGGGCTGGTCGCCGAGATCGGCTTCCAGGCGGCGGCGATCCACGCCGTCGCGGGGCTGCTGATCCCGTTGGCCATCGCGGTCTTCCTCACCGGGTTCTTCGGCGAGCGGCGCAGCTTCGCCGAGGGGCTGCGGGTGTGGCCGTTCGCGCTCTACGCCTCGCTGGCGATGACCGTCCCCTACGTCCTGGTCGCCCGGTTCGCCGGACCGGAGTTCCCCGCACTGCTCGGCGGGCTGGCCGGCCTGGCGCTGGTGATGTTCACCTCCTCGCGCGGCTTCCTCATGCCCAGGGACACCTTCGACTTCGGACCGCGCTCGAGCTGGCAGGAGCGCTGGATGGGCACCGTCGACACCGACCACCTGGGTGACCTCGACACCCGCCGGATGGGTCTGCTGCGCGCCTGGTCGCCCTACCTCCTCATCGCGGTGCTGCTGCTCGCCACCCGGCTGATCGAGCCGCTGACGACGGCGCTGCGCTCGGAGAACCCGGCGGTGACGCTTCCCTTCGAGAACCTGCTCGGCACCGGGATCTCCACCACCTGGCAGTGGCTCTACAGCCCCGGCACCGTCTTCATCCTCACCTGCCTGATCACCTACGGCCTGCACCGGATGAGCGGCGAGCAGATCCGCTCGACCTGGGCCGTGGCCGGCAAACAGATCCTCGGCACCGGTGTGGCCCTGCTCTTCGCCGTGCCCCTGGTGCGGTTGCTGATCCGCTCCGGTGCCGAGTTCACCGACTCCGGGCTGGCGTCGATGCCAGTGACCCTGGCGGAGGGCGCGGCCGCGGTGGCCGGGTCCAACTGGCCGCTCGTGGCGCCCTGGATCGGGGCCCTGGGTGCCTTCGTGGCCGGGTCCAACACGGTGAGCAACCTGACCTTCTCCCTCTTCCAGTTCGCCACCGGCCAGGAGATCGGCGTCGCCCCGGAGAGCGTTGTGGCGGCGCAGGCCGTCGGCGGCGCCGGCGGCAACCCGGTCGCGATCCACAACATCGTCGCCGCGTCGGCCACGGTGGGCCTGCTCGGTCGCGAGGGCGACCTCATCCGCAAGACGGCGCTCGTCACCGCCTACTACTGCCTCGCCGCCGGGACGGTGAGCTACCTGTGGATCTACGGCATCGGGCTCAACCTCGGCCTGCTGCAGCTGGTGGCGCTCGTCGCGCTGCTCGTCGGGCTGGCCGTGTGGGCCCGACGCCGGTCCCGCTCCGAGGTGCCCACCCGGGCCTGAGCCGGTGCGTGCTCAGCCGCCGGACGGCAGCGGTACGCCCCGGATCGAGGCGTCGAGGAGCACCGCCGTGTGCACGAAGGGAACCCTCCGGCCGGCCCGCTCCAGCGCCTGGCTGATCTGCATGAGACAGCCCGGGTTGGCCGTGACGAGCAGGTCGGCGCCGGTGCGCAGGATCGAGGCGGCCTTGCGGTCGCCGAGCTCGGTGGCCGGCTCCGGGTTGAGGATGTTGTAGACCCCCGCCGATCCGCAGCAGATCTCGCCGTCCGGGATCTCCACCAGCCGCAGGTCGGGTATGCCCCGCAGCAGCTCGCGCGGTGCGCTCACCACCCCCTGGGCGTGCCGCAGGTGGCACGCGTCGTGGTAGGCGACGCTCACCTCCTGCTCCGCCGTCCCGAGCCGGTGCCGTGGTGCCGTCGGGCCCAGCTCCACGAGGAACTCGGCCAGGTCGCGCACCCGCTCGCTGAACGCGCGGGCGCGGTCGGCATACGCGGGGTCGTCCGCCAGCAGGTGGACGTACTCCTTCATCGTCGACCCGCACCCGGCCGAGTTGACGACCACGGTCTCGACGCCGGCCTCCTCGAAGGTGTCGATGAGCCGGCGGGCGAAGGCCATGCCCTCCTCCTCCCGCCCGGTGTGCACCGACAGGGCGCCGCAGCAGCCCTGGCGGGTGGGCGCGACGACCTCGCAGCCCTCAGCGGCGAGCACCCGCGCGGTGGCGGCGTTGACGTCCCCGAAGAACTCCCGCTGGACGCAGCCGGTGAGCATGCCGACGACCGCCCGCCGGGTGCCCAGCGCCGGTGTGCGCTCCGGCACCTCGACCCTCGGCCCCAGGGGCGGTGCGAGGGACTGCATCACCTCGAGCTCGGGGCTGACCCGTCCCACCAGGCCCGAGCGTCCGACCAGGCCGAGGACCCCGGTGCGCTGGGCCGCGCGCAGCGGCCCGCGCAGCACCCGGAGGCGTGCCGGGTAGGGGAACAGCGAGAAGATCAACGACCGCAGCGCCCGGTCCCGACGCGGCCGGGTCACCCGTCGCTCCACCTGGGCGCGGGTGGTCTCCAGGATCCGGTCGTACTGCACCCCGGAGGGACAGCTGGTCACGCAGGCCATGCACCCCAGGCAGGCATCCAGGTGACCGACCGTGGCCGCCGTGAGCGGGGCGCCCTCGCTGGCCGCCCTGATCAGGTCGATCCGACCCCGGGGGCTGTCCATCTCCTCGCCCCAGAGCTGGTAGGTCGGGCAGGTGGTGAGGCAGAAGCCACAGTGGACGCAGTCGTCCAGCAGGTCCGGGCTCGGCGGGCGCACCGCGTCGAAGGCCGGCTCGGCCAGCACCTCCGAGCGGTCTCCCCGCACGCGTGGCATCCCCAGCTGGGTGGGGCGTTCGGCAACCATCACAGTCCTCCCACGAAGCGGCCCGGAGCCAGCAGGCGTCCGGGGTCGAACTCGGCCTTGACCCGGCGCATCAGCGCCAGCCCCGGCACCGGCCCCCAGAGGTCGAGCCGGGGCTTCACCGATGGCGGCGCGTCCAGGACCACGGTGGAGCCACCGAGGCGCGCGCTGGTCTCGCGCAGCGCCTGCACCGCCTCCGCCACGGCCTGAGCCGCGGTGTCCTCCGGCAGGGTGGCCCGCAGCACACCCACCCCGGCCGATCCGGTCACCGTCATGCCGTGCCCGGTCGCGACCGCCACCAGCTCGGGTATGCCGCTGAGCCGGCTGGTGGTGCGCACGAGTGTGGGTCGGTCGGTCAGGGGTGACGTGGGTGCGGGCCGGTCGTCGGTCTCCGCGTCCTCCACGGTCTCCACCTCCACCGTGCCGCCCGCCCACTCCTGCAGCTCGGCGGCCAGGGTGTCGGCGCGGGCACGGGTGCCGTCGGCGGTGCCACCGAAGCAGACACCGACCGATGCCTCGCCGGCCGGCGTCGCGTGCACCTCGACGGCGTGCGGCACGAGCTGGCTGTCGATCACGTGCCGCAGGGCCGGCGCGAGCCCGGACGGCGGGATCGGTGCCCGGACCCAGCGGGTCGCCTCGGGCACGGGGTGCAGCCGGACGGTGGCCTCGGTGATGACGGCCAGGGTGCCGTAGGAGCCGGTGAGCAGCTTCGCGAGGTCGTAGCCGGCGACGTTCTTGACCACCTTGCCGCCGGCCTTGGCCACCGTGCCGTCGGCCAGCACCACCCGCATCCCGATGACCAGGTCGCGCAACGGGCCGGCCCACAACCGGCGGGCGCCGGAGAGGTTCGTGGCGATGGCGCCCCCGAGGGTGGACCCCTGGCCGTCCCGACCCCGACCCGAGGCCAGGTCGTCGACCACCAGCTGGTGCGGGCCGAGCTGCTGCTGCAGCCGGGCCAGCGGCATACCTGCGCCGGCGGTGGCGATGAGGTCACCGCGCGAGTGCTCCACCAGCCCATCCATCCCGGTGGTCTCGAGGACGACGTCCACCCGCTCCGGCGGTGCGCCCCACGCGAGCTTGCTGCCGTGCCCGCGCACGACCACACGGAGCCCGTGCGTGGAGCAGGCGCGCATCAGGGCGGACGTCTCCTGGGTCGAGACCGGGCGGGCGACGACCTCGGGGCGGACCCCGTCGACGTCCTCCTGGACCTCGGCCGGGCGGACGGCGCACACACCCGACAGCGCACCCTCGACCGACATCAGAAGACCAGCGCCCCGGCGCCGGGGTCGGCGGCCTCGTCCGCCGAGTGCACCAGCCGTGGTCTCTCGCCGCACATCCGGGGGGTGGGATAGATCTTGCCGGGGTTGGCGAGGTGCTCCGGGTCGAAGGCGCACCGCACCAGCTGCATGGTGTCCAGGTCCTCGTCGCTGAACATCCGCGGCATGTAACGCGCCTTGTCAGCCCCCACGCCGTGCTCGCCGGTGATCGACCCGCCGTGCTCGATGCACAGGTCCAGGATCATGCCGGAGACCTCCTCCGCGCGCTCGGTGGCGCCGTCCTCGGAGGCGTCGAAGAGGACGAGCGGGTGCAGGTTGCCGTCGCCCGCGTGGAAGACGTTGGCGACGCGCACCCCGCGCTCCCGGGAGATCCGACCCATCTCCCGCAGCACCTCGGGCAGCGAGGTCCGCGGGACCACGCCGTCCTGCACGATGTAGTCGGGCGAGATGCGGCCGACGGCGGCGAAGGCCGACTTCCGGCCCTTCCAGATCTCGGCCCGCTCCGCGGCGTCCTCGGCGGCCCGGAACTCGAAGCATCCGTGGTCGGCGCAGATCCGCTGCACCCGCTCCAGCTCCTGCGCCACCTCGACCGCGGGTCCGTCCAGCTCCACCACGAGCACGGCACCGGCGCCCTCGGGATAGCCGCAGGACACGGCCTCCTCGGCCGCCTCGATCGCCAGGGCGTCCATGATCTCGATGGCGGCGGGGACGATGCCGTCGGCGATGATGGCGCTGGTGGCACCCCCCGCCTCGTCCGTGCTGGCGAACCCGGCGAGGCAGGTGCGCACCTCCTCGGGCAGACGGGTCAGGCGCAGGGTGGCGCGGGTCGCGACCCCGAGCGTGCCCTCGCTGCCGACGAAGGCGCCGAGCAGGTCGTAGCCGGGTGCGTCGGGGGCCTCGGTGCCGAGCGTGACCGTCTCGCCGTCCGGCGTCACGACGTCCAGGGAGAGCACGTGCCCCGCGGTGAAGCCGTACTTCAGGCAGTGGGCCCCACCGGAGTTCTCGGCCACGTTGCCGCCGATGGAGCAGATCTGCTGGCTGCTCGGGTCCGGCGCGAAGTAGTAGCCGAGCGGGTTCGCGGCCTTGCTGACCTCGAGGTTGATGACGCCGGGGTCGACGACCGCCCGCTGGTCCTCGGCCCGCACCTCGTGCAGCGTCCGGAGCCGGCTGGTCACGATGAGCACGCCGTCGGCGTGAGGGAGCGCCCCGCCGGAGAGACCGGTGCCCGAGCCACGCGCGACGAAGGGCACGCGGTGCCGGGCGCAGGCCTGCACCGTGGTGGCGACCTGCTCCGCCGTGTCGACCAGCACCACCAGCCCGGGGCGCACGCGGTATGCCGCGAGCCCGTCGCACGCGTAGGTGTCCCGCTCCGAGGGGTCGGTGACGAGGGTGTGCGGGGGGAGCGACCCGCGCAGGTCCTCCAGGAGCGCGCTCGTCGTCGATCCGTGGTCCGTCCGCGTCATCGTCGCCTCCTCGGTGAGTCCTCCAGTGGCCTCCTGAGCACCCTAACCGCGTGCCCGCGCCACGTCAGGGCATGGTCTCGTAGGCCGGCACGGTGAGGAAGTCGGCGAACTCGTCCGCGACCGCGACCTGGAGGAACAGCTCGGTCGCCGCGGCGTAGTCGTCGGCGTCTCCCGGGAGGTCCGCCAGCACCTCGTCGGTGAGCCGCTGGACCAGCTCGCGGGTGACCGTCTCCCCGGTGTCGGCGAGGGTGACCTCCTGGTGCAGCCACTGCCACACCTGGCTGCGGCTGATCTCCGCCGTGGCGGCGTCCTCCATGAGGTTGTGGATCGCGACGGCCCCCCGTCCGCCCAGCCACACGGTGAGGTACTGGACGGCGACCTCGATGTTGGCGCGCAGGCCGGCCTCGGTGACCTCGCCCGGGGTGTCCCGGACCGCGAGCAGGTCGGCGGCGGTGACGTCGACGTCGTCGCGGGTGCGGTCGATCTGGTTGGGCCGGTCGCCGAGAGTCGCGTCGAAGACTTCTCGGCAGGTGGGAACCATCGCGGGGTGGGCCACCCAGGAGCCGTCGAAACCGTCGCCGGCCTCGCGCTCCTTGTCGGTGGTCACCTTGTCGTAGGCCGCGGCGTTCACCTGCTCGTCCTTCGCGGGCACGAAGGCCGACATGCCGCCGATGGCGTGCGCACCCCGCCGGTGGCAGGTCCGGACCAGCAGCTCGGTGTAGGCGCGCATGAACGGCGCGGTCATGGTCACCGAGGCACGGTCGGGGAGGACGAAGTCCCGTCCACGGGTGCGGTAGGTCTTGATCACGCTGAAGAGGTAGTCCCAGCGGCCGGCGTTCAGGCCGGCCGAGTGGTCGCGGAGCTCGTAGAGGATCTCCTCCATCTGGAACGCGGCCGGGTAGGTCTCGATGAGGCAGGTGGCCCGGATGGTGCCCTGGGGTATGCCCAGCGCGTCCTGCGCGAGGACGAAGGCGTCGTTCCACAGCCTGGCCTCGAGGTGGTGCTCCATCTTGGGCAGGTAGAAGTAGGGTCCCTTGCCGGCGTCCAGCTGCAGCTGGGCACTGGCGCACAGGTAGAGCGCGACGTCCACGAGCCCTCCGGCAGCCCGCTCGCCGTCGACGGTGACGTGCTTCTCGTCCAGGTGCCAGCCGCGGGGTCGCATGACGATCGTCGGCAGCTCCTGCTGGTCCGTGGTGACCAACGCATACTCCTTGCCCTCGGGCGAGGTGAACGAGATGGTCCCGCTGATCGCGTCGCGCAGGTTGATCTGGCCCTCGACGACGTTCTCCCACAGGGGGGTGTTGGCGTCCTCCTGGTCGGCGAGCCAGACACGGGCACCGGAGTTCATCGCGTTGATGGTCATCTTGCGGTCGGTCGGCCCGGTCATCTCGACCCTCCTGTCGACCAGGCCCGGGGCCGGCTCCGCGACCCGCCAGGAGTCGTCGTCGCGGACGTGTGCGGTCTCCGGGTCGAAGTCGAGGTCCTCACCCTCGGCGACCCGGCGGACCACGTCGGCCCGCGCCTCGAGGCACTGCTGCCGGCGGGGCTCGAGCTCGCGGTGCAGGGCGGCGACGAGGTCCAGCGCCTGCCGCGTGAGGATCTGCTCGTAGCCCGGCTGGAGGGGCCCGTCGACGACGACCCCGTCCGGCAGATCCAGGGCTGGTGAGGTGGACGACATGGTGCTCCTAAGTCCGCGATATGGAATCTCGAATCCGACTGGCGAAATAAGCATACCGGCCGGCCCGGAGGGCGTCCACCCCTGGCGGACTGGTGCCGGTGCCGATGGCGCCCGCTGGCACCCCTGGCTACAGTGCCTGGTGTGGCTGGCCACGAGATCCTCATCAGCGACGACGACCGACCTCGGCGGGACGAGTTGCTGGCGCTCTACGACGCCGTCGGGTGGTCCGCCTACACCACCGATCCGGAGACCCTCGAGGCGGCGGTCGCCGGCTCCACCCGGGTCGTCACGGCCCGCTACGGCGGGGAGCTGCTGGGGCTGGCCCGGGTCGTCTCCGACGGTGCCAGCATCGCCTACCTCCAGGACGTCCTGGTGCGCCCCGAGCTGCAGCGCGAGGGGGTCGGTCGTTCCCTGGTGCACGCCGCGCTCGAGCCGTTCTCGTCGTGCCGGCAGAAGGTGCTCCTCACCGACGACGAGCCCCGCCAGCGAGCCTTCTACGAGTCGCTCGGGTGGACCGAGATCCGCGAGCACCAGGACGGCCGGTTGAGGGCGTTCGTGCAGTCGGGATGAGGGGTACGTGACCTAGGTCACACATCCGTGGGCGTGTCCCGGGCCGAATCCTGGGCATGACCACGACGCTCTCCCCCCGCGCCTCCCGGCTCGGCGCTGCGGCCTCCGGCCTGCTCGCCGGGGCCGCCGGCGTGCTGGCCGGGGAAGGGTTCTCGCGGCTCCTCGGGGTGACCGGCCCGGTCGTCGCCGTGGGCAACCGCGCCGTGGACCTCACGCCTCGCCCGGTCAAGGAGTGGGCGATCGACACGTTCGGCTCCTCCGACAAGCTGGTGCTGCTCGCCGGCGTGCTGACGACCCTGGTGGTCGCCCTCGCCGCGATCGGCTGGGTGGGGGCACGCCACCGGACGGCGGCCCTGGGCGGCATGACGCTGCTCGTCGGGCTGGCTGCGGTCTCGATGCTGCTGGACCCCGCCCAGGGTGGTGGGCTGCCGGCCGTGCTCGGCGCGGTGCTGGCCATGCTGCTCGTCGGCGTCGGTGGGCTGGCCTGGTTGCTCTCCACGCTGCGGGCCCCCCGTGCGGAGGGTGAGGGTCCGCGTCGGCGGAGCGTCCTGGCCGCCGCGTCCGGTGTGGCTGCGGTCGGCGTGGCCGGAGGCACCGCCCGCACCCTGGCAGGACAGCCCGCGTCGTCCGGCCTCAGCCTGCCGGACCCGGCCCAGACCGCGGAGCCGCTGCCCGACGGCGTGAGCTTCGACGTGGACGGCCTGACGCCCCACGTGACCCCGACCGCCGACTTCTACCGCGTCGACACCGCGCTCGAGGTCCCTCGCGTCGACGCCGAGAACCACGTGCTGCGGATCACCGGCATGGTGGACCGCCCGCTGGAGCTCACCGTCGCCGACCTGCTCGACCGGCCGCTCGTGGAGCGCCGGATCACCCTGACCTGCGTCAGCAACGAGGTCGGTGGGGACCTGCTCGGGACGGCGACCTGGATCGGCCTACCCGTGCGCGAGCTGCTCGAGGAGGCCGGCATCCAGCAGGGGGCGGACGCCGTGCGCTCGGTGAGCACCGACGGCTACACCGCGGGCACCCCGCTCGAGGTGCTGACCGACGACCGCGAGGCGCTGCTCGCGCTGGGGATGAACGGCGCTCCGCTGCCGCCGGAGCACGGCTACCCGCTGCGGATGGTCACGCCCGGTCTCTACGGCTACGTCTCGGCCACCAAGTGGCTGACCGAGCTCGAGGTGACGCGGTTCGCCGACTTCACCGCCTACTGGACCGACCGCGGGTATGCCGCGAAGGCCCCGATCAAGCTCTCGTCCCGGATCGACGTGCCCGGGTCCTTCGCCCAGCTGGAGGCGGGCGACGTGACCGTCGCCGGCGTCGCCTGGGCGCAGACCGTCGGCATCGAGCGGGTCGAGGTGCGGGTCGACGAGGGGGAGTGGCAGGACGCCGAGCTGGGCGTCGAAGACTCCGACCAGACCTGGCGCGCCTGGCGCTGGGTGTGGCCGGCCGAGCCGGGGTCGCACCGGCTCGAGGTCCGCGCGACCGATCGCGCGGGCAAGGTTCAGACCTCCCGGCGGGAGCCCATCGCTCCTGACGGGTCAACCGGGTGGCACAACACGACGGTCTCCGTCGCGTGACCACCGACCCATCAGAAAGGAATGCATGATGCGTATCTCCAAGGGAATTCTTGCCGTCTCCATGGCCTCGATGCTGGCCCTGTCCGCCTGTGGCGGGGGCGAGGAGATGGCCGACGAGGGCGGCAGCGCCGCCGAGAGCTCGAGCGAGGACATGGCCTCGGAGGAGGACACCTCTGAGGACATGGAGTCCGAGGAGGACATGGAGTCCGAGGACGACATGGCCGACGACGAGATGGAGTCCGAGGACGACATGGCCATGGACCCGGCCGCCAACCTGGTCGGTCCCGGCTGCGAGGACTACGCCGAGCAGGTGCCGGACGGTGCGGGCTCGGTCGAGGGCATGGCGCAGGACCCGGTCGCGGTCGCCGCGGGCAACAACCCGCTGCTCACCCAGCTGACCGCCGCCGTCTCCGGCGGCGTCAACCCGGACGTCGACCTGGTCGACACCCTCAACGGTGACGAGTTCACCGTCTTCGCCCCGGTCGACGAGGCCTTCGAGGCCATCGACCAGGAGACGATGGGCACGCTCCAGGAGGACGCCGACCTGCTCAGCTCGATCCTCACCTACCACGTCGTCCCGGGCCAGCTGACCCCGGACGAGGTCGTGGGCGAGCAGACCACCGTCCAGGGCGAGACCGTCGAGGTCTCGGGCTCCGGTGACGAGCTCATGGTCAACGACGCCTCCGTCATCTGCGGTGGCGTGCAGACCGCGAACGCCACCGTCTACCTCATCGACGGTGTGCTGATGCCGCAGGGCTGACCCCCAGACCGCGCCGCCGCAGGCCGAGACCTCCTGCGGCGGCGCCTCACGAGACACGCCCGTGTCCCTCTCCTTCCGTGGGGGGCACGGGCGCGTCTGCCTCCTGTCGCGGGCGGCGCCACCCGCCCGGCATGGGACACTGAGGGTCGTCATCCGCCCACCCGCGACCAGCCCACCTGTGAGGTGCCCGCCCTGTCCCCGCTCGCCCGCCCCGAGTCGGTGCCCCAGCCGGCAGCGACCCCGCCGGAGATCATCCGCAACTTCTGCATCATCGCCCACATCGACCACGGCAAGTCCACGCTGGCCGACCGGATGCTGCAGGTCACCGGTGTCGTCGACCAGCGGCAGATGCGGGCGCAGTACCTCGACCGCATGGACATCGAGCGGGAACGCGGCATCACCATCAAGAGCCAGGCGGTGCGCATGCCCTGGGCCACCGGCACACCGGCCGGGGACCAGGCATACATCCTCAACATGATCGACACCCCGGGCCACGTCGACTTCACCTACGAGGTGAGCCGCAGCCTGGCGGCCTGCGAGGGCGCGGTGCTGCTGGTCGACGCCGCGCAGGGGATCGAGGCTCAGACGCTGGCCAACCTCTACCTGGCGATGGAGAACGACCTCGCGATCATCCCGGTGCTCAACAAGATCGACCTGCCCTCGGCCCAGCCGGAGAAGTATGCCGAGGAGATCGCCGGCCTCATCGGCTGCGACCCCGAGGACGTGCTCAAGGTGTCCGGCAAGACCGGGGAGGGTGTGCCCGAGCTGCTGGACCGGATCGTGGAGGAGATCCCTCCGCCGGTCGGTGACGCCGACGCCCCGGCCCGGGCGATGATCTTCGACTCCGTCTACGACACCTACCGCGGCGTGGTGACCTACGTCCGGGTCGTGGACGGCAGCCTCTCGCCCCGCGAGCGGATCGCGATGATGTCCACCAAGGCGACCCACGAGCTGCTGGAGATCGGGGCGATCAGCCCCGAGCCCGCGCCGACCAAGGGACTGGGGGTCGGGGAGGTCGGCTACCTCATCACCGGGGTGAAGGACGTGCGCCAGTCCAAGGTGGGCGACACCGTGACGGGGGAGCGGCGGCAGGCGAGCACCCCGCTGGGCGGCTACAAGGACCCCAGGCCGATGGTCTTCTCCGGCCTCTACCCGATCGACGGGTCGGACTACCCGATCCTGCGGGACGCGCTGGACAAGCTCAAGCTCAACGACGCGGCTCTCGTCTACGAGCCGGAGACCTCCGGCGCGCTCGGCTTCGGCTTCCGCGTCGGCTTCCTCGGCATGCTGCACCTGGAGATCGTCCGGGAGCGGCTGGAGCGGGAGTTCAACCTCGACCTCATCTCGACCCTGCCGAACGTCTCCTACGACGTGCGCCTGGACGACGGCACCGAGCTGGAGGTGACCAACCCCAGCGAGTTCCCGGCGGGCAAGATCGCCTCCATCACCGAGCCGGTGGTCCGCGGCACGGTCCTGGCACCGAGCGAGTTCATCGGGGCGATCATGGAACTGTGCCAGTCGCGGCGCGGCACCATGCTCGGGATGGACTACCTGTCCCCCGAGCGGGTGGAGCTGCGCTACACGCTGCCGCTGGCGGAGATCGTCTTCGACTTCTTCGACGCGCTCAAGTCCAAGACCCGCGGGTATGCCTCGCTCGACTACGAGCCCTCCGGCACGCAGGAGGCCGACCTGGTCAAGGTGGACATCCTGCTGCAGGGCGACACGGTGGACGCCTTCAGCGCGATCGTGCACCGGGACAAGGCCTACGCCTACGGCGTGCAGATGGCCGGCAAGCTCAAGGAGCTCATCCCGCGGCAGCAGTTCGAGGTGCCGATCCAGGCGGCCATCGGCTCCCGGGTCATCGCCCGGGAGACGATCCGCGCGATCCGCAAGGACGTCCTGGCCAAGTGCTACGGCGGTGACATCAGCCGCAAGCGCAAGCTGCTGGAGAAGCAGAAGGAGGGCAAGAAGCGGATGAAGATGGTCGGCTCCGTCGAGGTGCCGCAGGAGGCCTTCATCGCCGCGCTCTCCCAGGACGGGAGCGACGCCGAGCCCGCGAAGAGCAAGAAGTGACCGCTCACCGCCTCGCCCGGACCCGCTCCTTCACCCGGCGCGGCGACCGGATGCTCAAGCGGTCGCACCAGGAGGCCTGGGACCGGTATGCCGGCGACCTGGTCCTGGACGTCCCCCGCCCGCACGGCGAGGGGTCGACCGCGGTGGACCCGGCATACCGGATCGACCCGGCGCAGATCTTCGGCCGGAGCGCACCGCTGGTGATCGAGATCGGGTCCGGTTCGGGCGACGCGCTGGTGCACGCCGCGACCGAGCGCCCCGAGTGGGACTTCATCGCCCTCGAGGTGTGGCGGCCGGGGATCGGGCACACGCTGGCCAAGATGGGGCGGGAGCCGCTGACCAACGTGCGCTTCGTCGAGGCGGACGCCGCGATCGCGCTGCGGACCCTGCTGCCGCCGGGCTCCGCGCACGAGGTGTGGACCTTCTTCCCCGACCCGTGGCCCAAGACCAGGCACCACAAGCGCAGGCTCGTCTCGCCCGACTTCGCGGACACGGTGGCCGCGCTGGTCCAGCCGGACGGCCGGTGGCGGCTGGCGACCGACTGGGACCACTACGCCGGCGCCATGCGTCAGGTGCTGGACGGGCATACCGCGTGGGAGCTGGTCTCCACCGGGCGCGCGCCGCTGCGCCCGATGACCCGCTTCGAGCGGCGCGGCACCGAGGCGGGACGGCAGATCACCGACCTCGCCTACCGCCGGCACCCCTGAGCCGCCCACTCCCGCGGCCCCGACGCGCCGAGTGGCCCACTCCGGTCCGCCGGGACCGTGGTGAGGGCGACCGAAGTGGGCCGCTCGGCACTCACGCGATGTGCCAGCAGGCCCTGTGGACGACCGTCACCGGGGCGGTGGATCGGGCAGTGTCGACGGGTGGGCCACACCTTCGACCTCGACCCGGTCTTCACCCCGGCCCAGGCCAGGGCGGCCGGACTGTCCCGTCAGCGGCTCGAATCAGGGCCCTACCGCCAGGTGGTGCGCGGGGTGTATGCGCAGCTGCGGACCGGTGATCGCGCCTGGGTGGAAGCACAGGCAGCCGTCCTCGTGGCGGCGGTGGACGAGGCCTGGGCGTCGCACCACACGGCCGCACGGCTCTACTCAGCTGTGGTGCCGGACACCCCGCAGCTGCACGCCACCGTGCCACCCACGGTCAAGCGTCGCCGTCGTGAAGGGGTGGTCGTCCACTGGGGCAGCGGCGAGACGCGCTGCTTCCGCGGGGTCCGGGTCTCCTCTCCGACCCAGACCTTCCTGGATCTCAGCAGCACGCTCGACCTGGTGGACCTGGTCGTGCTCGGTGACTCCCTGGTCCGACGTCAGCGGTCGGCTGGTTCGGAGGCTGGACGCGGCGGACCGTCCCACGCGCACGGCGGTGGAGTACGACGGCCGGCACCACGTGGCACGCGAGGAGCAGTGGGAGGCTGACATCGGGCGTCGCGAGGAGTTCGAGGACGCCGACTGGCGGATCATGACGCTCGTCAGCAAGGACGTCTTCGCGACGCCAGAGCAGACGCTGGAGCGGCAGGAGCGCCTCTTCCGGCAGCGCGGCATACCGATCGGTCGGCGCTCCCAGGAGTGGCGACGGTTCTTCCGGGGCCGCACAGACGGCAGAGACCCGACGTGGCTCGCCGAGTGGCCCACTCCGGCGGGAGCGCCACCCGTTTCAGCCTGCCGAAGTGGGCCACTCGGCACGTCCCACGGCGACGCCGCCCCGCTGTCGTCAGTCGCCGGCCGTGTCCTGCGCGCGCTTGACGAGCCGCGGGTCGGGGCGGAGGACGACGTCGTGGTCCTTGCCCTCGTACTCGAACTGGGACAGGAAGTGCCGCATCGCGTTGATCCGGGCCCGCTTCTTGTCGTTGCTCTTGATCGTCACCCACGGTGCCCAGTCGGTGTCGGTCCGGCGGAACATCTCCTCCTTGGCCGAGGTGTAGGCCTCCCAGCGGTCCAGGCTCTCGAGGTCCATCGGCGACAGCTTCCACTGCCGCACCGGGTCCAGCTGCCGGATGGCGAAGCGGGTGCGCTGCTCGGTCTGGGTCACGGAGAACCAGAACTTGGTGATGGACACCCCGGACTCGACCAGCATCTGCTCGAAGAGCGGCGCCTGGATCATGAACCGGTCGTACTCGCTCGTGGAGCAGAAGCCCATGACCCGTTCCACGCCGGCGCGGTTGTACCAGGACCGGTCGAAGAGCACCATCTCGCCCGAGGTCGGCAGGTGCTGGATGTAGCGCTGGAAGTACCACTGGCCGGCCTCGACCTCGGTGGGCTTGTTGAGCGCCACCACCCGGGCTCCACGCGGGTTGAGGTGCTCGGTGAAGCGCTTGATCGAGCCACCCTTGCCCGCGGCATCCCGCCCCTCGAAGAGCAGGACGTGCCGGCTGCCGTGGTCCTTGGCCCAGTACTGGAACTTCAGCAGCTCCACCTGCAGCAGCCACTTCTCGACCTCGTAGTAGTCCCGGGTCATCCGCTCGCTGTAGGGGTAGTCCTCCCGCCAGGTGTCGACCGCACTGCCGTCGGGTGTGATCAGATCCGGGTCCGACCCCTGGTCGTCGCGCACCGTGTAGCCCTGGTCACGCAGGGTGTCGATGTACTCGCGGAGGCGCTGCTGCACCCTGCGACCCTAGCGCGCCGAGGTGTCGCGGAGGTGGACGGCCCGTGAGCCTCGGGGTGGCCGGTCGGGTGGGACACTGGGGCCATGCCCTCCGCATTTCCACCGGGTGAACCCGCGCCCGAGGACGGCTCCCTGCCGGACTCCGCGCTGGAGGGTATGCCGGGCCGCCCGTTCTCCGTCTACCTGCACGTGCCCTTCTGCCGGGTCCGGTGCGGCTACTGCGACTTCAACACCTACACGCTGCCGGAGCTGGCGGACGGTGCCGCGCCGGAGGGCTACCTGGGCGCCGCGCATACCGAGATCGAGCTGGCGGCCCGGGTGCTGAGCACCGGCGAGGACCGACCGGTGTCCACCGTCTTCGTCGGGGGCGGCACCCCGACCATGCTCTCCCCGGACGCCCTCGGCTCCCTCGTCGCCGACGTGCGGGACCGGTGGGGGCTGGCTCCCGGCGCCGAGGTGACCACGGAGGCCAACCCGGACACCATCACCCCCGAGGTCGCCGCGCAGCTCGCCGAGCAGGGATTCACCAGGGTCAGCCTGGGCATGCAGTCCGCCGTGCCGCAGGTGCTGCGGACGCTGGACCGGACCCACGACCCGGCCGGGGTGTCGCGGGCCGTGCGCGCCGTCCGGGAGGCGGGGATGCAGGTCAGTCTGGACCTGATCTACGGCACGCCGGGGGAGTCGCAGGCGGACTGGCAGACGAGTCTCGACGCGGCCGTCGCGCTGCAGCCGGACCACGTGTCCGCCTACGCGCTGGTGGTGGAGCCGGGGACCCGGCTGCACGGCCAGGTGCGCCGCGGGGAGGTCGCCGCGCCGGACGACGACGACGAGGCCGACAAGTACGAGCTGGCCGACGAGGTGCTCTCCGCGGCAGGCTACGGGTGGTACGAGATCTCCAACTGGGCGCTGACCATGGACCGTAGGTGCGAGCACAACCTGGCCTACTGGAGCGGGGCCGACTGGTGGGGGATCGGGCCGGGGGCGCACAGCCACGTCGGCGGCGTGCGCTGGTGGAACGTCAAGCACCCGCGAGCCTACGGCGACCGGCTCGGCGCCGGCCGCAGCCCTGTGCACGCCCGGGAGATCCTGGACGAGCAGGAGCGGTATGCCGAACGCGTGCTGCTCGGGGTCCGGCTGGCCGACGGGCTCCCGGTGGCGGCGCTGGAGGACGCGGGGCGCCACGCCGTCGCAGGTCTGGTCGGCGACGGTCTGGTCGAGGGGCGCGCCGCGGTGCGGGGGCGCGTGGTGCTGACCCTGCGGGGACGGCTGCTGGCGGACACGGTGGTGCGGAGGCTGCTCCCGGGCTGAGGACTTCACCGACACGCCACCGCCGGTCCGTCGGCAGGACACCTGGACCGGCCACAATGAGACCAGACCCTGCCGGGTATGAGCGCGCAGGGCCTGGTGAGTGTGTGAGTGAGGTGTGGCCCGGTTCGCGAAGTATGAGTTCGCGAACCGGGCCACTGACCAGCCGTGATGCTGCTGGACGGTGCGCAAGGTGCCAGAGGCTCGACTCCCGCATCACGAGAGTTCCGTCCCGGAGGACGGTCGAATCCTCGACCAGCCTTGCGACCCGCTCTCCCCGGAGGGAGTGCGTAGGGACATGTCTACGCCTTCCCCTGCCGCCGCGCAAGAGCTGTGCCCAAGAAAATGCTGATCCTCGGCGTGTCGTGGTTGACACGCCGAGGATCAGTGAATCGAGTGACGCGTGTGGATCAGCTCAGCAGGCGCAGCTGGAACGGGTAGTCGTAGACCCGTCCGTCGGCGGCCCGCAGGGCGCCCTTGATGTGGCACCAGAGCTGGACCACGAAGATCGCGATCCATCCCGGGATGGCCCAGATGAACCCGATGCCGAGGGTGATGATCACGCTGATCCAGAGCACGATGCTGGCGATGCCCAGGCTGAGGTTGAAGTTGAAGGCGCCGGCCGAAGCGGAACGCACCGCGGCGGACTTGTCCTTGTAGAACAGCCAGATCAGCAGCGGGCCGAGGAAGGGCAGCCACCCCGCGCTGAACAGCATGGCGATCGGTCCCGAGAGGTGGGCCAGCAGCATCATGGTCCGCTCGTCACCCTGAGGGGCGGAACCACGCTGCCCTCCTGGGAAGCCGGCCGGCTGCCCGTAGCCCTGCGGGCCGGGAGGCGGCCCCTGGGGTGCGCCCTGCTGCGGATGGCCCTGCGGCCCGCTGGTCTGCTGCGGGTCCTGCCAGGACCCCCCGGTGGGGGGAGGTGGGGTCTGGGTCATGCTGCTCACTCCTCGCGAGATGGTGGAACCGTGACGAAGTCGATCAACTCTTCGACGCTGGCCAGCAGCGTCGGTTCCAGGTCACTGTAGGAACGTACCGTCGCCAGGATCTTCTTCCACCCCAGTGCCACGTCGGTCTGGGTCCGGTGCGGCCAGCCCAGCTCGGCCAGGATGCCGTGCTTCCAGGACCGCCCGCGCTCGATGACCGGCCAGGTGTCCAGCCCCAGCCGCGCGGGCCTGACCGACTGCCACACGTCGACGTACGGGTGGCCCAGGATGCGCACCCACGGGCTGACCCGCTCCGCCTGCTGCACGATGCGGGTCTCCTTGGTGCCGGGCACCAGGTGGTCGACGAGGATGCCCAGGCGCTGGTCGCGGGTCGGCGCGAACGAGCGGATGAGGTCGGTCACGTCGTCTATGCCGTCGAGCATCTCGACCACCACCCCCTCCACCCGCAGGTCGTCGCCCCAGACCTTCTCGACCAGCTCCGCGTCGTGCTTGCCCTCCACCCAGATGCGGGAGCCGCTGGCGACGCGTGCCGGCTGGTCGCTCACCCGCACCGAGCCGCTGGCGGTCCGGCCGGCCTGCTCGCGGGCCGCCGCGAGCCGGGCCGTGGCCTGCTCGTCCGGGGGTGCGGTGAGGATCACCGGTGCTCCGTCGATGAGGAACCCCGGCCCCAGTGGGAAGCCCTTGCGCCTGCCCCGCCGGTCCTCGAGGTGGACCACGTGCATACCGCCGACCTTCTCCACGCCCACCACGGCGCCGCACCAGCCGGTGTCGACGTCCTCGGCGACCAGGCCGGCCTCGGCCGCGACCTCCCGGGCGCGGCCGCGCCGGGGCGCGCGCCAGTCCGTCGCCAACACGTCGGTGCCGTAGCCGTAGCGATCACTCACGAGGAGCGACCGTAACGGGTGTGACTGCCGTGACGCGTGAGGCGCGCCATCACCATCGAGCGTCGCGTGTGGTTGCTCTGAGGGGCACCGAGCGTCGCGTGTGGTTGCTTTCAGGGGCACCGAGCGTCGCCTGTGGTTGTTCCGTGGCCGTGGCTCAACCACAGGCGACGCTCGGTGGGGTCGGGGGTGACCACAGGCGACGCCCGGTGGGGTCGAGGGTGACCACAGGCGACGCCCGGTGGGAGGGTCAGACCTGGCGGGGGTGGGTCATGTCCAGCGGGACCACCCACTCGTCGAACTGCTCGGCGGTCAGGTGGCCGCTCTCCAGGGCGGCCTCGCGCAGGGTCTGGCCGGACTTGTGCGCGGCCTTGGCGATCGCGGCCGCCTTGTCGTAGCCGATGTGCGGGTTCAGCGCGGTCACCTGCATGAGGTTGCTGGCCAGGTTGGCCTCGATCCGCTCGGTGTGCGGCTCGATGCCCTGGGCGCAGCCGGTGTCGAAGGCCAGGCAGGCGTCCGCGATGAGCCGGATGCTCTCCAGCACCGCGTGCACCATGACCGGCTTGAAGACGTTGAGCTGGAAGTTGCCCTGGCTGCCCGCGAAACCGACGGTCGCGTCGTTGCCGAACACCCGGGTCGCCACCATGGTCATCGCCTCTGACTGGGTCGGGTTGACCTTGCCGGGCATGATCGAGCTGCCCGGCTCGTTCTCCGGGATGAGCAGCTCACCGATGCCGTTGCGCGGTCCCGAGGCCAGCCAGCGCACGTCGTTGGCCATCTTCATCAGCGCCCCGGCCAGGGTGCGCAGGGCCGCCGAGGTCTGCACCAGCGCGTCGTGCGCGGACAGCGCGGCGAACTTGTTGTCGGCGCTGCGCAGGTCCAGACCGGCCTCCTCGCCCATCTTGCGGGCCGCCAGCGCACCGAAGTCGGGGTGGGCGTTGAGGCCGGTGCCGACGGCCGTGCCCCCGATGGCCAGCTCGTGCAGACCCTCGCCGGCGTGCACGACCTCGCCCAGGGCGTAGTCCAGCTGCGCGACCCAGCCACCGATCTCCTGACCGAGGGTGATCGGGGTGGCGTCCTGCAGGTGGGTCCGACCGACCTTCACGACGTCGGCATACTCCTCCGCCTTGCCCGCGAGCGTGTCGCGCAGCGTCCGCACGCCGGGCTCCAGCCGGTCGCGCAGCTCCAGCAGCACCGCGATGTGCATGGCGGTCGGGAAGGTGTCGTTGCTCGACTGGCCCCGGTTGACGTGGTCGTTCGGGTGGACGGGCGTCTTGCTGCCCAGCTCGCCCCCGGCCAGCTCGATGGCCCGGTTGGAGATGACCTCATTGCTGTTCATGTTCGACTGCGTGCCGGAGCCGGTCTGGAAGACCACGAGCGGGAAGTGGTCGTCCAGCTGTCCGGAGATCACCTCGTCGGCGGCGCGCACCACGAGGTCGGCGACGTCCTGCGGCAGCTCGCCGAGCTCGGCGTTGGCCTGGGCCGCGCCCTTCTTGAGGATGCCGAGCGCCTGGATGATCGCCCGCGGCCAGACGAAGGTGTCCTGGCCGATCGGGAAGTTGTGGATGCTGCGCTGCGTCTGCGCTCCCCAGTAGCGGTCGGAGGCCACCTCGACCTGGCCCATGCTGTCCGTCTCGATGCGCACCTCGCTCATGGCGCTCATGGTATGCCCGTGCGCGCCCTCGTCGTAGACTGGCACTCCGTGCCCACGAGTGCCAGGGAGAGGAGGAGTACCACCGTGAGCGAGGACCGACGTCTGGACGTGCTGCGCGCGATCGTGCAGGACTACGTGCGCACCTCCGAGCCGGTGGGGTCCAAGTCCCTCCTCGAGCGGCACCAGCTGGGGGTCTCGGCCGCCACCGTGCGCAACGACATGGCGGCGCTGGAGGAGGAGGGTCTGATCACCGCCCCGCACACCAGCGCCGGCCGGATCCCCACGGACGCGGGATACCGCCTCTTCGTCGACCGGCTGCAGCAGATCAAGCCGATGAGCCGTGCCGAGCGCGCGGCCATCGCCCGCTTCCTGGACGGCGCGGTCGACCTGGACGACGTGGTGTCCCGCACCACCCGGCTGCTGTCCAGCCTCACCCACCAGGTCGCGGTGATGCAGTACCCCAGCCTGTCGCGCTCCACGCTGCGGCACGTCGAGCTGGTGCCGGTCGGTGGCACGCGGCTGATGATCGTGCTCATCGCCAGCACCGGGCGGGTCGAGCAGCGGGTGGTGGAGACCGGGCGCGACCTCACCGACGAGCCGGAGGCCGTGGCCCAGCTCCGGGCCCTGGTCAACGAGCTCGCCGTGGGCGAGCTCCTGGCGCAGGTGCCGGCGCGGCTCGCGGCCGTCGAGGACCGGGTCCGCCACGCGGACCGTGGCGTGGCGAGGATCGTGGTGGACGCGCTCGCCGAGGCGGCCCAGGAGCGCACCGACGAGCGCATAGCCATGGCCGGCACGGCCAACCTGGCCCGGGTCGGGAGCGACTTCCCGACCTCGCTGTCCCAGGTGCTCGAGGCGCTGGAGGAGCACGTGGTGCTGCTCCGGCTGATGGGCAGCATGGCCCTGGTGGACGACGCCCAGGCGGTGACCGTGTCGATCGGTGCGGAGAACCCGTACGAGCCGCTGCGCACGACCTCGGTCGTGGCCACCACCTACGGCGCGGCCGGCGGCCTGGGGGTGGTGGGCCCGACCCGCATGGACTACCCGCAGGCGATGGCCACGGTCCGCGCCGTCGCCCACTACGTCGCCGACATCCTGGACGGGTGAGCCACCTCACGGCATACCCCGGCCCCTGACACCGTTGAACCGAACCGGACCACGAGACCGCACACGACACGACCGCTAGGACGTCCAACGCCGTGAACGACTACTACGCCGACCTCGGAGTCGCCCGCGAGGCCACCCCTGAGGAGATCAAGAAGGCCTACCGCAAGAAGGCCCGCCAGCTGCACCCCGACGTGAACCCCGGCCCGGAGGCCGAGGCCGAGTTCAAGCGTGTCAGCCAGGCCTACGACGTGCTGGGCGACGCCACCAAGCGCGCGTCCTACGACCGGGGCCAGGACCCTTACGGCGGCGCGACCGGCGGCTTCGGGCAGGGCTTCACCTTCAGCGACATCATGGACGCCTTCTTCGGCGGCACCGCCGCCGGTGCCCGGGGGCCCCGCTCGCGGACGCAGCGCGGTCACGACGCGCTCATCCGGCTGGACGTGGACCTGCCCACCGCCGCCTTCGGCGGCGAGCAGACGCTGCAGATCGACACCGCCGTGGTGTGCACCACCTGCAGCGGCGCGGGCGCCCAGCCCGGCAGCGGCACCCGCACCTGCGACGTGTGCAGCGGGCGTGGCGAGGTGCAGCAGGTGCAGCGCTCGTTCCTGGGCCAGGTCATGACCTCCCGGCCGTGCCAGGCATGCCGGGGCTACGGCGACGTGATCGAGCACCCGTGCTTCGACTGCTCCGGCGAGGGCCGGGTGCGGACCCGCCGTGACCTCACCCTGAAGGTGCCGGGCGGGGTGGACTCCGGCACCCGGATCGCGCTGGCCGCCGAGGGCGAGGTCGGACCCTTCGGGGGTGAGCCGGGCGACCTCTACGTCGAGATCGCCGTCGAGCCGCACGACGTCTTCACCCGCCGCGGCGACGACCTGCACTGCACCCTCGAGGTGCCGATGACCGCCGCCGCGCTGGGCGCCACCATGCCGGTCGAGACCCTCGACGGCCCCGTCGAGGTGGACCTGCGGCCGGGCACCCAGCCCGGGCACACGCTGTCCCTGGACGGCAAGGGCGTGACCCACCTGCGCGGGCAGGGGCGCGGTGACCTGGTCGTCCACCTCGACGTCAAGGTCCCGTCCAAGCTCAACGACCACCAGCGTGACCTGCTCGCGCAGTTCGCCGAGAGCAGGGGCGAGTCCAGCCCGACCGGCCGGATGGGCAGCTCCACCGGTGGTCCCGGCCGCAAGCACAGCCTGTGGGACGCCCTGCGTGGCCGGTGACCGGTGAGTGACCCCCTCTTCCTGGTGGCGCCGGAGCAGCTGCGGGCCGACCGGCTGAGGCTCGACGGCCCCGAGGGTCGGCACGCGGCCACGGTCCAGCGGATCCGGGAGGGGGAGAGCGTCCTGGTCACCGACGGTGCCGGTCACGGCGCCCGCTGCCGGGTCGTGGCGACGGACCGGGCAGAGCTCGAGCTGGCCGTGGAGGAACGCCTCGACGAGCCCGAGCCGGAGCTGCGGCTGGTCCTGGCCCAGGCCCTGGCCAAGGGGGACCGCGACCTGCAGGCGATCGAGGCGGCGACCGAGCTGGACGTCGACGAGGTGATCCCCTGGCAGGCGGAGCGCAGCGTCGTCCGCTGGCGCGGGGAGCGGGCCGCGAAGTCGTGGCGGCGGTGGGACCAGAGCCTGGTCGCCGCGACCAAGCAGTCGCGCCGGATGCGCCGTCCGCTGCTGCGCGAGCAGGTCGACCGGCGCGCCCTGACCGAGCGGGTCGGGAGCTGCGCGCTGGCCCTGGTGCTGCACGAGGAGGCCACGCAGCCGCTCGCCACGGTCGAGCTGCCCGCCACCGGCGACGTGCTCCTGGTGGTCGGACCGGAGGGCGGGATCTCGCCGGAGGAGCTGGATGCCCTGGTCGCGGCTGGTGCCCTCCCGGTGCGGCTGGGCCGCACCGTGCTGCGCACCTCGACCGCCGGCCCCGCCGCCCTCGCGGTGCTCGGTGCCGCCGGTCGGTGGCGATGAGCACCCCCACCGACGCCACCACCCCGTCCGCCCGCCCGCGCAGCGGCGCGATCTTCGCACCGGGGGTCCGCAGCGCCTCCGTCGGCGCCACGGTGCTCATCGCGATGTTCGCGCTGGAGTACATCGCGGTCGCGGCGGCCATGCCGACCGTGGCCGGCGCCCTGGACGGCTACCACCTCTACAACATGGCGTTCGGTGCCACGGTGGCCCTCAGCGTGGTCGGGATGATCGTCGCCGGCTGGTGGTCGGACCGCAGCGGCCCGAGCCCGGTGGTGGTGACCGGTGCCCTGGCCTTCGCCGGTGGGCTCCTCGTCGCCGGCCTGGCGCCCTCGATGGAGGTCTTCGTCGTGGGGCGCGGGCTGCAGGGGCTCGGCAGCGGACTGGCGTCCGTCGCCATCTACGTCGTCATCGCGCAGCGGATCCCGGACCCGCTGCGACCCGCGGTCTTCTCCCTCCTGGCCGCCGCCTGGGTGCTGCCCGGCCTCGCCGGCCCGCTGCTCACCGGCACCCTGGTCGAGCACCTGTCGTGGAGGTGGGTCTTCCTCGGCGTGACCCCGGCGGTGCTGGTCGCGATGTGGGTGCTCCGGCCGGCGCTGCGGGCGACCCACCCCAGCGACGACGCGGGCCACCTCGGGGGACGGATCATCGGCTGGGCGGTGCTCGCCGCGGTCGGGGTGGGGCTGCTCAACCTCGCGGGGGAGCGCGTCACCCGTTGGGAGTATGCCGTCGGCGCGGTCGTCGTCGCCCTGCTCGTCCTCGCGGCGCGCCGGTTGCTGCCACGCGGGACGCTCACCCTCGGGCGGGGCCTGCCCTCGGTCGTCGGGGTGCGCTCGACCATGGGCGGGTCGTTCATCGCCGCGGAGGCCTACCTGCCGCTGATGCTGCGGGACGAGCACGGCTACAGCCCGGCCCAGGCCGGCGCGGTGCTCGCCGTGGCCTCGTGCACCTGGGCGTTCGGCTCCTGGTGCCAGGCACGGGTCGCGCCGGGGCGCGACCGCTACCGGCTGATGCTCGGCGGCACGACCCTGTATGCCGTGCTCATGGCGCTGCTCGCCACCGCCGTCTGGGGGTCCTGGCCGGGGTGGGTGGTGATCGGGCTCTACGGCGTCGCCACCCTCGGGGTGGGCATCGCCTACCCCACGACCTCGCTGCTCACGATGCGGCTGTCGCCGGAGCCGGAGATCGGTCGCAACTCCTCCGCGCTGCAGGTCGGCGAGGCCCTCACCAGCGCGCTGGCGCTCGCGGTCACCGGGGTCGTCTTCGGCATTTTCTACGCCACCGCACCGCACACCGCCTTCGTCGGGACGCTCGTGGTCGCCGTGGCCGTGGGGCTGCTGGCCGTGGTGAGCGCGCTGCGTGCGCGGCCCGCGCAGACGCGGTTGCCGGCCTCCGGCGTCTAGACTGGGAGTCCTGATGACGCAGACCGATCCGACCCACCGTCCGCAGCCCACGCATACCGTCGTCGTCCCCGACGAGGTGCCCATGGTCACCCTCCTGGGGCCCCGGGACGAGCTCCTGCGCACCATCGAGCGGGCCTTCCCCAAGGTCGACGTGCACGTGCGCGGCAACGAGTTCCGGCTCACCGGCGACTCGGCGGAGCTGGCGCTGGTCGAGCGGCTGGTGGACGAGCTGCTGGCGATCGTGGGGCACGGCCAGCCGCTGAACCGGGACGCCGTCGAGCGCAGCATCGGGATGCTGCGCACGGCCACCTCGGACCGTCCGGCAGACGTGCTGACGATGAACATCGTCTCCAACCGGGGCAAGACGATCCGGCCCAAGACGTTGAACCAGAAGCACTACGTCGAGGCCATCGACGCGCACACCATCGTCTTCGGCCTGGGGCCGGCCGGCACCGGCAAGACCTACCTGGCGATGGCCAAGGCGGTCGCGGCGCTGCAGGCCAAGCAGGTCAACCGGATCATCCTGACCCGCCCGGCGGTCGAGGCGGGGGAGCGGCTGGGCTTCCTGCCCGGCACCCTGACCGACAAGATCGACCCCTACCTGCGTCCGCTCTACGACGCCCTGCACGACATGGTGGACAGCGAGTCGATGTCCAAGCTCATGGCGGCCGGCACCATCGAGGTGGCGCCGCTGGCCTACATGCGTGGCCGCTCGCTCAACGACGCCTTCATCATCCTGGACGAGGCGCAGAACACCTCTCCCGAGCAGATGAAGATGTTCCTCACGCGTCTGGGCTTCGGGTCGAAGATGGTGGTCACCGGCGACACCACCCAGGTGGATCTGCCGGGCGGCACGAAGTCCGGGCTGCGGGTCGTCCAGGACATCCTCGCCGACGTCGAGGACATCCACTTCTCCCACCTGACCAGCCAGGACGTCGTCCGGCACCGGTTGGTCAGCGACATCGTCGACGCCTATGGCCGCTTCGACGAGCGCGAGCGCCGGACCCACACCGGTCGTCCCCGCCGAGAGCCGCGGTCCGCGCGCGAGGAGGGCAGCGGATGATCGAGGTCCTCAACGAGTCCGGGGAGGTCCCCTCGCCGGTCCCGGAGAGCGAGCTGGGCGACCTGGGGCGGCACGTGCTCGAGCAGATGCGGGTCAACCCGCGGGTCGAGCTGACCATCACCCTCGTCGACGAGGCCACGATGGCCAACCTGCACGAGCGGTGGATGGACCTGCCCGGGCCCACCGACGTCATGAGCTTCCCGATGGACGAGCTGCGCCCCGGGACCCCGGGGCTCGGCCGCGGCGACGACGACGCCCGGTCGGGCGTCCTGGGCGACGTGGTGCTGTGCCCCTCGGTGGCGCGCGCCCAGGCCAAGGAGGCGGGCCACGCGGTCGGCGACGAGCTGCTGCTGCTCACCACGCACGGCATCCTGCACCTGCTCGGCTTCGACCACGCGGAGCCGGCGGACGAGCGGGAGATGTTCGACCTGCAGCGCACCCTGCTGCTGACCTTCCTCGCGCACCGGGGCCGGACCACGCGCGCGGCCGACGACGACGTGGTGGGCCGCGCGTGACCACCCTCGTGCTCGTCGCGCTGCTGACGACCTGCATCGCTTTCCTGCTCACCGCGGGGGAGACGGCGCTGCAGCGGGTCACGCTGCGCCGCGTCGAGCAGCTCGTGGACGAGGGCAGGTCCGGGTCGCGCGCCCTGCTCCGGATCAGCTCCGACCCGGCTCCGTACCTCGCGGTCGCGGCGTTCGTGCGCGTCGCCGCCGAGGCGGCCACGGCGGTCCTGGTCACCGTGGCTGTCGACATCCGCACCGACTCGCACCTGCAGACCGCGCTCGTGGCGATCGCGATCATGTCGGTCGTCACGTTCGTGGCGGTGGGGGTCTCGCCGCGCACCCTGGGCCGTCAGCACACGGACTCGGTGGCGCTGCTCGCGGCACCGGTCGTGCGGCTGCTGCGGCTCTTCCTCGGGCCGGTCGCGAAGCTGCTGGTCGTCTTCGGCAACGCCGTCACCCCGGGCCGGGGGTATGCCGAGGGTCCGTTCGCCACCGAGACCGAGCTGCGTGAGCTGGTCGACCTGGCGGGGGAGTCGGCCGTGATCGAGGACGACGAGCGGGAGATGATCCACTCCATCTTCGAGCTGGGGGACACGGTCGCGCGCGAGGTCATGGTCCCGCGCCCGGACCTCGTGACCATCAAGGCGGAGAAGGTGCTGCGGCAGGCGATGTCGCTGCTGCTGCGCTCCGGCTTCTCCCGGGTCCCGGTCGTCGGGGAGGACACCGACGACGTGCTCGGGATGCTCTACTTCAAGGACGTCGCGCGCGCGGTCAACAGCCGCGCCGAGGCGGCGGGCGTGGTGCCGGTGACCGACGTGATGCGGCCGGTGCAGCGGATCCCGGAGATGAAGCGGGTCGACGACCTGCTCAAGGAGATGCAGCAGGGACGTCAGCACGTGGCCGTCGTCATCGACGAGTACGGCGGGACGGCCGGCCTCATCACCATCGAGGACATCGTCGAGGAGATCGTCGGGGAGATCACCGACGAGTACGACCGGGACAGCGTCGAGGTGGAGGAGGTCACCGGTGCCGACGGGACTACCCTCACGCGGGTGCCGGCCAACCTCCCGGTGGACGACCTCGCCGAGATGTTCGACGCCGAGATCGAGACCGAGGACGTCGACTCGGTCGGAGGGCTGCTCGCCACCGCCATCGGGATGGTCCCCATCCAGGGCGCGGTCGGGGAGGTCGCCGGGCTGGAGCTCACGGCCGAGCGGATGGCCGGGAGGCGGCGCCGGGTGGCCACCGTGCTGGTGCGCCGGGTGCCCGAGGCGGCGCAGACGTCCGACGACGACCCGGGCCAGGACGACGAGCACGCCGCCGCGGACGAGGAGACCGACCGGCCGCACCGGTCCGACGCCGACCGGCACCGCGACGAGGTGAGCTCCCATGCCCGGTGAGGAGCAGGCATACCGCGCCGGGTTCGTGAGCATCGTGGGCCGCCCGAACGCCGGCAAGTCGACCCTGACCAACGCCCTCGTCGGCAGCAAGGTCGCGATCACCTCGTCCAAGCCGCAGACCACCCGGCACGCGATCCGCGGCATCCGCACGACCGACGACACCCAGCTCATCCTGGTGGACACGCCCGGTCTGCACCGACCGCGCTCGCTGCTGGGGCAGCGTCTCAACGACCTGGTGCGGGAGACGCTGCTCTCGGTCGACGTCATCGGCTTCTGCCTGCCCAGCGACCAGCGGGTCGGGCCGGGCGACACGTTCATCGCCCGCGACCTCGCCGACCTGCACCGCGTCCGCCAGGTGCCGGTCGTCGCGATCGCCACCAAGGCGGATGCCGTCAGCCGCGACCGACTGGCCGAGCACCTGGTCGCCATCGATCAGCTCGGCGACTGGGACGCCATCATCCCCTGCTCGGCCAAGAGCGGCGAGCAGGTCGAGGAGGTGGCCGACCTGCTGGCGTCCTACCTGCCGGAGTCGCCCCAGCTCTACCCCGCCGACCAGATCACCGATGAGTCGACGCTGGTGCAGATCGCCGAGCTGGTCCGCGAGGCCGCGCTGGAGGGGGTGCGGGACGAGCTGCCGCACAGCCTGGCCGTGCAGGTCGAGGAGATCGTGCCGCGCGAGGACCGCCCGGACGACTCGCCCCTGTCCGACGTGCGGGTCAACGTCTTCGTCGAACGGCCCAGCCAGAAGGCGATCATCATCGGGCGCGGCGGGTCGCGGCTGCGCGAGGTCGGCACCGAGGCCCGCCAGGGCATCGAGGAGCTGCTCGGCCACCGGGTGCACCTGGACCTGCACGTCAAGGTCGCCAAGGACTGGCAGCGCGACCCCAAGGCGCTCGACCGCCTGGGTTTCTGACCCGGGGCCGAGTCCGCTAAGGGGCAGGCCCGAGCACGGCGTCGGCGCTCGCGGGAGAGATGACCACGGACCAGCAGGCCGGTCTCGCTCGCGCGGGTCCGTGGACGCAGCTGGACCAGGACCAGGAGCCCGAGGGCTGCGGTCGCGAGGCTGCTGAACGTGGAGCTCGCGTCCCATCCCGCCAGGAACCCGAGAGCGAGGCGGAGGAGGATCAGCACCACGACCACCACCAGCAGCACGCGCCACCACCGGGGTAGGGGCCGCTGGTAGACACGCCATTCGGTGCGTCCGGTCGTCTGCTGGCCCTCCTGCTCCTCGTCGCCGCTCATCTCGCCATCCTGCCCGGCCTCGGCGGTCCCGCCCCCCGATGAGACGGGGCAACCCTCGTCCGAGTCAGCCGGATCCGTCCCGCCGGCGCGCCCGTCGGGAACGGCTCAGGCACGCACGTGCACAGGCGATTTCTAGCCGTGGTTGCAACACCCTGATCTGAAGGAGTGTTGCGATGTGTGGCATGTGTGAAGAGGTTGCTC
>NZ_VSLG01000022.1 GCF_008919445.1 Serinicoccus kebangsaanensis | reverse complement strand
GTCGACGAGGACAGGATCTCGGCAAGGGTCAACTTTCACCTGCCGTCACGGGGTCAGTTTTCACGTGCCGTCGACAAGCCGGAGGCGCCCAAGGATCGATGCCTTCCGCGTCGCGGAGGGACTGTGGCCGGGGTGCGGCTCCACGCCCTGTTGGACTGCCCGGTCTTCCGCGGACGGCCGAGAAACGGCGCTATCGAGTGCGCTGAGGCGCTAGTCGCGACGTGACGAACTCGGTGAACCGCCCCGTGTCGGCGAAGTAGTTTGGGTACGCCTCGCGGAGTTGGCTGACCTTCGCGATGTTGATCAGGACCGCGTCCAGGTCATCGTCGTCTAGGGCCTCCAGCTCGCTCAGTCGCTCCTGCGCGCGAGCGAGTGTCTCGTGTACCTGCACGGTCAGTTCTCTTTCGCTGCGCCGCAATTCAAGGGTCAAGGCGTTGCGACGATCGGTTCGAGCGTGGTCGCCCACGACCGACGCATACCCCCTCAGGCGTTCCACGATGCCTTCGGCGTCCTCCAAGCGCGCCAACTCAGCTCGCAGCTCCTCCGGCGGCGCTTCGGCCCCCGGCACTGGAGCGGTTCCCTCCTCGTGTGCCATCAGGGAACTCACGAGGACGAAGTAGCGAAGGACACGCGGATCGCCCTTGCCGTACTTCAACTCACTGCCCGAGAACAGGTCCATCGTCTCGACCGCAGTCGCCCAGGCGTGCTGCAGCTGCGTCCGAACTTGCAGTTCTATCTGTAGCCCGTGGTACTCGGGCTTCGACGCCCCATAGGTGTAGACCAGGTGGACGCCGCGATACCCGGAGCTGCGCGGGCCCGGATCGTCGCGCAGGTAGTCGTACACGCGCTTCACCTTGTTGCGAGACCTCGGGAGCACGCGGAGGCTCCCGACCAGGCGGTCGACCTCCGCGACGCTCTCGTACACCACGCGGCACCCCCCGAGGTCCTGCATAGTCGTCACGCTCATTGAGGGGTGGCGCTCCAACTTATCGAGGATCGTCGGCAGGCGCTTGTGCCGCTGCGCGACGACCGCGTCGGGGTGGACTTCCAATGCACGCTTCCTCACGGTGACAGTGACCGCGTTGAGCGGAAACGCGTGAGCCATGCGGTAATTGCTCAGAACGGCGCGTGCTTCCTCCGTCTCATCTGGGGTGCCGATTCCCTTGCCTACGATCTTGCTGGCCCGGCGCACAGCGCTCGAGGTGTGCTCAGGGACAGCCCAACGCCGCGTCGACATGCCGGCCACGGTAGCCGAGTGCCGAGAGCAATCACTTAAGAAGTACGACATGCGAGTGCGTCACACCCTCACCCGCACCGATGCTGGGAGGCGTCATACCGCCGCTAGGGGCTCACACCTCGAGTGCGCGTCTTGAACCGCCACTCCACGAGTAACTTGTCCTTCTTGGCGTAGTTGCAGCGCGGGCAGGCGGGCAAGATGTTGCCTACGCCATGTGCACCTCCTCGGACCAGCGGAACGACATGTTCTCGCTGGAGCGCATCGCTGCGTTCGCCGCAGTAGGCGCAGCAGCCGCGGTATCGGATAACAAGCCGTTGCCAGTCCTTCTCAGTGAAGGTGTAGCTGTTGGCCCTGATACGTCCTTTGCGACGAAGTCGAATTGCCCGCATCCGCTCCGGGTTCGCTTGCAGGTACTGTTTCGCATACTCACGACGCTTCTCCCCCTCGCGGTCGTATCGCGCACGGTCGCGTTCCTGAAGGATCCCCGCCGTTCTGTACCTCACTTGGGCCGCGGCAGCCTTGCATTTTCGCGAGCAAAAGCGCGCGTGCGGTCGCTTGCCGGCCATCGAGTCGCCACATACCTCGCAGCCCCGAGACGAGTCCACGCCGGCCCATTTTGCCGCCTTGCGACGAGCTGCCAGTCGGGCGTGATTACATGCCGTCGAGCAGGCAAGCGCGGAGGCCTTCTTGTTCTCCATCCCACCCCCACACCACAGGCAAAGCCGAGCGTTTTCGCGCAACGGTTCCCCGGCATTGTGACTCACGACGAGGATTCTGACATGCACTGGCGCTCGCGCCGCGATCCCTGGTCGCTGGCGCAGCCGCAGCTTCTGATGGCGACGGAGATCTGCGACACTTCGCCGCGACCGCACGGGTCCGGGATTCGGCGTGGCGTCGTGGACGCCGACAGCCTCGTCGCGCTGGCGGCGGGCACCGACTTGGCCCGGATCCAGGTCGCCGCGGGAGGCGACCATGTCCACCACGACCAGCTCCACGGCGTCACTGCCGCTCCAGCCCTCCTCGATGAGCCCCGCGCAGCTTGCGGCGGTCTCGTTCCTGGCCCGCTACTCCGCAGCTACGCATGCCCTGTACCGGGCAAAGCTGGGCCGCTGGTTCGCCTGGTGCGAGGCCAACGGCCTGGACCCGCTGGTCGGGATACATCGAGCGCACGTGGAGCCCTACATCCGTCAGCTTGGAGAGGCCGGCCTGATGGACTCGTCGGTGAACACGATGATTCACGCCGTCCGGGGCTACTTCCGGTTCGCCCACATCGACGGCACCATCACATCCGACCCGGCCGTCTACGCACGGCTGCCGAAGATCCACCGGGACGAGTCCCGCACCCAGTCCTGGACCGACTAGAGCTGATCCGCTTCCTCCCGGTCTTCCGGAGTATCACCGCCCATCACGGTGCAATGGCCTACTTGCTGGGCATCAACGCCCTGTGCGCCTCCGAGGCCGCAGCCGTGCGCATCGAGGACTACACCGATGTCCTGCGTGGCCACCGGGTGCTGCACCTGGTCGGCAAGGGCAATAAGCCCGCCACGATGCCCTTAACGGTCCCCGTCCTGCGGGTCCTTGAAGCCTGCCGCGGTACGCGCACTACCGGGCCGCTGATCCTGCGCTCGCTCTCCGGAGAACCAGTAGACCGGCGCGATGTCTACCGGATGGTCCAACGCATCGCGAAGACGGCGAAAGTCCGCAGGCACATCAGCCCCCACTCGCTACGGCACGCCGCCATCACCAACGCCCTGGACGCCGGCGTGCCACTTCGGGACGCGCAGATCCTCGCCCGGCATGCTGACCCTAGAACCACCGAGCACTACGACAGGGCCCGCGGCAACCTCGACCGTCACGGCGTCCACCTTTTCACCGCCTACGTGGCCGGCGTGTAGGTCGCCCTCTACGTCAGTTCCGCCCACTCTGACGCACTCAGCAGTCCTCATGGGCCTCCAGCCCCTGGGCAACCTCGGCTACGGATAGCGCGACCCAGCAGCGGGGACAGATGACAGCCCTTGCGTTGGAGCACTCGCACCCGCGGCACCCGGGGCATTTCCACTGGTCACATGTGGCGCACTTCCCCGACGATGAGCTCACCTGAAAGTGGTCGCCGCAGGCAGGGCACTCCTCATGCCAGTCTGAGGCCAGCCGCGAGCGACCATCTGGCCGCGTCGAACTGACGACGGCGATGACCAGACCGTCGTGGACGGCCACTTCGACCTGGACGTCTGTGTCGGCCCAGCCGGTCGAGTACCGGATGCCTTCGCCTCCGAGCAGCGTGTAGGACCCTCCCCCCAGAGCGCGCTCGGCTGCCGTGGCTAGCGAGGGCTGGACCACCTTCTTGCCAGGGTTGTATGGCCGACCGTTCGAGTCGGAGTACCAAATGCGTCCATCGGGTGCGGCCAGCATCACGAGTCGCTCCCCCGGCAGGTCCAGGGCCCGGACGCAGCAGGTGGTGGCCGATGCCTCGGTCCGAGCGACCATCTCGCGGAGACCCACTGCGGTGACCGTTGAGCCCAGGTACCGGTGCACCACCTCGTCCGGTACGAGCAATGTCGCGGCGAAATCGTTGGCGACCTTCTCCTCCACCACCCGGGCCATATCGCCCAGGGTGGGAAGCACTCGCAAAGACCAGTCGTGATCGCGGTAGAGGAGGTGGTGCGCCAACTCGTGCAGGGCGGTGAAGTTGTTCCTGCCTTCGCTGGGGAACACCCGCAATGTGATTTTGGCCGGATCACAGTCGCCGTCGTAGACACCACCGAGGTCGCAGGATCCTCTCGGTGCCGCGTAGGTCCAGGAGACCTCGACGTCCGGAATGCTCTCCAGCGCCTCCTGGGGATCGGTGGTGGCAATAGCCGCGGCTTCCGGGTAGGTGCTCAGCAGGACGGCGCGCAGATGGCTGCTGGCCTGCGATACCAGGCTCACTTTGGTCCATTCCGCGGCGCTCCGTCCCAGCGGGAGGGTCATGTCACCCGCTCTCCTCCATGAGCTGCCGCAAAGCAAAGTCGACCCGTGCCCGGGCGGCCTCCGAAGGTTCGGCGTGGGTAACCTGCCGAGCAGCCTGGCTGGACCGTTCCCACACAGCAGTGCGCACCTGCTGCTCGGTCTTTCCCGTCTGGGTCATTAGCTCAAGCAGGCCCCCTTTGAAAGTGGGGAGTGCGATAACTTGGGCATCGTCGTCCGCCACCGGAGCTAGCACGTCCTGTGCCTCAAGAGTCGGCAGCAGCGTCAGTACCGCGTCCACCTCTTCCTGAGTGGGAATCCTCGTACCCCGGATCAGCGCGGAGACCCTTCCAGGCCTGGTGGGAAGGACCTGAGCAAGACGCTCCGCGTCTAGGTGGTTCTTGCCTAGCACGTCGCCATCAAACACGCCGATGCCGGTTGTGGCGCTGGGCCACACCCAGCCGCCAAGCGCCCACGCCTGCGCACAGACAGCCTCGAAGGCTCTATCCGCAGCCGGGTCCTCCAGCTGCGGGCACCAGGCGATGTCCGGGCCTAGATCGTCCTCCGTCACGGCCCAGCGGACCTGCCGCATGGTCCGGTCGTCCAGGACCTGCGCAAGTCGACGATCCAGCGCAGCCATGGAGAGGCCAAACTCCGCGTCGGGCCAGACCGTCGTGGGACCCAAGCCGGGGACCTCCACGGTGAAAGCGGGTGCCGCCGCGTCCGCCGACGGGTTGGTCACGGGCCAGGCCAGGACGTGCATCGGTCTCGTGGCCGAAATCAGCACCAGCCCACGGTCCTGCCCGTCCGTGCTCACGACCCAGGCGTCACCCACCTCGGGGCGTGCCCTACCGCCCCCTGCGGGCAGTCGTAGAGGGGAGCCGAGTGCATCAGTCACCATCACAAGTTCTTCCGTCCAAGGCTGACCGTGGTCTCCCAGAACCTCTTCAGGTCACGGGTCTCGTCTTCGGACAACCCTCCAAGATACAGGCACTTGGCAGCCTCGGCCAACCAGGTTCTAGGCAGAGGACGTTGGTTCATGTCACTCCACCACCCTTCCTTGTCCAGGCCGAGTTCCACGTTCCTTGGCGAATGGAGAGTGCGCGCATTCTTGTCTGGGTGGGTGGTCCGGGTGAGCGTATGGACTGCCCGCTTGCTGGTCTCGACCACCGCAGCCGGGCGCCTGCTACGACCGTGCTTATCCCCGGTGACGGAGGTCTCGGGAGCCACGTGGTACACGTCCCCGACCACTGGGTCAGTCTTCGTCCCCCGGCTCATGCGGACCATCACACCAGACACGACCAACGAAGTGCGGCGGGGACACGCGAGCGAGGTCAGCGGAGCGCGCAGTGGTGGTTGGGTAGCAAATGGTAGGCGAGAGTCAGTCCGACGTACGTTCCCGGGTCCGGAAGCCAGGGAGTGTGATACCTGGGCCCGGAGCAGCCCGCTACGGGCCAGATTCGCACCGACCTCGGTCCAAGCCACGCTGGAACGTGGTAGGGAGCTCCTCGGTGAGCCGCCTGCCAGCCGCGAAAGGTAAGTGCACACACCCGTTGGCCGCGCAGCCGTTGCTCCTTGGCGAATCGGCACAGGGCATTCGCATCGATGCGTGCCGGGCTCGGGTGGGCCTACGCCGGGGCGCCATGTACACGGGGATCTGGCGCGCTTCCCAGGTCGCAACGAACCCTAGAGCCACACTGGGACCATGACCCTTCCAGGCCGCACATACGCTCCCAAAGGTTTGCTGGAGGCCTTGACGCGCGTCAGAACGCAGGCCGAAGCGCACATGGATCACCACGATCGAAATGGTCTCGTCTGGAGTGAGGAGACCGTCTCTGAGATCGCTATCGGGGCGGGCCTACCGTTCGTGAGGCCCATTCCGTTCAACCGCCGTCAAGAGTCAGCCGTCGGCGCGGATTGGCTGTGGTGGTGGCTCGATCGCTCGTCTCAGGAATGCTTCGGCATGCTGGTCCAGGCCAAGCGGATCAAGCACGAGGGCAAGAAGTGGAAGTTGGACGTTAGCCATGGCAGCGGCGAGCAGCAGCTGAGCCTCATCGCGTCCGCCCAGCAACTTGAGGTGCCGGCAATCTACAGCGTCTACACGGGAGGGATGGTTATGCGACAGGACTTAGGGTGCCCACATCGGCTCCCGTCGCCTTGCTCGGCATGCATCCGGATGGCCATAACCATGATGCCGGCTTTCTCGCTGTCACCCGCATGGGACCAAGATGCGTTGGCTAAACTCACCTTCGCTGAAGGGGTGGCGCTCGAGGATCTAGGCGACCCGCTCAAGCCCGCCGCCCTCGTGAAGGATGTGAACTTCCGAGGGCTCGGCGATGGCGAGCTGCGTAACTTTCTCATCGAAGAGCAGACGGGACCAAGGGAGGTGGCTAAGAAGATCTTCCGGTCAGTCTCGACTCGTCGGGCGGGTCACAAATCGGCCGTATTGACACGGCCCGTTGAGGTTGCGGGCGAGCAAGTGTTCCATGACATGCCGGGCGATAAGGGACACTTCCCTGCTGCCTACTATCCCCATGTTCTTGGGGGACTACGTAGGAACCCGCCGAACTATCTTCGCGACATCATGGCGGGCTTCGAGCCTCCAGCAGAGATCGCGCGGCTAAGTGCCGGGGTCGTGCTCATCACCTCGTGACGTCGCTGCTGCTACTCGTCCTGGAAGGACGTAGCGACGCCATCGCAAGGTGACAGACACCGGTCGCACATCACGGAAATGCCCGGATAGAACTCTTTTCCCAGGAACTCCGCCAGTTCTGTAGGGCTGTATGAGATCTCGTGTATGCGCGCGTTCGGCTGAGCCGGCCGGCCGACGAGGGTGATATCCAGAATGTCGAGTCGCTTGATGACTCGAGCGCATTCGACGTTGTCGTAAACCACTCCTGGGACGTGGTTGCATTCGTCGATAGAAGCCTCGCAGATCGAACAGTCAGCCTCATGCACCACGATGGTTGGGCTGAAGCCAACCCGGTTGTGCGCGAGCGCGACGGGACAGGTCTGAAGGTACAGAGATCCGTCGTAGTTCAACTCACAGCCCTCAGGCGCCTGGGTGCGAGAGAAGCGACCAGCCTCGTCGAGGAGTTCATGCGCCGCCTCGAACTCAACGGAGTCTTCCAGCCAGTCCATCGCCGACCGAAGTGTGGCCAACGCCTCGCGTAGAGCGGCGTGCGAGTCTGGGGTGAGACCGTGGTCCTCGATGGCACTCCGCGCCAGTCGATAGGCAGAGCCCCCCGCGTCCAGCAACTTCTTGCCCTTTCGTGTCACGCATGAAGTGTGGCAGGGCGAGCGCACGTTGCGAAGTCGCAGAATCGGGAACCTGGCCACGTGGCGAGCGCGACGAGCAGCAAGCGCGCCCTAAGGGGCCGATGCCAGGACACCCAGCTCCCAATCGGCGGACGATGGCCAATGTGTCCGCTCGAGGCCGCCGGACGCTTGGACCGAGCGCGCGGAACACGAATCCTGAGCTGAAGGCTCTCAGTAGCCTCGGTTCCGACGCCGTCAACCTGCGTCATTCCGCCGCAAGTGGCGCGGGCCGTGCACCCCCGGGCGCTGCGCTGTGTGCTCGCGTCGGGGCGGTTAGGTCATCGACGGACGCCGCCACCCCGCAGCGCAGACCGGAGAAGCGTCGCCACGCCGTCTTGGCTCACCGGGCGAGGGTTGGAGTCCGGGATCGCCGCCGTCGCCAGCTCGGCAGCAAGGTCCACGTCGTCCTCAGTGAAGCCGATCTCCCCGAGCGAGGCCGGCGCCCCCACCTCCCGGACCAAGTCCCACAACCCCGAGGCAGCGTGGGGGGTGCCGAGGGCCTCCGCGATGCGGGCCTCGGAGTCCGGGTCCGCCTCGGCGTTGTAGGCCGCGACGTAGGACAGCACCACCGCATGGGTCGGCGCGTGGGGCAGGTTGAACGTCCCGCCCAGGACGTGGCAGATCTTGTGGTGCATCCCGGCTCCCGCCGAAGCCAGGGCGACTCCCGCGAGGTAGGTGCCGTAGAGCACCTCCTCATGAGCGCGCACATCCGCCGAGTCAGCCCGGAGACCGCGCAGCCCCGGGACCAGCGCGCGCATCCCCTCGCCGGCCATGGCCCGGTTGATGGGGTCGGCGCGTGGGGCCCATAGGCTGTCCACGGCGTGGGCCAGGGCGTTGAGGCCGGAGTGGACCGCGAGGTCGGTCGGCAGACCCAGGGTCAGAGTGGCGTCGTAGACCACGACCCTCGGCAGCACCCGGAGGTCGGTCCCGGTGGTCTTGCGCTCGTCCTCGGTCATCCCCCAGATGTCGGTCGCCTCCGACCCCGAGAAGGTCGTGGGCACCGCGACGACCGGCAGACTGGTGTCCCGGGCGACGATCTTGGCCAGCCCGGTGGCCGAGCCGCCGCCGATGGCGACGACCGAGTCCGCGCCCACGTCCTGGGCCAGGGCGACCGCCTCACGTGCCCGCTCTGCCGGCACGTGCTGGACGACCTCGCGGACGCGGCCCGCGACGGTGAACTCTTCGGAGACATGGTCCACGACCTCGGCAGCGTGGCCCCCGCCCACGAGCAGCGGCCGGGATGCCCCCAGGTCACGCAGGGCCACGGCGATGTTCGTCGCGGCCGCCCCGGCGCCGAAGAGCACGCGCTGACCCAGGGTGGTGTGGTCGAAGCTGATCTCCATACGATCCTCTCCCTCGGGCCGCACCGGCGGTGCGGTCATCGGCGTGCGGTGGCGCTCACGGTATGCCGCAGCAGCCGGGCGGTGAGCTCGGTCGCCGTCGTGGTGACCTGGTGCTCGTCGCCAGGCTCGACGAGCGAGGTGAGCCGGGCGCCCATACCTCGCAGCCACTCCTCGGTCTGCGCCATCCGGGTGCGGGGCACCCAGGGGTCGGCCTCGCGCCCGGCCAGCAGGGCCGGCGTCGCGTCGAAGTCGCCCGAGAAGGAGACGCTCTCCCGCTCGGTCCCGACGTACCCACCGGTGAGGATGACGAGACCGGCATACCTCGCGGGGTGCAGGAGCGCCCAGTGCGCCAGCAGGCAGGCACCCTGGGAGAAGCCGAGGAGCACCACCTTCTCCGGCGGGTATCCCGCGGTCGTGAGACGGTCGAGCTGTCGGTCGACCACTTCGAGCGACCAGGCGAGCCACGGGTCGTCGTCCGGCCGCTCCTCCATGAAGCCGTACGGGTACCACGTCTGCCCGGCCGCGGCCGGCGCCAGCCAGCGCAGACCCTCGACGTCAAGACGCTCCGCGAGGGCGCGCATGTCCGCGGGCGACTGGGTGCGCCCGTGCACCGCGAGCACCGCGACCGGCGCGTCCTCCTCGCCCCAGCTCTCCGCGCCCGAGGCCAGGTGAGGGTTGTCACCGTCCCGCCGTGGTGCTGGTGCGGCCGAGCTGGTCACACCTCGATCGGTTCGAGCTGGGACATGATGCTGCTGCGCTCGGACTCGAACTGCGGCGGCAGCATGAAGGCCTGGCCGAGCTCCTCGGGGGACTCGTCGCAGTCCCACCCACCCTCGTCGTGGGTGACGGCCAGCTCGAAGAGGGCGCCACCGGGCATACGGACGTAGTGGGACTTGAAGTAGGTGCGGTCCTTGAGCTCGGAGATGTCGGTGTAGCCGGCGCCCTCGATGTCGAACTTGACCTGCTCCTGGTTCTCCAGGTTGCCGAGGTTCCAGGCGAAGTGGTGGTAGGTGCCCGCACCGAACCGCCAGGTGCCCTGGTCGTCGGTGCGGTTGCCGCGCAGCTCGACCCAGTTGCCGTGCTTGGCGTCGCCGACCTGGAACCGGGCCAGGTCGCCCTCCTCCTCGACGTCGCCGGCGAGGAAGAACGCCTCCTGGCCGAAGTCGACCGAGCGGTCCTGGTCGTAGACGTGGATGCCGATGCCGTGGATGCCGTGCACCGCGTGCTCGCGGGTCACCCCCTGGGCCTCGTGGCCGACGCGGGGGTCGTCGTCGCTCTCGACGAGCTGGTACTCGATGCCGGACGGGTGCGCGAACGCGAGCCGGCGGGCGCCGAAGACCTCGACCGAGGCGCTGTCCACCTCGTGGTCGGCGAGCCGCTTCGCCCACCAGTCGAGCGACCCGTGGGGCACGGCGAGCAGCACCTCGCGGGCTTGGTTGGTGCCCCGGCTGCCGTAGAGGTTGGCCTGCTTCCACGGGAACGTCGTGATCACCGAGGACGGGTCGCCGTTCGCGTTGGAGTAGTAGAGGTGGTAGACGGGCATCGAGCCGTCATACAGCACGGTCTTCTTGATGAAGCGCAGGCCGAGCACCTTGGTGTGGAAGTCGACGTCCTCCTGGGCGCCGGCGACCGAGAGCGTGACGTGGTGGGAGCCGTTGATGTACGTCATGGGCGAATCTCCTTTGATGCGCACCCAGGGCGGTGACCGACCCGATCGTCGGTCCTCGGACGCTAGCACCTGCGGTCTTGTCGGACAATAGTTGCGAGCGGAGGAAGTTTTGTCCGGTATGTGACGCCGTCGTCCGGCTCTGAGCGGTAGGCTCGCCCGTATGACTGCAGCCACGACGCACGGGGAGGTCACCTCGACCGGGGCGACGCCGACGTCCCGGTCGGAACGGGTCCACCAGGAGCTGAGCCAGCAGATCCTCGACCACCAGCTGGCACCCGGGCAACGCCTGATCGAGCGCGAGCTCATCGACCGGTTCGGGGTGTCCCGGGCGACCGTGCGCGAGACCCTCCGCCAGCTGGCTGCCGAGGGGCTCGTCCAGATCCAGCCGCGACGCGGAGCGGTGGTGCGGGCCATCGACAGCGACGAGGCGAGAGACCTCTACCGGTTGCGCGCCGCGATCGAGGGGCTGCTCGTCGAGTGCTTCGTCGAGCGCGCCGCCGTGGCTGACGTCCAGCGGCTCCAGGAGGCTCTCGACGCACTCGAGGGCGCGGTCGAGGCAGGGCTGCCGGCCTCGGAGGTCATGCGGGTCCGCGACGTCTTCTACGACGCGCTGTTCGCCGGTGCGGCCAGCTCCGTGCTGCACAAGGAGCTGGAGGTGGTCCAGGCGCGGGTCCGCGTCCTGTGCGTCTCCAGCCTCTCCGAGTCCGGGCGCGGCGCCGCGGCGGTCCGCGAGCTGCGGGCGGTGACCCAGGCGATCATCGAGTGCGACGGTCCTCGCGCAGCCGCCCTGATGCGGGAGCACATCGCCTTCGCCGCTGCCGCCACGCTGCGCACCCTGCCGCGGCCCGACTGAGGTCGCCGGGCGCCTCCCGGCGCTCGCCACGACCCCTACCGCCGACGACGTGGCACGTCTAGGCTCGCGACCACCGTGTCCGCACTCGACGAGGAGTCCGCCATGCCGATCGACAACCCCTTCTACACGCCCGAGGTGCAGGGCCCCTACGACCTGCACTCGATCGGGGCCTTCGAGCTCGAGGAGGGAGGTGTCATCCCGGATCTGCAGCTCGCGGTCGCCACCTTCGGCGAGCTGAACGACGCCAAGGACAACGCGATCCTCATCCCGACCTGGTTCTCCGGCACTCACCAGACGTGGGAGCTGGCCTACATCGGCGAGGGCCGCGCGCTGGACCCGTCGAGGTACTTCATCGTCGTCGTCAACCAGATCGGCAACGGCCTCTCGACGTCCCCGCACACCGCGGACGGCGAGATCGCCATGGCCGGCTTCCCGCAGGTGCGCATCGGCGACGACGTCCGCGCGCAGGAGCAGCTCCTGCGCGAGGTCTTCGGCATCGAGCGGCTCGCCCTCGTCGTCGGCGGGTCGATGGGCGCCCAGCAGACGTGGGAGTGGGCGGTCCGCTTCCCGGACAAGGTGGCGCGCGCCGCGATGATCGCCGGCACCGCGCAGAACACCCCGCACGACTTCCTCTTCACCCAGACCCTCATGGACGCCATCACGTCCGACCCGGGGTGGAACGGCGGCGACTACTCCTCGCCGGCCGACGTCGCGGACGGGCTGCGCCGGCACGCCGACATCTGGGCGGTGGTGGGCCTGTCCACCGAGTTCTGGCGCTCCGAGTTCTGGCGCAACATCGAGCTGCCGGACGTCACCTGGGACACCTTCGAGGAGTTCCGCGACCGCTTCCTGCGGCCCACCTTCGGGGCCATGGACCCCAACGCGCTGCTGAGCATGGCATGGAAGTGGCAGCGCGGCGACGTCGCCCGGCATACCGGTGGCGACCTCGCCGCCGCCCTGGCCCGGATCACCGCGAAGATCTTCGTCATGCCCATCGACGAGGACATGTTCTTCCCGCCGCGCGACTGCGCCCGGGAGCAGGAGCTCGTCCCGGGCAGCGAACTGCGCACCCTGCACTCGATCGCCGGGCACCTCGGGCTCTTCGGCTTCGAGGAGTCCTACCTGGCCGAGGTGGACGCCCACCTCGGCGAGCTGCTCGGGCGACAGTGAGGGAGGCCCGATGCGCTGGACTGTGAGCCGGTTCGTCAACTGACAGCCTCCTCGAGCAGGCTGCCGAGTGACGAACCGGCTGTCAGACGCGACTCACCGGGTGCCGAGGTCAGCCCGTCCTGAGGTCAGCCACCGTGCAGTGCAGGGCCGCCGTGCGCGCCAGACGTCGATCGGTCGTGACGAGCGTGGCATCCAGCCCGGTCGCGAGCGCGACGTAGGCCGCGTCGTAGGCCGAGACGGCCCCACGCAGGGCCCACATGCGCCTGGCCAGCGGGGTGACCGGGTAGAAGTGCAGGACGAGGTCGAGCAGGTCATCGACCGCCTCGGCCGCTCGTGCTTCGGTCAGCTCCCCTCGTGCTGCGAAGCGTCGCAGCACCTGGAGCACCTCGGCCACCAGCAGCTCGGTGGTGGCCACCTGCTGAGCGCGCACCAGGTCCTCGATGGAGCCGACGGCCCCCCGTCGTAGCAGGAGGTCGACGGCTGCCGAGGCATCGAGGACGATCACCGCTCGTCGCGGGCCGACCGGAGCGCCTCGGCGGAGGTCTCCGCCGTCAGCACCAGCTCGCGCGAGGCCAGGCGGGCGAGCACGTCGTCCTGGGTCGGCCGAGCCATGAGCCTCTCCGCCTCACGCAGCAGGAGGTCGGAGACGGACACCCCTTCGAGCGCGGCCCTGGCCCGCAGGCGACGGTGCAGGTCCTCGGGGACGTTGCGGATCTGAAGATGCGACATGTGACAAGCATAGCAACATGCTCAAAGCATGCGCGGGCGCACGAGGCCGCGCAGCGCCCACCACGCCACCGGGCGGTAGACGAGCACGACCGGCAGGCGACCCCGCAGCACGAGCCCGGCCAGGGTGCCGTCCGAGGTCGGTTCGAGGGTGTGGTCGAGCCGCAGGGTGACGCCGATCGCGCGGACCTCCCAGGACCAGCGCCGGGCCGCCTCGTCGACAGCCATCACCACGAAGTGCGCCCGCACCCCCACGGGTCCGAGCACGACGCCTTCGAGCCCGGTGCGCAGGCGCCGCTGGTCACCGGTCGCCTCGATCTCGACCCCGCGCAGGTGGGGCGCCCAGGAGGACCACCGGTCGGGGTCGGCATACCGCTCCCACGCCTCGTCGACCGGCACCGGCCCGCGCGCGTGGACCCGGCGCCGCGCCTCAGGCACCTGGCGACGGGGGCAGGGCGCACTGGGCGGTGCCGCCGGGGAGGCGGCCACGGTTCGCGGCGACGAGACGGTATGCCGCGGCCCCCGGGACCTCCATGACCCGGGACCCCAGCGCGGCCCCGAGCAGGCGCCACGGCTGCGGGCTGCGCAGCAGGATCTCGGCCCACGCGTGGTGCCCCCAGGCGACGGTCCCGTCCTCCAGCACCGCCGGCATTTCCAGCCCGGAGCGGTCGGGGTCGACGCCGAGGGCCACCAGGTCGTGGGCCTGCAGGGACGACACCTCGACCTGCGCTCCCAGCCGGGGGATCCACCCGGCCGCACGCGTGCAGAAGCCGCAGTCGGCGTCGTAGAGCACGAGCGGGACGGCCCGGTGCGCTCCTGAGGTGGTCATGGATACAGTCTCCCGCAGTCCACCCGCACGTGCGACCGAGGAGGCCCCATGCTCTGGCGCCTCGTCGTGCTGCTCGTCATCGTGCTGCTGCTGCTCCTCTGGCACCTCGGGCGGCGGCGACGCGCCGAGCCGGCGCCCGCCAGGCAGGCCACGACCACCGCCCGGCACGACGAGGCGGTGGCGGCGGCCCGCGAGCAGCTGCAGCACGCCCAGGCCGCGCACGCCCGGGCGGTCGAGACGGCACAGCAACGGCTGACCCAGGCCGGGCTGGACCGGCACGTCCGCAGCATCGGCGACCTGGAGCTGTGCCGGATGTCGGTGCGGGCCTCCGGGCAGCAGCGTTGGCTCACCCCCGACACCCGCTTCGTCCTGGACGTCGTCGGGGAGCAGCGCTGGACCACCGTCCCGGCGACGGAGGGCCTGCGCATCGCACCGGACGACCAGCGGGCGGTGCGGCTCCGGGTCACCGACCCGGGATGGGTGGAGACCGCGCGGCTGCCCATCAGCGAAGAGGACGAGGCGCGCAGCTTCGTCGCCGCGGGCACCTCGGCGGTGCGCAGCCTGGACCAGGCCCGGCTGGCCAGGCAGCGCCGGATCGAGGTGGCGCTGGAGGAGCTGCGGGTCGCGAGGGAGGACACCGAGCAGCTCGACCTGGCCCGGATGACGCTCGAGGACCTCGAGGGTGCGGGACCGCTGCGCCGGGACCTCCCGGCGCCGCCCGACGACGAGGACGACGAGGACCCGCGGGCCTGAGCCGCCCCCACGAGCGAGGGGTTCCGCCGGCCCGGTCGCGGCCTAGCGCGCGACCGGGGTGCGGTCGAGCGACCGGCGACGCCGGCCGGAGTCCTCGACCTGCCCGTCGGCGCTGACCGGGTGCTCGTCGATGGCCTCCGCCGTCGCGGTCGGGCTGGGGGCGCCGACCGGCCGGGGGTCCAGGTGCACGCCGGCGATCATGCACCGCACCGAGCCGCCGGCCAGCTCGATCGTCGGGATGTCGACCGAGACGATCTCGCACGAGCGCTCGATGACGGTCAGCTGCTCACCGGTGAGGCTGCGGCGGGCCCGGCCCGACATCGCCATGATGTAGCGCTTGCGCCCCTCCGGCGTCCGGCCGCACAGCTCGACGGCGTTGCCGGCGAACTCCCGCACCTGGTCCTCGCTGAGCTCGACGATCTCCCGCCCGGTCACCTCGAGCCGCTCGCGCACCTCCTGGCGCCGCTGCTCGTCGGCGATGAGGTCCAGCGCGACGAGCGCGACGTCGGTGCCGATGCAGGCGATGACGTTGGTGTGGTAGACCGGCACCCCGCCCGAGTCGACGGCGTCGAACGGCATCGGCTCGTAGTTGAAGTCGCTGCAGAAGCGCTCCAGCACGTGGGTGTCCGCGCGGTGGCTGACCGCGGTGTAGGCGACCCGGGAGACGTGGTCGAGCACCATCGCCCCCGTGCCCTCGAGGAAGATGCCGTCCGGCTCCAGGCCGGAGTAGTCGACGATCGTCTGCAGCCGGTAGTCCGCCTTGAGCATCTCCAGGATGTCGCCGCGCCGCTCGTGCCGCCGGTTCGAGGCATACATCGGGTAGACGGCGACGTAGCCCCCGGGGTGCGTCGAGAGCCAGTTGTTGGGGAAGACGCTGTCCGGTCGCGTGTGGTCGGAGTCGCCGAAGACGTGCACCCGCACCCCGGCGTCGCGCAGCGCCTGCGCCACCGCATCCATCTCCGCCAGGGCGCGGGCCGAGGTGGCCTCCGCGGACTGCCCCTCGGGCACGTCCTGCTGGAAGGCGTTGTCGGCGGCCGTGGCGGGGTTCGGCACGAACTTCTCGGCGCGGATGAGGATGACAGCGGACGGGGCCTGGGCACTCACGCCAGGCAATGTAGAGCATGCCCCAGGGGTCCGGAAAAATTCTCGCGGACGGTGTCGATATCCGCTGCGCTCGTCCGACATGCTGGTGAGGTCGCGCACGGCGGCCCGACGACACGAGGAGACGACGCATGGCTCAGTACACAGTTCTGATCATCGGGGCTGCCGATCGGTGGTGGACCTCGATGAGCCTGGCCGAGCGCACCGACGGGTATGCGCAGTACGACAAGCTCGGTGAGGCGCTGGCGGCCGGCGGGCACACCATCGTGGGCGGCGCGGAGCTGACCCAGACCACGCAGGCCCGGTCCATCCCGGCCGGGGGCGGTCCCGTCACCGACGGTCCCTACGCCGAGACCGTCGAGCAGGTGGGCGGCTACTACCAGATCGAGACCGACGACCTGGACGGCATGGTCGAGTGCTTCCAGATCATCGCCCGGACTGGTGACGGCATCGAGGTCCGTCCCAACGTCAACCCCGAGGACCGCCCGAGCTCGGACGAGGAGGCGTCATGAAGTACGTCGTGCTCCTCATGGCCGACGGCGAGCTGCCGGCATGGTCCGGGATGTCGGAGGACGAGCAGGGCGCGATGATCGAGCAGTTCGGGGAGTTCGACCGGGCCTGCCAGGCCCGGGAGGGCGTCGAGATCCTGGCGGGGGAGGCTCTGGGCGCCGGCGACACGTCGACCTCGATCCGGACCCGCGCCGGTGAGCGTCACGTGACCGACGGCCCGTATGCCGAGGCGGTCGAGCAGCTCGGCGGCTTCTACCTGCTCGAGGCGCCCGACCTGGACGTGGTGCTGGAGCTGCTGACCGTCCTGCCGGCCTACGACATGCAGGTCAGCCCGGTGGTGGATCCATACTGAGCGGTGTGACCGCCGAGCTGGACCGCGTGGTGCGCGAGGAGTGGGGGCGCCTGGTCGCCCTCCTCCTCGCGCACTTCCGCCGGCTCGACCTGGTCGAGGACGCCCTCGGGGACGCCGTCGAGGCGGCCGCCCGTCGCTGGGCGGTCGAGGGCGTGCCCGACAACCCTGCGGCCTGGCTGCAGACGGTGGCACGCCGCCGGGTCGTCGACCGGCTCCGCTCGGAGGCGATGGCGCGGCGCAGGCACGCCCTCATCGCCACGGACCTGGACCGGCAGCCGCAGCGCACCATGGCGGACACCGGGGACGTGGTCGAGGACGACCTGCTGCGCCTGGTGCTGATGTGCACCCACCCGGCGCTGTCCCCGGAGGCCGCGAGCGCGCTCGCGCTGCGCCTCGTCCTGGGCATCAGCACCTACGACATCGCGCGGCTCTTCCTCGTGAGCGAGACCACGATGGCCGCCAGGCTGACCCGCGCCAAGAGGAAGATCGTCGCGGCCGGCATCCCTTTCGCCATCCCCGACCTGGACGCGCTGCCGGCCCGGCTCGCGACGGTCGCGCAGACGGCCTACCTCGCCTTCACCGCCGGGTATGCCCCGGCCAGCGGGCCGGACCCGGTGCGGGCCTCGCTGGCCGGCGAGGCGGTGAGGCTCACCCGGACCGTGCGCGGGCTGCGTCCGGAGGACCCGACGCTCACCGCGCTCCTGGCGCTCGTGCTGCTGCAGCACTCGCGGCGGGACGCGCGGGTCGACCCGAAGGGGCGGCTGGTGCTGCTCGGGGACCAGGACCGCACCCGGTGGCACCGGGAGGAGATCCAGGAGGCGGTGGCCCTGCTGGAGTCCCCGTCGGTGGTGGGCAGGTCCCTGCCCGAGCAGGCGGCGACCTACCTGCTGCAGGCGTTCGTCGCGGCCGAGCACGCGACCGCACGGCAGGTGTCCGAGACCCGCTGGGACCGGATCGTCGCCCACTACGACCAACTGGTCTCCATCGACCCCACCCCGGCGGCACGGCTGGCCAGGGCGGTGGCCGTCGCCGAGGCCAGCGGGCCTCGGGCGGGACTCGCAGCCCTGGAGGAGGTCGACCTGCCCGGCAGCCACCGGGTGGCCGCGGTGAGCGCGGAGCTGCTGGCGCGCGCGGGGGAGCGGGCTGCCGCGGCCGCGCACTTCCGGGCGGCGCTGGAGCTGTGCCGCAACGACGCCGAGCGGCAGCACCTGCAGGCGAGGGCCGCGGCGCTGGCCGCGGAGCCGGACGTCACGACTGCTGCAGGACCTCCCCGCCCCTGATGGCCACGTCGACGCCCAGGTCGTCGTCCAGCCCGACCAGGTCGGCTCGACCGCCCACGGTGAGCTGCCCGGCGTCCAGCCCGAGGGTGCGGGCCGGATAGCTGGTCGCCGCCGCGAGCGCCTCGCCGATCCCGACGCCGGCCCCCACCGCGCGGCGCACGGCCCGGTCGAGGGTGAGGGTGCTGCCGGCGATGCCGCCGGTGTCCACGGTGCGCGCCACCCGGTCGACGACCTCGACCTCCATCGAGCCGAGGGCATACCGCCCGTCCTCCGCACCGGCGGCGGCCATCGCGTCGCTGACCAGCACCATCCGGGCCCGCGAGCTGCGGTGCAGCAGGTCGACGACGTCGTCGTGCAGGTGCACCCCGTCGACGATGAGCTCCAGGGTCAGTCGGGAGTCGGCGAGGGCCGCGACGACCGGGCCCGGGTCGCGATGGTGGATCGGCCGCATCGCGTTGCACAGGTGGGTGACCACCTCCGCGCCGGCGTCGACCGCGGCCCGCAGCTGGTCGGCGTCGGCGTCGGTGTGACCCACGGCGACGACGACACCCGCGGCCACCAGCTGGCGGATCGCCTCCATCCCCCCGGGCAGCTCCGGCGCGAGCGTCACCATGCAGATGCTGCCCGCGCCGGCCTCGAGGAGCGCGTCGATCTCCCGGGGGTCCGGGTCGCGCAGGGTGCTCGGGTCGTGGGCGCCCCGGTGGAGCGGGTTGAGCCACGGGCCCTCCAGGTGGATCCCGGCGATCATCCGGCCCCGGACCAGCGGCGCCAGCGCGCGCACCTGGGCCAGCAGCGGCTCCGCGTCGGCGGAGACGAGGGAGGCGACGACGGTGCTGGTGCCCTGCCGGTGGTGCGTCGCGGCGGCAGCCTGCACCTCCTCCGGGTCCAGCGTGGCGAAGCTGTGCCCCCCGCCGCCGTGGCAGTGGATGTCCACGAAGCCGGGGGAGAGGAAGGAGGTATGCGCGTCGGCGGGCTCCCGTGGTGCACCGCGCCCGACCTGGGTGATCCGACCCTCGTCCATCCCCACCCAGCCGCCGGAGAGGCTGCCGTCGGGCCAGAGCACCTGCTCGGCGGAGACCAGCCTCACCGGCCGGCCCCGGCGAGCGCCTCGGACGCGGCCCGGGCGCCGGCCAGGCCGCCGCCGAAGGTCCGGATGACGCAGGGCACCCCGAAGTCCGGCGGGACGTCGCGGATCCCGGTGTGCACCAGGGCGTCGGCCCGGGCGAGGAGGCCGCCCAGTCGTGGGTCGGCGAGGTCGGAGTGGTCGTCGCTCACGAGGACCAGTCCACCACGTGTCGCGGCCCGGGTGTGCGGGTGCGTGCCGAGAAGCTCGTCCAGGTCGCGCACCGTGCCCCCGCACCCGGCCGCCAGGACCCGGGTGAGGACCTCCTGACGGGCGCCGCTGGCGATGTTGCCGCGGGTGCTCAGCCCCACGACCTCGGCCCCGGCCACGTGCCCGCACCGGCCGCTGACCCGCAGCGCCCGCGTGGCGGCTCCCCGGGCCAGGTCGAGGTCGCCCGGGTCCGGTGCGACGGGGTCGGCGCCGGCCCCGGCACGGTCCTGCCGCCTGGCCGCCTGCGCCGCTCCCAGCCCGCGGACCCTCGCGGCCGCCTCCCGCAGCCGGTCGGCGGGCAGCTCGTCGGCCCGCACAGCAGCCACGATCGCCTCCACCAGCCGCAGCGTGTCGGCGTGCGCGTCGTCGTCGCCGGGGAAGACAGGGTTGCCGATGCACAGCAGGTCCGCGCCCGCCGCGAGCGCGAGCACCGCGCTGCGCTCGCGGCCGAAGCGGTCGGCGACCGCCGCCATGTCCAGCGCGTCGGTGCAGATCACGCCGTCGAAGCCGACCTGGTCGCGCAGCATCCGCAGCAGCGAGGGGTTGAGCGTGGCGGGGAGCTCCCCGTGGCCGGGCACGACCAGGTGACCGGTCATGACGGTGTCGACCCGCGCCCGAACGGCGGCGGCGAAGGGCACCAGGTCCCTGCTCGCGAGCAGGTCGTCGTCGACGTCGAGGATCGGCAGGTCGAGGTGCGAGTCGAGGGTCGTCGACCCGTGGCCGGGGAAGTGCTTGGCGCAGGAGGCGACGCCGGCGTCGCGCAGCCCGTGCACCGCGGCGGTGACGTGCCTGGCCACGAGGTCGGCATCGGCGCCGAAGGAGCGCACGCCGATCACCGGGTTGGTCGGCTCGCTGTTGACGTCGGCGACCGGGGCGGCGGTGAGGTCGACCCCGGCGGCCGCGAGCTCGGCGCCCATGCCGCGGTAGACGGCCCGGGTGGTCTGCACGTCGTCCACCACGCCGAGCGCCCACGCGCCGGGCCACGGGGAGCCGTCCCGGTGGTGCAGCCGGGTCACCGTGCCGCCCTCCTCGTCGGCGCAGACCAGGGCCTGTCCGCGCCGGTCGTGGATCGCCCCGCTCAGCGCGCGCAGCTGGTCACCGTCGACGACGTTGTGGCCGAAGAGCCAGCCGCCGGCCAGCCCGTCGGACAGCAGCCCGGCCAGCCAGTCCGGCAGCTCGGTCCCGACGAAGCCGGGGGCGAGCACGCCCAGTGCGTCGCGCCGCTGGTCGTCCGCGGCGGGTCCGTCGTGAGCGCTCATCCCTTGGTGGCTCCTGCCATGAGTCCGCTGGACAGCCGCGACTGGACGGCGACGAAGAAGATCATCACCGGCACCGTGATGATGGAGCTGGCGGCCATCACCGCACCCCAGTCGGTGCCGCTGCGGGTGAAGAACGTGCGCAGACCGACGGCAGCGGTATACATGTCGTCGTCGGCCATGAAGGTCAGGGCGAAGATGAACTCGTTCCACGCCAGGATGAAGCTGAAGACGCTCACCGCGACCAGGCCGGGCGCGACCAGGGGGAAGAGCACCTTCCAGAACATCTGCCACCAGCTCGCCCCGTCGAGGTAGGCCGCCTCCTCCAGCTCGACCGGGACGGCCGCGACGAACCCGCGCAGGGTCCAGATCGCGAAGGACAGGCTGAACGCGATGTAGACCACCGAGAGCCCGAGCAGGCTGTTGAGCAGGCCCAGGTTCCGCGCCTGGAGGAACAGCGGGATCACCAACGCCTCCATCGGCACCATCTGCACGATGAGGATCATCATGAGGATCTTGGTCCGCCCGGAGAAGCGGAAGCGCGCCACCGCGACGGCGGCGAAGAGCGCGAGCAGGCCGCTGGCGACGACGGTCACGACCGCGACGATGAGCGAGTTGAGCAGGTAGTCCGGGAACCGGGTCTGGGAGAAGATCCGGGCGAAGTGCTCGAAGGAGATCCCGGAGGGTATGACGCCGCGCCCGCCGGCGTTGGCGGCCGGGTCGAGCGCGGTGCCGAGCATGACGAAGACCGGGAAGATGCTGAAGACGACGACCGTGAGGCTGGCCAGCACCAGCCCGCTGCGCCCGAGCAGCCGCCTCACAGCTCCTCCTCCTTGAACAGCGTCCGCAGGTAGACCGCGGTGATGGCGAGCAGCAGCAGGGTGAGCAGCACGGCGATGGCCGCGCCGAGGCCGAACTTGTTCTGCGACATGGCGGTGATGTAGCTCCAGGTGCCCAGGTTGAGCACCTCCCGGTTGGACCCGTCACCGCCGGGCATGAGGTAGATCTGGGTGAACACCTTGAAGTCCCAGATCGTGGACAGGATCGTCACGATCGCGAAGACCGGCCGCAGCATCGGCACGGTGATGTGCCGGAACCGCTGCCAGGCGTTGGCGCCGTCGATCATCGCCGCCTCCGGCAGCTCGGTCGGGATCGTCATCAGCCCGGCCAGCACGGTGACGGCGACGAACGGGAAGCCGTGGTGCACGACGTTGAGCGTGGCGATCGCGTAGAACCAGCCCCGCTCGGTGAAGAGGTTCTGGGTCGCGACGTCGACCAGGCCGAGCTGGCCCAGCACCCCGGTGAGGAAGCCGGCGCGTGCGTCGAAGAGGTAGACCCAGACATACGTCCCGGTCACGGCCGGCACCGCCCAGGCGGCCATCACCGACATCGTCACCAGCGTCCGCCACCCGGGGGAGAGCCGGTGCAGCAGCAGCGCGACCAGCGTGCCGACCGCCACCGTCAGCACCACGCAGACCAGCGCGAAGATCGCCGTGTTGGGCAGGGCGACCCGCCACAGCCGGTCGTCGGTGAGCACGTCGCGGTAGTTGTCGATCGCGACGAACTCGGCCCCGCCGCGGACCAGCTCGCGCAGGCCGAAGTCCTGGAAGGACAGCAGCACGACGCGGACCATGGGCCACAGCAGCAGGATGCCGATGACGGCCAGGGTCGGCGCGAGCAGCAGCCACGGCCGCCGCGCCGACCCCAGGGCGGGTGAGCTCACGAGCCGAAGATCTCGTTCATCTCGTCGGCGGCGGTGGTGGCGGCCTCCTCCACGCTGGCCTTGCCACCGAGGATGGACTCCATCATCGCCGGCACCGTCTGGGCGCCCTCGACCTGACCCCACAGCGGGGTGACCGGGAGCGTGGCGCTGCCGTCCTTCATCTGCTGCGCGAACGGTGCCACCAGCGGGTCGTCGGCCTCCTCCAGCTGGGTGAGCAGGTCGTTCGTCGCCGGGAAGAAGCCGGTCTGCTCGCCCCACTTCTGGGCGAACTCACCGGTGGTCATCATCTCGACGAAGGTCCACGCCAGGTCCTCGTTGTCGGTGGTCTCGAAGACCGACAGGTGCGAGCCGCCGGCGAAGGACGGGGCCATGCCGCCGTCCTGGCCCGGGATCGGCACGACCCCGAGCTTGCCCTCGAGGTCGGCGTTGGCCTCGATGATCGACTTCGGGGTCCAGGAGCCGCTGATGATCATGCCGGCCTCGCCGCGGGCGAAGGCGTCGCGGGTGTCCGCCTCGTTCCAGGTGCTGGCCGCCGGGGTGGACAGGTCGTGCTCGCCGGCCAGGCTCTCCAGGAAGGTCAGCCCCTCGATCGACTCGGGCGAGTCCAGGCCGGAGCTCCAGACGTCGCCGTCCTGGGTGGCGACCTCGCCACCGGCGCCCCAGATGAAGGGGGTGGTGGTATGCGTGGAGTTGGGCACCGGGAAGGGCACCAGCTCGGGGTCGGACTCCTTGAGCGCCTCGCCGACCGTGACGAGCTCGTCCCAGGTGGTGGGCGGCTCCACGCCCGCCTCCTCCAGCAGGTCGGTGCGGTAGACGATGGAGCGGACACCGGCATACCAGGGGGCGCCGTAGACGGCCTCCTCGACGGTGCCGGAGTCCAGCACGCTGCCGACGTAGCCGTCCGCCAGGCCGGCCTCGTCGATCCGGTCGGAGAGGTCCATCAGCGCCCCGGCGTCGCCGAACTCCGGGGTCCAGGTGGTGCCGACCTCGGCGACGTCCGGGCCGGTGCCGCCGGCGATCGAGTTGGTGAACTTGTCGTGCGCCGAGGCCCACGGCACGAACTGGATGTCCAGGGTCGCGCCGGTCTCCTCCTCGAAGGCCGTGCTGACCTCGTCGAAGAAGGGGGTGGGGTCGGGGTTGGTGCCCTCCATGATCCACACGGTGAGGGTCTCGCCCGAGGCGTCGGTGGCGCCGTCCGAGCCGCCGTCGGTGCCGGAGTCGCCGCCGCAGGCGGACAGGGTGAGCGCGCTGGCGGCGGCCAGCGCGAGCATGGCGCGGGATGTGCTCTTCATGGTGTGTCCTTTCGGGGGTGTGCGCGTTGGTGGAGGTCGGTCACCGGCGGTCGCCGGTGGAGGTGGGGAAGATGTCGACGAGGATGCGGTAGCGGTCGCCGCGGTAGACGGACCGGACGAACTCCGCCACCTGCCCGTCCGAGACGCGGGAGGTGCGCTCGAAGAGGAAGGCGGGGGCGCCGGCGTGGGTGCCGAGGTGGTCCGCCTCGTCCGGGGTGACCAGGTGCGGCTCGATGGTCTGGGTCGCGGCGCTGATCGACAACCCGTAGCGGGAGTCGAGCAGCTGGTAGAACGAGGCGTCCTCGAGGTCGGTGCCGGTCAGGCCCGGCACCAGCGCCGCGGGGACGTGCAGGTCCTCCAGCGCCATCGGCTCCCCGTCGGCGGTCCGCACCCGGCGCACGTGCACCAGGCGCGCCGTGGGGTCGATGCCGAGGACCGAGGCCAGCATGACCCCGGCCGGCTGCTCCCGTGCCCAGACCGTGTGCGCCCCGGGCGTCATCCCGCGCGAGCGCATGTCGCTGGAGAAGGACGTCGCCGACAGCTGCTGGTCCACCCGGGTGGGTGCGACGAAGGTCCCGGCGCCCGCCCGGCGGATCAGCCGGTGGTCGGCGACCAGGGCCTCCACCGCCCGGCGCAGCGTCATCCGGGCGACACCGAGGTCGGCCGCGAGGTCCCGCTCGGCGGGGAGCGGCTCGCCCGGGCTCATCGGCGCGATGAGGTCCTCGAGCCGCTGCCGCACCAGGTGCGCCTTGCTCGCGCGCGGAGGTGCCGCGGGGGCCGGTGGGGGCGGCCCCGCGGCAGGCTGTGGCTCCGCGCTCATCGACCACGCACCGGGCGGGATGGAGCTGACTGGGTGTTGTCCGTCGACAGCGCCGTGACCACGTAGACGTCGTGCTTGTCGCCCTCGGTGTCGGTCCAGCTGCGGTCACCGGTCCCGAGCACCGCGACGAGGCTGTCCTCGTCCAGGTCCTCGCAGCTCAGCCGGCCCGGGCCGCGCGCGTCGTCGACGCGGTAGACCGCGAAGCCCGCGTCGTCGCCGGCGTGCCGCCACGACAGGCGGGTGCCGTCCGCGGTGCCCCTGGCCTTGACCTTGCTCGGTGCCTCCACCTCCGCGGTCGTGCCGGGGTGCAGGGCCGGTGGCAGGGCGGGGTTGGTGTAGTGCACCTGCTGCAGCAGCGGCCAGTGGTCGAGGCGGTTGGCGCGCACGTCCTTGGCGGAGAAGTAGACGTCACCGGTCACTTGCGGGTGCTGCTCGTTGAGGTCGAGGTGGCGCACCATCTCCTGCGGGTCGGACCACTCCGGGCTCTGCGTCGAGGTGCCCACCTTGTAGGTGGCCTGGCCGATCCACAGCGCGACGTCGGTGCCGTCCACCTGCTCGCTCCACCAGGGCACCAGCACGTCGTAGGCCGCAGGCTCGAAGCCGATCGCCCAGTAGACCTGCGGGAGCACGTAGTCGAGCCACTCCTGCCGCACCCACAGGCGGGTGTCAGCATACAGGTCGTCGTAGGTCTGGGCACCGGCGGTCGTGTCCGAGCCCTCCGGGTCGGTGCCGGCGTTGCGCCACACGGCGAACGGGCTGACCCCGAAGGCGACGTGCGGCTTGGTCTGCCCGATCTGGCGGTCCAGCCCCTCGATCAGCCGGTTGACGTTGTCGCGGCGCCAGTCGCCGCGGTCCTCGAAGTCGCCCCCGAACTCGGCGAAGCTCGCGTCGTCCGGGAACTCCTCACCGGCCACGGGGTAGGGGTAGAAGTAGTCGTCGAAGTGGACGCCGTCGATGTCGTAGCGCTCGACCGCCTCCATGATCACCGCGGTGGTGTGCTCGCGGACCGCCGGCACGCCGGGGTCGTAGTAGAGCTTGCCGCCGTAGGGCACGGCCCAGTCGGGGTGGACCCGGGCGGGGTGGTCCTCGGCGAGCACCGAGGGGTCGGTGCCGGTGAGGGTGATGCGGTAGGGGTTGAACCAGGCGTGGAAGTCCAGGCCCCGGGCGTGCGCCTCCTCGACAGCGAAGGCCATCGGATCCCAGCCGCCGAAGTCCGCGCCCTGCTCGCCGGTGATCCAGGCGCTGCTGGGCTCGAGCTCGGAGGGCCAGAAGGTGTCGGCGGTGGGCCGCACCTGGACGAAGACGCTGTTCAGCCCGGACGCCGCCGCCTCGTCGTACCACGCGAGCAGCTCAGCCTGGGCCTCCTGCGGGCTGAGGCCGGGCTGCGAGGGCCAGTCGATGTTGGCGACGCTGGCGATCCAGACGCCGCGCATCTCGTGCAGCGGTGCCTCGGGGGAGAGGCGGCAGTCCGACAGCGGCGGGCCGCCGGCCGACGCGCTCGACGGGGTCGAGGCGAGCGCCGGCGCGGCGAGGGCGAGGCTGGCGCCCAGGGGGAGCGCGAGGGCGAGTGCGGCACGGCGTCGTCGGGGGTTCGGCTGGGGCATCTGCTCTCACGTCCTTGTCAGAGGCATCTAGACCAACGGTGCTAGACCAACGGTCCAAACCCTGGCACACTGACGCTCGTGATGTCAACGACGACGCAGAGACCGGGCACCGTGCCGACGACGCTGGCGGTGGACGTCGGCAAGACCGGGGTCCGGGTGCGCCGGAGCGGACCGGAGGGCCCGACCGAGGCGCAGGGGCCCGGCGTGGTGGGTCTGGCCGCGGCGGACGGGGTGCGTGAGGTGATGGGGGCGCTGCGCACGGCGCTGGCCTCCCTTCCTCCGGGCCCGGGGCGCGTCGACGTCCTGGCAATGGGGTTGGTCGGCTACCACGCTGCGAGCGCCCGGCGGGGGGCGCTCGCGGCAGCGTTGGTCAACGAGCTCGCCGACGTGGTGGTGCTCACCGGCGACGTCACCACGACCTATCTCGGGGCGATCGGCGACCGCCCCGGAGTCGTGGTGGCGGCGGGCACCGGCGCGGTGGCCCTGGGGGCCGACGCCGGGGGGCGGACCGTGGTGCGCGACGGCTGGGGATTCCTGCTGGGCGACGACGGGAGCGGGTATGCCGTGGGCCGCGCCGGTCTGCGCGCGGCCCTGGATCACCGGGACGGCCGCGGTGGGTCGGCCGCGCTCGAGCACGCGGCCACGCAGCGGTTCCGCGAGCTGGTCGGGCTGCCCGCGCTGGTGCACTCCGCTGACCACCCGTCGCGGCTGATCGCCTCCTTCGCGCCGGACGTCGCAGACGCCGCACGTGAGGGGGACGAGGTGGCCCGGCAGATCTGGCACGACGCGGCGCAGGCGCTGGCCCGCACCGCCACGGCCTGCCGGGACGCGCTGGACCCGGGCCTGCCGGTGTGCCTCGCCGGGGGGCTCGCGGACGTCGGCGCGATCCTCGCCGAGCCCTTCGCCGCCGCGGTCGGCGGGAGCGTCCTGCCGGCCGGGGGGACGTCGCTGGACGGGGCCGAGCTGCTCGCCCGACAGGCCTGTGCGGGCGAGCCGAGCACGGTCGTGGCCGACCAGGTCAGCGTCGTGCGGCGTGCCGACGACGAGCCCCCCGGCGCTCGGACCGAGACCGACGCGTCCAGCGCGACCGGCCCGGCCGAGGTGATCGGCGCGCTCGCGACCGAGGGGGTGCGCGAGGACCTGCTCGACCTGGACGAGCGTGACTCCGCCGCGGTGCTGCGCGAGCTCTGGGAGGCGGAGTCGACGGTCGCGCCCGCGCTGCTGGCCGTCACCGGCACGGTCGCCGCCGCCGTGGACGACATCGCCGACCGGCTGCGCGGCGGCGGGCGGATGTTCTACCTCGGCGCCGGGACGCCGGGCCGGCTGGCCTTCGTCGACGCCTCAGAGGTCCCGCCCACCTACGGCACGCCTCCCGAGCTCGTCCAGGCGCTGCCCGCCGGGGGAGTCGAGGCGATGGTGCAGGCCCGCGAGGGGGCCGAGGACGACGGACCCGCCGGCGCGGCCATGGTGCGCGACGCCGGTGTCGGCCCGCAGGACGTCGTGGTGGGGATCAGCGCCTCGGGGCGGACGCCCTACGTCCTGCACGGGCTGCGCGAGGCGGCCGGGCGGGGCGCCCTGACCGTCGCCGTGTCCAGCAACACCGGTGCGCGGGCCTCGGCCGGGGTGGACCACGCGATCGAGGTGCCGACCGGGCCCGAGGTGATCAGCGGCTCGACCCGGCTCAAGGCCGGCACCGCGCAGAAGATGCTGCTGGGTGCCCTCTCCACCGCCGTCATGGTGCGGCTCGGCAAGACGCACGGGCCGTTCATGGTCGACATGCAGGCCTCCAACGTCAAGCTCCGCGACCGTGCGGTGCGGATGGTCGGCAGGGTCACCGGCTGCGACGTCCGGCAGGCCACCGACGCGCTCGAGGACGCCGGCTGGAGCACCAAGGTCGCCGTGGTCATGGTGCTCGGCGGCGCGGACGCGGCCCGGGCGCGGGAGCTGCTCGCCCGCAGCGGCGACTCGGTCCGCGGTGCCCTGGCGCTGGTGCCGTCGTGATCGTCGTCGGCGTGGGCTCGGGGACGAGCGTGGACGGGATCGACGTCGCGGCCCTCGAGGTCGAGCTGGTGGACGTCGTGGTCCGGCTCCGGGTGCTCGGGTCGGGGACCGTGCCCTTCGCCGACGACCTGCGCGAGAGCGTGCTAGGGGCCCTCCCGCCCGGCCAGGTGGGGCTGGAGCAGGTGTGCCGGATCGACACGCGGGTGGGTCAGGCCTTCGCCGAGGCGGTGGCGACGATGGGCGTCGACCTGGCCGGGGGGACCCCGGACCTCGTCGCCTCGCACGGGCAGACCCTCTTCCACGACGTGGTCGACGGCACGGTGGCCGGCACCCTCCAGGTCGGCCAGCCCGCCTGGATCGCGGAGCGCACCAGCGCCCCCGTCGTCTCCGACCTGCGCGTGGCCGACGTCGCCGCGGGCGGGCAGGGCGCGCCCCTGGCGAGCACCTGGGACGCGCTGTGGCTCGGCGGGCGAGGGCATACCTGCGCGGCGCTGAACCTCGGCGGCATCGCCAACGCCACCGTCGTCGACGCCGGCGGGGTGCTCGCCTTCGACACGGGCCCGGCGAATGCCCTGGTCGACGCGGCGGTCGCCCGGCAGACCGCCGGCCGGCACCGCTACGACGTGGACGGTGCAGGCGCGGCGTCGGGGAGCGTCGACGACGAGCTGCTGGCGATCCTGCTGGCAGACGACTACTACGAGCGGCGGCCACCCAAGACGACCGGCAAGGAGCACTTCCACCTGCGCCACGTCGACGACGCGCTGGCCGCCGTGGGCCGTCCGGTCGCGGACGCCGACCTGCTCGCGACCCTCACCGAGCTGACCGCGCGGACCGTCGCCGACGCGCTCCTCCCGCATGCGCCCGCGGAGCTGGTGGTCAGCGGCGGCGGTGCCCACAACCTCACGCTGCTGTCGCGGCTGCGGCGCGCCCTGCCCGAGGCGCAGGTCACCACGAGCGACGCGCACGGCATACCGGTCGACGGCAAGGAGGCCTGCCTCTTCGCGCTGCTGGGCTTCCTCACCTGGCACGGTCTGCCGGGCACCGTCCCCGGGGTCACCGGAGCCCGCCACGCGCGGCTGGCCGGGCGGATCACCCCCGGCCACGCGCCGCTCCGGATGCCCGAGCCTGCCGCCGTGGCGCCCACCCGGCTGGAGGTCGTGGACTGATGGAGGTGGTGATCTGCGGCGGTGCGGACGAGATCGGCCGGCTCGGCGCCGATGTGGTGAGCCGGCTGGTGCGCTCGCGGCCGCGAGCGGTGCTCGGCGTGGCGACCGGGTCCAGCCCGCGCCCGGTGTATGCCCGGCTCGTCGCCCGGGTGCGGGCGGGCGAGCTCGACCTGTCGGGGGTGAGCACCTTCTCGCTGGACGAGTACGTCGGGCTGCCCGAGGGCCACCCGGCGAGCTACCGCACCGAGATCCGGCGCGAGCTGACCGACCCGGCGGGGATCCCGCCGGAGCAGGTGCACAGCCCGCAGGGGAGTGCGGACGACCTGCCGGCGGCGGCACGGGCCTACGAGGACCGCATCGCCGCCGCGGGCGGGGTCGACGTCCAGCTGCTCGGGCTGGGCAGCGACGGCCACATCGCCTTCAACGAGCCCGGGTCCTCGCTCGCGAGCCGCACCCGGATCAAGACCCTGACCCGGCGCACGCGGGAGGACAACGCGCGCTTCTTCGACGGGGACCCCGACGCGGTGCCGACGCACTGCCTGACCCAGGGCCTGGCGACGATCATGCAGGCCCGGCACGTCGTCCTGGTCGCGACCGGGGAGGGCAAGGCGCGCGCGGTCGCCGAGCTGGTGGAGGGCCCGGTGTCGGCGCGTTGGCCCGCGACCGTCCTGCAGTGGCATCCCCACGTGAGCGTCCTGCTCGACGACGCGGCCGCCGCGCGCCTGGAGCTGGCCGGCTACTACCGGGAGGCGTGGGCCAACAAGCCGGACTGGCAGGGGCTCTGAGACGAGCCGGTGACAGACTGCGGCCATGAGCGAGCAGCCGCAGCCGATCGACCACGACGACTACATCGCTGCGGCGCCCGAGCACTTCCGCGAGGTGCTCACGCGGCTGCGCGGTCTCCTGGCGCAGACCCTCCCGGAGGCCGAGGAGATGATGGCCTACGCCATGCCCGGCTTCAGGTTCGAGGGCGTCGTGGTCGCCAGCTATGCGGCGTTCAGCAAGCAGTGCGGGCTGTATGTCCTGCCCGGCGCCGTCGCGGAGCACGCGGAGGAGATCGCCGGTGCGGGTCTGAAGGCGACCAAGACCGGCATCACCTTCACCGCACGCAGGCCCGTCCCGGACGAGCTCGTCGAGCGGCTGGCGCTGTCCTCCCTGCGGGAGGCCGCGTCCTGAGGGCACGACCCGAGGACCCAGGGCCCTCAGCCTGACGGTGGACGCTGCTCGTCGGAGCCGAGCAGCCGGTGCAGCTCGCTGGAGATGTTCTCGCGCTGGCTCTCGCGCTGGCGCTGGCGCTGACGCCGCCGTCCCGGGTCGTCGGCACGGACCCGGGCCAAGAGATCCTCGAGCTCGGAGACCACCTGCGGCAGCTGCCGCGCGCGTGCGCGCTGGACCTCGAGGCAGGGTGTCTCGCTGCGGTCGCTGGCGGGCACGCGCACATCGGCGCGGGTCATCCGGTGGGCCAGCCGCTGGAGCGACTCGACCTCGACGCCCGTGGGCCATCGGCTCAGCTCGACCATGAACGTGGCCAGCCCCCAGGGTCCGAGCTCGGGCTCGCCCAGGAGGCCCTTGATCCGCAGCTCGTCCTGACTCACGCGCCGCACGGTATACCAGCGCGCGCCGATCCACGTCGCGGGCGCCTGGTGCCGTGCTGCCCTCGACCAGGGACAACGTGTGCCCACCTGTCCCTGTCCCGCGGGACACCGTGCCCGCCACAGTCGTGTCATCGCATCAACCACGACACACAAGGAGTCGCGATGACCACCATCACCACCAACCCCGTCCGCTCGGACGTCGTCGCCGAGCCGGCGCCGGTCCGCCCGCGCCGGAGCCGTCTCTGGGCGCTCTGCGGCGTCGGGGCCGCACTCGCAGGGATCGGCACGATCGTCACCAGCGGTGCCGTCAACGCGGTCTATGACCCGACCCTCACGACGCCCGAGCAGGTCGTCGCCAGGCTCGAGACGCAGGCCGGCTGGATGTTCGCCTTCCACTCGGTCACCGCGCTCGGCGCGGTCCTAATGATCGTCTTCGGCGCCGGCCTCTACCGCCGCCTCCGGGCGACGTCGCCCACCGACAGCGCGCTGCCGCTGACGGCGTTCGCCGGCCTGCTCGGCACCGCAGTCGTGTCCATCCTGGCCTCCGGGCTGGACACCGAGTTCATGCTCGCGCTCGCCGCCGGCGACGCCGGCGTCGCTCCGAGCAACGCGATCATGTACAACCACTGGATCGGCACGATCCCGTGGCTGTGGACCCTCACCGGGCTCAGCGGCGTCAGCATCTTCCTCGCTGCCCGCGCCCGGGTCGTGCCGCGCTGGCTGGGTCTGGTCGGGCTCGTCCTGGGCGGGCTGACGATGCTGCTGGGGATCTCCCCGATGCAGTACCTGGCCGGCCTCGTTGCCGTGCCGTGGCTCCTCGTCACCGCCATCGGGTTCGCCGCCGGTGACAAGGCATACCGCAACAGCTGAGGGACTGACAGAGTGAGCACCGTGCTCGGTCCTCGATCGCCGGAGCCGGCCGCCGCCCGATGGGCGGGGGCCGGCTTCCTGCTGGTCACGGGCGCCATCTTCGCGCTCAGCGTCGGCCTCGACCTGCGCACCGACCCGACCGGCGCGGGCGCGCAGCTCGCGCCCGGCTGGGGCTGGCCCTACGCCGTCCTCGGTCCGCTGCTGGCCGCCCTCGCCACCGTCATCCTCGTGCGTGACCGGAGCCAGGGCTTCGGCTGGGCGCTGGCCTGGCTCGGGTGCTTCTGGGCGCTGGACGGCCTCGCCCAGTCCTGGGTGCGCTACGCGATCGGGTATGACGAAGCGCTCGTGGGCAGCAACCTCGCCCTCTGGTTCCTCAACCGGGCCGCCGCGTTCCTCCCGGTGACGATCGCGCTGCTGCTCCTGCTCTTCCCCACCGGCCGGTTCCTGCCCGGCCGGTGGCGGGTCGCCTCGTGGACCGCCACCCTCGTCATGATCCTGGCCACCCTCCTCATCGTCGTGGCACCTGCCCACAACCTGCCCGACGTCGCCGCTCCCGGCATCGACGTCGACCTCGGCGCGCTCGACATGCCGGAGGCGGTCGTCGACGTCGCGCGGCCGATCACCGCCACGGCGTCGACCGCCGGGCTGCTGCTCGCGGTGGCCACGGTCGTCGTGCGGTTCCGCCGCTCGCACGGCCTGGAGCGCGACCGGATGCGGTGGCTGCTGTGGTCGGTCATCGCGGTGCTGGCCCTGGTGGCCGTCTCCCTGGTCGCCCTCGGCACGATGGTCAGCCTCTCCGTCGTCCTCCTCGTGCTGCTGCCGGCCGCCGCCATGACGATCGGCATCGTCGACCCTGCCCTCGTCTCGATCGAGGAGCTGCTCGGTCGCACCCTGGTCTACGGGTCGCTGACGGCGATCGTCGTCGGGGTCGACCTGCTCGGCTTGGGCCTGCTCGCCGCCTTCATGGGGGACCGCCTGGACCAGCGCCAGGCCGTGCTCCTGGTCATCCTGCTGACCGTCCTCGTCTACGCGCCGCTGCGCGAGTGGCTGAGCAGGTGGGTGCGTCGCCTCGTGCTCGGCTCCCGCGCCGACCGGTATGACGCGGTGTCCGGTCTGGCGGCCACGCTCGAGACGGCCGACGAGGGCAGCGAGCAGCTGGCCGCGGTCGCGCGGGCGGTGGCCGACGCCTTCCGCGTGCCCTTCGTCAGCGTGGAGGTGGACCGCGGTGGGGGTGAACGGCTGGTCACGACGGTGGGGGAGCGGCCGGGGGAGACGAGGGTGCTGCCGATCTCCTACCGCGGGGAGGAGGTCGGGCGGCTCGTCCTGCCCGTCCGTGGCCTGCGCAGCCGGCTGACGCCGGAGGACGAGGAGCTGCTGGGCGACCTGGTGCGCCAGGCCGCTGCCGCCGCGCGCAGCAGCCGGTTGGCCGACGAGCTGCAGGTCAGCCGGGAGCGCCTCGTGCTCGCGCAGGCGGAGGAACGCCGGCGGATCAGACGTGACCTGCACGACGGCCTCGGGCCGGCGCTGGGCGGGGTGGTGTTCCAGCTCGAGTCCGCCCGGCTGCTGCTCGACCGGGAGCCGCAGCAGGCCAAGGAGCAGCTCGCCGCGACGTCGGCGCACGTCCAGGACGTCGTGGCCGACGTGCGCCGCCTCGTGCACGACCTGCGACCTCCGGCGCTCGACGACCGGGGCCTGGTCGGCGCGCTCACCCAGCAGGTCGACCGGATGAGCGCCGCCGGGCCGGTGACGACGGTGGTCGCCGATGACCTCGGGGCGCTGCCCGCGGCGGTGGAGGTGGCGGCATACCGGATCGTGGGGGAGGCCCTGACCAACGTGACCCGCCACGCCCGGGCGACCCGCTGCGAGGTGCGGCTGGCCGTCGAGGACGACGCGCTCGTCGTCACCGTCCGCGACGACGGCGTCGGGATCGACGACACCACCGAGTCCGGCGTCGGGCTGCTGTCCATGCGCGAGCGCGCCGGCGAGCTCGGCGGCCGCGCCGAGGTGACCTGCCCACCCGATGGCGGCACGCTGGTGCGCGCCGTCCTGCCGATGGAGGACCGATGATCCGCGTCGTCGTGGTCGATGACCACCAGATCGTGCGCGACGGGCTGGTCGCGCTGCTGGGTGCGCTCGAGGGGATCGAGGTGGTCGGCACCGCGGCCGACGGGCAGGAGGCCCTGCACGTGGTGCGGGAGGTGCTGCCGGAGGTCGTGGTCATGGACATCCAGATGCCCCGGCTGGACGGGATCGACGCGGCGCGCTTCATCACCGGGCGCCACGCGGGTGTGAGCGTCCTGATGCTGACGATGAACGAGGACGACGACACCATCCTGGCGGCGATGCGGGCCGGTGCGAGCGGGTATCTGCTCAAGGGGGCCGGGGCCGAGGAGGTCGAGCGCGCGATCCGGTCCGCGGCGGCCGGCGGGATGGTGTTCGGCGCCTCCCTGGCGGCGCGGGTGGCGGACTTCTTCGGGCGGATGGGTGCCCCGGCGCCGGCCGTGCAGGTGCCCTTCCCCGAGCTCACCGAACGGGAGCGGACCGTCCTCGACCTGCTGGCCGAGGGACGGTCCAACGACCAGATCGCGGCCCAGCTCTACGTCTCCAACAAGACCGTGCGCAACGCGGTGTCGTCCATCTACGCCAAGCTGCACGCGAGCGGCAGGGCCGAGGCGATCGCCAAGGCCAAGGACGCTGGGCTGGGCCGACACCCGTCGTGAGCCCGCGGCATACCTGCTGAGCGGGGAGAGGATCCGTCCGCTCAGCGGTCGGCGTGGTCGCGCTCCGCGATGTCGCGGATGGCCGCGAGGGTCCGAGGCATGTCCTCCCGCGCGGCCGCGGTCCGCTGCGCGATCTGCGCCGGCGCGTCAGGACGATACGTCTGCTCGAAGTAGCGCTGGCCCGCGTCGGTGAACTCCCAGGTGTGCGTCAGCTCGGTGCCGCCCTCCCGTGGGGTCAGCAGGTAGGCCCACCGCACGTATCCCTGGCCGACCTCCCACGCGAACTCCCGACCAGGCACTGCCGCGACGACAGTGGAGCGGGTGCTCCACCGCCGCTCCGTCGTCTCGTTGTGACCGCTGAACTGGGCACCGACCCCCTGCTGCGCCGGGTCGTCCCACTCGCAGCTGCGGCAGGTCGGGCTCCACTCGCCGGTGCGCGTGACATCGCTGACCAGGGCATACACGGTCTGCGCGGGTGCGTCCACGTCGAGGCTGGTGCGGTGCGTGAGTTCCATGGCGCCGACCGTAGCGTGCTGCCTCCAGGCGGATCGAGGGGCCGGGATCACCGCCCGGCGCCTAGGCTGGCCACCGTCACCACCGATCAGAAAGTGTCAGGGAGGGAAACGTATGTGCCGAGTGCTCGCGTTCATCGGGCCGGAGACCCCGCTGGAGAATCTGCTCCTCACGCCCGCGAACAGCCTGGTCAACCAGGCCCTCGACCCGGAGACGCACCCCGAGCTGCAGCTGGCCGGGTGGGGGTTCGGTGCCTGGGGCGAGCACCTGGCCGACCCGGACAGGCCCTTCATCTACCGCCGCCCGATGGCCGCGTTCTACGACGACAACGTGGAGCGGATCGTCCCGAGCCTGCGTGCCAGCACGATGCTGGCCCACGTCCGGGCCGCTGCCTATGACGCCAAGGTCGTGCTGACCGACGAGAACTGTCACCCGTTCTCCTTCCAGGGCACGTCCTGGATCGTCGCGCAGAACGGCTACCTGCCGAGCTGGCGGCTGCTCCAGCGCGAGCTGCTGCAGCACTGCAAGGACGACTACCTCAAGCAGATGGCGGGCTCCACGGACACCGAGTTCATCTACGTGCTGCTGCTCTCGCTGCTCGAGGGGGACAGCGACGAGGACGTCCAGCGTGCGGTCGAGGAGCTGATCCGGCTGATCGCGGGGGCGATGGATACCCTCGAGCTCCCGGGCCTGACCAAGCTGAAGATGGCGCTGGTGTCCGCAGACCGCGTCATCGGCATCAACGCCGGCCTCGGGCTGAACGGCGAGACGGACCCGAGCGGCGACTGGAAGGAGCTGCGGAAGGCGGAGCCGGCCACCGACGACCGCAGCCTCTCGATGCTCCTGGAGCCGATGTATCTGCTCATGGGTCGCAACTTCGAGCAGGACACCTCGACGTATGCCTTCGAGACGTGCGACGAGGACGAGGCGACCGGCGTCATCTTCGCCTCCGAGGCGCTGACCGAGGACACCGACGGCTGGTCGCACCTCGAGTTCGGTCAGATCGCATTCCTGCGCAACGAGGGCGGACGCGTGACCAGGACCGTCAACACGCTGTCGGTGTAGGGGCGGTCTGGCGGAGGAGGTTCGCCCAGGGCCTGCCGGCAACGTCTGACAGCCGGCCTCATCCCCTTGACACCGGTGTTGGTGAGCCCGATTCTGAGATCTTCGGGGCGACGAGCTGCGGAGCCCCACTCCTTGTGGCGGGCGTGACTTCCGATGAACGATGCGCAGACGTGTGGTGAGATCGCACCCGACCAACCTGAACCTCACGAGGAAGCGGTGCCCCTGACAGTGCGGGCGCGGACCTCACGCGCCATGAAGTCTCTGGGCCGCGGAGGTGGCGACCTCGCGCGGCGGGCCACCCGGGCGGGGTCGACCCTCGCCCGGGACGAGCGCACGGTCGCCGTGGCCAAGAAGGGACTGCAGTACGCCGTCATCGGCGTAGCGGCACTGGCTGCTCATCAGGCCTCCCAGCGCTCGGGTGCGGACACGTCGCCGCAGGTGTCGACGAAGCGTGAGCCCCAGCACGAGAAGCCCTGGCTCGCCGCCCTTGCGGCTTCGGCCACCGGCCCTGCATCCGGCACGGTCGGCGCCCAGGACGACGAGTCCTGGCGGGTCCTGCCACCGTCCCCCCAAGCCCTCAACGCCGCGCTCGCGAGGACCTGGGCGGCGCAGGACGCGGTCATCCGCAACATCCGGGCCTAGTCGGCATACCTGCAGACATGAGCCGCGAAGAGGACGCACGCTACAGCGAGCAACGGGACCGGGAGGCGGCCGAACGGCGGCGGGCCGAGGCAGCCTGGGCCGACGCCGCTCATGAGCGCACCATGTTTCAACGCAACCTGTGCGGCTGCGGGCTGGGGACGCGCGTCGTCGGGACGATGTGCAGCACGGAGCTCCAGATTCACCGGGCCGCCCAGGCAGCCGCCGAGGGAGCCACCCCCAGCGTCCCTCTCCGCGATCTCGCAGAGACGGTCTCCGCCGCTGAGCGCTCTGCACCGCCCCCACCGCCGCCCTATCTGGACCCTCGCGCGGACATGACCGACGAAGGACGGGCCCTCGAGCTGGCGGCAGCTCAGGACAGCCTGGAGCAGACTCCGGTGATGGACCGTCTGTGGGACCGGGCAGCTCTGGGCTGCGACGACGAGCAGCTCCGCGCAGCACGCCTCTGGATGCTTGTGAACGAGGGGACCGGAGCGGACTCTCTCGCGGCGAGGGCCTACCTGCGCGACGCTGGCTACGAGCTGGGGTCGGGCTCCGAGCCGCCCCGCCTGAGCGACCTGGCCACTCGACTGACGCCCGAGCCGATCACCCCTGTCCGGGAGGTCCCCGTGGTGACGGGGTGCAGCGGCTGCGGCGGCTATCTGACCTCGGTCGGAAGCCTGTGCCTCGCCTGCGCGATGCGCGCCGCGGAGGCCAGTGAGCACGACCCCGGCGAGAGTGGCAGGGTCGAGGAGCGTCGGCTCCGCATCCGGGAGGACGCGAACCGCTGCATGAACCTGTGCGGACCGGCGGTGGTCGGGCGTCTGTGCACCGGCTGCATGGCACAGCTGCGTGCCCAGGAGGCAGCCATGGAGCACTACCAAGCGGCGTATGCGCGAGCCTTCGACGAGACCCCGGACGTGGCGGCCCTGTGGCACAGGGCCAGTCACGACCGGAAGGGCGAGGCACGCAGCTTCAAGAGATCCCGTGAACACTTCTGGACCCTGGTGTCGTCGGACCCCGGTCCCGAGGCGAGATTTGTGCGCACCATGCTTCAGGCCGCTGGCTTCGACCAGAAGCCGGGGCGTTCGCCCCAGCTGAAGCTGCACACCGGAGCGAAGAGGACCGGCCGGGACCGCGCTGACCGGCTTCTGTCGATCGACCACATCAGCCCGCAGGCTCACGACCGAAGCTCCACCATCGACGCCGCCAATCTGCGCTTCATGATCGGCCGCGACAACAGCGAACGTGGGCACTACTTCACCGCCGCAGACGAGCCCCTGGTCGGCTGGCAGGAACTCTGGAGAGCACGCTCGCTCCGCCGGTGACTCGCTCTGCTGATGTGTGTGCGGGTTTGAGGACCGAATGGCCACCGTCAGGCCTATAGTGGCAAGCCTCATGGCGCGGAGGGCTACGGGCACGCCTGCGCCGTCACCACGGTGCGCGTGCGCGTCCGACGCCGCCGCATGAGATCGGCTGTGAGTGGCTCATCATCCCCCGTGACCATGGCGACGCTCGAGCAGTCGTCCTCTGAGCTCGGGACGATGAAGGATGAGGTTGGCGCAGTGACGGCAGCGCGGAGGCGACGGGTCGTGGTGGGCGCCCTCATCATGGCTGCCGTGCTGCTGCTCTCGGGGTGGGTGCTCATCCGGGCTGTCGACCCGGACGGGCGCGGAGCGAGCGGTGCCGGCTTCACGTACAGGGGCGACTTCTATGCGCTGTCCAGCGCGGAGGTCCGGCCCGACCGGCTCGGTGACGTGCTGGACGAGCAGGTGCCTTTCCAGGACACGACGACCGAGGTGCGGCGCATCCTCGGCGTGAGTCCAGACGTCGCGGTGGCGGCTCGGCTCAGCCCGCCCGAGGTGGGTTCTGGCCAGGGGGAGCAGACCTGGTTGCTGTTGAGTCCGGCGCCTGATCTGGCCGCTGACCCCTGGTCTGACCGGGAGCTCTCCTCGGTCGTTCAGCCCCAACCCTGATCGTTGTCAGCACTCAGGGAGTATGAGTGCCTATGACACATGCGCCTGGGCTCGGCGATCGGAGAGTTCGCGTTGGCGGCCAGCCCCGAGACGCGCTCTTGGGGGCTCTGCGAGGAGCAGGTGTTCGGCTCAACGCCCATGCTCGGACCCTTCTGGAGCACGCCGCCTTCGACGACCAGAGGGCCAGGACCTGTGCTTCGTCGAACGGACTGTGCATGATCTGGGGCTGCCGGCCGGTGGCACGCAGCCGGTGGTGTTCGAGGCAGCACGAAGGCACGGCCTCAGCCCGTGTCCCGTGATCAGTGGCCCGTTCCTCCGGCTGGCCACGCTGGATCAGCCGAACGCGCCAGACTCCGTCTTGTCTGCCGGCAGGGCCCCGGTGAGCTGAGTCCCGCATAGTGGTGTAGCGCGGTAGCTGAGGTCGTCGTCTCCGGCGTGTGTGCCAGACGAGGACGCGGC
>NZ_VSLG01000021.1 GCF_008919445.1 Serinicoccus kebangsaanensis | reverse complement strand
TTCGGCTCGGTCATGGTCACAGTCAATCTCCTCCAGGTAGGAGACCCCTCCACTTACACAGACCATCTGACACCTCCGCAGGCTGTGCACCGGGAGGTGACCCGAGCCCAGGGGTCCGACCCTGCCACCGAGGCCGCGACCCGGGCGCAGCGGCACCGGGCGCGGACGGCCTACGGGATCATCGACGACGACGGCACCGGTCAGGTCGTCATCACCGGCGACGCGGTGGGGACGGCGGCGTGCGCGGACCGGCTGCACGTCCTGGCCAAGCGGGCCCGGGCGGCCGGGGACGAGCGCACCGAGGCCCAGCTCCGCTCCGACATCGCCCGCGGCCTGCTGCTCCACGGCGAGCTGCCGCTACCCACCCTCGGCACCCGCACCCGCACCCGCACCAGCACCAGCACCAGCACCGGCACCAGCACCGGCACCAGCACCGGCACCAGCACCGGCACCAGCACCAGGACCGGGCCACAGGCCACGGTGACCGACTCCGGGCCGCAGGACACGGTGGCCGACCTGGTCACCCCTGAGGAGATCGCCTCGCTGGCACAGATCCTGGCCGGCGCCCCCACCTGCGACCTGCAGGTCGTCGTCCCGTGGGAGTCACTGGCGCCGACCCCGCCCGTTCAGGCACGGCCCACGAGGCCCGCGCCCCGATCCTCGGCCGGGCCGCCAGGGGTAGGCCGGGTGGTGTCCCGGTGCGCCACCTTCCTCACCCCGGGCGCGATCCGGGAGCTGGTCCTCTCGCCGGGCACCACGCTGCACCGGGTGCTCACCGATCCCGCCGACGGCCGGTGCGTGGAGCGGTCGATCGCGCGGTACCGACCGGACGCGGCGATGCGGGCCCAGGTCGCCGCCGCCGACCTGCTCTCCCGGGCGCCGGACGGGACCCTTCCGGTCCGGGACGGCCAGCTGGACCACGTCACCGAATACCTCCTCGGCGGTCCGACCGCCGAGCCCAACCTGCAGGGTCTCGACACCGTGCACCACGCGCTGAAGACGCAGAAGTTCTGGCACGCGCAGATCGAGGCCACCCGCGACGTCACCTGGACCACTCTGTTCGGCCGCCACTACACCACCCGACCGCACGACTACCGGCAGTACCTCGGCCTCCACCCAGAGCCCGACCGTGACCCGCGGCACCCGGAGACCACCGCGCACGGACCCGACCGTCCCGGGACCAGCGTCAGGGGACGCGACCACGAGGCGGAGCTGACCCCCGCGAGCCGCCGTCACCTCGCCTCGATCCTGGTCTACGCCGCCCTCGCACACCGCCACACCGCGGACCGGCTCGAGGCGCCCGACGACGACCCCGACGCCGACACCCACCTGCTGGACACCGCCACCCGCGCCGTCTGGGTCCGCCACACCCGCGACCGCGACGGCCGCCGCGTCACCGGCGCCCGCCCTGGCACCCCCACCCCCGACGAGCTGCTCGACCACCCACCCGGCACCGTCCTGCGCGCCGACCACTGGACCGACCCCTTCAGCAGCACCCCAGACCGACCCCGCCGGCCCGGCCACCACGAACCCGCCGCGCACGACGACGCGCCACCCTTCTGATCCGCCGACACCGTCGACGCTGATCCGCCGACCACCCTCGACCTCCCTCGTCGCAGGCGTCACCGGGGCCGCCGGACTCCCGCCGCCCGACGACTACGCTGGAGCCAGCGACCGGCGGGTGATCCGGCCGCCGACCCATCACGGAGGAGCACGACCATGACCGTCGACCTGCGGGGGCGCAGCCTGCTGTCGCTGGTGGAGGAGACGCCCGAGGAGATCCGGGCCCTGCTCGACCTCGCCGCCGAGCTCAAGGCCGCCAAGCGCGCAGGCACCGAGGAGCGCCACCTCGTCGGCAGGTCGATCGCCCTGATCTTCGAGAAGACCTCCACCCGGACCCGCAGCGCCTTCGAGGTAGCGGCGGCGGACCAGGGCGCGCACACCACCTTCCTCGACCCGAAGAGCACCCAGATCGGGCACAAGGAGTCGATCAAGGACACGGCGAGGGTGCTGGGCCGCATGTACGACGCGATCCAGTACCGCGGCGCCGCGCAGGCGACCGTCGAGCAGCTCGTGAGGTATGCCGGGGTGCCGGTCTACAACGGGCTCACCGACGAGTGGCACCCCACGCAGATGCTCGCCGACGCGCTCACGATGATCGAGCACAGCGACGACACCGCGGACCTCGGCGAGATCTCCTACGCCTACCTCGGGGACGCCCGCAACAACACCGGCCACTCCCTGCTGCTCCTCGGGGCCAAGCTCGGGATGGACGTGCGGATCGCCGCCCCGCAGGCACTCCAGCCGGACCCGGCTGTCGTCGCCCGCTGCCAGGAGGTCGCCGAGGAGACCGGTGCCCGCCTGAGGATCACCGACGACCCCCACGTGGCGGTCGCCGGGGTGGACTTCGTGCACACTGATGTCTGGGTCTCCATGGGGGAGCCGGCGAGCGCGTGGGCGGAACGGATCGAGCTGCTGATGCCCTTCCAGGTCAACGCCGCGCTCATGGCGGCCACGCAGAACCCGGCGGCACGCTTCATGCACTGCCTGCCGGCCTTCCACGACACCGACACCGAAGTGGGGCAGGAGCTGATGGCGACCAACCCGGAGCTGAAGAACGGGCTCGAGGTGACCGACGAGGTCTTCGAGTCCCCGGCCAGCATCGTCTTCGACCAGGCGGAGAACAGGCTGCACACCATCAAGGCCGTGATGGTGGCGACGCTGCGATGACCGTCGTCCAGCCCACACGTCACGCCGCCGAGCCGACCCTGCGCGAGCCCGCCCACCGGGTCAACCCCCGCGCGCTCAAGTACTGGGTGATCACCGACGCCATCTGGTCCTTCGTCGTGGGCGTCGGCCTCGTCGTCGGCTACCAGTTCCTGCCCGACTCCTGGGCCCGCTGGCTGGGTCCGCTCTTCATCCTGATCATGCTCTACAACGTCGTCACCCTGGCGCTGGAGCCGCTCATCCGCTACCGGCGCACCCGCTGGGAGGTCACCGGCGAGCGGGTCTTCTCCCAGACCGGCTGGCTCTCCCGCGACCAGCGCATCGCGCCGCTGTCCCGGGTGCAGACGGTGGACACCCAGCGGGGGCCGGTGATGCGCCTGTTCCGCCTCGCCAACATCACCGTCACCACCGCCTCCGCGGCGGGTCCGATCACCCTTACCTGCCTGGACACGGACCTGGCCGACCAGGTCACCGCCGACCTCGCCCGGGTGACCGGTCAGACGCGGGGCGACGCGACGTGAGCCTGCCCCCACCCACAGGTCAGCCCGTGCTGGCCGACGGCGGTATGCCCGCACCCCCGCCCGGCATGGGTGCCGGGGACGAGGAGGGCTGGCACCGGCTGAGCGCGCGCATGCTGCTCGTCCATCCGGTCCGGGCGCTCATGTCGATGGCCGTGCCGCTGGTCCTCGTGGTCTTCGGCGTGAGCCGTGGCGACAACGGGCCGTGGTTGTGGTTCGTCGTCGTCGGTGCGGTCCTCGCTGTCGTCTTCGGTGTGCTGGCCTGGTTCTTCACGACGTACCGCTTCACCAGCGAGCAGCTGCAGCTCCGGACCGGCGTGCTGAGCCGCAAGGTGGTGACCGCGCCGCTGGACCGGATCCGCAGCGTGGACCTCGAGTCCACCCCGATCCACCGCGTGCTGGGGCTGGCCAAGGCCAAGATCGGGACCGGCGTCGACACCAGCCAGATCGAGCTGGACGGGCTGACCCGCCAGCAGGGGGCGGACCTGCGGGTCTTCCTGCTGCGTCGCTCGCACGTCGTGGACACCGGCGACTCCCCGTCGACCGAGGCTCCCGCGGCGACCGACGCGGACGCCGGTGCCACGGCGGACCGGACCGGTGAGGAGGAGCTCGCCCGGATCAACTGGGGCTGGCTCCGGTATGCCCCGTTCAGCCTGTCCAGTCTCGTCGTCGTGGCCGGAGCCGCGGGTGTCCTCGGCCAGTTCGGCGACGACCTGCCGTTCGACGAGGTGTCCGCGGCGCAGGGCGCGTGGGAGTGGGTGATCGCCCGGAGCCTGGTGCTGCTCATCGCCGGCGCGGTCGTGGCGCTGCTGCTCAGCTGGGTGCTCGTCTCCACCGCGTCCTACGTCCTCAACTGGTGGAACCTGCGCCTGGTGCGCGAGCCGGGCGGCAAGATCCGGCTGAGCCGGGGGCTGCTCACCACCCGCAGCCAGACCATCGAGAGCGCCAAGATCCGCGGCGTGCTCATGACCGAGCAGTTCCTGCTGCGCTTCGTCCGCGGGGCGGAGCTCACCGCGCTCGCCACCGGCGTGGGCACGGGCGGCACCACCCGGCTGCTGCCGCCGGCCCCGCGCCGGGTCGTGGAGCAGGTCGGGCACGAGCTGCTCGAGGAGGACGGCGCGCTGACCATGGCCCTGACCGGGCACGGCCCCAAGGCGCGGCGCCGGATCCACGTGAGCCAGCAGTGGGGCAGCCTCTTCCTCGCGGTGCTGGTGGCGGTGCCCACCTATTGGATCGACGTGTGGTGGTTCGCCAGCTGGCCCTGGTGGGTGCCGCTGGCGGCCCTCGGGGCCGTCGGGCTGCTGAACCTCGCCATCGCCGAGGCGAGCTGGCGCAACCTGGGGCACGGGCTGACGCAGGACCACGTGGTGGTCCAGACCGGCGCGATCATCCGCAGCCGTGAGGTGCTGGAGCGGGCCGGGATCATCGGCTGGGTCCTCCACCAGAGCTTCTTCCAGCGCCGGCTCGGGCTGGCCGACCTCACCGCGACGACGGCGGCCGGCAACGAGCGCCTCGTGGCACCGAACATCCCGGTCGGCGCGGCGATCGAGCTGGCCGACGCCGCCACCCCGGGAATGCTCGACCGGCTGCGGGCGTAGGAGGGGACATGGGTGACTTCGAGGAGATGGACGACCGCGCCCGCTACGACCGCGCCACGTTCGCCTTCGAGACCAAGGACTACGTCCGCTCCGCCGCCCTGCTGGAGCCGCTGGTTGAGGCCGACCCCGGCAACGCCGAGGTGCGCCTGCTCCTGGCGCGCAGCTACTACCACGCCGCGCGCCTGGGCAAGGCCGAGACGGAGCTGCGGGCCATGATCGAGCGCTGGCCCAGCGACGCCTACGCCCACCTGGTGCTGGCCCGCACCCTGCAGCGCGCGGGCCGCGCCGAGGAGGGGGCGCCTCACCTCAAGATGGCCGAAGCTATGGGCCTGGAGGCGTGACCGCCCGGCGCCGGAGCTGAGCCGGTCTCAGGTCCAGAAGTCGAACCACATCCGCAGGTTCCACGCCTCCCGCGGGATGGTGATGGCGGTGTGCACCGGCCAGTACCACGCGAAGAACGCGGCCGCCAGGGTCAGGTAGGAGATCACCGCGACCGCGCCCCACCGCCTGCGCTCGCGGGAGGCACTCTCTCTGCCCAGCACGAGCGCCAGGCAGGTGACCACGACCAGCACCAGCCACGGCACGAAGGCGACGGCGTAGAAGCTGTAGACCGTCCGGGTCTGGTAGAGGAACCACGGCAGCCAGCCCGCCGCGATGCCGGAGAGCGCCGCCCCCGCACGCCAGTCCCGGCCCAGCAGCCACAGGAAGAGGACGACGAGGAGCCCGAGCGTCCCGCCCCACCACAGCACCACGTTGCCGAGCGAGGCGACGTACTCCACGCAGTCGGCGACCTCGCACCCCTTCTCCCCCCGCTTCGGCCACTCGGCGTAGAACAGCGTGGGCCGCCACTGGACCGTCCAGCTCCACGCGTTGGAGCTCCACGCGTGCTCGTTGGCCAGGTCGATGTGGAAGTTCCACTGCTCCTGGTGGTAGGCCCACAGCGAGCGGAGCGGGTCGGGCACGAGCGAGCCCAGGCTTCCGGACGCGGCCGGGTTCTCTACCGCCCACTGCCGCTTCCACCCACCCTCGGTGGCGAACCAGCCCGCCCAGCTCGCGACATACGTCACCAGGGCGGTCGGCACCATGAGCAGGAAGGCGGGTATGCCGTCGCGCACCACGGTGCCGGCCAGCCAGTCGCGCGCTCCTGCGGCGCGGCGCGCGCCCAGGTCCCAGGCGACGGTCACCAGGCCGAAGACGGCCAGGAAGTAGAGGCCGGACCACTTCGTCCCGACCGCCAGCCCGAGGCAGACCCCGGCCGCCAGCCGCCACCCGCGGAAGCCCAGGCTCGGCCCCCACCACCGTCTGGCCCGGGCCCAGGCGGACCGGGGCACCGGCATACCGGGGGCGTGCGTGCGCTCCCACCAGGGCCCCCACCGGGCGGCCAGCCGCCGGCGCCCCTGCTCCCGGTCGAGCAGCAGGAAGAGGAAGGCCACCAGCACCCACCACATGAGGAAGAGGTCGAGCAGCCCGATCCGCGAGGAGGCGAAGTGGTGGCCGTCCACCGCGAGCAGGGTGGAGGCGCTGATCGCGAGCAGCGCGTTCCGCCACATGAGCCAGGCGACCACCCCGAGGACGGCGATCGACAGGGTCCCGATGGTCGCGGACGACAGGCGCCACCCGAAGGAGGACTCGGGGCCGGTGACCAGCTCGCCCAGGGCGATCATCCACTTGCCGACCGGCGGGTGCACGACGAGGTCGGGCTGGGCGCCGAAGACGTCCGGGTCGCCGGCGGTGAACAGCGCGTCCGGCTCCTCGAGGCCGTCCTTGATCTCGCGCTCGTGGCCGTAGCGGACCAGCGACCAGGCCTGCTTGACGTAGTAGGTCTCGTCGAAGACGAGCCGGTCGGGGTATCCGAGCCGCCAGAACCGCAGGGCGCCACCGACCAGGGTGACCAGCAGGATGCCGAGGGTCGCCACCCGTCGCTGCGCGGCGAAGTCCCCGGGCGCGCGGCCGAGGAGGCGCGCCCGCAGAGACTCCATGGGCCTCATCGTAGGTGCCGACCTGGGCGCGTCCTGGGTGGACCGCCGTGCCCGAGGGTCGGGCGGTGACGATACAGGTGGGGCGGTAGAGTCGGGGACGTGGCCACCTCAACTGCTCCCGCGCGTGCGGCCCGCAAGGGGCCGCCGAGCATCCTGCTGAAGACCGTCGTCGCGGTCACCGGGTTGTTCTTCGTCTTCTTCGTGCTGTTCCACATGTACGGCAACCTGCAGATCCTCGTCGGCCCCGAGGCCTTCGACGAGTACGCCCACCACCTGCGCACCTTCGGCGAGCCGATGCTGCCGGAGAAGTCGTTCCTGTGGGTCTTCCGGATCCTGCTGCTGGCCTCGGTGGTGGGGCACGTGTGGGCCTCGATGTCGCTGTGGCGGCGTGCCGGCCAGGCGCGGACCACGAGGTATGCCGGGAAGAAGAAGACCTCCTACGGCGGGTTCTACGCCAAGGCCATGCGGTGGGGCGGGCTGGCGCTGCTGGCCTTCGTGGTCTTCCACATCCTGCACTTCACCACCCAGACGATCACCATCGACGGGGCGCACGCCAGCCCGGCCGAGCGGGTCATCAGCAGCTTCGCCGTGTGGTGGGTGGTCGGCATCTACGCCCTGGCCATGGTCTTCCTCGGGATGCACCTGCTGCACGGCGTCTGGGGGGCCGCGATGACGCTAGGCCTGAACACCTCGCTGCAGCGCGCCGAGCAGATCCGGTTCGTCTCGATCCTGCTCGCGACGATCGTGGTCGTCGGTTTCCTCATCCCACCCTTCGCCATCCTCTTCGGCTTCATCGAGTGAGTGCACCCATGACTGACACTGTGACCTCCACCCCCGAGCTGATCGACGGCGTCTACCGCGAGGGCGCGCCGATCGCGGACAGCAAGGCGCCCGGCGGGGACATCGCCGGCAAGTGGACCACCCGCAAGTTCGAGGCCGCGCTGGTCAACCCGGCGAACCGCCGCAAGCTCTCGGTCATCATCGTCGGCACCGGCCTGGCGGGTGCCTCCGCCGGGGCGACGCTCGGTGAGGCCGGCTACCAGGTGAAGTCGTTCTGCTACCAGGACAGCCCGCGCCGGGCGCACTCGATCGCCGCCCAGGGCGGGATCAACGCGGCGAAGAACTACAAGGGCGACGGCGACTCCGTGCACCGGCTCTTCTACGACACGGTCAAGGGCGGCGACTACCGCTCGCGTGAGACCAACGTCTACCGGCTCGCCGAGGTCAGCGCGGACATCATCGACCAGTGCGTGGCCCAGGGTGTGCCGTTCGCGCGCGAGTACGGCGGCCTGCTCGACAACCGCTCCTTCGGCGGTGTCCAGGTCTCCCGGACCTTCTACGCCCGCGGTCAGACGGGGCAGCAGCTGCTGATCGGGGCATACCAGGCGTTGGAGCGCCAGATCGCCGCCGGGACGGTCGAGATGTATGCCCGGCACGAGATGCTCGAGCTCGTGGTCGTCGACGGCAAGGCCCGCGGCATCATCGCCCGCGACATGGTCACCGGGGAGATCGAGACCCACCTCGCGGACGCCGTGGTGCTGGCCTCCGGCGGCTACGGCAACGTCTTCTTCCTGTCGACGAACGCGATGGGCTGCAACGTGACCGCCTCGTGGCGGGCCCACCGCAAGGGCGCCTACTTCGGCAACCCCTGCTACACCCAGATCCACCCGACCTGCATCCCGCAGGCCGGCGACCACCAGTCCAAGCTGACCCTGATGAGCGAGTCGCTGCGCAACGACGGCCGCATCTGGGTGCCGAAGAACGCCGAGGACTGCGACAAGGACCCGCGCGAGATCGGGGAGGACGACCGCGACTACTACCTGGAGCGGATCTACCCCGGCTTCGGCAACCTGGTGCCCCGCGACATCGCCTCCCGGCAGGCCAAAAACATGTGCGACGAGGGGCGTGGCGTCGGTCCCGCGGTCGACGGGGTGCGCCGTGGCGTCTACCTGGACTTCGCCGACGCGATCGGCCGGATGGGCGAGGACGCGGTCCGGTCCAAGTACGGCAACCTGTTCGACATGTACGAGCGGATCACCGGGGAGAACCCCTACCAGGTGCCGATGCGCATCTACCCCGCCGTGCACTACACGATGGGCGGCCTCTGGGTCGACTACGACCTGCAGTCCTCGATCCCGGGGCTGTTCGTCACCGGGGAGGCCAACTTCTCCGACCACGGGGCGAACCGGCTCGGGGCCTCGGCGCTCATGCAGGGCCTGGCCGACGGATACTTCGTGCTCCCCAACACGATCCGCGACTACCTCGCCAAGGGACCGTTCACCAAGATCTCGGACGACGACCCGGCGGTGGTCGAGGCCCAGCAGACGGTGACCTCGCGCCTCGAGAAGCTGCTGTCGATCGACGGCACGCGCACCGTGGACTCCTACCACAAGGCGCTCGGCAAGGTCATGTGGGAGAAGTGCGGCATGGAGCGCACCGAGGAGGGCCTGCGCGAGGCGATCGAGGAGATCCGGGCGCTCAAGGCCGACTTCTGGTCCAACGTCCGGGTGCTCGGTGCCGCCGACGGGCTGAACCAGAGCCTCGAGAAGGCCGGCCGGGTGGCCGACTTCCTCGAGCTCGGGGAGCTGATGTGCATCGACGCGCTGCACCGACGGGAGTCGTGCGGCGGCCACTTCCGCGCCGAGAGCCAGACCGAGGACGGTGAGGCGCTGCGGCACGACGACGAGTATGCCTACGTCGCGGCCTGGGAGTGGGGCGGTGACGACGAGGCGCCGGTGCTGCACAAGGAAGACCTCGTCTACGACTTCATCGAGCTGAAGCAGAGGAGCTACAAGTGAAGCTCGCCCTCAAGATCTGGCGCCAGGACGGCCCGGCGGATGCGGGCCAGATGGTCCGCTACGACATCGACGGGGTGTCCGAGGACAGTTCGTTCCTCGAGATGCTGGACCTGCTCAACGAGCAGCTGATCACCTCCGGCGAGGACCCGGTCGCCTTCGACTCCGACTGCCGCGAGGGCATCTGCGGCATGTGCGGTGTCGTCATCAACGGCGAGGCGCACGGCCCGGAGCGGACCACCACCTGCCAGCTGCACATGCGCAGCTTCAACGACGGCGACGAGATCGTCATCGAGCCCTGGCGCGCCGACCCGTTCCCCGTGATCAAGGACCTGTGCGTCGACCGCACCTCCTTCGACCGGATCATCCAGGCCGGAGGCTTCATCTCGGCCAACACCGGGTCGGCCCCGGACGCCCACGCGACGCCGGTGCCCAAGGAGGACGCCGACCGCGCCTTCATGGCCGCGGAGTGCATCGGCTGCGGCGCGTGCGTCGCCGCCTGCCCCAACGCCTCCGGCATGCTCTTCATGGGGTCCAAGGTCACCCACCTCGGTGAGCTCCCTCAGGGCCAGCCCGAGCGCGGCGCCCGCGTCGTGGCGATGACCGAGCAGCACGACCTCGAGGGCTTCGGTGGCTGCACCAACCTGGGCGAGTGCACCCGCGCCTGCCCCAAGGGCATACCCCTCAACGTCATCAGCCAGCTCAACGCCGACTACCGGCGGGCCGGCTACGGCGGCTCCTCCGCCGACTGACCTCCCCTTCCCACGACGTGGACATCGGTTTCTGGGGCCCGCTCCCCAAGATCCGATGTCCAGAACGTGAGGGGAGGGCGCGTGCCGGCTGAGGACCGAGCCGCGCTCGTGCTGGCCGCCACCCCCATCGGCGACTCGCGCGACGCGAGCCCGCGGCTGCTCGATGAGCTGGCCCGAGCCGACCTGGTCGCCGCCGAGGACACCCGCCGGCTGCGGCGGCTGACCGACCGGCTCGACGTCGTGGTCGCCGGCGAGGTGGTCAGCTACCACGAGCACAACGAGGCGTCGCGGACCCCCGAGCTGGTGCAGCGCATCGCAGCCGGGGCGCGGCTGCTGCTGGTGACCGACGCCGGTATGCCCTCGGTCTCCGACCCCGGCTACCGGCTGGTGCAGGCGTGCGTCGCCGAGGACCTCCCGGTGACCTGCGTCCCCGGCCCGTCCGCCGTGCTCATGGCGCTGGCCGTGAGCGGGCTGCCGGTGGACCGGTTCTGCTTCGAGGGGTTCCTGCCCCGCAAGGCGGGCGAGCGGGAGCGTGCGCTCGCCGCCCTCGTGGACGAGCCCCGCACCATGGTCTTCTTCGAGGCACCCCACCGCCTCGCGGCGACCCTGACCTCGATGGTCTCCGTCCTCGGCGAGGACCGGCCGGCGGCGGTCTGCCGGGAGCTGACCAAGACCTACGAGGAGGTGCGTCGCGGGCCGTTGGCCGACCTCGCCGACTGGGCGACCGACGGCGTGAAGGGGGAGATCACCGTGGTCGTCGCCGGCCGCCCCGCGGGCGAGGCGACCGTCAGCGACCCGGCCGAGGTCATACCCGAGGTGCTGGAGCGCGTCGGGTCGGGGGAGCGCCTCAAGGACGTCACCCGCGACCTCGCCGCGCGCACCGGGCTGTCGGCCCGGGCGATCTACGACCAGGCGATCCGCGCCCGCTGACCCACCGCGGTCGGAAGGTGCTGTCAGGGCAACACATACCCACCGCGGTCGGAAGGTGCTGTCAGGGCAACCCATACCGACCGCGGTGGCACCTGGTCGCCAGGGCAACACATACCCACCGCGGTGGCCTCTGGTCGCCAGGGCAACACATACCCACCGCGGTGGCCCCTAGTCGCCAGGGCAACCCGGACCCACCGCGGTGAGGCCGCTGGTGGGGGAGCCGGTGCCGTGATTGACTGTGCGGCGCCGCACCGCCGCGGCCGCCCCGACCCGAAGGACAGCGATGAGACCCAACTGGCAGGCGATCCTCGGGGGCCTGGCAGGCGGCGTGCTCGCCGGACTGGTGGCGGTCTACGCCACGACCCAGGTGCTGCCCGGCGACGCCGGAGAGCTCACCACCTCGCAGATGGTGTGGTCCGGCATCGTGGCCGCCGTGGGCGGGGCGCTGGGCGTGGTCGCCGGTTGGTTCGTCAACGGCAGACGCGCCCGCGGACTGGGCGGGATCGCGGCGATCACCACCCTGCTGGCCACCCTGGCCGGCACGTATGCCTGGGTCCGCACCGACTCGGTGCCGGAGGGGGCGTGGCCGTTCCTGGTCGGGACGGTCCTCATGCTGGGCGCCGGACTCGTCCTGCTGGCGGTGGTCTGCGGTCTCGCGGCGGCACTGCTGCGGCCGCAGTCCTCGGCAGACTGACGCGGCTCAGCTGTAGCCGGCGTCCGCCATGAGCTGGTCGCGGTGCCGCTTGCGCGCACGGCCGCGGCGCCAGAGGGCGAAGCCGCCCCAGAGCAGGAGCAGCAGTAGGAAGATGACGAGCACCGGCAGGAAGATGGCGACCAGCGAGAGCGTGATCGCGACGCCGTCCTCGGCCGCCGACACCACCGGTGTCCCCAGACCGGCGGTCGAGGTGTTCACGACCGGCCTGCTGACCGCCTTGCCGGTGTGCACGATGCCGGCGGTGATGATGCCGAGCAGCACCCCCACCCAGGGGTTGTCCTGCATGAAGGTCGAGCCCTGCTCGAAGTCCTCCGCCGCCGTCGTCGCGGCGAAGATCAGACCACCCGTCGCGGGTCGCACGAAGGTCCCGACCGCGTCGTTGACGTGGTCGACGAGGGCCACCTTGTCCAGCACGACCTCCGACAGGAGCAGCACGGCGGCGATGCCGATGGCCCAGTTCGACTCGATCCAGGCGTACTGGTGCGGAAGGTTGATGACGTCGGTGAACCGCGCGATGAGCGCGACGAGGATGAACGGGATGTACGCGTTCAGTCCCGCCGCGGCCGACAGTCCGGCTCCGGTGAGGGCAGCGAGCACGTGATGGCCTCCTGACTCGGCGACCCCCGGCGGGGGCCGTCATCCATAGTCAACCACGCGGTATACCGCGGATCTTCCCGTCGGGACGGGGCGTCCACCCGCCGGACGAGCGGATCGCGCACCCCACGTGGCCGGTCCCTGGTCCGTTGAGGGGGTGACAGGGTGTCACCGAGGAGGCGGTATGCGGAGCACGCACGAGGCGGAGTTCGCCGAGTTCTTCGAGGCGAGCTCGCCGCGGCTGCTCACCGCAGCCTGGATGCTCAGCGGGGACGGTCACGTCGCCGAGGAGCTGGTCCAGGAGGCGATGGCGCGCACGTATGCCCGCTGGGGCCGGGTGCGCCGAGGCAACCCCTCGGCCTACACCCGGCGGACGATCGTCAACCTGCACACCGACCGTTGGCGAAAGCGGCGCCGGGAGGTGCTGACCGACGAGGTCCCCGACCGGGCGACGTCGGACGACGCCATGTCGGTCGACCTCGTCCGTGCCCTGTCCCGGCTGCCCCGCCGCGAACGTGAGTGCGTGATCCTGCGCCACTACCTCGACCTCTCCGAGGCCGAGACGGCGCGGACGCTCGGCGTGGGCGTCGGCAGCGTGAAGAAGTACGCCATGAACGGTCGCCGCACCCTGCGGGACCTGCTGCGGGAAGGGAGCACCTCTCATGTCTGAGCTCGAGGGCGGGCGCAACGACGACACGACCCACGTGGTGGGCCTGCTGGATCGCGCCGGGGCGCACACACCGCCGCTGCACGTGGGTCATGACGAGGTCGTCGCGAGGGGGCGTCGCCTCCGGAGCCGGCGCCGCCAGACGGCCGCCGGGGTCGGCGCGCTGGCGCTCGCCGGCACGCTCTGGCTCGGCATCGAGACCTTGCCGCTGGGCGGCGGGGCGCCGGCACCGGCGTCGGTGACCTGGTCCGACGGGTCCATCGACATCGAGCTCTTCGACAACGGGCCCAACCCGGAGCACGAGCCCGACCGCACCCACTGGACCGGCCGGCTGCGCACCGTCGAGGGTGGGCAGCACCCGGAGCTGGTCCTGACCAGGAACGGTGGGGAGTCCGAGACGATCGTCGGCGAGGACGGGCCGGGGGAGAGCGAGGTCTTCCGGGCCGACGGGATCACCGTCCTCGTCTGGCCGGTGCCGGTGGACGGCATCGCCCAGGAGGTGCTGTGGACCGACGGCGTGGTCTATGGCCAGGGTGGCGAGATCGAGGTTCCGGGCGGTTCGATCCGCTACGCCACCTCGGAGCACGTGGAGGGAGCTGAGGCTGACGTGGTCGAGCTCTACCTCGTCGACGAGCAGGAGGTACGTGCGGCCAGCGGCGCCCCGGTCGAGTCGACCCTCCTGCAGACCGACGACATGTCCTGGGTCGTCGGTCTCGACCCTGAGGAGCAGATCCTGGTCGGGACCGACGTCGCGCGAGACGACGGGTGGGCCTACCTGCTGCCGGTCGTCGGCGGGGCCGCCCACGAGGGTGGGGTGGGCGACGTGCCGTCCTACCTGGTGGGGATGCTCCCGGAGGGTGCGTCGGACGTCGTCGTGTCGCCGGCCGGCGCGCGCAGCGACGTGGCGACGCTCGCCGGTCAGCAGGTGCTGCTGGCCACCTCGGAGGAGGGTGCGCCGCTGCCCACGGTCCGCTTCGTCCTGGACGGTGACGAGCGCGAGCTCAGCCACTACGTGCAGTCCGCTCGGCTCGAGCTGGTGCTGGCTGACCTGACGCTGGGCTACGGCCCGATGCCGGACGGGCTCGAGCTGCAAGCCGGTGGGTCGACGCTGATGCTTGAGACCGCCGACCTCACGGACCGTGCGGCGACGGTCGCCCCGCATCGTGACGGAGCGGTCGTCGTGGTGCCTGGGTGGGCGCCGAGCGATAGCACCCGCCCCGCCCAGGTGGCCCTGGAGGGACGTGGTGACGGCCTGAGGTGGGTCGAGGTCGACGCCGACGCCGCGCAGGTGCGCGAGCTCTTCGACGGCCGCCCGGTGACCCTCCTGGCGCTCGACTCACTCGAGGACGGCGAGGAGGTCGTCGGAATCGGCGAGGCGGCGGCGGACGGCACGGTCACCGAGCTCGACCTGGACAAGATCCAGGTGCGCTCCTTCGACGACTGAGCGAGCACGCACTCAGCAATCGACCGGACAGGCCTTCGACGACTCCGACGGCCTGTCCGGTCTGTCCCAACCTTTCGGCTGCCCCGCCCGTTACCGAGGCACACTGAGGGCCCCGGTCCCGGTCCCCGACCGGTCCGAGGCACCGGGCGGCGACGGGAGCGGGAGATGCGCAGCAGCGAGGAGGCGGGCTACGTCGACTTCGTCGACGCCAGCCGACCCACGCTGCACGCGTATGCCTGGCTGCTGACCGCCGACGCGCACGCCGCCGAGGACCTGCTGCAGGAGACCTTCGTCCGCATGTACGTCCGGTGGCGCCGCGTCGCGACCGGCCAGCCGCTCGCCTACGCCCGCCGCATCATGTCCAACCTGCACACCGACCGCTGGCGCAGGGCCCGGCGGGAGACGCTGACCGACGAGCTGCCGGAGCAGGCATACCGCACGGACGAGCCCGCGGTGGTGGACCTGGTGCGGGCCCTGCAGCAGCTGTCACCGCGCGAGCGGGAGTGCGTGGTGCTGCGGCACTACCTCGATCTGTCGGAGAAGGAGACCGCGGCCACGCTCGGGGTGAGCGTCGGGGCGGTCAAGAGCTACACCTCGAAGGGCCTGGCCGCGCTGCGGCCGTTGATGCAGGAGGAGCGCCATGTCTGAGCAGCTCACCCGGATGTTGGAGCGGGTCGCCGAGCAGGCACCACCGAGCCACCTCGGTACGGACGCGTTGCTGCAGGCCGGACGCGGGCGGGTCCGCCGACGCCGCGCCGTCGGGCTGGGGTCCGGTGTGGGTGCGCTGGCCGTGGCCGGGGCCATCTGGCTGGGGCTGGGCGACCCGCTCGGTGCGCCGGAGGTGTCGCCGGCGTCCGTGACCTGGGAGGTGGACGAGCCGACCACCCTCACCCTCGTGGACCGCGACGGGCCGGACGACGTGTCCTCGGTCGTCGTGACCCGCACCGTCACGGGCTCGGAGGCGAGCCTCGTCGTCGACGGCGAGCAGGAGACCGTCGCGGGGACGACGACAGGCTTCGGCGCCGAGCTGTATGCCGGTGAGCGGGCGAGCGTCCTCGTCTGGCGGCAGCCGGACGCCGCCGAGGGCGCGCAGGTCGTCCCGGCAGCGCCCGGGTTCGGCGAGATCGGCGCGGCCGAGGCAGACGGCGGCCTCTGGTATGCCGTCTTCCACGAGCCCGCGCACGTGCCCCAGGACCTGCTCTTCCACGGGGGTGGCGCGGTCTGGACCGCCGGTGGGGAGGTTGCGGAGACTGCCGTGGTCGCCCACGGCGGGGTCGAGCGGACGGTCTTCTCCCTCTCCGGACTGGGGCTCGGCGGTGTCGTGACCGAGGGCGTGGACCTCGTGCCCCAGGGTGATGCCGTCGTCGGCGTCGACCGGTCGCCGTGGTGGCGCGGTGGCGATGAGCGCGACTGGGTCCTGGCCCGGCTGCCGCAGGAGGCGGCGCAGGCTCGCCTGGTGACCGACGCCCCCGGGACGCACGTCGGCGGTGGGACGGTGGTCGACACCGTGCCGCTGGGGGACAGCACGTTCGCCCTCGCGTCGCGCCCGGCCGCGCCTGGGTCGGGGCAGGTCTACGGTCCTGACCTGCAGTGGTCGGCCGACGGTCAGGAGTGGCACGACCGGGACGGTGAGGTGGTCTCCTCCGGCGGGCTCGCGGGCGTGGACCTATTGGGCGACGGCGAGCAGCTGCGTGCCGCGCGCGCAGGCGTCCCGCTGGAGCCGCTCGCGGACCTCGGGGACGGGCTGTGGGCGTGGCAGGAGCGCGACCGGGAGGCCGTGGTGCTCGTCGCTCGTACGCCGGACAGCCATCCGACAGCCGAGCTGCAGCCCATCGTGCGGTGGACGTCGATGGACTCGGCGCCCGTGTCCATCGCGCCGCAGTTCGTCGCCGAGGAGAGCACGGTCGAGGTCGCGGGGGAGGAGCTGCAGGCCATGCTGCTCGACCTGGGTGACGAGCAGCTCGTCGGCGCAGCGTCGGTCAACTCCCTCGTCACCGAGGGCACGGTGCAGGTGCTCGGGGGCCCGTCGATCGAGCCCGCCCTGGGCGAGATCGGTGAGGTGCGGGTGTCCGCGGCGGAGGGGGTCGACCACTGGGCGATCTGGACCGATGCGGCCACCCCCGGCGTCGTCGACGGTCCTGGGCTGACAGCGATCCAGCTCGACGACGACACATGGAGCCTGGTCGCCCGGCTGCCGGGAGGCGATGCGGATCCGGTGCTCGTGCCGCGGGAGGCGGACATGACGGTGGAGCAGCCTCTGGGTGCGACCTCCGAGAGCGGCGGGACCCGCTGGTGGGCGCTCACGCTGCAGGCACCCGGCCGCGACGACCTGCGTGAGGTGATCTCGGGCCTCGACACCGACGGTGACGGGGAGACCGACCTCCCGCTGGACCTCCTCATGCCGGCGAGCTGAGCCACGTCGCCGGGCGGACGGCATACCCGATGCGTCGTCGATCGGCCGACCTAGACTGGTGACCCATGAGTCACGTCCTGTCCGCGGTCGCCTGGCCGTATGCCAACGGCCCGCGCCACATCGGCCACGTCGCCGGGTTCGGCGTCCCCTCCGACGTCTTCAGCCGCTACATGCGGATGGCGGGGCACGAGGTGCTCATGGTGTCCGGCTCGGACGAGCACGGCACCCCCATCCTCGTCCAGGCGGACAAGGCGGGGCAGAGCCCGCAGGAGTTCATCGACGCCAACCACGCGCTCATCGCGCAGGACCTGACCTCGCTCGGGGTGTCCTACGACCTCTACACGCGCACCACGACCGCCAACCACGACGAGGTCGTGCAGCAGATGTTCCTCGCCTGCCACGCCAACGGATACCTCATCGAGCAGACGCAGCAGGTCGCGATCTCACCGTCGACGGGTCGCACCCTGCCGGACCGCTACATCGAGGGCACCTGCCCGATCTGCGGGTATGCCGATGCGCGCGGCGACCAGTGCGACAACTGCGGCAACCAGCTCGACCCCGCCGATCTGCTGGAGCCGCGCTCCAAGATCAACGGGGAGACGCCGGAGTTCCGCGACACGCAGCACTTCTTCCTGGACCTGCCCGCGCTCGCCGAGGCGCTCGGCGAGTGGCTCGAGGGGCGCGAGGCGAGCGGCCTGTGGCGGCCCAACGTCATCCGCTTCTCGACCAACATCCTGTCCGAGATCCGGCCGCGGCCGATCACCCGTGACATCGACTGGGGCATCACCATCCCGCTGGAGGGTTGGCGGGAGAACCCGACGAAGAAGCTCTACGTCTGGTTCGACGCCGTCATCGGCTACCTGTCGGCATCTGTGGAGTGGGCGCGGCGGCTCCCCGGGGAGCAGGGCGAGCGCTGGCGCGAGTGGTGGAACGGGTCTGATGCCCTGACCTACTACTTCATGGGCAAGGACAACATCACCTTCCACTCCCAGATCTGGCCGGCCGAGATGCTGGCGCACAACGGGCAGGGCTCCAAGGGTGGAAAGGTCGGCCCCTACGGCGAGCTCAACCTGCCGACGGAGGTGGTCTCCAGCGAGTTCCTCACCATGGAGGGCAAGCAGTTCTCCACCTCGCGCAACGTCGTCATCTACGTCCGTGACGTGCTGGAGCGCTACCAGCCCGACGCGCTGCGCTACTTCCTCTCCGCCGCGGCCCCGGAGACCGCGGACTCCGACTTCTCCTGGCCCGAGTTCGTCAAGCGCACCAACACCGAGCTGGTGGCGGGCTGGGGCAACCTCGTCAACCGCACCGCCTCGATGATCGCCAAGAACTTCGGCGAGGTCCCGCGGCCGGGCGAGCCCGAGGACGTCGATCGGGCCATCCTGGAGCAGGTGCGGGCCGGCTTCGACACGGTGGGCGGGCTCATCGCCGCGCACAAGCAGCGGGCCGCGCTCGCCGAGGCGATGCGCCTGGTCGGGGAGGCGAACGCCTACGTCTCGGCGACCGAGCCCTTCAAGCTCAAGGGTGAGGACCAGCGGGAACGGCTGGCGACGGTGCTGCATACCCTCGCGCAGGTGGTGGTCGACCTCAACACCATCCTGTCCCCCTACCTGCCGCACAGCTCCACCGCGGTGCACCGGGCGCTCGGCGGCGAGGGCGACTTCCAGCCCATGCCGCGGCTGCAGACCGTGGCCGACCTGGACGACCCCGCGCGCCCCGACTACCCGATCATCACCGGCGACTACTCCGCCGCGCCGCACTGGGAGCACCGGCCGGTCACCGTCGGGGCCCAGGTCGCCAAGCCCTCGCCGATCTTCACCAAGCTCGACCCGTCGGTGGTCGAGGAGGAGCGGGCCCGCCTCGGACTGCTGGACGAGCCCGCGGAAGCCGCGGTATGACCCGACCCACCGCGCCGGATCCGTTGCCGATCCCGGTGGTGGACAACCACTGCCACCTGGACAGCCGCCGCGACGACGCCGACCCGGTGCCGGTGGACCAGGTCGTGCGGGAGGCGAAGGCCGTCGGCGTGGACCGGCTGGTGCAGATCGGGTGCGACATCGTGTCGGCGCGGTGGACCACGCAGGTCGTGGACGAGCACCCGGCGGTGCTCGGTGGCGTCGCGATCCACCCGAATGACGCTCCGGGCCACGAGGTGGCCGGCGACCTCGACGCGGTGATCGACGAGATCGGCACCCTGGCGAGGCACCCACGGATCCGGGTCGTCGGCGAGACCGGCCTGGACTACTTCCGGACCGGCGCCGACGGCGTGGCGGCGCAGCAGCACTCCTTCCGCCGGCACATCGCGCTGGCCAAGGAGCTCGGGCTGGCGCTGCAGATCCACGACCGGGACGCCCACGAGGACGTGCTCCGGATCCTGGCCGAGGAGGGAGCCCCGGCCACGACGGTGCTGCACTGCTTCTCCGGCGGCATGGAGATGGCGCGCGAGTGCGTGCGGCGCGGCTACTACCTGTCCTTCGCCGGCACGGTGACCTTCAAGAGCGCCAAGGGCCTGCGCGACGCGCTGGCGGTGACCCCGCTGGAGCACCTGCTCGTCGAGACGGACGCGCCCTACCTCACGCCGACACCGCACCGCGGCCAGCTCAACGCGCCCTACCTCGTGCCGCTGACGGTGCGGGCCATGGCGGCGACGCTCAACACCTCCGTGCCGCAGCTGTGCGAGGCGCTCTCGGCCAACAGCGAGGCCGTCTACGGGCCCTGGTGAGCGGACTGCCGGTCCGGTCCCGGCCCCTCCTCACCCGGAGTGTGGTCGGCATAGCACAACCCTCATCGGCAAACTTCCCGATGAAGCTTGTGCTAGGCCGTGGTCACTCCGGGAGGCCGGGTGGCCCAGACGTCGGTGCGGAGCGGTGGACCGGAAGCCGCAGGTGGCAGGATGCCTGATGTGGAGCGCGAGAGGGACCCCGCAGCCGAGCGGACCGAGACCCACGAGACCGCACTGCTCGGGCCGGCGCAGATCCGTGCCCTCGCCGACCGGCTGGGGATCCGGCCGACCAAGCAGTGGGGGCAGAACTTCGTCATCGACAAGGGCACGGTGCGGCGCATCGTCCGGACCGCCGACGTCGGCACCGGCGACGTGGTGCTGGAGGTCGGGCCCGGGCTGGGCTCGCTCACCCTCGGACTCCTTCCGCAGGTGCGCCGGGTCACCGCCGTCGAGATCGACCCGGCCCTGGCCACCCAGCTGCCGCGGACCGTGACCGAGCACGCGCCGGAGCTCGCCGCACGCCTGGAGGTCGTGCATACCGACGCCCTGCGGGTCACCGCCCTGCCCGACCCGCAGCCGACCGCGCTCGTCGCCAACCTGCCCTACAACGTGGCGGTGCCGGTCGTGCTGCACCTGCTCGCGACCGTCCCGACCCTGCGCAGCGTGCTCGTGATGGTGCAGCTCGAGGTGGCCGAGCGGCTGGCCGCCGCGCCCGGCAGCCGGGTCTACGGCGTGCCGAGCGTCAAGGCCGCGTGGTATGCCGACGTCACCGGGGCCGGGCGGATCGGCCGCAACGTCTTCTGGCCGGCGCCCAACGTGGACTCCGGCCTGGTGCGGATGGTCCGCCGCGACCCACCGGAGGTGTCGGCGTCGCGGGAGCAGGTCTTCGCGGTCGTCGACGCCGCCTTCGCCCAGCGTCGCAAGACGCTGCGGGCGGCGCTCGCGGGCTGGGCCGGGTCCGCAGCCCTGGCCGAGGCCCACCTGCGCGCCGCGGGCGTCGACCCCCGGGCGCGCGGCGAGGTGCTCACCGTGGGCGACTTCGCCCGGATCGCCGAAGCCGCAGGTCAGCGCCAGTCGTCGACGCCGTGAGGCGACCCCATAGGGTGAGGTCATGACCTTGGGCACGCAGGCGCAGACGGTCACCGTCCGGGTGCCCGGCAAGATCAACCTGGGCCTGTCCGTCGGTCCGCTGCGCGAGGACGGCTACCACGAGCTGTCCACCGTCTACCACGCGGTCAGCCTCTACGACACCGTCACCGTGCAGCCCTCCGACTCCTGGTCGGTCCACGCCTCCGGGCCGTGGGGCGAGGAGGTGCCGACCGACGAGCGCAACCTCGCCCTCGTCGCGGCCAGGACGCTGGCCAAGCGGCGCGCCCGCAAGGCCAAGGTGCACCCGGTCCGGATCGACATCGACAAGCACATCCCGGTCGCCGGGGGGATGGCCGGGGGCAGCGCCGACGCGGCGGCGACCCTCGTCGGCTGCCGGGAGCTGTGGGGTCTGGACCACCTCGAGAACGACCTGCTCGAGATGATCGCGGCCAGCCTCGGGTCGGACATCCCCTTCCTGCTGCACGGCGGCACCGCGATCGGCAGCGGCCGCGGCGAGCACGTCACCTCGGTCCTGGCGCGGGGCGAGCTGCACTGGGTGCTGTGGGCCGGGGAGGGGCTCACCCTGTCCACGCCCGAGGTGTATGCCGAGTGCGACCGGTTGCGTGAGGCGGCGGGGGAGACACCGGCCGCGCCGCAGCCGGGCGGGGCGCTGATGACGGCGCTGCGCCGGATGGACACCGACGAGGTGGCTGCCGCGCTGCACAACGACCTGCAGGAGGCGGCGATCTCGCTGCAGCCGGTGCTGGCCGAGGCGCTCGCGGCCGGCCTCGACCTGGGTGCCCGCGCGGGCCTGGTGTCCGGCTCCGGACCGACCGTGGCCTTCCTCGTCGGCTCCCAGACCGAGGCCATCGACCTGTCCGTCGGCCTGGCCGCCAACGGCCCCACCGGCGACATCGTGCGCGCCGTCGGCCCGGCCCCCGGGGCACAGATCATCCACCAGCGGACCAGCCCCGAGCCCACGCGGGCCCGACCCGACACCGATCGCCCCGGGCCGCTCGGCCCGGTGATCGGCTGATGCCGGCGCCGCCGCGCGCCAGCCTCGTCACCCTCGACCGCGCCCACCTGCTCGCGGGCACCCAGGTGCTGCTGGACGAGGTGTCCGTCGGCGTGCTGGACGCCGACCGGATCGGCGTCGTCGGCCGCAACGGAGGCGGCAAGACCTCGCTGCTGTCGGTGCTCACCGGGCGTCGTGGGCTGGACGCGGGCCGGGTGATCCGCACGGGAGCGGTCAGTGCGGGCATGCTCGCCCAGACCGACGTCCTGGACCCGGCCGCGACCGTGCGGGACGTCGCGCTCGGCGACCTGGAGGAGCACGAGTGGGCCTCGGACGCGCGGGTGCGTCACGTGATCGAGGGACTGCTCGGGGAGAGCGCCTCCGGTGTCGGCGGCTGGGAGGCCGCCGTCGGCCCCCTCTCCGGTGGTGAGCGGCGCCGGCTCGCGCTGGCCGCGCTGCTCGTCGCCGACCCCGACCTGCTGGTGCTCGACGAGCCGACCAACCACCTGGACGTCGAAGGGGTCGCGTGGCTGGCGGCATACCTGTCGGGGCGGCGGGTGCGCCCGGGGAGCGCCCTCGTCGTGGTGACCCACGACCGCTGGTTCCTCGACGCGGTCTCCACCCTGACCTGGGAGGTCGCCGACGGGGAGGTGCACACCTACGAGGGAGGGTATGCCGCCTACGTCCTGGCCAAGGTGGAGCGTCAGCGGGTGGCCCGGGTGACCCAGGAGCGGCGTGCCAACCTCGCGCGCAAGGAGCTGGCCTGGCTGCGGCGCGGCGCACCCGCCCGGACCAGCAAGCCGAAGTTCCGCATCGAGGCGGCCACCGAGCTCATCGCGGGCGAGCCACCGCCGCGCGACGCGGTCGAGCTGGTGCGGTTCGCCACCACGCGCCTGGGCAAGGACGTGCTGGACCTGCTGAACGCCACGGTCACGGCGGGGGACCGTGAGCTGCTCTCCGACGTGACCTGGCGGATCGGGCCGGGCGACCGGTTCGGCATCGTCGGGGTCAACGGGGCCGGGAAGTCGACCCTGCTGCGGGTCCTGCAGGGGCAGCACCCGCTCGCCACGGGCAAGCTCAAGACCGGCACGACGGTGCGGATCGCCTGCCTGTCCCAGGAGCTGCGGGAGCTGGACCGGGTGGCCGGGTGGTCGGTCATCGACGCGATCACCGAGGTGCGGTCGTTCACCATGATCGGCGGGAAGGAGGTCAGCGCGAGCTCCCTGGCCAAGCGGCTCGGCTTCTCCGGCGGCCGGCAGCAGTCCAGGGTCGGCGACCTCTCCGGTGGGGAGCGGCGTCGGCTGCAGTTCGTGCGCCTGCTCTTGGACGAGCCCAACGTGCTGATGCTGGACGAGCCGACCAACGACCTCGACATCGACACGCTCACCGCGATGGAGGACGTCCTCGACGGCTGGGCCGGGACGCTGCTCGTCGTCTCGCACGACCGCTACCTGCTGGAGCGGATGACCGACCGCCAGGTCGCGCTGCTCGGCGACGGCGCCCTGCGCGACCTGCCGGGCGGGGTGGAGGAGTACCTCCGGTTGCGGCAGCAGCTGGGGCGCCCGGCGTCGGCCGGCCGGGCTGGTCGCCAGCAGGAGGGTATGCCCTCGCGCGGCGGCGCCGTCGGTGCACCTGCTCCTGGCGCGCCGGCGGCGACCTACACACCCGCGCAGGTGCGGGAGGCGCGCAAGACCCTGGCGCGGGTCGAGAAGGCCCTGGACCGGCTGCATACCCAGCAGACGCGGTTGCACGAGCAGATGGCGGCCGCCGCGACCGACCCGGAGGAGCTGGCCCGGCTGACCCGACAGGACGCCGAGCTCGCCGCCCAGGAAGAGGCGCTGGAGACCGAGTGGCTCGAGTCGTCGGAGGTGGCCGAGGGCTGAGGATCGGTGCACCTGCACCGATCCTCCCCGGTGGGACCCCTCAGCTGCGCGCGCTGATCTGACGACGCCGCAGGCCGACCAGCCCGAGCACGACGCCCGCCAGAGCCACCAGGGCGAGCCACAGCAACGGCCTCCACGCGATGTCCTCGACCGGCACCTGGGCGGGGTAGTCCAGCGGGGACAACCGGAAGATCCAGTCGGGGACGTCCAGCAGCGCGGCGAAGTTGCCGACGAAGAACATCACCGCCACCAGCGCCCAGCCCACCGGGGCGAGCAGCCGCGGCGCGCACCCGTAGGCGAGCGTGCAGACCCCCAGCGTCACCAGGACGGCGGGCAGCACGTTGAGGTGGGCGAGGAAGGCGTCGCCGAAGATCGAGCCGGTGCCCGTGACCCCGGACGCCGCTGCACCCACCGCGAGCCCGGTGACCAGCATGATGAGCACGGCGCCCACGCCGGTGGCGACCACGTGCGACAGGCCCCAGGTGACGCGAGCCGTCGGGGTGGCCAGGACCGCCTCGGCCCGGCCGGAGTCCTCCTCCGACTTCAGGCTCTGCACGGCATACACGATGAAGGCCGCGGTGAGGTACCCGCCGAAGACGGCGAGGAAGGACATGTAGCCGTCGGCCAGCTGCTCGGCACCGAAGACCTGGCGCAACGCCTCGGGCATCTCCCCGGCCGAGTCGAGCATGACCTGGGTGAAGAGCCCGTCGACCACGCCCAGGACCAGGATGCCGAAGCCCCACGCCAGGACGGGGCCGCGCTGCAGCCGCGCGGCCAGGCCCCACACGGTGCCCAACGACGGCGTCGCCTCGGCGCGTCCGGGGCGCGCGGCGAGCAGGCCCGCCCCCAGGTCCCGCCGGTCCTGCAGCGCGAAGGCGACGGCGATGGTCACCACGGCCAGAGCGACCGGGAGCAGCAGCGGCCACCAGCGGTCCAGCACGTAGGGGGCGGTCTGGCCCGGCCACGCCAGCGGGGAGAACCAGGACAGCGTGCTGCCGCCCTGCTCGGCCATGTCGCCCAGGGCGCGGACCCCGAAGGCGACTCCGAGGACGATACCGGCCAGCCCCGAGGCAGAGCGGGAGTACTCCGAGAGCTGCGCGGTGATCGCGCTCACCCCCGCGAACGCCATGCCGGTCAGGCCGACACCGGCTCCCACCAGCAGCGACCCGGTGGGCGAGAAGTCGTTGGTGAGCGCCAGGCCGGCCACCACGACGGTCGCGGCCAGGTTGGTGATCCCCGCGACGACGAGGGCCGCGGTCAGCCGGGAGTGGCGGCCGGTGACGTTGGCGCGCACCAGCTCGGCGCGGCCGCTCTGCTCCTCCAGCCGGGTATGCCGGGTGATGAGCAGGATGTTCATCAGCGCCGCGAGCAGGTAGAGGTAGAGCGTGTAGCCACCGGCGAAGAAGCTCTCGTAGGTCGGTGGCGTCATCCCGTAGGCCGGCCCGGAGAACATCCGTCCGATCGGCTGGCTGAGCATGGGGCTCGCGGCGGCGAGGTCGTCCTCGGTCGGCGCGATCTGCGGCAGGGCCGCGCCGATGTAGACGACGAACAGGCCGAGCCCGCAGACCCAGGCCGGGAGCTTGATCCGGTCCCGTCGCAGCATGAACCGCACGAGCGTCCCGGTGCCGGCGAACGCCGTGCCCCCGCCGGACGTGCTGGGAGCGCCGCGGCCGCGGTGGCGCGGCGTGGACCGGGTGGACTGGGGCGCGGACCTTGTGGTGGTCATCGAGCGACCTCCTCGGGCTCGGGCTCGTGGCCGTAGTGGCTCACCAGCAGCTGCTCCAGCGTCGGCGGGTGCGCGGTGATGCTCTGGATGCCGTGCTCGGCCAGCCGGGTGATCACCGGGCCGACGTGCTCGCCGTCCACCTCCAGCCGCACCTCGCCGTCGCCGCTGGTGATGTCGTGGACGCCGGTGAGCGACTGCATACCCTCGGCCGGTCGGTCGGTGCGGGCGACGATCGTGGTGCGCGTCATGTGACGCAGGTCGTCCAGGCTGCCGGTCTCGACCACCCTGCCGGACCGGACGATGGAGATCCGGTCGGCGAGCACCTCGACCTGGGCCAGGATGTGGCTGGACAGCAGGACGGTCGCGCCCGCCTGCTGGGCCTCCCGGATGCACTCCTGGAAGACGAGCTCCATGAGCGGGTCGAGCCCTGCCGTGGGCTCGTCGAGCAGGAGCAGGTCGACCGGGGAGGCCAGCGCCGCGATGAGGGCGACCTTCTGCCGGTTGCCCTTGGAGTAGGTGCGGGCCTTCTTGGTCGGGTCCAGGTCGAAGCGGTCGCACAGCTCGGAGCGCCGCTTCGTGTCGAGCGTGCCGCGGAGCCGGGCGAAGAGGTCGATCGCCTCGCCGCCGGTGAGGTTCGGCCACAGCTCGACGTCACCCGGCACGTAGGCCAGCCGGTGGTGCAGCGACACCGCGTCGTCCCACGGGTCGGCGCCGAAGAGCCGGGCGGCGCCCTCGTCGGCCCGCAGCAGCCCCAGCAGCACCCGGATGGTGGTGGACTTGCCCGCGCCGTTGGGCCCGAGGAAGCCGTGGACCTCTCCCTGCGCCACGGACAGGTCGAGGCCGTCCAGGGCGCGGGTGGATCCGAAGGTCTTGACCAGGTCGCTGGTCTCGATCACAGGGCTGGACGTGGAGTTCATGCGCTCTCCTGGCTGGTGTCGTCGGTGTCGGTCGAGAAGGTGAAGGCCTGCTGCGCCCGCTCGGTGAGGAAGCCCTCGGAGAAGAGCTCCAGCATCGTCTGCGTGTAGAGATCGGTCCCGCCCTCGCCGATCAGGTCCTCGCCGAGGAGCCGGTACATGTGCTCGTGCAGCACGAGCGCCCCGAGCGACCAGAGCGTCAGGATGATGACGCGGGCCCGGGGGTTCTGGCTCGGCCGGACCAGCCCGGAGTCGACACCCTGGGCGGTGTAGCCGATCGCGTCCTCGACCAGGTCGTCGACGAACTCGTCGAGCCGCGGGCTGCCCTCGGACAACGTGCGGGCGAGGTAGCGCAGCGCCGGCCGCGCCTCGTCCACGCGGGTGTCGACCTGGATCGGTGGGCCCCCGAGACCGGCCCGCATGGTCTCGGCCTTGGACTCCCGGATGAAGGCCAGCACGCGCTCGTCGCACGCCTCCCGGAGGCGCTCCTTGGAGCCGTAGTGGTGGATCACCAGCGGCGGGGAGACGCCGGCCTGCTCGGCGATGGCGCGGACGCTCGTGGCCTTGACGCCCTGGCGGCCGAAGAGGTCGATGGCGGTGGTGAGGATGCGCTCCAGCCCGGGCTCGACGGTGCTGACCGCAGCCTCGGCCTCGGCGCCGGGTTCGGAAGGGCTGACCATGTGTTCAGCATGGCACTGACTGAACGTTCAGTCAACCCCTTCGCGCACCGACCGTCGCCTGTGGTTGGCCCTGACCCCACCGGGCGTCGCCGGTGGTTGGCCAGGTCGCTCGGTCAGACGTCGTCGAAGGGCGCGAGCAGCCCCTTGAGCAGCTGGGCCAGCTCGCCCTGCCGGTCCGTCGGGAGCCCGGCCAGCAGCCGACGCTCGTGCGCGACGAGGTCGGCGAAGGCGGCGTCGACGACCCCGCGCCCCTCGTCGGTGAGCCGGACCAGCTTGGACCGGTGGTCCGCGTCCGAGGACGCACGGCTCACCAGCCCGCGGCCGACCAGCCGGGAGAGCCGGTTGGTCATCGTGCCGCTGGTGACCAGCGTCTGCCTGACCAGCTGCGTGGGGGTCAGCTCGTAGGGCTCGCCCTCGCGCCGCAGCGCGGACAGCACGTCGAACTCCCAGGACTCCAGGTCGTGCGCCCCGAAGGCGTCGCGACGCGCCAGGTCGAGGTGCCGGGCGAGGCGGGAGACGCGGGAGAGGACCTCGAGCGGGGCGACGTCCAGGTCCGGCCGCTCGCGACGCCAGGCGGCGACGATGCGGTCGACCTCGTCGTCCGGTGCCGGGCTCATGCCTCCCACAGTAGGCGACGCACACGCCCGCAGCGGCGGCGTGAGAACGGGCTCCCCGGGTAGGAATCGAACCTACGTCGCTAATCCTGATTCAAAGTCAGGCGGCCCCTACCAGCAGAGCAACCGGGGAAAGCACCGGCAAGCCTAACGGCTCGGGTCAGCCCTTGACCCCGGTGCGCAAGGTCGGCTTGGCCTCCATGCCGGCCAGCCCGTTCCACGCCAGATTGACCAGGTGGGCGGCCACGTCGTCCTTCTTCATCTTCCGCGAGTCGAGCCACCACCCACCCGGGATCGCGACCATGCCGACCAGCATCTGGGCATACAGCGGCGCGGTCTTGGGGTCGAGCCGGCGCCGCCGGAACTCGGCCGCGAGGATGTGCTCGACCTGCGTCGCGATGTCGCTGATCAGCGAGGCGAAGGACCCGGTCGACTGCCCGGGCGGGCTGTCCCGGACCAGGATCCGGAAGCCGTCGGTCGAGTGGTCGATGTAGTCCAGCAGCGCCATCGCCGCCGCCTCGAGCAGCGCCCGCGCGTTGCCCTCGTGCTCGGTCAGCGCGTCGGTGATCTGCCCGAGCAGCGCCTGGATCTCGCGGTCCACGACGACGGCGTACAACCCCTCCTTGCCACCGAAGTGCTCGTAGATCACCGGCTTGGACACCCCCGCCGCCTCGGAGATCTGCTCCACGCTGGTGCCCTCGAAGCCCCGCTCGGCGAACAGCGCACGCCCCACCTCGATCAGCTGCTGCCGCCGCTGCGGGCCGGTCATCCGGTGTCGGGAGGTCTTCGCGCTGGAGCTCACCACCCCATCATGCCAAGGCCGGGTCGCGGGCCGATCCCGCACAGGTACAGTCGGTGCCGTGACGTCCCACCACCCCGCCGCCGTCATCATCCTTGCCGCCGGGCAGGGAACCCGGATGAAGAGCTCCATCCCCAAGGTGCTGCAACGCATCGGCGGCCGCTCGCTCGTCGGTCACGCGATGTATGCCGCCCGCCAGGTCGGGCCGCAGCACCTCGCCGTGGTCGTGCGGCACGAGCGGGAGCAGGTCGCCGCGCACGTCACCGAGATCGACCCCGGGGCGATCGTCGCGGACCAGGACGAGGTGCCGGGCACGGGCCGGGCCTGCGAGTGCGGGCTGGCCGCGCTGCCCCCTGAGCTGACCGGGACGGTGCTGGTCACCATGGGCGATGTCCCGCTGCTGTCCGGCGAGACGCTGCGCGAGCTGACGCGCGTGCACGAGGAGCGGGGCTCCGCCGTGACCCTGCTCTCCGCGGTGGTCGAGGACGCCGGGACCTACGGCCGCGTGGTGCGCGACGCCGACGGCGAGCTGGCCGAGATCATGGAGTTCAAGGACGCGAGGCGGCGCCGTGAGGAGGGGGACCCGGACTACGCGCACGTCGTCGACATCCGGGAGTTCAACTCCGGGATCTACGCCTTCGACGTCGAGGTGCTGCGGCGCGCGCTGGACCAGGTCGGCCGGGCCAACGAGCAGGGCGAGAAGTACCTCACAGACGTCATCAAGATCGCCCGCCAGGAGGGACGTCCGGTGGTCGCCCACCCGCTGGCCGACCTGATGCAGACCGAGGGTGTCAACGACAAGGTGCAGCTGGCCGCGCTGGGCAAGGAGCTGAACCGCCGGATCGTGGAGCAGCACATGCGCGACGGGGTCATCGTCGTGGACCCGGACACGACGTGGATCGACGCCGACGTCTCGATCGGCCAGGACACGGTGATCCGCCCCGGCACCCAGCTGCTCGGCGCCACGACGATCGGCGCCGAGGTCACGATCGGGCCGGACAGCACGGTGAGCGACTGCGAGGTCGGTGACCGGGCCCGCGTGGTGCGGACCCAGGCCGAGCACGCCCAGATCGGTGCGGACACCACCGTCGGGCCGTTCTCCTACCTGCGGCCGGGGACCGTGCTCATGGAGCGCGGCAAGATCGGGGGTTTCGTGGAGACCAAGAACGCCGAGATCGGGCCCGGCGCCAAGGTCCCGCACCTGACCTACTGCGGTGACGCGACCATCGGCGAGGGCGCCAACATCGGGGCGGGCACGATCTTCGCCAACTACGACGGCGTCACCAAGCACCACACCACCGTCGGGCGGCACAGCTTCGTCGGCTCGGACTCCGTGCTGGTGGCACCGGTCGACATCGCGGATGGTGCCTACGTCGCCGCGGGCTCGACGATCGAGGGACGGGTCGAGCCTGGCCAGATCGCGGTGGCCCGGGCGCGGCAGCGCAACATCGACGGCTGGGTGGCGCGCCGGCGCGCGGGCACGCCGACCGCGGCCGCGGCGGAACAGGCGAGCGGGGCCACCGACCCGGGCACCGGCATACCCGAAGGATCGTCGGACGACACGACGGCGCAGGAGGACTGATGGGCATCCACAGGACCACCGAGAAGAACCTCATGGTCTTCTCCGGGCGGGCGCACCCGGCGCTCTCCGACGAGGTGGCGGCCGAGCTGGGCACCGAGCTGGTGCCGATGCAGGCGCACTCCTTCGCGAACAGCGAGATCTACGTGCGCTTCGACGAGTCGGTGCGCGGCTGCGACGCGTTCGTCATCCAGAGCCATGTCGCGCCGGTCAACGAGTGGATCATGGAGCAGCTCATCATGATCGACGCGCTCAAGCGCGGCTCGGCCAAGCGCATCACCGTGGTGCTCCCGTTCTACGGGTATGCCCGCCAGGACAAGAAGCACCGTGGCCGGGAGCCGATCTCGGCCCGGCTGATGGCCGACCTGTTCAAGACCGCCGGCGCGGATCGGCTGCTGTGCGTGGACCTGCACACCGCCCAGATCCAGGGCTTCTTCGACGGGCCGGTGGACCACCTCATGGCCACCCCGATCCTGTCCGAGCACGTCAAGCGGAACTACGGCGACCGCGAGCTCGCCGTCGTCTCCCCGGACGCGGGTCGGATCAAGGTCGCCGAGTGGTGGAGCAACAAGCTCGGCGGGGTGCCGCTGGCCTTCATCCACAAGACCCGCGACGTGACCCGGCCGAACCAGTCGGTCGCCAACCGCGTCGTCGGTGAGGTCGAGGGGCGCACCTGCATCCTGGTCGACGACATGATCGACTCCGGTGGCACCATCTGCCAGGCCGCCGAGGCGCTGATGAAGGACGGCGCCAACGAGGTGGTCATCGCCGCGACCCACCCGATCTTCTCCGAGCCCGCCGTGGAGCGGCTCGCGAACTCGGTGGCCACCGAGGTGGTCGTGACCAACACGCTCCCGCTCTCGGACGAGGCGCTGGCGATGGACAAGCTCACCCAGCTCTCGATCGCCCCGCTCATCAGCCGCGCGATCCGGGAGGTCTTCGAGGACGGCTCGGTCACCTCGATGTTCGAGGGCCGCGCCTGATTTCGTGCCGCGGCGGCGCGGGCGATAGACTGGTCGGCGTTGCCTCGGCGAGGGACGCGTCACGGTGTCCGTCATCGACGAAGAGCTCACGGCTGACGCTGCCCCGCGCCGTGTCCCGCGTCGAGGCCTGACCCTGCACACCGCATCCCTCCGCACGAAAAGGTCTGACCCGCATGGCTGACGAGCTGAAGATCTCCGCCGAGAAGCGCACCGAGTTCGGCAAGGGCGCCGCCCGCCGCATCCGTCGCGCCGACAAGGTGCCCGCCGTCCTCTACGGCCACGGCACCCCGCCGCTGCACCTGTCCCTGCCCGGCCACGAGGCCATGCTGGCGCTGCGTCACAGCAACGCCGTGCTGACCCTGGACGTCGAGGGCGAGGCGCACATGGCCCTGGCCAAGGACGTCCAGCGCGACCCGATCAAGCGCTTCATCGAGCACGTCGACCTCGTCGTCGTCCGCGCGGGCGAGAAGGTCACCGTCGACGTCGGCGTCCACCTGGAGGGCGAGGCCGCTCCGGAGACCATCGTCACCACCGACCACTCGGTGCTCGAGGTCGAGGCCCCGATCACCAGCATCCCCGAGTGGATCACCGTGTCCGTGGAGGGCCTGGAGGCCGGCACCCAGATCCTGGCCGGTGCCGTCGAGCTGCCCGAGGGCGTCACCCTGGTCACCGACCCGGAGGCGCTGGTCGTCAACGTCTCGCAGGCCATGTCCGAGGAGGCGCTGGAGGCCGAGCTGGCCGAGGCCGAGGCGGAGGCCGGCATCGAGCAGGAGGAGTCCGACGAGGACGACGAGGCTGCCGAGGGCGAGGGCGACTCCGAGGGCGAGGGCGACGCCGAGGGTGGCGAGGACGCCGAGGCCAAGGACGAGTGAGGTCCTGGGTGGGCACGCGCCGTCGTGCCCGCTCCCGCGCTGACGTGGCCGCGCCCAGGGTTGCCCCGGGCGCGGCCGCGCCGCGTCACCGGCCGGACGCCGGCAGAGGAGAGGAACGATGAGCGAGGCGCCGTGGCTCGTGGTCGGGCTGGGCAACCCCGGCCCGAGGTATGCCGGTCACCGGCACAACGTCGGTGCGATGGTCGTCGAGGCGATGGCGGCGTCGGCGGGCAGCACCCTGAAGGAGCACAAGGCGGGCCGTGCCCGGGCCGCCGAGGTGCGGCTCGGGACGATGCCCGGCGGGCTTCCCGGCCCGCGGGCGGTCCTCGCCCGCCCGATGACCTACATGAACGTGTCCGGGTCCCCGGTGGCCGGCCTCTCCTCCTTCTACAAGGTGCCGGTGGAGCGGGTCGTCGTCATCCATGACGAGCTGGACATCGAGCCCGGGCAGGTGCGGCTCAAGCGTGGCGGCGGCGAGGGCGGGCACAACGGGCTGCGCTCGATCAGCCAGTCCCTCGGCAGCCGTGACTACCTGCGGGTGCGCCTCGGCATCGGCCGCCCGCCCGGCCGGCAGGACCCGGCCGACTACGTGCTGTCCGACTTCCCCGCCCGCGACCGCACCGAGGTGGAGCTGCTCATCGGGGACGGCGAGGACGCCGTCGTCGACCTGGTCCAGCTCGGCCTGGAGGCCACCCAGCAGCGCTTCCACACCCGCTGACCCCGCGCCGACCCTCCGTCGTGGGGGGACTGCACGAATTCGACCTTGGGAATCGTCGCCATGGCGACGATTCCCAAGGTCGAAATCGAGCTCAGCCGGAGATCGGGCTCAGCCGGAGATCGGGCTCAGCCCTGGTTCTTCAGCTGCTGCAGCCGCGCCTCGATCTCGGCGTCCCCGCTGCTGCTCTCCAGCTCGGCGAACTGGTCCTCCAGGCTGGCCGACTGCGCCTCGGCCCGCCCGGCGACCATCGCCTCCTGCTTGCGGATGCTGTCCTCCCAGCGGGACAGGTCGCTGCTGGGGTCCATGACGTCGATGGAGGACATCGCGTCCTGGACCTTCTCCTGCGCCTCCACAGACCGGGCGCGGGCGACCAGCGTGCTGCGCCGCGACTTCAGGTCCTCGAGCTTGGTCTTCATCGTGACCAGGCCGCTCTTGAGCTGCTCCACGGTCTCGTTCTGCTGGGTGATGGTGGGCTCGGCGGTGGAGACGTCGTTCTCGTGCTGGATCTGCCGACCCAGGGCCACCCGCGCCAGGTTGTCGAACTTGTAGGCCCCGTCGGGGTCCCCCGCCCCCCGCATCTCCTCGGCCTTCGCCGACGCGGCCGCGGCCTTGCGCCCCCACTCGGCGGCCGCCTCGCGGTCGGTCTGCAGGTCGGCCTCGGCCATCCGCACGTTGGCGATGGTCTGCGCCACCGCCTCCTCCGCCTCGGCGATCGAGTTGGTGTAGTCCCGGACCAGCTGGTCCAGCATCTTCTCCGGGTCCTCGGCCCGGTCCAGCAGGGCGTTGATGTTGGCGCGGGCCAGCTGGCTCACCCGGCCGATGATCGTCTGCTTCTGGGTCATCTGGTCTTGTCCTTTCTCCTCCCGCGTCGAGGCGCGGGTCCTGCTGGTCGGATGTCGAGAGTATGACGTCCGCTCGGCGACGACGGTTGCCGTGCGCCGGCCGCCCTCAGAATCGCCCGCCCGAGAAGTTCCCCCCTCCGCCGCCGAAGCCGCCTCCACCGAAGCCCCCGCCTCCACCGAAGCCGCCGCCCCCGCCGAACGAACCACCGCCGCCCCAGCCGCCGCTGTGCCGCCGCGAGCTGCCGGCACCGGAGAGGATGCCGCCGAGGAGGACCGACCAGGGGTCGATCCCGCGGGACCCGCCCCGGGAGTAGGGGGTGCCGAGCCCGCCGGACCCGCTGCCCCAGTGGTCGGCGTCCCGCTGGGCCTCGGTGAGCGCCTGCTCGCCGAGCTGCTCTGCGCGTGTGAGCAGGTCCATCGCGGCGGTCGGCGACTCCGACGCCTGGGCGACGGCCTCGTCGTAGAGCCGCAGCGCCTCGGAGATCCGGGTGCGGGCCGTGCTGCTCACCGCGCCACGGCGGGTGGACACGGTCTGGTTGATGCTCTGCAGGCGGGCGCCGACCCGGCTGACCCTGGCCTCGAAGTCGCCCCGCAGCTTGGCCTGGTGGCGGTCCGCCTCCCGCATCGGCTCCAGCAGGGCGTCGAGCGCGTGCTCCGCACTGTCCAGCTCGGCCAGCGCCCGGAGCGGGTCGCCTCCGCTGCCGATCGCCTGCGCCTGCTCGATCGCGGCCCGGGCGCGCTGCACCGCCTGGGCGATCGTGGGCTCACCGCCGTGCGGGCGGGCATCCTGCAGGTCGGCGGACAGCGACGCGATGCCCTCCGCGATCTCCTCGGTCGCGTTGCGCAGGTCGGCGTCCGCGCTGCTGATCTGGTCCAGCAGCGTCGTCGCCTGGCCGATCGACTCCTCGGCGGCGCGGGCCGCAGCCACGGCCGAGGCGCGGTCGTCGCGGTCCAGGGACTGGCGCCCCGCGGTGACGAATCCGTCCGCGGAGTCGAGCAGGTTGGTGGCCTGGGAGAGGTTGGTCCGCACCGTCGTCAACGCGCCGGCCGGGTGCCGGGCGGCCAGGCCGCGCAGCTCCTGCTCGGCGGCGGGCAGACGACCACGGGTCTCCCTCGCGCGGGTCTCGAGCTCGGCGAGGAACTGCGGGGCCCGGTCCTGCAGCGACCGCATCCGGGCGAACTCCTCTGCCTGGGCGTCGAGCTCCTGGCGGGCCTGCCCGGTCAGCGTCAGGATCCGGCCGAGCATGCCGCGCTGCACGCTCTCCGGCTCCTCGATGTCGTCGTCCAGCTGCTGGCGCAGGCTGAACGCCTCCTTGGCGGCGGTCCGGGCGCGACCCAGGGCCTCGCGGAAGGCCTCGGTCTGCTGGGTGCCGAACTGGGCCTGCGCGAAGTCGAGCTCCTCACCGGCCGAGCGCACCGCGTCGTCCATGCCGACGAGGGCCTCGGACGCCTGGCGGTGCAGCTCGGGCAGGCTGGGACCCTGAGCCCGGTCGGGCACCTTCGCACCCGGGTCGGGACGGCGACGGATCCGCTGGGCCGCCATGGCGACCCCGCCGATGGCCAGCGGGGCGAAGAACAGCAAGGGGAAGGCGCCGCCCAGCCCGCCACCGGAGGACTGCGGGTAGACGTCCTCGCCGTCCGGCACGCTGACACCGGACCCGGACGAGGAGCCCGCGGCATACTCCCTCGCAAAACCCTCGGTGGCGCCCTCGACGGCCCCGCCCCAGTCGTCGTCGGCCAGCCGCGGCTCGACGTCCTCGAGCTGGATCGTCTGCAGCTGGGCGTCGCTCAGCGTCTCCCCGATGTCGCCGAGCCCGTAGGCGCGCTGGTCGACGGCGACGGCGAGCACCAGGTCGCCCGCGCCCATCCCGGACTCCTGCGAGGTGAGCTCGGCCCACTCCGGCCCGTCGATCGTGGACCCCGAGGCATCGGTGAAGGTGTCGACGAAGGCCACGAAGAGCTGCAGCCCGGTGTCCTCGCGCAACGCCGCGATCTGCTCCGCGGCCGCCTCCTCCTCCGCGCCGCTGAGCACGTCGGCGGCGTCGTAGACCGCGTCCTCCAGGTAGCTCGGCTCCTCGGCGACCGCCGGCTGGGCGAGGCTGGAGAGGGCGGCGGCTGCGGCGATCACCGTCAGGGCGGTCCGGAGCCCCCGGCGGCGCCCCTCCACGGCGTGGTGTGTCGACTCACTCACGAAGGCGATCCTGCCTGACCGGGCACGGGCGCGCCACCGGGTGCCCGGGCGCCACCGGTGCGGGAGGCTCGTGCGACAGGTCTGTCGGCGTCCCGTCCTAGACTGGTATGCCGTCCCTCACCCGTTCCTCTCCTCACCGAGGTCTGCACCCCATGCCGCTCGCCCCGCTGCTCGCCGCCCTGCGCCCGCAGGCGCAGGTCTCCTCCGTGCTGGAGGCCGCCGCGACGGGGGAGCCCACGCTGGAGGTGTCGGTCTCCCCGGGCATGCACCCTGCCCTCGTCGCCCTGCTCGCCACCACGGACACCGACCAGGCGGAGCCCCCGCAGGGGCCGGTGCTGGCGGTCACGGCCACCGGACGGGAGGCCGACGACCTGGTCGGGATGCTGGGCGACCTGCTGCCGGAGGGTCCGGACGCGGTCGCCGGCTTCCCCAGCTGGGAGACCCTCCCGCACGAGCGGCTCAGCCCCCGCTCGGACACGGTGGGGCACCGGCTGGCGACCCTGCGCCGCCTGGCCCACCCGGACCGCACCGGTGCGGATCCCGCCGCCGGCCCGGCCCGGGTGGTGGTCGCCAGCGTGCGCGCCCTGCTGCAGCCGCTCGTCGCCGGTCTGGGCGAGCTGGTGCCCGTCCGGCTCGTGGCCGGTGACGAACGCCCGATGACCGAGGTCGTGGAGGCGCTGGCGGCCGCGGCCTACACCCGGGTCGACATGGTCGAGCGCCGCGGCGAGTTCGCGGTGCGCGGAGGCATCCTCGACGTCTTCCCGCCGACCGAGGAGCACCCGGTCCGGGTCGAGTTCTGGGGCGACACGGTGGAGGAGGTGCGGTGGTTCAAGGTCGCGGACCAGCGCAGCCTGGAGATCGCCGGGCACGGTCTGTATGCCCCTCCGTGCCGCGAGGTGCTGCTCACCGACGCGGTGCGGGCGCGGGCCGCCGAGCTGGTCGACACGCTGCCGGGGGCCGCCGACATGCTCGAGAAGATCGCCGAGGGCATCGCCGTCGAGGGCATGGAGTCGCTGGCCCCGGCCCTGGTGGACGGCATGGAGACGCTGGTGGACGTGCTGCCGGAGGCCTCGCGCGTCGTCGTCCTCGACCCGGAGCGGGTCCGGACCCGGGCGCACGACCTGGTGCGCACCAGCGAGGAGTTCATGCAGGCCGGGTGGGCCGCCGCTGCCGGCGGCGGTGCGGCCGTCCCCATCGACCTGCAGCAGCTGCTCGGGACGGCCTCGTCCTGGTCGCTGGCCGACATGCGCGGGCACGCCCTCGGCGTGGGTGTGCCGTGGTGGACCCTGTCCGCGTTCGCCGCCGACGAGTCGCTGGAGGAGTTCGTCGAGGACGGCGCGGACGAGGGTGTCGCCGCACCCCGATCGACCGCCGTCAGCGTCCCGTCGACGCCGGCGACGGCATACCGCAGCGACGTGGACGCCCTGGTCGCAGACCTGCGGGGCTGGCTCACCCAGGACCGGCCGGTGGTGCTCTCGCTGGACGGCGCGGGCCTGGCCCGTCGCGTGGGCGAGGTCTTGACCGAGCGGGAGGTGCCGCACCGCCTGCACGACGGCCCCGACGGCCTTCCCGAGCCGCTGGACACCGACCGCGTGCTCATCACCACCGGTCGGGTGGGTCGCGGTTTCGTCCTCGAGGACGGCCTGGTGCTGCTCGGCGAGACCGACCTCACCGGCCAGCAGGGCGGCGGCGGCAGCACCCGGGACATGCGGCGCATGCCCTCGCGGCGGCGCCACCAGGTCGACCCGCTCCAGCTCCGCCCGGGCGACTACGTCGTGCACGAGCAGCACGGTGTCGGCCGCTTCGTCGAGATGGCCCAGCGCCAGGTGCAGGGCGCGACGCGGGAGTACGTCGTGCTGGAGTACGCCGCGTCCAAGCGGAACCAGCCCGGTGACCGGCTCTACCTCCCGACCGACCAGCTGGACCAGCTGACGAAGTACGTCGGCGGTGAGGCGCCGACGCTGCACCGGCTGGGTGGGGCGGACTGGCAGAAGACCAAGTCCCGCGCCCGCAAGCACGTCAAGCAGATCGCCGCCGAGCTGATCCGGCTCTACAGCGCCCGTCAGGCCACGACCGGGCACGCCTTCGGGCCGGACAGCCCGTGGCAGCGCGAGCTGGAGGACGCCTTCGCCTACGCCGAGACGCCGGACCAGCTGGTCTCCATCGACGAGGTCAAGGCGGACATGGAGAAGACGGTGCCGATGGACCGTCTGATCAGCGGTGACGTGGGCTACGGCAAGACCGAGATCGCGGTGCGGGCGGCGTTCAAGGCGATCCAGGACGGCAAGCAGGTCGCCGTGCTGGTGCCCACCACGCTGTTGGTGCAGCAGCACCTGCAGACCTTCTCCGAGCGGTATGCCCAGTTCCCCGTCGTGGTCAAGGCGCTGTCCCGGTTCCAGTCCGACGCCGAGGCGCGCGCCGTGGTCGACGGGATCGCGGACGGGTCGGTCGACCTCGTCATCGGCACCCACCGGCTGCTCGGCTCGACCGTCCGGTTCAAGGAGCTCGGGCTGGTCATCATCGACGAGGAGCAGCGCTTCGGCGTCGAGCACAAGGAGCAGCTCAAGGCGCTGCGGACCAACGTGGACGTGCTGGCCATGTCGGCCACGCCCATCCCGCGGACCCTGGAGATGGCGATCACCGGCATCCGCGAGATGTCCACGCTGGCGACGCCGCCGGAGGAGCGCCACCCCGTGCTCACCTTCGTGGGCGGCTACGACGAGAAGCAGATCGCGGCGGCCATCCGGCGCGAGCTGCTGCGCGAGGGCCAGGTCTTCTTCGTGCACAACAGGGTCAGCTCGATCGAGACAGCGGCCTCACGCCTGCGTGACCTGGTGCCCGAGGCACGGATCGAGACCGCGCACGGGCAGATGAGCGAGCACCGGCTGGAGCAGGTCGTCGTCGACTTCTGGGAGCGGCGCTTCGACGTGCTGGTGTGCACGACGATCGTGGAGACCGGGCTGGACATCTCCAACGCCAACACCCTGGTCGTCGACCGGGCCGACACCTTCGGACTCTCCCAGCTGCACCAGCTGCGCGGCCGCGTCGGCCGGGGCCGGGAGCGGGCCTACGCCTACTTCCTCTACCCGCCCGAGAAGCCGCTCACCGAGACGGCCGTGGACCGGTTGCAGACGATCGCGGCGAACACCGACCTCGGCGCCGGCATGGCGGTGGCGATGAAGGACCTGGAGATCCGCGGCGCCGGCAACCTGCTCGGTGGGGAGCAGTCCGGGCACATCGAGGGTGTCGGTTTCGACCTCTACGTCCGGCTCGTCGGTGAGGCGGTGGCGGCCTTCAAGGGTGAGGGGGAGCAGGCGCCGGCGGAGGTCAAGATCGAGCTGCCGGTCGACGCCCACCTGCCGCACGACTACGTGCCGGGGGAGCGGCTGCGGCTGGAGGCCTACCGCAAGCTGGCGCAGGTGGCGGACGAGCACGAGCTCGAGCAGATCCGGGAGGAGCTGGTGGACCGCTACGGCGCCCCGCCGACGCCGGTGCAGACGCTGCTGGAGGTGGCCCGGCTGCGGACCGTCGCACGCGAGGCGGGGATCAGCGACGTCGCGATGCAGGGACAGATGGTGCGCTTCGCGCCGGTGGAGAACCTGCGGGAGAGCCAGCAGCTGCGGCTCACCCGCGTCTACCGGGGCACGATCATCAAGCCCGCGCTGCGGCAGATCCTCGTGCCCGTCCCGAAGACCGCGCCGGTGGGTGGCCGACCGCTGCGCGACCAGGAGATCCTCGACTGGGCCTCGCAGCTGATCCACGCCGTGCTGCTCGACGACATCGCGGCCCAGGCCGCCGGAGGCTGAGTCAGGAGTCCCGCAGGACGACCACCGGCTCACCGACGCCGATCTCCCGCTCGACGTCCCACACCCGGACGCTGCGCCGGCTGCCGGGCGGCCCGTGCAGCGTCAGCTCGACCTGGTCCCGACGCGCCACCACCGCCAGCCGTGCGTCCTGGTGCGCGACGCTGAACCGCAGCGCCTCCCACTCCTGCGGCAGCCACGGCGAGAGGGTCAGCACGCCGTCGGCCACCCGGAAGCCGGCGAAGCCGAAGACGAGGGCCTGCCACGTCCCGCCGGCGGAGGCGATGTGGATCCCGTCCCGGGTGTTGCCCTGGTTGTCGTGGACGTCGACGAAGGCGCTGCGGTGCAGGTAGCGCACGGCGCGGCTCGGGTCGCCCACCCGCAGCCCGACGATGGCGTGGATCGCCGGGCTCAGCGAGGACTTGTGCAGGGTCCGGCGCTCGTAGAAGTCGAACGAGGCCGCGGCCTGGTCCGGGGTGAGCAGGTCCGGCAGCATGAGCACCAGCATGAGGACGTCCGGCTGCTTGAGCAGCATGGTCTCCTCGCAGTTGAAGTGGTGGTAGCCCTCCGGGTAGCGGGGCATGTCGTTGTCGTCCCACTCGGTGATCGGCACGTCCAGCCGGTCGAAGTAGCCGGTGAACTGCTCCACGACGTCGTCCACGATCCGCGGCGGCCGCAGCCCCTCGGCGACCTCCCGCCACGTGGCCGGCTCGTCCGCGGCCAGGTCGAGCCGTCGCGCGAGAGCGGCATACTCCTGCGGCCGGGATGCGGACAGATGGTCCGCCAGGTCGGCGGAGCGCCGCAGCTGCCACCGCGCGAGCTCGTTGGTGAAAGCGTTGTCGTCCACGTGCGAGTGGAACTCGTCCGGACCCATGACCCGGACCAGCGAGTAGCCCCCGTCCACGCGTTCGGCACGGCTGGCCCAGAACCGGCTGGTCTCGAAGGCCACCTCCGCGACCACGTCGACCAGGAAGTCCTCGTCGCCGGTGAGGTCGACGTAGTTCAGCATGGCGTAGACCACGTCGGCCGAGACGTGCAGCTCCTCCTCGCGCATCCAGAAGGTGTGCTTGCCGTCGGGGGTGGTCCGCGGGCACTCCTCGGTGCCACGGTCCGCCGACTCCCAGGGATAGCGGGCGCCGGCGTGCCCGCCCGCGGCCGCCACCTCACGTGCCCCCGGCAGCAGCTGGTGCCGGTAGCGCAGCAGCGTGCGTGCGGTGTCCGGGAGCGTGTGCAGGAAGAACGGCAGCATCATGACCTCGGTGTCCCAGAACACGTGGCCCTTGTAGCCCTCGCCGCTGAGCGACTTGGCCCCGATGTTGACCGTGGGGTCCTCCGGGTCGGCGGCGGCGATCAGGTGGTGTATGCCGAAACGCACCGCGTGCGTCAGGTCCGGGGCACCGTCGACGACGACGTCGCAGACCTCCCAGGCGCGCGCCCAGGCCGCCTCGGTGTCGGCCCGCGCGGCGTCGTAGCCCAGGGTGCCGGCCCGCTCGAGCGCCTCGAGGCAGGTCTGCCTCGGGTCGGCCCCGGCACGCGAGGTGGCGACCGCGACGAACCGGTCGATGCCGATCGTCTCGCCGCCGGTGACCTCCCACTCCAGGCGCTCCTCGACGTGTTCGTAGCCGTGCACCACGCTGCGCCGCTGCGCCGACGGGCCGGTGACGGACGCCTCGGCAGCGGTGACCAGACGCACCCCGCGCTCGATCGTGCGGGACATCAGGGCCAGGACGTCCCCGATCTCCTCGGTGCCGACGTGCTCCAGGTGCCTGGCCCGGGTCCACTTGTCCCACACCGTCTGGGGCCCGAAGGCCGCGTCCGGCGGGTACTCGGGCGCCAGGTCGAGGTTGCGCCGGTGGCCGTCCAGGACGTGCTCGACGGTCACGGCGGCCGTCCGCTGCGTGCCGAGCGGTGTGACCTCCAGGCGCATCGCCAGCAGGGACCGGTCGGCAAGGCTCGCCCACCGCCAGGACTCGAGCCTCGTCATCGCGCCGCCGGCATCGCGCAGGACGGTGCGGCGGTGCAGCACACCGGTGCGCAGGTCCAGCCTGCGCTCGTGCTCCACCACCTCGCACGACTGCATACCCAGCCGGGTGCCGTCCACCGTGACCCGGACGTCGAAGACGTCGGGGGCGTTGACCAGGTTGGTGACGGCGACGTCGTGGGCGTCGTAGAGGCCGGCGACGAAGGTGCCGGGGAGGTCGCCGACGTGGCCCTCCTCCAGGGTGCCGCGCGTCATGACCCGCCCGTTGCCGACGCACAGCAGGGTCGCCATGGTGGCGGCGTGCTCCTCGTCGAAGGTCTCCTCGACGACCTCCCAGGTCGGGTCCGGCTCGGTCACGCGGGCGCCCCCTGGTAGGCGTCCTGGATCTGCTCCCTGGTCTGCTCCAGCGGCAGGTAGCCGTCGAGCCGGGTCGACCGGCAGCGCTGGGCCCCCATGGCGTTGCCGAACCGGGCCGCGGCCACGGGGTCCCCCGTCTCGAGGTAGCCGTAGGCCAGGCCGGCGGCGAAGGAGTCGCCGCACCCCGTCGTGTCGACGACGTCCGAGACGGGGATCCGGCCCACGAGCTCCTCGACCAGGGACCCGTCGGGACCGCGGGAGTAGACCGCGCAGCCCTGCTCGTCCAGGGTCACGCAGACCATCTCGACGCCCCGGTCCAGGCAGTGCTGGGCGAAGTCGGGCAGGTCCTCCACGCGCAACGGCTCGGCGCCGGTCGTGCTGGGCTCGCTGCCGGGCGGGAACCAGCTGGACCCGGCCTCGTCCAGGTTCATCTTCAGCACGTGCAGGTAGGGGAGCCAGGCGTCCCGGTCGATCCAGAGCCGGTGAGCCCGCTTCCCACCGGCCGTCAGGGCCACGGTGGGGCCGTGCCCGTCCAGGTGGATGGTGCCGCGCCCGTGCGTCTTGAGGTAGCGCAGGGTGTCCTGGCTGACCTGGTAGTCGGTGATCGGGACGCAGACGAAGGCGTCGGCCTCGAGGGCGAAGTGCACGTCCTCCGGTCGGATCGGGGCCATGAAGTGGGACTGCCGCTCCTCCCGCCAGTTCTGGTCGCGGTAGGTGAGCTCCACGACGTCGCCACGGTCGTGGCCGGAGCGCACGCCGGTCAGGTCGACCTGCGGGAACTGCCGGAGCAGGCCGCGGATGGTCTCGGCGTCGGCCTCCCGCACGTGCACGATGGGCAGGATCGTGTCGTCCTCGTCCAGCAGCGCCGAGAGCGCCGCGACGGTGTAGAGCGCGCAGCCGAACTTCTCGGTCACCCCGCCCTGGTGGGTCGTGACCCGGTCGTAGGGGATCGGGCCCAGCACGGCGACGGTGCGACCAGTCATCTGACGTCCTCTCGGGGCGAGCGCGCGAGCGACTCTGCGCGCAGTCCTGCCGAGTAAGGCAGGTCGGCTCCCCGAGCCGCAAGAGGCGAGCGCGAACCTTTATGTGGCATACCAGGACAAAAAAACATAGAAAGACTCTTGCAACACTCCTTAAGTTGCCGTAGGGTTACCCCATGCAGCCACCCACACCGCAGGACGCGCGCCGGAGCCGGACCAAGACCCAGCTGATGGAGATCATCCGTCGGGGTGCAGGAGTCACTCGGGCCGACCTCTGCCAGATCACCGGCATGTCCCGCAGCGCCGTCGCCGCCGTCGTCCAGGAGCTGCTGGACGAGCGGCTGGTCGAGGAGGACGTCCTGCGCCCGGGCGGCAAGGGGGCCGGGCGCGGGCGGCCCTCCGCCCTCCTGGTGCCCCGGGCGGATCGCGGCTACGTCATCGGCATGGACTTCGCCCACACCCACGTGGCCGTGTGCATCGCCGACCTCCAGGGCGAGGTCGTGGCCGAGGAGTGGAGCACGGTGGACGTCGACGGCAACGCCCGCTCCGCGCTCGACGTCGCCTCCGGGACCGCGGCCCGGCTGCTCGACAGGGCGGGCCTGACCAGCAAGGACGTCCGGTGTGCTGCGGCCGGCATCCCTGCGCCGATCGATGGCCGGACCAAGGCGATCCGGTCCACGACGATCCTGTCGGACTGGCTCGACATCCGCCCGGAGGAGGAGCTCACCCGGATGCTCGGTGTCCGTGTCGTGGTGGCCAACGACGCCGACATGGGTGCTCAGGGCGAGCTGCGCTACGGCGCCGGGCGGGGGCTGCGCGACCTGATCTACCTCCGCCTGGACGAGGGTCTCGGCGCCGGGCTGATCCTGGACGGCGTGCCCTACTCCGGGTCACGCGGCCTGGCCGGCGAGGTGGGGCACACCCAGCTGTCGGACCAGGGCACCTGGTGCCGCTGCGGGAACCGTGGCTGCCTGGAGACGGTCGTCTCCAGTGCCTTCGTGCGGCAGCTGCTCGGGCAGTCCAGGATCGCCGTCGGCGAGGGTCCGCACCCGTTCGCCGAGGTCGCGAGCCACCCCCCGGTGGCGCGCTACCTGTCCGAGACGGGCCGCACCCTCGGCCGGGTGCTCGCCGACCTGTGCAACTGGCTGAACCCGCGGGGCATCGTGCTCGGTGGGGAGCTGGGGACGGCCAGCGCCCCGCTGGTCGACGGGGTGCGCGAGGCGATCGACCGGTATGCCCAGACCTCCACCGCGGAGACGGTCGAGGTCCGCAGCGCCCACCTGGGGCTGCGCGCCGAGCTGCTCGGCGCGGTGTCCGTGGCGATCAGGGAGGCGGGCTACGAGCAGTGGGCCAGCAGCCGCGACGCAGTCAGCCACGTGGCCGCCGCCGGTCTCAGCGCCTGAGGACGCCTCGACGGGACGCGCCGACCCGGGGCGCACCGGCCTGCTGGACGAAGTCGCCCAGCCTTCTGCCGGAGTGACGGCGGCCGGCGTGCTCGACCGCCACTTCGCGCCGCCCGTCCAGCCGTGCGCATCCCCACCGGCTGGAGCGTTCACGTGAACGGGCGATTTCTAGCCGTGGTTGCAACACCCTGATCTGAAGGAGTGTTGCGATGTGTGGCATGTGTGAAGAGGTTGCTC
>NZ_VSLG01000020.1 GCF_008919445.1 Serinicoccus kebangsaanensis | reverse complement strand
GCATGCGCATCAACCCCGAAGGGGCGACAACGACCCTATGAGCCAGACACCAGGTGCTCAGGATCCAACCAGCCGCCAAAGGCAGCAAGACTCACCCTGACACTGACGCAGACCCTACCGGTGACCGGCGGCCGCCGGCGCAGCCGCACGGGGGTGGCGACGGGCCAGCGCCGCCCAGACGGACGCGACGAGCGCGAGCAGCACCCCCACGAGCACCTGCGGCCCGAGCAGCGCGCGGCTCGCCGGGTCCAGGGAGTCCAGCCCGACCCCCACCGCCAGCTGGGTGGTCACCGTCACCAGGGCGAAGACGAGCACCGGCAGGTGCGTGACGGCATACGCCGCCAGGGCGATGAAGACGATGCCCATCGTGCCTCCCGTCCACGCCCACCACGGCAGGTCCGGCCCCACAGGTCGCAGGGGCAGCTCACCGGTGCCCGACACGACCGCACCGATCACGACCAGCGTCACCGTGCCGGTGAGGAAGTTGACCCACGCGGTGGCCACGGGTGCGCGGCTCACGGTGGTGACGACGCCGTTGAGCGCCTGCTGGACCGAGGTGAGGCCACCCGCGGCGACCACCACCAGCACCGGCAGCACGAGCGCCACGCCAGTGGCGACCCCGGTGTCGCCACCCCCACGGGCGGTGGCGGCGACCGCCACCCCCAGCACGGCCAGACCCGCCGCCAGGACGCGCCCCGGACGGAGCCGCTGGACCGGCCCCGGCCCCAGACCGGCCCGGTCGACCAGGAGGGCACTGACCGACTGCCCGCCGATGACCGCGACGAGGAAGGCGGTCACCCCGACGAGCGGGACGGCATACGTCTGGCTGGCGACCAGCAGCGCGCCGCCGACCCCGCCGAGCACCTGCCACCACCGCAGCCGCCGGGTCCGCAGCGCGGTCCAGACGGCGGCGACGCTGCGCCGCAGCGCAGGAGAGGCGAGGAGCAGGGTGAGGACGACCAGGCCGCTGCCGAACGAGATCGTCGCCGCGGGGAGCGAGCCGACCTGCTGCGACAGCACCCCGTTGACCCTCGACTGGACCGGGAGCACCGCTCCGCAGACGCCGGCCGCCACGAGCGGGAGCACCGCCGGGGCGGCCACGGCCGCGGCGGCCGGCTCGTCAGTGGGCAAAGTGTCGGGTGCCGGTGAAGTACATCGTCACCCCCGCCTGCTCCGCGGCCGCGACGACCTCCTCGTCCCGGATCGACCCGCCGGGAGCGACCACCGCCCGGACGCCGGCGTCCAGCAGCACCGTGAGCCCGTCGGCGAACGGGAAGAAGGCGTCCGAGGCGGCCACCGCACCGGCGGCCCGCTCGCCGGCCCGGCTCACCGCCAGCTGGCACGAGTCCACCCGGTTGACCTGACCCATACCGACACCGACGGACGCGCCGGCGTGCGCGAGCAGGATGGCGTTGGACCTGGTCGCCCGCACGGCCCGCCAGGCGAACTGGAGGTCGGCGAGGGTGGCGTCGTCCGCCGCCTCCCCGGCGACCAGCCGCCAGCGCGAGGCGTCGTCGCCGCCGTTCTCCACCTCGGCGTCGACCGTGTCGACGGCCTGCACCAGCAGACCCCCGGAGATGGGGCGGGTCTCGACGCCTCCCGCCGCGGGCGAGGGCACCGTGAGCAGCCGGAGGTTCTTCTTCGCGGAGAGCAGCTCCAGGGCGGCCGGCTCGAAGTCCGGGGCCACCACCACCTCGGTGAAGACCTCCGCCACCTGCCGCGCCATCGCCTCGGTCACGGGGGCGTTGGTGGCGATGATCCCGCCGAAGGCGGACACCGGGTCGCAGGCGTGCGCCTTGGCGTAGGCCTCGGCGATGTCGGCGCCGACGGCGATCCCGCACGGGTTCGCGTGCTTGATGATGGCCACCGTCGGCTGGTCCCCGTGGTCGTGCGCCGCGCGCCGCGCCGCGTCGGCGTCGACGTAGTTGTTGTAGGACATCGCCTTGCCACTGAGCTGCTCGCCCTGGGCCAGCCCGGGACTCTGGTGGGAACCGGCCGTGTAGAGGGCGGCGCGCTGGTGCGGGTTCTCGCCGTAGCGCAGGACCGCCGCCTTGTCCCAGGTCGCGCCGATCCACGCGGGGAAGCCGGTGCCGCCGCTGGTGTCGGCGAGCACGTTGCCCATCCACGAGGCGACCGCCACGTCGTAGGTGGCGGTGTGCACGAAGGCCTGCGCCGCGAGCTGCTGGCGCTCGGCCAGGGTGAAGCCACCCTCGGCCACCGCCTCGAGCAGCTGGGGGTAGGCCTGCGGGCTGGTCACGACGGCCACGCTGCGGTGGTTCTTGGCGGCGGCGCGCACCATGGACGGCCCGCCGATGTCGATCTGCTCGACGCACTCCGCCGCGTCCGCGCCGGAGGCGACCGTGTCGGCGAAGGGATAGAGGTTGCAGACGACGAGGTCGAAACCCTCGACCCCCAGCTCCGCCAGCTGGCTCACGTGCTCGGGGTTGGTGGTGTCCGCCAGCAGGCCGGCGTGCACCCGTGGGTGCAGCGTCTTGACCCGCCCGTCCAGGCACTCGGGGAAGCCGGTGAGCTGCTCGACGCGGGTCACCGGCAGGCCCAGGCTCTCGATCCGTGCCGCCGACCCACCCGTGGAGACCAGGGTGACCCCGTGCTCGTGCAGGGCGGTGACCAGCTCGTCCAGGCCGGTCTTGTCGTAGACCGAGACCAGGGCCCGGCGCAGGGGCCGGCGCTCGGCGGGGGACGTGGTGGACGAAGTCATGACTGCATCGCTCCTCGGGGTGGACGGCGGTGCCGTCGCTCGACGGTGCAGGCACCCAGGCGGGCGATGCCCACGCGTGTCACTCCCCGGTGGTGTCCCACCCGCGCCAGTCGTGTGCCGCTCACTCTAACGCGGTCGGAGCCGGGGCCGGACCGCTAGGTTGCTCGGATGGACCGGGAGCACGCCCGTCGCTGGGACCGCCTGGCACCGCGCTACGACCAGCTGTCGGCGGGGATGGAGCGGCGCCTCCTCGCGGCGAGCCGCCCGTGGGTGGCCGGGCGCGCGGTCGGGCGCGTGCTGGAGGTGGGCGTCGGGACCGGGGCCAACCTGCCCCACTACCCCGTCGGGGTCGAGCTGACCTGCCTGGAGCGCAGCGCAGCCATGCTGGCGCAGGCCCGGCGACGGGCGTCCGACCTGGGGTTGCAGGTCGACTTCGTCCACGGTGACGCCGGTGCGATGGATCTCCCGGACGGCGCCTTCGACACGGTCGTGTCGACCTTCACCCTGTGCTGCGTCCCCGACCTGGACCTCGCGCTGCGGGAGATGACCCGCGTGCTGCGCCCCGGGGGGTCGCTGCTGCTCGCCGACCACGTCGCCTCGTCGCGGTGGTGGGTGCGGGCCGGGCAGGCGGCCGCGGACACGGTGAGCGTGCCGCTCGCCGGGGAGCACTTCGGTCGGCGGCCGCGCGCCCACCTGGGCGCGCTCGGTCTCGAGGTGCTCGACTCCGAGCGGACCGCGCTAGGCGTCATCGAGCGGGTGCACGCGCGCCACCCCGGGTAGGGCCGCGACGAGCATCTCCCGCTCGGCCGCCTTGATCCGCTCGTGCAGGGAGTCCTCGGTGTCGTCCCGGCGCACCGTCACCGCACGCTGGTCGACGATCGGGCCGGTGTCGACCCCGTCGTCCACCTCGTGCAGGGTGCACCCGGTGACCCGCACGCCGTGCGCCAGCGCGTCGCGGACCGCGCGCGCGCCGGGGAAGGCGGGCAGCAGGGCCGGATGGGTGTTGACCACCCGGTGCCCGGCCAGCACGGCGGGTCCGAGGATCTTCATGAAGCCGGCGCTGAGCACGAGGTCGGGCCGGTGCTCGTCGAGGTGCGCCACCATCGCGGCGTCCCACGCGTCGCGGTCCGGGTGGTCCGCGAGCCGCTCGACGAAGGTCGGTATGCCCCGTACCCGTGCTCGTTCCAGGCCCTGGATCTGGTCCCGGTCGGCCCCGACCGCCACGACCTCGACGCCGTAGCCAGGGTCGTCGCACGCCTCGAGGACGGCCTGGAGCAGGGTGCCGGAGCCGGAGACCAGGACGAGGACGCGCGCGGGGCGGTCGGAGTCGCTCACGCTGCGCAGCCTACGTGGGCCGGGTCAGAGACGACGGCGCCGCAGGTGCAGGGCGCTCACCACGACCAGGCCGCCCGCGACGAGCTGGGCGAGCAGCATCCCCGCCACGCGCCAGGGCTCGACACCGACGGTGCCGAGCAGCCCCGGGGTGAGCCCACCCGTCGCGAGCCAGGACAGCACCAGGACGACGAGGGCCACGGTCACGCACGAGGCGAGCAGGATCTGGGTCTTGGTCCACCAGCTGGCGAGCCGGGACGCCGAGCCCACCGCCCGGTAGCCCAGCCATCCGCCGGCCACGCACGGCACCAGGGCCATGACCCACATTCCCGGCGGCATCGCGCCGGGCTCGGGCAGGGCACCCAGGACGGGCATCACCGGGAGGTCACCGGCACTCGCCTCGCTCCAGCCCACGTGCACGGTGCCGACGGTGACCCCCGACCCCGTCACCCAGCCCAGCGCCCACACCATGAGGTTGGGCAGGGCGAGCAGCTGCCCCACGGTGAGCACGAGCGTCCCGACCAGGCCTGCGTCGAGGGAGCCGTAGAGGGTGATGATCCGCTCGCCGCGGAGCAGCAGCAGCCCCAGGACGAGCAGGAAGGACACCGCGACCAGGGACACCATCACCTCGACCACCGGAGGGAGGGCCCGGCGCACCAGCACCGGGGTCCGCGCCTCGAGGAAGGCCAGCCCGGCGTCCACGGTGGGGTGCTCCTCCCGGCGGTGCTCACCCCACCAGACCAGGCCGAGCGCCACCAGCGGGACCAGCACGGCGCCGGGCACGAGGGTCGCCAGCCGGACGGGGGCGATCCCGAAGCTCGCGGTGTGCGCGACCAGCAGCCCGGCGGCGAGGTAGCCGCAGACGAAGGCGGTGCCGTCCGACCCGCCGAGCGCGCTCCACGCCGACCGCCAGCCACCGATGCGCGGCACCCGGGCGGTGAGGTGGTGCCGGCTGAGGACGACCTGGCGCGCGGCATACCAGCACAGGGCGAGGAAGACCGCGGTGAGCAGCAGCGGCGCCAGGACGAGCTCGGCACCGGGCATCTGCACCGCGGCCCGGTGGGCCAGCGCCCAGACGTCCACGCCGACGCCGACGGTCTGCCAGAAGCTGGCCGTGCTCCGCTCCTCCACGATCCAGGCCAGGACGGTCGGCAGCACGACGACCAGCACCCCGAGGAGCACGCACACCACACCGGCCACCCCGGCGCCCAGCAGCTCGCCGAGGCGCCGGGCGGTCAGGACCGGCCCCCTCCCGGGGATCTCGTCCCGCGCCGACGTCTCGTCTGCCGCGCGCCCGCCGGCGCCGGTCCGCTCCACCACAGTCATCGTGCCCATGGTCATCGAGGCGCGGCCACCCGGACGGGAGGCGCGCCGGTCCACGACCGAACAGGCCCTCGGGGGATCCCCGAGGGCCTGTCCGGTCGCTCTGGCGGGGCCCCGAGAGGCCGGTCCGCAGGACGGTTCGTCAGCCGAGACCGGCGACGATCTCCTTCATCAGCTGCGCGGTCTCCGAGGGCGTCTTGCCGACCTTGACGCCGGCGGCCTCGAGGGCCTCCTTCTTGGCCTCCGCCGTGCCCGACGAGCCGGACACGATCGCGCCGGCGTGCCCCATGGTCTTGCCCTCCGGCGCGGTGAAGCCGGCGACATAGCCCACGACCGGCTTGGTGACGTTCTCCTTGATGTAGGCCGCGGCCCGCTCCTCGGCGTCACCACCGATCTCGCCGATCATGACGATGGCCTCGGTCTCCGGGTCGTCCTGGAAGGCCTGCAGGCAGTCGATGTGCGTGGTGCCGATGATCGGGTCACCACCGATCCCGACCGCCGTGGTGAAGCCGATGTCCTTGAGCTCGTACATCATCTGGTAGGTCAACGTCCCGGACTTGGAGACCAGTCCGATCCGCCCGGGGCCGGTGATGTCGGCCGGGATGATCCCGGCGTTCGACTGCTCCGGGCTGATCAGGCCCGGGCAGTTCGGCCCGATGATGCGGGTGGTGCCCTTCTCCTGCGCGTAGGCGAAGAACTCGGCGGTGTCCTGCACCGGCACGCCCTCGGTAATCACGACGGCCAGCGGGATACCCGCGTCCACCGCCTCGACCACGGCCGCCTTGGTGAAAGCCGGCGGCACGAAGAGCACCGAGACGTTCGCCCCGGTGGCCTCCATCGCCTCCGCCACCGAGCCGAAGACCGGCACCTGCACGCCGCCCTCGAAGTCGACGGTGGTCCCCGCCTTGCGCGGGTTGACCCCGCCCGCCACCCGGGTGCCGGAGCGCAGCATCCGCTGCGTGTGCTTCATGCCCTCGGAGCCGGTCATGCCCTGCACGATGACCGTGGAGTCGTTGTTCAGAAAGATCGCCATGGTGGTCTCTTCTTCTTGTCGTCGGTATGTCGTCGTGAGGGTCAGCCGGCGGCCAGCTCGGCGGCCTTGCGGGCGGCACCGTCCATGGTGGCCTCGATGGTCACCAGCGGGTGCGCGGCCTCGGCGAGGATCGCCCGGCCCTCCTCGACGTTGTTGCCGTCGAGCCGGACCACGAGCGGCTTGGTCGCCTCGTCACCCAGCATCTTCAGCGCCTGGACGATGCCGTTGGCCACCGCGTCGCACGCGGTGATCCCGCCGAAGACGTTGACGAAGACCGACTTCACCTGCTCGTCCCCGAGGATGACGTCCAGCCCGTTGGCCATGACCTCGGCCGAGGCGCCACCGCCGATGTCGAGGAAGTTCGCCGGCCTGGCCGCTCCGCCGGTGTGGTCCTCACCGGCGTAGGCGACGACGTCGAGGGTGGACATGACCAGCCCGGCACCGTTGCCGATGATGCCGACGTTGCCGTCGAGCTTGACGTAGTTGAGGTCCAGCTCCTTGGCCTTGGCCTCGAGCGGGTCGGCCGAGCCGGCGTCCTCCAGCCCGGCGTGGTCCTCGTGCCGGAAGTCGGCGTTGCCGTCCAGGGTGACCTTGCCGTCGAGGGCGAGGATCGTGCCGTCCTCGGTCTTGACCAGGGGGTTCACCTCGACCAGCGTCGCGTCCTCGTTCTTGTAGACGTCCCACAGCCGGATCAGCACCGGGGCGATCGCGTCGACGTCGCCGCTGTCGAAGCCGGCCTGCTCGCCGATCTCCCGCGCCTTCGCGTCGTCGATGCCGGTGTTCGGGTCGACCGCGACCCGCGCCAGCGCCTCCGGGCGCTCCTCCGCGAGGGTCTCGATGTCCATCCCGCCCTCCTTGCTGCACATGGCGAGCAGGGAGCGGTTGGCGCGGTCCAGGAGGAGGGAGAAGTAGTACTCCTCGGCGATCTGGGCGCCCTGGGCGATCATCACGGCGCCCACGGTGTGGCCCTTGATGTCCATGCCCAGGATGGCGTCGGCGGCGTCCTGCGCCTCCTGCGGGCTCCTGGCGAGCTTGACGCCGCCGGCCTTGCCGCGGCCGCCGACCTTCACCTGCGCCTTGACCACGACGACGCCGCCGCTGTGCGCACCGACGCGCTCGGCCGCCGGACCCGCGTCCGCCGCGTCGGTGACGACCTCGGCCGCGAGCACAGGCACGCCGTGCTTCTCGAACAGGTCACGTGCCTGGTATTCGAACAGATCCACGAGTCTTGCTTCCCGTCTGTCGATGGTGCTTCCGGTATGCCGCCCGCCGGGTCGCCGGGATCCGTCCCGGGAGCCGTCGGTGGCCCTGCGCCGCACACTATCGCAGCGGCATACCTGGCCCGCGCCAGCACCCAGGTGCCGTGCGCTCAGAGCTTGACGAGGGGCGCCACCCGCAGCAGCAGCCGCTTCAGCCCGGCGTCGCCGAAGTCGACGTGGGCCATCGTGTGCTGGCCGGTGCCCTCCACCAGCACCACGGTGCCCATCCCGAAGCTGTCGTGCGAGACCTTGTCGCCCGCGGCCAGGCCGGCCAGCTCGGCCTGCTGCGCCTCGCTGCGCGCCCGCTTCGGCGCGCTCCCCCGCGGATCGAGCCGCACCGCGGCGGGGCGCCCGCCGCCGGACCAGCCGGACCCGCCGCGCGAGCCACCGGCATACCCACCGGACCAGCCGATGCCCTCGGCGGCCGAGCGCCGCCCGGTCATGCTCATCCGGTCGGCGTCGGTGCGCTCCCAGGTGACCAGGTCGTCGGGGATCTCGTCCAGGAAGCGGGAGGCGGGGAACCACTGCGGGGCCCCGAAGGCGGACCTGCTCCCGGCCCGGGAGAGGTGCAGCTGCTCGCGCGCCCGCGTGATGCCGACGTAGGCCAGGCGTCGCTCCTCCTCCAGCTCATCCGGGTCGTCCAGGCTGCGCTGGTGCGGGAAGGTGCCGTCCTCCATCCCGGTGAGGAACACGACGGGGAACTCCAGCCCCTTGGCCGTGTGCAGGGTCATGAGGGTCACGACGCCCTGGTCGGGTGCGTCGGTGCCGGGCTCCCCCTCGCCCTCCGGGATCTCGTCGGCGTCGGCGACCAGCGACACCTGCTCGAGGAAGTCGACCAGACCGCCCTCGGGGTAGTTGTCGTCGAACTCCCGGGCCACGGTCACCAGCTCGGTGAGGTTCTCGACCCGGGTCTCGTCCTGCGGGTCGTGGCTGGCCCGCAGCTCGGCGAGGTACCCGGTGCGGTCGAGGATCGCCTCCAGCAGTGCGCCGATGCCGGTGTCCTCCTGCGCCGCGAGCGCCCCGAGCTCCTCCAGCAGCGCGGTGAACCCACCGATCGCGGCCACCGAGCGGGAGGCGATCCCCGGCGCGTCGGCAGCCCGGCCCAGCGCGGCCACGAAGGGTATGCGCTCGCGCTCGGCGAGCATCGTCACCGCCGCGACCGCGCGGTCGCCGATACCCCGCTTGGGGGTGTTGAGGATGCGCCGCAGGTTGACGTCGTCGGCCGGGTTGGCGATGACCCGCAGGTAGGCGAGCGCGTCCTTGATCTCGCGCCGTTCGTAGAACCGCGTCCCGCCGACCACCTTGTAGGGCAGGCCGGTCCGGACCAGCACCTCCTCCAGGGCGCGGGACTGCGCGTTGGTGCGGTAGAACACGGCCACGTCGCCCGGGCGGACGCCCCGCTCGTCGGCCAGCTCGTCGATCCGGCGCGCGACGAAGGAGGCCTCGTCGTGCTCGGAGTCGGCGACGTAGCCGACGATCCGGTGCCCCTCCCCCGCGTCGGTCCACAGCCGCTTCTCCCGCCGCTTGGGGTTGCGGGCGATGACCGCGTTCGCGGCGGTGAGGATGGTCGAGGTGGAGCGGTAGTTCTGCTCCAGCAGGATCGTCCGTGCCTGCGGGTAGTCCTCCTCGAACTCGACGATGTTGCGGATGGTCGCCCCGCGGAAGGCGTAGATCGACTGGTCGGCGTCACCGACGACGCACAGCTCCGCCGGTGGCAGCGCGCGGCTGCCCCCGTCGACGATGTCTCCGTCGAAGCCGACCAGCTCGCGGACCAGGGCGTACTGCGCGTGGTTGGTGTCCTGGTACTCGTCCACCATGACGTGCCGGAACCGGCGCCGGTAGTGCTCCCGGACGGCCGGGAAGGCACGCAGCAGGTGCACCGTGGTGGAGATGATGTCGTCGAAGTCCAGGGCGTTCGCCGCGCGCAGCCGACGCTGGTACATCGTGTACGCCTCGGCGACCTTGGCCTCGTAGCTGTTGCTGCCGACGGTGGCGGCGAAGCTCTCGTCGTCGATCAGCTCGTTCTTGGCGTTGGACACCTTGGCGAGGAAGGCCCGCGCGGGGTACCGCTTCGGGTCGAGGTCGAGGTCCCGGATGACCAGGCCCATCAGCCGCTGGCTGTCGGCGGCGTCGTAGATCGAGAACGAGCTCTTCAGCCCGGCGGTCGCGGCCTCGCGGCGCAGGATCCGCACGCAGGCGGAGTGGAACGTCGACACCCACATGGCCTTGGCCCGGGGACCGACGAGAGCCTCGACCCGCTCCCGCATCTCGGCGGCGGCCTTGTTGGTGAAGGTGATGGCCAGGATCTGGCCGGGGTGGACGTGCCGCTCGGCCAGCAGGTAGGCGATGCGGTGGGTGAGCACGCGGGTCTTGCCGGACCCGGCACCGGCCACGATGAGCAGGGGGCTGCCCTGGTGCGTGACCGCCTCCCGCTGGGGCTCGTTGAGGCCGGCCAGCAGCTCGGCCACGGAGGGACCGCGCGTGGCCGACCGACCCCGTGCCGCGTCGCTCTCCGCCGTCCCCTGCCCCGCCGGGTCCTCCCCCGCGACGGCCCAGGCCGGGACCCCCCGCTCGTCCACCCCGCCGGCGCGGTCAGCATGGCCGCTCGCGGCACCCGCCCTCAGGGAGGGCACGGGTGCGTCGAAGGGAAGGTGGTCGAACAAGCCGCTCATCAGGTCCCATCCTAGGCAGCCGGAAGGACATGCCCGGTCCGGTCCGCCGCGGCCCGCGGCCTACCCTGGTGGGGTGACCCACGCCCTCCCGACCGCCGCCGTCACCGGTGGCGCGGCCACCCCGAGCTCGGGATACCTCGACCCGCCGACGCTCGTCCTGCTGCTCGGCGGGCTGGCGATCGCGATCGTCGCGCTGGTGGCGGGCCTGAACGGCCGGCCCCCCGGCCGGGTCACGCTGGGGCTCACCTGGCTGCTGCAGGCCGGCGTGGTCGCCTACTGCGCGACCTACTTCGGTCGGCAGCTGGGTGGCGCCGCTCCGGTGGGCCCGGGCTGGGAGCTGTGGGCCTACCTCGTGACCATCCTGCTGCTGCCCGCGCTGGCGCTGGTCTGGGCGGGTCAGGAGCCGACGCGGTGGAGCACCTTCGTGCTTGCGGTCGCGGCCTTCGTGGTCGCCGTGATGGGTGCCCGGACGGCGCAGATCTGGTACGGCGTGGGGATGCTCACGTGAGCCGCCCCACACCGCACGACGGCGACCGCCGGCACGGGCCGGGCCGGGTGATCCTGGCGCTCTACCTCGTCTTCGTCATCGGCACCGTCTCCCGGTCCGCCGCCCAGATCTCGACCCGGTTCGAGCAGGCACCCCTGGCCTACAGCCTGTCCGCGGTCGCCGCCCTGGTGTATGTCGTCGCCCTCGTCTCGCTCTCGCTGCGCGGGCGCCGAGCCTGGTGGGTGGCGGTGGTGGCGCTGTCGGTCGAGCTCGCCGGGGTCCTGGTCGTCGGCACCTGGAGCTACCTGGCGCCGGAGATGTTCCCGGACCAGACCGTGTGGAGCCACTTCGGGCAGGGCTATCTGTTCATCCCCGTCGTCCTGCCCGCGGCCGGCCTGTGGTGGCTGCTCTCGGCCCGTGGCGCACGTGCCGCCCCCGTGGGAGGCCGCGGGTCTGGGAGCATGGGCGACGTGGACCAGGGGGCGGCGTGAGCGATGCGCAGCGGAGTCCGCTGCCGCGTCGCCTGACCTGGCGGGACGCCGTCAGCTCCGCCGTCGGGCTGGTGGTGGCAACCCTGCTGATCGCCTACGGGCTGCCGCACTTCCTGGACACCTCGTGGGCGCAGATCGGGGCGCAGCTGGGCCGGGTCCGCCCCGGGACGGCACTGGTCATGGCGCTGCTGCTGCTGGCCGGGCTGTTCAGCTACACCTGGGTCCTCATCGGGTCCCTGCCGGGGCTGGGGCACGTCCAGGCGCTGAAGGCCAACGCGGTGTCCGCGACCGCGGCCAACCTGCTCCCGCTCGGCGGTGCGGTGGGGATCGCGCTGATGGGCGGGATGTTCCGCTCCTGGGGCTTCGCGCTGCGCTCGATCTCCACCAGCATCCTGGTGACCGGGCTGTGGAACCTGCTGGCGCGGGTCGCGCTGCCCATCCTCGGGGCGCTGGTGCTCGTCGCCGGGCCGGTCGACGCCCCGGACGTGGTGATCCGCGGTGCGTGGGTCGCGGGGGCGCTGGGTCTGCTGCTCGTGCTCGTGGCCGGTGTCTTCGTGCTGTCCGACGGCGCGGCACGGGTGATCGCCAGGACGGCGCGCCGCGGGCTGGCCGTCGTCGGCGCCACGACCATCCGCGGTCAGGCTCCCGACGAGCTGCTCACCGACCAGCGGCACCGGGTCGCGGGGGTGGTCCGCAGCGGCGGGCTGACGATGGCGCTCGGCATGACCGGGCAGTTCGTGCTGCTCTTCGGCCTCTACTGGTTCGCCGCCCACGTGGTCGGGCTGGACCTCCCGCTGGCCGAGCTCGTCTGCGCCTACACGTTCCGACAGCTGCTCACCGTGGTCGCCGTCACCCCCGGTGGCCTGGGCGTGACCGAGGTGGGGACCGCGGGCATGCTGGTCCTGCTCGGGGGCGATCCGGGGGCCGCCTCCGCGACCGCCCTGCTGTATGCCATCTACGCCCACGTCGTCGTCGTGCCGTTCGGGCTGGGTGCCGTGGCCGCGTGGTGGTTCGGGTCGGGGCGCACGACGCTGGTCGATCAGGACCCGAGCAGCCTGCGCACCTGAGCCTGGTGCGCCCTGGTGGCGACCGTGTCGTCGATCTCACCCGGCGCCCACTCGCCGGTCGCACGCCGCGCGGCGATCTCGAGCAGACCGTCCGCGAGCGTCGGGTTGGCCGGCAGGATGGGACCGTGCAGGTAGGAGGCGACGACGTTGCCGACCCGGGCACCCTCGAGGGCGTCCGAGCCGTTGTTGCCCTTGCCGTGCCGCACCCGGCCGAAGGGCCGCTGCCCCTCCCCGAGGACGGTCGAGCCGGAGTGGTTCTCGTAGCCCACGACCGACCCGAAGTCGGTGTCCAGCACGACCGGCCCGATCATCCGGGTGGCGTTGCCGCGGGTGGTGACGTCCAGGATCCCCAGGCCTGGCAGGCGCTGGCCCTCCACCGTGATGAAGGCCTCGCCGAAGAGCTGGTACATGCCGCAGATCATCAGCATGGGCAGACCGTCGGCCGCGAGCTCCCGCAGCCGGTCTGCGTGCCGCTCCAGGTCCTCGGTGACCCGCACCTGCCCGCTGTCCTGGCCACCGCCGCCCAGCAGGATGTCGACCCGCTCCGGCCAGGGGGCGCCGGGGTGGTGGTCGTGGACGACGGGACGGTATCCGTGCCAGCGCAACCGGGCAGCCAGGCACCGGGTGTTGCCCAGGTCGCCGTAGATGCTCATCTCGCGCGGGTAGAGATGCACCACGTGCACCTCGCCCTTGTCCGCCGGCACCTCGGCCAGCGCCGCGACGTCGTCCGGCAGGGCGACCGCCACGCCGCTGCTGCCCTCGGGCCGGGTCATGCGTCCGGGTCCTCTCCGAAGCGGGCCAGCCCGAAGCGGTCGGCCAGCCGACGGCGCAGGTGCATCATCGCCGTGTAGGTGCAGAAGATGCGCCTCGGCTCCCCCTCGTGGTCGCTCAGGAAGCGGTCCAGGGCTGCGTCCAGGTCGGTCTCGACGTCCCCGACCTCGACGCCGTCGTAGCGCAGGCGCAGCGCCATGTCCCATCCCCGCACGCCCGAGGTCAGCGCCACCCCGCGCTCGCGCAACGACTCGAAGGACACGTCGTAGAGCCAGGACACGTCCCGGCCGTCGGCGTAGTTGTCGTTGATGGCGACCATGGTGGCGACCGGCTCGGACCCGTAGGTACCCAGCGCCACCGTGAACCCCGCCGGGTTCTTCACCAGGACCAGCTCCAGCGGCACCCCACCGACGTCGATCACCTCGCCCCTGCCGAACGGTGGCGCCACCCGGGCCAGCGCGGCACCCGCAACGCCGGCGCGGAAGTCGTCGCCGAGCACGTGCCGGGCCATGGCCGTGGCGGCGGTCGCGTTGATCATCGCCGCGAGCCCCCGCTGGCGCAGGGTCACCGGCCCGACGTCCGCGCCCGGGTCGCCGGGGAGCCGGACGGTGAAGGCGCGCCCGTCGTCCGCCGGCAGCAGCAGGGCTGCGGCGCTGCGCTCCTCGCGGTCCAGCACCACCTCCGAGGTGTCCTCGGCACGGACGTCCTGCTCCTGCAGCTCGGGCAGGCGGTCGGCGATGGACGGGTCGACCCCGAACCAGCTCACCCGCACCCCGTCGCCCACCCGTCCGCGGATGCGGGAGATGAAGGAGTCGTCCACGTTCAGCACGACCCCGTCGGTCGTCTGCTCGGCCAGCGTGGTGAGCAGCTGCGCCGTGTGGTCGATCTCGGCGAACCGGTCGAGCTGGTCCCGCGCGACGTTGAGCAGGAGCGAGTGCGTCGGCCGCACCTGGGCGCTGAAGTGCAGGGCGTGCGCCTCGTCCAGCTCCACCACGGCCACGTCCGCGGCCAGGGCGCCGCGCAGCCCGACCTCGCCGAGCATCGAGGAGATCACCCCGCGGGTGAAGTTCGAGCCGGTCGGGTTGGTGAACACCCGCAGCCCGTGCGCCCGCAGCAGCGCCACCAGCATCTTGGTGGTCGTCGTCTTGCCGTTGGTGCCGCTGACCACGACCACGCCCCGAGGCAACGACCCGAGGGTATGCCGCAGCACCGCCGGGTCGATCCGCTCGGTCACCAGACCGGGGAGCGCCGAGCCGCCGCCGCGGAGCCGGGACGCCGCGCGCGCCGTCTTGCCGGCGGCGAGCGCCAGGGTGGTCCTCACTCCCATTCGATCGTCCCCGGGGGTTTGCTGGTCACGTCGAGCGCGACCCGATTGACCTCCTCGACCTCGTTGGTGATCCGGGAGGAGATGCGGGCCAGCACGTCGTAGGGCAGCCGGGTCCAGTCGGCGGTCATCGCGTCCTCGGAGGACACCGGCCGCAGCACCACCGGGTGGCCGTAGGTGCGGCCGTCCCCCTGGACCCCGACCGACCGCACGTCCGCGAGGAGCACCACGGGGCACTGCCAGATGTCCCGGTCGAGCCCGGCCGCGGTCAGCTCCTCCCGGGCGATCGCGTCCGCGCGCCGGAGGGTGTCCAGCCGGTCCGCGGTGACCTCGCCGATGATGCGGATGCCCAGGCCCGGCCCGGGGAAGGGCTGGCGCCACACGATGGCCTCCGGGACGCCCAGCTCCAGCCCGACCTGCCGCACCTCGTCCTTGAAGAGGGTGCGCAGCGGTTCGACCAGCTGGAACTGGAGGTCGTCGGGCAGCCCGCCCACGTTGTGATGGCTCTTGATGTTGGCCGCGCCGGTGCCGCCGCCGGACTCCACCACGTCCGGGTAGAGCGTGCCCTGGACCAACCAGCGCACCGGGTGGTCCTCCGGGTCCCCGTCGCCGTCGGCGGACGGGTCGTGGGCGCGCACGACGTCGCGGGCCGCCTGCTCGAAGACCCGGATGAACTCGCGCCCGATGATCTTGCGCTTCTCCTCCGGATCGCTCACGCCGGCGAGCGCGCCGAGGAAGCGCTCGCGGGCGTCCACGACCACGAGGTCGACACCGGTCGCCTCGACGAAGTCGGTCTCGACCTGCTCGGCCTCGCCCTCGCGCAGCAGCCCGTGGTCGACGAACACGCACGTGAGCTGGTCGCCCACGGCGCGCTGCACCAGGGCCGCGGCGACCGAGGAGTCGACGCCGCCGGAGAGGCCGCAGATGACCCGGTCCGCGCCGATCTGCGCCCTGGCCTGGGAGATCAGCCCCTCCGCGACGTTCTCGCTGGTCCACGAGGGGGTGATGCCGGCCCCACGGGTGAGGAAGTTGACCAGGACCTCCTGGCCGTGCGCGGAGTGCAGGACCTCAGGGTGCCACTGCACGCCGTAGAGCCGGCGCTCGTCGTCCTCGAAGGCGGCGACCGGCGCGCCGGGGGTGCGGGCGGAGACCGTGCACCCCGTCGGCGCCGCCGTCACGGCGTCCCCGTGCGACATCCACACGACCTGCTGCTCCGGCTGCCCGGCGAAGAGGGTGCTCGGCGGTCCGCTCACCGTGGCGTCGGTCTGACCGTACTCCCGGCTCCCGGTCCGCTCCACGGTGCCGCCCAGCACCCGCGCCATCGCCTGGAAGCCGTAGCAGATGCCGAGCACCGGCACCCCCGCGGTGACGACGGCCTCCTCCAGCCCTGGGGCACCGTCGGCGTAGACCGAGGAGGGTCCTCCGGACAGGATGATCGCGGCGGGGTTCCTCGCCAGCATCTCGGCGGCGGGCATGGTGTGCGGGACGATCTCGCTGTAGCAGTCCGCCTCACGGACCCGCCTGGCGATGAGCTGGGCATACTGCGCACCGAAGTCCACGACGAGCACGGGGTCGGGGCGCACGTCCAGAGCCGGTGCTGCCGAGGTCACGCGGCCACCCTACCCGCGCCCGCGCCGTCCCCCTCGATCTGGGCCGCCGCCTCCCTGGCGACCCGGTGCTCCACCCAGAAGGACAGGAAGGGCACGCACCCGGCCAGCATCACCCCGACCATCTTCCCCAGGCCCCAGCGCAGCTGGAAGCCGAGCAGCGCGGTGGCGACGAGGTAGACCATGTAGACCCACCCGTGCGGCGAGGGCCACCACGCCAGGGCATGGTTGCCGAAGCCGTAGCGCAGGACCATGTGCGCCACCAGGAGCAGCAGGCCGATGCCGACCACGAACGCCATGAGGCGGAAGAACAGCAGCTTGGCACGGGGGGTCATGGGTGGGGCTCCTTCATCGGGGCGGGGGCGGACCGGGGCTGGGGAGGTGGGGCCGGCGGAGCGTCGGCGGTCGAGGGCGCGGGGCCCTCGGCGCGGCGCGCCGCGTCGTGCAGGAAGCGGAGGTACATGTAGATGGCGAAGGCCGCGAAGATGAACCACTGCAGCGCGTAGCCGACGTTGCGCCACACCACCCCGCTCTCCCCGAAGACCGGCGGCGGGACCGGTTGCACCGCCTCGTCGGTGAGGCCGGGCTGCTCGTCGACGAGGAAGACGAAGGCGTCGTAGATCGGGGACTGCCAGTCGTTGGCCAGGTCGGCGGTGTCGATCGCACCGCGCTGACCCGCGGGCAGCCCGGTGGGGCCGGGTGACTCGGAGGGGGCGAGGGTGCCGGTGACCGTGACCGGTGCCTCGGCCGGGGCGGCGGCGTCGGACGGGGAGCGCACGAAGCCCCGGACCACCGGGAGCAGCGCCGGGCCGATCGCCGAGTCGGTGCGCACGGGGGTGACCACCCAGTAGCCACGCTCGCCGGCCAGCAGCCGGTCGGGGACGAGGAACTGCAGGTCGGCCGCGTAGCTGCCCTGCGCCCGCACCGACCGCCCGGCACCGTCGCTCGGGAAGGTCGTCTGCGGCGCGATGGCCTCCCCGACGGGCACCGTGGGGCGCTGCCGCTGCTCCTGCGAGAACTCCCTGGAGGCGGCGTTCGAGCTCACCCCGAGCTGCCACATGCCGAGCTGGTAGAACGCCACGACCACCACCACCAGCAGCGCCAGCAGCGCGAGCCAGGCGGGCTTGAGGGCGGTGCGGATCACCGCTCCAGGGTAGGTCCTCCCCCTGGACGTCAGAGCAGGGTGCTCTGGTCGTCGAAGACGTAGATCGAGCCGCCGTAGCAGGCCACCCAGACGGTGTTGGTGACCGGGTCGTAGTCGATCCCGATCGGGTTCGCGTCGACCGGGGCGGTGTCGACGACCTCCATGTCGGAGGTCCTGACCTTGGCGATGCTCGCCTCGTTGTAGTTGACGACGTAGAGCGCCTTCTCGTCCGGGCTCATCGCCACGCTGCGCGGCTCCGCGCCGGGGTTCACCTGGTCGACGATCTCGTCGGTGCCGGTGTCGATCTTGTAGATGGCGTTGCCGCCGCTGGTGGTGAGGTAGAGCGTGCGCCCCTCGTCGGCGAGGTTGAGGTGGCGCGGGCGGGAGGCGGTCTGCATCACCACCTCCGCGGTGCCCTCGGCGAGGTCGACCTTGTAGAGCTCGTCGGCATACATCGCGACGACGTAGGCCGTCGTGTTGTCGGGCATGACCACCACGCCGCGTGGTGCTGCGGCCAGCTGGATGACCCCGGTCTCCTCGCCGCGCTCGGTGTCGACGACGGACAGGGTCGCGTCGCACCAGTTGCTCACCAGCAGGGTCTCCTGGTCCGGGCTCAGCGCGAGGTACTTCGGCACGGCGCCCACCTCGAAGACCTGGTCCCAGGCCATCTCCTCGGCGTCGAAGCGATAGACGAAGGAGGCTCCCACGCCGCTGTCCCGGGTGCAGGCGTCGAAGCCCTCGACCCCGAAGTTCTCGCCGTACATCGTGTACTGGGAGACGTAGGCATACCGTCCGTCCGCCGTCCAGGCGGCCTCGACCGGCGACCCCTGGGAGAGGCCCGGGTGCCCCTCGATGCCGAACTGGGACAGCTCGACCGCGTCGTCCAGGACCTCCAGCTGCTCCCGGCTGGTGCTGTCGAAGACGGTGGAGGTGTGGCTGTACATCATGTTGTTGGCGATCATCAGCCCACGCCCCGAGGACATGACCGACTTCGGGGTCAGCCCTCCGGTCAGGTAGTCCACCTGCTCCAGCGCGGTCAGGTCGCTCGCGTGCTCGCCCGGGACGGGCTCGCGCTGCCAGACGGCAGGCTCACCACCGTCGTCCTCGGTCCCCGGGTCGGCCGGCTCACCGGCCCCGTCGTCCTGACCGCCCTCACCCTCCTGGCCGTCCTGGTCACCCTCGCCACCGTCGCCGCCTGCGTCGTCCGCCTGCTGCGGAGCGCTGGCCTCGGTCGGTCCCGAGGTCGTCTCCGGGCCGGCCGCGGGCGCACCGTCGGCCCCGCCGATGACCTGGGTGAGCCCCCACCCACCCAGCAGGACCAGGGCGAGCAGCGTGCCCAGCACCACGCGACGGCGGCGCACGTGCTCGGGGGCCATGCTGACGTTCACCTCGGGCAGTCCACCCGGACGGTGCCTGCCCGACTCCGGTCGCTCATCGTTCGCCATAGGGCGCCACCACCACGTCGACTCGCTGGAACTCCTTGAGGTCGGTGTACCCCGTGGTCGCCATCGCCCGGCGCAGGGCACCCATGAGGTTCGTCGTGCCGTCGGCGGTGCGGGCCGGACCGACCAGCACCTCCTCGAGCGTGCCGACCGACCCGACGTGCACCTTCTCGCCGCGCGGCAGCTCCGGGTGGTGCGCCTCGCTCCCCCAGTGGTAGCCCGCACCGGGCGCCTCCTGGGCCCGGGCGAGGGCGGCGCCGAGCATGACGGCGTCGGCTCCGCAGGCGACCGCCTTGACGATCTCGCCCGACTCGCTGGTCCCCCCGTCGGAGATGACGTGGACGTAGCGTCCTCCGGACTCGTCCAGGTAGTCCCGCCGGGCGGCCGCGACGTCGGCGATCGCGGTCGCGGCCGGGGTGTGGATGCCCAGCGCCGTGCGGGTGCGGTGGGTGGAGCCGCCACCGAAGCCGACCAGCACCCCGGCGGCCCCGGTGCGCATCAGGTGCAGGGCTGCGGTGTAGGTGCCGGCGCCGCCGACGACGACCGGCACGTCCAGCTCGTAGATGAAGCGTTTGAGGTTCAGCGGCTCGGCGTGGCTGGAGACGTGCTCGGCCGACACGGTGGTGCCGCGGATGACGAAGAGGTCGACCCCGGCGTCGACGACCGCCTTCCAGAACTGCTGGGTCCGCTGCGGCGAGAGGGAGCCGGCGACCGTCACCCCGGCGTCCCTGATCTGCCGCAGCCGAGCGGTGATGAGCTCCGGACGCACCGGCGCGGCATACAGCTCCCGCATCCGCTGCGTCGCCTCCTCGCCCTCCAACCGCGCGATCTCCGCGAGCGCGTCGGCCGGGTCGTCGTAGCGCGTCCAGAGGCCCTCGAGATCGAGGACCCCGAGTCCACCGAGCGCTCCGATCGCGATCGCCGTCTCCGGTGAGACCACCGAGTCCATCGGCGCCGCGAGGATGGGCAGCTCGAAGTGGTAGGCGTCGATCTGCCAGGTGATCGAGACGTCCTCGGGGTCACGGGTGCGGCGGGACGGCACGACGGCGACGTCGTCGAAGGAGTAGGCCCGACGGCCCCGCTTTCCACGTCCGATCTCGATCTCGCTCACCGGCTCAGGCTACCTGCCGGCACCGTCGCGACCGGACTGCGCCACGCGTCGCGCCGGGGGCTCAGCCGTAGTTCGGCGCCTGCGCGGTCATCTCGATGTCGTGCGGGTGGGACTCCTGCAGGCTGGCCTGGGTGATCCGGACGAAACGGCCCTTGTCCCGCAGCTCGGGGACGGTCCGCGCCCCGACGTAGAACATGGCCTGCCGCAGGCCACCGGCCATCTGGTGCACCACCGCGCTCGCCGCCCCGCGGTAGGCGACCTTGCCCTCGACGCCCTCGGGGACGAGCTGGTCGTCGCTGGTGACCTCCGCCTGGAAGTAGCGGTCCTTCGAGAACGACTTCGCCCCGCGGGAGCTCATCGCCCCGAGCGAGCCCATGCCGCGGTAGCTCTTGAACTGCTTGCCGTTGACGAAGATCAGCTCACCCGGGCTCTCCTCGCAGCCGGCCAGCATCGACCCCATCATGACCGCCTCGGCACCGGCCACCAGCGCCTTGGCGATGTCGCCGGAGTACTTCATGCCGCCGTCGGCGATGACCGGGACGCCGGCCTCCCGACACACCTGGGCCGCCTCGTGCACGGCCGACAGCTGCGGCACCCCCACCCCGGTGACCACGCGCGTGGTGCAGATCGCCCCGGGCCCCACGCCGACCTTCACGGCGTCCGCCCCCGCGTCGACGAAGGCCCGGGCACCGGCGCCCGTGGCGACGTTGCCGCCGACCACCTGGACGTGGCGGGTCGCGGGGTCGCTCTTGAGCCGGGCGACCATGTCGAGCAGCATCCGCACGTGCCCGTGGGCGGTGTCGGCGACGAGCACGTCGACACCCGCCTCCATCAGCGTCGTGGCCCGTTGCCAGGCGTCCCCGAAGTAGCCGATCGCCGCACCGACCAGCAGCCTGCCGTCACCGTCCTTGGACGCGTGCGGGTACTGCTCGCTCTTGACGAAGTCCTTCACCGTGATCAGGCCGGAGAGCCGGCCCTGCTCGTCCACGAGCGGGAGCCGCTCCCGCTTGTGCGCCCGCAGGATGGCGGTCGCCTCCTCGCGGGACACGTCGGCGCTGGCGGTGACCAGCGGCATCGGCGTCATGACGTCGCGGACCAGCGTGCGGTCCCACTCGGCCACCGGCGTGAACCGCAGGTCACGGTTGGTGCAGATCCCGAGCAGGTGCCCTCCCTCGTCGACGACCGGGAGCCCGGAGACGCGGTACTGGCCGCACAGCTGGTCCAGCTCGCCCAGGGTCGCCCCCGGGCCGATCGTCACCGGGTTGGTGATGCGCCCGGTCTGGGTCCGCTTCACGAGGTCGACCTGGAGGGCCTGGTCCTCCACGGAGAGGTTGCGGTGCAGGATCCCGATCCCGCCCTGCCGGGCCATCGCGATCGCCATCCGCGCCTCGGTCACCGTGTCCATCGCGGCGGAGACCAGCGGCACCCGGAGGGACACCTCCCTGGTCAACCGGCTCGTCGTGTCGATCTCGGTCGGGGACATGTCGGTCTCACCGGGCAGCAGCAGCACGTCGTCGTAGGTGAGCCCGAGCCGCGCGAAGGGGTCGGAGGGACCGGGGGTGTCACCGGAGGTCATGTCCCCAGTCTAGGGCCGCTGGGCCCCGCTCCCGGGGCGGGCCACCCGCCGCTATGCCCTGCGTGCCCGAGCACGTAGAGTGACGGCACGACGAGACGCTCGTCACGCTCGGATGCTGCTTGCTCAGGGGCCCCGCAGGGGGGCGAGGCGCAGGTGAGGACCCGGGTCCAGCCCCCGAGAGGAGGAAGCCGTGGCCGAGACCGCTGGACAGCCTGGCCCCGTGGCGGACCTGTGGGAGTGGCAGTTCGAAGGCGCCTGCCGGACGACGAGCCCCGAGGTCTTCTTCCACCCCGAGGGCGAGCGGGGCCCGGCGCGCCGCCGTCGGGACGAACGCGCCAAGTTGGTCTGCGCGACCTGCCCGGTCCTCGAGCAGTGCCGCACGCACGCGCTCGCGGTCCGTGAACCCTACGGCGTCTGGGGAGGCATGACCGAGGAGGAGCGGGCCGAGCACTACGAGCGGGTGGACGCGGCCAGGCCGCACCAGCCGCGCTGACCCTCCGGGTCCAGCACGACCACCACGGACGCCCCGACGACCGCACGACGAGGCCCCGCCGGGAGGTGTCCCGACGGGGCCTTCGTCGTGGCGCGGGTCAGCCGGCTCGGCCGGCCCGCGCGGCGCGGTCAGTGGGCGTGACCGTGACCGGCCTCGTCCTCGTCCTCCTCGGGCTTGTCCACGACGAGGGTGTCGGTGGTGAGCACCATCGAGGCGATCGAGGCCGCGTTGCGCAGGGCGGAGCGGGTGACCTTGACCGGGTCGATCACGCCGGCGGCGAACAGGTCGCCGTACTCCCCGGTGGCGGCGTTGAGCCCCTGCCCGGGTGACATCTCCCCGACCTTGGTCGTCGCGACGTAGCCCTGGAGGCCGGCGTTCTCCGCGATCCAGCGCAGCGGCTCCTGGGCCGCCTTGACCACGATCGCGGCACCGACGGCCTCGTCCTCGGCCAGCCCGAGCTCGGCTGCCGCCGGGGCGGCGTGCACCAGCGCCGAGCCACCGCCGGCGACGATGCCCTCCTCGATCGCCGCACGGGTCGCCGAGACGGCGTCCTCGATGCGGTGCTTCTTCTCCTTGAGCTCGACCTCGGTGTGCGCACCCACCTTGATGACGCAGACCCCACCGGCCAGCTTGGCGATCCGCTCCTGCAGCTTCTCGCGGTCCCAGTCGGAGTCCGTCGCGGCGGCCTCGTTCTGGAGCTGGGCGACGCGGTCGCTGACCGCCTGGGCGTCTCCGCTGCCCTCGACGATGGTCGTGGTGTCCTTGGTGGCCACGATGCGGCGCGCGGTGCCGAGGACCTCCAGGCCCACGGACTCCAGGGACAGGCCGACCTCCTCGGCGACGACCTGGCCACCGGTCAGGATGGCCATGTCCTGCAGCATCGCCTTGCGGCGGTCACCGAAGCCCGGAGCCTTGACGGCAGCCGCGTTGAAGGTGCCGCGCATCTTGTTGACCACGAGGGTGGACAGGGCCTCTCCCTCGACGTCCTCGGAGATGATCATCAGCGGCTTGCCCTCGCCGACGACCTTCTCCAGCAGCGGCAGCAGGTCGGAGACCTTGGAGATCTTGCCCTGGACCAGCAGCACGTACGCGTCCTCGAGCACCGCCTCCATCCGCTCGGTGTCGGTGACGAAGTAGGGCGACAGGTAGCCCTTGTCGAACTGCATACCCTCGGTGAACTCCAGCTCCATCGCGGTGGTGGAGGACTCCTCCACCGTGATGACGCCGTCCTTGCCGACCTTGTCGAAGGCGTCGGCGATCAGCTCACCGATCTGCGTGTCCTGGGCCGACAGGGCCGCCACCTGGGCGATCTCGTCGCGGCCCTCGAGCTCGCGCGCCGTCTCCAGCAGGCGGTCGTTGATCGCCGACACGGCCTGGTCGATGCCCCGCTTCAGCCCGGCGGGCGCCGCGCCCGCGGCGACGTTGCGCAGGCCCTCCTTGACCATGGCCTGGGCGAGGACGGTCGCCGTGGTGGTGCCGTCACCGGCGATGTCGTTGGTCTTGGTCGCGACCTCCTTGGCGAGCTGGGCACCGAGGTTCTCGTAGGGGTCCTCCAGCTCGACCTCGCGCGCGATGGTCACGCCGTCGTTGGTGATGGTCGGCGCGCCCCACTTCTTGTCGAGGACGACGTTGCGGCCCTTCGGGCCCAACGTCACCTTGACCGCGTTGGCCAGGGCGTCGACGCCCCGCTCCAACGCCTTGCGGGCGTCGTCGTTGAACTGCAGCTGCTTCGCCATGGGCGAGCGCTCCTTTCAGCGGATCTGTCTGGTCTGCGGCGCAGGACGCGCGCCGCCCCGGGCACCACGTGGGCGGCCGGGGCGGTGCGTCTGCGGTGATGTCGTGCGAGGGTGCACCTCGCAGGCTCGGACTCTTGCGAGTGCGTCAGCCGACGCGCTCTCTGGTCGGCTTCCACGCCTGGCTCCGAGCCTCGCAAGCTCGGATTCTTGCGAGGGCGTCAGCCGACGATGGCGAGCACGTCACGCGCCGACAGGATGAGGAACTCCTCGCCGGAGTACTTCACCTCGGTGCCGCCGTACTTGCTGTAGATCACCCGGTCGCCGACGGCGACGTCCATGGGGACACGATTGCCGTTGTCGTCGATCCGACCCGGCCCGACCGCCAGGACCTCGCCCTCCTGGGGCTTCTCCTTGGCGGTGTCCGGGATGACCAGGCCGGAGGCCGTGGTCTGCTCGGCCTCGACGGCCTTGACGACGATGCGGTCCTCGAGCGGCTTGATGGAAACCGACACGGTTACCTTCCTTCTCCTTCAGTGCCCGACGCGGGTGCGCCGGTCAGGTGGTCGCTACTTCCGGTGCTCACTCCACCGCGCAGTGGCCACCGCCGTCGCGGGGGTCGGCGGTCACTCGCGGCTGGCACTGACGTGCCCAGAGTGCTCAGGACGAATCTAGGCAGCGCATTAGCACTCGGTCAAGCCGAGTGCCAGCGAGTTGGGCGAACTCGGCTCAGAGCAGAACCTGCAGCGGCTGCAGCACCCGCTCCACCAGCCGGGTGCCCCTCCCCCGCTCCTCCCACTCCTGCAGGGTCAGCTCGTGGCAGTGCTCCAGGTCGGACCGGAAGATGCGCTCCATGTGCTCGGCCTGCTCCGGGTCGACGATCTCGAGGTTGATCTCGTAGTTGCCCTGCATGGAGAGGCGGTCCACGTTGGCGGTGCCGATGGTGGCCCAGCGCCCGTCGACGGTCATGGTCTTCGCGTGCACCATGACGTCGTGGTAGAGGTGCAGCCGCACCCCACCCTCGAGCAACGTCGCGAAGTAGGACTGCGCGACGATGTCGGCGAGCACGTGGTTGGAGGCCTGCGGCATGACCACGCGGACGTCCACACCGCGCGAGGCGGCGGTGAGCAGCCCGTGCAGGATCTCCCGGTCCGGGATGAAGTACCCCTGGGTGATCCAGATGCGGTGGACGGCGCGGTCGATCGCCTCGAGGTAGAGGGCGCGCACCGGGTACACCACCCGGCTCGGCTCGTTGCGTGCGGCACGGATGTGGGCGTTCCAGTCCAGCGTCCCGCTGTCCGGGAGATCCGGGCGGCGCCTGCCCTTGTGCCGGTTCCAGAAGTCGGTGAAGGCGTTCTGCAGCTCCCAGACGCTCGTGCCCTCGACGCGGACGTGCGTGTCCCGCCAGCTCGTCGCATACAGGGACCCGATGTTGTAGCCCCCGACGAAGCCCACCCGACCGTCGACGACGAGGATCTTGCGGTGGTCCCGCCCGGAAGCACGGACGTCGATGAGCGGCAGCGCCGTCCGGAGCACCGGGAAACGGAGCACGTGGACACCCTCCGGGAACTTCAGGAAGTCCCGTGGCACGACGAGGTTCGCGAACCCGTCGAAGACGAGGCACACCAGCACGCCGCGGTCGGCCGCGCGCAGCACCGCCTCCTTGAACGCCCGGCCCACCTCGTCGGCCTTCCAGATGTAGGACGCCAGGTAGACGAAGTCCTCCGCCTCGTCGATGGCCGCGATCATGTCGTCGTAGAGGTACTGCCCGTAGGTGTAGGTCGTGACCCGCGACCCCTGCACCGTCGTCGAGAGCGGGTCCTGGACCGGCGCGTCGCGATCCACGTGGTCACGCCGCTTGCGCAGGGCGTCCGCCGCGACGACGCCCGCGGCCAGGGTCAGCTGTCCGGCCACCCCGGCACCGGCGACCCCGACGGCGATCCGGCGCCCGCGACGCAGCATCCGGCTGACCTTGCGGCTGAACACTCGGGGCATGCCGCCAATCTACTGGGAGCACAATGGGGCCATGAGCGCCGATCCTGCCGTGGCTCTCGTGGAGCGGCTGCAGCACGGTGCGGGCGCCGAGCTGCTCGCCGGTCTGCCGCCGTACGACGAGGGGACCTCGCTGTCCCTCATGACGCGGCTGCGGGACGCCGGGCACGATCCCGACCTCGTGTCCGCCGCCCTGACCCAGGCGCGGCTCCGGTCCCGCGCGCGACCGCGGCTCGGGGACCTGGTCGACCGGCTGTTGCTCACCCAGGATGGCGTGGAGCAGGCCACCCGCCCGCCGGTCGCCGCCCGCCGCGCGACGCTGCTGGCGAGCAGCGGGGTGGAGCACGTCGTCGACCTCGGATGCGGGTTGGGGCTGGACTCCATGGCATTCGCGCAGGCCGGGCTGGCGGTGACGGCCGTGGAGGCCGACCCGGCCGTCGCCGCGGCGGCCCGGGCCAACCTCGCCCCGTTCGACCGGGTGCGCGTCCTGGTCGGGGATGCCCACGACACCGACGTCGGTGCGGCCGACGCCGCGTTCCTGGACCCCGCCCGTCGGGTGCCCGGGCACGCGGACACCCGTGGCCGGACCCGCCGGCTCACCCGGCTCGAGGACCTGTCGCCCCCCTTCGAGACAGTCCTCGCGGTGGCGCAGCAGGCCCGGGTCACGGCGGCGAAGCTCTCTCCCGCGTTCCCACGTGCCGCGGTGCCCCATGACGCGGCGGCCGAGTGGGTGGGGATCGACGGCGACGTCCTCGAGTGCACCTTGTGGTGGGGGCTGGGCCCACCGGGGCGACGGGCGGTGGTCGGCACGACGACCGACGGCGAGGTGAGCTGGCACGAGGTGCGCTCCGGGCCGCACCCTGGGGTGCTCGCGCCAGGCGCCGACCCGGGGCCGTGGCTCGCCGAGCCCGACCGCACCGTCCTCGCTGCCGACCTCACCGGGGCGGTCGCGGCCCTGGTGCAGGGTCAGGAGCTCTCCGACGACGCGGGCTACGTCAGTGCCGAGCACCGGGTCGAGAACCCGGTCGTGCGCTGGTATGCCGTCCGGGAGGTGCTCCCGCTGCGCGCCCGCACCGTCCGCGCGTGGTTGCGCGGGCGGGCCGGCGGGCCGGTGACGATCAAGAAGCGGGGTGTCCGCACGGACCCGGACGCCTTCCGGTCAGAGCTGCGCCTGCCGCGGCGCACCGTCGGCGACGACGAGGTGATCCTGGTGCTCACCACGGTGGCCGGCACGCCCGCCGTCCTCGTCGTGGACCGCGCCTGAGCCCGCGGCCCGCACGGGCCCGCGCCTCAGGAGTCCGCCCGGCGCCGGGCACGCGGGAGGGACACGAACCGCTCGACGTCCCCGACCCGGCCGGAGACCACGAGCTCGTCACCCTCCTCCACCATCGTCTCGGGCACCGCATAGGTGAACGGTTCGCCCGGCGGCTTGATCCCGACGACCGTGATGGTGTGCCGGGTCCGGACCGCGGAGTCGGCCAGGCTCCGGCCCCAGGTCTCGACCGGCGCGCTGCACCGGGCGATCGCGAACTCGTCGTCGAACTCGAGGTAGTCGGCGAGCCCGTCGGTGACCATGTGCGCCACGCGCTGGCCCATGACGTACTCCGGGTAGATCACGTGGTCCGCGCCGATGCTGTCCAGGATCTTCCCGTGCTTGCGGGTGATCGCCTTGGCGTAGATCCGCCCCACCCCCGCCTCGTGCAGGGTGATGACGCTGAGGACGCTGGCCTCGATGTCCGACCCGATCGCGACCACGGCGCGGTCCACGCTCCCGATGCCCAGCTGCCGCATCGCCTCCCCGTCGGTCGCGTCGGCGACCACGGTGTGGGTGAGCTCGTCGGCATACTTCTGCACCCGGCGCTCGTCCGTGTCGATCGCGAGGATGTCGACGCCCTGCCGCACCAACGACTCGCAGACGGCCGTCCCGAACCGGCCCAGCCCGACGACGAGAACCGTCGGGGTGGCGCCGTCCGCGTCTCGCTTCTTCCTAGCCAACAATGGGTCTCTCCTCAGGGAGTCGGTAGTGGCGGTGGCGGGTGTTCAGGGCCAGCGCGGCGGCCACCGTGATGGGGCCCACCCGCCCGAGGAACATCAGCAGCATGAGCAGGAGCTGAGCGTCCCACGGGAGGGCGGCGGTGAGCCCGGTGGACAGGCCGACGGTGGCGAACGCCGAGACCGTCTCGAACAGCAGGTCGGTGGGCCGCGCCCCCTCGGTGCGGCTCATGAGGTAGATCGTGGAGACGACCACCAGGCCCACCGCGAGCAGCGCGACCGAGAGGGCCTGGCGCTGGGTGGAGCTGGAGATGCGGCGGCGACCGATGACCACGTCGGGTTCGCCGCGGATCTCGGACCAGATGACGAAGGCGAGGATCAGGAAGGTCGTGATCTTGACCCCGCCCGCCGTGCCGGCCGACCCGCCGCCGATGAACATGAGCACCGTGGTGACCGCGAGCGTCTCGTCGCTGGCCACGCCGTAGTCGATGCTGTTGAAGCCTGCCGTCCGGGGGAACAGGCCGCCACCGACGGCCCCGACGAACTGACCCCCGGGGCCCAGGTGGGTCAACGTCCCCCCGGCCCGGGACTCGAACCACCAGAAGAGCGCCGTGCCGAGCAGCATCAGCGCCGCCGTGCCCCAGACCGTGAGCCGGGTGTGCACGCTCCATCGCGCGTGCGGCACGCGGTGCAGCAGCTCGCGCAGGACGGGGTAACCCAGCCCGCCGATCACCAGCGCGAGACAGATGGGTCCGATGACCAGCAGGTCGCCGACGAAGCCCATGGCGCTGTCCTGGTAGAGCGCGAAGCCGGCGTTGTTGAAGGCGGAGATCGAGTGGAACACCCCGTGCCAGACCGCCGTGCCCACGTCGTAGCCGTAGCCCCAGCGGAACCGGGCGGCCAGCAGCACCGCCACGACGAGCTCGACGACGACGAGGATCAGCAGCATGGACCGGATCACCGACCGGACCTCGCCGAGCCGCTGCGAGTGCGAGTCCGCCTGCGCCGCCAGGGTGGAGCGCAGTCGGAGCTTGCCCCGGACGGCCATCGCGAGCAGCGTGGCCAGCGTCATCACCCCGAAGCCACCGATCTGGATCAGGGCGAGGATGACCACCTGCCCGAAGGGGGTCCAGTAGCTCGCGGTGTCGACGGTGATCAGGCCGGTCACGCAGGTCGCGGAGACCGTGGTGAAGGCCGCGACGAGCAGATCCGCCGGCGCGCCCGGGGCGCGGGAGACGGGGAGCAGCAGCAGGGTCGTGCCGAGGAGCACGAGCCCCACGAAGCCCAGGGTGACCGCACGGGCCGGATGGGCCCAAAAGACACGCACGAGAGCCCATGGTGCGCCTGCAGCCGACGGTGCGGCAAGTCGACGACGACCGCCCCACGCCTCCCGCGCCCAGGGTCAGGAACGCACCTGCTCCACCGGCTGCGAGGAGTCTGCCGGCAGGTCCAGACGGGAGGCGTCCCGCCCCCGGGTGACCATCTGCGCGCCGAGTGCCGCCACCATCGCACCGTTGTCGGTGCACAGGCCCGGTCGAGGCACCCGCAGCCTGATGCCCGCCCTGTCGCACCGCTCCTGGGCCAGGGCGCGCAGCCGGCTGTTCGCCGCCACCCCTCCGCCGATGAGCAGGTCGTCGACACCGTGCTCGGAGCACGCCAGGACGGCCTTGCGGGTGAGCACGTCCACGACCGCCTCCTGGAAGCTCGCGGCCACGTCCGCGACCGGGACCGGCTCGCCGTCCGCCTCCCGCGCCTGCACCCACCGGGCGACGGCCGTCTTCAGGCCGGAGAAGGAGTAGTCGAACCGGTGCCGCTCCATGTCCCTGCCCGAGGTCAGTCCGCGGGGGAAGTCGATGGCCACCTGGTCGCCCTCCCGGGCGGCCCGGTCGATGTGCGGCCCTCCGGGGAACGGCAGCCCCAGCACCCGCGCCACCTTGTCGAAGGCCTCCCCTGCCGCGTCGTCGATCGTGGCGCCCAGCGACCGGATGTCGTGCGTCACGTCCGGCACCAGGAGCAGGTTGGAGTGACCACCGCTGACCAGCAACCCCATGGTGGGCTCCGGCAGGGGGCCGTGCTCCACCACGTCGACGGCGACGTGGGCCGCGAGGTGGTTCACGCCGTAGAGGGGGACGCCCAGCCCGAGGGACAGCGCCTTCGCGGCCGCGACCCCGACGAGGAGGGCCCCGGCGAGCCCTGGCCCCGCAGTCACCGAGACCGCGTCGACGTCCGCCAGCCGCACCCCCGCCTCACGGCAGGCGCGCTCGATGGTCGGCACCATCGCCTCCAGGTGGGCGCGACTGGCGACCTCCGGGACGACGCCACCGAACCGGGCGTGCTCCTCGACGCTGCTGGCGATCGCGTCGAAGAGCAGCGTCTCGCCCCGGACCAGGCCGACGCCGGTCTCGTCGCAGCTGGTCTCGATGCCCAGCACCAGGGGTTCATCCATCGGCCGACAGCTCCTTGCGCAGGGCGAGGGCGTCCTCGCCGGACCGGTAGTAGCGCCGACGCGTGCGGACCAGGGCGTAGCCGCGGGAGGCGTAGAGCCGTCGGGCCACGTCGTTGCCGCTGCGCACCTCCAGCATCACGCTGGCCGCACCGGCGGCGCGGGCCCGGTGGTGCAGCTCGTCCAGCAGCAGCGTCCCGACCCCACGCCCGCGAGCCCGAGGGTCGACGGCCAGCGTCATGACGTCGGCGACGTCGCCGCCGAGGTCCAGACCGGCATACCCCACCAGGTCGGACGTCCGTGGGTCGTGCGCCACCAGGTAGGACCGGCGGGGACGTCGGGCCAGCTCGGACCACAGGCTCGCCTCGTCCCACGGGTCCTCCGGGAAGGCCGCGCGCTCCAGGTCGGCCATGGCGGGGATGTCGCGCCAGGTCGCGGCCCGGAGGTGGGTGCCCGCCCTCATCGACGCATCTCGACGGCGTCGGGCCGGCGCAGGTACAGCGGCTCCGGCGGCAGCAGCGCCGTCTCCGCGTCGGGGTGGTCGCCGGCCCGCAGCCGCACCGCCAGCTCGGCCAGGGCGCCAGGTCGCACGTCCCGGACGTCCGGGAGCGCGACGCCGCTGAACGCGTCCGGGTAGAGCTCGGCACCGCGGCCGACCGTGGGCAGCGTCCGCAGCTGCTCCGCCAGGTCCGCGTCAGCGCATACCCCGGGTCCGGCGATCCGCCGGGCGTCCGTCGGACCGACGGCGTAGTGGGCCCAGTAGACCTCGCGCCGGCGGGCGTCGGTGGCGACGAGCAGCTCCCCCTCGTGGGTGCCCATGACCTGATGGGCCAGGGCGTCCAGCGAGCAGATGCCCTGGGGGGTGGGGAGCCCGAGGCCGTGCGCCAGGGTCAGCGCGGTGACCACCCCGACCCGCAAGCCGGTGAACGGACCGGGACCGACCCCGCAGACCACGGCGGTGAGCTCGGCAGCGGGTATGCCTGCCTCCCGGAGAGCCTCCTGGATCGCCGGGGCGAGCAGCTCCCCGTGCCGCCGCACGTCGTGGTGGACCACCTCGGCACGGACCCGCTCACCGTCGTGGAGTGCGGCACCGACGATGCCGGTGGCGGTGTCGATCGCGAGCAGCACCCACTCAGGCTAACGTGAGGGGTGTTGGAGTCCCCCGCCCGACTACGCACAAGGATGGCTGATGTTCACCAGGCTCTTCGCCCCCACGATCGAGGTCAGCGCGCACTGCGACCTGCCCTGCGGTGTCTACGACCCCGCCCAGGCCCGCATCGAGGCCGAATCGGTCAAGAAGATCTGCGAGAAGGTCGCAGACAACGATGACGCGGACTTCCGCATGCGCGCGATGATCATCAAGGAACAGCGCTCGGAGCTGGTCAAGCACCACCTCTGGGTGCTGTGGACCGACTACTTCAAGCCGCCGCACTTCGAGAAGTACCCCGAGCTGCACGTGCTCGTCAACGAGGCCACCAAGCTGGCCGGCGCGTCCGGCACCAAGGGCAGCTTCGACGTCGCGACGGCTGACGAGCTGCTCGCCAAGATCGACCGCATCGCCGAGATCTTCGCCGAGACCAAGCAGGGCTGATCCCCCGACACGACAGCGCCCGGCGGCCCATGCCGCCGGGCGCTGTCGTGTCCTCAGGTGCGCAGCGCGGACGCCTGGCTGGCCGAGAGCACGTCCCTGCGCTCGAGCTGCCGGATCAGGGCGTCGACCACGGCCGCGTCGTAGTCGTGCGGCGTGCTGCGCAGGATGCGCTCCAGGGCCTGGACGGGTCCCGCGGCACCGGCCAACCGGGTGGTCCGCCCGGTGAGGTCGTCGTAGGCGGAGGCCACGCGCACCACGCGGGAGATGACGGACACGTCACCCCGCTCGGTCGCCCGGTGCTGCGCGAGACCGACGTCGGCCACGTGCGTGGCCAGCCGGGAGAGCTCGGCCGTCCGCGCCAGGATCGAGGAGCCGGTGAAGGCGATGGCTCGCTGGTCCCGCGCCGAGACCTCCACGGTGGCCCCGTCCGGCACCGGCCGCGGGAGGCCGACCTGGCCGATGTCGTGCAGCAGCGCGGCCGCCTCCACGTCCGGCAGGTCGGCGGCGTCCACCCCCAGGTCCCGGGCGATCGGCACGGCCAGCGCCGCGACCCGTGACCCGTGCCCCGGCGCGGCGAAGCCGGCCTCCTCGGGGAGCCGTGCCAGGGCGAAGATCGTCTGGCGCTGGGCCAGCCGGATGCGTCGTTGCCGCGCCACCGCGGGCTGCAGCACGAGCAGCGGGACCAGGAACAGGACGAGGCTGGCCGGACCGAGCTCGGTCAGGGCAAGGGACATCACCACGGCGGTGGAGGCACCGGCGAGGGAGACGAGGGCCTGCGGACCCAGCTCGCCGACGACGCTCGCCCACGGGGTGTCCCGCCCGCTCACCGCGGCGTGCACCGCGCGCCCGATGAGAGGTGCGCCGACGGCCACGACACCCACCACGAGCAGCACGAGGGCGAACAGCACCGTGCCGCCCCCCGGGTGCCAGATCCGCTCCAGCAGCGTCATCCCGGTGGGGCCGGGGATCCGCACCAGCAGGCCGGCCACGATCACCGACGTCCCGAGTCGCAGGAGGTCCTGGGGCGCGTCGCCGAGCCTGCGCTGCCACGCCGCCACCCCGAGGACGGCGGCCGCCGCCAGGAGCAACGGTCCGAGCAGGCCCACGACGTCGCCGAGACCTCGGGCCGTCACCGGCCACGCCGTCGACATCACCAGCGCCATGGCGGCCGCCTGGGTCAGCGGCGCGTCGCGCACGGGAGCCGTGGACCTCTGCCTCCAGGCCTCGCTGATCACCATCGCCAGCAGCCCGACCAGGGCGACGCTCCAGGTCAGTGCCATGAGGCCCTCACTGTGCGCCTCACGACTGACCCACCGTCTCGGGCTGCCAGTCGGCGAACGAGTCGCTGACGCCGGGATGGTCGTGGTCCTGCAGCCGGGCCGTGCGCCCTGACACCGTCGCCGGGAGTGGCCGGCGGCCCAGTGCACCCTGCCGGGCCAGCGCCGCCTCGAACGCCTCGACGACGCGTGGGTCGAGATGGGTGCCCGCCCGCCGGCGCAGCTCGGCTGCCGCCGCACCCGGCTCCGCCGAGACAATCTCCTGGTCGCCGAGGAGGGCGTCGAAGGCGTCCGCGACCGCGATGATCCGTGCCGCGAGGGGGATCTGCTCGCCGGCCAGGCCGGCCGGGTAGCCGCGACCGTCCCATCGCTCGTGGTGGTGGGCGATCGCCGGCAGGGAGCCCTCGAGGAAGTCCAGCCCGGCCAGCACGCTGACGCCCGCCGGCGGGTGGGCGCTGAGCGCGCTCAGGTAGGCGATCTCGTCCTGGGGGTCGCTCGGGAACTCGGGGCGCACCACGATCAGGCCGATGTCGTGCAGCAGCGCGGCGTACCGCAGGTCCTCCGCGGCCTCGCCCCCGAGGCCGAGCTGTGCGCCGATGGCCTCGGCGACGTCGGCGACCCGCGCGCTGTGACCGACCGAGGCCGGGTCCGCCTGCTCCAGTGCGGCGACGAACGTCGTGACCGTCTCCTGGTGCTCCCGCCGGGCCAGGGCGTCCCGGCCGATGGTCCAGTGCACGATGAGCAACGGACCCAGCACGAACAGCGCCGAGGTCGCACCCAGACCCACCGGCCCCCAGAGCACGACGAAGAGGAAGGCGGTCACGGCGTGCGAGAGGTATCCCCAGCCCAGGCTGCTCAGCACCGCACGCGCCACGCTGAGCACGCGCGTGCCCCGGACGACGAAGGACATGACGCCGATGCAGAACGAGTTCACGAGCGCCATGACCACATACGCCACCGCGAGCGGTGCGCCGACATGTAGCAGGAGCTCGAGGGCGGAGAAGCTGGCTCCTTGGACGAAGCTTCCCCCGACGAGGCTGTAGCAGACGCCACCCACCGCTCCCATGGCGGCCGTCATGGCGACGTTGAAGAGTCTGGTCCTCAGGGTTCGCGCCCCGGGGTCCGCGAGATAGGCGCACCCCCCGACGAGAGCCGCCCCGAAGGCACCCGCCAGCGGGATGGTGGCCGCGAGCACCACCGTCGCCACGGACACCCCCCAGTGCGGTCCCAGCCCGCGTTCCCGGATCACCACCCCCAGGGTGGCCAGCACGACGAGGATGACCAGGCTCCCGGTGCCGACCGTCTGGTCCGTGCCGATGCCTAGCTGGGCCCACCCCACGACCACCACGGCCACCACGGCCAGGGTGAGGACGAGAAGCCACACGCGCATGCGAGAGGGGCGCGGATCACTGCGATCCGCGCCCCTCTTCCTCGACGTGCTAGTCGTCAGTCCTCCCAGGACACGACGTCGATGAAGCCGAAGAACGCCTCGAAGGCGCCGGAGCTGAAGATGTCGACGATGAGGTGCAGCATAGTGGTGTCCTTCCGTAGGGATGCTCCACACGGGGAGGAGCAGGTGCCGGTGAGACCAACCGGCTTCCCTCTAGGGTGCCACACAGCGCCCGTGAGAGCGCGCTCTCATGGCAAAACCGTGCGTATTCTTGAACAAGTCTTTACCCTCAGTGTGACTTGAGTCACAGGTCAGTTGGTGCGCCCTGGCTGTGGGACACTGGAGCGAGAAACCCCACCTCAGGAGGACCGATGAGCAAGCGTGCACGCAAGCGTCGCGACCGCAAGAAGAAGGCGGCCAACCACGGCCGCAAGCCGAACGCCTGAACCGCACACGCACGAGGGCCGACCAGACATCCTGGTCGGCCCTCGTGCGTGTGCGGTGCGGCTCGGTGTCAGCCCTCGCGCCGCCGCACGACCGTCACGCTGGTGCTGGTGATGCGGGTGAGGATCTGGGCGCGCAGGCCCTCCGGCGCAGCCTGCCGGACGCAGGCGCGCCGGACCAGCGCCTTGAGCAGCAGCTCCCGGTCATACTCCGCGAGGCAGGAACCGCACTCGTCCAGGTGCTCCCGGATGCGCTCGCGGTCCACCGGGCCGGTCTCGTTGTCCACGAACTCGAAGAGCCGCAGCAGCACGCCGGCACAGTCGGCCTTCTCGGGCAGGTCCTCTGCCATCACGACCCCTCCTCGGCCCGGACGATGCCGCGGTCGACGGCGTAGTCGGTGAGCAGGTCTCGCAGCTGCTTGCGTCCCCGGTGCAACCGGGACATGACGGTGCCGATCGGGGTGTCCATGATCTCGGCGATCTCCTTGTAGGAGAAGCCCTCGACGTCCGCGAGGTAGACAGCCATCCGGAAGTCCTCCCCGATGCTGGCCAGCGCCCTCGTCACGTCGCTGTCCGGCAGGTGGTCCAGCGCCTCGGCCTCGGCCGAGCGCAGCCCCCGGGAGGTGTGCGACGCGGCCCGTGCCAGCTGGTAGTCCTCGACCTCTGCCGCGTCGGACTCCAGCGGCTGCCGCTGCTTCTTGCGATAGCTGTTGATGTAGGAGTTGGTGAGGATGCGGTACATCCAGGCCCGCAGGTTGGTGCCGGGACGGTACTGGTGGAAGGCCGCGAACGCCTTGGCGTAGGTCTCCTGCACCAGGTCCTCGGCGTCGGTCGGGTTGCGGGTCGTGCGCAGCGCGGCGCTGTACATCTGGTCCAGCAACGGCATCGCCTCGCGCTCGAACCGTGCGGCCCGGTCGGCGGGGCTCTCGGTCGCGACATCGACCGTCGCGTCAGCCTCGGCCACCGCCTCGGCGTCGATGTCGTCGACCCTCGGCTGATCAGTAGTCATCGTCGCCCAGCCTAGCCCGTGCGTCCCGCTGAGGGCGAAGGCGCCGGCGGGCTCGCCGCGTGCGGCAGTGGTGGTGAGCAAGGGGTGCCTCCTGCAGGGGACGGTCGGACTCAGGCGACAACGCGGTCCATGGCCCACGGCATTCCCGGATGACCGCCTCCGACCCCGCAGTGGGAGCATGGTGCCGTGACCACCAGCCCCCGCACCGCGCGGCTCCGCCCGCTGACCCAGCCGGCCAAGCTGCAGAACGTCCTCTACGAGATCCGCGGCCCGGTGGCGGCCCGTGCCGCCGCACTGGAGGCGGAGGGGCACCGGATCCTCAAGCTGAACATCGGCAACCCGGCCCCGTTCGGCTTCGAGGCTCCCGACATCATCCTGCAGGACATGATCGCGGCGCTGCCCACGGCGCAGGGGTACTCGGAGTCCAAGGGCATCCTCTCGGCCCGTCGTGCCGTGGTCTCCCGCTACCAGGAGGAGGACGGCTTCCCGGACCTGGACGTGGACCGGGTCTACCTCGGCAACGGCGTCTCCGAGCTCATCATGCTGGTCCTCCAGGCCCTGCTGGAGCCGGGTGACGAGGTGTTGGTTCCGGCCCCCGACTACCCGCTGTGGACCGCTGCCACCAGCCTCGCCGGGGGCACGCCGCACCACTACCTGTGCGACGAGCAGGACGGCTGGAACCCGCAGGTGGAGGACATCCGGGCCAAGATCACGCCACGCACCAAGGCGCTGGTCATCATCAACCCCAACAACCCGACCGGGGCCGTCTACTCGCGTGAGGTGCTGGAGCAGATCGTCGAGCTGGCCCGGGAGCACTCGCTGCTGCTGCTCTCCGACGAGATCTACGACCGCATCGTCTACGACGACGCCGCCCACGTCGCGGTGGCCTCCCTGGCGCCGGACCTGCTGTGCCTCACCTTCAACGGCCTGTCCAAGACCTACCGCGTCGCGGGCTACCGGGCAGGGTGGGTCGCGATCACCGGGCCGACGTCCCACGCCAAGGGCTTCCTCGAAGGCATCGAGCTGCTCGCCTCCACCCGCCTGTGCCCCAACGTCCCCGCGCAGCACGCCATCCAGGTGGCCGTGTCCGGGCACCAGAGCATCGAGGAGCTGATCCGGCCCGGGGGGCGCCTCGCCGAGCAGCGCGACATCGCCACCACCATGCTCAACGCGATGGACGGCGTGAGCTGCGTGGAACCTCGCGGCGCCCTCTACGTCTTCCCGAGGCTGGACCCCGAGGTGCACGAGATCCACGACGACGAGCAGCTGTGCCTGGACCTGCTCGAGCGCGAGAAGATCCTGGTGGTGCACGGGACCGGATTCAACTGGCCGACTCCCGACCACCTCAGGGTCGTGACGCTGCCGTGGGGTGCGGACCTGCGGTCCGCCCTGGAACGCATGGGAAACTTCCTCTCCAGCTACCGACAGTGAGAGGCGGGCCGGACTGATGTGTGGCAGGTATGCCGCCAGCGCGCACCCGGACGAGCTCGTCGAGGCCTACGACATCGATCTCGACGCCACCGACCAGGTGTCCCGGAGCGTGCTGAAGAACCCGCAGCAGCCCCCGCCCGGGGAGCCCGACTACAACGTGGCACCCAGCAAGCAGGCACCCGTGGTGCTCACCCGCACACCGCGCGAGCATGCCGAGCCGGCGCGCCAGCTCCGCCTCCTCACCTGGGGCCTCGTGCCCTCGTGGGCGAAGGACCCCGCCATCGGCGCACGCATGATCAACGCCCGGCAGGAGACGCTGCTGGACAAGCCCGCCTACTCCCGCCCGGCGCTCGCCCGCAGGTGTCTCGTGCCTATCAGCGGGTGGTACGAGTGGCAGGTCAGCCCGGTGGCCACCGACGCGAAGGGCAAGCCGCGCAAGCAGCCGTTCTACGTCAGCCGTGGCGACGAGGTGCCGTTGGCCCTGGCGGGTGTGTACGAGTTCTGGCGCGATCCCTCCGCCGCCGAGGACGACCCGCTCGGGTGGATCGTGTCGTACGCCGTCGTGACGACGAGCGCCGAGCCCGGCCTGGACCGCATCCACGACCGCCAGCCGTTGGCGCTCGAGCCGGAGCAGTGGGAGGACTGGTTGGACCCGGAGGTCACCGCGCCCGAGGACGTCCGCTCGATCATCGACGCCGCCCACCTGCCGGGGCGGTTCCAGGCCTGGGCCGTGGGCAGGTCGGTCGGCAGCTCCCGGAGCACCGGCCCCCAGCTCGTGGAGCCGGCGCCGGCAGAGGACCTGGTCGGGGTCGTCGACCCCGTGACCGGCGAGGTGGTCGGCGGGTGAACCTGGTCGTGCCGGTGCTCGACCTCGCCCGCCAGGACGTCCCCACGACCAGGGGTCCGGCCCAGGTGCGGCTGGTGCCTCCGCGCGGGACCCCTCGCGGGACCCTGCTGCTGGGCCACGGCGCCGGCGGCTCCCGCGACGCCGCGGACGTGCGGGCCCTGACCACGCTGAGCCAGGAGGGGTGGGCCGTGCTCCTGGTGGACCAGCCGTGGCGGGTGGCCGGCCGCAGGGTCGCGACGCCACCACCGACCCTCGACGACGCCTGGATCCAGGTGGTCGAGCGGCTCAGCACGCGCGACGAGGCGCCCGACGGGTCCCCGCTGCCCCGACCCTGGGTCTACGGAGGGCGCAGCGCGGGCGCGCGGGTCGCCTGTCGCACCAGCGTCGGCTCGGACGGCGTGGCCGTCGCCGGTGTCGCCGGGGTGCTGTGCCTCGCCTTCCCGCTGCATCCGCCGGGTCGCCCCGAGCGCAGCCGCGCCGCAGAGCTCGCCCGCCCGCCCGGAGCCGGCCTGCCCACGCTGGTCGTCAACGGTGCCCGGGATCCGATGGGCACCCCGGAGGAGATCGCGAAGGCGGTGGACGGGATGGAGATGCTGCAGCTCCGTTCCGTCCCGGGCACCCACTCCCCCACCCGCGACCTCGCCGCCGTGATCGGGTATGCCGGCGAGTTCCTCGACGGGCTGGCCACAGGAGCCGCAGGCGATAGCGTGGAGGCCGACCTCTCGCCCGAGGACCGTCCGACCCCGAGGAGCACGCACCGATGAGCACTGGGCCGCCGAGCTGGTGGGCCGCACCCGCCGCGCCGGGCCCGGTCGACGCCACGGTCCGGATCCCGGGCAGCAAGTCCCTGACCAACCGCTGGCTGGTGCTGGCCCTCCTCGCCGACGGACCCGGCTCACTGACCCAACCGCTGCGTTCCCGGGACAGCGAGCGGATGGTCGCCGCCCTGCGCGCCCTCGGCGCGGAGGTCGACGACACCGATGCGGCCCGATGGCTGATCCGGCCACCGACCGGGGGACTGCGCGGCGGCACGGACATCGACTGCGGTCAGGCCGGCACCGTCATGCGGTTCGTGCCTCCGGTGGCCGCGCTCGCCGACGGGCCGGTCCGGTTCGACGGGCACCCGAGCGCTCGGACCCGGCCGGTCGGCCCGGTCCTGGACGGCATGCGCGCCCTCGGGGCGAGGGTGGAGGAGGAGGGCGCGGGCACCCTGCCCTTCGTCGTGGACGGTGGCGTCCGCGGCGCCGCCGGGCCGGACGTCGGCTCCGTGCCGGAGGTGCGCATCGACGCCTCCGCGAGCTCCCAGTTCGTCTCCGCGCTGCTGCTCGCGGGCGCGGCATACCCCCGCGGCATGCTGCTGCAGCACGTGGGCGAGGTCCTGCCCAGCGTGCCGCACATCGAGATGACCCTCGACGTGCTGCGCACGGCCGGGGTGCGGGTGGACCGGCCCACGCCGTCGAGCTGGCGGGTCCATCCGGGTGCGGTCCAAGCCGTCGACGCGGTCGTCGAGCCGGACCTGTCCTCGGCGGCGCCGTTCGTGGCGCTGGCGGCGGCGACCGGGGGCCGCGTGGTGGTCCCGGGCTGGCCCGAGCGGACCACCCAGCCCGGGATGAGGATGCGTGAGATCCTCGCGGCCATGGGGGCACGGACCGAGCTGACCGAGCGTGGCCTCGAGGCCCACGGCCGGGCGGACGGGAGCCTGGACGGCGTGGATCTCGACCTGTCGGAGGTCGGCGAGCTCACGCCCGTCGTCGCGGCCCTGTGCGCCCTGGCCACCTCGCCCAGCCGGCTCAGCGGCATCGGCCACCTGCGCGGCCACGAGACCGACCGCCTGGCGGCGCTGCGCACCGAGCTCGAGCGGCTCGGTGCTGGGGCACGGGAACGCCCGGACGGGCTGGAGGTCCACCCTGGCCCGTTGCACGGCGCGCGCTGCCGGACCTACCACGACCACCGCATGGCGATGTTCGCCGCCGTCGTCGGATCGAGGGTCGACGGCGTCGAGGTCGAGGACGTGGCGACGGCGGACAAGACCTTCCCGGGCTTCGACGCCGCCTGGGAGAGGGCGGTCGCCACCGCCGTGCCCTCGCCGGTGGTGCGGTGACCACCCCGTGAGCGGTCGGTACGACCACCTCGACGAGTCGGACGTGCGCGTCCGGCCCTCGCGCAAGGGGTCGCGGCCCCGCACCAAGGACCGGCCCTCCCACGAGGACGCCGTCGTGGGCATGGTGACGACCGTCGATCGTGGTCGCTACACCACCCGGCTCGCGGACCGGACCGTCGTCGCCATGCGGGCCCGCGAGCTCGGCCGGAGCCGCATCGTGGTCGGTGACCGGGTCGCGATGGTCGGCGACACCTCGGGCCGGCCGGACACCCTGGCCCGGATCGTCCGCGTCGAGGAGCGCCGCACCGTGCTGCGCCGCAGCGCCGACGACACCGACACCGTCGAGCGGGTCATCGTCGCCAACGCCGACCAGCTCGTCATCGTGACCGCCCTCGCGGACCCCGCGCCCCGTGAGCGGATGGTCGACCGGTGCCTGGTCGCCGCCTACGACGCCGGGCTCGACCCCCTCCTGGTCCTCACCAAGGCCGACCTGGCCTCTCCGGACGGCTTCCTCCAGCACTACACCGCGCTCGACGTGCCCTCGGTGGTCACCGGGAGCGCCGGCGACGGCGGAGCGGGCCGGATGCTGGACGCCGAGGCGGTGGACCTGGTGCGGTCCCTGCTGCGGGACCGCACGAGCGTGCTCGTGGGCCACTCGGGCGTCGGCAAGTCGACCCTGGTCAACGCCCTCGTCCCGGACGCGCTGCGGGCGACGGGCGAGGTCAACGCCGTGACCGGTCGTGGGCGGCACACCTCCACCTCGGCGATCGCCCTGGAGCTGGCCGAGGGCGGGTGGGTGGTGGACACACCCGGTGTCCGGTCCTTCGGCCTGGGGCACGTGGACCCGGACACCTTCGTCGAGCACTTCGACGACCTGGCCGGTGGCACCGTGTCGTGCCCGCGCGGCTGCAGCCACGACGAGCCGGACTGCGCCCTCGACGACTGGGTCGGGGCCGGACGGGCGGGACCGGCCGGCGCAGCCCGGCTGGAGTCGCTCCGGCGGCTGCTGCGCAGCCGGAGCAGCGATGAGCACGGATGAGGGCTGACCAGCGGTTACGGTGAGCAGGTGGCTGGCTACGACGACGACCTGAGACTCGCCCACGTCCTCGCGGACGCGGTGGAGCGCACCTCGCTCGACCTCTTCGGTTCCCTCGAGGCCGAGGTCCAGGTGGGGGACGACGGGTTGCTGACCACGCCCGCGGCGACCCGCCTGGAGGAGCTGCTCCGGCACCAGCTGCACCGCACCCGCCCGCGCGACCGGGTCGAGGGGCGCACCATGGACGCGACCGGTCACGGTGCCCGGCGGTGGGTGATCGACCCGATCGACGGGACCGCGAACTACGTCCGCGGGGTGCCCGTGTGGGCGACCCTGATCAGCCTGGTCGTCGAGGACGTGCCGGTGCTCGGGCTGGTGGCCGCCCCGATGCTGGCCCGTCGGTGGTGGGCCGGCGTCGGGTCGGGCGCCTGGACCGGGCGCACCCTGGCCCGGGCACGGCGGATCGCGGTCTCCCCGACGAGTGTGCTGGCGCACGCCTCGTTGTCCGCCGACGACGTGGCCGGCTGGATGCACGGACCCCACGGGCCGGGTTTCAGCGCGCTGACCGACCGGGTGTGGCGGACCCGCGCCTACGGTGAGTTCTGGAGCCACGCCCTGGTCGCCGAGGGAGCGCTCGACGTCAGCCTGTCGGCGTGGGCGGACCCGCTGCAGCTGGCGACGCTGGCCCCGCTGCTGCGGGAGGCCGGCGGCACGGTGACCGATCCCTCCGGCGAGCCGGCAGCCCAGCCGCTCACGGCCCAGAGCCCCGGCCAGGCGGTCATCTCCTCGAACGGGCGCTTCCACGCCGAGATCCTGTCCACCCTCGCCGGCGCCGAGGAGGCTCAGGGCTGACGCGCAGGGCCGGCCCCCTCGACCGACTCCACCGGCCCGAGGTCGGAGGCGGCCACGCCGCGGGTGGCCTCCGGGTCGCCGACCACCACCACGGTCCACCCCGGTCCGTCCCGCACCTCGTCCCACGCCCCGGCGGCCTGCTCCACGGTGAGGCCACGCAGCTCCTGCAGGGTGCGGGTGACCACGGACGGCTGCAGGCCGTCGTCGAGGAGGGACACGAGCTCGTCGGCGACGGTGTCGGCGGTGAGGTACCGTCCGGGGGCCGTCATGGCGACGAAGTCGGCGGCCTCGCGCACCTCTCGTGCGGTCAGGTCCTCGCCCGGCACCGCCAGGATCCGGAGGGTCTCCTGCAGGGCGGGCAGCGTGGCATCGGCCCGCACGGCGCCGCCGACCATGCACTGACCGCCCCTGCGGCGCGGGCGGAAGCCCAGCCGCATGCCGTAGGTGTAGCCCCGCTCCTCGCGCAGCACCCGGTCCAACCGGGCGTGCGGTGCACCGCCGAAGAGCATCGCGAGAGCCTGGTAGGTGCCCCACCCGTGAGGTGTGCGCCGATCCGGGCCGGGACGACCCAGCAGCAGCTCGGTCTGCTCCGCGCCGGGTCGGGGGACGACCACCAGGCGGGCGGCGTCCGGGGCCCGCCGCGAGGGGGACGGCTCCTGCGCCGTCGGCGAGCTGCGCGGCCGCCAGCTCCCGAGCGTGCGCACCAGCAGCCCCTCGGGGTCCACGACGCCGGACAGGTCACCCGCCAGCACGAGGACCCCGTCCTGCGGGGACAGGCTGGCGTGGCGGGCACGCAGCACGTCCGGGGTGAGCTCACGGACGGTGGCTGCGACCCCGCCCAGGGGGAGGTGGGACCGGCCGTCCGGGTCGAAGTAGGCCTGCCGGAACTCGTGCTGCGCCAGCCCGGTCGGGTCGGCGAGCTCGTGCGTGATGTCGGTGAGCCGGTGCCGGACCAGCCGGGCCACCTCCCGCTCGGGGAACGCCGGCTCGGTCAGGCACTCGAGCAGCAGGTCGAGCGCGGGCGACAGGTGCCGCCCGGTCACCTCCACACCGAGGTGGATGCCCCGCTCCCCCGCCCCGGCGCCCAGCGCGATGCCGTGCCGCTCGACGAGCTCCGCCAGCTCGGTGGCGTCGCGGGATGCGGTGCCCTCGTCGAGGCAGCGCGCCATCATCAGGGTCGACCCCTCGGTGCCGCGCTCCTCCTGCGAGGGCGGAGCCGCCAGGGCCAGCCGGAGTGACAGCACGTGCTGGCCGGGCAGGTCGACCAGCAGCAGACGCAGCCCGTTGGGCAGCGTGCGGGTCGACGCCTCCGGGAACTCCCAGGGCAGGGGCGGCCCGACCTCGGGGCGCCGGCGGACGCGTCGGCCGCTCATCACCCCTCCTCCCAGCGGTAGACGAGGGTCGCCATCGCCTCGGGCACGAGGTAGCGGCCGGCCGCGCCCCGCACCTGGTCGCCGGTGACGGCGAGGACGCGGTCGAGATGGTCGTTGACCTGGCCGGCGTCGCCGAAGAGCAGAGCGGCCCGGCTGAGCAGCTCGGCCCGCTCGTCGTACCCGGCCAGCGCCTCCAGCCACGACCTCTCGCTGTCCGCCCGGGACGCCTCGAGCTCCACCTCGCGCGGGCCGGTGACGGCGAAGTCGCGGAGCAGCTCCGCCAGCTGCTGCTCGACCTCCGCCGGGTCGGTGCCCTCGGTCACGTCCACGACGATGAGCCCGATCGAGGTGCCGTCCCGCAGGCCGAGGGCCGTGGCGGAGGCGCCGCTGGCGACCTCCGAGCCGCGGACCAGTGACTCGTGCACCCGGGAGATGCTCAGCGTGGCCAGCGCATCGAGGGCGAGGGCGCAGGCCAGGAACTCCTCGTCGGTGACGGCGGGCAGCCGGGCGGCCAGGTAGATCCGCTCGGAGGGCACCCCCTCGTCGGTCACCACCGTCCGGGCCGGGGTCTGCAGCGGGGGCAGCGCGGCGGTGGTCGGCGGACGGGCGGTGGTGGCGTCCTCGAGGTGCCCGAAGTAGCGCTCGGCGAGACCGAACCCCTCGTCCGCGGTGAGGTCTCCGACCAGGGTCAGGATGCTGGTCCGCGGCCCGTAGTGCGCCCGGTAGAAGGCGTGGGCGTCCTCCAAGCCGGCCGCCGCCAGGTCCGCCATGGAGCCGATCGTGGGGTGCGCATAGGGATGGCCGGCGGGGAAGAGCAGCTCGCCGAGCAGGAGCAGGGCGGTGCCGTAGGGGACGGTGTCGTAGCGCTGCCGCTTCTCCTCCACGACCACGTCCCGCTGGTTGTCCAGGTTCTCCTGCGTCAGCGCCGGCAGGAGGTGGCCCTGACGGTCCGCCTCCAGCCACAGCGCCAGGTCGAGGCAGTTCCGCGGCACCGACTGCACGTAGGCGGTCCGGTCGAAGCTCGTGGTCGCGTTCGCCCGGCCTCCGTGGGCCATGAGCGAGGCCATGTGCTCACCCTCCGCGACCAGCTCGCTGCCCTGGAACATGAGGTGCTCGAACAGGTGCGCCAGCCCGGTCCGCCCTGCCTGCTCGTGACGCGAGCCCACGTCCACCCACAGGCTCATGCTGACGCTCGGGACGGCGTGGTCCTCGCTCACGACGACACGCAGACCGTTGGGCAGCGTGCGGGCGGCGACGGGAAGGTCCAGGGGCATAGAGCCGCCACCTTATGCGGTGGATCGGGCGCCAGGTGCGTCCGGGCACTAGGGCGTGTCTCCCAATTCCATGCGACGTCTCGCTCACGACGCGCGCTTCGCGGCAGAGTCGGATGGGTATGGCCGTCCTCCAGGCGGCCGATCCGACGCGTCGGCAAGGTGACGGGCGGTACGGTGCGATGGGGTTCGAGCACAGAGGGCTCGTGCGTAGACCGTTGAGAGGATGGTGGAGGGCAATGGATGGGATCCAGCAGGGTGACAGAGTGCGATGGAAAGAGGCTGCCGGGGGTGAAGTCGGCATCGTGTACGTAGTCAGAGATCACAATGGGGACGCTCACGTTAGGTTCCCGAACGATGGCATGAACATCATCCCAACATCCGAACTGATTCCCGTCGCCGAAGACGAGGGTGACGAATAGAGCGTAGTTTCCGGACGGCGCACTCGGACCGTGCCCGGCGGACAGTTGCGTCGACAGGTCACATCGGACACACCGACTCCCAGAGACCGCGTCTTGAACGAACGGTGCGACGCGGCGGAGGTGGACGAGCGTGGCTGGCCTCCTGGCGGCAGTAGCGCGCACTGGATGGAGGCCAGCCGTGCCAGACTCGGGCATGCCTGACCAGCGCCTGCACGCCCTTGCCGCCGTTGACGAAGCCCTGAAGGACCCCATCCGAGTTCTGCAGACGGTGACGGCATCGGCTGACTTCGACGACGCGCTGCACGCGCTGCAGGATTCCTTCGGCTGGGATGAAGTTCAGGCGCGGCTGGTGATGCAGTTGCCCATAGGCAATACGCACAAGGATTTCAGGCATCGAGTCGCACAGGACCTGCAGCAGCACGACCACTGACCCCACGCTCCACGCGGCAAAGTAGTGCGCTCGACCAGGGCGACGTCGCGTCTGTCTCGCTAGGGTTCCGTCATGAGGCCGTCGCCGCAAGAAGTCGCGTCCCAGCTCACATCCATTCTGCGATCACCTTGGCCAGAAGGTATCGACGATGGACTTCCGTGGCTGCGCTCCAAGGGCATCGCGACTGAGACTGCAGAAGAGACACCCGCTGAGGGCAGTGGTCGATCCTGGCATATGGCCTCGATGCCCATATGGGGCACGGCTCGGGCAGGGTGGAGCACGTACCATGAGCGATTCGCGGACGTCTTTTGGTTCCTGTGGGACGACCATGGCTGGGACGACGTCCGCGACGCTGCGGCTGAGTTGGCCCAGCAGGTCGCCGACGTTCATGGAGCGCCCGAGGAGACCACCGAGGAAACGGCGGGCCACGGACCCAGCTGGTGGTGGCGTCTGAATGACCACAGCATCGAGATCTACGCCCACAACGGTGCGGTCCGGCCAGAAGGCTTCCCGGCCGGACCCTCGGTCGTGCAACTGCATGTCGACCTACGCGCAGTTGCAGACCCTCGTGAGGCTGAGGCGCGTGAATTGAACGCCCTCCCGGGCGCTGACTGATTCCAGTCAGGCGGCTCAAGGTCACAGTCGCAGCGCGGCAGGAGCGTGCGGCCACGCTCGGTGCGGCAGTACAGGATGCTTCAGGTGTCGCCGCGAGTTTTGCGGCCTGGGGTTGTCGACTCCAGCCAAGGTTGGCCTCACTTGGCGTGCGGCGCGTGGAACTCGCTGTGGTCTATGTTGGTCATGCCCAGTGAATCGGACGACCTACGTCGACGAAACCGAGCCTGCGGTAGACCCCGTAGCCCATCTTGCTGCTGCTGAGCGTGGCTGGCAGGCCCGGGGCAAGGGCTAGGGCTCGCTGGGTCAAGGCAGTGCCTAGTCCGGTTCCTCGAAACTCGGTGTCGACGGCACGTGAAAACTGACCCCGTGACGGCAGGTGAAAGTTGACCCTTGCCGAGATCCTGTCCTCGTCGACG
>NZ_VSLG01000001.1:326420-448673 GCF_008919445.1 Serinicoccus kebangsaanensis | reverse complement strand
CAAACACCGCACCACCTACGACGAACACACCGCCTGGGCCCACCGCCAAGCACCCGCCGCTTGACTTCTTAGCCGCCTGGGGTATCTAGGGCGCCGCGTCCGTGCGCCCACCGAGGGATGCAGCGTCCTCCCAGGGGTCGGGCCGTAGACTTGGCCGGGCTGGACCGACGAGGCGATCCGGAGGGACGATTCCGTGGCACTGATGCGCACCATCACCGGGCCGTCCGACCTCAAGCGGTTGACGCAGGGTCAGGTGAGGTCCCTCGCGGAGGAGATCCGGGCATACCTCATCTCCTCGGTGTCGCAGACCGGGGGACACCTCGGACCCAACCTCGGGGTGGTCGAGCTGACGATCGCCCTGCACCGGGTCTTCGACTCGCCGCGCGACACGCTGCTCTTCGACACCGGCCACATCTCCTACGTGCACAAGCTGCTGACCGGTCGGCACGACCTGTCCACGCTGCGCAAGCAGGGCGGGCTGTCCGGCTACCCGAGCCGGGCCGAGTCCGACCACGACGTCGTCGAGAACTCGCACGCCAGCTCCTCGCTGTCCTGGGCGATCGGGATCGCTACCGGCCGCAAGCTCCGCGGCGAGACCGACCGGCACACCGTCGCGGTCATCGGCGACGGCGCCCTGACCGGCGGCATGGTGTGGGAGGCGCTCAACAACATCGCCGACCAGCCCGACCTGCCGCTCATCATCGTCATCAACGACAACGAGCGGTCCTACGCCCCGACGCGTGGCGGCATGGCGGAGTACCTCGCCTCGCTGCGCGCCACCCAGGAGTACGAGCACGTGCTCTCCTGGGGCAAGCGGCAGCTGGCCCGCACCCCCGTCGTCGGGCGTCAGGTCTACGAGACGTTGCACGGCGTGAAGAAGGGGCTCAAGGACATCGTCAGCCCGCAGGGGATGTTCGAGGACCTGGGGCTGAAGTACCTCGGGCCGGTCGACGGGCACGACGTCGACGCGGTGGAGACCGCGCTGCGCCGCGCGCACGACTTCGGCGGCGTGGTCCTCGTGCACGCCATCACCGAGAAGGGCCACGGCTACGACCCGGCCACGGAGGACGAGGTCGACCGGTTCCACGCCGTCGGCAAGATCAACCCCGAGACCGGCCTGCCGCTGGAGGTCTCCGGCCGGGGCTGGACCGACGAGTTCAGCGACGAGCTGGTCCGCCTGGGCAAGGAGCGCAGCGACATCGTCGCCCTCACCGCCGCCATGCTCATCCCGGTCGGGCTGCAGCCCTTCGCCGAGCGCTTCCCCGACCGGGTCTTCGACGTCGGGATCGCCGAGCAGCACGCGGTCGCGATGGCCTCCGGGCTGTCGTTCACCGGGATGCACCCCGTCGTGTGCATCTACGCGACCTTCCTCAACCGGGCCTTCGACCAGCTCCTCATGGACTGCGCCCTGCACCGGCAGGGGGTCACCTTCGTGCTCGATCGCGCGGGCGTCACGGGGACGGACGGCGCCAGCCACAACGGTATGTGGGACCTCACCCTCGTGGGCATCGTCCCCGGGATCCGGGTCGCCGCCCCGCGCGACGGCCAGCAGGTGGCGCGGGCGCTGCGCGAGTCGGTCGACATCGACGACGGGCCGAGCGTGGTGCGCTTCCCGAAGGGCAGCGTCGGTGCGCCGATCGAGGCGGTGCGCACGGTCGGCAGCGTCGACGTCCTGCGCGACCCGGACCAGGGTGAGGCCCTGGACCCCTCGGCCGCCGACGTCGAGCTGCTCGTCGTCGGGGTGGGTTCGATGGCCGGCACGGCGCTCGAGGTGGCGGACAAGCTGCAGGCCGAGGGCCGCCGGATCATGGTCGTCGACCCCCGCTGGGTGCTGCCGGTCAGCGACGACGTCGTCGACCTCGCCCGGACGGCCGGCCGGGTGGCGGTCATCGAGGACAACATCGTGGGTGGCGGGATCGCCGGCGCGGTGTCCCAGGCGCTGGCCGAGGCCGAGGTGGACGTCCCCGTGCACGGCTACGGCATACCCCGGGAGTTCCTGGACCACGGGTCCCGGGACCAGGTGCTGGACCGCATCGGCCTCACCCCGGACGCCGTGGCCACCTCGCTGTCGGCCAAGCTGGGCTGAGCCGACGGACCTGCCGTGACCCCGGTCGCGCTGATCCTCAACCCGGTCGCGCGCGCGGCAGCACGGGCACGGCGCGACGTGGCGGCGGCGTGCGCCGCAGCAGGACTGGACCCTCCCGAGGTGTGGACCACGACGGTGGCCGAGCCGGGGGGCCCGCAGGCGCGGGAGGCCGTCCGCCGCGGCTGCGCCCGGGTGGTGGTCGCCGGTGGGGACGGCACCGTCCGGGAGGTCGCCGGCGCGCTGGGCGAGGAGACGGTGCTGGGGGTGGTGCCCTGCGGCACCGCGAACCTCGCGGCCCGCAGCCTGGGCCTGCCGACCCGCAGCCCGGCCGCGGCGGCCCGGCTCGCGGTCACGGCAGAGGGTCGCCCCGTGGACCTCGGGCGGGTGCGGGTCTGCCGCCGTGACGGGTCGACGGCGTCCCTGTCCTTCCTCGTCGTGGTGGGGGTCGGTCACGACGCCGAGACCCTGGCCGGGCTGTCGTCCGCGGCCAAGTCGAGGCTGGGATGGATGGCCTACGTGACGCCGGGGCTGCGCCGCCTCGGGCACGCGGGCCGTCCGGTGCGGCTGCGGCTGGACGACGACGCGGCGCGGGAGGAGTCGGCCTGGAGCGTGCTGGCCGTGAACGGCGGCCGGCTCCCGCTGGGTGCCCAGCTCGTGCCCGGTGCCCGGATGGACGACGGGATGCTGCACGTCGCCGTGGTGCAACCACGGCGGCGGGGCGACTGGGCCCGGATCGCGGCCACGGGGCTGGGTGCCCGACGGGCCGAGCACCCCGCCCTGCGCTACCGCGGCGGCCGGTCCCTGCTGGTCGAGCTCGAGCCACCGGGACCGGTGCAGGTCGACGGCGACGTGCTGCCGGAGGCCGTCTCCGCCCGCATCGAGATCCTGCCCGCGAGCCTGCGGGTGGCCCGGGCGGGCGACCTGGCCGGACCCCGGCGTATCTGGGGCTGACCTCGAGCCTCTTCCCGGGCATACCGAGGAGGAGAGCATGAGCACACCCTTGTTCGACGCACCGCACGACCTGGTCGCGGTGACCCACGCCGACGTGGAGGACCTCACCCGCCGGGGAGGGGAGCCGACCGTGGTGCACCGCTTCGGCGACGTCGCCATCATCCGGGCCGACAGCGCCCGGATGCGACCCGGCCGGGCCGAGGTCCAGGCGCTCCGGGAGCTGGCCGACCCGGCGTCCCTGCCGCGCGACCAGCTCATCGCCAACCTGGACCTGGCCACGTTCGCCTACCGACGCAGCGGCGAGCTGCGCCGTCGGGCCACCGGGACCGTGAACATGATGTCCGCCGTCTCCGGCGAGGCCGCAGCGGGTGATCTGCCGTGACCCGCAACCAGCGCCTGATCAACGAGGTGTCCGTCGGCCTGGTGATCGTCGACGGCCCGGGCGAGCTGCAGATCCCCACGGCCGAGCTGCTCTCCATCGCCGGGCAGGTGCAGAGCGGGCTGGAGGACCTGGCCGGGATCGAGCCCCAGGCCAAGGTCTCCTGGCGCTGGGCGACCCGGGTGGTGCACCTGGAGGAGTCGATCTTCCCCGACGCCCCCTGGCGGGGCATGCCGAAGAGCTTCTACACCGAACCCCTCGACGCCGCCCTGTGGCGCGAGTCCAACGACCGCACCTACCTCTTCCAGGGAGACCGCTACCTGCGGATGACCGGCTCGGTCACCGACGCCGGCTACCCCCGCCCGATCGCCGGGAACTGGAAGGGGCTGCCGAGCGACTTCACCGACGGCATCGACGCCGCGTTCTGGCACAAGCAGCGGGACAAGATCTACCTGTTCAAGGGGGACCGGTACGCCCGGCTGACCGAGACGGAGATGGACCCCGGCTACCCCAGGCCGATCGCCGGCAACTGGCAGGGCCTTCCGGACGACTTCGCCGAGGGCATCGACGCGGTCTTCATGCACCACCAGACCAACAAGATCTACATGTTCAAGGGCGACCGCTACGTCCGGCTCACCGGCACCGAAATGGACGGCGGCTACCCGCAGCCCATCGCGCCGAACTTCGGCGGGTTGCCCGAGCACTTCGAGACCGGGATCCAGGCAGCCCTCTGGCGCGGTGACATCGACAAGATCTACTTCTTCGGGCGCGCCGAGCGGAACCGGCTCAACGAGTACGTGCGCTACTCGCCGGGCGGTTTCTCCGCACCCGACGCCGGCTACCCCAAGTACGTCGGCGGGCTGGACAAGGGCGAGACCGAGGCGCTGTGGCGGGACGCGGCGCAGGCCGAGCTGGGCGTCGGCGCCGGACGTCCCGGCTTCGAGGCCTACGCCGACCAGCTGCAGCAGCAGCACGGGACCGCCTCGAGCATCGTCTGCTTCGTCACCTCCTACCCGGTCTACTGGCCGGGGTATGCCTCGACGCCCAAGTGGGTGATGGCCTGGAGCCCCACCTGGAGCAGCTTCTCCACCGTGGTCGCGCACGAGACCGGGCACCTGTTCGGTGCGCCGGACGAGTACGAGGCCAGCAACTGCTCGTGCTCGAGCGTCGCGGGACGGTTCACCCGGGCCGTGAACGGCAACTGCACCCCGTGCGCCGGGAGCATCACCATGGACGACGGCTACCCGGGCAGCATCGCGGGGCCGTGGGGCGGTATGCCCGCCGCCTTCGCCTCGGGCATCGACGCGGCGGTCTACCGCCACGACAACAACAAGGTCTACTTCTTCAAGGGCTCGGAGTACGTGCGGCTGACCGGCACCACCGTCGACGCGGGCTACCCGAGACCGATCGCCGGCAACTGGCACGGGCTGCCGGCCAGCTTCACCAGCGGCATCGACGCCGCCGTGTGGCGACCCGCGAACAACAAGCTCTACCTGTTCAAGGGGTCGCAGTACGCCCGGATGAGCGGGTCCACCATGGACGCCGGGTACCCGCGAGCGATCGCGGGCGCGTGGAAGGGCATACCGTCCAGCTTCGAGCAGGGCATCGACGCCGCCGTGTGGCGGCCGTCCAACGACAAGATCTACCTGTTCAAGGGCTCGCAGTACGTCCGGTTGACCGACACGACGATGGACGAGGGGTACCCCGCCCCGATCGCCGGCAACTGGCACGGGCTGCCTGCCAGCTTCAGCTCGGGTCTGGACGCCGCCCTGTGGCACGAGGAGCGTGGCCACATCTACCTCTTCTCCGGGAGCCAGTACGTCCGGATGACGAACGGCACACCCTGCCTGATGCGGTCCTCGGGGCCGGTGGTCTGCGGCTACACCCGGTCCCACTGGGGCTGGAGCGCCTTCCTCGAGCGGGTGGACGCCGCCGTGCACCGCGGCGACAACGACAAGATCTACCTCTTCTCCGGGGCCCACTACGCCCGCTACTCGCAGGCCGGGACGATGGACGAGGGGTATCCGACCACCATCGCCGGGAACTGGAAGGGGCTCCCCTCCAGGTTCACCCGCAACCTCGACGCCGCCCTCTACCGCGAGTCCAACGGCAAGACCTACCTCTTCAAGGGGTCGGAGTACGTGCGGATGACGGGTGCCGAGATGGACGCCGGCTACCCGGCGCCGATCAAGGGCAACTGGAAGGGTCTCCCGGCCGACTTCGAGGAGGGGATCGACGCCGCCCTGTGGCGGATGTCGAACGACAAGATCTACTTCTTCAAGGGCGACCGCTACGTCCGGCTGACCGAGGCGCAGGCCGACCCCGGCTTCCCGCAGCCGATCAGCCCCAACTGGACGGGGCTCCCGGCGCACTACGCCAACGGCATCGACGCCGCCCTGATGCGACGGGACACGAACCAGATCTACCTCTTCAACGGCCGGACCTACCTGCGCTACAGCAACGTCGCGAACGGTCCGGACGCCGGGTTCCCCGCGTGGATCAACGGCAACTGGATGCCCTTCCCGCGCACCTGAGGGCCGTCGGCGGGCGCGCGGGCGACCGACCTGACAGGCTGGGCTGGCCGCAGGCATACCGCCCCCCGCCGGACAGGAGACCCATGGACCCCCGGGCCGTGCAGATCACCGCGCTCAGCTCAGGATGGCGGACCGGCAGGTCGCAGGAGGCGCAGATCCTGCAGATCCTGCGCGAGGTGCCGCACGGCGAGCTGGACACCGTCCTCGCCGACCTCGACCTGGACAAGGTCATCGGTGACGTCGACGACCACCTCTGGGGCCCGGACCACCGGACCCAGCTGCTGGACCTGCTGCTGGACGCCCGCCTGGCCGAGCTGTCCACCCCCGTCGTCGGCAGGGCGATCGCCTCGCTGCACGCCGGGCCGACCCCGCGCAGCTACCAGGAGGCCATCGTCGGCGTGCTCCTCGCCACGCACGGCCGGGCCTTCCACGACCTGAAGTACCACCTCAACGCGTCCGGTGACTACCACGACCTGGAGCACCTGGTCTTCGAGGACCTGGACGAGGACCTGCAGGACACGGTGCTGGAGCACTTCGCCGAGCAGGCCCGGGTCGACCCCACCTCCGACCTGAGGGTGCTGTGCGACATCGACGACACGGTGAAGTGCGCGATCCACGACGACCGCTACCCGCGCGGCACCGTCTACCCGGGGGTGGTGGAGCTGCTGACCCAGCTGGACCGCGGTGCGGCCGCGGATGCCGGGCGGGCCGGCGACCTCACCTTCGTGACGGCACGCCCCGGTGGCCCGCGCGGGCTCGTGGAGCAGTACACCCGCGACGCGTTGAGCCACCTGGGGCTGCCGCCGCACGCCGTGCTCGGCGGGTCGCTGCTCAACCTGCACACCAAGGCGGCGATGGCCGAGCGCAAGCTGCAGAACATGGAGCGGGACCGGCTGCTCTTCCCTGAGTGCCGGATGGTCTTCATCGGGGACAGCGGCCAGGCGGACGGCCGGGTCGGCGCCGAGATGCACCGGATCGACCCGGCGCACATCGTGGGCACCCTGCTGCACGACGTCACCGGCCTCGACGACTCCGAGCGGGCCGCCTGGGCCGACCAGGGCGTCCACGTCTTCGACACCTACGCCGGTGCCGCCGCCCACGCGGTGCGGCTCGGGCTGCTCAGCGCCGAGCAGGGACGCCGGGTGGCGCGCGCGACCCGCCAGGGGCTGCAGGCCCTGACGCTGGAGGGACCGGCGCGCGAGCACCTGGAGAGCGTTCTGACCGCCGAAGAGTCGAGCCTGCGGATAGTCTGACGGGGCCGCTCCCCGCACGGCATGTGTTCCGTCCGTACTCGACCAACGGAGTTCTCATGCACCTCAACAGACGTTCATTCCTTGCTGCCCTGGGAGCGGCAGCAGCACCTGCGGCACTCGGTGGCTGCGGCGGTTTCTCGACCGGTTCGGGCTCGGCGTCGTCCGAGGGCACACTGACCTTCACCACCTGGGGCACCGACGCCGAGCTCGCCGCACTACGGTCGGCCATCTCGGCCTTCGAGGCGGCCAACGAGGGGGCGAGCGTCGAGCTCAACGCCGTCCCCTACGAGCAGATGTTCACCAACATCGACGCCCAGCTGCAGGCCGGCAACCCGCCGGACGTGTTCCGGGTGCCCTACTACACCTTCGGCAGCTATGCCGGGCGCGACCAGCTGCTCGACCTCACGCCGCACCTGAGCGACGGCTTCGCCGACCGGTTCACGCCCCAGGCCTGGGCCGCGGTGCAGAGCGGCGGCTCGCCCTTCGGCGTGCCGCACCACACCGACACCTCGGTCATCCTCTACGACGTCCAGGCCCTGGCCGACGCCGGCATCGACGCGGTGCCGCAGACGCTGGAGGAGGCCTGGACCTGGGAGGAGTTCGCCGACGTCGCCCGGCGGCTGCGGGAGTCGCTCCCCTCGGACCAGTCGCCGTTCGCCTACAACTGGCAGGGCAACGGGGTGACCCGCTGGCTGAGCTGGCTCTTCGAGGCCGACGGGCGCTTCCTGGAGGAGGACCTGGTCACGGCGGCGATCGACTCCGACGCGGGGGCCGCGGCGGTGGAGTTCACGACGAGCTTCTTCCGGGACGGGCTGGTGCCGCGCAACAACTCGATCAGCTCCTCGACGTATGCCGCGGACAGCTGGTTCGCGGGCACCGTCCCGATGGTCTTCGCCGGGGCCTTCCTCGTCCCCGACGCCGAGGCGACCTACGAGCGGGAGTGGGCCGCCACCTTCCCGCCCCGCGACGAGCGCTCCGCCGGTGACTTCGGCGGCAACGCGCTGGTGGCGACCGCCCAGACGGAGCAGCCGGAGCTGGTGGCGCGGTTCCTGGAGTTCGTCACCGAGGCCGAGCAGATGCGGGAGTTCTGCGCCGGGTCCTCGCTGCTGCCCACCCGCGCCGACCTGGTGGAGGAGGGCATCGAGTTCGAGGTGCGGCCCGAGCTGTCGCAGGTCTTCCTGCAGCAGTCCAGCGCGGTGCTGCCGCAGGACTCCGGGCAGGTGGCCTCGCCGGACATGTCCTCGATCATCACGGTGCTGCAGGACGGTCTGGAGGCGAGCTTCCTCGGCGACGCCGACGTGGAGGCCACCCTCACCACCCTCTCCGACGGCATCGGGGCTGCGACGCAGTGACGGCCCGCGCTCGCGAGGCGCTGGCGGGCTATGCCTTCGCCGCGCCGACGTTGCTGCTGCTCGGGGTCTTCGTGCTGCTCCCGCTCGGCGGCGCGATGGTCATCAGCCTGCAGGAGACCAACGGCTTCGGCGAGGGCACCTTCGTCGGCCTGGACAACTACGGGCGGCTCGTGCAGGACCCCGTCTTCTGGCGGGCGACCCTCAACACGGCGCTCTACACGGTGCTGGTGACCCCGGCCGCGATGGCGATCGGCCTCGGTCTGGCCCTGCTGCTGGACTCCGCGCTCCCGGCGCGCGGTGCCCTGCGGTCGGTGCTCATCCTGCCGATGGCGATCTCCGGCGTCGCGACGGCACTCATGGGCGTGCTGATCTTCGACGAGAACAGCGGCTTCCTCACCGAGGTGGCCCGGGCCATGGGGCTGCCGCAGGTCGACTGGCAGACGCACGGCCCGGCGGCGTTCGCCTCCGTCGTCATCATGACGCTGTGGTGGCGGGTGGGCTTCAACATGCTCATCTACCTCGCCGGTCTGCAGGGGGTGGCGCACGAGCTCTACGAGGCGGCGCGGCTGGACGGTGCCAACGCCTGGCAGCGGTTGCGCCACGTCACCGTCCCGCAGCTGAGCCCCCAGTCGTTCTTCCTGGTCATCCTCAACATCATCTACTCCTTCCAGGTCTTCGACATCGTCTTCGTCATGACCGGGGGAGGACCGGAGCGGGCCACGACGGTGCTGGTCACCTATGCCTACGACACGGGCTTCGTCACCCGGGACCAGGGGTATGCCGCGGCGATCGGCGTGGTGCTCCTCGCCGTCACCCTCGTGGTCACCGCGCTGCGGTGGCGCGCGCAACGTCGGCGGGAGGAGAGCGTATGAGGACCCGGTCCGCCCGTCGGCGCGGCGCGGCGCTGCGGCTGCTGGGCGCCCTCCTCGCCGCAGGGGTCATCCTCTTCCCGCTCTACTGGATGGTCGTCGTCGCCTTCTCCACCCGGTCCTCGCTGTCCGGCGGAGGTCTGCGGCTGTGGCCGGAGCAGGCCACGCTGGACAACTTCCGGCGCGTCCTCGACTCCTTCCCGGTGCTCACCTGGTTCGGCAACTCGGTGGCGATCGCCCTGGTGACCTCGGTCATCATCGTGCTCGTCAACCTGCTGGCCGGGTATGCCTTCGCGCACCTGCGCTTCCCCGGCTCGGGGGTCCTGCTGCTGGTGTCGCTGTCCACGCTCATGCTGCCGGTGCAGGTGATCATGGTCGGCCTGTTCCGCCTGGTCACCGAGCTGGGGCTGTACGGCAGCTACTGGGCGGTGATCCTGCCGACGGCGGCCTCGGCCTTCGGGGTCTTCCTCGCGCGGCAGTTCATCCTCACCATCCCGCGGGAGCTGATCGAGGCGGCCCGGATCGACGGCGCGACGCACCTGCAGATCTTCTGGCGGATCGTGCTGCCGCTGTCCCGCCCGCTCATCGCGGTGCTCTTCTTCATGAGCATGCTGCAGACGTGGAACGACTTCGCCTGGCCGCTCATCGCCCTGCGGGAGAACGCGCTCTACACCCTGCCGGTGGGTCTGCTCTTCCTGCAGGGCCAGTTCGGCCCCGACTACGGTGCGACGATGGCGTTCGCCCTCATCACGGTGGCACCGATGGTGCTCGTCTTCCTGCTGGCCCAGCGCTGGTTCGTCCAGGGCTTCTCCCGCAGCGGGTTGCGGTGACCGGCTCGGCACCGGGGGAGAGGTGGTGCGCCTCCTGCGGCCGCCGGATCGAGTGGCGCACGAAGTGGGAGCGGGACTGGGACGCGGTGCGCCACTGCTCGGCGGCGTGCCGCCGCCGCGGGGTGCGGCCAGTGGACCGCGAGCTGGAGGCGGCGGTCCTGCGGCTCCTGGCGGCTCGTGCCCCACGATCCACCGTGTGCCCGTCCGAGGTCGCCAGGGAGGTCGCCGGGGACGACGGGTGGCGTGAGCTGATGGAGCCGGCCCGACGCGCCGCGCGACGCCTGGTGGTCGCCGGGGAGGTCGAGATCACCCAGGCCGGCAGGGTGGTCGACCCCTCGCGGGCCACCGGCCCGATCCGCCTGCGCCGGGGACCGGACTGGGGCCACCAGCCATCCTGAGCGGCGGATCGCTCAGTAGTAGACCGCGAGCGGGCCGTCCGGGCCGTCGATGACCTTGACCGGGGTGTGGAAGACCCGGCTCAGGGTCTCGTCGGTGAGGATCCGCTCGGGGGGTCCGAACTCGGTGATCCGCCCGTCGTTCATGGCCATGATCTGGTCGGCGTAGCGGGCCGCGAAGTTGATGTCGTGGAGCACGATGACCACGGTCCGACCGAGCTCGTCGGCGGCCGCGCGCAGCTGCCGCATCATCTGCACCGAGTGCTGCATGTCCAGGTTGTTGAGCGGCTCGTCCAGCAGGATGTAGTCGGTGTCCTGGGCGAGCACCATGGCGACGTAGGCCCGCTGCCGCTGCCCACCGGACAGCTCGTCGAGGTAGCGGTGCTCGAGGCCGGTGAGGTTGAGGAAGTCGATCGCCTCGCTGATGTGCCGCTCGCAGTCCGGCGTGAGCCGCCCGTGGGAGTGCGGGAAGCGGCCGAAGCCGACCAGCTGGCGGACGGTCAGCCGGGTGATGAAGTGGTTCTCCTGGCGCAGGATCGACAGGATCTTGGCGACCGCCCTGGACGGCGTGTGGACCACGTCGTGCCCGGCGACCGTGATGGTGCCCTGGTCCAGCCCGAGCAGCCTGCCGATCATGGTGAGCACCGTCGACTTCCCGGCCCCGTTCGGCCCGATGAGCGCGGTGATGCCGCCGGCTGGGATCTGCGTGGTGAGCGGTCCGATGAGGGTCTCGGTGCTGTAGCTCTTGGTGACGTCGGTCAGCTCGATCACAGCCGCCCCTTTCGCATGATGTAGACGAGGAAGGTCAGTCCGCCCACGAGCTCGATGATGATGGTGACCATGCCCTGGGCGTAGAACACGTGGCGCAGCACGAAGTAGGCACCGGTCAGCACGACGTAGCCGAGGAGGAACGCCATCGGCAGCAGCAGGCGGTGGTGGTAGGTGTCGGCGAACTGGTAGGCGAGCATGGCGACCAGGAAGCCGAGGAAGGTCATCGGCCCGACCAGTGCGGTGGTCATGGCCATGAGCACCGAGACCAGGAAGAGGACCACGATGACCTCACGCTTGTGGTTCAGCCCCAGGTTCGTCGTCGCGTCCCGGCCGAGCGAGAGCACGTCGAGCCGGCGGGCGCGCCACCACAGGGCGCCCCCCGCGGCGAGCGCGATCGGGACGGCATAGGGCAGGTATGCCGCGTCCGCGTTGCCGATGTTGCCGAACAACCGGGCGGTGAGGATGTCGAACTCGCTCGGGGTGAGCAGACGTTGCATGAAGGTGGACAACGACCCCAGCCCGCCGCCCAGGATGACCCCGACCAGCAGCATGATGTGGATGTTGCCGAACCGGCCGCTGAGCAGCCAGCTGTAGAGGATGGTGGCGACCACGATCATCAGCCCCGCCTGCAGCAGGAACTGCGTCGTGCCGGTGACCATCGCCACCCCGGAGGCCCCGAGGAAGAAGACCGCGCCGGTCTGGACCACGATGTAGAGCGCCTCGAAGCCCATGATCGACGGCGTGATGATGCGGTTGCTCGTCGCCGTCTGGAAGCTGACCGTGGCGAAGGCGTGGCAGAAGGCCACCACGAGGATGACCGCGATGCTGGTGACGCGGAGCTCGGCGATCCGCCAGAACCCGTCGCTGCCGACCGGCATCGGGTTGTCGTAGGCCAGGATGCCCGCGGTCAGGGCCACGGCGAGCAGCGCCAGCGCGACCATGGTCACGGCATACCTGATCCGGTCGCGCCGGCGGACGAACGCGCCCGTGCGCCGGGTGGGCTCGCCGACGGGCGGTGCGGCGGGCCTCACCCGCGTCGCCTCAGCCACGGCGCTGCCGGATCACGAGCAGGGCGATGAAGAAGACCGCGCCGATGACGCCGAGGATGAGCGACACCGGCACCTCGAACGGCATGATGATGGTGCGTCCGATGATGTCGCAGACGGTCACCACCCAGACCCCCAGCAGGCAGACCCAGGGCAGGTTGCTGCGCAGGTTGTCACCCCGGACGAGGGACACCACGTTGGGGACGATGAGGCCGAGGAAGGGCAGCGAGCCGATGACGACGGTGACGATGCCGGTGGCGACGGACACCATCGCCACGCCCGCGAGGATGATCCGGTCGTAGTTGAGCCCCACGTTGGTCGCGATGTCCTTGCCCAGCCCGGCGACGGTGAGCCGGTCGGCCAGCAGGAAGACCAGCAGCGTCACGAGCAGGACGATCCAGAGCATCTCGTAGCGCCCGCGGACCACGGAGGTGAAGCTGCCGGCGAACCAGATGCCCATCTGCTGCAGCATGTTGGTCGCCATCGCCAGGTAGGTGGACACCGCGCCCACCACGGCGCCGATCATGATGCCCACGATCGGCACGATGAGGGAGGACTTGAGCGAGACCCGGCGCAGGAAGAGGAAGAAGATCGTGGTGCCGATGAAGGCCATGACCACGGCACCGGTCATCTTGGTGAGCAGGCTCGCCCCGGGCACCAGGATGAAGACGAGGAGCAGGCCCAGGCCGGCCCACTCGGTGGTGCCGGTCGTGGTCGGCTCCACGAAACGGTTCTGGGTGAGCAGCTGCATCACCAGCCCGCACATGGACATGGCAGCCCCGGCCAGCACCAGCGAGATGGTGCGCGGGGCCCGGGTGATCCCGAACATGTCCCACCCGTCCTGCCCGTCGGTGATGTCGTAGACGCCGACGGAGAGGGACACCGCGAGCAGGCCGAGGGTGAGGACGGCCGCCAGCGCGAGGAACCACGCCGAGGACCCCCGGGTGTGGCGTCCCGGGGATCCTCGGCGGGCGGACTGGACGGTCGTCAGCGCGCCGAACCCATGGCGTCGGCCATGGAGGTGAACAGCTCGGTGTAGGCCTGGATGTCCTCGGTGAGGTAGAAGTCGGCCGGCAGGTAGACGATGTTGCCCTCCTGGACCGCGGTGACGTTCTGCAGCGCCTCGGACCCGGTGATGAGCTCCTCGGCGCTGGAGTACTCGTCGCCCTCGGCGGCGATCGCCGCGTCCCGGTCCATGACCACGATCCAGTCAGGGTTGGCGTCCGCGATGGCCTCCACCGAGATGTCGTCGCCGTGGCTGGTGTCGTCGGCCGCCAGCTCCAGGGCTGGGTTGAGGCCCAGCACCTCGAAGACCGGGCCGATCGAGCGACCGGTCACCGGCGCGACGTAGGAGATGTCACCGCCGGAGGTGAGCAGCCCCATCACCGTCGACTCGCCGTCGTAGGCCTCGGTGGCGGCGGCGATGGAGGACTCGAACTCCTCGACCAGCGCGGCCGCGTCGTCCGGACGGTCCAGCGCGTCGCCGACGAGCGTGATCTGACGGATGAGCTCCTCGTCGAGCGGGGCGTTCTCGTAGTCCGTGGTGGTGTCGACGATGGCGGCCTCCGGCGCGAGCTCCTGGATGTCGCCGTAGTAGTCCTGGAAGCGGTAGCCGTTGAAGACCAGGTCGGGGTCGGCGGCGACGACGGCCTCCAGGTCCGGCTCGCCGTGGTTGCCGAGGTTCATCACCGCGTCGTCGCTGGCGTAGGACAGGTCGCTCGGGAAGACGTCCAGGGGAGCCGCGACGATGTCGACGCCCCACTCGTCCAGGGCGCGCACGACGCGGTTGTCCGTGACCATGACCCGCTCCGCGGGGACCGGGACCTCGACCGTGCCCTGGAAGTCGGTGACCTCGACCGTGCCGGCGGCGGCCTCGTCCGCTGCGGCGTCCTCCTCGCCCGCGTCGTCGGCGGACTCCTCCTCGGCCCCGTCGTCGGCGGCGGACTCGCCCTCGGCGGCCGCGGTGTCGGCCCCTTCGTCGCTCCCGCAGGCGGCGAGGGTCAGGGCGGCGGCGGTCGCGACGGCGACGAGGCCTCCGCGGGAACGTCGCAGGTGCATGGTGTCTCTCCTCAGGTCAGGGTGGTCCGCACCGGGACCCCGGCACGGACAAGGTAACCCTAACCTAAGTTGGAATATCGCCGAAGCATCAGGGCTAATGATGTGGTGCAGGTCACGCCGGTGATCAGGTGGCCAGGGCCAGGGCCTCGGCGAACAACGCCTCGCCGTCGGCACCTACCCCACGTTGGCCGAACCACGCCGCGACGGTGGTGCAGTCGCGGTGCAGCAGCTCCGGACCCTGGGGGTTCGTGATCACGTCCACCACCTGAGGCAGGTCGATGACCACGAGCCGGTGCCGGTGCGCCAGCAGGTTGTAGGCGGACAGGTCGCCGTGCGCCCACCCGCGCTCGGCGAGCTGGAGGACCACCTCCCGGGCCTGCTGCCACAGGTGGTCCAGCAGGTCGGCGTCGTGACCGCACGCGGCCAGGCGCGGGGCGGCCTCCCCGTCGTCGTCACCGATGAACTCCATGAGGATCTCGGTGCCGTCGAGGGACACGGGATAGGGCACGGGGACGCCGTGCTCCCAGGCCCGGCACAGCGCCTCCCACTCGGCGTACGCCCACCGCCCGGCCGCGACCTGGCGGCCGTAGGCGGTGCCCTTGGCGAGGGCGCGCTGGTCCCTGGAGCGGCGCACCCCGCGACCTTCGGCATAGATCGCGCTGCGGTGGAAGGACCGGTGGTCGGCGTCGCGATACCGCTTGGCGGCCAGCAGGCAGGAGCTGTCGGACGCCCCCGTCACGGTGGCGCGTTCGACGAGGAAGACATCCGCCTCCTTGCCGGTCTTGAGGACGCCCAGGTCCGTGTCGACGGCTCCTGAGTCCTGCACCAGCCAGGTGGGGACGGGCGCGGGGCCGCGGTTGCCGGCCTCGACGTCCCAGTAGGTGGTCAGGCGTTGGTCGGTGGTGAGATGGTCCGCCGCGTCGAGCGGCGTGTAGTCGAAGACGAAGAACGGGTCGACGTCATCGATGCGGTGCGAAGAGTGCTGCACGGGTGCTCCTGCGAGGAAGAAGAGGGTGGGGCGGACGCCCCGGGGCGGGGTGTGGCACGGGTCGCCCCCTTCCTTGCACGGAGCACGCCGGGTGCGCGCTCGCCGATCACCGCAGACTGTGCCGCAGTTGGCGCGCCGCGGCAACGGGTTTTCGGCACGGCCTCAGGTGAGGGACCGCTCGGCCTGCTCCTCCTGCGGGATCTCGTCCTCGAGCCGTTGCAGCACCGTCTTGCCCAGCACCGCCACCACGGCCAGACCGACGAGCACCGCGACGAAGCCGGCCCAGCCGCTGCCGGTGAGGGCGAAGACGACATACCCCAGCAGCGCGATGAGGGCGCCCGAGATCGCATAGGGCAGCTGGGTCGTCACGTGGGTGATGACGTTGCAGCTCGCACCGGTGCTGGACAGGATCGTGGTGTCGCTGATGGGGGAGCAGTGGTCGCCCCACACGGCCCCGGCCAGCACCGCGCCGAAGGCGGCCAGCAGCAGCTCGTCACCTCCGCTGACGTTGTTCATGATGTCGCCGGCGATCGGCAGCAGGATCCCGAAGGAGCCCCAGGAGGTGCCGGTGGAGAAGGCCATCGCCCCGGCGAGGACGAACATCACCGGGATCAGCCACTGCGGTGCCATGTTGGCGCTCTCCACGAGCCCGCCGAGGTACTCACCGGTGCCGAGCTCGCTGATCAGACCGCCGAGGATCCACGCCAGCAGCAGGATGTAGACCGCGGGGAGCATCGACTGCAGCCCGCTCCACACGCCACGCCCCAACGTGCTCGTGGAGAACTTGGGGTTGGAGGAGGTGTAGCGCACGTAGTAGTAGAACGCCGAGGCCAGCCCGAGCACGGCGCCGTAGATGAGCGCCTCGGTGACGTCGGTGGAGGCCATGATGTCCAGGACGGTGACGCCGCTCCCGGCGACGAACTCGTCGGCCGTGACGGTGCCGCGGTAGCCGGTCCAGATGATGCCGCCGAGGACGCCGGCGACGAGCAGCAGGAACGGGATGACCAGGGCCCGCTTGTGCCCGGGGGCGTGGACCGGCAGGTCCGCCGCGATCTCGCCGGGGATCTCCTCGGTGGCGTCGTAGGTCTCGCCGTCGGTGATCGCGCGTCGCTCCTGGCCCCGCATCGGGCCGAAGTCGATCCCGAAGACGACCACGATCCACACCAGCAGCACCGCCGCGATCGCGTAGTAGTTCATGCCGGCGGCTCCGAGGAAGGCACCCACGTCGCTGACGGTCAGCGCCGAGGCCGCCACGAGCGGTGCCATGATCCCGATGATGCTGGCGCCCCAGCTGGAGAAGGGCACCAGCACGGCGACCGGTGCCGAGGTGGAGTCGATGAGGTAGGCCAGCTTGGCCCGCGCGACGTGGTGCCGGTCGGTGACCGGGCGGGCGACCTGGCCCACCGCCAGGGCGTTGAAGTAGTCGTCGATGAAGATCGCGATGCCCAACCCAGCAGCCAGGGACTGCGCACCCCGCCGGGTCCGGATCCGCTGGATCGCCCAGTCGGAGAAGGCCTGGCTGCCTCCGGACATGAGGATCAGCGAGGCGATCACGCCGAGCGCGAGCGTGAACAGCAGGATGTAGACGTAGTAGGTGTTGACCGCGCCCTCGTCCCAGAAGATGGACGAGAAGCCGGTCCAGACCAGGCTCAGCGTCTCGAGCGGGTTGAAGTTCGCCACCAGCAGCGCGCTGGCCAGCACACCGGCACCGAGGCTCAGCAGCACCTTCTTGGTGGCGATGACCAGCGCGATCGCGATGATCGGTGGCAGCAGCGTCAGGATCGGCAGGTTGTCGGTCATGGTGCCTCCTCGACGGCGGTGATGCCCCAGGCTAGACCCAACTAGACGTCGGTGGCACGACGTCCGCGGAGTTTCGTCCGCACGGTGACGACGAGCACGACGGCGAGGATGCCGTAGAGCAGCCAGGCGATCCAGCTGCTCACCAGGACCGAGTAGTCACCGTTGGAGGACAGCAGCGCCTCGCGCAGGGAGCTCTCGGCGAGCGGACCGAGCACCATGCCGATCATCAGCGGCGCCAGCGGGATGTCGTAGCGACGCAGCAGGAAGCCGACCAGCCCGATGAGCAGCAGCAGGTAGAGGTCGAACTGGGCGGCCGAGAGGGCATACACCCCGAGCCCGCAGAAGACGGTGATCCCGGCGTAGAGGTAGGGCGCGGGGATGAGCAGCAGCTTGGCCCACAGCTGCGCGAACGGCAGGTTGATGATGAGCAGCACGACCAGGGCGACGAAGAAGCTCGCCAGCAGCGACCACACCAGGTCCGGTGCCCGGTCGAAGAGCAGCGGCCCGGGCTGCAGGCCGTACTGCTGGAAGGCCGCCAGCATGATCGCCGCGGTCGCCGACACCGGGAGGCCCAGCGCCAGCAGGGCGCCCATCGCGGTGCCGGTGGTGGCGTTGCCCGCCGCCTCGGGGGCGGCCAACCCCCGGATCGCGCCCTTGCCGAACATCGGCCGGGGGCGCCGTCGGTCGATCCGGCGCTCCAGGTCGTAGGCCATGAAGGTGGGGACCTCGGAGCCGCCCACCGGGATGATGCCGAAGGGCAGGCCGATCGCCGTGCCCCGCGCCCAGGCGGGACCGGCCTCGCGGAACTCGGCTCGGGAGAGCCAGGCCCGCCCGCTGGTCTTCATCGCCACCGTCTTGGGGTCGCGCCGGACCCGGGAGGCGATGTGGAAGACCTCGCCGAGCGCGAGCACCGCCACCGTGACGGTGACGATGGAGATGCCGTCGAACAGCTCGGGTATGCCGAGGGTCGACCGCTCGGTCGCCGAGATCCCGTCCATGCCGATCGTGGCGAGCCCGAGGCCGATGACGAGGGCCGCCAGACCCTTGGCCACCGAGTCACCGACGATCGAGGAGGTCGCCACGAAGGCGAAGAGCGCCAGCGCGAAGTACTCCGCCGCCCCGAATCCCGCGGCGAAGTCGGCCAGCCCCGGCGCGAGGAAGACCACGACCACGGCGGCGCAGAACCCGCCGAGGAAGGCGCCGATCGCCGCGGTCGCCAGGGCCTGCGGGGCACGGCCGTCCTTGGCCATCCGGTGCCCCTCGAAGGTCGAGGCGATGGCCGACGCCTGGCCCGGGGTGTTCATCAGGATGGCCATCGTCGAGTCGCCGAAGAGGCCGCCGAAGTAGACCCCGGCGAACATGATGAAGGCGGCGGTCGGCTCCAGGGCGAAGGTCATCGGCAGCAGCAGGGCCACCGCCATCGAGCTGCCCAGGCCGGGCATGACGCCCACCGCGGTGCCGAGGAGGCACCCCAGCACCACCCAGAGCAGGTTCATCGGGGTGAGGGCGCCGGCGAAGCCCTCCATCAGCAGCGACAGGGACTCCATGCTCACATCCCTCCCAGGAAGCCGGCGGGGAGGTTGAGCCCCAGGCCCTGGGCGAAGGCCAGGTAGATCACCGAGGAGACCAGCAGCGCGAGGGAGGCGTCGAAGAGCGGGCGGGCCGAGCCGATGCCGCGGGCGACGCACCAGAAGAGGACCGCGGCCGCGATGATCCAGCCCAGCAGCTCGATCGTCAGCGCGAAGACGAGGAAGCCGCCGACGCACCAGGCGACGGCCCGCCAGTCGGTGAACGTGCGCCACCTGCCCTCACCCTCGCCGACCTCGACCGGCTCGGGGTGGCGCAGGTAGTGCAGCACCAGCAGGGCAGCCAGCAGGTAGCCCGCGGTGATGAGGATGATCGGGAAGAAGCGCGGCCCGGGGAAGTCGGTGCCCTCCGGCACCTCCATGGTCAGCACACCGACGAGCAGGTAGGTGACGAAGGCGGCCAGCAGGGCGGGCACCGCCAGGCCGGAGCGACCGTGCCAGAAACCGACGTCGGTCACAGTCCCAGCTCCTCGACGAGCTGCTCGTTCTGACGGGTGTCTTCCTCGATGAAGTCGAGCAGGTCCTGCCCGGTGAGGAAGACGTCGGTCCACTTGTTGCGCTCCATCGCCTCCTGCCACTCGGGGCTCTGCGCCGTCTCGGTGACGATGGCCTCCAGCTCGGCGAACTCCTCGTCGGTGATGCCGGACGGCGCCAGGAACCCGCGCCAGTTGGTCATCGACACCTCGTACCCCTGCTCGATGAGGGTCGGCAGGTCGATGCCCTCGACCCGCTCCGGCGACACGATCGCCAGGCCTCTCATCCGCCCGGCCGCGATCTGGTCGGCGAACTCGTTGTAGCCGGACACGGCCGCCTGGGCGTCGCCGGAGGAGAGCACCTGGATGGCCTCCCCGCCGCCGGACTGCGGGATGTAGGTGATCTGGGTCGGGTCGATCCCGGCCTTGATCGCCAGGTCCGCGACGATGAGGTGGTCCAGGCCCCCGGCAGAGCCGCCGGTGAAGGGGAAGGCGCCGGGGTCCTGCTCCCAGTCGGCGACGAGGTCCTCGATGCTCTGGTAGGGCGAGTCCGCCGGGACGACGATGATGTCGTACTCCTCGCTGATCCGGGCCAGCGGCCGGACGTCGGTCATCGCGACCGGCGAGTCGTTGAGCGCGATCGCGCCGGACATCACCGTGCCGGTCGTGAGCAGGTTGGTCGCCCGACCGTCGAGGGTCGAGAACTTGCCGAGCCCGATGGTCCCTCCCGCCCCGGCGATGTTCAGCACCGTGGCGTTGTTGACGATCCCGTTGGCGCGCATCGCCGCCTGCTGCTCCCGGGTGAAGGTGTCCCACCCGCCGCCCGGGCTGGCCGGCGCGATGAGGGTGAGGGTGGACCGCAGGTCGTCCCCCTGCTCGGCCGACCGTGCGGACACGGTGAGGGCCCAGCCGACGACCAGTGTCGCCACCACGGCATACACGATCATCCCCCACCCCCGACGACGGCTGCTCGCGTCCCCGCTCATCATGCTCCTTTGCTGGTCAGCGTCTGCGACTACTATCACTGACGCAGCGTCAAGAGACAAGGAAGCGGGGACAGGACATGACCGTGGTGCTCGCGTGGACGACCACACCGGAGGGACAGGCGGCGCAGGAGACGGCGCTCGCCGAGGCACGCCGGCGGTCCCGGGCGTTGGTGGTGGTGCCGCTCCAGGAGGGCGAGCCCGACGTGCGGGCCGACGACGTGGAGGTGCGTGTGCACGCGCCGGACGCGCGCGACCGGGACGTCGTCGGAGACTTCCTGGACATCGCGGCCGAGGAGGACGCCACCCTCATCGTCATCGGCGTCAAGCACCGCTCGGCGATCGGCAAGCTGATCCTGGGGTCGACGGCGCAGCAGATCCTGCTCGAGGCGGCCGCGCCCGTGCTCGCCGTGAAGACGCCGCGCTGACGCGGAGGGCCGCCAGCGGCCCTCCGCGCGGGATCGCCCGCACGCCGTCCGACGCCTCGTGACATGGTGGTGCCGTGGCCGCGCTGACGACGGATGCCGTGCTGACCCTCCTGCAGGAGGTCGCCGACCAGGTCATCACCCCTCGGTTCCGCGCCCTGTCCGAGGACCAGATCAGCTCCAAGACCCACCCGGGCGACCTCGTGACGGTCGCCGACCGCGAGGCGGAGGTGCTCATCACGGCCGAGCTGCGGGCCGCCTACCCGCAGGCGGTGGTCCTGGGCGAGGAGGCCTTCGCCGACGACCCGGACAGCCTGGAGCGGTTCCGCGCCGCCGAGCACGCGTTCACCGTCGACCCGGTGGACGGCACGCGGAACTTCGTGCACGGGTCCCCGGACCATGCGGTGATGGTGGCCGAGACCCGGGACGGGCAGACCGAACGCGCCTGGATCTGGCAGCCGCAGCACCGGCTCGCGTTCGTCGCCGAGCGTGGCTCGGGCGCGACCCGCAACGGTGAGCCGCTGCCGCGGCTGCAGGTCGGCCCGGACCCGCGCGGCTGGCGGGTGCGCACGTCATCCCGGCGGCAGGTCGGGGAGCGGCTGGCGGACACACCGCCGATGGAGCTGACCTGGGTGAGCTGCGGCATCGACTACCCCAAGCTGGCGCAGGGCGAGTGCGACGCGCTGCTCTACCGCGGGACCCGCCCGTGGGACCACGTGCCCGGCGCGCTGCTGGTCAGCGAGGTCGGCGGCGTGGTGGGCGCGGCCGACGGCGGGCCCTACACCCCGCGCAGCGACCCGCAGGGCATCCTCGCGACGTCCGGCCCGGCCGTCTTCGAGCACCTCCGTCAGGAGTCGTGAGCCCCTGGCGGGTCGTGCTCGGTGCTGTCGTGGACGGCCGCGCGCAGCGCCAGCTCGCGGGCGAGGGTGGTGACCTGCTGCTCCAGCTGCCGCATCCGGCGGTAGGAGGCCGCGACATACCCGAGGAAGACCACGGTGAGGCCGTAGAGCAGCAGGTCGGCACCACGTCCGACCCCGAGCAGCTGGGCCACCTGCGTCATCAGCCGGGGGAAGAGGATCGCCAGGGCCGCCAGCACGACGAAGCCGACGAGCAGCAGCCGGCGGACCGCCTGGTGCCGCACCCCGGCGGTGGACCGGGTGAGCATCGCGGTCACGACGACCACGCTGACCAGCAGCACCAGCTTGATCACGGGTTGGTCCAGCATCTCAGCGCCTCACTTCAGGATGGAGTCGACGAGGATGTTGACGGAGTTCATCAGCGACTGCCCCTTGGTCCGGCTGTAGTCGGTGTAGAGGACGTGCACGGGGTGCTCGGCCCACGGGAGCCGGGTCCGGCCCAGCTGCAGCACGATCTCGGTGGCGTGCGCCATCCTGTTCTGCCGCAGGTCCAGACGGGTCGCGGCGTCCCGGCGGATGACCCGCAGCCCGTTGTGCGCGTCGGTCAACCGCATCCCCGTCTGCTGGTTGGTGAGCCAGACCGCGACCTTGAGCACGAGCTTCTTCAGCCACCCGGGCCGGGTGCGGTCGTCCAGGAAGCGCGACCCGAAGACGATCGCGAGGTCCTCGTCCCTGGCCCGCTGCACCATCGCGGCGGCGTCGACGGGCTGGTGCTGGCCGTCGGCGTCGAAGGTGACGAGGTATGCCGCGTCCGTCGCCTCCAGCACGAACCGCATACCGGTCTGCAGCGCCGCCCCCTGACCGAGGTTGAACGGGTGCCGCACCACCACCGCGCCGGCGGCGCGGGCACGTGCCGCCGAGTCGTCGCGCGAGGCGTCGTCCACGCAGACGACGTGCGGGAAGTAGGCCCGTGCCTCGCGCAGCACCTCCTCCACCACCTGCGCCTCGTCGAACAGGGGGATCACCAGCCAGGTGTCCTCCTGCGCGGGCGTTAGAGTCATGACTGCATTGTCCCCCACCGACACCACCGGGAGTCCCGTGACGACACGCATCGTCGACAGTGCCGATGTCGCCGACAGCGCCAGCATCGGCGAGGGCAGCTCGATCTGGCACCTGGCCCAGGTGCGCGAGGACGCCGTGCTGGGCGCCGGGTGCGTCGTGGGCCGGGGAGCCTACGTCGGGACCGGGGTGCGGCTCGGCGACCACTGCAAGATCCAGAACTACGCGCTCGTCTACGAGCCCGCCGAGCTGGGGCACGGCGTCTTCGTGGGCCCGGCCGCCGTCCTGACCAACGACACCTTCCCGCGGGCGGTCAACCCGGACGGGTCGCTGAAGGCTGCCGACGACTGGGACGCGGTCGGCGTGACGGTCCGGGAGGGTGCCTCGATCGGTGCCCGCGCGGTCTGCGTCGCGCCGGTCACCGTGGGCGCGTGGGCGACGGTCGCGGCCGGCGCGGTCGTCACCAAGGACGTCGCGCCGCACGCGCTCGTGGTCGGCGTCCCGGCACGTCAGGTGGGCTGGGTCGGGCACGCGGGGCGCCCGCTGGAGCCCACCGGCACACCGGGCCGGTGGCGGTGCACGCAGACGGGCGACACCTATGTCGAGAGCGACGGCACCCTGCGCCGGGCCGACGTCGAGGAGGAGACCTCATGACCGAGCAGCCGATGATCCCTGCCGCCAAGCCGCTCATCGGCGAGGACGAGCGGGCCGCGGTGGATCGTGTCCTGCGCTCGGGCATGGTCGCCCAGGGCCCGGAGGTCGCCGCCTTCGAGGGCGAGTTCGGTGCACAGCTGGTCGGGGGGCGCACCTGCGTCGCGGTCAACTCGGGGACGTCCGGGCTGCACCTGGGGCTGCTGGCCTGCGGGATCGGCGCGGGTGACGAGGTCGTCGTGCCCAGCTTCACCTTCGCGGCGACCGCGAACGCCGTCGCGCTGACCGGGGCGACGCCGGTCTTCGCCGACATCAGCCCGGACACCTTCAACCTGGACCCGGAGTCCGTGCGTGCCGCGCTGACCGACCGGACCGCGGCGGTCATGCCCGTGCATCTCTACGGCCATCCCGCGGAGATGGATGCGCTGCGCGCGGTGACCGCGGAGCACGGCATCCAGCTCTTCGAGGACGCCGCGCAGGCCCATGGGGCCACCTACCACGGGAAGCCGGTGGGCAGGTTCGGCTCGTTCGCCATGTTCAGCCTCTACCCGACGAAGAACATGACCTCCGGCGAGGGCGGGATGGTCGCCTGCGCCGACGAGGAGATCGCCCGCGGGGTGCGGCTCCTGCGCAACCAGGGGATGGAGCGGCAGTACGCCAACGAGGTCGTGGGGCTGAACAACCGGATGACCGACATCCACGCCGCGATCGGGCGGGTCCAGCTGACCAAGGTGGGGGCGTGGACCGAGGCGCGGCAGGCGAACGCCGCCTGGCTGGACGAGCGCCTGTCCGGCGTCGCCGGAGTCGTCGTCCCGCCCGTCCGGGAGGGCTGCACGCACGTCTATCACCAATACACGGTGCGGATCGACGGGGCCACGGGTGAGCAGCGGGACGAGATGGTCACCGCGCTGCGCGAGGAGCACCGGGTCGGCTGCGGGGTGTACTACCCGACGCCGAACCACGAGCTGGTCTCGCTGGCCCGGTTCGCGCCGGCCGGCGAGCTCCCGCACACCTCCCGCGCGGCGGCCGAGGTGATCAGCCTGCCGGTGCACCCGTCGCTGACGCGGGACGACCTGGAGCGGGTCGCGACGGCGCTGCACGCGGTGGTCGGGGCGGGCGCGTGATGACGGACGGTCAGGCAGAGACCGGGCAGAGGGCCCCGGCCGTGCTCCCGGACGGGCAGACCGTCCGGATGGGGTTGATCGGGCTGGGCTCCATGGGTCGGCACCACGCCCGGGTGATCCGCGAGGTCGAGGGGATGGAGCTGGTCGCGGTCGCGGACCCCTACGGGGACAAGCACGGCGTGGCCGGGTCGCTCCCGGTGCTGGAGGACGTCCAGGGCCTGATCGCCGAGGGCATCGACGCCGCGATGGTCGCGGTCCCGACCTACCTGCACGAGGAGGTCGCGCTGGCGCTCGCCGAGGCCGGGGTCCACACGATGGTGGAGAAGCCGATCGCCGCCACGGTGGAGTCCGGTCGGCGGGTCGCCGAGGCGTTCGCCGGGTCGGGGCTGGTGGGCACGGTTGGCTACGTCGAGCGCTGCAACCCGGCGCTGCTGGAGATGCGGCGGCGGATCGCGGCGGGGGAGCTGGGCGAGGTCTACCAGATCACCACCTCCCGACAGGGTCCCTTCCCGGCCCGGATCGCGGACGTCGGGGTGGTGAAGGACCTGGCCACGCACGACATCGACCTGACGGCGTGGATCGCCCGCTCGCCCTACGCGAGCGTCGCCGGTCAGGTCACCCACCGGTCCGGGCGGGAGCACGAGGACATGGTCGTGGCCACGGGTCGGCTGGAGAACGGCATCATCGTGTCCCACGTCGTCAACTGGCTCAGCCCGCTCAAGGTGCGCGCCACCGTCGCCACGGGGGAGAAGGGCGCCTTCGTCGCGGACACGCTGCAGGGTGACCTGACCTTCGTCGCCAACGGTGACGTGCGCTCGGAGTGGGATCGCGCCGCCACCTTCCGCGGGGTGTCCGAGGGCGACTCGATCCGGTATGCCATCGCCCGTCGGGAGCCGCTGCGGGTGGAGCAGGAGAACTTCCGGGACGCCCTGTGGGGCCGCGAGGCGGACGTGGTCTCGATGGCCGAGGGCGTGCACACGCTCGAGGTGGTCGAGGCGGTGCTCGCCTCGGCCGCCACCGGCAGCACCCAGACGCTGTGACCCACCGGGCGTCGCCTGTGGTTGCCCAGGCACCGACCGGGCGTCGCCTGTGGTTGCCCAGGCACCGACCGGGCGTCGCGTGTGGTTGCCCAGGCACCGACCGGGCGTCGCGTGTGGTTGCCCAGGCACCGACCGAGCGTCGCTCGTGGTTGCCTCATGAGTGACCGGGCGTCGCGTGTGGTGCTCGCGACCCGGATCTATGCCCCCGAGGCGGCGGCCGCGACCTTCCGCCTGGGTGCCCTCGTGCGCTCTCTGTCCGCCCGGGCCCGTGTGCGCGTGCTCACCACCACGCCTCCCCCCGCACTGCGGCAACCACGAGCGACGCCCGGTGGGCCGCAGAGCAACCACGGGAGACGCCCGGTCGGGACGGGGGCGGCGGGCCAGGAGTGCGACAGAGCAGGTCTCGGTGGGGTCACGGTGTCCCGCTGGCCGGTGCTGCGGGACCGCACGGGCTACGTGCGCGGCTACCTGCCCTACCTCTCCTTCGACCTCCCGCTCGCGCTCCGCCTGCTGGTCGGCCCGCGACCGGACGTCGCCGTCGTCGAGCCGCCGCCGACGACCGGGGCCGTCACCAGGGTGGCCCTGGCCGTCCGGTCGCTCGTCCCGCCGGCCCGCCGCATCCCGTACGTGTACTACGCCGCGGACGTCTGGTCCGACGCCACCGCGTCCATGGGTGCTCCCCGGCCCGTGGTCCGGCTGATGCGGGCGGTGGAGGCGTTCGCGCTGCGCGGGGCGAGGGACGTCATCGCCGTCAGCGACGGGGTCGCCGAGCGCGTGCGCGTGCTGGCCGGTCCGGACGCACCGGTGACGGTGGTGCCCAACGGGATCGACACCGACGTCTTCACCCCCGACGGCGAGCAGCACCCGGACGCGCCGAGGACGGCATACCTGGTGTATGCCGGGACCGCCTCGGAGTGGCAGGGGGCCGAGATCTTCGCCGAGGCGATGCGCGAGGTGGTGGCGGCGGTCCCCGGCGCGCGCCTGGTGTTCGTCGGGCAGGGGTCGTCCTGGCCCGCGCTGCGACGGATCGCGGCCGGGCTGCCGCCCGGCACGATCGAGCTGCGGCCGCTGGTGCCGGCCGAGGAGGCCGCAGCCTGGCTGCGCGGTGCCGCGGCGGCTCTGGTGGGGGTGCGACCCGGGGTGGGCTACGACTTCGCCTACCCGACCAAGGTGGTCGCGGCCCTGGCGTGCGGGACCCCGGTGGTCTTCGCGGGCCCGGGGCCGGCGGGCGACGACGTGCGGGAGCACCGGCTGGGTCTCGCGGTGGAGCACGAGGTCGGTGCCGTCGCGCAGGCTCTCGTGCAGGTGCTGCGGACGGCGCCGGACGGGGCGGAGGCCCGACGCCGTGTCGAGTGGGTGCGGGAGCACCGCAGCCTGCGCGCGACGGGCGACGGCGCGGCCGAGGTGGTGCTGGCGGTGGGGTCCGACACCCGCCCGGTCAGCTCTCCCGCGGGCCCCTGACCCCGGGCGCTTCCCAGCACGTCACCTCGTGCCGTCCGGCGTGCTCTCCTCGGGCCTGCGGAGCTGGAGCACTCTGGCGACGGCCATGGCGATGACCCCGGCGAGTCGGAGATAGACGGACGCGTCGCGATCCTCGATCTCGGACACCAGGGAGAGGAGAAGGAGGGTCGACACCAGGAAGGCGCCGATCACGGTGAGGCGGTTCCTCATGATGCCTTTCACGGACGTGGGGGAGAGGTGTCCACACAGTGTGCGGCACCGAGCTCCGCTCGGCCACGCCAGCCATCGACCGGGAGGGCTGCCCCCGGACCCGCCCGGTAGACTGGAGCGCCCCACGACGAGGAGGGCGACCATGACGCGTTGGGGCAAGGAGGGCGAGCGCCCGGGTGCCCCGGAGGCCCGGGACCAGCTCGAGCAGCAAGGGGTGGTGCCGCGCCGTCCGCCGGCCGCGACGACAGCCCGTGCGGTGCAGTCGTGGGTCGACCAGAGCATCGAGTCGGCGCAGCGACGAGGGGCCTTCGACAACCTGCCCGGGTCGGGCCGGCCGCTGCGCGAGGTGGACACCCGGGCCGATCCCGACTGGTGGGTCAAGGACCTCATCGCGCGTGAGCAGCTGGACCTCTCCGGAGCGCTGCCGGGCGTGATGCAGCTGCGTCGGGAGAAGGCGACCTACCCCCAGGCGCTGTTCGCCCTGGAGGACGAGGTGGCCGTGCGCGCCCGGGTGGAGGACTTCAACGAGCGGGTGCTCGCCGACCGTCGCCGTCCGCACGCGGGGCCGACCTCGCCACCGGTCGTGGGCCGGCTCGACGTCGAGGAGATGGTGCAGGCGTGGCGGGAGGCGCGGACGCAGGGCTGAGACCCGCCCCGCGCCAGGGCCGGCCCCGCCATCGGACCCGGATGGAGTGCGCCGTCGAGGACAGCTGCCACCTGAAGATCAGGTTCGGGCAGATGGCCTACGCCCAGGAGACGTGGGACGACTCGGTGCTGCCCGTCCCAGCGGCACCCTGACGCCAGAAGTGGTGGACCGGGCCCGGGCCGTGGCCGACGCGGAGCTCGTCGGCGTGGGCCAGGGCACCGGTCAGCCACTCCTTGGCCCCGACCACGGCCGAGGCCCAGTCGGGCAACCGGGGTCGCAGCGCCACGATCGCCGAGGACAGGGAGCACCCGGTGCCGTGCGTGTGCCGGGTCCGGACGCGGCGCCCGGCCAGCACCCGGACACCGGTGGCGTCGCCCCAGATGTCGCTGGACGTGTCGCCGTCGAGGTGCCCGCCCTTCAGCAGCACCCGGCGGGCACCGAGGTCCTGCAACCGGCGGGCGTGCTCCTTCATCGTGGCCAGGTCCTGCGCCTGCTCGGCCGGATCGAGCCCGAGCAGCACGGCCGCCTCCGCCAGGTTGGGGGTGACGAGGGCGACGTGCGCCAGCATGCCGCGCACCTGGTCCACCGCGTCGCGGTCCAGCAACCGGGATCCAGCGGTGGACACCATGACCGGGTCGAGCACGACCTGCGGCAGGACACCCTGCCGGCACAGGGCGCCGACCGTCGCGGCGACGGTGGCGGTGCCGAGCATCCCGATCTTGGTCGCGTGCAGGGTGATGTCGGCGACGAGCGTGCGGACCTGATCCTCGACGAACTCCGCCGGCACGGGGTGCACCCCGGTGACGCCCTGCGTGCTCTGGGCCGTCAGCGACGTCAGGACGGCGCAGCCGTAGGCGCCCAGAGCGCCGAACGTCTTGAGGTCCGCCTGGATGCCGGCCCCGCCGGACGGGTCCGACCCGCCGATCGAGGCGACGACGGGGATCACCGGTCGGCCCCGCTGCGTGCGGCGTCCACCCTGACGCGGAGGTCGCGGGCGGCGTCGGCCGGCCGGTCGGAGGCGCAGATGGCGCTCACGACCGCGATCCCTCCGACCCCGGCGCGCATCACCTCGTCGGTGCGGGAGGCGTCGATGCCCCCGATGGCCACCGTCGGCATCGCCGCTCGGCTCGCCTGCCTGGTGAGCTCGGCGAGCCCGTCCGGACCGATCGGGCGGGCGTGGTCGGGCTTGCTCCGGGTCGGCCACACCGGTCCCAGGCCGAGGTAGTCCGCGGTGCCCGGTGGCAGCTCGCTGGCGCTCCGGACCTGGTCAGCGCTGCTGCAGGACAGGCCGAGCACCGCACCGGTGCCCAGCAGGGCGCGGGCCTCCAGCGGGGGCAGGTCGCGCTGGCCGACGTGGGCTCCCGCCGCGCCGATCGCCCGCACCAGGTGGACCCGGTCGTCGACCACGAGCGGCACCCCGCTGCCGGCCAGGGCGCGCGCCAGGAGCCGGCCCAGCATGACGAACTCCTCGTCGCCCACGGTGTGGTCGCGTAGCTGCACGGCGGTGACGCCCCCGTCGACGGCGTCCCGGACCGTGGGCACCAGGCCTCGGCGGGAGGCCAGCGCCGTGTCGGTGACCAGATAGAGCCGAAGGTCGATCACGACAGCTGCACCCGGTCCTCGAGCGCCTCCGGCGTGAGGGTCGACAGCTCGTCCACCAGGACCACCGCGAAGCTGCCCGGCGCCGCGGCCCGGTCCGCGGCCGACTCGGCGGCGAGGGTCAGGGCGACGGTGGCGGTGACGGCCGCGACCAACCGGTCGGTCGAGACTGCGCAGCAGGCGGCCATCAGGGCGCCGAGCCCGCAGCCGACGCCGGTGACCCGGGTCATCAGCGGGTGCCCGTGCGGGACGCGGACGACCCGGCGTCCGTCGGTGAGGTGGTCCACCGGGCCACTCACCGCGACGACGCACCGGTGGTGCCGCGCCAGCTCCTCCGCGACCGGCGCGGTGGTCTCGACCGTGTCCGTCGCATCCACACCGCGCCCGCCGGCACCACCGGCGAGCGCCGAGACCTCCGAGGCGTTGCCGCGGACGACCGCCGGCCGGGACCGCTCTACCAGCTCGTGCGCCAGGGCGGTGCGCCAGCCCAGCGCTCCTGCGGCGACCGGGTCCAGGACCCATGGGGTGTTCGCGGAGGCGGCGGACGCGACGGCGACGCGCATACCCTCGGCGGTGCCGTCCGAGGGGGTGCCGAGGTTGACCAGGAGCCCACCGGCCGCAGCGGCGAACTCGCCCGCCTCGTGCAGGTTGTCGACCATGGCCGGCGCCGCACCGGCGGCGAGCAGCAGGTTCGCGCTCAACGGTGCGGCCACGATGTTCGTGATGCACTGGGTGAGCGGTGAGTCTCGTCGCAGCAGCGCCCAGCAGGAGGCGAGCTGGTCGGGCAGGACAGGTGCAGACGTCATCGACGTTCCCTTCGCTAGTACGAGCTAGATCAGGTTCGACGGGTGTGATCTCAGCCGCACAGCGGCACCCCGCGTCGAGATCGAGGCTAACGCAGCCCGCCCCGCTCCCGCTGCGGGGGGAGTGAGCCGAGGGATCGGCTCAGCGCGACAGCAGCACCTGGTCCAGCACTGCGGCGGCGCGTCGTCCGTCGTGGTGCCGTCGTGCCCAGTCAGGGCCCCGGGCCGCCAGCTCGGCGTGCCCGGCCCGGTCGGCGAGGACGTCCAGCAGCGCGCTCTCCAGGGTTTCCGGGTCGGCCTCGACCACCGGCACGACGCCCTCGCCGCCGAGGTCACGGTCGGCCCGGGACATGCGCTCGCGCACCGCAGGACCCAGGTGGGCCACCGCCACGCGGCCGGCGGCCATCGTCTCCGCCAGCAGCACCCCGGGGTTGCCGAGGACGACCTGGTCCACCACCACGTCGGCCGCGCCGACGAAGGAGGCCATCTGCTCGTGCGGCACCCCGGCGAGCCGGCGGTACTCCACCAGCCCGGCCGCCTGCATACCCTCCAGGACCCGCTCGATCACCGCCGTGCCCTTGAGCCGCGGGTTGGACGGTGCGTGCAGGACGACCGGGCGCCGACGCCGCAGCACCGGGCTGTCCGCGGCCGCGGTGAAGCGGTCGCCGTCCACCACCAGGGGCAGCCAGGTCGCCTCCGGCAGCACGTCCAGCAGGTCAGGGGTCGAGACGAGCACCGGTCCGGCGTAGGCGGACAGGTCGCGGGTGTTGCGCTGCACCACCGAGGCCAGGGTGCGGACGTACTCGTCCCACGCGGCGGCGAACGGGCTGTGCGGCTCGCGGTCGGCGTGCTCACGCGGGCCGCGGATCTCGCTGCCGTGGAAGAGCACGGCGTGCGCGATGCCGGCCTTCTCCAGGGCAGCGACGTCGTCCAGCATCGACCCGGCATGCAGGTTGCCGAGCACCGGCCGGCCGGACTCGAAGAGCACGTGCGTCGCCTCGCGCAGCACCCGCTCCCCGTGGATCTGCCGGACGTGCCCGCGCTGCGCGAGCACGGAGAGCTCGTGGTCGGCGGGGAACCGGAACGGCGAGGTCGTGGCCGAGCGCGCGGCGACCAGGCTCTGGGCGGCGACGTCCGGCAGGTGCATGCGCGCTGCGCGGGCCCAGCCCGACCCCTGTCCGGCGGTGTTCCACGGCCCGATGTAGAGCCGGCGCCCAGCCCCCGGCATGGGGGTGAGCGCCCGGAGCTGCCGGTCGGCCCGCCGACGGACCGGGACGCTCGCGAGCTCGCGCACGGGGCCGGGCAGGGCGGCGACGCCGCGCCAGGCGAGGCGGCGCAGGCGGTTGACGGGTGCGGCCACGCCCGCAGCCTACGATGGAGGCCATGACCAGGCGGCCCGCATGATCCGGTTGCTGCGGGCCCTGCGTCGCCTGCTGCCGCTGCTGCCGCCGAGCACCCGCTGGTTCCTCCTCGGCTTCACGGCCGCCTCCAGCGTGCTGGCCGTCGTCGACATCCTGGCCCTGTCGCTGCTCGCGCTCACCCTGGCCCCGATGATCCAGGGCAACCCGGTCCAGCTGCCGGTCCTGGGGGCCGTGCCGCCGGAGCGGTATGCCTGGCTGCTCGGCACCATCTGCGCCCTCGTCGTGGTCAAGGGGCTCGCGACGATGGCGCTCCAGTGGGCGGTGGCGAAGCGGCTCGCGGCCTACGACCTCGTCATCGGGGACCGCCTGTTCGGGGCATACATCCGGGCGCCGTGGACCGAGCGGCTGCGCCGGAACACCTCCCAGCTGGTGCGTCTGGCCGACGTGGGGATCGCCAACACCACGACCGGGCTGCTGCTCCCGGCCGCCTCGCTGCCGGCGGAGCTCGCGACCTTCGGTGCCGTCCTCGTCGTCCTGCTCGTGGCCCAGCCGCTCACCGCGCTGGTGACCTTCGCCTACCTCGGCGGTCTGGCCGTGCTGATGTATGTCGTCATCTCCCCGCGTGCGGTCGTGGCCGGCCGGGTGGGGCGCGACTACTCGTTCAAGGTCGCCGGGCTGATGACCGAGATGATGGGCGCGCTGAAGGAGGTGACCCTCCGCGGCAAGGCGGATGAGGTCGCGGCGGAGGTGCACGCCAACCGGGTGCACGCCACCCGGGCCCGGTCGCACCTGATGTTCCTCAACACCGTCCCCAAGTTCGTCACCGACACCGGGCTGGTGCTCGGCTTCGCGGTCGTCGGGGGAGTCGCCTTCCTGCTGGGGGGCCGGGACCAGGCGTTCGAGGCGATCGCGCTCTTCGCCGTCGCCGGGATGCGGATGATCCCCAGCGTCAACCGCTTCCAGTCGATCATCACCCAGACCGCCTCGACGCTGCCGCACGCCGAGGCCGTCATCACCGACATCCAGGACGCGCAGGGCTATGTCGCGGCGGCGGAGCAGCTCGGCACCGAGCCGCTGCCGGACGACCCCCGGCTGCTCGCGCTGCGCGAGGTCTCCTTCAGCTATCCGGGTGCTGCCGAGCCGGCCCTCCGGGAGGTCGACCTGGACATCCCGCTCGGCTCGTCGGTGGCCCTGGTCGGCGCCTCCGGCGCCGGGAAGTCGACCCTGGTGGACGTGCTGCTGGGCCTGCTCACGCCCTCGGCCGGAGAGATCCGGGTGGACGAGCGTCCGCTGCCGGAGGTGCTCGGCGCCTGGCGGGCGCGGGTCGGCTACGTGCCGCAGGAGGTCAACCTCTTCGACGGCACCATCGCCCAGAACGTCGCCCTCACCTGGGGCGAGGACATCGACGAGGCGGCCGTCACGCGCGCCCTGGAGCGCGCGCAGCTGATGGACGTCGTCACCGAGCGGGGCGGGCTGGGCGTGCGGGTCGCGGAGCGGGGCCTGGCCCTGTCCGGTGGCCAGCGTCAGCGGCTCGGGATCGCCCGCGCGCTCTATGCCGACCCGCTCGTGCTGGTCCTGGACGAGGCCATGTCGGCGCTCGACACCACGACCGAGGACGCCGTGGCCACCGCGATCCGGGACCTGCACGGCCAGGTGACGGTCATCGCGGTCGCCCACCGGCTCTCCACGGTCCGGCACAGCGACCAGGTCTGCTTCATGAAGGACGGCACGATCGTGGCCCGGGGCAGCTTCGAGGAGGTGGTCGCGGCGCACCCGGAGTTCGCGACCCAGGCGCGGCTGTCGGGGCTGGCATGACCTCGGGAGAGCCCGCCCGAGGACCGGTCCTGCCGGCGGTGGACGTGGACGTCGTCGTCGCGGTGCACGACCTGACCCGGCCGGTCTGGCGGGTGGTGCACTCGGCCCTGCGCGGCGCCGACCTGCGCGGGGTGGTCGACGGGGGACCCCGGGTGCGGGTCACCGTGGTCGCGCACGAGGTCGGGCAGCGGGAGGTGCGGCGTGCGGTCGAGGACGCGCTGGTGGCGCGTGGTGAGGACGCGGCCGAGCTCGCGGCGCACGTGCGCTACCTCTCCGTGCAGGACGGGCTGCGCAGCCCCGCCGGCCCGTTCAACGCGGGGATCCTGGCGGCCGACGGTCGCTACCTGAGCATCATCGGCTCGGACGACTGGTATGCCGACGGTGCCCTCGCCGCCTGGGTGCGGCTCGCCGACGAGCTCGGGTCGGCGTGGCTGATGGCGCGGGTCGAGACCGAGGACGGCGAGCAGGTGCCGACCCCGCGGACCCGGCCGGGCCGGAGCCGGGACCTGGACCTGGTGGCCGACCGGCTGGCCTACCGCACCGCACCGCTGGGCCTGCTGCGCCGGGCCACGCTCGACGAGCTGGGGCTGCTCGACGGCGAGGGTCCGCTGACCCCCGGCCTGCAGACGGGGGAGGACGTCGAGCTGTCGCTGCGGCTGTCCAGCTCCGGTGAGCGCGTCGACCTCGCGCGGGAGGCGCCGGCCTACGTGATCGGCACCCGCGGCGAGGGGCGGACCACGTCGACCGCCCGCCCCGTGTCCGACGAGCTCGCGGCGCACGCCCGCCTCCTCGACCAGCGCTGGGTGCGCGCCCTCCCCGGCCCGGCCCGCCAGGCGATCGTCGTCAAGACGCTGCGGATCCACGTGCTCGGCGCGGTGCGCCGCCGCCCCTCGCCGCTGGACTGGGCACCCGGCGAGGCCGCCGACGTGCGCCGGCTCACGCGGGACCTGCTGGCGATGGCGCCGGACGCGCCGCGTGCCCTGCACCGGGCGGACCAGGCCCTGCTGGACGCGGTGCTGGTGGCCGCCGACACCGACGCCCTGGCAGCAGCCGCGGCCCGACGCGCCGAGGCCTCGCGCTGGGACATCCTGCTCACCCCCGACCCGCTCGCCAACCTCGCACCGGAGGCCACGCTGCGGGCCCACGCCGAGGCCGCGGCGACCGGGCTCCTGGGTGGGGTGCGCGCCACGGTCGGCGGTCGGCATACCCCGGACGGACTCCACGACGCGTCGCGGCCACGCGTGCTCATCCTGTCCTTCAGCCCGGTCGCCCGCGACGCGCGGGTGCTCAAGCAGGTCCGCCACCTCGCCCGCGAGTTCGACGTCGTGACCTGCGGCTACGGACCGGCGCCGGAGGGGGTCTCGGGCCACGTCGAGGTGCCGGAGGGCGCGCAGAACGCGCTGGACGGCCGGCTGATCACGCTGCGCAGCTACCGCGCCGCCTATGCCGCCCAGCCGGGCGTGCGGTGGGTGCTGCGTCAGCTGCGACGCGGGTCGGCGGACGTGGTCCTGGCCAACGACCTCGACGCCGTGCCGCTGGCCCTGTGGCTCGCGCCCCGCGCGGGGGTGCACGCCGACCTGCACGAGTACTTCCCGCTGCTGCACGAGGAGGACCCGGCGTGGATGCGGCGCATCTCGCCCTTCCAGGAGTGGCTCTGCCGGACCTTCCTGCCGCGCTGCGCCGCGGTCACCACGGTCAGCGAGCGGATCGCCGAGGAGTACTCCGCACGCTTCGGGGTGGAGGTCGGCGTCGTCACCAACGCCGCGCCGTATGCCGACCTCGCCCCGACGCCGGTCCGCTCACCGGTGCGGCTGGTCCACTCCGGCGCGTGCCTGCGCAACCGGCACCTGCAGGTCATGGTCGACGCGGTGGCGGGCGCGGCCGCCCAGGGCGTGCCCGTGACCCTCGACCTCTACCTCACCCCGAACGATCCCGGCCACCTGGCCGAGCTGCGGGAGCGCGCGGGCGCGAGCGGCGGCGTGGTCACCGTGCGGGACGCCGTGCCCTACGCCGACCTGGTAGGGGTGCTCAACCGTCACGACGTCGGGATCCACGTGCTCCCCCCGCTGTCCTTCAACAACACCAACGCCCTGCCCAACAAGGTGTTCGACTACGTTCAGGCGCGCCTCGGGCTGCTCGTCGGGCCGAGCCCGGAGATGGCGAAGCTGGTGACCGGGCACGGCCTGGGGGTGGTCGCCGACGGCTTCGACGTCCATGCCGTCACCGCCGCCGTCGCCGCCGTGGGCGACGGGCGGGTCGCCGACCTCAAGGACGCCGCGGCCGCGGCCGCAGAGGGTCTGTCGGACGAGCACCAGTCCCGGCGCTGGGTGGAGTCGGTGCGCTCGATCGTCCGCTCGGCCGCCGCTCGCGCCGCCCCCACCTCGGAGCGTGGCCGTGCGCGCTGATCCCCGGCCCCGGCTGCTCGTCATGGCGTGGAGCACGCTGCGCTCGGACGCACGGGTGCTGCGGCAGATCCGCCTGTTCTCCACCCGGTATGCCGTCACCACCCTCGGCTACGGCGAGGCCCCGGACGGTGTGGTCGAGCACCTGCGGCTGCCGGACGAGGTCGTGCACTGGCACAAGGACCGCCGGCTGCTCGTGCAGCGCCGGTTCGAGCGGGCATACCGGAGCGCGCCGGTGACCGAGGCGGCGGCGGCGCTGCTGGCCGACCAGCGCCGCTTCGTGGTGGTCCTCGCGAACGACATCGACACCCTGCCCCTGGCGCTGGACCTGGCGCCGACCGGAGGGGTGCACGCCGACCTGCACGAGTACCACCCGCGGCAGAACGAGGAGTCGCGCCGGTGGCGTGCCTTCGTCGCGCCCTACTACCGCTGGCTGGTGCGCCGCTACGGACCACGCGCGGCCTCGGTCACCACCGTCGGCGACGGCATCGCCCGGGAGTACCGCCTGCGCTTCGGGCTGCGCGCCGGTGTGGTCGTCAACGCGCCGGACTTCGTCGACCTCGACCCGGTGCCGGTCGAGCCGGACGCGCCGCTGCGCCTGGTGCACTCGGGCAACGCGCAACGGCACCGGCTGGACGTCATCCTCGACGCGATGGACCGCCTCACCCGGCCGATGACCCTCGACCTCTACCTCATGCCGAACGACCCGGCCTACCTCGACCAGCTGCGGGAGCGGTATGCCGGGTCCGACCGGGTGCGGATCCACCCGCCGGTCGCGCCGCACGAGCTGCCGGTGACGCTGAACGCGCACGACGTGGGGGTCTACGTGCTGCCGCCGGTGTCGTTCAACCACCTCTGGGCGCTCCCGAACAAGATCTTCGACTTCGTCCAGGGGCGGTTGGCGCTTGTGGTCGGGCCGAGCCCGGAGATGTCGGCGCTGGTGCGGCGTCACCGGCTCGGGCTGGTCAGCCCGGACTTCACCGCCGAGGCGCTGGCGCGCACCCTGGACGCCCTGGACCCGGAGCAGGTGAGGGCCTTCAAGCGGGCGGCCGACGACGCAGCGCGCGAGCTGTCGGCCGAGCGGCAGGTGCACGGCTGGTCGCGGGCGGTCGACACGCTCGCCGCCCGGGTGGGCGGCTGACCCGATCCCTGTGCAGGTGCTCGTGACACATGCGTGCCGGGGGGCACGCCCGGGACACGAGGGAGCGCACAGCGGTGCCCCTCAGTGGGCCAGCAGGGCGTCCAGCACCGCCGCGGCCGCGCGGCCGTCGCCGTAGGGCGTCGCGTCGGTCGGCCCGGGCGCCGGGCGGGACGCGGCCTCCCGCAGCCCTGGGCCGGGCTCGACCAGGACGTTCCACCCCAGCTCGACGGTCTCGACCCACTCCGTCTCGGTCCGGACCGTGGTGCACGGCGCCCGCAGCGCGAAGGCCTCCTTCTGCAGGCCGCCGGAGTCGGTGATCACGCCCCGCGCCTGGCTGACCGCGCCGACCAGCTGGGGATAGGGGAGCGGGTCGCGTGCCACCAGCGCCCCGCCGTCCAGGTCCAGGCCGTGCTCGGCCGCCTTCGCCCGCAGCCGCGGGTGCGCCAGCAGCACCACCGGGTGGTCCATCTGCTGCAGCGCCGTGATGATGGCGCCCAGGCGTGTCGGGTCGTCGGTGTTCTCCGCGCGGTGGATGGTGGCGACGGAGAAGCCGCCGGCGGGCATACCCAGGTCGGCGAGCACGCGACCGGTGTCCACCATGGCGTCCCGGACCCGGTGGAGCACGTCGATCATCACGTCCCCGACCACCACCGTGCGCCCGGCCAGACCCTCGGTCGCCAGATGGTCCGCCGCCACCCGGGTCGGTGCCAGCAGCAGGTCGGCGGCGTGGTCGGTGAGCACCCGGTTGTGCTCCTCCGGCATCCGGCGGTTGAACGAGCGCAGCCCGGCCTCGAGGTGGGCCACCCGCAGCTGCTGCTTGACCGCCGACAGCGCCCCCGCGAGCGTGGAGTTGGTGTCGCCGTAGACCAGCACCCAGTCGGGACGGTGCGTCGCCAGCACCTCGTCCAGGGCACCGAGGATCGCCCCGGTCTGCACACCGTGGCTGCCGGAGCCGACGCCGAGGTGGACGTCCGGGTCCGGGATGCCCAGGTCGGAGAAGAAGACGTCGGACAGCATCGGGTCGTAGTGCTGGCCGGTGTGCACGATGACGTGCTCGACACCGCGCCCGGCGCACTCGCCCGCGATCGGGGCGAGCTTGACGAACTGCGGTCGGGCGCCGACGACGGAGAGGATCTTCACCCGGCCGACTCTAGCCAGGACGGGTGGACGCGCGCCGGAGGACCACGGCCTGCCCGTTTCCGCTGCTCACGCGGGGTGCGCGATACCGTGCGGGTATGCGCGTGCTGGTCGTGACCACCTGGTTCCCGACCGCGTCGTCCCCGTCGACCGGTGTCTTCGTGGCGCGGGACGTGGCGGCGATCTCAGTGCGGCACGAGGTCGTCGTGCTGCACCTGGTGGTGCCGCACCTCGCCGGCGGCGGCGCACCGTCAGGCGACCCGGCAGCGTCGACGACCTCGGTGCCGGTCCAGCGGCTGGTCATGGACCCGCGACGCCCCGACCAGGTGGCGCGGGCATACCGCCGGGTCGCCGCGCTCGAGCGCGGGGCCGACGTGGTCCACACGATGGCGATCTCGTCGCTGCTGCCGTTCGCGGCGCAACGCCCGGCACGCCCGTGGGTGCACACCGAGCACTGGTCCGGCCTGGGCGCGCCGGACACGCTGCCCCGGTCGCTGCGGGTGGCCCGGCACGCCGTGCGCCCCCTGCTCGCGCGCCCGGACGTGGTGGCCGTCGTCGGGGAGGGGCTGGCGAGCCAGGTCCGCTCGCTGCGCCGCGGTCCGGTCCGGGTGGTGCCCAACATCGTCGCCGGACCGCCGCAGCTGGTGCCGCGGCGGCGCCCCGACGCGGATCTGCTGGACCGTGGAGCCCTGGAGCTGGTGGGCGTGGGTGGGCTCATCCCGCGGAAGGACCCGGTGCGTGCGGTCCTCACGGCGGCCGAGCTGCGGACCCGGGGGGTCGACGCGCGGCTGACCTGGGTGGGGGAGGGCGTGCTGCGCGACGAGCTGGAGCGCGAGGCCCGGGCGCACGGGGTGCCGCTGCAACTGACCGGGGAGCTGGGTCAGGCCGAGGTCTGGCGCGTCCTGGGCGGTGCGGACGTCTTCCTCCTGCCGACCCGGGCCGAGACGTTCTGCCTCGCCGCCGCGGAGGCGTTGGCCTGCGGGCGGCCGGTGGTGGTCGGCGACGTCGAGGGTCCGCGCGACTTCGTGGCGCCGCCCGCGGGTGCGCTGCTGCCACCCGGTGCACCGGCGCAGGCGTGGGCCGACGCCGTCGAGCGGGTGTGGCAGGACGCGGCCCACGCGTCTGCCGAGGACATCGCGGGGGAGGTGCGCGAGCGGTTCGGCGCGGAGGCCTACGCCCGGCGGGTGGACGAGATGTATGCCCGCGTCACCGCCGCCGCTCCTCCTCACCGCGGTGGGAAGGTGCTGCCCGGGCCGCAGCTTCCCACCGCACACCACCTCCCCGACCGCGGTGGGCAGGTGCTGCCCGGGCCGCATGTAGCCACCGCGGTGGGGGCGAGCGGCCGCGAGCCGCTGGTCGACGTCGTGGTCGCGGTGCATACCCCCGAGCGCGAGGTGCGCCGCGCGGTGCGGTCCGTGCTGGACGGATCGACGGGTATGCCGGTGCGGGTCAGCGTCGTCGCGCACAACCTCCCGCGCGAGGTCGTGCGGGGGATGCTCGGCGACCTCGCCGACCACCGGCAGGTGCGGGTGCTGGAGGTGCACGACGCTGTCCCGAGCCCGAGCGGACCGTTCAACGCGGGGATCGAGGCCGCGAGCGCGCCCTGGGTGGCGATCATGGGCTCCGACGACGCGCTGGCCCCCGGTGCCCTGGCCGGCTGGCTGGCGGCCGCCGAGGGGCTGGACCCGGAGGAGCCCGTCGTGGTGCTCCCGCGCCTGCAGCTGGCCGGCCGACGTGTCCCCACGCCACCGGCCCGCCCGTCGACCCGGCGTGGAGAGGCGGCTCGGGACCTGGTGCGGGACCGGCTCAGCTACCGCTCCGCCCCCCTGGGCCTGATCTCCCGCGGTGCCCTGCGCCTCCCGGGCGCGCGGCTCCACCCGGGGGCCAGGGTGGGGGAGGACCTGCCGATGATGACCGCCCTCTACGCCCGAGCCCGGGTGGTGCTCGCGGACGGCGCACCGGCATACCTCATCCACGACGACGCCCCGGACCGGATCACCGCCGACCCGCGCCCGATCCGCGAGCAGCTGGAGACGGCGGACGCGCTCTGGGACCTGCCCTGGATGTCGCGGCTGACCACGGCGCAGCGCCGGGCGGTGGCCACCAAGGTGCTCCGGATCCAGGTCTTCGGGGCCATCCTCACCCGCCCCGACCCCGCGTGGTGGACCCCCGCGGAGCGGGCCGAGCTGTCGCGCGTCACCCGCCGCGTGCTCGAGGCCGCGCCCGGGTGCGCGGACCCGCTCAGCCTGGCGGACCGCGACCTGCTCGACGCCGCCCTCGACCCCGCCGTCCCCGCCCCGCGCCTCGTCGAGCTCGCGCACGCGCGCCGGCGGCACGGCACCCCGCGCACGCTGCTGCCGTCGTCGTGGCGGCACGCGCTGCACCGCGAGGCCCCGCTACGGTTCATGACCGCCTCGCTCCTCGCCACCCGACGCCGCACTCATTGACCGACCGCACACTCTGCGCGCACCGACCGCACAGTTTGCGTGCACCGACCGCACAGTTTGCGTGCACCGGCCGCACACTCTGCGTCATCCCGCGCAATCCGTGCGGTCGGTCGACGCAAACCGTGCGGTCGGTCGGCGCAAACCGTGCGGCCGGTCAGGAGGCCGGGGAGGCAGGGGCCGCCGGGAAGCGGTCGTCCAGCCAGGCCAGCAGCTCGGTCTCGACCTCGTCCCGGTTGGTCTCGTGGAAGACCTCGTGCCGGGCGCCCGGCCAGATCCGGGTGGTGACGTCGCGGACGCCGACGTCGCGGAAGATCGCGGCCACCTCCTCGACGCCGGCGGCACCGCCCACCGGGTCGACCTCGCCGGCCACGAGGTGCACCGGCAGGTCCTTCGGCATCCGGGCCGCGACCGAGGGCTCGCTCACCCAGCGCAGCCCGGTGAACAGGTCGCGGTAGAAGCTGGCGCTCGCGGTGGCCCCGGACAGCACGTCGGCCTCGTAGGCGTCCACCTGCTCCTCGTCGCGGGAGAGCCAGTCCGACCGGGTGCGGTTCGGGCGGAACTTCGCGTTGTACGGCCCCAGGGTCAGGGCCGACATCAGGTGGCTGGTGGCCCGTGGCCCCCGCAGCCGGGCCTCCAGCGAGGCGACCTTCAGCCCCAGGAGGGCGAGCGGCCCCGGAGGCCCGGCCGTCCCCGAGAGGATCAGCGCCGCCAACCGGTCCCCGTAGCGGGCGGCGAAGGCCCGGGCGAGGAAGGAGCCCATGCTGTGACCGAGCAGCACCAGCGGCACGTCGGGGTGCTCGGCCTCGATCCGCTCGGCCAGCACCAGCAGGTCGTCCACGACGGAGGCGAACCCGTCGGCGTCGGCCAGGTGGCCGAGCACCCCGTGCTCGCCCCGTCCCGCCACGGTATGCCCGTGGCCGCGGTGGTCGGGCGCGTAGACGGCATACCCGTGGTCGGCGAGCCGCTGCGCCAGGTGCGCGTAGCGCGCGGCGTGCTCCACCATGCCGTGCGCCACCAGGACCACCGCGCGGGGCGCGGTGTCGGGCTGCCAGGTGGTGACGTGGATCGCGGTGTCGTCCGTGGGCAGGGTGAAGGTCGAGCGGGCCATGGACCGATGATCCCCGATGCGGTCCCGAGCCGCACCGGGGGCGTCGCCACCGGCGCACGTATCCTGATCCGGCAGGGTTCCCGACGAGGACGGACACAGCAGGGATGAAGATCGCCGTGGTCGCGATGGGCAAGATCGGGTTGCCGCTCGCGGTGCAGTTCGCCGACGCGGACGAGACGCACGAGGTCGTCGGGATCGACGTCAACACCGAGACTGTGGCGGCGATCAACGCCGGGCGCGAGCCGTTCCCCGGTGAGGCGCACCTGGGCGACAAGCTCGCCGAGCTGGTGCCGGCCGGGAGGCTGCGGGCCACGACGGACTACGCCGACGGCATACCGGGGGCGGACGCCGTGGTGGTGGTCGTGCCGCTCTTCGTCGACGAGGCGACCGGGGCGCCCGACTTCGCCTGGATGGACAGCGCGACCGAGAGCCTGGCGGCCCACCTCACCCCGGACACCAGGCCGCTCATCTCCTACGAGACCACCCTGCCCGTCGGCACCACGCGGGACCGGTGGCGGCCGATGATCGAGGAGGTCTCCGGGCTCACCGAGGGCACCGACTTCGACCTCGTCTTCTCGCCGGAGCGGGTGCTGACCGGGCGGGTCTTCGCCGACCTGAGCCGCTACCCCAAGCTGGTGGGCGGGCTCGGCGACGAGGAGTCGCGCAGGGCGCGGGAGTTCTACGAGGCGGTCCTCGACTTCGACGTCCGGGAGGACCTGCCCCGGCCGAACGGCGTCTGGGACATGGGCAGCGCCGAGGCCGCCGAGATGGCCAAGCTCGCCGAGACCACCTACCGGGACGTCAACATCGGCCTGGCCAACCAGTTCGCCCGGTTCGCCGACGGCGCGGGCATCGACGTGCACCGGGTGATCGAGGCCTGCAACTCCCAGCCCTACAGCCACATCCACCAGCCGGGGATCGCGGTGGGCGGCCACTGCATCCCGGTCTACCCCCGCCTCTACCTCTCCACCGACCCCGGGGCCACGGTGGTCCGCACCGCCCGGGAGGCGAACGCCGCCATGCCGGGGTATGCCGTCTCCCGGGCGGAGGCGCTGCTCGGGTCGTTGCGGGGGCTGCGGGTCGTGGTGCTCGGCGCGTCCTACCGCGGCAAGGTCAAGGAAACTGCCTTCTCCGGTGTCTTCGCGACCGTCGACGCCCTGCGGGAGCGGGGTGCGCAGGTGCTGGTGCACGACCCGATGTACTCCGCCGAGGAGCTGCGCGGGTTCGGGTGGGAGCCCTATGCCTGGGCGCCCGGGGAGCCGGGCGAGCCGGTGGACGTCGCGATCGTGCAGGCCGACCACCCGGAGTATGCCCGCCTCGCCGCCACGGACCTGCCCGGGTTGCGGGTGCTGCTGGACGGGCGCCGGGTGACCGACCCCGAGCGCTTCGTCGGCGTGCCCCGCCTGACCATCGGCGGGGGCGAGCCGGTCACCGCATGAGCGACCCTGTCGGCTGGGTGGCCGTGGCCCCCGGGATCGTCGCGATGGCGGTGCTCTGGGTGCTGCCGGGGTATGCCGTGCTGCGGGTCCTGGGGGCGCGTGGGCTACTCGCGCTGGGGGCCGGGCCGGCGGTCACGACCGGTCTGGCCGGGGTGCTCGCCGTCGGCTACGAGGTCGCCGGTCTCCCCTGGGGGCTCGCGACCTTCGGGGTGGGCGCCCTCCTCGCGGTCGTCGTCGCCGCCCTGATCGGCCGGGCTCTCGGCAGCACGCACGACCCCACGGGGATCACCGTGGCGGGGGAGGGCCCGTTGCGGCCGGCCGAACGCGGGTGGCTCGCCCTCACCTGGGCCCTCGGCGGCGGCACCCTGGCGGCGGCCATGATGACCGGGATGGGCCGGGCCTCCCAGCCGCCGCAGGCCTGGGACGCGGTCTTCCACCTCAACGCGTTGTGGTTCGTCCGGGAGACGGGCAACGCCAGCTCGTTGGGTGGGCTCTCGCCGATGTATGCCGAGCAGGCGGCGCCGTTCTACCCCGCGGTCTGGCACTCCCTCGTCGCCATCACCCCGGGCTTCCGGGGCGTCACCGAGGCCGCCAACGCCTCCTCGCTGGTGCTCGGGTCGGTGATCTGGGTCGCCGGCCTGGTGGCCCTGGCCCGGGTGGTCTGGCCGGCCCGGGCCCTGCCCACGATCCTGACCCCGGTCCTCGCCGCCACCTTCGTCACCTTCCCGGCCGTCGCGGTCTCGATGCTCGCGGTGTGGCCGTTCGCGCTGTCCACCGCCTGCGTCCCGGGGACGATCGCGCTGCTCATCGCGACCTTCCGCGGCGTGCTCCGCTGGCGCATGCACCTGTCCCTCGCCCTTGGGCTGGCCTGGGCGGTCGCCGGCGTCGTCCTGGCGCACGCCTCCGGCCTGTTCTCGCTGGCCCTGCTGGCCCTCCCGGTGCTGACGGTCCTGCTGGTCCGGCAGCTGCGGCGGCAGTTCCGGCTCGGGCGGCGCGCCAGCGCGATCGTCGTGGGGGTGGCCGGGGCGGCCGCCGTGCTCGGCCTGGCGGCCTTCCTGCTCACCTTCCCGCCCGTGCTGGCGATCATGGACTACCAGCGTGGCGGGCAGGACTCCTACCTGCCGGGGATGGGCTCGCTGGCCCTCGACCACCCGCTGGTCTACGTCTACAAGATCACCTCCGTCAACCTCGTCGTCACCCTGCTGGTGTGGCTGGGGATCGCGCTCGCGGTGCGGTGGCGGCACGCGCGCTGGCTGGTGGTGTCCCTGGTCGTGGCGGTGGTGCTCACCCTGCTCGCCGCCGGGCCGCCCGATCAGCCGCTGCGGGTGCTCGCCGGCTTCTGGTACACCCAGGCGTCCCGGATCAACCAGCTCGTCCTCGTCCCGGCCGTCATGCTCGCCGGTGGTGCCGCAGGGTGGCTCTGCGGCCGCCTGTCGCGTCAGCTCAGGGTGCGGGTGGAGTGGGTGGCCGCGGGGCTGGTGGTCGCGCTCGTCGTGCTCACGTCCGGCCTGCGGTGGACCAGCCAGGTGCAGGTCATGGCCTCGACCTACACCACGTCGCCGATCGCCTGGGGGACCATCCTGGAGCCGGAGGAGATCGCGATGGTCGACCGGGCCGGCTCGACGCTGCCGGAGGGCGCCGTGGTGCTGGGGGAGCCGGTCGCCGGGTCGCCCTACCTGCTGCACCGCGCCGGCGTCGACGTGGTCTTCCCCCAGCTCAGCCCGATCCCGGACAGCCCCGAGCGCGCGGTGCTGATGGACCGCTTCGACGACTGGGACAGCGACCCGAGCGTCTGCGAGGCGGTGCGCGCGCTGGGCGTCACCCACGTGTATGCCGACGCGCTCACCTTCGAGGACCCGGCGAACGCCAAGTGGGAGGAGTCCACCCCCGGCCTGCGCAACCTCGACCCGGACGGGGGCAAGGGGAGCGGTGCCCCGGGATCGGTCGGGATCGGTGCGGGGGACGAGGACGAGGGCTGGCGCGAGGCGTGGACCCTGGTCGACGAGGGCGGCCACGCCTCGCTCTGGGAGTTCAGCGGCTGCTCGTGACCATGGCGACGACGGCCCGCACCTGGGCGTCGTCGTCCTGCGCCAACCGGTCCCGCACCGCGGGTGTGGTGGAGGTGTGCACCGCGACCCACTGGCGCACCGCCGGTGCCGCGTCCCCGGCCAGCCGGCCCAGCAGGTCCGCGCCGACCCACGCGTTGCGGGCCAGCGCCACCCGGACCCTCGTGTCCGGGTCCTCCGCGAGGAGGTGCAGGAGGTCCTGCGGGGCGTGCCGGTGGGCCGCGGCGCTGGCCCGGATCCCCGGTCGGGGATCCTGGCCCAGCGCGGCGATCCGGCGCAGCGTCGACTCGGTCACCTCGGGCGAGCGGAAGGTGGACACCGGGGAGCCGTCCAGCGCCGCGAGGTGCAGGCGTCGGCGCTGCTCGTCGGTGAGGAAGGTCACGCACGACATGTCGGTGAACTCCTTCCGTGCCCCTCGGGCGGCGGGCCCTGGCGGGCCTCGCGCTCAGGAGTCGGCGCGGGTGTTGACCTCGTAGGAGGTGTTGATCGACTCGAAGAAGTTGACCAGCTGCAGGGTGTCGTTGGCCGCGGCCATCCACTTGGCCGGGTTGGCCACGCCGTACTCCGGCTCGAACCCGAGCTCCTCGAGCCGCCGGTCCGCGAGGTAGCGGACGTAGGTGTTGATGTAGTCCGCGTTGAGCCCGAGGATGCCGTTCGGCAGCATGTCCCGGTTGTAGGCCTCCTCCATCTCCACCGCGTGCAGGATCATCCCGCGGATCTCGTCGGCGAACGCCGGCGTCGCGACGTCCGGGTTCTCGTCGAGCACGGTGAGGATCAGGTTGATCCCGAACTTCAGGTGCAGGCTCTCGTCCCGGACGATCCAGTCGATGAGCGAGCCGAAGTTCCGCAGGAGGTTCCGCTGCCGGAAGCTCAGCGCCACCATGAAGCCGGAGTAGAACCAGATGCCCTCGAGGATGACGTTGTAGGCCACGAGGTTGCGGACGAAGTCCTGCTTGCCCTCGGTCGTGGAGATGTCCAGGGTCTGCTCGGTCATCCGCCGGATGAACCGGACCTCGAACTCCTCCTTGGCCGCCATCGACGGCACCTCGACGTGCGAGTTGTAGGCCGCCTCCCGGTCGATCGGGAACGTCTCGAGGACGTACTCGAAGCTCATGCAGTGGTTGGCCTCCTCCCACATCTGCTTCGCGAGGTAGAGGTGGCACTCGGCGGCGTTGACGTAGGGGTAGACCCCGAACGCCAGCGCCTTGTTGACCAGGAGCTCGTTCGGGTTGAAGTAGCTCATGAGGAAGGTGAGCGCGTGCCGCTCGTCCTCGCTCATCCGGTCGAAGTCGCCCAGGTCCTCGCCCAGCTGCACCTCGTTGGGGAACCAGGTGTTGGCGACCGCCTGGTCGTAGAGCTCCATGGCCCAGGGGTAGGTGACGGGCTTGAGCAGCAGGCCCTCACGGATCCCGGTGCCGAGGATGCCGGTGCTCGTCTCGGTCGTGTCGGTCATCAGGTCGTCCTCTCGCAGGGTCGAGATGTGGGGGGTGCGGTCACTGGCAGGACTCGCACTGCAACCGCTCCATCGGGTCGATGGGGCACTGCTGGCCGTCGACCTCGTCCACGACGGGCAGCTGCTCGGCCTGGGGCGGCGCCGAGACCGGTGGCGGCTCGGTCACGGACGTGGCGGCGCTCGCGCCGAAGCCACGCCGCGGCGTGCCGGAGCCGCCGCTCGCGCCGAAGCCGCGCCGGCCACCTCCGCCGCCGTTGCCGCTCGAGGTCGGCTGGGCCGCCTTGTTGACCTTCACCGTCGACTGCTCCGCGGTGTGGCGCGGCATCATGTGCAGGTAGTAGGTCGTCTTCACGCCCATCCGCCACGCGGCGGAGTAGAGCTCGGCCATCGACCCGACGTCCCGGCTCGCGAGGTAGATGTTGCGGCTGATCGCCTGGTCGATCCACTTCTGCGCGCGGGCGGCCACGTGCAGGAAGGCATACGGCGAGAGCTGGAAGCTGGTGCGGTAGATCTCGGTGAGCTCGGCCGGCACCCCCTCGACCTTGCTCAGGTCGCCCTGGTGGCGGAGCAGGTCCTCGCGCACCTGCTCCCACAGGCCCAGCTTGCGCAGGTCCTCGACCAGGTTGCGGTTCACCTCGAGGAACTTGCCGGCGCTGGTGGCCCGGCTGAAGATCTGGCTGAACTGCGGGTCCAGGCCGGGCGTGGTGCCGGCGACCAGACCGATCGACGCCGTGGGGGCGATCGCCATGAGGGTCGAGTTGCGCATACCACCCTGGACCTTCGCCCGCAGGGCGTCCCAGTCCATGGTGCTGCTGCGGTCGACCTCGACCGTGAGGCCGCGGTCCTGCTCCATCAGCTCCAGGGTGTCGACGGGGACCATCCCCTCGCTCCACCGCGAGCCCTCGAAGGTGGGGTATGCCCCACGCTCGCGGGCCAGGTCGGCGCTCGCGTCGATGGCGTGCCAGGACACGAACTCCACCAGCCGGTCGATCAGCTCGTAGGCCTCCTGCGACTCGTACGACAGGCCCAACCGCTCCACGACGTCGGTGAAGCCCATGACACCCAGGCCGAGCGCCCGGTTGAGCTCGTTGGAGCGCTCCGACTCCGGCACCGAGCTGATGGTGATGTCGATGAGGTTGTCCAGCTGCCGGACGGCCAGCCGGGCGGAGTGCGCCAGGCGGTCCCAGTCGATGGTGACGTCGCCGGTGCTGTGCCGACCGTGGACGTGTCGGGACAGGTTGATCGACGCCAGGTTGCACACCGAGACGTTGTCGCGGTCCTGCGGCAGGGTGATCTCCGTGCACAGGTTGGAGGAGTGGATCGTCCCGGTGTTGTTGTTGAGCGCCCGGGTGTTGATCGAGTCCTTCCAGGTCAGCCACGGGTGGCTGGTGGTCTGCAGCGAGACCAGGATGGCCTTCCACTGCTCGCGGGCGCGCAGCTTCTTGTGCCGTAGCTCGCCGGCCTTGGCCTGCGCGACGTAGCCGGCATACCGGGCGGAGAAGTCCGCGCCCGTCGCCTCCACCAGGTCCGGCGTCTCCAGCGGGTCGAAGAGGAACCACTCGTCGTCCGCGGCCACCCGCTTCATGAACTCGTCGCTCAGCCAGACGGCGGTGTTCGCGGTGCGGGTGCGGCGGTAGGGGTCGCCCGAGTTCTGCCGCAGGTCGAGGAACGCGGGGAAGTCGAGGTGCCAGTTCTCCATGTAGAAGCACAGGGCGCCGAACTTCTTGCCTCCGCGGCTGACCGCGCGCAGGGTCGAGTCGATGGTGTGCATGAAGGGGATCGGGCCGGTGGAGGTCGTGTTGTTGGACCGGATCGGGCTGCCCTCGCACCGCAGCTTGGAGACCGACATGCCGATGCCGCCGGTGCCCTTCGTGAGCCACATGACGTCGCGCACGCTCTTGGCGATGTGCTCGATGTCGTCCTCCATCTGCATCACGAAGCAGTTGGACAGCTGGCTGTAGGCGGTGCCGGCGTTGACCAGGGTGGAGCCGGCGGCGAGGTACTCGAGCCGGGACATGGCGTCGTAGAACTGGAGCGCGGCGGCGGTCGGGTCGGCCTCGTTCAGCGCCAGCCCCATCGAGACCCGCATCCAGAAGAACTGGGGCGTCTCCAGGACGGTCTTGGCCCGGTCGGAGTCGTTGAGGGCGTAGCGGGTGCGCAGGGTCTGGGCACCGATGTAGCGGAGCAGGTCGTCGCGCGAGGGGTCGAGCGCGTCCGCGAGCACCTCCAGGTCGAACAGCTCGGTGAGCCGCGGGTCGAGCAGGCCCGTGCGCACGCCCCTGGCGACCACGCCGGGGAAGTACTGCCGGTGCTTGGACCGGATGACCTCGGGGTCGTCCTCACCCAGCAGGTCGCGGGTGTCGCCGAAGACGGCCTTGTACATCGTCTTCACCAGCAGGCGCGAGGCGATGGTGTCGAACGCCGGGTCGTCCTTGACGTTCTGCAGCGCGACCTGGATGACGGCCTCGTCCAGCTGCTCGCTGGTGATCCCGTCGAACAGCGTGATCTCCAGCTCGGACTGCAGCTGGGTGGCCCGCACCACGGCGTCGTCCAGGCCGCGTGCCGCTGCCTCGATCGAGCGCGCGATCTCCAGGCCGTCGTAGTCAGCGCGGCTCCCGTCGCGCTTGATGACAGAGATACTCACCATCGTTCACCCCTCGTGAACTCGTGCAGCGTCGGTGCGCCCGGGTCCGGGGGGAGGTGAGGAGGTCGCGGGGACGCCGCTTCCAGCCCCAGACCGTCCCACGCGGTCACGAGCCACGGACGCCATCCGGGCGCCCGTGCACTGGCAGGTCTTCGGACTCACGGGCGACCGGTCGGCTCTCGCCTCCCGGACCTACTGGTCGCGGCTTCCCACGCCCCGTCGGGGCGCAGTGCCTGATGTGCGACGGTCGTTCCCGTTCACCGCTGCGGGGCAGTCCCGGAGTCTCACCGGGTTCCCTCTTGCGACGGCCGGGGCGCTCGGACGGATCCGGGTGCCCTGGCCGAACCAGCTGCACGAGACACTATATACACGAAAACCACACGGATGTAACCCCTACATCTTGTGTGTTTCACGGCGGACCGCGGAGAGCCTCACCGAGCCTGACAGACTGAGCCCGTGGAGTTCTACAGCGCCTACGACCAGGGCTTCGCCCGCATCGCCGCGTGCACCTTGCCGGTGGCGCTGGCCGACCCGGCCACGAACGCCGAGCGCACCATGGCCCAGCTCCGCGAGTGCGACGCCGAGGGCGTCGCACTCGCCGTCTTCCCCGAGCTCGGGCTGACCGGGTATGCCATCGACGACCTGCTGATGCAGGACGCCGTCCTCGACGCGACGGTGACCGCGCTGTGGTCGATCGCGCAGGCGAGCCGCGAGCTGCTGCCCGTCGTGGTGGTGGGCGCACCGCTGCGCCACCGCAACCGGCTCTACAACTGCGCGGTCGTGATCCACCGCGGTCAGATCCTGGGCGTGGCCCCGAAGTCGTACCTGCCGAATTACCGCGAGTTCTACGAGAAGCGTCACTTCGCGATGGGCGTCGGGACCGACGGCCAGACGATCCGGCTCCCGCGGGGGAGCCACGCCGACGCGGTGGACGTGCCCTTCGGGCCGGATCTGCTCTTCCGCGCGATCGACGTGCCCGGCCTGGTGCTGCACGTGGAGGTCTGCGAGGACCTGTGGGTGCCGGTGGCGCCGTCCTCCGAGGCGGCCCTGGCCGGCGCCACGGTCGTCGCGAACCTCTCGGGCAGCCCGATCACGGTGGGGAAGTCCGCGGAGCGGCACGCCCTGGCCGCGCAGTCCAGCGCCCGGCTGCTCTGCGCCTACGCCTACGCCGCCGCGGGGGAGGGCGAGTCCTCGACGGACCTGTCGTGGGACGGGCAGACCATGGTCCACGAGCTGGGCCGGCTGCTGGTGGAGTCCGAGCGCTTCGGACAGGGAGCGCACCGCAGCGTCGCCGACGTCGACCTGATGCGGATCCGGGCGGACCGGGCCCGCCAGGGCAGCTTCGACGACAACGCCCGGGCGTTGGGGGAGCGGGTCACCCGCTTCCGGACGCTCGACCTCGTGCTGGACCCGCCGCAGACCGATATCGGGCTGAGGCGGGTCGTCGACCGCTTCCCGTTCGTCCCCGACGACCCCGACGACGTGGCGCTGGACTGCTACGAGACGTTCAGCATCCAGGTCACCGCGCTGGCGCAGCGGCTCGCCGCGATCGGCGAGCCCAAGCTGGTGATCGGCGTCTCCGGCGGCCTGGACTCCACCCACGCGCTCATCGTGGCGGCCCGGGCGATGGACCGCGCGGGGCGTCCGCGCAGCGACATCCTCGCCTTCACGCTGCCGGGCTTCGCCACGAGCGACCACACCAAGGACAACGCGACCGAGCTCGCGGCCTCCCTGGGGGTGACCTTCGAGGAGATCGACATCACCCCGATGGCCCGGCAGATGCTGGAGGACCTGGGGCACCCGTTCGCCGACGGCGAGCCGGTCTACGACGTCACCTTCGAGAACGTCCAGGCCGGGCTGCGGACCGACTTCCTCTTCCGCGCCGCCAACCAGCGCGGGGGGATCGTGCTCGGCACCGGCGACCTGTCCGAGCTGGCCCTCGGCTGGTGCACCTACGGCGTGGGCGACCAGATGTCGCACTACACCGTCAACTCCGGGCTGGCCAAGACCCTGATCCAGCACGTCATCCGCTGGGTGGTCGGCGAGGGCATGTTCGACGACGCGACCGGCCGGGTGCTCACCTCGATCCTGGACACCGAGATCACCCCGGAGCTGGTCCCCGCCGGCGAGGACGGCAGGGTCCAGTCGACCCAGGAGAAGATCGGGCCCTACGAGCTGCAGGACTTCACCCTGCACCACGTCATCCGCTTCGGTATGCCCCCCAGCCGGGTCGCCTTCCTCGCCTGGCACGCGTGGCGGGACGCGGAGCAGGGCCCGTGGCCGCCCGGCTTCCCGGACGAGGGTCGCCACGCCTACGACCTGCCGACCATCCGCCGCTGGCTCCAGCTCTTCGTCGAGAGGTTCTTCGCCTTCAGCCAGTTCAAGCGGTCCGCGCTGCCGAACGGCCCGAAGGTGTCCTCGGGGGGCGCCCTCTCGCCCCGCGGCGACTGGCGCGCCCCCTCCGACGCGAACGCCCGCGTGTGGCTGGCGGAGCTGGAGCGCAACGTCCCGTAGCGGGGCCGTGACCGATCTCACGCACGTGCGGGTGCGCCTGTGGTTGACCTCACGTCCATGCCGTGGAATAAGGTTAGGCATAATCCTTGCTTACCGATGAGCAGGCACACCGACGTGGGTGCCTGCTCTGACCGTGTCACCCGACCGAAAGCCGCACCCATGCCCGAGCAGCAGCACGGCCCGCTGATCGTCGACGGGCCGCTGTCCGACAACGAGCGCCTCAAGGGCGAGAGCAACTTCCTGCGCGGGACCATCGAGGAGGACCTGCGGGACCAGATCACCGGGGGCTTCGGGCCGGACAACTTCCAGCTCATCCGGTTTCACGGGATGTACCAGCAGGACGACCGGGACCTGCGTCCGGAGCGGGCGAAGCAGAAGCTCGAGCCGCTGATCAACGTCATGCTGCGGGCCCGGATGCCGGGCGGCGTCATCACCCCGGAGCAGTGGTTGGTCGTCGAGGACTGGGCGGAGCAGCACACGATGTACGGCTCGGTCCGGCTCACGACCCGGCAGACGTTCCAGTACCACGGCGTCTTCAAGCCCGACATCAAGGACACCCACCGCGCGATCAACGCCGCCGGCATCGACTCCATCGCCACCGCCGGCGACGTCAACCGCAACGTGCTCTGCACGAGCAACCCGCTGGAGTCCCAGCTGCACGCCGAGGTCTACGAGTGGTCCACCCGGATCTCCGAGCACCTGCTGCCCAGGACCAAGGCCTACGTCGAGATCTTCCTCGACGGCGAGAAGGCGAGGAGCACGCAGGAGCCGATCCTGGGCAGCACCTACCTGCCGCGCAAGTTCAAGACGACCGTCTCGCTGCCACCGAACAACGAGGTCGACGTGCACGCCAACGACCTCAACTTCGTCGGGATCGTCGAGGACGGCGAGCTCGTCGGGTGGAACGTCCTGGTCGGCGGCGGCCTGGCGATGACCCACGGGGACACCGCGACCTACCCGCGCCGGGCGGACGACCTCGGTTTCGTCCCGCTCGAGCACACCCTCGCCGTCGCCGAGCACGTCGTCACCGTGCAGCGGGACTGGGGCAACCGGGTCGACCGCAAGAACGCCAAGACGAAGTACACCCTCGACCGGGTGGGCACGGACGTCTTCAGGGCCGAGGTGGAGCGGCGGGCGGGCGTCACCTTCGAGCCCTCGCGGCCGTATGAGTTCACCTCCCGGGGCGACCGGTTCGGCTGGGTGAAGGGTCACGACGGCAACTGGCACCTCACCGTCTTCATCCTCAACGGCCGGATCAAGGACCGGCCCGGCTCGCCGATCAAGACCGGGCTGCGCAAGATCGCCGAGGTCCACCAGGGCCACTTCCGGATGACCGCCCACCAGAACCTCGTCATCGCCGGCGTCCCCCCGCGGCAGAAGCGGGTCATCGACCGCCTCGCCCGCGAGCACGGCCTGGTCGACGACAGCACGACCCCGCAGCTGCGCAACTCGATGGCCTGCGTGTCCTTCCCCACCTGCCCGTTGGCGATGGCCGAGGCCGAGCGCTTCCTGCCCGAGTTCGTGGAGCAGGTCGAGGGGCTGCTGGCGAGCCACGGCATACCGGACGACCACATCGTGCTGCGGGTGTCGGGCTGCCCGAACGGCTGCTCCCGCGCCATGCTCGCCGAGGTCGGCCTCGTGGGGAAGGGCCCGGGCAAGTACAACCTGCACCTCGGCGGGAACCGCGTCGGCACCCGCGTGCCGAAGCTCTACCGCGAGAACGTCAGCCCGGAGGTCATCCTCACCGAGCTGGACCAGCTGATCGGGGCCTGGGTCTCCGGGCGCGAGGAGGGAGAGGGCTTCGGCGACTTCCTCATCCGCACCGAGGTCGTGGCCGAGGTCAAGGTCTCCCGCACCGACTTCCATGCATGAGCAGCGAAAAGGACACACCATGACCGCTCTCGCCAGGAACGACGCCCGCTGCCCGACCGTCCCGCTGATGCCGCACGACCTCGGGTCGGCCGCGGCGCGGCTCGGCGACGCCAGCGCCCAGGACCGGGTCGACTGGGCGATGCAGCACCTGCCCGGCGGGTATGCCCTCACCTCGAGCTTCGGGGTCCAGTCGGCCGTGATGCTGCACCTGGTGACCCGGCGGGTCCCGGACCTGCCGGTGCTCCTCTTCGACACCGGCTACCTCTTCCCGGAGACCTACCGCTTCGTCGACGAGCTCACCGAGCGGCTGGACCTCAACCTGCACGTCTACCGCTCCGAGCTGTCCCCGGCCTGGCAGGAGGCGAAGTTCGGGCGGCTCTGGGAGCAGGGCGTGGACGGGATCACGGAGTACAACCGGATCAACAAGGTCGAGCCGATGCAGCGCGCGATGGACGAGCTGGGCATCAACACCTGGTTCAGCGGGCTGCGCCGTGAGCAGTCCAGCGGCCGGGCCGACCGCCAGCCGGTCGAGCGGCAGGACGGCCGCGCCAAGGTCCACCCGATCATCGACTGGACCAGCCGCGACGTGCACCGCTACCTCACCGAGCACGAGCTGCCCTACCACCCGCTGTTCCACGAGGGCTACCTGAGCATCGGTGACACGCACACGACCCGGAAGGCGTCGGAGGAGCTGACCGAGGAGAGCACCCGCTTCTTCGGACTGGTCCGCGAGTGCGGCCTGCACGTGGAGCAGGGCCCGCGATGACGGCCACCACCACCAGCGCGCTCACCCAGGGCAGCAGCCCGCTGTCGCCCGAGCAGCACCAGCTGGTGCTCGAGCTCGCCTCGACCCTGACGCCGACGCAGAAGGTCTGGCTGAGCGGCTACCTCGCCGGCAGCGCCGAGACCGCGGGCGGCGCACCCGGCGCGCCGCCGGCCAGCGCCGCCGAGCCCGCGACGCTCACGGTGCTCTACGGCTCGCAGACCGGCAACGCCAAGCACGTCGCCGGCGACCTCGCGGCCGCCGCGTCGGCACGCGGCCTGACCGTCGCGCTCACCGACATGGCGGACTACAAGCCGAACCAGCTGAAGAACGAGAAGTTCGTCGCCGTGGTCGTCTCCACCCACGGGGAGGGCGACCCGCCGGAGAGCGCCGAGAAGCTGCACACCTTCCTGGCCTCGAAGAAGGCGCCGGACCTCTCCGGGGCACAGGTGTCCGTGCTCGGCCTCGGCGACTCCAGCTACGAGTTCTACTGCCAGGCCGCCGTTGACTTCGAGGACCGGCTGCGCTCCCTGGGGGCCAGCGTCGTGTCCGAGCGGCTGCTGCTCGACGTCGACTACGAGGACCAGATCCCGGGGTGGGTCGAGACCACCCTGGACGTCTTCGAGCCCGAGCTCAACGCCGTCACCCCCGCCGGGGGCACCGTGGTGCAGCTGCCCGGGCTCGCCGCCACCGCGCCCACGGCATACTCCAAGCGGAACCCGTTCGTCGCCGAGGTCGGCGAGGTGCAGAAGATCACCGGCCGGGACAGCACCAAGGACGTCCGGCACGTGGAGATCCTGCTCGAGGGCTCGGGCCTGGCCTACCAGCCCGGTGACTCGCTCGGCGTCTTCTTCAGCAACGACCCAGGGTCGGTCGACTCCCTCCTGGAGGCGCTCGGCCTGGACGGGGCGCAGGAGATCACCCTCGGCGGGCAGGACAAGCCGCTGCGCGAGGCGCTGCTGGAGGACCTCGAGCTGACCCAGTCCTACCCCGGCTTCGTGGAGAAGTATGCCGCGGCGGCCGCGACCCCGGTCCCGGCCCTGGCCGAGCTGGGCGAGGACAAGGCGGCGCTGCGGTCCTTCCTCGAGACCCGGCAGATCTACGACATCGTGCACCAGCACCCCGCGCAGGTGACCGCCCAGCAGCTGGTGGACTCGCTGCGCAAGCAGCAGCCGCGGCTGTACTCCATCGCCTCGAGCCAGCAGGAGGTCGAGGACGAGGTGCACCTGACCGTGGGCGTCATCGAGTGGCGCGACTTCGGCCGCGAGCACGTCGGCGGCTGCTCCGGCTTCGTGCGGCGCGCCGAGGAGGGGGACAGCGTCCGGGTCTTCGTCGAGCCGAACGACCACTTCCGGCTGCCTGCCGACCCCGGCGCGGCCACCATCATGATCGGCCCGGGCACCGGCATCGCGCCCTTCCGGGCCTTCCTGCAGGAGCGGGACGCACAGGGCGCCGACGGCGACAACTGGCTGATCTTCGGCAACCCGCACTTCACCCAGGACTTCCTCTACCAGGTGGAGTTCCAGGGCTACCTCAGGTCGGGGCTGCTGACCCGGATGGACGTCGCCTTCAGCCGCGACCAGGCGGAGAAGGTCTACGTCCAGCACCGGATCAGGCAGCACGGGGCCGAGGTGTTCTCCTGGCTCGAGCAGGGTGCCCACCTCTACGTCTGCGGCGACGCGAACCGGATGGCCAAGGACGTGCACGCCGCGCTCGTCGAGGTGGTCGCCGAGCACGGGCGGATGGACGCCGACGCGGCCGAGGACTACCTGGCCACGCTGCGCGACGGCAAGCGCTACCAGCGGGACGTCTACTGACGCGGAGTGTCGGGTGTCCGGTCAGGCGGGTCGCGGCGCATACATGATGATGGCGACGCCGGCCAGGCAGACCAGGGCTCCGATGACGTCCCACCGGTCTGGCTCGAAGCCGTCGACGGCCATCCCCCAGGCGAGAGACCCGGCGACGAAGATGCCGCCGTAGGCGGCGAGGATGCGGCCGAAGTGGGCATCGGGCTGCAGGGTGGCGAAGAAGCCGTAGAGCCCGAGGGCGATGACCCCCGCGCCGATCCAGACCCACCCCTTGTGCTCCCGCACCCCTTGCCACACGAGCCAGGCGCCGCCGATCTCGAAGAGGGCGGCGATCCCGAAGAGGAGGATCGACCGGAGGACGATCATCGGGCGGCCTCCTGGGTCGGGAGCAGGTCCTCGAGCATCTGTCGCGCCTCAGGTGGCGCGGTGATCGTGAGGTCGAGGGTGGGGCCGTGCAGGTCGATCTGGAAGCCGTAGAAGGCGCAGCAGACCTGCTCCGCCTGCGCGAGGGCCGCGGTCTGCCTGAGCGCGGTGATCGGCAGGGTCACGCGCACCCCGTCGGCGACCTCCACCCACGAGGATCCGGTGAACAGATCGCGCCACTGCGTGACCCGCGCCCCGTAGTCGGCGCCGTCGAGGGAGCAGGCCAGGGGCGGGTGGTGCTCCGCCACGACCGGCGCGGTCCTCGGGGTGCGGTCGAGGAAGGCGCAGCCGGCGTCGCACGGCTGCTCGCGGTCGGGAAGTTCGTCCAGCCTCTCGAGCGCCGTATCCAGGGTGGACCGCAGGGCTTCGAGCGAGATGATGCGGTCGTCGACCCGAGAGGCATGCTCGAGCAGCACGGGGCGGTACTTCGCGCGGACGTCCTGACAGGGCTCGGACTCCCACGCCCTGACCAGGGTGCGGACCGCGGCGAGCGGAAGGTCGAGGTCCTTGGCCTGGGCGATGAACGCCAGCCTGTCGACGTCCGCCTCGCCGTAGTCTCGGTATCCGTTGGCCGAGCGGGAGACGGGCAGCAGGCCCTCGGACTCGTAGAAGCGCAGCGTCGAGGCGGGGAATCCGGAGCGCCGTGACAGCTCGGAGATCTTCATGGGCAGACGATAGACGTTCGACCCCACTTCAAGGTCAAGGCGTCAGGCCACCCACTGGCCGCGCTCGGTGAGCACGTCCTTGAGGACGTCCGCGCGGTCGGTCATGATGCCGTCCACGCCGAGGTCGAGCAGCCGGTGCATCTCCACCGGGTCGTCGATCGTCCAGACGTGCACCGCCTTGCCGATCTCGTGCGCCGCCGCGAGCGCCTTCGGGGTGACGACCTCGATCCCGTGGTGGTGCGGCGGCACCTGGAGCGCGTCGACCGAGCGCAGCGCCCGCGCGGCCACCGAGGCACGGATCAGCGGCGGGAGCTCGGCGGCGGCACGGAAGGACGCGGTGCTGCGCTGCCCGGCGGAGGTGGCGACCGGCCGGGTGAGCCGCATCACGGCCGCGTCCCGCCGCTGGTCCGAGAAGCTGGTCACGCAGACCCGGTCGTGCGCTCTGACCCGCTCGATGACGCGCACCAGCGGCACGATCGCGCCGGGCGTCTTGATGTCGATGTTGACCCGAAGGTCGGGGAAGCTGCCGAGCAGGTCCTCCAGCCGAGGCACCGGCTCCTGGCCGGCGATGAGGGCGCGGGACACCTCCCGCCAGGACAGCTCGGGGATGAGGCCGCGACGGTCCGTGACCCGGTCCAGCGGCTCGTCGTGGAAGGCCACCACGACCCCGTCCCGGGTGGCGTGCACGTCCGTCTCGACGTAGCGGTAGCCCAGGTCGACGGCCGCCTGGAAGGCGGGCATGGAGTTCTCCAGCCCGGCGCGCCGGGTGTCGAACCCGCGGTGGGCCATCGGGATCGGACCGGGGTGGTCCAGGTATGCCGTCCGCACCCGTCGAGGGTAGCCGCTGCGCAGCGGCGGGTCAGACGTCGCTGCGCGGCGGCTCGATCTCGGAGGTGACCGGGTCGGTGGGCACCAGCTCGGCCACGCCGCCCAGGACCTCGTCCGGGCGGAACGGGTAGGACGCCAGCGTGTCCAGGCTGCTGATCCCGGTGGTCACCAGCACGGTGTGCAGCCCGGCCTCCATCCCGGCGACGATGTCGGTGTCCATCCGGTCGCCGATCATCCCGGTGCTCTCGCTGTGCGCCCCGATGGCGTTGAGGGCGGAGCGGAACATCATCGGGTTCGGCTTGCCCACGACGTAGGGCTCCCGGCCGGTGGCCTTGGTGACCAGCGCGCTGATCGCGCCCGTCGCCGGGAGGATGCCGTCGGCGCTGGGGCCGGTGGCGTCCGGGTTGGTCGCGATGAACCGGGCTCCGTCGGCCACCAGCCGCACGGCGGTCGTGATGGCCTCGAAGGAGTACTGCCGGGTCTCGCCGATGACGACGAAGTCGGCGCCCTTCTCGGTCATCGTGAAGCCGGCCTCGTGCAGCGCGGTGATGATCCCGGCCTGCCCCACCACGTAGGCCGACCCACCGGGCTTCTGCGTCGCGAGGAAGTCGGCGGTGGCCAGGGCGCTGGTCCAGATCCGCTCCTCGGGCACGGGCAGCCCGGAGCGGTGCAGCCGGGCGGAGAGGTCGCGCGCGGTGAAGATCGAGTTGTTGGTCAGGACCAGGTAGGGGGTGTGCGTGACCTCCCAGTGGTCGATGAGGGCACGGGCCCCGGGCAGGGCCTGGTTCTCGTGCACGAGGACACCGTCCATGTCGGTGAGCCAGGCGTCGATGTCGTCACGGGTACGCATACCTCCAGGCTACGGCCGCCAGATGACGGCGAGGTTTCCCCGAACCCACCGCCCGAGGTCAGCGCAGCCGCAGCGCGCCCGCGTCAGGCGGGGCGGGCGAGGGCTCGCCGGTCTCGCCGAACGGTCGGACGCCCCGTTCGAGGGCCGCCACCTCAGGGGAGGGTCGCCACCGGGTCGGGAAGGTGGCCCGCGCCGCCTGGCGGGTGAGGGTCACGTCGTCAAGCGGCTGCCGGGAGGCCACGAGCACCACGTTGCCGTAGCGCTTGCCGGTGGCGACCTCGCGCAGCAGCAGCTGCCCCACCTGGGGGAGCGTCGTGCGCAGCGTGGAGCCGAGGCGGGCCACCCAGCGCAGCCCGGGCAGGTCCGCGCCGTTCACCAGCAGCAGGCCGTCCGGCGCCAGCACCCGGTCGACCTCCCGGGCGAAGGACTGCCCCGCCAGCGCGGCGGGCACGCGGCCCTCGTCGTAGGCGTCGACCACGACCAGGTCGGCGGACCCGTCCTTGAGGCCGGTGATGCCGGTCTCGCCGGTCTGCGGCCGCACCCGGATCCGGTGGCCGCGGGGGAGCGGGAGCTCGCGGCGCACCAGCTCGGTGAGGGCGGCGTCCGGCTCCAGCACGATCTGCGGCGACCCGGGGTGGGTGCGGTGCACCCACCGGGCCAGCGTCATACCGGCCCCGCCCACGTGCGTCACCGCGAGCGGTGCCGGGTCCGGACGCAGCGCCCGCAGCACCAGGGCGAGGTGCTCGACGTACTCGAAGACGAGCAGCTCGGGGTCGTCGGGATCGACGTAGGACTGGGGATGGCCGTCCCGGACGACCGTGGCGCCGCCCCGCTCGTCCCAGACGATCTCCACCTCAGATGTCGCGGAAGGTCTGGATCTCGGCGCCGAGCGCGTTCAGCCGGGAGGCGAGGTCCTCGTAGCCGCGGTTGATGACGTAGACGTTGCGCAGCACCGACGTGCCCGGCGCGGCCAGCATCGCGAGCAGGATGACGACCCCCGGGCGCAGCGCCGGCGGGCACATGATCTCCCCGGCACGCCACTTCGTCGGACCCTCGATCATCACCCGGTGCGGGTCCATCAGGTGCACCTTCGCGCCCAGCGTCGTGAGCTCGGTGAGGTAGATCGCGCGGTTCTCGTAGACCCAGTCGTGGATGAGCGTCGACCCCTGCGCGCACGCCGCGATGATGGCGAAGAACGGCAGGTTGTCGATGTTCAGCCCGGGGAAGGGGAGGGGGTGGATCTTGTCCAGCGGGGCCTTGAGCGGGCCGGGGGAGGTGGTGAGGTCGACCAGCCGGGTATGCCCGTTGGCGCTCGGGTACTCCTCGGACAGGTCGCACTCGAAGCCCATGGTGCCCAGGACCGCGAGCTCGATCTCCATGAACTCGATCGGCACCCGCCGGATGGTGATCTCGCTCCCGGTCACCACGGCGGCGGCCAGCAGGCTCATCGCCTCGATCGGGTCCTCGGAGGGGGCGTACTCGATGTCGGTGTCGACCCGGTCCACCCCGGTGACGGTGAGGGTGGTGGTGCCGATCCCCTCGATGCTCACCCCGAGCTGCTGCAGGAAGACGCAGAGGTCCTGGACCATGTAGTTGGAGCTGGCGTTGCGGATCACCGTGGTGCCGGTGTGCCGGGCCGCGGCCAGCAGGACGTTCTCGGTCACGGTGTCGCCGCGCTCGGTGAGCACGATCGGCTTGGTCGGCGAGACGGAGTCGTCCACGGTGGCGTGGTAGCTGCCCGTGGTCGCGGTGACGTCGAGGCCGAAGTGCCGCAGCGCGATCATGTGCGGCTCGACGGTGCGGGTGCCGAGGTCGCAGCCACCGGCATACGGCAGCTCGAAGGCGTCGAACTCGTGCATGAGCGGGCCGAGGAACATGATGATGGTGCGGGTGCGTCGGGCCGCGGCCTCGTCCATCGAACCCAGGTCGATCTTCTCCGGCGGGACGATCTCCAGGTCGGAGGAGTCCGGGAGCCAGCGGATCTTGAAGCCGATGCTGGTCAGCACCTCGGTGATCCGGTTGACCTCCTCGATCCGGGCGAGGTTGCGCAGCGTGGTCCGCCCCTTGTTGAGCAGCGAGGCGCAGAGCAGGGCCACCGCGGCGTTCTTGGAGGTCCGGACGTCGATCGCCCCGGAGAGCTTGACGCCGCCCTCGATGCGCAGGTTCTGCGGGATGCCCGAGGAGACCTGGACGATCTCCGAGTCGAGCTTCTCGCCGATCCGCGCGATCATCTCCAGGGAGAGGTTCTGCTTGCCCTGCTCGATCCGGGCGACCGCGCTCTGGCTGGTGCTCAGCAGCTCGGCCAGCTCGGCCTGGGTGAGGTCCTTGTGGCGGCGGGCGTCGCGGATCAGCCCCCCGATGCGGGACAGGTAGCTCTCAGTCATCCTGCCACTGTAGATCACATATATGAGATATCCCTGAACGGGTGGGGGTGGGTCGGGCACCGGTCGCCGGTCGATCGCGGCGTTGCGCTGCTGTCGGCCACGGCTCCGGCGTCCTAGGCTGGAGGGGTGGTGAGCCGGATCTCCGACCAGCGACCGCGGCAGCGCGCCGCGGGTGGCCAGGGCGCGCCCGAGCCGGGTGTCTTCCAGCGGGGCCTGGAGGGGATCCGGGCGGCACAGGTCAGGCCCGAGCTCATCCTGGAGGAGGTGCCCGCGCCGAGCCGGCTGGCACCGCACGCCGTGGCGCTGTCCGGAGAGGTGATCCCCTCCCGGCTCGAGGACGAGGACCCCATCGCCACCGGGCGGTTCGTCGTCCTGCACGACCCGGACGGCCCGGAGCCCTGGGAGGGGACCTGGCGCGCCGTCACCTACGCCAAGGCGCAGATGGAGCCCGAGGTCGGGCACGACCCGCTCGCGGGCCAGGCGGGGTGGTCCTGGCTGACCGACGCGCTGGACGAGGCCGCCCTGGGGTGGGCCGCCGCGGCCGGGACGGTCACCTGCGTCACCTCGGAGAGCTTCGGGGCGCTCGCCGACCGCCAGCCCACCGTCGAGCTGGAGATCCGCGCGTCGTGGACCCCGGTGCTCACCGACGGCGACGAGGCCCGTGAGCTCGCCGCCCACCTCGGGGCGTGGGGCGACCTGCTCTGCACCCTCGCGGGTCTGCCCCCGCTCCCGGACGGTGTGGTGGCCCTCACGGGGGTCCGCCGCTGAGATGACCCGAGACCTCACGGACGAGGACCCCGGCAGCGACTACGAGCGCCTCGAGACGCCGCCCGACGGCATACCCGGCGTGGTGGACACCGTCGCCGGCAAGGAGGCACTGCTCGCCGCGCTGCACGAGGGGCGCGGCCCGGTCGCCGTCGACGCGGAACGCGCGTCGGGCTACCGGTACGGCCAACGGGCATACCTCATCCAGCTGCGCCGTGAGGGCGCCGGGACGTGGCTGGTCGACCCCACCGTCTTCGACGGTCTCGGCGATGTCGACGAGGCCCTGGCCGGGGCCGACTGGGTGCTGCACGCGGCCACCCAGGACATCCCGTGCCTGGCCGAGGTCGGTATGCGCCCCCGCGGGCTCTTCGACACCGAGCTCGGGGCGCGGCTGGCCGGGTTGCCGCGGGTCGGGCTGTCGGCGGTGCTCGAGTACTACCTCGGGGTGACGCTCGCCAAGGAGCACTCCGCGGTCGACTGGTCCACCCGGCCGCTGCCCGAGCCGTGGCTGCGGTATGCCGCGCTGGACGTCGAGCTGCTGGTGCCGCTGCGCGAGCGGATGGAGCGCGACCTGCGCGAGCAGGGCAAGCTGGACTGGGCGGAGCAGGAGTTCGCCGCGCTGTGCCACTTCACCGGGCCGCCCGGGCCGGACGACCCCGACGCCTGGCGCCGGACGACCGGCGTGCACCGGCTGCGCAAGCGGCGCGCCCTGGGCGCGCTGCGGGAGCTGTGGCTGACGCGCGACCGGATCGCGCAGGAGCGGGACGTGCCCGCGGCACGGGTGCTGCCGGACGGCACGCTCATCGACCTGGCCCACCGGATGCCGGCGCAGGCCTCCGGGCTGGGGTCGGACCGCAAGGAGAGCTCGCGCACCCGGCAGCGACGGGCCGAGCAGGGGCTGCTCCGGCACCAGCGGGCCTGGCTCGCCGCGATCAAGACCGCGGCCCAGCTGCCCGAGGAGGAGCTCCCCGAGCCGGCGCGTCGCGGCGACACGCCGCCGCCCCCGCGCGCCTGGGCCGAGCGGGAGCCGGCCGCCGCGGAGCGGCTCACCCGGGTGCGGGCCGACCTCGCCGACCTGTCCGACCGGCTGGAGATCCCGGTCGAGAACCTCATGACCCCCGACGTCGTCCGGCGGGTGCTGTGGCGTCCGCCCGAGGAGCATGACGCCGACGCGGTGGACGCCGCGACGGCCGAGCTGGGCGCCCGCCCGTGGCAGCGCGAGCTCGTGGTCCCGATCCTGGTCGAGGCGCTCACCGCCCACCCCTGACCGCCCACCCCCGACCGAGCGTCGCTCGTGGTTGCCTCCTGACCCACCGAGCGTCGCCTGTGGTTGGCTCTGGACCCACCGGGCGTCGCTCGTGGTTGGCTCCTACCGCGCGGACACCTCGTGCACCAGCTCGACCACCCGGGTCAGCACGGTCGGGTCCGTGTCCGGGAGCACGCCGTGCCCGAGGTTGAAGATGTGGCCCGGTGCCTCACGCCCCTCGTCCACGATCTCGCGCACCCGCGCCTCGAGCGCCTCCCACGGCGCGAAGAGCAGCGCCGGATCGAGGTTGCCCTGCACGGCATACCGCCCCTCCGTCCGCTGCACCGCGTCGGTCAGGCTCACCCGGTAGTCGACGCCGATGACGTCCGCCCCGGCCCGCGCCATGGCGGGCAGCAGCTCCCCGGTCCCGACCCCGAAGTGGATGCGCGGCACCCCGAGGTCGGCGACGCCCTCGAGCACGGCGCGGCTGTGCGGCTCGACGTGGCGCAGGTAGTCGGCGCGGGACAGGTGCCCCGCCCAGGAGTCGAAGAGCTGCACGGCGCCGGCGCCCGCGCCCGCCTGGACCCGGAGGAAGGCGCCGGAGATCTGCGCCAGCCGCGCGCACAGGTCGCTCCACAGCTGGGGGTCCCCGTGCATCAGGGCCTTGGTGCGCTCGTGGTTCTTCGACGGGCCACCCTCGACCAGGTAGGACGCGAGGGTGAACGGGGCGCCCGCGAAGCCGATGAGCGGGGTATGCCCCAGCTCGGCGACGAGCAGCCGCACCGACTCCGCGATGTCCGGCACGTGCTCGGGCGTGAGCTCCGGGAGCCGGTCCAGGTCCGCCCGGGCCCGGATCGGGTGGGCGATGACCGGGCCGGTGCCTGGCACGATGTCGACGTCGACGCCGACGGCCTGCAGCGGGACGACGATGTCGCTGAAGAAGATCGCCGCGTCCACCCCGTGCCGCCGCACCGGCTGCAGCGTGATCTCGGTGACCAGCTCGGGGGTGCGGCAGCTGGTGAGCATCGGCACGTCCCGGCGCAGCTCGCGGTACTCCGGCAGCGACCGTCCCGCCTGCCGCATGAACCAGACCGGGGTATGCGGTGTGGGGAGCTGCCGGGCGGCGCGCACCAGGGTGCTGTCGGCGCCGGCGCGGGACGGGTCGAGCGTCGGTGTCGCGGGGGAGGTCACTCCTCGATCGTCTCACGGTCGGGGGTGCTGGCCGCCCGCCGGCGACGGTGCCAGACCAGCGCCGGGACGAGCACGGCGGCCGCGAGGACGAGGAAGGGGAGCAGGGCGCCGAGGGCGGTCAGCAGCATGGTCACCGAGGTGGTGAAGGCGGACCAGCCCTGCGACAGGCCGGCGACGAAGCCGGTGTCGGGGACGACCTCGTCCAGGTCCTCGGACTCCTCCGCCAGGTGCAGCGTGATGGTGGAGCGGGCGACGTCGTCGGAGAGCACCTGCATCCGGGCCTTGAGGGCGTCGAGCTCGGCCTCGCGGTCGGTCAGCTCGCGTTCCAGGGCGGCGATGTCCTCGAGGTTCGCGGCCTCGGCCACCAGCTCGCGCAACCGGGTCGCGCCGGCTTCCATGGTGGCGATCCGGGCCTCGACGTCGCGGTACTCGGCCGTCACGTCGTCGGCGTTGCTGCGGCTGGCCCGGACCTCGCCCAGCTCGGACAGGCTGGTCACGACCTGGTCCAGGTCCGCGGCGGGGACGCGCAGGACGAGGGAGCCGTAGCCGGTCCGCGTCCCGGTCGCGGGGGAGACGTCCTCGGAGGAGACGAAGCCCCCGGCCCCGGTGGTGGTGGCCCGTGCCCGGGTGACGGCGGCCGCCACGTCCTCGACGACCATCTCCAGCTCCACGCTGCGCACCATGAGCGGAGCCTCGCCGTCCGCGACGGTCGGGCCGAGGTCGGCGGCCGCGCCGCGCGACTCCTCGCCGGACCCGTCGGCCGACTCGCCCTCGGACGCGGCGTCGCCGCCGTCGGCCTCACCGCCGGGGGAGGAGGCCGCCTCGGCGGCCGAGTCGTCCGAGCCGCCCGAGCCATCTGCGGAGCATCCCGCCAGCAGGAGCACCATCGCCACCAGCGCCGTCATCAGTCGTGCGGTCATCGCCCAGCCTCTCGCCACCGCCGCGGGCCGGTCCCGGCGGCGTCGTGGCTGGGACGGAGGTCCGGGCGCGGCACGTTCCTGCACCCGGGTCACGATCCGGGCACGATCACCACGAGGGGGTCACGGTCGGGTCACGGCGGCGTGGTGAGACGCTGGACGGCATGACGTCCACCCTGGTCCTCGGCGGCGGCATCAGCGGACTGGCGGCGGCGCAGGCCCTGGTCGACGCCGACGGCGAGGGCCGGGTCACCGTCCTGGAGGGGAGCGACCGGGTCGGCGGGAAGCTGCGCGCCGGGAGCCTGGCCGGGCGGGAGGTCGACGTCGGGGCCGAGGCGATGCTGGCCCGTCGGCCCGAGGGGGTGGACCTGCTGCGGCGCGCCGGGCTCGGGGCGGACCTCGCCCATCCGACCCCGGCGCGGGCGCAGGTGTGGAGTCGCGGGGTGCTGCAGCCGCTGCCGCCGCGGACGCTCATGGGGGTGCCGGCCGACCCGCGCGGACTCGCCGGCCTGCTCACCGACGGCGAGGTCGCCCGTGCCCTGGCCGAGCCGGCGGACCCGCTGGAGGCCGACGACGTGAGCGTCGGCGACCTCGTCGCGGCACGCCTCGGGACGGCGCTGACCGACCGGCTGGTCGAGCCCCTGCTCGGCGGGGTGTATGCCGGCCACGCGCGTCTGCTCTCGGCCCGGGCCGCCGTCCCGGGGCTGCTCCGGGCGGCGCAGCGCGGCGAGCGGCTGCAGGACGCCGTCGCCCGGTTGCTCCCGCTCGCGCCGGGTGATGGTCCCGCCGCCCCGGTCTTCGCCGGGGTCCGTGGGGGGCTGCACCGTCTGCCCACCACCCTCGCGCAGGCGCTGTGCGACCGCGAGGTGCAGATCAGGACGGGGACGACGGTCCGGGAGCTGACCCGCACCGCTGACGGGGGCTTCGAGGTGGTGACCGGTCCGCGCCCCGACCCGACCGCCTACCGCGCCGACCGGGTTGTTTTGGCCCTGCCACCGGCCCCCGCGGCACGGCTGCTGGAGCAGGTCGCGCCCACCGCCGCCGGGGCGCTGGCGACCGTCGAGACCGCCTCGATGGCGGTGCTGAGCCTCGCCTTCGAGGCCGAGCCGCTGGGGGCGCTGCGCGGGTCGGGTTTCCTCGTGCCTCCGGTCGAGCAGCGGGTCATCAAGGCGGCGACCTTCAGCGCCACCAAGTGGGACTGGGTGCGTGAGCTGGGGCTGGACGCGGGCGATCCCGGCCGCGCCAGGGATCTGGTCCTGCTGCGAGCCTCGATCGGGCGGCACGGCGAGGAGGCGACCCTGCAGCGGCCGGACGCCGAGCTGGTCGACGCCGCGCTCGCCGACCTGTCCGACGCGCTCGGTCGACCCCTGCCGGCCCCGGTCGACGCGGACGTTCAGCGGTGGGGAGGTGCGCTGCCGCAGTATGCCGTGGGCCACGTGGACCTGGTCGCGCAGGTGCGGGAGGCGGTGGCCGAGGTGCCCGGACTGGCGGTCTGCGGCGCCACCTACGACGGCGTCGGGATCCCGGCCTGCATCGCCTCGGCCCGCCGGGCCGTGGCGGACCTGCACCCAGCACAATGAGGGACATGTCCGACTACACCCACCCCACCCCCGAGCAGGCCGAGGAGATCAACGCCTCGATCCGCTATGCCGCCTACTCCGTCTTCCGCGCCGCTGCCCCGCTGCCGCAGGGCAAGGCGCGCGCCGCGCTGGCGACGGAGGTCGGTGAGCTCTTCGCCGCGCTCGAGCAGGACGGTCTGGTCATCCGCGGGGTCTACGACGTGTCCGCCCTGCGGGCGGACGCGGACCTGCTCATCTGGTGGCACGCGGAGCGCGTCGAGACGGTGCAGACGGCATACCAGCGCTTCCGGCAGACCCACCTGGGCCAGCACCTGGAGCCGGTGTGGAGCAACGTGGCCATCCACCGGCCCGCGGAGTTCAACCGGGGCCACGTGCCGGCGTTCCTCTCCGGGGCGGAGCCGAAGGCCTACCTGTGCGTCTACCCCTTCGTGCGGTCCTACGACTGGTATGTCATGGATGCCGGGGAGCGCTCGCGGATGCTGCGGGAGCACGGGATGGCGGCGCGGGACTACAAGGACGTGCTCGCCAACACGCTGGCCAGCTTCGCCCTGGGTGACTACGAGTTCCTCCTGGCCTTCGAGGCCGACGAGCTGCACCGGATCGTGGACCTCATGCGCGAGCTGCGGGCCACCGACGCCAGGCTGCACGTGCGCGAGGAGACCCCCTTCTTCACCGGCCCGCGGGTGAGCCTGGACCAGGTCGTCGCCGCCCTGCCCTGAGGGCACGCGACGGAGCGGGTGGCGCCGCGTGCGAGGCTGACGTCATGACCTCAACCATCGGCATCCTCGGCGTCGGGGCGATCGCCTCCGCGATCGTCACCGGGTTGTGCGAGGGGGTCGACGACCCGCCACCGGTCGTGCTGTCGCCCCGCGGGGCGGAGGCAGGCGAGCGGCTGGCGCGGGCCTACCCCGGTGTCGAGGTCGGCCCGGACAACCAGGCCGTGCTCGACCGCGCCGACGTCGTGCTGGTGTGCCTGCGGCGACAGGATGCCGGTCTGCTCGCGGACCTGTCCTGGCGCCCGGACCAGACGGTGGTGAGCGCTGTGACGGGACTCTCCGCGCCGGACCTGGCCGCTGCGGTCGCGCCCGCCCACCGCACGGCCCGGGCGGTGCCGATGGTCGCCACCGCGGTCCGCGCCTGGTCGACCCCGCTGCGTCCCGACCTGCCGGAGGCGCGCACCGTCTTCGAGCGCACGGGAGGTGTGCTCGCGGTGGGCAGCGACGAGGAGTTCGACGCCGTCGCCACCGGCCTGGGCACCGTCGCGCCCTTCTTCGACTACCTCGGGACCGTCGCGACCTTCCTCACCGACCACGGGATGGCGCGGCCGGATGCGGAGCGGCTGCTCGGGCAGAGCTTCGCGCAGGTCGCGGCGCCCCTGGGGCAGGGCGACGTGGACCTGGGAGAGCTGCTGCGGGGGCACGCGACACCGGGTGGCGGCAACGAGCAGCTCGCCATTTTGATGCGGGAGGCTGGGGTCCCCAAGGCCACGCGCGCGGCGCTGGACGAGGTCTTCCGCCGACAGACCGGTGGGTCCTACGGCTGATTGCTCGATTTCGACCTCTCGAATCGTCGCCATGGCGACGATTCGAGAGGTCGAATTCGGGCAGTGGGGGCTCAGGCCTGCTTGGGGTGCAGCGTCATCGCGATGCTGTTCATGCAGAAACGCTGGTCGGTGGGGGTGTCGTAGCCCTCGCCCTCGAAGACGTGGCCCAGGTGGGACCCGCAGGAGGCGCAGCGCACCTCGGTGCGGGTGCTGCCCATCGAGTCGTCGACGAGGTACTCCACCCGGTCCTCGGCGAGCGGGGAGTAGAAGCTCGGCCACCCGCAGTGGCTCTCGAACTTGGTGTCGCTGCGGAAAAGCTCGGCGCCGCAGGCGCGGCAGGCGTAGACACCCTCGGTCGTGGTGTTGGTGTACTCACCCACGAACGGCCGCTCGGTGCCGGACTCCCGCAGGACGGCATACTCCGCCGGGGTGAGCCGCTCGCGCCACTCCTGCTCGCTCTTCGCGCTCTGGTATGCCGTGGCGTCGGGCTTGGTGGCGTCCGTCGCGGGGGTGCTGTGATGCCTCATGACGGGGACAACGACCGAGGAGCCGTATTGCTTCCTGACCGTCCCTTCTGGACATCGGATCCTGGGACCCGCTCCCCAGAAAGCGATGTCCAGAAGGGGAGGTCGGCGGGGGCGCCGGCACGCTAGATTCGGCGGTATGCCTGCGGACGCCCAGACCCTGACCGCCCCCGGCCCGGAGGGCGAGGAGCGGCAGGTGCGCCTGTCCAGCCCGGACAAGGTGGTGTGGCCGGCCACCGACGCCGGTGCGGAGATCACCAAGGCCGACCTGGCGGCATACCTCCGGGCCGTGGCCGAGCCGATGCTGCGCGGTCTGGCGGACCGTCCGGTGACGTTGCAGCGGGTGCGGGGCGGCATCGAGGGGGAGGAGTTCTACTCCAAGAACCCGCCCAAGGGCGTGCCCGAGTGGTCGCGCACCACCGTCTGCACCTACCCGTCCGGCCGCAGCCACCCGCAGCTGGTCATCGACGGGACCGACCTGGCGACCCTGCTGTGGACCGCGCAGATGGGGACGGTGACCTGGCACCCGTGGCCGGTGCGCTCCGCGGACAACGACCATCCCGACGAGGTGCGGATCGACCTCGACCCGCAGCCGGGCCGCGGCTTCGCCGACGTCGTGCGGGCGGCGCACGGTCTGCGCGAGGTGATGACCGACGTCGGTCTCACCCCCTTCGTCAAGACCACCGGCAACCGTGGCGTCCACGTCTTCGCGGCGATCCAGCCGCGGCTGGAGTTCCTCGAGGTCAGGCACGCCGTCATCGGGATCGCACGGGAGCTGGAGCGGCGGATGCCGGAGCTGGTCACGACGGCGTGGTGGAAGGAGGAGCGTGGCGAGCGCATCTTCGTCGACTTCAACCAGGCCACGCGCGACCGCACGCTGGCCGCGGCCTGGAGCACCCGGATCCTGCCGGGGGCGCCGGTCTCGGTGCCGCTCGCCTGGGAGCAGCTCGACGACGTCGACCCTGCCGCGCTGACCCTGCACACGGTGCCGGACTTCCTGGCCGAGCACGGGGACGCCTGGGCCGGCCTGCACGACGATCCGGGCACGATCGACGGCGCCTACGGGCTGTGGGAGGCCGACCTGGAGCGGGGACTGGGGGAGCTCAACTTCCCACCGGAGCACCCGAAGATGCCATGGGAGCCTCCGCGGGTGCAGCCCTCCAAGAAGGTGGCCGAGCACTGGGACGAGCAGGGCAACCGGGTGGAGGGCACCTGAGCGGACGGCGGCGATGACACCCCGCCGGAGCGTCCCGTGGGAGTCGGCACCGTGCCCCACATCCACGGGACCGTCCGTGCGTGTGGCGGCTCAGGACAGGGTCGTCGCGAGGTAGAGGTCGCCGGAGCCCGTCACCGCGAGCCGGCCGGGACGGTCGACGAAGCAGGCCTCGCCCCGGGACAGCGTGAGCGGGTCCCCGGTCGCGCCCGAGGTCTCCGCCCGGAGCCCGAACTCGCCGCCCAGCACGAGCGCGATCGACGGGCCACCCGTCTCGACCTCCGCCGGACCGGTGACCTGCAGCACCTGCCAGGGCACGTCCGCGCCGCTGGCCTGCGTGCTCGGACGGTATGCCCGCACCCCCGCCGCGACCTCGACCGGGGCCAGGCGCGGTGGTGGGCCCGGCGTGAAGTCCAGCACGCGCAGCAGCTCGGCGACGTCGACGTGCTTGCCGGTCAGGCCGCCGCGGAGCACGTTGTCGCTGGGACCCATGACCTCGACACCGAGCCCGGAGAGGTAGGCGTGCACGTTGCCGGCGGGCAGCCACAGCGCCTCGCCCGGGGCGAGCGTGACCCGGTTGAGCATGAGCGCCACCGCGATCCCCGGGTCGCCGGGGTGGTGCCGCGCCAGCAGCCGGACGAGGTCGGCGTCGCGCTCCGGGAGGGCGGACAGGTCCGTCCCGCCGAGGGTGCGGACCAGCCGCTGGACCGCCGGGTCGCCGGAGAGCAGCCACCCCACGGTGTCGCGCACCGCGGTCGCGGGGTCGCCGGTGTCCGCAGGCCCCGTCAGCCGGGCTCGCCAGCGCTCGAGGGCGGTCTCCTCGACCTGCGCGGCGAGGCCGTCGAGCACGGTCAGGACCTCGCCGACCGGCCGGAAGCCGCAGAGCGCGTCGAAGCCGTCCTCCACCGCGACGACGAGCTCGGGCTTGGCGTGCGGGTCCTTGTAGTTGCGGTGCGGGGCGTCGCCGGGGACCCCCTCGGCCTCCTCGCGGGCGAAGCCCTCGCGTGCCTGCTCCGTGCTCGGGTGGGCCTGCAGCGACAGCGGTGACGCCGCGGCGAGCAGCTTCAGCAGGAAGGGCAGGTGCTGCCCACGGTCCTCCTCCCACCCGGCCAGGTCGGACCACCCCCCGTGCTCGGGGTCGCCCGCGCGCCGGCTGGGCGCGCTGGGATGGGCGCCCAGCCACAGCTCGGCCTCCGGCTCGACGCCGGGCTCCCGGCCCAGGGCGGCGCTCACCCCACCCGGGCGGCCCCAGGCATACGCGCGCAGCTCGCCGGTGATCGGCACCAGCTCGGCCATGCTCACGACTCCTGCCCGGCGTCGTCGTCGTGCAGCCGGACCGTGCCACGGTCACCGTCGATCGTGAGGACGGTGCCGGAGGTGATCCGCTCGGTGGCGGCCCCGGTCCCCATGACGGCCGGTATGCCGTACTCCCGCGCCACGATGGAGCCGTGGGCCAGCGCGCCGCCGACATCGGTGACCAGCCCCGCGGCCTGGGCGAACAGCGGCGTCCAGGCGGGGGTGGTCGTGCGGGCGACGAGGATCGTGCCGGGCCGCATCAGGTGGAAGTCCGCGGTCGAGCCGATGACCGACGCGGGTGCGGTGACCTGCCCCGAGCTGACGGCGAACCCGGTGAGCACGTCGCCGTCCTCGCCGGAGTCCTCCGGGGTCGGGTGGAAGGCGGTGAGGGTGAACGGGCCGACCCTCAGCCCGCCCCGCTCGGGCACCACCGGGGGCGGCGCCAGGCGGGACCGTGCCGCGCGCAGCTCCCGCCGCTCGTGGGCCAGGTCGGCCAGCTCGGCGGCGTCGGGCACGTCCTGGTCCTGCCTGGCCTCGGCACCGCTGCGGGCGTCGTCCTCCGTCCGCGCCGGGAGGCCCAGCGCGGAGCGGATCTCGCCGTCGGTCAGGAAGTAGACGTCGTCGGCCTCGCGCAGGGCCCCGGTCTCGACCAGCCGCCGACCCAGCTCGGCTGCCAGCCGGCGCGCCGCCGGCCAGCCCGACCCGAGGTGGAAGACCACGTGCTCGCGCATGGGTGCATACCGCGCCGTCAGCCGCCACAACCGGTCGAAGACCGCCCGGCCGACCGGCCCCAGACCCTGCCGGGTCTGCTCGAGCAGCTCCTCGCGCCGCGCCGCGATCTCCTCCCGGCGGGCCTGGGCACCCTTCTCGGGCTCGGTGTCGACCAGCGTGCGCAGCGACGAGATCACGAGGGAGGGGTCCTCGCCCATGGTCGGGTCGGCGAAGTCGAGGTTGTAGATCTGGTGGCCGTAGGTCGTCAGGTGCCGGCCCAGCCTGGCCCGCACCGCGGCACCGTCCGGGTGATCGTCCAACGCCCCCAGCAGCTCCTCGGGCGCCGTGTCGAGCACCAGTGCGCGCAGCTCACGGGAGGAGCGGACCTGTGCCGCGAGGTCCTCCAGGTCGGCCTGGGCGTCGAGGGCGGGGGAGCCGAAGCCGCGCAGGAAGGCCGAGCTGCCCAGGCCGGGGTCGGGCAGCGCGCCGCGGAACGGCGGGAGCCGCAGGACCGCTCCGAAGAAGGGGTCGAGGAGCCGGGACATCCCCAGGTCCAGCGCCGAGCCGAACCAGTAGCGCGCGTCCTCGAGGGCCAGCTCGGCCAGGCCCTCCAGCAGCTCCTCGCTCGGTGCGGCGGGCACGTCGAGCTGCGTCCACCGGGCGCGGACCTGCTGGTAGCGGGGCAGCACCACCCCGTGCCAGTCGAAGGCCGGGCTGTGGAAGAGCCGTGGCATCCGGGCATACACGCCGACGATGGCCCGGACCGTGGGCCACCCGTAGTCGAAGCTCACCGTGGTGTAGGCGTAGCCGTTGATCGTCCGGCCGAAGCCGTGCGGCACCATGCGGTCGAAGTCGAACCTCACCCCACCGGCTCGGCCCATCTCCCGGCCGAGCTCGCCGATCGCCACGTGCAGGCCGCGACGCAGGTAGAGCTCCTCGAAGAGCGGCGACAGCGGCTCGGGCATGTGCTCCACCACCTGACGCCGCATCCAGACCGTGTCCGCGACGGGAGGCTCCCAGCGCACGTCGCGCAGCGGCGCCGGCGGCAGCGAGGTGATGGCCCGCGCCTGCAGGATGGCGATCCCCTCCTCCCCGGAGGCCCACTCGACGTCCATCGGTGCGCCGAAGTGCTCGGCGATGCGGACGCCGAGCGCGGCCAGGTCGAGCAGGGTCGACCGGTCCAGGGCGGGCTGGTCCGCCTGCCCGGCCGGGGTGGACTCCTCCTGCGTGCCCGTGCCGGAGGGCACGGTGCGGACGTCCTTGGTGGCGATGTCCTCGCGCACGACGCGTGGCGCGTCCGGGTCCGCGGTGCTCAGCAGGACGGTGTCCGGCGTGACCAGCCCGCCGACGACCGCCTCGCCGAGCCCCCAGGCGGCGTTGACGACCATCTCGTCGCGGGCGCCGGTGGAGGGGTTGGCGGTGAAGAGCACTCCCGCGGCGTGGGCCGGCACGAGGCGCTGGACGACGACGGCCATCGCCACGCCGTCCTCGTCGATGCCCTGCCTCCTGCGGTAGGCGGTCGCCCGCTCCGACCGCAGCCCCGCCCAGCAGTCGCGCACCGCGCGCAGCACCGCGTCGACCCCGATCACGTGCAGGAAGGTGTCCTGCTGCCCGGCGAAGCTCGCCTCCGGGAGGTCCTCGGCGGTGGCCGAGGAGCGGACCGCCACCGCCACGTCCTCGGTGCCGGCCCGCTCGCCCAGCTCCTCGTATGCCGCTGCGACCCGCTCCCGCACCTCGCCCGGCAGGGTCTCGCCCGGCCGGGTGGGGGCATACGCCGCCGTCGTGAGGACGAAGCCGTCCGGCACGGGCAGACCCGCGCGGAGCAGCTCGCCGAGGTTCGCCGCCTTGCCGCCGACCTCGCCCAGCATCGAGGCGTCGACGTCCGCGAGCCAGCGGATGACGTCGTCCGCCATGTCACCGTCCTTCGTCGTGCGGTCGCGGTCTGGCTCGCCAGTATGCCTCTCCGCCCCGACCGTCGTCAGTGCCCCCGGGCGTCTGTCGGTCCGATCAGGCACACTGGCGGCGTGGACCTGCCCGTGATGCCTCCGGTCAAGCCGATGCTGGCCAAGCCTGCCGCGACCCTGCCCGAGGGCTGGCGCTACGACCCGAAGTGGGACGGCTTCCGCTCGATCGTCTTCCGGGACGGCGAGGAGGTGGAGCTCGGCTCGCGCAACGAGAAGCCGATGACGCGCTACTTCCCCGAGCTCGTGGTGGCCGCCCGGGCCGAGCTGCCGCAGCGGTGCGTGGTCGACGGTGAGATCGTCGTCGCCTCCGCGGACGGCTCGCGGTTGGACTTCGAGGCGCTCGGGCAGCGGATCCACCCTGCCGAGTCGCGGGTGCGCATGCTGAGCGAGGCCACCCCGGCGGCCTTCGTCGCCTTCGACCTGCTGGCCCTGGGCGACGAGGACCTCACCGGTCAGCCGTTCCGCGTGCGGCGCGAGCGGCTGGAGTCGATCCTCCCGGCCGTCTCCGCGGGCTCGGTGCACCTGTCTCCGCTGACCGAGGACGCCGAGCTGGCGATGCGCTGGTTCCGGGACTTCGAGGGGGCCGGCCTGGACGGCATCATCGGCAAGGACCCGGAGGCCACCTACCAGCCGAACAAACGGGTCCTCACCAAGCTCAAGCACACCCGGACCGCCGACTGCGTGGTCGCCGGCTACCGCACGCACAAGTCGGGCGAGGACGCGATCGGGTCGCTGCTGCTGGGGATCTACACCGACGAGGGTCGGCTGGCGCACGTGGGGGTGTCCTCCTCGTTCACGATGGCCCGGCGCCGGGAGCTCTTCACCGAGCTGCAGCCACTGGTGACCGGGTTCGAGGGCCACCCGTGGGACTGGGCGGCCCAGCTGCAGGCGGACACCCCGCGCAAGAGCGAGGGGTCGCGGTGGGCGGCGGGCAAGGACCTGTCGTTCACGCCGCTGCGGCCCGAGCGGGTGGTCGAGGTGAAGTACGACTACCTCGAGGGCGACCGGTTCCGGCATACCGCGCAGTTCCTGCGGTGGCGGGAGGACCGCGAGCCGGGCAGCTGCACCTACGACCAGCTGGACCAGCCGGTCGACTACCCGCTGGCCGAGGTGCTCGGGGCACCGGTGACGGGGGACTGAGGGGGCCTGCGATGACGCGGATGACCAGCACGGCGAGCCGCGCGGCGGCGGTGGGCTCGGCCGTGGCCGGGGGAGCGGCCCTCGGCGGTGCGGTGTCGATGGGCACCGCGACCTACTTCGCGCACCGGATCATCACCCCCGAGCACGAGAAGAAGGACGACGTCACGGTCGTCGCCGTCGACCGGGAGGCCGGGACGGTGACCCTGCGGGCAGACCCGCAGACGACGTCGGCGGGGAGGTACGGCCTGTGGCTGGAGCGCGGGGCCGGGCACGCCCGGCTCGGGGAGATCGTCCCCGGCGACGACCACGACGCGGACGATCCCGCCCGCGGCGCCCGGCGGCAGGAGGTGGTGACCCGCCGGCTGCTGGGGGTCGACGAGGGTGACCTCGCGCCGGGTCCCGCGCGGTGGAACAAGTACTTCTACTGCGGCGACCCCACGAGCTCCCTGGGCCTGCAGCACGAGGACGTCGTCGTCACCTCCGACGTCGGCGACCTGCCGGCGTGGCGGGTGCCGGGGGACCCGCAGGCCCCGGCGCACCACGACGACTGGGCCATCCTGGTGCACGGTCGCAGCGCCCAGCGCGGCGAGACCCTGCGTGCCGTCCCGGTGCTGCACCGACTCGGCTACACCTGCCTGATTCCGATGTACCGCAACGACATCGGCGCGCCACCCTCCTCGGACGGGCGCTACAGCCTCGGGCTGTCCGAGTGGCGCGACATCGACGCCGCGATGCGGTATGCCCTCGCCCACGGCGCCCGGCGGATCGTCCTGCTCGGCTGGTCGATGGGCGGGGCGATCGTGCTGCAGGCGTTGAACCGCTCGGACGTCGCGCACCGGGTGCAGCGGGTCGTGCTCAACGGCCCGGTCATCGACTGGGGCTCGGTCCTCGCGCACCAGGCGGACCTGCACTTCATCCCGCGACCGATCGAGCAGCTGGCCCGGAGCCTGCTGCGCAGCAAGGCGTCCCGGCATCTGCTCCGGATCGCGGAGCCGGTCGACGTGGCCGCCACCAACTGGGTGGACCGGGCCGACGAGGTGAGCCACCGCATGTTCATCATCCACTCCGCGACCGACGAGACGGTGCCCTTCGGGCCCTCTCAGGACCTGGCCCGGCGCCGGCCGGGGCTGGTGCAGACCTTCGTCTGGCCGCAGGCCCGGCACTGCCAGGAGTGGAACACCAACGCCTCGCTGTGGGAGGACCTCGTGGCCTCCTTCCTGCGCTGAACCGCCCGATAAGCATGGAGATCTCCCGTGGTCCGGTGTCCGAGGCCGAGCTCGCCCGCTGGTATGCCCCGCCGGACGGGGTCGCGGACGACGCGGTGTGGGTGCGGGGGAGCTTCATCACCACCCTGGACGGCCGGGTGACCGGTCCCGGGGGGCGCAGCGGTGGGCTCAACGCCGGGTCGGAGGGCGACCACGCCGCCTTCGCCCACCTGCGCCGCTGGGCTGACGTGGTGGTGGTCGCGGCCGGGACGGCGCGGGCCGAGGGCTACGGCCCGCTCCAGGACTGCGCCCTGCTCGTGGTGACCCGGTCGGGGGACGTCCCGCCGCAGCTGCGCTCCGACCCGGGGGTGCTGGTCCTGGGCGGTGACGGGCAGGACGTCCCTCCTGACGCCGTGCTCGAGGTCTGCGCACGACGGGGGTGGCGGCGGGTCGTGGTCGAGGGTGGCCCGGAGCTGTTCGGGCCGTGGGTGGCGCAGGGGGCGGTGGACGAGCTGTGCCTCACCGTGCGTCCGGTGCTGACCGGAGGAGCAGGCCCGCTGGTGGTGCCCGCGGAGGTGGAGCTGGGTGGCCTGGTCGGCGAGGCCTCGCACCTGCTGGAGTGGGGCGGTGATCTGCTGCTGCGCGTCCGGCTGGACCCGTGACAGACTGCGGCGATGGGAAAGAAGTCGAAGAAGTCCGCAGGCACGAAGGACAAGGTCAAGGGGAAGGACAAGAGCAGGGACAAGGCCAAGAAGGCCTCGCCCGAGACCTCGGCATCGTCCTGGACCGAGGCCCTGCGGGCCAAGGACGGCTTCGTCCTGGCGGACCTGGATCCGCGGGCCACCCCGCACTTCGGCGGTGACAAGCAGGAGGGCAAGGACGCGCTGGCGGCCGCGGACGAGGAGCTGGACACGCTGCAGGAGCAGCTGTATGCCGAGTCCAAGGCGGGCGGGCGCAAGCGCGTGCTCCTCGTCGTCCAGGGGATGGACACCTCGGGCAAGGGCGGCATCATGCGGCACGTCGTCGGAGCGGTCGACCCTCAGGGGGTGGAGCTGACCGCGTTCAAGGCTCCGACGGCGGAGGAGAAGAAGCACCCGTTCCTGTGGCGCATCCGCAAGGCTCTACCCGGTCCGGGGATGATCGGCGTCTTCGACCGTTCGCACTACGAGGACGTGCTCATCGTCCGGGTGCACGACCTCGTCCCGCCCGGCCAGTGGAAGCGCCGCTACGCCACCATCAACGCCTTCGAGGAGAAGCTCGCGGCCGACGACGTCACGGTCATCAAGGTGATGCTGCACATCTCCGCGGAGGAGCAGAAGGAGCGGCTGGCCGAGCGCCTCGAGCGGCCCGACAAGCACTGGAAGTTCAACCCCGGCGATCTCGACGAGCGCGCCTACTGGGACGACTACCAGGAGGCATACCAGGCGCTGCTGGAGCGGTGCAGCACCGAGCACGCGCCGTGGTTCGTCGTGCCGGCGGACCGCAAGTGGTATGCCCGGCTCGCCGTCCAGCAGCTGCTGCTGGAGCACCTGCGCGGTCTCGACCTCGCCTGGCCGGAGGCCGACTTCGACGTCGCCGAGCAGCAGGAGCGGCTGGCCGACCTCTGAGACCTGCCGTTCTGGACATAACTTTCTGGGGGACGGGCCCCAGAAAGCTATGTCCAGAACGTCAGTCGGCGGCGAGCTCCGGCCGGGGCGTGGCCTGCAGGACCACCACCGCCCGCGCCGGCATCTGGTGCGTGCCGCCGGTCTCCCACGGCACGTCGTCGTCGAGGTCGTCGCCGCTGGTGTCGACGACCACCTGCCAGGTCGGGGTGTTCATCCCGCCCGGCACGGTGAAGTCGACCGCCTCGTGGTGGCCGTTGAAGAGCAGCAGGAAGTGGTCGTCGGTGACCGGCCGGCCGCGGTCGTCCCGCTCGCTGATCGCTTCGCCGTTGAGGAAGACCATGACGGCCTGCTCCCGGCTGTGCCACCGCTCCTCGTTCATCACCTCGCCGCCGGGGGAGTACCACTGGATGTCGCCGAGGTCGCTCTGCCCACCGTGGTCGGCGTCGCCGGCGTAGAAGCGGCGGCGACCGAAGGCGGGGTGCTCGCGGCGCAGCGCGATCAGCCGGGAGGTGAAGTCGAGCAGCTCGAGCTGGTGCGGGTCCAGGTCCCAGTCCATCCAGGCCAGCTCGTTGTCCTGGGCGTAGACGTTGTTGTTGCCCTGCTGGCTGCGGCCCATCTCGTCACCGTGCGCCAGCATCGGGACACCCTGGCTGAGCATGAGGGTGGCCAGGAAGTTCTTCTGCTGCCGCAGCCGCAACGCTTGGATCTCCGGGTCGTCGGTCGGGCCCTCGACGCCGCCGTTCCACGACCGGTTGTGGTCCTCCCCGTCTGCGCCGCCCTCGCCGTTCGCCTCGTTGTGCTTCTCGTTGTAGGACACGAGGTCGGCCAGGGTGAATCCGTCGTGCGCGACGACGAAGTTGATCGAGGCATACGGTCGGCGCCCGCTCTGCTCGTAGAGGTCGCTGGAGCCGGTGATGCGGGAGGCGAACTCGCCCATCGTGGCCGGGGCGCCGCGCCAGTAGTCGCGGACCGTGTCGCGGTACTTGCCGTTCCACTCGGTCCACAGCGGGGGGAAGTTGCCGACCTGGTAGCCGCCGTCGCCGAGGTCCCAGGGCTCGGCGATGAGCTTGACCTGGGAGATGACCGGGTCCTGCTGGACGATGTCGAAGAAGGCGGAGAGCTTGTCCACCTCGTGGAACTGCCGGGCCAGGGTCGCCGCGAGGTCGAAGCGGAAGCCGTCGACGTGCATCTCGGTGACCCAGTAGCGCAGGCTGTCCATGATGAGCTGCAGCACGTGCGGGCTGCGCATGAGCAGGCTGTTGCCGGTGCCCGTGGTGTCGTAGTAGTGCGCCCGGTCGAAGTCGACGAGGCGGTAGTAGCTCACGTTGTCGATGCCGCGGAAGGACAGCGTCGGCCCCAGGTGGTTGCCCTCGGCCGTGTGGTTGTAGACCACGTCGAGGATGACCTCGATGTCGGCCTCGTGCAGGGTCTTGACCATCGACTTGAACTCGGTGACCTGCTGGCCGCGGTGGCCGTAGGCGGAGTAGCCGTTGTGCGGGGCGAGGAAGCCGATCGTGTTGTAGCCCCAGTAGTTCGACATCCCGGCGTCCTGCAGGTGCGGGTCGTTGACGAACTGGTGCACGGGGAGCAGCTCGAGCGCGGTCACGCCGAGGCTGGTCAGGTGCTCGACCACCGCGGGGTGCGCGACGCCCGCGTAGGTGCCACGGATCTCCGGCGGGACGTCCGGGTGGTTCATCGTCAGGCCCTTGACGTGCGCCTCGTAGATGACGCTGTCGTGGTACTCGTGCCGGGGCGGCCGGTCGTGCCCCCAGTCGAAGAACGGGTTGACCACCACCGAGGTCATCGTGTGCAGGGCCGAGTCGTCGGTGTTGTATGACGTGGGGTCGCCGAAGTCGTAGGCGAACAGGCCCTGGTGCCCGCGGATCTGGCCGGCGATCGCCTTGGCGTAGGGGTCCAGCAGCAGCTTGTGCGGGTTGAAGCGGTGTCCGCGGGAGGGTTCGTAGGGGCCGTGCACCCGGAAGCCGTAGCGCTGGCCGGGCTGGCAGTTGGGCACGTAGCCGTGCCACACGTAGGCGTCGACCTCGGTCAACGGCAGCACGGTCTCGATAGCCCGGTCGTTGATGAGGCAGAGGTCGACGGCGGTCGCGTGCTCGGAGAACAGCGCGAAGTTGGTGCCGCTGCCGTCGAAGGTGGCGCCCAGGGGGTAGGCCGATCCGGGCCAGAGTTCCATCGGGTGGTCGGTGCCTTTCTGTCGCGGGTCCACGGAAGGGGCTGACCGCGTTGTCACCAGCACTCCAGTGTAGGCCCGAGGGGTGCAGCTCCCGCGCGCTGGGGCTCCTCGGCCCGCCTCCACGGGTTCTGGTATGCCTGGGGCTAACGTGACGGGTGTGATGACGGTCCCCACGACGTTCCGACGTCGCCTGCGCCGGGTCATCGCCCCGATCCCCGGGGCCGTCGCCTTCGTGCGGCTCACCGCCGAGACCGCCGTGGTGGCCTTCCGCTACCGGGCGACCGGGCTCGCCGCCGAGGCGGCCTTCTTCACCCTGCTGTCCCTGCCGCCGCTGCTCGTGGCCCTGGTCGCCGGGGCGGGCTTCGCCTCCGAGTGGCTCGGCCCGGAGACCCTGATGCGCATGAGCAGCGCGCTGGAGCGCTGGTCGCTGACCTTCCTCACGCCGGAGGCGGTGGAGGACGTCATCATGCCGACGTTCCAGCAGACCCTGACCGCCCGGCGCGGCGACTACCTGTCGGTGGGCTTCCTCATCGCGCTCTGGTCGGGGTCCCGGGCGCTGCACATCTTCCTCGACGCGATCTCGATCATGTATGGGCAGGGCGGCGACCGCGGTCCGGTGGGCGCCCGCGTGCTCTCGCTCACGGCATACCTCGCCTCGATCGTGGTCATGGGCCTGACCCTCCCGCTGCTGCTCATCGGGCCGGGCTATCTGCTGCGCTGGCTGCCGGACCAGATGGACATGCTCGTCGAGCTCTACTGGCCGCTCGTCGGTGTCCTCGGCGTGGTGAGCCTCACCGGGCTGTTCCACGTCGCGACCCCGGCGCGCTCGCCCTTCTGGCGCGACCTGCCCGGTGCCCTGCTCACCATCGCGTTCTGGGTGATCAGCTCCATCCTCATCCGCCGGTGGGCCGAGCTCGCGGCGGGCGGCTTCTCCGTCTTCGGCCCGCTGACAGCGCCGATCATCCTCATGGTCTACCTCTACTTCCTGTCCTTCGCCGTCCTGGTCGGGGCCTCGCTCAACGCGGCGATCCGCCGGCTCTGGCCGCCGCCGGAGTACCGCGGCCCCACGGCGCGGGTCAACGAGTGGTGGGAGGAGCGGCGCGCGAGCTGGGAGCTGCGCCGGGAGGAGCGGGCGCGGATGCGCGCGCAGGACGACGAGTCGGACGAGGACGAGCAGCGCCGGCTGGCGCAGCTGGACGGCATACCCGGACCTCGCTGAGCGGCCGGTGACGCGCCGCGTCGGTGATTTGGAATCGCCTGCCGCCGTCGGCTAATGTTTTCTCTCGCGCCGCTGGTGTCAGCGGCGCACGCGGATGTAGCTCAGTTGGTAGAGCGCAACCTTGCCAAGGTTGAGGTCGCCGGTTCGAGGCCGGTCATCCGCTCGGAGGCACGAACACCACCAGATGCCTCACGGTGGAGTGGCCGAGAGGCGAGGCAGCGGCCTGCAAAGCCGTATACACGGGTTCGAATCCCGTCTCCACCTCGCACTCGCGGTCTTCACCGCGCAGGGACGATTGGCGCAGCGGTAGCGCGCTTCCTTGACACGGAAGAGGTCACTGGTTCGATCCCAGTATCGTCCACCAGCACAGCAGGCCCCTGACCAGCGGAAACGCCAGTCAGGGGCGCTTTCGTCCTCGAAACGAGCAGGATACGTGCAGGATGGCCCGCCACCAAGAGGATCTGATCCGAGAGGGGCACGACGATCAGCGAGGCCTCCGGACCCCTACTACCTCGCCCGCGGTGACAGCCAAAGCAACGTGAGGGTGGTCAACCGTCTGTCCTGACGGTGTGAATCGCCCCGGGTCTGGTGGAGGCTCTCAATCCATGGAAGATGAGAGTTATGGCAGCACCCAGGAAGTACCCCGACGAGCTGCGTGAGCGTGCTACCCGTATGGCGGTGGAGCTGCGCCCAGACCCGGCGACGAAGCCGGGGGCGATCGCTCGGGTAGCCGAGCAGCTCGGGATGCACCGTGAGACCTTGCGCAACTGGGTCCGGCAGGCTGAGATCGATGGCGGTGCCCGGCCGGGCACTACCACCAGCGACTCGCAGCGCGTGGCCGAGCTCGAGCGGGAGGTCCGCGAGTTGCGGCGCGCGAATCACATCCTGAAGACGGCCTCGGCCTTCTTCGCGGCGGAGCTCGACCGCCCCACCAGCAGGTAGTGGCCTACCTTGACGCCCATCGCCACGACGTGGTCGATGGGCGTCAGGTCGGGGTCGAGCCGATCTGCGCCGTGTTGAAAGACGCCGGCGTGCAGATCGCCCCGAGCAGCTACTACGCGTCCAAGACCAGGCCGCCATCGGCGCGGGCGATTCGTGACGCCGAGCTCATCGTCGACATCAAGACCGCGCACCAGGCGAACCTGGGTGTCTACGGCGCGAGGAAGGTCCACGCCGAGCTCAACCGCGAAGGTATCCGCGTCGCACGGTGCACCGTGGAGCGGCTGATGCGCGCCGAGGGCCTGCGCGGCATCGCGCGGGACAAGACGCGCCGCACCACCTTCGGCGACGGTGCGCAGATCGAGCGGCCTGAGGACCTCGTCATGCGCACGTTCACCGCCACGGCTCCCAACCAGCTGTGGGTCGCCGACCTGACCTACGTCCGCACGCACGCCGGGTGGACCTACGTCGCGTTCGTCCTCGATGTCTTCTCCCGCAGGATCGTGGGGGCTGGCAGGTATCGACATCGCTGCGCACCGACCTCGCGTTGGACGCTCTCGACATGGGTCTGTGGACCCGCCATCGGTCCGGACAAGACCTCACCGGGCTCATTCATCACAGCGATCGCGGAGTCCAGTATCGAGCGATTCGCTACACCGAGCGGCTCGCCGAAGCCGACGCCGTCGCGTCCGTCGGATCGCGAGGGGAGATTCCTATGACAATGCCATGGCAGAGGCGCTGAACGCGCTGTTCAAGGCCGAGTGCATCCGCAACCCGGTCATGCGCCCCGGCCCCTACTCCGCTTGGTTCATGGGGGGATACCGTGCGTCGATCAGGTGAAGCACTGCCGAGACGAGTTCAGCCTCTTCCGTCCCGACTCCGATACCGTCGGGGCCGTACTGGAACGTGGCCGGGCCCACCCGCTCGAAGTCGACATCGAGTGCAGCGAGAACGGCTTCGACACGGTCGCCACGCTCCTTGATCGTGAGCCCATACCCCAGCATGGGTACTGATATGTCGCGCATCTTGCCCTCTGGCGGGCGCTGTGCACTGGTTGGCGTCGTCGGCATCTCTACGGGGCTTCCGCGACCATCGCCGCGCTCACCGTGCTGTCGACCTGACTGCTGTGCTCCCGGCCCGACTCCCGGTCCCGGGTCCGGTCCAGGCCAAATACGACCGGCAAGGGTCTCATCCGCACGGTGCCGGGTCTCAGGTCGCCGATGGGGGTCATGGGGGCGTCCTGCGTCATCCAAGCCTGCTTCCGTGGTGGTGATCCGAGACCACAGGAAGAACGTCATCTAGCCGGTTACGCAACTCGTCACATCTGTGGTTGGAGCCGTGGCCAGCTTGCCGGGCGAGGGGGACTGCTGGAGATCTCGCTGGACATGACTGGCGGGCTTGGGCTAGTGGGCGGCGTCGTAGGCGTTGACCACGGCCTGGGCGACGCGACCGCGGTCGCTGTGACCTGGTACCCGTTCTCTCGGCCCACTGCCGGACCTGGGCCAGGTCGTTGCGGCCGGACGAGTTGTTGGGCCGGCGATGAGTCTGCCGTCGGCCACCCGCCTGACGGGCATGCTCGATCCACTCGTCGAAGTCGTGGCGTAGCTGGGTGGCGTGCTGGTCGTGCAGGTCGATCTCGTAGGACACGCCGTCCAATGCGAATTCGACGGTCTGTTGCGCCTCGGTGCCGTCGAGGTCATCGACGAGCACCAGTTTCACGTTCTGCACCATCAGTGACTCTTCTTCCTGGGGTGCTGGGCTCCGTTGACCCGGTAGGGGGTTTGGTCGGGTTCGGTGGTGTCCCCGCCGCTGCGGCGCAGGGCGCGGGCTTTGTCCTGGTCCTCCAGCTCCTTCTCCTGCGCCGCGCGGATCTTGGCGTCGTCGCGCGGGGGCAGCTGGATGTCCTCCTCGGCCTCGATGCCGGCGATCAGCTGGCGGGACCGCTCCAGCTCGGCGTCGACCTCCGCCCCGAGCAGCAGGGCGAGGTTGGTGATCCACAGGTAGAGCAGGAAGATGATCACCCCGGCGAACGACCCGTAGGTGGCGCCGTAGCTGGAGAAGTTGGCGATGTAGAAGCCGAACGCGACCGAGATGAGGATCCACACGAGGATCGCGATCGCGGCACCGATGCTCAGCCACCGGAACTTGGGCTGCTGGACGTTCGGCGTGCTGTAGTACAGCAGCGCCACGAGCAGCATGACCAGCAGCAGCACGACCGGCCACTTGGCGATCTGCCAGACGGTGACCACGGTCGACCCGAGGCCGATGGCCTCGCCGAGCGCCGTCGCCACCGGTCCGGACACGATGAGCATCAGGGCGATGAGCACCACCATGAGCACCATGACCAGGGTGATGAGGAGCATGACCGGGCGCAGCTTCCACACCGGCCGACCCTCCTCGATCTCGTAGACCCGGTTCATCGCGCGGCTGAACGCGGTGACGTAGCCCGAGGCAGACCACAGCGCGGTGGCCAGACCGATGACCAGGGCCAGCCCGGCACCCGGGGAGGTGGCCAACGACTGCACCACCGGCTCGAGGGTGGAGGACCCGGACTCACCGAGCACGCCCTCCAGGACGGGCATCACGGTGTCGACCACCTGCTGGCTCTGCCCGACCAGTCCCAGCAGGGAGAAGATCGCGATGAGCGCCGGGAAGATGGCGAGCACGGCGTAGTAGGTCAGCGCCGCAGCCAGGTCGGTGCACTCGTCGTCCAGGAACTCCCGTAACGCCTTGCCCGCGGTGTACTTCCACGCCGGCCCGGTCATCTGCGCCGGCGAGTCCGGCTTGTCCTCCCGCTCCGGGTCCGGCGCGTCCACCTGCTCGGCCTTGCCGCCGGTTTCCTTACGGTTGGCTGCGCTGGAGCTCACCGGCGCGCCCGCCGGGCGACCCCGATGATCAGCACCACGGCGGCCACGGCACCCAGCGCCGGGGCGAGCACGCTGAGTACGTCCCGGTGGTCCTCACTGTTCAACCTGGCCTTGACCTCACCCACGCCAGCATTGGCGCGCGTCTGGGCCCACTCGACCTTGTTCGTGGCCTGCTTCTTGACCGCCTCGATTTTGTGCTGGGCCTGCTTCTTCACATCCAGACGCTCGGTGAGCTCGTCGACAGTCTCACCCAGCTCCGCGCGGTGACGGGCGATGTCGGCCTCGATCTGTGCCGGGTCGCCGCTGGCCTCGTCCTGGGTGTTTTCGCTGTCGGGAGTCTCGTGCGGTGTGGTGCTCATGACTGGGCGGCCCCTTTCACCTCGGCGATGTCCTGCTTGACGTTGTCCATCGCGCGTTCGGGCTTGGCCGGGGTGGCCTCCTGAACGCGCTTCTTGCCCACGAGCGACACCACCGCCGCCGCGGCGAGCAGCAGCAGGGTCACGATGCCCGCGGCGGCCCACGGGGGCAGCACCAGGGCGAGCACCAGGATGACCGTCGTGATGAGGGTGGCGATGCCGAAGAAGGCGAGCAGGCCACCGGCACCGAACATGCCGATGCCCACGCCCGCGTTCTTGGCCTTGGCGCTCAGCTCGGCCTGCGCCAGGCGCATCTCGTCCCGGATGAGGGTGCTCGTCTGCTCGCTCATCCGCGCGATGAGCTCACCCGTGGACGCGTGGTCGGTGTCCGGGGTGAACCGCTCAGCCACGGGGGTCCTCCAGGTCATCACCCGCGAGGGCGCTGTCCGTGTCGACGTCCCAAGGGCCGTCCATGCTGCCCTGGTCGCCGTCCTTGGCATCCTTCAACCGGCCCTTGGCCTGCTCGGTCACCCTCCCGGCCTGCTCCTTGGCCTTGTACGCCTGCTCCTGCACCTTCGGGTGCCCCCACAGTTCCTGCGCCTTCGCGCTCAGCTGCTCGTACCGCTCACGGCCCGCCTTGGCTCCTAGGACGTATCCGGCCCCGAACGCGGCGGCCATCATGATCTTGCTCATCGTCTGCTCCTGACTGCAGAGGTGTCTTGCGCGGACCCGGCTGGGTCAGCGTCGCCTTGCTGTGATGCTCAGCATGCGAATACGGTGTAAACGTACGGCGTAGTCCATGTCCGTGCAAGCGTGTCCTCGGGCGGGTCCGGGGCCCAGACGAGGAAGCGGTGAGCTCAGTGAGCGACAAGATGTGGAGCCTGGCGACGACGGTGGCGGCGATCGGCGGGGGAGTGCTAGCCAAGAATGTCACCGAGACGACATGGAAGTTCGTCACCGGCAGCAACTCCCCGAGCAACCCCGAGGACCCCGAGGTGGACTGGGGTGAAGCCATGGCCTTCGCGCTGGTCTCTGGGGCGATCGTGCAACTGGTGCGGGTGTGGATCAACCACAAGTCCACCGAGGCCTACACCAAGCGCAAGGGCCACCTGCCCGAGTCAGTCGCGGGTTGAAGCCGAGGGTGACAAGGAGCCAGCGCAGAGGGCGTGTGACACAGTGGGTACCCAGGAGGTGCCCTGATGAGCCCAGACGAGCGGGCGGGTACGCGCCGCTCGCGGCGACGCTTGAGCCGTGAGCGCATCGTGGATGCCGCCCTTGCCAGCATCGAGACACGGGGCGTTGAGCACACGACGATGCGCAGGCTTGGCCCTGATCTGCAAGTCGAAGCGATGGCGCTGTACCGGTACGTGTCTGGACGTGAGGACCTGCTGGAGGCGGTCGTGGTGAGACTGCTCGAGGGCCTGGTAGGTCGGGTGGACGCCGCCCGGCCGACGAGTTGGCAGCAGTACTTACAGCTGCTGGCTCACGAGATCCGCGATGTATCCCTTAGGCACCCGGCTGCTTTCCCGCTCGTGGTATCCCGCCACCCGGCTACCCCTTGGCTACGTCCGCCCCTGCGGGACATCGAGACGGTCGAGCACCTTCTCGCCACGCTGACCGACCACGGCTTTGACGATGGGCGCGCGGTCGACGCTTACAAGGCGTTCACCAGCTTTCTCGTCGGCTATCTTCTGCTAGAGGTATCCATGCGCGTCGAGAACGTCGCTGCCGTCGAAGAGCCCATGAACGAAGGAAGCGCCGACATCCCCGAGCAGGACGACCCGGACACCGGGCTGTATACGGCTCCGCACGTGCTGCGCATGCGCGAACTGCTCAGCCAGGACCGCGGTGAGGAAGAGTTCGAAATCGGACTTGAGATGCTGCTGAATCGCATCGAACAGTCCGTCTCCCACTAGCCAGACATCACCTCGCCCCCCGGGGCACCAGAGGCTTCCCGGAGGTGCATCACTCGCATACGGCCGGTGCCATCCGCGCTAGACGCGGTCACCGCCGCAGGCGGCCGGGCGATCCCAGTGCTCCACGACGTCGCGCCAACGGCAATGCCCCCAGTGCACATCGGCTGTGCTGCGCCTCCCGGTCATCTACCCCGTATGGGCGTTGCTGGCCGGCCACTGCAGCCGCCTCCCAGGTGCCGCCCCGGGGGCACGCCAGTCCGGGTTGCGGGCCACCAGTCGTAGATCTACCTTTACGGTGTAAGCGGACGGTGCATCAGGGCACCGTCCACCCACCACAGGAGTTCCCGCATGATGAACGAGGAACAGATCCAGTCCCTGCGGAACGACGGCGTAGTCGTCGACCAGGATGGGGAAAAGATCGGCAAGGTCGGCCAGGTCTATCTGGAGGACTCGACCGGAGAGCCCGCCTGGGTCACCATCAAGACCGGGCTCTTCGGGACCTCGGAGTCGTTCGTGCCCTTGCAGGGCGCGACCGTGCAACTCGACGAGATCCGTGTGCCCTACACCAAGGACCAGGTCAAGGACGCCCCGCGGGTGGAAGAGGACGGCCACATCTCGGTGGAGGAGGAGCGCGAGCTGTACTCCTACTATGGCGGCCGGGACGGGCAGCAGCACGCGAACAACGGTGCACCGGCGTCCCGCGACCGAGCCGACACCCGCACCACTCACGGGACCGTCGCCGGCACGGGCTCCCCAGGCAACAGGCGTCAGACCAGTGACCACGAGGCGGACGCGAGCATGGTCCGCTCCGAGGAGCAGCTCCAGGTCGGCACCGAGAAGGTAGACGCCGGCAGGGCCCGGCTGCGCAAGTACGTCGTCACCGAGAACGTGACCAAGACCGTTCCCGTCGAGCGGGAGGAAGTCCGCATCGAACGGGAACCGCTCGACGAGCAGGACAGGGCACGCCTGTCCGGGACTGACCTCGGCGAGGACGAGCAGGAAGTCACCCTCACCGAGGACCAGGTCCTCGTCGACAAGGAGACCGTGCCAGTCGAAGAGGTCCGCCTCGACACCGACACCGTCGCCGAGGAGCAGCAGGTGACCGACGAGGTTCACAAGGAGCAGATCGACACCGACCTGCCCGAGGAGCATCGCGGCCGCTGACCGATCACCGATCACCACCTACCCTCGGCCCCACCCATGTCCCGGGTGGGGCCGAGACTGTCCAAACCCTTGGGGGCTGCCCGTGCCGACAAGGCAGCCACGGACTGCGCCAAAGCGTCCATCACCAACGGCGCAGGCAGCTCACGGCAGACCTTTCGCAGGGCCCGACCAGACCCCACGCCAGTGGGGCGATCCCCAGTTCCGCGGCCAGTTGTCGGACCGGTGGCAGCTTCTCGTCGGCGACCAGGTCGCCGCCACGCACCCCTGGGGACCACTGGTCCCCGATCTGCTCGAAGACCGGCATGCTCGCCCCGGCGTCGATCCGGATCAGCATGCCTGCTCCCTCACGCGCACGCGGGGTCTGACGCTGTCCCTGCTGCTCATGCTCCACCGTCCGGAGACGGCTCGAGGTGTCCTTGAGGTGCGCCTTCGCGTGCTACTGCGTGGCGTAATACTACATATAGTAGTATATTGGGTGTGTTCGAAAAGGATCCGATGAGACAGGAGCGTGCCGACATGACGACCCACACGAGCACTGGCCAGAACCGGACGACAGGTTCGGTGGGGACCGGACGCCGAGAGCTGCCCGTCCTCGGTGGGATTGCCCTCGGGGTGATGCGACTGGCCTTCGGGTTCTACTTCTTGTGGGCTTTCCTGGACAAGACCTTCGGCCTCGGCTTCGCGACCCCGGCGGAGGGTTCGTGGCTGGGCGGGGGCAGCCCGACGACGGGCTACCTGTCTGGGGTCGAGGGCCCACTCGCTGTCTTCTACCAGGGGATGGCGGGCATCGTCGTCATCGACTGGCTGTTCATGCTCGGATTGCTGGGCATCGGGGTGACCTTGATGACCGGCATGGGCGCTCGGGTCGGTGCGTTGTGCGGCACGCTGATGTACCTGTTCATGTACGGAGCAGCGATCCCCACAAGCACCAACCCCTTCCTCGACGACCACCTCACCGGTGCAATTGTGCTGCTAGTGATCGCTGCTATCCCGGCATCCTGGTCCTACCTCGGACTCGGCGATCTCTGGCGCAAAGTGACGCCCTCGCCCGTGCTGCGCTGAGAGGCTCTGAGCTGGCCTGCTGGTCGGCGGGGTCGAGTAGTCGGCATTTTCGCCACCAGGGCCGGCTTGGTTATCGGGGGTCGGAACCGCTGGCGGTCAACCGCAGGTCGGCCATCTTCACCTATGGCGCCGGCGGTCAGCTCGTCCACCGGCGATTGCCTCGACGCGCGACGTCGTACTGACGGAACCTTGAGATCAGCAAGGACACGAGTGGCATCGTCAGGACAGGGCAGGTCAGCAACCCCTCGCTTCGACGGATCAGAGTCATCGACCACGTCCTCGTGATCTCCGAGAACGAGAAGCGACCCCGGGGTGGGAGAATCACACAGTTGGCCATCCGTCTGCGCGCATCCGGTGCAGCAGCCACAGGAAGTAGCGGGTGCCGAGCAGCGAGACCACGAGCCCAGCCAAGACTGACGCACCGACGGGCACGTGCAGGTCTCGTGCTGTCGATGCGTCAGCAGCGATAGCCGTGGCACGCTGCCTGGGTGATGCCGGCCACGTGCAGGAGCACCTCGACCGGGCCGAGCTCGGCCTCCACCTGGCGCACCACGTCCCGCACGGCCTGCCGGTCCGACACGTCGCACCGGGTGGCGACGATCCTCCCTGCCGCAGGCTCGCCCGCGGCGGCCCGCTGCTGGGCGACCTCGGCACCCTGGCGTGCCTGGTCCAGATGGCGCGAGCAGATCGCGACGTCGTAGCCGCGGCCAGCCAGCTCGGCGGCGACCAAGAGGTCGAGACCGCGCGAGCCGCCCGCGACGAGGGCGACGGGACGGGCAGGGGAGGAGTCTATCTGTCAACGGTAGGAGCCGATGACACGCTGCGCGAGCGCAAGGGCCACGAACTCACGGCGGCACCGCCACCCGACGTCGAGCGGACACCTCGCACGTAGTCGTGGGTGAGGATCGGGCGCGTAAGGGGCTTCCTCGACCGGCGGCGGATGACCAGGCGCCGATCGAGGTCGATCGGCAGACCTCTCATCTGTTCACTCATCCGTCCTGGGGTTGGTCGACGTGGTGACGACCGCAAGGTCTCAGCCCCCGAGGCAGCGGTCACAGGCCTGTCACAGGCGCGCTGCCTGAGGTGCCGGCGCAGGTCAGGAGGATGGGTAGGGAGGTTCCCGCCACTTCTCCCCACAGGCACCCACCAGCAGTGCCGACGCACCTAATCATCCAGGGTTGCCCTGTGCCATGGCGGAAAGAGCTGCAGCGATCTGGGCGTCTCGACCCTTCGCAGCATGTTGGTAGCGCATCGCTGCGGCTGGTGTGGAGTGCCCAAGCCGTCCCATGAGTTCGGCTAGCGTGGCGCCAGTCTGCGCTGCCAGCACCGCCCCGGTGTGGCGTAGGTCGTGCCACCTCAGGTCCGGGCGGTCGGCGGCCTCTCGGGCACGATAGAACGCGCCGTAAAGGGAGGCCGGGGCCAGGTGCTTCGCCGGATCCCCAGCCGAGGGGAACAGCAGGCCGTCCCTCCCGGTCATATTCGCGGCCAGGTGCTCGCGGACGGCAGGGACCAGGTGCGGGGGGATAGCGACGTCGCGGATTCCGGCGGCGCTCTTGGGTGTGCCGACCACGAACTGTCCTCTCACGCGGGTAACGGCACGTCGGACTTTGATCACACCGTTGGTGAGGTCGATGTCCTTGCGGCGCAGCTCGGTCAGCTCCCCGAACCGAAGGCCACACCACGCGGCCAGAAGAGTCATGACCTTGTAACGCTCGGGCATGGCATCGACCAGAGTGGCGAGTTGGTCCAGCGTCGCGGGCTCGGTTCGTGTCGCGCGCTTGGCGTTGCCCGCGCCGCGAATGTGCACGGGGTTCGCCGCGATCTTCTCGTCGAGCACTGCGCTGCCCAGGATCGTGCGCAGCAGCCCGTAAGCGTGAGACCGGATTGTTGGTTTTTGGGGATCGAGCTCGGCGTACCAGTTTCCGACCACCTCACTCGTGAGGGCGCGAAGGGGGAGAGCGCCGAGCGCTGGGAGGATGTGCCGGTCGAGAAGCTGCAAGTAGTGCTCGCGGGTGCGCGGCTTGAGGTCGCGATGCTTCATCCATCGCTCGACGTAAGCCGCGAGGGTGGTGGCCTCGCGCTGACGCTGGGTGCTCATGCGCTCCCTTGGGGTGGACCACTGATCTCCTGTCGTGAGTCGCCGCTCGGCGGCCAACCATGCTTCGGCGTCCTCGGCGGTCTCAAAGGTGGTGGGGGCGTAGTGCAAGTTGGAGTCTGGCCCCGTGTAGAACGCCTGCCACCGCTTGCTGGGGAGGCGACGCAGCTGACCGAAGCCGCGCTTCTTGCGAGCTGGCATGGGATGCCTTCCGTGCAGGATACGTGCAGGATCAGAGTACCTGTCTGTCCAGTTCTGGTACCATATGACACGCGATACTGTTCAACGTATACGCAGTTCAGAGTCCTTTAGTGCAGGCGAACCTCAGTATCGCAGCATCGTGCTCAAACTGGGTCGATCCCAGTATCGTCCACCAACGCAGCAGGCCCCTGACCAGCGAAAACGCCAGTCAGGGGCTGTGTTGTTACCAGCTGCGTGTGACCTACGTGTCACCTGGACCCGTGAGCACCAGCTCGACGGGTCAGATGTGCACGTGGCAGTACACCCGCACCGCCTTGGAGTTCATCCACTCCCCGGCCTGGCCGACCCGCTTCCAGTCGAAGTGGGCGCGGGCACGCACGAGCACATAGCCGTTCCCGTGGCAGCCGTGCAGGAGGTAGGTCCGAGACTTGTCCACGGACCGGTGCCAGCCGTCGTAGTCTCTGTCGGTCTGCAGGGTCACCCACTTGCCTCCGCTGCGCCGCTGCAGCTGGACGTCAGTAACGCGGACCTTGAAATCCAGCCCGTCGCCTTTCACGTCCCGGATGATGGCTCTAGCCCGGACGTCGTTGCCAGGCAACGCGACAGAGACACAGGTCCGCACCTGGCTGCCGTCGCAGCGTTGACCGGCCGCCGAGGCCGGCGCGGCCGTCATCATGCTCCCGGCCACGGCCAGTGCGGCAGCGGCGGACAGGACTCGCTTGGCGATGCTCATCTTCAATTCCTCCCGCGGACCGGCGGCTCTCGCCGGTCCGTGGCCGGACGAAGTCCGTTCCCCGCCCTGACCCGGATCCAACCGTAGCAGCGCCTCTCCCCCCGCCCCAGGACAGAGCAGCCACGTCGAGCCGACCTCGCAGCCTCGCGTATCTGAGGGCATACCAGCGGCTCCTACTCCTCGACGCACCGGCGCAGGGGCCGGTGCGCGCACACGAGGAGAGACACCATGTCGCACGACACCACGAACCCGCACGAGCCGGTGGCGCCGGAGCCGGAGCCGACCGACGAGGTCGGCACCGAGGAGCTCACCGAGGACCCGCAGACGGGGGACAACGCCCAGAAGCAGAGCGTCGAGGGGCTCGACCTCGAGCCGGTCGCGGCCGCCATGGCCGAGGCGCTCAGCGCGGAGGAGACCGCACCCGACACGTCGGGCCTGCGGCCGATCGGTGAGGCCACCTACGGCCCGCCGGACCCCTCGACCGAGTCGGTCCAGGGTCCGGACAACCGGGTGCAGATCACCGGCACCAGCAGCTACCCGTGGCGGGTGCACTGCTCGCTGCTCATCACCGCCAACGACGGCTCGCGCTGGATCGGCACCGGCTGGTTCAACGGCCCGAAGAGCGTCATCACCGCGGGCCACTGCGTGTTCATCCACGCCCCCGGGACCCAGCGGCACGGCTGGGTCCGCAGCGTCGAGGTCATGCCCGGGCGCAACGGCGCGAGCCTGCCCTACGGCAAGGTCGTCGTGCCCCGCGCGCAGCTGCGCAGCGTGCACGGCTGGACCAGCAGCCCGAACCACGAGTACGACTACGGCGCGATGCTGCTCAGCGAGCCCAAGGGCAACGAGACCGGCTGGCTCGGCTTCGCCAACTGGTCCGACGCCACGCTGAACGGCAAGACCCTCAACCTGTCGGGCTACCCGGGCGACAAGCCCAGCGGCACGCAGTGGTACCACTGGAGCGGCGTCGCCTCGCTCAGTGCCCGCAAGGTCTACTACACGCTCGACACGGCCGGAGGCCAGAGCGGCAGCGGGGTCTACGTCATCGAGAACGGCGGCCGGTATGCCGTGGCGATCCACGCCTACGGTGGCTCCAGCAGCAACAGCGGGACCCGGATCAACAAGCCGGTGTTCGACAACCTCAAGCTCTGGAAGGGCTGAGCCCACCATCATGACCGGACGGATCCGCGGCATCGTCCTCGATGCGAGCGGCAGCCCCGTCCCCGACGCCCGGGTGGCGTTGGAGGCGGGGCCCGTCCCGGTGCCCGACGTCGCGCTGCTCAGCGACGGCGACGGGCAGTTCTGGCTCGACGTGCCGCAGCCGGGGGAGTATGTCGTCGCCGCGCACGCCGACGACGGCTCGGGGCGGTGCACGGTGACCGTGCCCGGCGGAGGAGTCGTGCGGATCGTCCTCGGCCGGTGACCGCGGGGCGGGCCGTGGGCTCACCTGCGGTGCGTGCGGTCGCCTCCGGCGAGGTCGTCGGTGCCCTGGTGGGTGTCCGCCCGAGCCCGGCGCCGGCCCCGGGCATCGCCCGCCGCACGCACGCGCGGAGCCAGCCGCACGGCGAGCACCACGGCGCCGGGGAGCGTGGAGAGCAGGGCCATGATGCCGTAGCCGATGGACACGGTGACGCCGGTCCCGGCGTCGAGGCCGACCACGGTGAAGATCCAGCCGGCGGCCGCCTCCCGGGTGCCCCACCCGCCCACGGCGATCGGCACCGACATGCCCGCGATGGAGACCGCCGCGACACCTGGGGCCAGGGTCGGGTCGACCTCCGGTGCCACCACCGCCACGGCGAGGACGAACATCCCGACGAAGGCCGCCCACCCCGCGACCGACAGCAGCACCACCGCGCCCAGGTCCACCCGGGGCAGGACACGGAGCCAGCGCCACGCCACCACGGCGGTGACCACCGCGACGACCAGGCAGGCGAGCGCGGCGAGCGAGGCCAGGGGCACCAGAGCCACCGCCGCCGCCGCGAAGACCACCGTGGTGCCCGCGAGACGCTCCGCGGTGACCGCGGCGAATCCGCTGGCGAGGGCGCGCCGACCGGCGCTCACCTCGGCGTCACTGCTGTCGTCGGCGGCCCGCAGCACGTCGCCGGCGAGTCCTCCGGGCAGCAGGCTGTTGAGGAAGGCCGCCTGCCAGCACCGGGCGAGCGCCGGGCCCACCGGCATACGGATGTGGTGGTGCCGCGCCACCAGCCGCCAGCGCAACGCCTGGGCGAGCACCCCCACGGCGCCGAGCAGGATGCCGAGGGCGATGGCCCACCACGGCAGCGACCGAGCCGCCGTCGTGAAGGGCCTCAGGCCCCACTGGGAGACGATGAGGCCGAGCACCACCACCGTGACCAGGACCTGCAGGGTCGCGAGGACCACCAGGCGGGTCCGACCGGGTGCCGACCCGCCACCGTCGTGAGGCGGGGTCACCGGCCCGTCCGGGTCTGCTGCGGGGCGTCCGACGGCAGACTGAGCAGGTCCACGTGCCCGACGCGCACGGTGAGCGCACCGGCCTGCAGCTGCCACTCGCGCTCGGCACGCCAGGCGCGCGCGAGGGAGTCCAGGTCAGGACGCTCCTCGACGACGACCGCCGCACGGTCGTCGAGGTAGCGGCGGAGCAGGACCTCATCGGCGGGGCCGAGGACCCAGTCGGTCGCGGCCAGCTCGACGTGGGCCCCGCGACGTCGGAGCGCCGCCGCCATGGTGGTCGCCGCATCAGGGCCGAGCAGGCCGTCGCGTCGCTGATGGGCGTCGAAGGCGGCCGCGACCGTCGCGTCGTCGGGGTGCCCGGGGTCGAGCGCGACCTCCCCGGTGACGGTGAGGCTGAGCAGCGCCGGGACGCCGGGTCGACCGGCCGGGGCGATCACCTCGGCGAGCGCGTCGAGCTCGGCGGGCCGGAGCAGGTCCAGCAGGGCCGCGCAGGTCAGCACCACGTCGCGGTCGGGAGGCAGCACCTCAGCGAGGTCGCCCACCGTCGCGACCGCACGCTCGGTCTCGATCTCCCCGGAGACGCCGTCGGCCTCGACCGACCCCAGGAGGGCGGGGTCGTGGTCGACGAGGATCCAGTGCTGTGGTCCGGGCAGGCGAGGGGCCAGCCAGGCCTGGTTCGAGCCGGTGCCCGCGCCGACGTCGACGACGAGGAGCTCGTCCCGGTCCCTCAGGTGCCCGGTGAGCTCGTCCAGCAGGCCCTGCGCCCCCGCGCGGGCCTGGTGGTCGGCGGCCCGTCGCAGAGCCAGCCACTCGGGCGCGACCGGACGGGCTACCACCCCAGCACCGCCCGGAACTCGCTCGCGGCCGTGCCCCATCGTCGCAGTCTAGCCCGGTGGTCCAGGGCCGCCGCCCGCCACCGTCCGCGCAGGTCAGGGTGGTCGAGCCACCGTCCGAGGGCCTCGCCCCACGCTGCCGGCAGGTCGATGTCCACCACCGCACCGGCGTCGGGCAGCCCGTCCCGCTCGCCCGAGCCGCGGAGGGCCTCCACCGCCCCGGTTCCGCTCGCGACGACCCCGGGGACACCGTGGGCCAACGCCTCGCTCACCACCATGCCGTAGGTCTCGGCCGTCGAGGGGAGGACGAGCAGATCGGCGGTGCGCCACACCGCTTCGAGCTCGCCGTCGCTGCGGGTGCCGAGCACCCGGACCCGCTCCCTCAGGGCGGCCGCTGCGTCGCGGACGGCGTCGACGTAGGCCCGGTCGGCGCCGGCCGGCCCGACGAGTGACGCGGTCCAGGAGCGGTCGCGGACTCCTGCGAGTGCGTCGACGAGGGCGAGGGGGTTCTTCCGCCGGGTGAGGGCCCCGACGAAGAGCAGGTGAGGTGGGCTGCTGCCGCGGGACACCGGCGCGACGTCCACGCCTGGGGGCACGGCGTGCACGTGGCGGAGGTCGTACCGGCGCGCCAGATCCTCGCGCGCCCACCTGCTCGTCGCGACCACGGTGTCAGCGACGCGCAGCGCCTCGTGCTCGGAGGCCGAGATCCGGGCCTGCTCCCGGGCCCCTGCCCCGTTCTCGACGGGGAGCGGCAGGTGCACCAGCACGTGGACTCGGACGCCGCGTGCGCGGGCCGAGGCGAGCTCGGCCGGTGCAGCCGACCCGATGAGCCCGTCCACCACGACGTCGCCGTGCCTCGTCAGCGCCTGGTCCAGGGCGCGCCGGTCGTCCTCCGTCGCTCGCGGCCAGTCGCCGGGGATCCGCTCCTCGACGACCGCCACCCCCATCGCGGCCAGCTCGGCCAGCACGCGGGCGTTGTAGCGGTTGCCGCCGCTCGGCCCGACGAGGTCACCGGGCACGAGGATGGCACGAGACGGGCCGCGCTCAGGTCCGGAGGTCGAGGTCATAGGTCACCCACGCGTCGGGGTGCTCCCGCACCACCACGCCGATCCCGTCGATCCCGGTGTCGTCGCGCTCGGCCAGCGCGTGGGCCACGTGCGCCGCCACGGCCTCGGTGGTGCTGAGCCGGTCGGCGAAGGCGGGGTGGTCGTCCAGGTTGGTGTAGCGCAGCGACTCCAGCACCTCGGACAGGCTCTGCCCCGCCGCCCCGATGTCCACGACCACGCCGTGGGAGTCGAGCTCCCGTCGGCGCCAGGTGGCCTCGATCACGTAGGTCGCGCCGTGCAGCGCCTGCGCCGGACCGAAGAAGGGATCGGGCAGGCTGTGGGCGACCATGACGTGATCGCGGACGGTGAGTCCGAACATGGGGCTCCTTCGGAGTCAGGTGTGGTGCGGCCGGTCAGGTCCGGCCGGCGGAGTCGGCTGTGGATAGGTCAGGACGGGGCACCCGGCTGGTGCCCGGTGGTGGTCCAGGTCGTCGAACACGGCGGTGATGTCGCCGAACGGATGCTCGGCCCCGAGGAGTATGTCGAAGGCGGGGTCGGCGAGGAGCTCCAGGGCGGTCCGGAGCCTGGAGGCGGTGTCCCGGCGGCTCCGCCGGGCGGCGCCGACGCGGGAGACCTGGCTCGCCGTCAGGCTCAGCCGTCTCGCGTGGAAGTCCTCACCGAGGGGCACGCGCGGCGACGGCGACCCGAACCAGGACAGCTCCACGACCGTGCCGTCGTCACCGGCGATCGACAGTGCCAGGGCGAGGCCCGGCTCGCTGGCCGAGGCGTGGAAGACCAGGTCGCAGTCGGGGAGCGCCTCCGGGGGCGGCACCGCGTCCAGACCCACGGCGGCCAGCTGCGCCCGCCGCTCAGGGTCGTCCTCCACCACTTGCAGCCGGGCCAGCGGGAAGCGGCCGAGCAAGAGGGCGACGGCGCCCCCGACCAGCCCGCCACCCACCACGGCGATGCGGTCGCCAGCACAGGGCGGTGCGTCCCAGAGCGCGTTGAGGGCGGTCTCCGCGGTCCCGGCGAGCACCGCCCTTCCGGAAGGGACGTCGTCGGGGACCCGGGCCAGGGCGCTCACGGGCACGACATACAGGTCCTGGTGCGGGTGCAGGCAGAACACGCGCGCGCCCAGCCAGTCGTCCGGGCCGCGCTCGACCACGCCGACCGACAGGTAGCCGTACTTCACCGGGAAGGGGAAGGTGCCCGACTGGAAGGGCGCCCGCATCCGGTCCACCTGCGACGCCGGGACACCCCCTCGCCGCACGAGCATCTCGGTGCCCCTGCTCACGCCGCTCACCACGGTGCGGACGAGGGCCTCGTCCGGCCCGGGCTCGGGCAGGGTCTCGGTGCGCAGCTCGCCCGACCCCGGCCCGGTGGCCCAGTAGGCGAGCGCCGTCGCAGCGTCGGCGCTCACGTCCTCGCCTCCAGCGCCACCACGTCCCGGGCGAACGAACCGGCCAGCGCGACCAGGGCGAGAGCCGCCGCGACGGTCGCCAGCGGGACGGGCACGACCGGCACGAGGACGATGAGCAGCGCGACCCCCTGCAGCGCCGCGACGACCCGACGCAGCTCGCTGTAGGTCAGGTCCGCCTGCAGGGCCGGACGCACCCACGAGGCCAGGACGAACAGGTAGCGCATCGCCCCGATGCCCAGCACCCACCAGCTCACCGTGGGGACGGCGAGGAGGGACAGCACGAGGAGCAGCGCCGCATCCGACTCCATGTCCAGACGCGCACCCGCCAGCGTCGCGCTGCTGGTGCGTCGGGCGACCCATCCGTCCACGGCGTCCATGAGCAGCGCCAGCCCCACGACCGCGGCCACGGTCCAGGTGCGCTCGGCCAGCTCGTCGGCGAGGACGAGCACGGCCGCCGCCGAGAGGGCACCGGTCAGCACGACGCGCCCCAGGGTGATCGCGTCCGGTGCGCTGACCGCCCGGCGACGCAGCAGCGTGACCGCGACCGCGGCCGGCACCACGAGGGACGCGGCGACCGCCGCGGCACCGACCGCCGGAGAGGGCGCGACCAGCAGGACCAGGGCGAGGGCGAGGACGAGAGGGGTCAGGACGACGGCGCCCTCCACCGCGCCGAAGCCCACGGGGCGTGCTCCCGCGCGGTCCACCGGGGGTGCTGGCCTCATGCGGTCATCCTCGGTGCTGCGCCGACGTCAGCTCGCGTCGGGGACGTCGGCGGCCAGGGTCGAGCAGGTGGCGGGGCGGGGCGTGAGCTCGAGCTCGGTGACGACGTCCTCCCCGAGCTGGTAGCGCCGGGCCGGCGGGCGCAGCGCGTCGGTCAGCCGGTCCTGGCCCTCGACGCGCAGCCCGGGGACCCCGTCGCCGATGAGCACCGGGGCGGTGGTGAGGTAGAGCCGGTGCACGACCTCGGCGCGGACGAAGGCCGAGACCAGCCGCCCTCCGCCCTCGACGAGGACACGGCGCAGGTCCCGGGCGGCCAGCAGGTCGACCACCGCCCGGGGGTCCATCGGCCCGTCCGTCGGCCAGCGGACCACGTCGACGTGGTCGCCGGGCGCTCCGGCCTCGACCTCCGGCCCCACGACCCAGAGGGTCGGGGCGGCGCCGTCGGTCAGCACCGAGGCCGTCCGGGGGGTGACCCCCCGCGGGTCCAGGACCACCCTGGTGGGGTGCCGGCCGGTCACCGCCCGGACGGTGAGCCGCGGGTCGTCGCAGGCGACCGTCGCGCCACCCACGACGACCGCGTCGACCAGGGCACGCAGCCGGTGCAGGTGCTCGCGGTCCAGCTCGCCGGTGACGAAGGTCGCGTCGCCCGTCCGGGTCGCGATGAAGCCGTCCAGGCTCTGACCGAGCTGGGCCACCACGAGGGGACCCTCGCCCTGGGCCAGGTCGCCGTAGCGCTGCGCCAGCACCCCGGTCGCCGGCACCCTCCCGGCCAGCAGCTCCTCCCACTCGGGCGGGGCGGTCCGGTCGTGGCCCATCCGGGTGCGCTTGGTCGCAAGGTAGGCGGCATTCTCGTCCCGGTGGGGGACGACGATGGGGATCCGTTCGGACACCTGGATGCCCAGCGCCCGCAGCGCGATCTGCTTCGCCGGGTTGGACGAGAGCAGGCGGACCCGGTCGACACCCAGGTCGAGCAGCATGGCGGCGCAGTGGGCGTAGGTGCGGGCGTCCGCCGGGTGACCGAGGGCGAGATTGGCGTCGACGGTGTCCGCGCCGCGGTCCTGCAGGGCGTAGGCGCGCAGCTTCTCGCCGAGGCCGATGGCACGACCCTCGTGGTCCCGCACGTAGATCACCACGCCCCGTCCGGTCCGCCCCAGCAGGTGCAGGGAGGCCTGCAGCTGCTCGCCGCAGTCGCACCGCCGCGATCCCAGCGCGTCGCCGGTCAGGCACTCGGAGTGGATCCGCACCAGGGGCGGGTCGGCGTCGGGGCCGTCGTCGTCGCTCACGCCCTGGCTGAGGGCGACGTGGTCGGTGCCCCGGTCGTCCCGGTATGCCGTCATCCGGAAGGTGCCGTGGTCCGTCGGGAGCCAGGTGTCGGCCACCCGCTCGACCCGCTGCGGTGCGGTGCGTTCGTCATCGGCCACCCTTCCGAGTATGCCAGTCCGGCGCGGGTTCTCCCCGGTGAGGCAGCCAGGGCTACAGCTCCGGGGGCACCTCGAAGAGGTCGACCCGGGGACGGGCCAGGATCGAGCGGGAGACGTTCTTGAAGTCGAAGCGGTCCAGGATCCGCGCCGCGTCCTCGTCGCTCAGGTCGTAGGCGTGCGCGAGCATCCGCACGTGCTCGGTGTAGAACGCGTGCAGCTTGTCGACGCCCTTGATGAAGTCCAGCTCCTTGGCCACCGGGCGACGGTAGCGAGGCCGGATGGCCGCAGAGTAGACACCACGTGAACGGCGGGATCAGGGCAGGAACAGGGCGGAGTCGCCGAACTCGTGCCAGGCATACCCCTCCCGCAGCGCCGCGTCGTAGGCACGCTGAGCGAGCCGGGCGCCCGCCACCGCCTCGACCAGCAGCAGGTGCGAGGCACCGTCGTCGTGCCACCCGGTGACCAGGCCGCCCACCACGGCGGGCGGGTCCGAGGGCGTGATCACCCGCTCGGTCCAGCCGGAGGCCGGGACCACCCGGCCGTCGATCACCGCCGACTCGACCGCCCGGGTGGCGGTGGTGCCGACCGCGACGACCCGGCCGCGTGCCCGTGTCACGTGGTTGAGCAGCTCGGCGGTGCTGGCGGGGACCTCGAACCGCTCCGGCTGGGGCGGCTCACCCGCCTCCTGCGAGGACAGGCCGGTGTGGAGCACCACCGGCGCGAGGTGGACTCCGTGCGCGACGAGCCGCAGGGCCAGGTCCGGGGTGAAGGGTCGTCCGGCGGAGGCCATCTCGGCACTCCCGGGCACGGTGGAGAAGACCGTCTGGTAGGTGGACAGCGGCCAGGGCCGCTCGAGGTAGCCGTAGGCGATCGGCCGGCCGGCCCGGTCGAGGACGCCCCGGACGTCGCCCTCCGCGCGGGCTCGCCAGAGCCGGTTGCCCGTCGCCGTCGGCGAGCCGTGGTGCGGGTATGCCCCCAGCAGGGTGAGCGCGAAGCCGTCGGCCCGCACGCGGTCACCCTCGGTGGCGTCGAGGACCGCGCGGGCGGCGTCGGGAGCGGTGCGCAGCTCCACCACCCACTCGTCCTCACCGAGCGGGCTGGCGACGTGCAGCACCACCTCACGCGCCGGTGCCTGCACCTCCGGCCCACCGGGTCGCCACAGGTCGGCGTCGATCTCGCCCGCCACCGTGGCCGAGGTGTTGACCACGAGCGCGTCGCCGGGGTCCAGCTGGTCCGCGATGTCGCCGAAGGCGTGGTGCTCGATGCCGCTCGGCCGCGCCACGAGCAGGCGCACCGCGTCCCGTCCCGCACCGCGCTCCTCGGCGGGTCTCCCGGCGAAGGTCGGGACGGTCCCGTGGAAGGTCGTGCTCGGTCGCTCGGCGAGCCTGGTGACGGCGTGCGATGTCGTCATGCCCGGACCTCGCTCTCGGCGATCAGCTCGGCGGCGCGGTAGCGGCCGCTGTCCGGCCGGTCCCGCAGCAGGGCGAGGATGCCGGGGACGGCCAGGTCCTCCGGCAGGGGGCGGGCGGAGATGTCCTCGTTCGGGAAGGCGGCCTGGTGCATCGCGGTGCGCATGTCGCCCGGGTCGACGGCGTAGACGCGCAGCCCGGGGTGCTCGGCGCCCAGCGTGCCGGCGAGGTGGTCCAGGGCGGCCTTGCTCGCGCCGTAGCCGCCCCAGCTCTCGTAGTGCTCGACGGCGGCGTCCGAGGAGAGGGTGAGGACCGTCCCACCGGCCCGCTGCAGCTGGTCCAGCACAGCGGTGGTGAGGGCGTGCGGGGCGACCAGGTTGACCTCGAGCACGGCCCGCAGGGTGGTGTGGTCGAGCTGGGCCAGGTGGGGGAGGGGTGACCGGCCCAGGGTGCTGGCGTTGTGCACCAGCAGGTCCAGCCCGCGCCCGCCGACGGCGTCCACGAGCGCCTGACGGTGCTCGGGGTCCGTGACGTCGCCACCGATGACGGTGGCCCGCGGGAGGTCCGCCCGCAGCTCGTCCAGGCGTGCGGGGTCGCGACCGTCGAGGACGAGGTCGTGCCCGGCATCGTCCAGGGCGACGGCGAGCGCGCGCCCGAGGCCTGCGGTGGCTCCGGTGATGAGGCTGAGTGGCATGAGATGTCCTTTCGTGTGGTGCACCCAGCCTTCAACTTCACCTTAAGTTGAAGTCAAGCGTCGGGTGCGGCACGCTGACGTCAAGGGCGAGGAGCTGACCGTGACCCAGGTGTCGCGACGCGCGGGCGTGAGTGCGTCGGCGCTGCGCTTCTACGAGGCGCGCGGCCTGATCGAGGCGCACCGCACGCCCGGCAACCAGCGCCGCTACCCACGCCACGTGCTGCGCCGCCTCGCCGTCATCCGGGCGGCCCAGGCGGTCGGGCTGTCGCTCGCGGAGGTGTCGGAGGCGCTGGCGACGGTGCCGCTGGACCGGCCGGTGACCCGGGAGGAGTGGGCGCGCCTGTCCAGGTCGTGGCACGACACGCTCGACCTGCGCATCCGTGCCCTGCAGCAGCTGCGGGACGGGCTGACCGGCTGCATCGGGTGCGGATGCCTGTCGCAGCAGACCTGCCCGCTGCGCAACGCGGAGGACCGGTTGGCCGCCCAGGGCGCCGGCCCGCGCTTCCTGGACGCCGTGGTCGAGCTGGAGGAGCGTGACCGGGCCGGCGGCTGAGGGCTGTGCCCGGCCCGCAGCTCCTTCCGGGCCGCCCGCCGTCCTACTACGCTCTCGACATGGTGACCGCAGCCTTCGTCGCGCCGTTCCTGCTCGAGGCGACCCGACGCTTCGTGCTGGCCGCGGCCCGCGTCCCGGACGTGCGGCTCGCGGTGATCACGGCCTCGCCGCTGGACGACCTCGACCCCGAGCTGCGTGCCGCCGTCGCCGCGCACTGGCAGGTCACCGACGCGCTGGACCCGCAGCAGCTGGCCGACGCGGTGCGCGGACTGGGCCACCAGCTCGGCCCGGTGGAGCGGCTGATCGGGATCCTGGAGCAGCTCCAGGTGCCGCTGGGTCAGGTGAGGGACGCGCTGGGGATCCCCGGGATGGGGGAGCAGAGCGCCCGCAACGTGCGCGACAAGGCGCGGATGAAGACCGTCCTGGAGCAGGCGGGCCTGCCGTGCGCACGGCACCAGCGGGTGAGCCGGACCCAGCAGGCCGAGGACTTCCTCGAGCTCGTGGGGCTGCCGGTCGTGGCCAAACCGCCGGACGGCGCCGGCGCCACCGCCACCTACCGCCTGGACACCCGCGGGGACGTCGACGCCTGGCTCGAGCTGGCGCGCCGGGAGTCCGGCCAGGAGTGGCTGCTGGAGGAGTTCCTCACCGGCCGGGAGCACACCTTCGACTCGGTGACCGTGGGTGGCCAGACCGTGTTCTCCTCGGTCGCCGACTACCACCCCACCCCGCTGGAGGTGCTGCGCAACCCGTGGATGCAGTGGCAGGTGGTGCTGCCCCAGCGCGTCGACGGGCCGGAGTATGCCGAGATCCACCGGATCGGCCCGCAGGCGCTGGCCGCGCTCGGGGTGGACAACTCGGTGTCGCACATGGAGTGGTTCGCCCGCCCGGACGGCTCGGTCGCGATCTCCGAGGTCGGTGCCCGCCCGCCGGGCGCGCAGCTGGCCTCGATGATCGGGCTGGCCCACGACGTCGACTTCTTCGACCTGTGGTCGCGGCTGGTGCTGCGGGAGGAGTTCGTCCGCCCCGAGCGCGTGTATGCCTGCGGCACGGCATACCTGCGCGGGATGGGGCACGGACGGGTCCGCGGCGTCACCGGGCTGGAGGAGATCAACCGGGAGCTGGGCGAGCTCGTGGTGGACCACCGGCTGCCGCACCGGGGGCAGCAGGCGTCCAGCTCCTACGAGGGAGAAGGGTTCATCACCGTCCGGCACCACGACACCGGCGTGGTGCGTGAGGCGCTGGAACGCATCGTCTCCACGGTCCAGGTCACGCTGGTCGAGGCGGGATAGGAGGCACCCGTGAACATCGTCATGCTCAGCCCGGGCTTCCCGTTGGAGCAGGGCTACTTCACCCGGGCCCTGGCCCGGACCGGCGCGCGCGTGATCGGCGTCGGCGACCAGCCCGTCTCGGCCCTGCCGCACGAGGCGCGGGCGCACCTGGCGCACTACGAGCACGTGCCGCTCGCCGACACCGAGGCCGTGCTCGCAGCGCTCACCGGTCTGGCCCGGCACGTGGGCATCGACCAGGTCGAGTGCCTGTGGGAGCCCTACGTCGTGCTGGCCGCCACCATCCGGGAGCACCTGGGCCTGCCCGGGATGAGCGTCGAGCAGGCCACCTGGTTCCGCGACAAGGAGTCGATGAAGCAGGTGCTGGACGCCGCCGGCATCCGCACGCCGCGGCACGCCGCTGCCACCACCACGGCCCAGGTGTGGGAGGCCGCGGAGATGGTCGGCTACCCGCTCATCGTCAAGCCGATCGCCGGCGCGGGCTCGGCGGACACCTACCGGGTGGACTCCGCGACGCGGCTCGCCGAGGTGCAGCCGATGATCCGGCACGTCCCCAAGGTGAGCGTCGAGGAGTTCATCGAGGGCGAGGAGTTCACCTACGACACCATCTGCGGCGACGGCCAGGTGCACGTGGAGAACATCAGCTGGTATCTCCCGCGGCCGCTGGAGCAGCGCAGCCACGAGTGGGTCAGCCCGATGACCATCGCGTTGAAGGACACCGAGGCGCCCGAGCTCGCGGGCGGCCTGGCCATGGGCCGCGCGGTGCTCACCGCGCTGCAGTTCACCCACGGCTTCACCCACATGGAGTGGTACCGCAAGGCCGACGGCGAGGTGGTGTTCGGCGAGATCGGTGCCCGCCCGCCGGGGGCACGGACGGTGGACGTCATGAACTACGCCTGCGACGCGGACCTCTTCCGCACCTGGGCGGAGGCCGTCACGACCGGATCGCCGGAGCCGGTCACGCACCGCTACAACGCCGCCAGCATCTTCAAGCGGGCCCAGGGCTCGGGCCGGATCAGCCGGGTCGAGGGCCTCGAGCGGCTGGTCCGCGAGGAGGGGGAGCACGTCCGGGTCATCGACCTGCTCCCCGTCGGCTCGATGCGGCGGGACTGGCGGGCGACCCTGCTGTCCGACGGGATGGTGATCGTCCGGCACCCGGAGCTGCCCGAGCTGCTGCGCATCGGCCGCCGGTTCGCCGAGGAGCTGCAGATCTTCGCCGCCTGAGGAGGCCACCGGCCCGACTGGACACCGGGCCCGCCGGTGCAGTGGGGTGGTGGGGTGAGCACACTGCTGCACCTGCGCGCCGCAGGGACCTCCCTCGTCCTGGACCTCGCCGACCAGCTGCTGCCCGTGGTGCGCCACTGGGGCGCCGACCTCGGGGAGTTGGGCGAGGACGAGCTGCAGGCGCTCGCGCTGGCCGGCTGGGTGGCCCGGGGCGACAGCCCGTTCGACCGCGCCGACCAGGTGAGCATGCTCCCCGAGCACGCCCGGGGCTGGCTCGGGCGACCGGGGGTCGAGGGGTCCCGTGCGGGACGCGACTGGTCCCCGGCGTTCCGCACCAGCGGCGAGGCACCTGCGACCGTGACCACGGAGGCGGACGGCACCCGGCGGGTGGTCGTCCGCGGAGGCGACGCATGCGCATACCTCGAGGTCGAGCTGGAGCTCGAGCTGCACCCGGGCGGGCTGCTGCGCACCCGGACCACCCTGACCAACACCGGCGAGGAGGTCTATGACCTGGGCGCGCTCCGCACCACCCTGCCGGTGCCCGAGCGCGCCACCGAGCTGCTCGACTTCGCCGGCCGGCACACGATGGAGCGCGTCCCGCAGCGGCAGCCGTTCGACATCGGCGCGCACAGCCGCGAGGTGCGCACCGGCCGCACCGGCCTGGACGCCGTGCACCTGCTCTGCGCCGGTGAGCCGGGTTTCGGCTTCGGGAGCGGGCAGGTGTGGGCGGTGCACCTGGGCTGGAGCGGCAACCAGACGACCTATGCCGAGCGGCTGTTCAACGGCTCGCGGGTGCTCGGGTCCGGCGAGCGGCTGGAGCACGGCGAGGTGAGGATCGGTGCGGGCGAGCGCGTGACCACTCCCTGGCTGTATGCCGCGCACGGCACCGGGCTGGACGAGGTCGCCGGACGCTTCCACGCCTGGCTGCGCAGCCGCCCGCAGCACCCGGCGCGCCCGCGCCCGGTGACGATCAACAACTGGGAGGCGACCTACTTCGACCACGACCTGGCCCGGCTCACGGACCTGGTGGACCGCGGTGCCCGGGTCGGTGCGGAGCGCTTCGTGCTCGACGACGGGTGGTTCGGCGGCCGGCGTGACGACACCACCAGCCTCGGTGACTGGGTGGTCTCCGAGGACGCCTGGCCGGACGGTCTGGACCCGCTGATCGAGCACGTGCACGCGGCCGGGATGGAGTTCGGCCTCTGGGTGGAGCCGGAGATGGTCAGCCTGGACTCCGACCTCGCGCGTGCCCACCCGGAGTGGATCTTCGCCGCCGGGGGCCGTCGCGGCCTCGAGTCCCGGCAGCAGCACGTCCTGGACCTCGGTCACCCGGGGGCCTACGCGCACGTCCGGGACCAGCTGACGGCCCTGCTGGACCGGTATGCCATCGCCTACCTCAAGTGGGACCACAACCGCTACCTCAACGACGCCGGGCACACACCCGGTGGGGAGCCCGGGGTGCGGGCGCACACGCTCGCCGTCTACCGACTCATGGACGAGCTGCTCGCCGCGCACCCCGGGCTGGAGATCGAGTCCTGCTCGGCCGGTGGCGGTCGGGTCGACCTCGGGGTGCTGGAGCGGACCGTCCGGGTGTGGGCCTCGGACTGCATCGACCCCCTGGAGCGGCAGCAGATCCAGCGCGGGACGATGCTGCTCGTGCCGCCGGAGCTCGTCGGCACGCACGTCGCCTCGCGGGAGTCGCACACCACCGGTCGGCGGCACGACCTCGACTTCCGCGCGGGCACCGCCCTGTGGGGCCACCTCGGGATCGAGTGGGACCTGGCCACCTGCTCCGAGGAGGAGCTGACCGAGCTGAGCCACTGGGTGGCCTTCCACACCTCGCACCGCGAGCTGCTGCATACCGGCCGGGTCGTGAACGGCGACCACCACGACGACGCGACCTGGGTCCACGGGACCGTCGCCCAGGACCGGTCCGAGGCGCTCTACCAGGTCGCCTCGCTCCGCCGCCCCGACACCACCGGGCCGCACCGGGTGCGGCTGCCCGGGCTGGACCCGGCGGTGCGCTACCGGGTCACCCTCGAGAGTCCGGGCCAGGACCCGCTGCCGGCCGGTCTGGGCGTCGTGCCGTGGGCGGTGGACGGGATCACGCTGACCGGTCGCCTCCTCGCCGAGGCCGGCCTCCCGGTGCAGCCGACGGACCCCGAGCACAGCCAGATCTGGCGGGCCGTCGCGGTCGGCGGCTCCGGTGGTGCGACGCCTAGGATGACGGCATGACCGCTGCGGGGAGCACCTGGGCCAAGAACTACGCCTACTCGGCTCGCGAGCTGGTCGAGCCCGCCAGCCTCGACGAGCTCGCCGAGGTGATGGCGTCCGCGGACGCGGTGCGCCTGCTGGGCTCGCGCCACTCGTTCAACCGGATCGCGGACACGACCGGGACCATGGTCGGCCTGGGCCGGCTGCCCGTGGACGTGAGCGTCGACGGGGACCGGCGGCTCGCGCGGGTCGAGGGCGGCGCCGCCTACGGCGTCGTGGCGCAGCGGCTGGCCGCGCTGGGCTGGGGCCTGCATGCGATGGCCTCGCTGCCGCACATCACCGTCGCGGGCGCGGTGGCGACCGACACGCACGGCTCGGGCGACGGCATACCGTCCCTGGCGGAGGGGGTCGCGGCGGTCGAGCTGGTGACGACCGAGGGGGAGCAGGTCCGCCTCGAGCGGGGCGAGGACGACTTCGGCGGGGCGGTCGTCTCGCTCGGGACCCTCGGTGCGGTGACCGCGCTGGAGCTGGACGTGGAGCCGAGCTATGACGTCGCGCAGACGGTCTACGAAGGCCTGACCTGGGACGCGGTCGCCGCCGACCTGGACGCCGTGACCGGGCTCGGCACCAGCGTGTCCGTCTTCACCTGGTGGAAGGACGCGGACCGGGTCGACCAGGTCTGGGTCAAGCAGCGCACCGACACCGAGGGAGGTGACCCCGCCGCGCTGGGTCTGGTGGCCGCGGACGGGCAGCGTCACATGCTGCCGGGCGGGCCGGGGGAGCGGTGCACCCGGCAGGGCGGGGTGCCGGGGCCCTGGCTGGACCGGCTGCCGCACTTCCGGATGGACTTCACGCCCTCCAACGGCGCGGAAGTGCAGTCCGAGTGGTTGCTGCCGAGGGAGCGTGCCGGCGAGGCGATCGACGCCCTGCGAGGGCTCGCGGCGCGGATGGAGCCGGTGCTCCAGGTGTGCGAGATGCGCGCCGTCGCGGCGGGTCGGCAGTGGCTGGGGCTCACGCAGGGCGTGGACTGCGTCGCCTTCCACTTCACCTGGGGGCCGGACCAGGGCGCCGTGGAGCGGCTGATCCCGCACATCGAGGAGGGGCTCACGCCCCTGGGGGCGCGGCCGCACTGGGGCAAGCTCTTCGGCGAGGACGCGCTCGCCGGGCGGGTCGACGAGGCCTATCCGCACCGGCACCGGCTAGGCTCGCTGCGGCGCCGACTCGACCCCCGCGGCGCGCTGCGCAACGACTTCCTCGACCGCCTGGGGATCTGATCCGCCCGCCGACCACCCGCAGGAGAGCGTCCCGGCCATGAGCGAGCTGATCTGGACCCCCACGGCCGACGACGAGCAGGTGGCGGAGGCGTTGACCGAGGAGGCCGCGGGTCTGCTCGGCGGGCCCGTGCAGGGTGTGTGGGCCGCCCCCGGTCGGGTCAACCTCATCGGCGAGCACACCGACTACAACGGTGGCTGGTGCCTGCCGTTCGCGCTGTCCCACCGGACCTATGTCGCGGTGCGCCGGCGGGACGACGGGCGCCTGCGGATCGCCTCCCGGCAGGCCAGCGGACAGGCGTGGGAGGGGTCCGTGGCCGAGGTTGGGCCGGCGACCCCCGGGGGGTGGGCGTCCTACGTCGCAGGAGTGGCCTCGGTCCTGGCCGAGCGCGTCGGGGCGCAGGCGCTCGGCGCCGACGTCCTCGTCGACGGGCACGTGCCGCTCGGGGCGGGGCTGTCGTCCTCGGCGGCGCTGTCCTGCTCGGTCGCTCTCGCGCTGCACGACCTGGTGCCGGAGCTGTCCGGGCTGGACCGGGCCGACCTGGCGTCGACGTGCGTGCGGGCCGAGAACGAGGTGGCCGGGGCCGCGACCGGCGGGATGGACCAGAGTGTCTCCCTGCGGGCCGTGGACGGGCACGCGCTGCTCATCGACTGCCGTGACTTCTCCCTCACGCCGGTGGCCTGGACGCTGCCCGACCACGACGTCCTGGTCATCGACACCCGGGCGCACCACAGCCTCGCCGACGGGCAGTACGCCTCCCGCCGGGCCGCGTGCGAGCGCGCCTGCTCGGTGCTCGGCGTGGCCAGCCTGCGGGAGGTCGACGGGGTCGACCTGGAGGAGGTGCTGGGCCGGCTGGCCGACGACCCGGAGGTGGCGCGGCGGGTCCGGCACGTGCTCACCGAGAACGCCAGGGTGCTCGACCTCGTCGCGGCCCTGGCCGAGCGCGAGGCGGCGGAGGTCGGCCGGCTGATGGGCGCCTCGCACGACTCCCTGCGGGACGACTACGAGGTGTCCTGCCCCGAGCTCGACCTGGCCGTGGAGTCCGCGGTCGCCGGCGGCGCGGTGGGGGCGCGGATGACCGGCGGCGGCTTCGGGGGGTCGGCGATCGCGCTGGTCCCGCGTGGGCAGGAGGAGGGGGTGGCCGGGTCGGTGGCCACGGCCTTCGCCGACCGGGGCTGGGAGGCGCCGCACTTCCTCACCGCCACCCCCAGCGCCCCGGCATGCCGCGTCCGCTGACCCCTCCCCAACCCCGACCGAGCGTCGCCTGTGGTCACCCCTGGGGCGACCGAGCGTCGCCTGTGGTCACTCCTGGGGTGACCGAGCGTCGCCTGTGGTGAGGGGGCAACCAGAGGCGACGCCCGGTGGGGCGTGAGGGAACCACAAGCGACGCTCGGTGGGGCGTGAGGGAACCACAAGCGACGCCCGGTGGGGCGTGGGGCAACCACAAGCGACGCCCGGTGGTCAGGTGACGAGGGCGGCGGCCTGCCGGGCGATCTCCCACTCCTCGTTGGTCGGTATGACGTAGGCCGCCACCGGGCTGTCCGCGGTGGTGATGAGGGTCTCGCCGGCCGTGGTCGCGTTGGCGTCGGGGTCCAGCAGGACGCCGAGGCCGCTCAGCCGCTCCAGCACCGCGGCCCGCAGCTCGGCGTTGTTCTCGCCCACCCCGGCGGTGAAGGCGATGGCGTCGACCCGGCCGAGCACGGCGGTGAAGGCACCGACATACCGCAGCAGGCGGTGCACGACGACGTCGAAGGCGAGCACGGCGGCCTCCTCGCCCTCCGCGCGCCGGGCCATGACGCCGCGGAAGTCGGCCGAGCCGGTGAGCCCGAGCAGGCCGGACTCCTTGGACAGCGCGCGCTCCACCTCCTCCGCCGACAGGCCGGAGACCCGCCCCACGTGCCCGGCGACGCCGGGGTCCAGGTCGCCCGGCCGGGTGCCCATGACCAGCCCCTCCAACGGGGTCAGGCCCATCGAGGTGTCCACGCTGGCGCCGCCGGCCACCGCGGTCGCACTGGCCCCGTTGCCGAGGTGCAGCACGATCGAGTGGACCTCCGCGAGCGGTCGGCCGAGCAGCTCGGCGACCCGGCGGGAGACGTAGGCGTGCGAGGTCCCGTGGAAGCCGTAGCGGCGGACCAGGTGCTCGTCGCGCCAGGCCCGCGGCACGGCGTAGGTGGACGCGGCCGCCGGCATGGTCTGGTGGAAGGCGGTGTCGAAGACCGCGACCTGCGGCACGTCGGGGAAGGCCTCCTGGGTCGCGGCGATGCCCTGCAGGTTGCCCGGGTTGTGCAGCGGCGCCAGCGGGACCAGCCGCTCCACCGCCGCCACGACCTCGGGGGTGATGAGTGTGGGGTCGGCGAAGTCGGGGCCTCCGTGCACGACCCGGTGGCCGACGGCGAGCAGGTCGACGTCCTCGAGCACGGGGCCGTGCTCGGCGAAGGCCTCGGTCGCGAGGGCGATGGCGGTGGCGTGGTCCGGGATGTCCCGGACCAGCTCGTGCGTGCTGCCGCCCACCGTGTGGTGGACGACCCCGTCGGCGAGCCCGATCCGCTCGATCAGGCCGGTGGCGTGGGACTCGCCGGTCTCCGGGTCGACCAGCTGGTACTTCACCGAGGAGGAGCCGGCGTTGACGACCAGGACGACGGGCGAGCCGGTGCCGGGGGTGCTCATGGCGTCAGCCCTTCGCCTGGATGCCGGTGATCGCGACCGTGTTGATGATGTCGCGGACCGTCGCACCGCGGGACAGGTCGTTGACCGGTGCGTTCAGCCCCTGGAGCACCGGCCCGATCGCGACGGCCGACGCGCTGCGCTGGACCGCCTTGTAGGTGTTGTTGCCGGTGTTGAGGTCCGGGAAGACGAGCACCGTGGCCCGGCCGGCGACGGGGGAGTCCTTGAGCTTGGTGGCGGCCACGCTCGGGTCGACGGCGGCGTCGTACTGGATCGGCCCCTCGACCTGCAGATCCGGCTGCCGCTCCCGCACGATCTCGGTCGCCGTCCGCACCTTGTCGACGTCGGCCCCGCTGCCCGAGCCGCCGGTGCTGTAGGACAGCATCGCGACCCGGGGCTCGACGCCGAACTGCGCTGCCGTCCCCGCCGAGGAGATCGCGATGTCGGCGAGCTGCTCCGCGCTGGGGTCCGGGTTGATCGCGCAGTCGCCGTAGACGAGCACCTTGTCCGCGAGGCACATGAAGAAGACGCTGCTGACCACGGACACGCCCGCCGAGGTGCGGATCACCTCCAGCGCGGGCCGGATGGTGTGGGCCGTCGTCGTGATCGACCCGGACACCATGCCGTCGGCCGCCCCGGCCTTGACCATGAGGGTGCCGAAGTATGCCGGGTCCACCACGATGTCGTGCGCCTGCTCGGCGGTGACGCCCTTGTGCGCCCGCAGCTCGGCATACGTCGCCGCGAACTGCTCCCGCAGCTCGCTGGTCTGCGGGTCGACCACCTGCGCGTCGTCGATCCGCAGCCCCAGGCTGCCGGCGCGGTCGCGCACCTGCGCCTCGTCGCCGAGCAGGGTGAGCCGGGCGACCTTGCGCGCGAGCAGCGTGTCCGCGGCCCGCAGGATGCGGTCCTCGCCACCCTCGGGGAGCACGATGTGGGCATCGGCCGCACGCGAGCGCGCCATGATCTGGTGCTCGAACATCAGCGGGGTCACGACCGTGGACCGGGACCGGCCCGTCGCCCCGTCGGAGGGGAGCAGCCGCTCCGTGTCGACGTGGGTATGCACGAGCGCCCGCGCGTGCTCGATCTTGCGGGTGGAGGCGGGCGAGATCCGGCCGACCACGTCGTGCATGGTCATGGCGGTGCTCATGGTGCCGCCCTGGCAGGCGACCACGGGCAGCTCCACGGCGATGCCCTCGATCAGGCGGGACACCTGGGTGCTCGGCTGGAGCCCGCCGTTGAGCACGATCGCCGCGAGGGAGGGGAAGGTGGACGAGCGGTGCGCGAGGATCGCCGCCAGCAGCACTTCCTCCCGGTCGCCGGGGCAGATGAGCACGTTGCCCTCGCGGAGCCGGTCGAGCACGTTGGGCATGGTCATGCCGGCGACGATGAGGTCGGTCACCTCGCGCTCCAGCAGCTCCTCCTGCCCGGCCTGGAGCGTCCCGTCGGTGGCGAGCATGAGGTCGCGCACGGTCGGCGCGGCGAGCAGCGGATCGGCGGGCACACCGATCACCTGGGGGGTGGCGTCGGGGACGTCCTGCGCCAACCTGTCGCGCACCGCGTCGGCGACCTCCTCGACCTGTTCCTGGGTGACGCGGTTGGCCAGGACCGCGACGACGGAGGCGTGCCGACTGACGGCCTCCTGGACCGAGATGAGCGCCGCGGTCGCGGTGTCCTCGGCGGGTCGGTCGGCGCCGGGGACGATGAGGACCATCGGTGCCCCGAGGTGGGCGGCGATGCTGGCGTTGGTGGAGAACTCGGTGGGCGTGGGCACCCCGGTGAAGTCGGAGCCGACCACCAGCACGGTGTCGTGCTGCGCGGCATACCGGTGGAAGCGGTCGACGACCTCGTTGATCGCCTCGTCGCGACGGGTGTTGACGTCGTCGTAGGTGACGCCCACCGCCTCCTCGGGGCTCGCGGTCGAGGTCGACAGCGGGTGCAGCAGCTCGATCAGCGGGTCCTGGGCCGCCTCGATGACGACCGGTCGGAAGACCCCGACGCGCCCGCCCCGGGCGCACAGCTCGGCGAGCAGACCGACGGCGACGGCCGACTTGCCTGATCGGGACTCGGCGGAGGCGACATACAGGCTGGTGCTCACGGGGCCACGATAGCGACGGCATACGCTGCGTCCATGGAAACTTCGAGCTCGCTCACCGCTGCCGGGGGACTGGCGGCGGTGCGTGTCTGGGTGGACGGTGCCCTGGTCGGTCCGGAGGGCGCGGTGCGTGCGCTGGACCACGGCCTCACGGTGGGCGACGGTGTCTTCGAGACCTGCAAGGTGGTCGACGACGCGACCTTCGCGCTGACCCGGCACCACGATCGGATGGATCGCTCGCTGGCGGCGCTGGGGCTGGCGCCGTTGAACCGGGAGCGCATCGGCGAGGGGATCCAGGCGGTCCTCGCCGAGGGAGGTATGCCGTTCGGCCGGTTGCGCTACACGGTGACCGCGGGGCTGGGGCCGCTGGGCAGTGACCGGGTCGAGGGGGCGGCGACCTACGTCGTCACCGCGGTGCCGCAGGAGCCGATGGGGCCCACGACGAGCGTGCTGGTGGTGCCCTGGACACGCAACGAGCGGGGGGCCCTGACCGGGGTGAAGTCGACGTCCTACGCGGAGAACGTCGTCGCCCTCGGGGCGGCCAAGGCGGCGGGGCACTCCGAGGCGATCCTGGCCAACTCGTCCGGCCTGCTGTGCGAGGGGACGGGCACCAACGTCTTCGTCGTGACCGACGGGGTGGTCCGCACCCCCGACCTGGCCTCCGGGCCGCTGGCCGGGGTCACCCGCGGGCTGGCGATCGAGTGGTTGCGGCAGGAGGGGCTGGAGGTGCTGGAGGAGCCGCTGCCCCTGTCCGTGCTGGATGAGGCGGATGAGGTCTGGATCACGAGCAGCATCCGCGACCTCACCGCCGTGACGAGGCTCGACGTGGCCGACGGCGTCGAGCTGACCTCCGGGCGGTCGCTGGAGAGGCCGCAGGTGAGCCCGCGAGTCGTCAGCGAGGGGGCGGGTGAGGTGACGGCCCGTGCCCAGGAGATCTTCGCCCGGCGGGCCGCTGAGCGGCGCGATCCTTGACGCTGCGTCACTTGACCCGGGCCTGACCCAACTTTTGCCAAAGGCTTGTCCACGACTGGGTCGATCTTGACCCAGATCCGCCTAGCGTCAAGTGTCGGGCGCCGAAAGACGGTGCTCGAGACCTAAGGAGAATGTGGATGCGTCCAGTTCGCACGAAGGCCCTGTCCCTGGCCGGCGCCGCAGCGCTGACCATGTCCGTCATCGGTGCCACCGGCGCCGGAGCCGTCCCCGAGGTCGGTGAGGGTGAGAGCGACGTGGTGGTGACGCACTCGCTCGCCACGACGATGGCCCAGCAGAGCTCGGTGGAGCAGTACTGGACGCCGGAGCGGATGAAGGAGGCCACGCCGCGCGAGCTGACCGGCACTGGCAAGGGTGAGGCCTCGACCTCCTCGTCCATGGCACCGATGCAGCAGGCCGTCCGGGTCAACCCGCAGCCGCGCTTCGGCAAGGTCTTCTTCACCATCGCCGGCAGCGACTACGTCTGCTCCGGCACCGCGACCCAGAGTGTGAACCGCGACGTCGTGACCACGGCGGGGCACTGCCTCAACGACGGTCCGGGCAACTGGGCCACCAACTTCGCCTTCGTGCCGGCATACGACAACGGGTCGGCTCCCTACGGCACCTGGGTGGCGGAGAACCTGGTCGCTCCCTCGCAGTGGGTCAACAGCGGCGACTTCAACTACGACGTCGCGTTCGCCGTGATGGGCGAGCAGGGCGGCGAGAGCCTGGTCGACGCGGTCGGCTCCTACCCGATCGGGTTCAACATGGGCTACAACCGCAACTTCAGCGCCTTCGGCTACCCCGCGGCCAGCCCCTACAACGGGCAGTACCTCTACCGCTGCTCCGGCACCGCCGGGCGCGACACCCGCGGCACCAACGACCACCGGCTGCCCTGCTCGATGACCGGTGGCTCCAGCGGTGGCGGCTGGATCACGAACGGCACCCTCAACTCGGTGAACTCCTTCGGCTACCGGGACGAGAGCAACGTGATGTACGGCCCGTACTTCGGCAACGTCGCGCAGCAGGTCTACGACGCCGCGCAGAACGACTGACACCACGGATCGCGCTGCGATTTCGCCGCTCGGGCACGGGGAGGATACACTTCCTCCCCGTGCCCGAGGGCATGTTCCGGACGTGTAGCTCAGCTGGTTAGAGCGTTCGCTTCACACGCGAGAGGTCAGGGGTTCGAGTCCCTTCACGTCCACCCTTCTCCGCTGAGGACGGAGCCCGCTGCCTGTGCAGGTGGCGGGCTCTCGCCGTTCAGGTCCCACTCTCAGGCCGACCAGGGTGTCGCCGTTCCTCGGCGTCGGTGAGCATGTCATCCAACGACCTGAGGATGAGGGCCCGGTTCTTGGCGGACTTCATCCATGCCGGTAGGCGTGACAGATAGCTCCGGTTGCGCCAGGTCGGCGCGGCGATACGTGACCGTTGGGGGGCGGCGACGAAGGCGCGGAGATCCTCGAGGTGGAGCCGGTGGTAGGCCCACACCGTTCCCTTGGCCGTCTCCTTCCGGAACCAGAGCGGGTAGCCGAAGCACGGGTCTCGCCCGTCGTCGGCGAAGGAGAGGACGATCCCGTCGTGGTGGCGGGCGAAGCCGCACGCCGAGCAGGTGAGCCTGCGCGGCGTGCTGGTGCCCTCGGCCGGGGTGCCAGGCGCCAGCCGGGCCCGGTGGTCGCACCGGGGGCAACGGACGTCGACCGGCTCCTGGACGAGGTCGTGGAGCGAGTGCCCTCGATCGGTATGCCGTGACGTCATCTCGGTGGACGTGAGGCGGGTTCGGGTGCGGTCGGGGGTGTCACGTGGTCCGGTCCGCGAGCTCGACCTCCACGTCGTCGACCACCCGGGCCAGCGCGTTGCGCCACTCGTTCGGCTCGCCCGTGCCGAAGAATGCCCACTCCGACGTGCGGACCGGGTCGTGCGACGCACGCTGGTGGTGCAGCACGATCGTCCCCAGCTCCTCGCACCGGTCCCCGGGGTCGTCGGCCGGTCCCCAGCCGACACCGCCCTGGAAGCTGGCCACGACAGCGACGTCGAGCGTCGACCCGTCCGGCAGGGCGACGACGCGGGGCGAGATCGCCAGGCCGACCACGTCGACGGGAAACACATTCAGCTGGGTCGTCTGCGGGGGGACTGTGGAGGAGTCGACATCCACGAGATCGACGTTGAGGGGGCCGTCGTACTCGACGTCCACGAGGTCGTCGAAACTGCCCTGAGCCAAGCCATCATCGCCACGACCGTAGAGCGTCAGGACGCCGTCCTGTCCCAACGTCTCCGAGGTGATGAACTCATACCCCTGGAAGAAGTTCTGGAAGTACGGACTGTCGCCGTCAGCGAACAGGAGCTCGGCCTGCTCCTGGTAGAACCGCGTCAGGGCGGTGACGTCACCGGCATCGAAGGCCTCCAGGTGCTGATTGGCAGCATCACCTCCACCGGCGGCCCCCTGGCGGCCGAAGCTGAGACCGGACGATCCGCCACCGGGGACCGCGATGCCGAGCGAGATGCTCAGGGGGTCCGCCGAGGGGCACGGGCCGATCGGCAGCTCCAGCCGGCAACCGTCGTCGAGCACGCTCTCCCCTGTGCCGGCGGTCACGGTGAAGGTCAGGAAGGTGCTGCCGTCGAAGGTGATCTCCTGGCACTGGACTGCGGTGGCGTCCGCGTCGAGGTTCCACCGCTCGGTGTCGAACTGGCCGTCGCCGTCGGAGTCGACCAGCTCCACGTCCTCGACGCCATCACCGTCGCGGTCGCGCGTGAACCGGTCGAACTCGCCGTCGCCGTCGAGGTCGTACTTCCAGGCATCGATCACCCCGTCGCCGTCGGAGTCGTAGGCGATGGTCGTCGTGCCGTCCGGAGAGCGGGTCTCGACCAGGGACGGTGTGCCGTCGTCGTCGAACTCGGCGCGGACCTCGTCCCAGGACCCGTCGCCATCAGAGTCGACCCATTCCTCGGCCACCGAGCCGTCGTCGTTGAGCAGACGCACGCGCCGTTCCTCTCCGGGGTCGGGTCGTCCGTTGCCGTTCTCGTCGACGACGATCTGTTCCTCGTGGACCCCGGGATACCTGATCTCGTTGATCCGGCCGTCACCGTCGACGTCCTCCAAGGTGAAGGTGACCTCGCCGCTGCTGTCGAGGTGGGAGATCGTCAGGATCGTCCCGTCCGGCGCGAGGGTGTACCTCACGTCCAGCCCTGGCACACCGTCGATGTCCTTGCCGATCTCGTCCCACTGCTGGTCTCCGTCGTGGTCGAACCGCACGATCTCGCCGGCGCCCCCGATGTCGGTCCAGTGGACGTGAGACTCCCCAGGGTCCCGCCGACCGTTGGGAGGTGGGAGCTCCGCGACGATGTGGCTGCCCGAGGAGCCGTCGTTCCAGGCGAGCAGCGTCGGCCACTCACCATCTGTCTCGCGGCGCTCCGAGCGGGCGTCGAAGGAACCGTCGCCGTCGGTGTCCCAGTCGATCGACTCGCGCTGGTATCCCCCCTGCGCGTCCGGGGTCCAGCTGATGGACTCCTCGGGGTTGCCGTCGAGGTCTCGATCATGGTCGAGGCGCTCGTAGAAGGAGTCGCCGTCGGAGTCGTACTGGGTCGTCCGGTAGCCCCCGACACCGTCCTGCCCGAACCTGACCTCGACAGGCTCGCCGGGCTCCCGCAGGATCCCATCTCCGTCGGAGTCGGTCATTCGCAGCTGGGTCGGCTCGCCGTCCACGTCTCGGATGGAGGTCCACGTGTCCAGCTGCTGGTCGCCATCGGTGTCCTCGCCCACGGCATCGTCCGGCACCGGGACCTGCGCGTGTGCGACCTGGGCGGCCAGCAGACATGCTGCGGTACCGACCCCCAGCGCCGTCCGCGAGACGGTCCGAAGCCTCACGGGTCGACCTCGATCGGTGCCAGCTCTGGCACGGGTGGCGCGTCACCGGACGGCGCGATCTGCGGGGGTATGGTCAAAGTGAGGTCCTCCTCACCCAGGTCCACCCCGTCGAAAATGCTGGCGTCGAAAGACGGTGCGGAGAGCCGAGCACGCATCCGGTCGATCTCCGCGCTGACCGCCTGATCCTCAGCCAGCTGTTCCGGGTCCGCCTCGGCGTCGGGTTCGTCCTCGGCTATCGGTTCGATCTCGGGCTCGACCGACGGTGACTCTGTCCTGGTGAGGACCGAGTCGTCGTCGCCTGTGCAGGCCGCCAGAACCATCACGACGGCAACTCCTAGCCCGACGGCGCGCAGGCATAACCTCAGACCTGAAGCGGTGCCGCCGACACTGCCAGCACGGTCGTCCGAGAGTTCGAGCAACGACATCGGGCTCACCTCGTCACGCTCACGGGCCGGGGTGACGCCACCGTAGAGGCCTTCACGGGCTTCCTGAGGGCTGGGCGCTGATGGCTTCGTACCTCGACCTCGCTCCGCCGCAGGATAGCAGTCGGGGCGCCGGGCAGGGGTGGAGTTTTTCCTGACGCCGCCAAGAGCACGAGTGATCGGACATTTGGCTGGGTGTCACGTGATCGGACGCAGGATCACCAGGCCGCTGCTGCGGTGGCTTCTCTGACATGCTCTGGTCCATGCTTCTGGGTGCGCACCGGCAGGTGGTCGAGGACTTGCTGGCCCGGGTCGATGAGGTGTCCGGGGGTGACACGTCGAGGCCTCGGATCGTGGTGCTGACGGGGGAGTCCGGGGTGGGGAAGTCGAGGGTCGTGCAGGAGCTGTACGGGAGGTTGCAGGGTCGGCAGCCGGAACCCGCGTACTGGCCGTTGCTGCTTGGACCCGTGCGCGAAGATCACGGGGGTGGGGCTGACCCGATGCCGGGCCGGAAGGTGTTGGGTCCGGATCCCGGGACGTTCGTGCGGGCCGGGGGTGCTCTGCCGACGTTCGGGTGGTGGTCGTTCGGGTGTGAGCGGCTGCAGACGGGGTCGAGCATGGATGTGGTGGCCGCCGCGTACCCGCAGCTGGCAGCCCATGTGCAGGGGCTGGCGCATGCCAAGCTCGAGGCGACGGGCGCGCTTCAGCGGTGGGGTGAGCGCGCGAAGCAGGTCACCAAGGCCCTGAGCGTCGACCTAGCCGGTGAAGGTGTGGACATGCTGGCCGATGTGGCGGGGATCGTGCCCGGGGCCAACCTGGTGGTGAAGTGGTCTGTCCGCGGTGCGCGGCAGGCTCAGCAGCACCTGCAGACCCGGGCCGAGCTCGCCGACACCATGGATATGGGCCGGCGGGTCGATCAGACCCGTGTCTCCGCGGCGGAGGAGTTGGCGGGCACCATACGTGACCTGGCCCACCCCGGCATACCGCAGATCGTGGTGATCGAGGATCTGCACCGGATGGGACCGGACCTCACGCAGCTGCTCCAGGCGTTGGCGCCCGCCGTGCCGGATCGTCCGGTCCTGGTCGTCGGCACGGCCTGGCCAGAGGGCGCCCACAACCGTGAGTACCGCGAATGGATGGAGTCCGCCAGCAGCGCCGGGCACCTGGAGCTGGTCGCGATCGCCCCACTGGTCGAGGCCGATCTCGTGAAGCTCGTCCTCGAGCACGCGCCCGCGACAGACATGGAGGCGGCTCGGGTGCTGGCTGCGCGTATGCCCAGTCCGCACCTGGTCAAGCTGTGGCTCACCTCGGCACAGGTGCAACGTCGTATCGCCCGAACGGGCGGGAGGATCGACCTTGCACCTGGGGAGCTCGATCGGCTGCCTGCGTCGGCCCGGGACGTCGTGCAGATGCGCTGGAACGAGCTCCCGGCATCGGTGAGAAGCGCGCTCATCCGGGCCGTGGCGAGCCGCATCGGGGACGCGACCTCTGACAGCGGGACCGCTGCGATCCCTGCCTACGACCCCTTGACTGTCGCGAGGGCAGCGGAGCTGGCGGGGGTGGGCCACGACGAGCTGATGGACTCCTTGCAGCACGCGGTGGCTCCGCTGTCGTGGTGCCTCAACGAGGACGACAGCCACTGGCTTCGTGAGCACCTCTTGCTCGACACCGTCCGCGAGTCGCTCGAGGATGACGAGCTCGGCCTCGCCCGTGACGAGATTGCGGACCTCACCGATGCAGCACGACAGGTTCTGGACGAGGAGATCACTCGGCGTGCCGACGGTCAACCGGCGATGCCGACGACGCCACACAACCTGACCCTGGCGCAGTGGCTCCTGGACCTCGCTCCACCGCGCGAGGAGGGTCCAACTGCGGTGCAAGCTGCGGCGTTCACCATCGCATTGCAGCGAGGTGCACAGTATCGCTACGTGGAGGCGCTTGACCTGGTTCAGGAACGTTTTCCCCACCCGTCGGATGTCCTGTTTCCGGTTCGCTACAAGGTGGCGGAGTGGCTCGGGGAAACAGGGCGCGTGAACGAGGCGGTCACTCATTTCACAGAGTTGCTGTCTGAGTGCACCCGTGTCGTCGGACCGGACCACCCGAGCACTCTGGACATCCGAGGAAAGTTGGCGTCTGGGTTCGGCGAACTGGGGCGGGTGCAGGAGGCGGTCGCTCAGTTCGAGAGCCTGTTGGCGGATTGCGTTCGAGTTCTGGGTGCGGACCATCTGAAGACGCTGTCCGTCCGCAACAACCTCGCGATCTGGCTAGGTCGTGCGGGGCGGATGCAGGAGTCGGTCGCCCAACTCGAGCAGCTGCTCGCCGACCACGGCAGACTGCTCGGTCTGAGTCACCCGGGCACGCTGTCGATGCGGAGCAACGTGGCGTCGGGGCTTGCTCGCGTGGGTCGGGTGGGCGAAGCCCTCGCGCGGTCCGAGGAGTTGCTCATCGATCGCAGCCGGATTCTGGGCTCGGAACACCCCGACACCCTTGCCACGCGTGACGACTTGGCGATCTTGACTGGTGAGGTGGGTCGGGTGGGAGAGGCGGTCGCCCGTCTCGAGGAGTTGCTGGTCGACCGCGTTCGCGTCCTGGGTTCGGACCACCCCCTTACGCTCATCACCCGGAACAATCTCGCGTACTGGTGTGGTCAGGCGGGTCGGGTGGGAGAGGCGGTTGTGCAGTTCGAGCAGTTGCTGGTCGACCGCACTCGCGTCCTGGGTTCGGA